>CAWFCJ010000079.1:0-5864 GCA_963814265.1 Sedimentisphaerales bacterium | reverse complement strand
GATTATATGTCAAAATCACAGAGATTGTTATCCCTGAATGGCAGGAGGCCTTTAAGCAATTGACGCTTCAGGACTGTATCGACTACATATACAACCTGACCATCAACAGAACCTTCGACGGCTTCTATAGAGAGAAATCCGTTGTAACTGAAAATCTGGAGAAAAAGTTTTCGGATGTCAAATTCGTCGAGTCGGAACCAGAGCTTGACCACGCGGGGGACATCGATTATCTGGGTTATGTCGGAAAGAAAGCATTTGGCATACAGATAAAGCCTGTAACTGCCAAAGCAAACTTCGGCAATTATTCACCTTCGGAGAGAATGAAAGCGAGCTTTGGAGAGTTTGAGCGAAAATACGGGGGGAAGGTATTTATTATTTTTAGCATTGATGATGAGATTACAAACAAGGAAGTTCTGAAAGATATTGAGGCCGAGATCGACAGACTTAAGAGGTTGTAAGGAGGGGGAAGTTGAAAGGCCGACGCAGGATACTTGTAGCCAGCACGAATCCGGGGAAGTTGGCGGAATTGAAATCGATGCTGGGAGGTGATATTGACTGGGTGGGGCTGGCGGACTTCCCGAATGTCGGCGAGATTGAGGAGGATGGCAAAACATTCGCTGAGAACGCGAGCAAAAAGGCGATTGGTTACGCGAAAGCAACCGGGCTTTGGACGCTTGCGGATGATTCGGGGCTGGTGGTTGATGCGCTGGGAGGTGAGCCGGGGGTGAAAAGCGCAAGATTTGCAGAAGCGACGGACAAAGACAGTAAGATCGATTGACCGCAAGAACATAGAAAAGCTGCTGAAGCTGCTGAAGGGCATCCCAAAAGAAAAAAGGGCAGCCGGTTTGTGTGTTGTTTGTGTTTGGCAAGTCCAGAGAAAGCTCTGGCCGAGACGCAGGGACAAGTTGAAGGTGTGATTATTGATCGCCGGCGGGAGAAAATGGCTTTGGCTATGACCCGGTTTTTTTTGTGCCGAAATTGAATAAGACGGTTGCCCAGTTGACCAACGAAGAGAAAAACGCCATATCGCACCGCGGCAACGCCATCCGGAAGCTAAAACCGTTGCTGCAAAACATGGCGGATTAACCCTCGCTGCCGAATAAGTAGTTGCCGAGCGCGCAGATGGCAAAAATAGTCAGGCCGACAAGTGTGGCAATGCCCACCGCCATAAGGAACATCTGGAAAGGCAGGGCCAGACCAATCGCAATTGTCTCAGCAATCAACACCAGGCCGATTTTGCTCGACATCGCAGGCCAATACCGTCGGGCCAAAGCCGACCTGCAGAGATGGCGGCGGTAATTGTAGTGGTGGA
Source organism: Sedimentisphaerales bacterium (assembly GCA_963814265.1). Classification (GTDB taxonomy): domain Bacteria; phylum Planctomycetota; class Phycisphaerae; order Sedimentisphaerales; family Anaerobacaceae; genus JAFNGF01. Next base: position 4,552 of record CAWFCJ010000079.1, on the reverse strand, counting down.
AGCGGCTCCCGTTGCGTGGTAGCCAGGCCAAACAGGGCAAGGGCCAGAAGGAAATATCGGCTGCCGAGGCCGTCAGTTGCCAACTGGCTCCGCAGCGAGTTTTTCGCACGGCAAAACAGCACACGCGACTGCGTCTCGGAGATATTCAGCACCTCCGCTATTTCCGAATACTCCAGATTCTCGAAGCATCGAAGAATGAGGACGTTGCGATACCTGAGTTTCAGCCGTCTCATCGCCCTGAATACCGCATCGGACAGCTCTTTTCGCAATAAGTCGGTCAGGCCGTCGTTGCGGTCGGCGTAAACCTCGTGATGAATGCGCATCTGTTCTGATTCGGACAACTCTACCGCTTTTTTGCGTTTCATTTCGCGATTATAATGCTGGACCTTTCCGAGAGCCGTTCTGAACATCCAGTGCCAGAATTGTTCCTCGTGTTCGAGCTGATTTAGTGACTGAATCATAAAAAGTATGGTCTCCTGTAAAAGGTCCTGAGTCAGGTCGTAATCGAGCGTCAGGCGGTAAATGTATCCGAACAGATGAGTTCTAACCAGTTCAACAATCTGGTCTAAACTGTCCTTATTGCCCGTCTGTGCCTGACGAATCAACTCAGGGCTTATGCTGTGTAGTAAAGAACCCATCTGTTTCCCTATATATATAGTCCAAGCGTGAAGGTATCTGTTGCACCATTTTTACAGGTTTCTTCAAAAATATGCAAAAGAATCACAGAACAACTGCAACAGGTACGGTCGTTTCTGGACTTATACTATGGAAGACGGCCCGCAAGTTTACCCGCAGAGCGGCTGTTTTCAGACGTACTACAATAGCGCATTGGGCTGCAAAAATATCTTGCAAGCAGGGATGTGGTTGTGATATAATACGGCACAGTGCTTCGTGGAATTTGGTAACCATTAACTGTTATGTTAGAGGGGCTGTATTTATGAATAAGCACAAGGGTTTCACGCTAATCGAGCTTTTGGTGGTAATTGCTGTCATCGCGATACTAATGGCGATACTGCTTCCTGCACTGGGCAGAGCCAGGGAACAGGGCAAACGGGCGGTCTGCCTTAACGATCTCAAGCAGCTACAGATGGGATGGAACATGTATGCTGACGAACACCAGGACAGGTTGCCGTGCGCCGATATAACGTACTCTCACGGGACTCCCTCCTCAACAGCTGGCGGCGCACATCAGGGAATAGGTTGGTATGAGTGGCCGCACACGTACAAACCACTGTGTACAATTAATAATCCACCCCATAACCCCACCCCCGATTACTGGGCTCAAGGGACCCCTGAGTATGCGAACGCCACCAGAGATGACTGGGAACACTGTATCTCAGACGGGACGATATGGAAATATCTTAAGGACTACAAGGTGTACAAGTGCCCCATTAGCGCGAGGGACGTACATGTGTCATACGCCATATCTCATGCGATGAACGCTTATTACGACGAATCCGGGAACCCCTTCGGCTTGGGTGGCCTTAGTCAGGAGGTTAGACTTAGAACCCAGATTAAAAGGACAGCCGAAAGGATGGTGTTTGCCGACCAAGGATATGCCAGCACTGGCGCCTATGCCATTCAGTATACCAAAGAAGCATTCTGGGACACGCCGCCGATGCTGCACGGTTACGGCCAGCCGACGTCCTTTGCCGACGGACACTGCGAATACCATAAATGGGCGGACTCTCGCACCAAACAAATCACCTGGGACAATCATGACGACCCCGCACTCTGCCATTGCAATCAGGACCTGCACTGGATAATAAGAGCCGTCTGGGGCAAGCTCAGCCCCGAAGTCATGGCGATTACAGCGGACTGCCCTAAAGAATAATTAAAGTTTATATCGGGTGGCCTTCCATACAAGCTCTGATACGCGTATAGTTATGTGTGGAGAGGACGACAAAAAGGTTCGTTTTGACTATTACAAAGGCCCGCCTTTTCAGAGGCAGGCCTTTGTTTTACGGTAATGTCAAAAGCAGTATCGCGGTGGCGCCAGAATCTTTCACATAAATGAAAACCATTCCCAGCCCCGTCCTATTCCCCATTGATGGCGGCAACTCCGCCCAAGACAATCGCTCGATATCTGCGCACCTAATATACTCAAGCTGGGGAGGTGGGGAAATTGTTTTTCTTGACAATTCGCCCTGGCGTCCTTATTTCTCATCTCCTCGAACGCACAAACAGAAGTTTCGATAAGCGGATATTTAACGGAAACCCGGCGCAGGACGCGGGGCAAAATATATTATGGCGAAATCGAGTTCAAACGGTAAATCGCTGGTGATAGTGGAATCGCCCGCCAAGGCCAAGACAATAAACAAATATCTCGGCTCCGGATTCGAGGTCAAGGCGTCGATGGGGCATATTCGTGATTTGCCTGCGAAAGAATTCGGCGTCGATTTGGAAAAGGACTTTGAGCCGACATATGCGATTATGTCTGGTAAAAGCAAGGTCGTGACCGGACTCAAGGCGGCGGCGAAGAAATGCAAAGAGATTTATTTAGCGACCGACCTTGACCGGGAGGGCGAGGCGATTGCCTGGCATCTGGCCTACGTTTTGGGCGTGCCGCAGGACAGGGTTTATCGCGTGATTTTCAACGCGATTACGCAGTCGGCGATAAAGCAGGCATTTGCCCAGCCGGGCAGAATCGACATTGACAAGGTAATGGCGCAGCAGGCCCGGCGGATACTGGACCGCATAGTGGGTTATCAGATAAGCCCGCTTTTGTGGAAAAGGGTCGCGCGGGGCTTGAGCGCGGGGCGGGTGCAGTCGGTGGCGGTAAAAATAGTTGTGGGTCGAGAGCGAGAGATACGCAATTTCAAGCCGGATGAATACTGGCTGATACCCGCGATTTTCACCACCGACACAGGAGGCGATTACGGGCAGCGGTGGCAAAATTTTGTTTCCAGCGGCGAAAAGCCCGACCAAAGGCCAACTGTCGATGAGCAGAACAAATGGCTTGCCGAGCGCAGCGCCTTCAAAGCGGAACTTTACAAAGTAGGAAATGAAAACTTCAAGGCCTCTACCACAGAGCAGGCGAACCGCATTTACGAAGCAATCAGAGTCGCCAGGTTCAAGATAGGCGACGTTGAGAACAAAGAATCGTCATCCCGGCCCGGGCCGCCGTTTATCACATCGACGCTGCAGCAGGCGGCGGCAAACCGGCTCGGTTATTCCACCAAGCGCACGATGTCAATCGCGCAGCAGTTGTATGAGGGCATTGACCTCGGGGCCGAAATGGGGGCGCTTGGGCTTATCACGTATATGAGAACCGACAGCACGCACATATCGCCGGAGGCAATCAACGAGGCGCGTAATTTTATCAACAAGCGCTTCGGCAGGGAATACGTGTCTGAAAAGGCGAACGTTTACGCGGCGAAAAAAGCGCTCAGGCCGCCCACGAGGCAATCAGGCCAACGGACGTCGATATGATGCCGGAGGACGTCAGGACGCTTGTAAGCGAGGAACAGTATAAGCTCTATGACTTGATATGGAGGCGGTTCGTCGCCTGCCAGATGGCGCCGGCGAAGTGGGACGTGACGAACTTAGACGTCATCGCCGATACCCCGATTGGACAATGCTGCTACAAGACCAGCGGTCGGGTACTGGTATTCGACGGCTTTACAAAGGTCTGGACGGTTCCGTCCGCCGAACAGCAATTGCCGACGGTCAAGGTCGGCCAGGAGCTGGCGGTGGTGGACATCAAGGCCGAGCAGCATTTTACCAAGCCGCCCGCGAGATACACCGAGGCGTCATTGGTCAAGGCGCTTGAGAAGGAGGGCACAGATCATGCCGCTGATGGGGGGGCTTTACACTGTCGCTGGGCCGGTCGTGGGCGCCTTTATTCTCACTCTCCTGGGTGAATACCTGAGGATCACGATCAAAGAAGGCTATCTGATCGTCTATGGAGTTATCCTGGTGTTTGTGATTTACTACCTGCCCCAGGGTCTAGTCGGATTGGCCGGGAAATGGATGAAGAGAAAATAGATCAATCTGAGAATTGAGGAATTTGCAATCTAGGAATCTCTTAATTCCTGAACCCCTAAATTCTTTTTTTACGGGAAACTCAATTATGGGTTTTCTAGAACTACATGGGGTAACAAATCTCTTGGCGGCCTGGGCGCCCTGCGGGAGATCGAGCTCAAGGTTTCTGCCGGAGAGATCATCGGCCTCATCGGTAATTGTTGTGCTTCTTGCAGCAACCGCATTTTCCAACACCAATACCAGCCGGTTTGCGATCTCCTCGTAAGTACTTACCGCTTCTATTGGCAAGGTCTGGCCTTCGAAACGGAAATTCACAACTCCCACAGTTTGCCCTGGTAATTTAAAGGTATCGCCACCGCGGAATGGGGCTGTTCAACCTTTAAAACTGTTTGTCCCAAGTTCAATGCCTGGTCTCCTTCAGCATTTCGTTTTTCGGCTGTTTCAATAGCCAGCCCACGATAGCGATAATCCGAAATCGATTCTTCCGCGCCTCCAGTCCCGCGATTTTTGAGCCGATCCAGGCTTCACGGGTATTTGTCCGTAGATAGTCTCCAACTCCCGGACAGCC
>CAWFCJ010000078.1:0-21627 GCA_963814265.1 Sedimentisphaerales bacterium | reverse complement strand
CTATGACGATCTTTATAATGATGCTGCACAACTGTATGTGGCGTTGGAAGATAATGCCGGCCACGTTAAGGTCGTGAACCATCCTAAACCAGAGGCAACCCAGAGCCGGGCTGGCGTGAATGGAACATTGAACCGACACAATTTCGCGCTGCAGGCGTCAATCTGGCTGCTGTCAAGAAGATGTATATTGGCCTGGGCAACCGGAGCAGTCCGACGGTTGGCGGCGCGGGCACGATATACATCGATGACATTCGGGTATATCCCAGCAGATGTGTTCCTTCAATGGGTACGCCCGCCGCTGACTTAAGCGGCAACTGTGTTGTTGACGCGGCTGATGTGGATATTCTGGCTAATCTGTGGCTGGATACTCGCTTCCGGTTACGCCGGTTGATCCCGGCACTACCGGTTTGATTGCGTCTTTCCGTTCGATGGCAACACCAATGATGTTGTTGGCGGCCACGATGGCACAGTCGTTGGTACGCCAACCTACGAGGCGGGTAAGATTAGGCCAGGCGATTCAACTGAATGGTGTTGACCAGATGGTGGATGTTAACGCGGTTGGTATCAGCGGGGCTGCTCCTCGTACGATAGCCGGCTGGGCCAGGGGATGCCTTGGTGGACGCCTTGCCGAACTGGATTAACATCTTTGGTTTCACCGGGCCATCCGGCAACTACCTCCATTTTGATATCGAGGTTGTAGAGGCTTTAGGCGTTCGCGGCTATGGTATTCACGTCTACGGCTGGGAGCGGAGGATAATGCCGATTGATCTTGATGGCAGCGCCTGGCCGCCTCTTATGATGGCACCACGTTAAAGTACTACGGCGACGGTCGGCTCGTGGGCAGCGATAGCACTCTGGTTCTGAACACGCCTAACAACGTGCACATGGGCCAGCGTCACGACAATACGAATTTCTGGCCTGGTCGCATTGATGAGGTTCGCATCTACAGCCGTGCTTTGACTGACGCTCAGATTGCGTCGGTTGCTGGCCTTACATCGACGTTCTCTATACCGGCTGATTTGCGTCAGGACAACGCGATTAACTTCAAGGACTTTGCCGTATTGGTTGATTCTTGGCTTGAGGAGATTTTGTGGCCGTAATCGGATCGTTCATTGTTCACCGTTCATAGTTCATCGATGAACAACGAACAATCAACTATTAATTTCGGGGCCTATTCGCCAAAGGTGAATAGGCCCCTGCTATTTTCCGATACGGGGTAATTACTGCACGCATAAGGTATTGACCTTTGGGCCTTGCTATTGAATAATAAGCCGCCGTATGAGGTCACGATTAAAGAAATTGTTGATCGCGGCAGCGTTTGGTGTTTGCCTTGGCAGTTCTGCAAGGGCAGATTTAGCCGGGCAGATCGACGCCATCGTTAGCTCGCAGAAAAACGTTGAGTTCTCCGTTCGCATCATAGAAGCCAATTCGGGCAAATCGCTTTACGAGCACAACGCCCAAAAGGCGTTGGTGCCGGCTTCGAATATGAAGGTGATTGTCAGCGCGGCAGCACTGAAATATCTTGGCGATGACTACGAGTACAGAACGAAGGTGGGGCTACGCGGCGATACACTGGTTGTGATAGGGAGCGGCGACCCGTTATTGGGCGACAAAGCCAATGATGCCCGGTACGGACGACAAGCGGGTTGGATATTCGAGGATATCGCGGCAGCATTAAAGCGTAATCGCATACCCGCCATCAAGGATATTGTCATCGACAGCGGTGCATTCGATGACCAGCGAGTGCACCCGAATTGGCCGAAGGACGACCTGAACCGTTGGTACGCTTGTGAAGTGAGCGGGCTGAATTTCAACGACAATTGCATAGAAGTAAGCGCCGAGAATAGCAACGGGCGAGTCACTGTCTCCATCGAGCCGCAAACCAGATATGTGCAGGTCATCAACGAAATCACAGCGGCATCGGCAGGCCCGCAAGCAGTTGGCTCTTATCGGACGGCAGAGGCTAATCGAATTGCTGTCTTCGGCAAATGCAAAGACAAGGTTGGACCGTTCTTCGTAGCGATTGAGCGACCGGCAGCGTTCTTCGGATTTCTATTAGCGGAAAGTCTGGCAAGGGCAGGAATAAACATAGAAGGTCGAATCATAGAAAAAACAGTGACCGACAATCAAGATGTGGTGCCACTGGCAGAATATCGAACGCCCCTAATCGACTGTTTGAGCCGATGTAATAAGGACAGCCTTGGGTTGGCAGCGGAATCGCTGCTCAAAACTATCGCGGCCAACAGCAACGCCGATAAAAGGGGCGGCAGTTGGAGCAATGGCCGGGAAATAATCGCACGCTACCTGGCAGGTTTGGGCATCGATACAGACGGATTTATGTCGACGATGGCAGCGGACTAAGCCAACAGAACAGGCTCACCGCAAACGCCATAACAAGAGTGCTATTTGACGTCTACAAAAACGCGAATTGGCAACTTTACAAGCGTTCGCTGGCAGTAGGGGGGGTGGATGGGACAATCGCCAGACATTTTGAGAACAAAAGTACAAGGGCAAAATATTCGGTAAGACTGGATATATCGGCGGCGTCAAAATATTTTCCGGCGTATGCAGCACCGAGCGAGGCGATTACATATTTTCGACCTTGCCAATAACGCCGGCAGTCTAAGTTGGGAGGTGTTAAACGACATTGTAGAAGCAATTATTGACAGCAATGATCCGCACCTCAAAAGCAGGCTTTAGCAAGTGAATCACCCCTCGTATGAATCTGTAACCAGTTCTCCCAGACCAAGCCGAGCCGACCAAACCGCTGCAAACCTATGGTAGCCAAACCTGCCCACGTTTGCCTCTGTGACTTTGAATCCGATATCCTCAACGAGATTGCCGAGCGTCTGCACATTCCACGAATAAAGATGGTGATTAGGCTCTTGCCGATTGTAACGGCGGTATCTCCTTTCTTTTTCATAAGGGACAAACAGAGCAATTTGCCGTTTGGGTGAAGTACGCATTTGATCTTTTCCAAAACTTCGGACGGATTATCCGTATGCTCAAGCACATGGTGGCAAATCACTACGTCTATTGAGCCGTCAGCTACCGTAGTAATATCCTTTAGAAACTCTATGCCGCGACTGGCAAGCACGGGCTCTAAGTGCTCTGATAAATCGTAGCCGAGCCGTCTTTTACATTTTAGTTCGGCAAGATTCCATCCCGTTCCCACTCCGTATTCCAATACAGTATCATTTTCGCCTACGTAGGGGGCAATTTTCTCCGCCCGAAGCTTGGCGACCCAGGGATAGGCACAGTCGGGATGAAGCGCTTGGTGTCGTGGTACGCTTTTCCCATATCTCGCTGTACCGCTGCTTTATTTTGTTTCGAAAAACCATCTTTTGTGGTCTGGGCAGCGTTATCCTGAATTTGCTTCCCTGGCCAGGTTGGGATTCGACTGAAATGCAGCCCTGATGGGCATCTATTATCTTCTTACAGAAGGCAAGGCCGAGCCCGCAGCCCGTCTCCCGTCTCTGGTCTCTCGTTGCTCGTCGCTCGGGTCTCTTTCTGGTGAAAAATGACTCAAAGATATGTGGCAGGTCGGCTGGCTCAATGCCGCTGCCGGTGTCGGCGACTTCCATGTGAGTGACGTCGGTCGCCTCTGAGGCCCTTATGGTCAGAACGCCGCCGTGTGGCAGCATGGCGTGGCGGGCATTAAGAATCAGATTCATTATGACGTGCTGGACTTGAACGGACCGCCCAGACCGTCAAATTCTCAGGCATCTGGATTTGTACGGTTATGCCATCCTTGCCAAAATCTCTGCACAGACAGGCAAGAACATCCTCTACCAAGGCACGCAGCGGGACATTTTCCTTTTCTTGTCGGCGGCCATTTGCCATCGCCAGCATACTTTCCATCACCTTGCCGGCACGCTGACAATTCTGGACCGTTTTGCGAAGTGCCTTGTTTGTCAGAGACTTATCATCTGGATTTTCAAGTGCCAGGGCCGCATAATCAGCCAGTGGCGTCAGCAGATTATTGATCTCGTGGGCTATCATATAGCTGGCCGTGCCAATGTTGGCAAGGCTCTCTAACTGAGCAATCTGGGCCTGCAAAGCGTTATTCTGCCGCTGTTGATTTGCCAGGTCCCGGTGCAAAGAAACACGTTTTTCTATAATGCTTGTCAATCGTCAGCTCCTGGTATAAAATCCAAATCACGCCGAGCATCCAGTATCCAGTACTTTATCGACCTTTGGCAGGCTTTTTCTTGAAAAGTATATACGCCTGGTGCGGCGGACAAGAGATGACTGAGCAAAGAATCTTAGAAGAACTGCTGCATTTATTGGAAGGAAATGGCGTCACAGTCCGAAATGAGCCGCTTGGCGGCAGCGGCGGGGGGCTGTGTACAGTGAAAGGCCAGCGGATCTTCTTCGCGGATACGCAGGCACCATCAACAGAGGTGGCGGTGCTTTGCGCTGAGGCGGTAGCAAAGCTGCTGGATATCGAAACGGTTTATGTTAGGCCGGAGGTCCGTCAATATATCGAGAATCACAGCAACCAAATTTACTAAAGGGGCGATTCTGAAATGAGAACTAAATGGCTGACAATATTGGCAATGTGCCTGAGCACGCTAATGGGCTGCTTGCGGGTCGCGGCAAATCGGCCTTCTTCGCCGGCCCCGCAGAAGTCTGTCAACTCCATCGGCATGGAATTTGTCCGCGTTGAACCGGGCGATTTCTCAATGGGACAAGAGCAGGGGGGCGATTGGGACGAGCGCCCCGTGCATAAAGTTACCATCAGCCAGGCTTTCTACATGGCGGTAACGGAGGTGACCAACGCCCAGTTTGAGCAGTTCGACCCGGAACATCGCAAACTTCGCGGAAAGCTCGGCTTCTCCAAAGATGACGATGAGGCGGTCGTTTTTGTCAGTTGGCACGAGGCGGCAGCATTCTGCCAATGGCTCTCCAAGAAAGAGGGCAAATCCTACCGGCTGCCGACGGAAGCCGAATGGGAATACACCTGCCGGGCAGGTACTAAGACCAACTACCATACGGGCGATAAATTGCCGGACGTTTTCCACAAGAACCAGAAGCAGACGTGGAACCCTGAGCCGATGTCGCTGAGAGTAGCCGCCACGCCCGCCAACGCCCGGGGCCTGCGCGATATGCACGGCAACGTGGAGGAGTGGTGCTATGACTGGTACAGCCCGTACGGAAATTCTGACCAGACTGATCCGGTAGGGCGGGGGGGCGGAGATTTCAAGGTCACTCGGGGCGGCAGTCACAGCACCGACATATCGTACTTGCGCTCGGCAAACCGTCTGGGCACTCTGCCGGAAGATAAGAGCTGGCTGATAGGCTTCCGCGTGGTACAGGGCGAGCTGCCCAAAACCGAGCTGCTGCCCGTGCCTGCACCTCCATTGAACCAGCGAGACGTCAGGCAGGATACTCCTGCTGACCTGGGCAAAGGCCCGGACCCGCAGCAGCCTTATTTCAAAGGCCCAATTGAGTACGTCAAGATTCCGCCCGGCTCTGAAGGCCCGATGTACAGCAAGCACAATCACGACCCAGCACTGGCTGACTGCCCGAACGGCGACCTTTTGACCATCTGGTATTCCTGCCGCACAGAGGCCGGCCGGGAATTGGCCATTGTGGCCAGCCGCCTGCGATATGGCAGCGACCAGTGGGAGTCTGCCTCGCTATTCTGGGACGCCCCGGACCGTAACGACCACGCTCCAGCCTTATTTTTCGATGGGCAAAAAACGCTCTATCACTTCAACGGCCTCTCGGCGGCGGCCACCTGGGGGAATCTCGCCCTGGTGATGCGGATCTCGACTGATAGCGGCGCTACCTGGTCGAACGCCTGGCTGATTGACCCTGAGCACGGCCTGCGCCACCAGCCTATCGCATCGGTTTTTCAAACACGCGAAGGGTTCATCATATTGCCCTGTGACGCCGGCACTGGCGGCAGCGGCGGCACCGCCATCCATATCAGCCGGGACGCCGGCAAGACATGGATTGACCCCGGTGCCGATCGGCCCACGCCGAAATTCGCCCAGGGCGAGAGCGGCCCCTGGATCGCTGGAATTCACGCCGGCGTCGTTCAGTTGAAAGATGGAAGCCTTATGGCATTGGGACGCGGCAACAACATCGATGGCCGGATGCCGATGAGTATCTCGAAAGACATAGGCGAAAACTGGACTTATCACGCCAGCGAATTTCCACCCATCGGCGGAGGACAACGCCTGGTGCTGCGCCGGCTGCGGGAAGGCCCGATTCTATTAGTGAGCTTTGCCGATGGCAAAAATGGCTTGGTTATCCGCGATGCAGACGGCAAAGAACGCCGGGTGTACGGCATGTTCGCAGCACTATCTTTTGACGAGGGTAAGACCTGGCCCATTAAGCGACTGATTACTGCCGGCGGTCCAGCCAGAGAAATCGACGGCGGCGGCAATACCGGCAAGTTCATTATGGATGACAACCACGCTGAACCTAGAGGTTACTTAGCAGCCACCCAGACGCCTAACGGCCTTATCCAGCTTATTAGCAGTAAACAACACTATGTTTTCAACCTGGCCTGGCTGAAACAACCAATGCCGGCAGAGAACAAATAGAGACGATTTCCCAGGAGCTGCATCTTATGAATCAGCAGAAGATTAGAAAAGGTCAGAGCAGAGTGCCGGTGATTCTGGTGGTTGATGACGACCAGCAAAATCTTGAACTTTTGCAGGCATATCTGGAGGACATAGACTGCGAAACGGTGCCGGCACTCGATGGGGCCGGAGCTTTGGAGGCCGTCAGGAAGAAAAAGCCCGATTTGATTTTGCTGGACGTGATGATGCCCAAGATCAGCGGCTTTGAGGTATGTAAGAGGATTAAGAACGACCCCAAAACCAGCGATATTCCGGTGATAATGGTGACGGCGCTTAATGAGTTCGGCGATATAGAACGCGGCATCAATTCCGGCACGGACGACTTTATCAGCAAACCTGTCAATAAGCTCGAGCTTCTGACACGGGTCAAAACCATGCTCAAGCTCAAGCACCTGAGCGATGAACTTGAGCGCACACTGGCGTATCTGAGTGAGATAGAAAAATGCGCCCAGATGGCAAAATCAGACTCGGAGGCAGACCATACGCGGCAATAGAAACTACATAAGCGTTCACAGAAAAACCGCATTTTCGTCATTGCGAGCGAAGCGAAGCAATCTAAAATCGCTCGTTTTTGAGATTGCTTCGGCCTAAAGGCCTCGCAATGACACAAACAACGCCTTATATTCCGCGTGAACGGTTACAAAAACTACGAAGTTGCCGTTTTTATGGCCTGCGTTTCTTCAGCAACGCTAATCCGCCGAAGGCAAGAAGCAGAAATGTCGCAGGCTCTGGGATGGTGGCGATCCAGCCTTCGGTAAAGCCATCGGGATTTGTGCCGTATCCGACGATTGTCAGGCCGTCAGCAGAGACACCTCTGGCGGCAGTCAAGGTCCAGCCGGTCAGGTCCAGGCCACATTCATTAACAAGGACGCCTTTGAGGTCTTCGCAAGCCGTGCTTTGAATCCCAGATAAATGCGTTAACGCCTTCGACCACATCGTCACCGCCGACCACGACTGACCCATCGGCAGAAACAGCCCACGCACTGCCGCGCACGCCCAGGCCTGTCATAACGCCGTTTTCCCACTGAAAGGGTTCAGGCGCAGAACTGGGGAAGGAAGCCTCGCTCCAGCCGACTATGACTGAGCCGTCTGCGGAGATGGCTGTAGCCCTGCTAAAGGCGAACATACTAGGCGGCACAAGGAATCCCAGACCGACCATCCCTTCTTCTTTCGTCCAGCGGAATGCTTCTTTGTCCGGAACCTTGGCGGAGTCAAATTCTCCGACTATGACTGAGCCATCAGCCGAGACGCCGTATGCTGTGCTCCGAGTCCACCCCAGGCCGACCATGCCTTCTTCCTGAGTCCAGCGGAATCCCTCAAAATCCGTAGTGGACGGCGTCTCTCCTATTATGACTGACCCATCAACGGACACACCATAACCTCTGCTTCCAGCGAATACCGGCGGCAGACCGCCAAGGCCCTGTATTCCAGCGGACTCTGTCCAGCGAAAGGCCTCGCCGAAAGTCTTTACTTGTGACCGCCTTTGTCCAACCACAACTGAACCGTCAGCAGATACGGCGTAGGCGCTCCTTGCGAAAAACGGATCTCCCGGGGCTGTAAGAGAACTAATCACATCATTCTCCCAGCGGAACGCTTCGAAAGGCTCCCCCAAAGCGGATTTGCTTTCTCCCACCACGACCCTCCCATCTGCAGAGATTGCGTATGCCTTGCTATAATAGTCTCCTCCGGCCAGGTCCCCGAGTCCTTGAAAGCGACATATAGCAGCCTGTGACATACCAGCAAAGGATAGTGATATAAATAATATCAGACGGACTGGAAACAAATTAACGCTCCTTATACAGAGATCTCCCGCAAACGTTTTTATTGTAACACATTTTTTGCCAACACTTCAAGGCAAAAATTGACAAAAAGCCGATGCCGTAAGGCATCCTCCAGCGGATAACCGGCGTTCTTAGAACCGCAACAGCCGCTACATCACACACAATCGCCACGCACGTTCGATAAATCAAATCGCTGCCTGCCTAATTCAGCAAAACGAAATTATTTAGCCGGCTTATGCTGTCGATATTCTTAGTGCAATAACTGGACACGGAGGACGCTGAGAAACTGTCAGGTTCCGAGTCCGACTCGAAATCAATAAGCGAGTTGTTCGGCACAGGGTGTATGAGCACAATACTCAGAGATTTTCGGTAGGGCGATACAAGTCGACACCGCCGATTTAATATGGCATTGGCTTGATGTCGGCAAAGACCACAAACCCGCCGATGAATCAGCCCAGGCACAGCAGTTGGCCGCAATAATCACGCTTATGGGCGAACAGAAGCTGGATGCCGCCCAGGAGCAGTTACGGCTTTATCTTTTTGAAAATCCCGCTTGCACACGCGGGCGTATGGCCGCAGCGGCGTTATGCCTTGCCCAGAATCGACTCCCCCAGGCAATCCAAGAGCTAAATTCAGTCTATATGAGGCAGCCCAACAATACGATGGCTCTTTACACCCTGGGACACTGCTACGAAAAACTGGGCAAAGAATCGCAGGCCGTAGAGTTCTATCAGGATTGCCTGAAGTTCAAAAATTATCTACAACTTCCCGCCCAGCGATTGGCTGCAATATGCCTCAAAAACAGTCAACTTGACAAAACCATCCAACAATACGAGCTTCTCAAAGACCAGTATCCTGATGACATATCCGCACTGGTGACGCTGGGACATTTATATATCGCAACCGCCCGATACGAAAAGGCGATTGAAACCTTCAACACCGCAATTCTGATACACCCGGATAATTTCCTCACTGGTGACGAAAGAATCGAGCGGCTTATTAGAGATGGGCAGCTTCACGAGGCGTTGGAGCAGCTCGACCACCTTCTCTGCCAGGAGACTGACAGGGTGGACCTGATTGTCAAACAGGCGGATGTCCTGAGCATGTTAAGGGCTAGCGCCGACGCAGTTTCACAGTATCAGCAGGCGCTGCGGATTTGTCCTGATTTTCTGGAGGCGACCATAAAGCTCGGCACACAGTTCTTGCAGATGCGAGCCGAGCAGCTTGCAGCAGAGCAGTTCAATAGGGCGGTCGAAATAAACGACAAAATAGTCGACTCGTATATCGGGCTGGCAACGGCACAAAAACTAGCCCACCGCAATTCCGAGGCCCTGACGACCTTGTCGCTGGCAGCGGCAATTCAGCCCAACAGTTCATTTCTATTCGGCGAGACGGCTAACCTGATATTTAAGGCGGCTCTTGCCGAAGCTACGCCGCTGCACGATACTTCTGACTCGCACGATACGATAGAGGCGGTGATTTCAGCACATCGCCGGCAAATCAGCCGGCGTCCCCAAAATCCGGATTTGCACTACCGGTTGGGCGTCCTACTGATGAGCGTGGCAGAACTGCAAGGGGCTGCCCAGTGTTTTCAAGCTGCCTTAGAAATAAACCCAACCTATGCCAGAGCCAGCAGCAAACTCGCTGTCTGCTTATATGAAATAGGCCGGACAGAAGACGCCTTAGCGCAGCTTACCGCCCCCGAACATCTCAGCAGAGAGACGCTTGAACTTCACTACAGAACAGCGTTACTTTACTGCAACCGGATAAAGTTCGCATCTTCACTTATGAACCTTGACCACTATCTACGCGATAACTTCGCCGCAACCGATGCGGCAGTCAACATTTCGGTCGTCCTTCAAAACCTGGGCCTTTTAGACAGAGTCGCGGCAATGTGGGAGAATCTTTCTCAAACCGCAAACGAGGCAGTCACCGCAAGTCCCTTGTGAAGACAGCAGGGTCCGCACAAAATCACAACAGCGTCATCTTCCCCGAAACAACCGCTGAATGAAACATAACATACCTTATGGGACGTTGTTTCTGTGGCTGCGGAAGGGGTCCCTCGCCCACTGGCTTACGGGCTTCAACAGCTTGTGTTTCTGGAGTTCAGTGGCGAAAGAACGGACGCGCCTAAAAAAGTCCGATGATGTATTCACCTTGCCTTCGCAGCGACAAGGGCTTGCCGAGAATTTCGTAGTGCAGAATCGCCCTTCTAAGCTGCTCAGGGTCGTCATAATCCAGCAAAGATTCAACCGCACGTTCTGGTGTAGGTTCCCCTGCAGGTGTGGCGCCGTCATATCCGCTCTTCAAACCTTCAATGGGCCTGCTGATGGATTCTGGGGCTGGCTGTAGCCCCGGCTCAAGTCCGCTGGTCGCCGGTAGTAGTTCTTGCCCTGCCAGAGGTGCCGTGGGGGAAGCTCCCGCGGATGGTCCCTTTCCAGCAGCGGCTTGGGCAGCCAAGGTCGTTGAGAATCGCTGGCGAGCCTGACGCCGGTACTGCGCTGCTGATGCAGGTGCTGGAGGCCGAGGACGATCACGCTGCCCAAACAATTCCTTCCGCAACCTCTTAATAAGCAGCGACGGTTCTTGCTGTCGCCCGGCACTTGACTGCTCCTGCTCATCTTCCGGCTGAGTCTTTCTCGCTTTGAGCAGACCAGCAACCGCCCACAAAGCTGCCAGCACTACAACTAGTAGTATATTCGCCCACTTTTCGACTTGATCGTTTTGAGCAGGCGCGGTCAATTGTGCCAGAAAATATAGCATCTTATGCTTTACCTACAATCTTGAGAAATCTGCCACTGCTCTTCCTGATACCCTGATTTCCTGGTATCCTGCATCCTGATTTCCTGATTCCCTGATGCCCTTACATTTCTCTGTCATTCTTTCTTCTTAGGTTTCGCTATCGACTCGCGCATTTCTGTATCTGCGCCGATGTTCTGCAGCCGATAATAGTCCATAATCCCGAGGTTGCCCTTTTTGAAGGCCTCTGCTATGGCCAGCGGCACTTTTGATTCGTTTTCGACCACCAGTGCCCGCATTTCCTGCTCGCGGGCGAATGCCATAGCCCGGCGTTTTTCCGCCTCGGCTTGTGCTCTCCGCAGGTCAGCTTGGGCCTGGGCGGTCTGGAGTTCCGCCCCGACATTGACGCCCACATCGACGTCGGCGATGTCGATGGATAATATCTCAAACGCCGTGCCTGCATCCAACCCCTTTGCCAGCACCGCTTTAGAGATGCTGTCGGGGCTTTCCAAAACGCTCTTATAGGTTATAGCACTTCCGATAGTGGTGACAATCCCCTCGCCCACACGGGCGATAACGGTCTCTTCTCCAGCACCGCCGATTAATCTTGCAATATTGGCCCGGACAGTTACCCGCGCTTGGCTTTTAGCTGGATACCGTCCTGAGCAACTGCGTCAACCGTGTCTTTGCCCTTTTTAGGGTCGGGACAATCGATAACCTTGGGAATAACGCTTGTCTGGACCGCTTCGAGAATATCGCGGCCGGCCAGGTCAATGGCGGTAGCTGTCTTCAGCGTCAGATCGATGTTTGCCCTGTTGGCAGCGATCAGGGCACGCACCACATTGGGGACATGGCCACCAGCTAAGTAGTGGCTTTCCAAATCCACCGTGGTCAGGGTTAGCCCTGCCTGAATCGCCATTATTTTGCTCAGGACGATAGTTCTGATATCGACCTTTCTCAGCCACATTCCGATAAGCTCGGCGAATCTTACGTCGGCTCGGGATAATTTTGCCTGCAGCCATAGCCTGAAAAACTTCATAAACAGCAGGAAGAATACCAGTGCCGCGATGAGAAGTATGACTAAAAGCGTCAGCCCAATCGTCTCAGCGGCGCCGGCTGCAAGGATCACGTGCATTGCATCGAACATCTTTTCACCCTTTCAATAACTTTCTTCTATTTGGCGAACGGTTAACTGCGTGGCCTGCACGCGGATAACCTTGACCTTCTTGCCTCTATCAACATAGCCGGTTTCTGCCACGCACTCAAGCCGCTGCCCTGAAAAATCGCAGGTGCCCACCGGTCGCAGCGGCGTAAGAACGCTGCCCACAGCACCGAGCAGCTCTTTTAGCTGCGATGAATCTGCTATGGCATCGCCCTGCTCTCGATGCGGCGGCATAAGTGTCACGCTCCTGCCGAATCTCGTTCTGGGGAACATTTTGTACGCCACGACCAACAGTGACGGCACCATAATGGCAGCAATTACCACGCCTGCCCACCCAGCGGTGGCACTGTACTGAAAAAATATCAATATCCCGCCGACTATGCAGGCAAGGGCACACACACTCAGCAGCCCACCACTGGGCACAAACACTTCCGCGATGATTAGCGCCGCACAGGCAACATACAGGAAAATAGCAAAAATAAGCCACCAACCCACGGTTTTGCCCCTACGATTGGTCCTCGACTTTTTTGACCACGACCCGGTTGCCGTGAATTTCTGTTATCTGGACCTGAGTGCCCTTATCCAGAAACTCTGCTATGGCAACCACATCCACTACCGCATCGCCGAATCTTGCCTTTCCGGTAGGCCGCAGCGTAGAGGTCACTTCGCCGATGTCACCCACATTTAGCGCTGCAATTTTGCTTTCGGGCGGGGTCGTCATACTGACCCGCATTTCGCCGCCCTGCGTGACCACAGTCGGCGAAAGAACAAGGCCGCTGAGAAACTGGAATTTCGGCAGATACTTGGCCAGGAGCCACGCCAGCACGATAAATCCTGCAACGCCCAGCGATAGTCCCAGGACTCCGCTGACAAATAATTGCCAGTCAAGCGGTGAATGCGGCCAGGGCAGCGTGTTCGGCGGATTCTTAATCAGCATCCCGAACAAGCCGACCAGCACGCATATTATCCCCAGAGCCCCGGCAACGCCGAACCCAGGCAGCACAAAAATCTCAATCGCCAATAAGACCAAACCAACGATGAATAGCGCCACCTCCACCCAGTTAGCCAGTCCCACCAGATATTTACTGCCAATTATGATAACAAAACATATAAGTGCTACCAGCCCCGGCAGCCCGATGCCCGGCGCGCTTAATTCTATATAAAGCGCTAATAAGGCAACCATAACCAGCACGGCCATCACAGCCGGCGAATATAGCCAGCGAACCATCTCTTCCGACCACAGCGTCTTCAGCACCATCGGCTCACCGGCAAAGCTCACGCCATCACGCTGGGCTAAAAAATCCAGCACTCCAGCCCGGTCCTTAACCACCGCACGGGCAACCCTATACTGCTGGGCGGCAGAAGCCGTCATTGTAAGAATCTCGGTATCTTTAACGATCCGCTCTTTGTTGTCCAGGTCGTACTTGTTAGGGTCTTTGGGCAGCCCATCGCTTTCAAAGAACTCATACTCGCCGCTCTGGCGATTTTTCACTTTGTAGACCTCGATCTGCATCGTGACCATTGCCCGCAGCAACGGCTTGGGATAGCCGTTTGCTTCTGCCGCCCTCTCGAAGATTCCGCGGATAAAGCTCTCTGCTTTTTCCCGTTCGACGCCTTCCAACTGGCCGCCCAGCGCAATCGGTGCACAATCGCCAATCGTGGTATTCTCCCGCATAATTATATCCTGGCAGGAGACGCTTATCATTGCCCCCGCCGATATGGCCTTGGTTGTCACGTAGGCTACCGTGCGGGCTTTCTTGCCGAATCTAAGTATCAGGTCGTCGGAAATATCCACCGCCGATTGGACAAACCCGCCGTAGGTGTCGATTTCGTAAATTATGTAATCTGCGCCTGCATCAAGGGCTATTTGAGTTCTGCGCCGGATGGACCGGCGAAGACCATCGTCAATCATACCCTCACAGCTAATTACCGCCGCTTGTGCGATTGTTCGCTCAGCAGTCGGGATAGCCGGCTGGCTCTTGCTTACCGCGAGAATGAGGCCTGCTCCTGTCATCAGGCACAGAGAGAAGATCAGGATGGCCTGGAGTGGATGCTTCATAGCCAGAATAATACCGCGATGTCCGCGACTTGGCAATGCCTGCTTGCGAGCATGGGGCAAATTTTTCGGCCCTACCCCCCTGCCGGTGTGCACCTACGCCAGCCTGCGCAAGATTGCTATGCCCTGCCGCAATTTTTCGTTACTGGTGGCGAAACTAATCCTGAAGTGCGTGTCTTTTTCGCTGAATACGTTGCCCGGAATTATCAGCACGTTGTTTTTTATCGCCTTTGCCACGAATTCGGTCGCCCGTCCGTCCGGCGCCTTGGGGAAGGCGTAAAACGCGCCGCCCGGCTTTATCAGCTCAAACTTATCCTTCAGCCCTTCGTAAATAAGGTCTCTTTTTGTCCTGTATTGCTCGGTAAAGCGGCTCACGTCGTAATCCAGAGCTGCGATGGCCGCTTTTTGAAAAGGTGTTGGCGCACAGACGAAGGTATACTGCTGCATCTTGGTCATCTCCTCTATCACGGTCGCGCAGACACGGATGCGCGGCGGCAAAGCCCAGACGCCAGCCGGTCATCGCATAAGGCTTACTGAAGCCCCGCAGCAAAAGCGTTTTCTCGTAATAATTAGCGATGCTCGTGAATTTGCCGTCGTAGCAGAATTTCTCGTAAGCCTCGTCGTCAGAATCAATATGTCTTTTTCCGCTGCGATTTCAGCCAACGCTCTTTATGTCCTGCTCTGAATATACTACGCCGGTCGGATTGCACGGCGAATTGAGTATTATCATCTTGGTTTTGTCGGTTATCGCTTCTGCAATTTTCTCGACCGGCAGATTAAAATTCGGATAGGTATCAATAAAGACACACTTTGCCGCCCAACATGTTGACTACATGCTTATACATGACGAAAGTAAGGGTCGGGGATGATGACTTCATCGCCGGGATTGATAAGTGCCAAAAATGCCAGCAAAATCCCCCCGCTTACGCCGCTTGTGACCAGCACCGATGGATTTTCCCACCCGAACTCTTGCTTAACTAATTCTCTAATTTTCCCTTTTAAGAGTGCATCACCGCTTGTTTGCGAATATTTATTGAAGCCTTCTCGGATGGCCTTTATTGCTTCTTCTTTTAGCTCTTCCGGCACATCGAAGTCCGGCTGCCCTATCGAGAAATTGACCGGGTCTTTCATCTCTGCCGCCAAGGCAAATACTTTTCGTATGCCGCTGGCGTCAACCTTAGCCGTTCTATCTGCAAGGTACTTTCTCATAGGTGAACATCTTAGCCGCCGACACCGCGAAATCCAAGCGGAAAATGCCGTATTTAGCCCGGCAATCCATTGCCGGGTTCGTCTACCTAAAGTAAACTGGTCTCATGACAGGTATACGTGAAGAACGTGATTTGAGCCCAACCAGGAGAAAGCTATGCTTTATAACGACATAAACCGCAGAGAGTTCGTTGCCCTGACCACAGCCGGTGTCGCAGGCCAAATCCTGGGCTTCGGCACGTCATCGCTGGCTCAGTCGAAAAGCCAAGACTGGGACCCGACAATCCGCCCGTCTGCACGGGTAAAGCCCTGACCGTACAACCTATCCTTATGTATTCGGTCGCCCAGAAGCGCGAGGCGACCTCATGGAAATCGTGGGGCGGCGTGCAAAGCGATGAGGCCGCCAAGGCTGAGGCACAGCGGATATCGAAAGAGCTAAGTGAACTATCCGGCGCTGCGAGTTTCCCGTAAAGATTCGGCCCGTTGTCAAAATCAAATCGATCCCAGAGGCTGCGCAGGTGCACAAGAATGAATATGACGTGATAGTGCTTTACGCTGCGTCGGGTTCGGGCGAATTGCTCAGGGCGTGTTTCTCACAGAAAAAAGACCAGGACACTATCATCTTCGTCAGGCACCGCAGCCGGCCAGCTTATTACTGGTACGAAGCCCTGAGCACGAAGTATCTGCAAACCGGTGAAGCTGGCCCGGGGCAAAACTCCTATCTCGATCATGGTGGCGTCTACGTTGATGATGTCGTCGTCGATGATTATGACGAGCTTCTCTGGCGACTGCGTGCCCTCTATGGACTTAAGAACTTCATCGGCGCCAGGATCGTCGCTCTGGGCGGGCCGTGGGGCAAGTATTCTCCCGAAGCGCCCCAGGTCGCCCGCGACAAATTCAGGCTCAACATCATCGAGGTCAGCTACGATGAAATTACCGCCCGCATCAAGGCGGCCAGATGCAAAACCGTGATGCCCTCGCCACTGCTCATCGCTGGGCACAAGAATATCTGTCGTTGCCAAATACGACTCTTATGACCGAGCGGACGTTCGTGGATAACGCCTTTTTGCTCCACGGCGTTTTCCGGGACTTGATGCGGGAGCATGATGCACCGGCCTTTACCATTCGCGGGTGTATGACCACAATTCTACCTATCGCAAGGACGACGCCGTGCCTATCTTTGAGCCTGCTCAACGACCAGGGCCTGATGGCGTTCTGTGAATCCGATTTCGTCATTATCCCCGCCGGCATCCTGCTGCATTACATATCCGGCAAGCCCGTCTTTCTGCACAACTCGACCTTTCCGCACGATGGGATAGTCACTTGCGCACACTGCAGCAGCCCCGCGTCGGCTGGATGGCGCGCGCTACGAGCCGGCCAAGATTATGACGCATTATGAATCCGAGTATGGGGCCGCACCGAAGGTTGAGATGCCTCTGGGCCAGCAGGTGACATTTATCGACCCGGAGTATAGTACGGGCCGGTGGCTGGGGTTTGCCGGAATCGTCAAGGATAATCCATTCTATGAGATCTGCCGGTCGCAGCAGGATGTCAAAATCCAGGGCGATTGGCGGAAGCTTATCAACGAAGTCCGCGATTCGCACTGGATGATGGCTTACGGCGACTATCTTAAAGAACTCGCCTACGCCGCCCGCAAAATCGGCATCAAGTGGAGCACCATTTAGCCCGGCAGTTCACCGCCGCGTCCTTTGTCATTCCGAGCATAGTCGAGGAATCTGCTTGAAAGTGTCATTCCCCCGAAACTTCTGCCCGCAGAAGCGGGCAGCGGGAATCCAGTAACCGCTAAGGTATACCTCGCAGACCATTTTCGAGGTTTTTGTTTAAGCAGTTAAGGTCGGTGCAGGACACCATAGAAAACATTTATTATTATTTGACATTTCTTTAATCATAGAGTAAATGTAATGCAGAGTGTTTCTATTGATATAGGAGTAAAAGATTATGGAAGTGGACCGGAAATAGAAGCTATGGCAAAAGTTCATTCCGCTCTAAGGATTTGGATGAAGACGCGAAACAAAGGGTTCTTGATTGGGCGCGAGACAAATTCTCGCTGAAAGGAGCGAATATGAAGGGCGGGGGCGCAGATATTATGTCTTTTGAATCTGTTGCCGATATCTTTGGGAAGGCAAATCCCGAATCCGATGCGGACAAAGTCCTTATTGTTGGTGCCTATCTTCAGGGGAAAAACCCCACTGGAGAACTTACTGGTCGTCAAATAAACAAAGAACTGAAGAATTTAGGTCACGGTGTGGGAAACATTACAAACGCAATAACCTCACTGATGGAAAGAAAACCTAAACTAATGATTCAGACGCGAAAAGAGGGTAAGAGCAGACAAGCGCAGAAAAAATATAGGGTAACAACCGAGGGCCTTACAGCGGCCAAAAAACTGATTACCTCGGCAGGCGATGAAGAAACATGAAAGTGGACGATTTAGTTGCCGAGCTTAGCAAATACTTAGACGGAATTCTGGCGAATGACCTGGTCAAGGAATTCGTTGCCATACGAAACGACTGCAAAACAGGTACATTGGGTAGAAGCTCAGTAGGGAAATTCGTGGAGACCACTGTTCAGGTTCTCCAATTTCTGGAAGCGCGAAGTTATGAGGGGAACCCAAAAGTTGACTGTTATCTTCGTGAGCTAGAATCACGCCCTTCTGCTCTAAATGATGATCTTAAGATTGCTTTAGCAAGAATTGCCAGATCAACCTACACGTTGCGAAACAAGCGCAATATTGCCCATAAAGGTCTCGTAGACCCAAACATTTAGGACCTGAGATACGCTTTTGCCTGCGCCAATGGATTCTATCAGAAATAGTGAGACAACTGATTACCGCCACGATGAGTAGTGCTGGATCAATGATCGAGTTCATCCAAATGCCGGTTTCCACTGTCGTGGAGGATTTCGGAACTCGCAAAATAGTATTTGGAAACCTCACAGTAGAGAAGGAACTATTGGTTCTCCTGCACAGCTTTTACCCAGAATATGCTGATCTTAGATCGGTCAAGAGTTCCCTAGACCGTAGGTCAAGTTCTGCTATATCTAATTCCCTTAAGAAATTGTGGAAGGGAAAGTTAATCCACAAAGAGAAGTCAGCCTACAAACTTACCCAAGAAGGTTTTAGAGAAACGACAGAGATTCTCAGGAACCTCCCTTCAGAATGAAGAGTGGGTAACTACCTATTACCCAAACTCTTATTTCTGGATTGGCACTCTCCGGACAGAGAAACAATCGCCCCCCGAAAAGAGCAGGTAGCGGGTTTTGCCGTCGGTCCGTAGGGTATGCTGTGCATACCACCTCTTTCTTGGTGCCGAAGGGACGTCAGTCGGCGGTGAAACAGCCGGCGCGGATGCGATTTCTTCACAGACTCTCAGTTCCGCCGTTTTGCCTGTAGGAAGGCATCCAATATCGCGGCGGCGGCAACAGCATCCAGCCGTTTTCGTTTTTGCCCTCGAGTAAGATTACCAGCGGCAAGCTCTCGCTCAGCGCTGAAACTGCTCAGCCGTTCGTCTTGAAGGTGGACCGGAATGTCAAGGTGCTGTTTAAGCTGTTCGGCAAAGTCCAAAACACGCCTGGTTTGAGAGCTCTGCGAACCATCCATGCTCAAGGGCAAGCCCAGCACGATAGCGTCGACTTTCTCACTCTTGACTATATCTGCAATTCTTCCTAATAGTCCCTTTTGCTCCCGGGTCACCGCCAGCGGTGTGGCAAGTGTTTCGGCTGAATCGCAGATTGCCAGGCCGGTACGTTTGTCGCCATAGTCTATTGCCAGATACCTCATCGCTGTTTTGCTTTGCGCTGTTACTGTAAATATGCCGCTTGATTACAGGAATTTCCCGCCGCGGTGCTCTCTTATCAGCTCCACCAGGTCTTTCAGCCGGTGACTCTGGTCGATATGGCATACCAATGTGGCATCGGGGCTGTGTGCTATGACGATATTCTCCAGCCCAACGGCAGCAATCAGGTGGTTTTTGTCCTCAGTCACGATGATGTTGTTTTTGCAGTCAATTAGCTCACTGGCGCCGGCGGCCACGACATTATTGTTCTCATCTGAACTGATAATATCTGCAAGGGCAATAAAAGAACCCATATCGAGCCAGCGGCAGTCCAATCTGATGGCGTAGACGTTGGGAGCCTTTTCCATAACGGCAAAATCTATGCTGATTTTGGGCAGCTTGACATAGTAATCCTGCAGCGTCTTTTGCTGATTCGGACTGTCCCAGTCGGCTCGCATCTTACTCAGGATTTCGGTGGCCTCGGGCAAAAATTTTGCCAGGTTGGCTAAAATCGTTTTAGCTTTCCAGACAAACATGCCTGAGTTCCACAAGTATTTGCCGCCGGCAAGATACTCTTTCGCTGCTATTTCGTCGGGCTTTTCCTTGAAGGCTTCGACCAGATGCACTTTATTTGCGCAGTCGCGACACGCCTTTGCGGCGCCGCACTTTATATAGCCAAGCTGCGTGCTGGGAAAGGTCGGCTTAATGCCGAATATAACTAAATCATCGGGATTTCTACTTGTAAAAACGAAGGCGTCCTTGAGAGCCTGCTGGAGCACCTCCGGTGGGTAGATTAACTGGTCAGCCGTAACTACCGCCATTTGCGCTTCGGGGTCATATTTCGTAAGAATACTTGCTGCCAGTCCGATAGTGCCGGCCGTATCGCGGACAGCAGGCTCAGCAATGACGTTATTGAACGGCAATTCCGGCAGCTCCTCACGGACTAAGTCCGCGTAGCCTACATTCGTCAGGACGATTATGTTTCTGGCGTCGAAAACCGGCAGAAGCCGCTCAAAGCAGCATCGCAAAAGGGTCTGGCCGTCGAGAATCTTCAGGACCTGTTTGGGGCGTTTTTCCCTGCTGAGAGGCCACAGCCTTTTGCCCGCCCCCCCTGCCATCACCACTGCATAGTCCATTGGCAAATTCCTCTCATTGCTTGGAATTCAATCGCATAGAAAGTATCAGACCAGATACTCGGTGTCAACATCGGTCATTGATCGGATTTGCCGCGCCAATTTCTCATATCCGTCACCCGGCTTACCCATAAGGGCGAAAGTGGCTTCCTTGCCTAACTCAACGGCGGGCTGGTCGTAAGGATTGATGCCAAACAACGCGCCGGCAAAAGAAGTTGTCACCTCGTATAAATAAATAAACTGCCCAACCGTGTAAGCGTTGACTTCTCGAAAAGAGACCGTAAGGCAGGGACGTTTGCTATCCAAAAGGGCGTACTCGGTGGCTTTTTTTTCATTATTGAGTAGCTGCGCTCAAGTTTTTTGCCAGCGAGATAGTTGAGCTCCGGTGCACAATCCGGGGCCGGGCCAATTGTAGCTCCTGTCGAAATCATCGACCTGCAAGAAAGGTAAACAGTTTGTCGTTCGGTCCTTCGCGATACAACTGTATCTGGCTGTGCTGGTCGGTGGCGCCGAGGGCCTTGACAGGCGTCGGGCCGATATGAACTTCATTGCCCTTTAGATCCTTGGCTTTGCCCAGACTTTCAGCCCACAGTTGCCTGTACCAATCGGCTAAATCCTTCAGGTGGTAACTATACGGCATCATAACGGAAATCTTTTTGCCCTGATTATAGAAGTAATAGTTTATGGCGGCGTTGATTGCAGCAGGGTTTTTGTAGAAATCTTCGCAGCTAACCCTGGCATCCATATCGGCAGCACCGGCCAAAAGCTGATCTATATCAATTCCGCACATAGCGGCGCTGAATAAGTCCGACGGCGCTTAACACACTGAATCTGCCGCCGACACCATCGGGGACTTCGAGGGATCGCAAATTGTCCGTGGCAGCAATTCTACGAAGCAGGCCTTTCTTCGCGTCGGTCGTTACTACTACTCGCTCTTTATAACCGTCAAAACCGAATTTTTCCAAGAGCTTGGGGCGAACAATCATAAATTGACTGAGAGTCTCCGCCGTATCACCGCCTTTACTGATAACGTTGAAGATAGTCTTATCAAGCCTGCCATCGATCCAATCCAGGAAGCAAATAAGTTGTGCGGGGTCGATATTGTCGAAAATAAAAAGTTGCGGGCCTGTCCGCCGCGAGTCATCGAGGTTCCACATATA
>CAWFCJ010000077.1:0-16274 GCA_963814265.1 Sedimentisphaerales bacterium | reverse complement strand
TTAAAGTGAACATTATAGAAGTGCCAGATGAACAACGCCAGCGCCGCCAATATGGCCTCATCGGCGTGCACTTCCGCAGCCAGCGCGTAGGTAAACCACGGAACGTACTTGGCCGTGATCTCGGGAAACCACAGCACCAGCCCGGTGCCGATCATAATCACACAACCCCAGTACACAGCCCAATAGTCAAACTTCTCATAATAGGTGTACCGGCCAAAACTGGGGCGATACTTTAACAAGCCGAGAAAATACAGCGAGTTGATAGTCACGTCGCTGACGTCCTTCCAGCGGGGCAGCAGCTCGATGAATTCGTGCCGGCCTTCCTTCGTGAAGACGGTATAGAACAGATGGTAGATCGAAACCAGTATCAGGACAGCCGCTCCGGCGCGGTGAATATACCGGATCAGCTCGATGCTGCCGAAGGTTCTTACGACGGCCTGGCTCCAGCTATACTCCGGGTCTTCCCATGCACCACAACGGCACACCCGTGATGATTAGGGTGATTGTGCTCAAGAATAGAAGTGTATGTTGAACGCGGAACTGCAAACCGAACCGCTGAAAGAATTCATGTTCTTCCGTCTTTATGCCGCCCGTTTGTTTCATCGTTTTTGTTCACTCCATGGACCGCGGATTGCGGACTACTTGGCCCTTTTAGCCAGCCACAACAGGCTACGGCGATACAGGTCGCCCAGGATGTGCAGAATCAGAAGGGTCATAACGCCGACGATCAGCAGCTTGAAAACCCAGTTGACTCGCACATAGACAGGGCCCTCAAACTCGTACATATCCTTCATCTCTCTGAAGACGCCGTCTTTGGCCTGGACCGGCGAATCAACGCACACGAGGCCTTTGAAGAAAGCGCTTTGGGAGAGTGGCAATCCTCACACTGTCGAGCACCAAGCGATTGAGCAGCGGGCCTGACGTTATGAGCTATGGGCCACATATAAGGTGCCGCCGCGGGATGATCGAGTTCTTCGGCAAGTTCCCCCGAATCATCAAGCCGATACAACTTCCCGCCCGCTACGTACACCGCCTTACCGCTGACAGATTCGCCAAGCAATTTTATTGCCTGCGCAATTTTCTCTTTGGTTATATTAGGCCAATCGCCGGTAGCAGGAAGCTCAAGGTTGGCAAAAATTTTGCCGACTACCTTTTCGACAACGCTGATCGCTATCGGCCTAACCTGATCATCCTCAAGGACTGCCCAGTAAGCCGGCCAAATCACCTTATGCGGACCTATTTTGCCGCCTTCGCTGGGTTTAGCCGTCGCCGGAACGCCTGCCCTGAGCCTGCCGAACGGGGCGACGAACCCCGCAACGAGTTGCGGGTCTAAATATTTTTCCGCCGCAATACCACTGCCCTGCCTGGCAAAAACAGGCGCGATGATATGAGGCAATACTTCTTGCGCCTTGTTCACATTCGGCGTGCCCAGCCGATGAGCACGCGACGTTTTGGTAAGGATAGTTTTCTTGCCGGGCCACGGCCCTGAATGGCACGCTGTGCAGCTAAGTTTCTTCAAATGACTCGGCGGCAAGCCCTTGTGCTTTGGCACCGGCGCTCCGAGCCGACCAGCCTGCGGCTGATCTTTGCCCTGCGACAGGTGACAACCTTCACACGAACTTGTAGCAGCCAAAGGATTGGAGGAATTGGCGCTTTCTTCAGCATACCCCCTCACTATGTTGTGGTCGACGCCATTGCGGTGACAGTCAACGCATTTTAGACCGGCCGTAAGATGTATATCCTCATCCGATGCCCACTTCTCTCCCATTTCAGGTTGAGTATAGTATAGGTTGGAATGACAGTAATAACATCGCTGATTGGGCACTTCTCTAACAATCTGAAGAAGCACCTCGTTATTCTCATTAAACACTTCTTTCTGGTAAGTTACACGCGGGGCGTTCTTCTCATCAGGGTCGGGCAAAAATGGATCATAAGTCTCGGGCACAGCAGCAGCGGAACCTTTCACCGAGGCAAATTCACACGATGCAGCAGCCGCCCATCGGAAATTCAGCCGTGAGACCTGAACTGCATAGCCGCCGGGACCGCCCATATCCTGGCCATAATGGGCGTTGTGACATGCAAGACAGTTTATCTCAAGCGTGCCAGATACGAACTGCCGGGCAATCTCATCAGCTTCCGTTGCCTGGACCTCGCCGGGACCGCCGCCCGGCGTATGTCTGCCAAATATCCTTGTAAACTGGAAGTCTGTTAGCCCAACCTGCGCTGGGCGAAATGTCCCCGGCCACTGACGATATGAAAGCGGAATCTGGATACATAGCTTGGGAGCAAAATATATCCACGGCTGACCAGGCCTGCCGGGGGGGACATTGCTGTCAACGGCATTGAAGTGCCAGCCCTTTTTCACCAATCCGTAACTGTGGCACTCGCCGCACGTCCAGCGAGTCGAAAAGGGCATCGGAAATTCGGCACCAGGCTCGATCTGCTCGCCCTTCTCGCCATCCTTATTCTCAGCGTGTAACGGTATAAGATGAAGCGGCGTTGCTCTGCTGCCGTCGCTCCTGTCACCAAGCAATTCTTGCCCCTGCAGTACGTAAGGGAAAGCGAAAGATGCCAACATCAAAGCAATTATTGCTACCGTTTCCTTTGTCAATTTACTGCCAATCCTTTTTGGCCACAGAGAACTCAGAGAAAGTATTCTACTCTTTTATCTCTGTGAACTCTGTGTCCTCTGTGGCTACCAGAAATTAAACCTTGAATTCATCCGGCTTGAACTCAAGTTTGCGGGCAGCTTCGACCGCGTCGTTGACTTTCAGCACAGTAACAGCCGTTTCGTATGCGGCCTCGGCGGGACAGTTGAGTTTTGCCTTGCCGCGAATCGCATCGAAGAAGTTCTCCAGGTGCGGCTGATGGTAGAGCTTCTCCATCGTCACCGGCAGTTTATAGGCGGGCGGCGCGACGGTCTCGCGTAAATCTATCACCGCCGCACCTTCTTCGGGCTTTTCCTTTTTTTCTTCTTGTTGTTTTGGCGGTTCGCTCAAGTATCCCAGCTTGACCCACCTATCCCAGTCGGGTGCTGTCGGCTCACGGTAGACCTCGCCCTTTCCGCCGGCTTCGGAAATCTCCAGCGTCCCCTGGTCGCCCATAAATCGCTCGAAATATCCCCAGGCACTGTTGGTGGTTAGCGTCTGATAGTAGGCTCTGACAGTCCCTTCTTTGGTCTGGTATTCGTAGATAGCCATCACGGTGTCATACCACTCGTGACTCTTCTTGTCGTAGTAGTCTGTGCCGCCCGATGCCATAACGGATGTCGGGTTTGCGCCCAGGAACCAGCTATAAATATCGATCTGGTGCGAGCCGAGATCGACTATCGGGCCGCCTCCGAGCTTTTTATACCACCGCCAGTTGCGGAACTGCTCCATCGACTGGAAGCCGTACTTTTCGAGCATTTTCGGATCGATAGCGGCTTTTGTCGGCCAGCCCAGATCCTCGCGGGCGGCTCGATTCCACTGCCCGTTGATCGTGGTGAGCCGGCCGAGTATCTTGGCGTCTTTGAGCAGTTTCTCGTAACAGTGAATGTAACGCGGATTGCTGCGGCGCTGATGGCCTATCTGAAGCAGTTTGCCCGCCTCTCGCGCAGCCTGCGCCATCTTTTTGGCGTCATCCAGCTTGTTGGACATCTCCTTTTCACAATACACGTGTAGGCCAGCCTTTAGACATGCGATAGCGTGCTCAGCGTGCCAGAAATCGGGGGTAGCAACTATAACCGCATCAAGGTCCTTTTCGTTGGCCAGCATCTCCTTATAATCTATGTAGCTATTATTCTTGTGGCCAAACCTATCCAGCAGGCGCGAGGTCCGTTTTTGATTGTACTCTTCCCAGATGTCGCAGACGGCCTTGAAGCGTACGCCCGGTATCTTCAGGCAGGCATTTAGCAAAACCTGTCCCTGAGCACCTGCGCCGAGCAGGGCAACGTTTATATCATCTTGTTTTTTGCCGGCGGTCTGCCCGATGACCATCGGTGAAAACGCCAGCCCAGCTCCTACCGCTGCGGTAGAGCGCAGGAAACTACGTCTGTCTATGACCTTTTTTGTCTCTGGATTGTTCATATCTCTTATCACAGCTCCAAAAATTTAGTAACCTTATGTCTTTTCTGCCGGCGGTATTATTTCAGCGGCCCAAAACATTGTCAAGTGACCTTCCGCCATTTTTCTGCGGCTGTCCCGCCGGCAAACGCTTCAGAAAAACCGCCGCACTCTTTTACGGTAACCACCAATATAGACTACTTGCTCAACGGTTTTAATATAATATTTCTGTATGCAACCGGTCCGTGATTGCCCTGGAACATAAGCGGGCCGGTAGGTGCTTCTTTGCCCGTGACACCGCCGGGCGTCGGGCCTTTCATCTCCAGGTTTTCGTGCAGCACCTGGCCATTAAGCTCCACCTTCAGGAACCTTGCATTTTCGGTTTTTTTGCCGCCGGCGTCGAATCTCGGAGCTTGAATCTCGATGATATATTTTTGCCACTCGCCGGGTTTTTTGCAGGCGTTGACGGGCGGCGGACTGGCCCCATAAATCGCCCCCATGTCACCGGGGCCCATCTTTTCCCTGCCCCAGCTATCGAGCACCTGAATCTCGTACTCGCCCATAACGTAGATGCCGGAGTTGGAGCCTTTGGGGACCATCACCTGCAGCTCGATGCGACAGTCACCGAATTTTTTCTCGGAGTATATATCTACGCTGTCACCGTGTTTGGCGGTCAGGTTAATCATCTCGCCAAAACCGCCCGCATTGGTTAGCAGCTCCGGGTTTTCGGAGGACATTTTGGCCATGCCCACGGCCCATTTGCTTTTTTGCTTATCGCCCGCCACCAGCCAATTATCCAGGTCTACGCCGTTGAATTGAATAAGGGCGTCGCCGTATGTGGGCGGCAAATTCTTAATAAGGATATCCTTAAACTCCACAACCATCGGCGGTCCGGTGTGAATTTGCAGCGCAAGTAATCCCTCGCGGGCAGCACCTTTGAGGTCCCGTGGGTCATCTGGACTGGTGACGCGGTCATTGTCTATCAGCTCAATCATCTGATAGCCGTTAAGGTACTGTATAATATGGTTGCCCTGGGCGATGATGTGGTATTCGTTCCAGTCCTTGTCCTTGTAGTAGCCGGCCTTAATAAGCTCGTCTTTATCGCCGACTCTGCCGATCATTTTTTTGGCGCCATCCGGCTCGACGAGCACAAACTCGCCGACATTGACGAGCGAGCCTCGACCGGCCTCGTGATAGAGAAAGCCTACCGCGCCCGGATTACCGACGACCTCGGCCTGATAGCCGGCTATCCGCCATTTCTCGAACTCTTTGCTGCGGTACTGGATGCCGGAGTTGCCGCTCTCGATGCGGAACTTTATCTTTAGCTCGAAGTCCGCAAGTTTGCCGCCGCGCCAGATAAGAAACGTATTCTGACGGGCGGGATTTTCTTTGGTGGTCTCGCCGCGAATCGCCCCATCCACAGCCTTCCACAGGCGTGGGTCGCCGTCCCAGCCGGTAAGGTCTTTGCCGTTGAATGGTTTGAACCACTGCCCGGGTGAGTTTGCCTCACCCGCAAGCGCAGTTTGCTGCCAGCCGAGCATAACCAAGGCACAGAGGCACACAGTGACAAAGGCACAGAGTTGCTTTGTGCCTTTGTGCCTTTGTGCCTTTGGTAGTATCGTCCGGAAAACGCAGACTATGGCTTTGTTGGTCTTATTTTCCATTCTCATATACACCATTGCAGTTATCCTCAGTCAAATGATTTGATTTTAAGATTCTTGAACCAGATTGGGTTGCCGTGATATTGAAAGCCCAGGTGTCCCTCTCGCGGCATATCCTTGTAGGCGGTGGGAAACTTATTCTTAGTTCCGTCGGGATTTTTGTGTGGCTCGGTCCAGAGATCCAGATCCATATCAATGATGTCCTGGCCGTTAAGATTCACATAAATCTTATTGTCCAGACACGTGATAACGTAGTGGTTCCACTCGCCTGGCTTTTTAACCGCCGCCTTCGAGGGCGACAGACAATCGTAAATGGCGCCGCACTGGCCATGCTGTGCCCCGTCGGTAGTGGCGTGAATCTGCACTTCAATGGCGGTATTGATCCAGTTCTCTATACTGCCGGTGCGGATAAAGACGCCGCTATTGCCACCTGCGGGGACCTTGAAGTCCAACTCCAGTGTGAAGTTGCCGTAGCGCTGCTTGGTCCAGATGTCACCGTGACCGCTAGGCGTGGGCGAAAGGACGCCCTCTGCGTCAAAAGCCCAGGAGCCGGGCGTCATTACGGCGTTGGAAACATCCTTTTTGAAGACGTCTTTGTACTCGGCGGTGCTCAGCTCGGCTGCGACCTTTCTAAAGAATGACACACACCCGGCGATCTCCGGCATCGAGTTCATCCAATTATACTCATACTCGATGGAGAATACGCCCTTGAAGTTCTGCCCGGCTAATTCTGTAAGCAATGCCCTGGCATTACCGGCGCCCGTGCCCCAAATCACGTCGTGTGCTTGGGGATTGCCGAACTCGTTCAGGTCCTTAAAGTGCAGGCTGATGATCCGGCCTTTGAGCTTCTTCAGTGCCTCAAGTGGATTTACGCCCGAGCGCATCCAGTGCCCAGTGTCGGCGCATGCGCCGATTCGTGGGCTTCGACCCTGGCAGACCTTCATCACGGTCTCAGGGTCCCAATAATGAGAGGGCTTTGGATGATTGTGAATGGCTACGTTTATCCCGTACTCTTTGCACAGCTTGTCAACGAGATCAAACGCGTCCTCTGGCGGCTCTGAGACAATCGTCTCGATGCCCATATCTTTGGCAAAATCAAATACCTTTCGACATTCCGCCTCGTTGTTCGGCAGGCCGACTACGCCGTAATTTACCAGCTTTACGCCCGACTCACGCAACTTTTGCAGGACTTCCTTCCTTATCTCTGGCGACATATTGTGATCGGCCTTGATGTCAGGTTTTTCCTTACTGAGCGATTGGCCCGGAAAACCTTCGATGTATCGCATGCCAAGTGCTTTGTTCTTGTCTATGGCTTCGTAAAACGTGAATCTGTTGAAGCTGTACGCCTGCATACCCAGATGCCAATCCTTCTGGCTGTCGGCATACACCCTCGGCAATAAACTGCTGCCAAGTACAAACGCCAGCAATACAATGATAAATTTCGGCCATCTGTTCATCTGTTTGTCTCCTTTCCTTCTAAGGTTTCTGCAAAATTGCAGGTTAGGCATACTTTGACAGGAAAAAACGGTTTTTGTTTTTTCCTTGTCAAACAGTAAGCTGTTCTCTGACAAATAGTTAGGCGATTATTTAAGAAAATCAAAACCGGATTTCCTTAAATAATATATGCCTAACCTGCAATTTTGCAGAACTCATAATAAGTGCAAAGTTGATAGCGTACAGCGTATAGCGTACAGCGTGCAGTTTCCTATACGCTAAACGCTAAACGCTCACAGGGTCCACCCTTGGCGATACTGACGTCTCAAATACTTATCCGCCTCGGGCAGGTTGGTAACTTTGAAATTCGGGCCATCCCAGGCCAATTTCTGTCCGGCGCGTGCGGCCACGTTGCCCAATAAAATCGTCTCGGTCAGGGGTCCAGAGTAGTCAAAATTAGCCAGCGGCTTCGGGCCGCCTTTGCAGGCCCTGATCCAGTCCTGATAGTGGTTCACCTCTCGCGGCAGCGACGGCTCAGGCAGCTTAAAGCCCTTCATCTTCGATTCTGGTATAAGTCTTGGGTTACCGCCGTGCGGGGCAAGTATTGTGCCTTTTTCGCCGTAATAAAGCCCACCCTGGTCGGGTAGATTCCGCTCTTTCTCAAGCTCTTGCGGGCGCGGCGGCTGGTTGGCACCGTCATACCAGGTAAGCGTTACCGGCGGCAAATCGCCCCGTGCAGGAAATTCGCATCGAACGACCGTCTTTTGCGGATAAGTCTCCTCGTTGAAGGGGCCCGGTTCAGCTTCCACCGACGTTGGGTAGGTCAAATCGAGTGCCCACCAGGCTGGGTCGATAATATGGCAGCCCATATCGCCGAGCGTGCCCGTTCCGAAATCCCACCACCGCCGCCACTCGCCCGGCAGATAAGTCGGATGGTAGGGCCGATACGGCGCAGGGCCCAGCCAAAGGTCCCAATCAAGCGTTTGCGGAACGGGCGGCGTTTCTTTAGGCCGAGTACCCCCGCCCCAGTCCTTGCCGCTCCAGATGTCCACTTTCTGAACCTTGCCGATCACGCCGGACTTGATGAACTCCACCACGTACTTGACGCAATTCTCAGCGTGAAGCTGAATGCCCATCTGCGTCATCACTTTATGCTCACGGGCAGCCTCGGTCAGCTTACGCACCTCGTACATGTCATGCGCCAGCGGCTTTTGGCAATAGACGTGCTTACCCATCTTTATCGCCATCATTGCTGCGACAGCGTGCGTATTGTCCGGCGTGGATACCGTGACAGCGTCGATGCTTTTGTTTTCTTTTTCGAGCATCTCGCGGAAGTCGCGGTATTTCTTAGCGGCGGCAAATCGCTCGAATGTGCCGGCTGCGTGCCGCCAGTCCACGTCACATAGTGCCACGATATTTTCTGTGCTTACCTGCCCTACATCGCCGCCCCCCATACCCGCGACGCCGATACAGGCGATGTTTAGCTTTTCACTCGGTGCAGTCCTCCCAGGGCCGCCGAGCACATACCGCGGAACGATGGTGAAAGCCGCTGCCGCAGCCGTGCCGCTCAGAAACTCACGTCGTGATAACTTTTTCTTGCCCATTATTTAATCCCCTTTACCGCTGAGAGCGCGGAGACCGCAGAGAAAACACCCTTTATATTCTTCGTCTCGGCGCTCTCAGCGTCCTCTGCGGTTAATCCAAGGTATAATCTCACAGCGTCCAACCTGCGCGGTACTCACGGCGGAGAAATTCATTCGCCTCGGGCATATTGGTGAACTTCATATTGTCGCCGTCCCACTGCAGCTTGGCGCAGGTCAGTTTCTCGCGTAATTCCGGACGCAGGGCAACGTTGCCGAGCAAAACGACCTGGGCCAGCAGCCCGGCGTGGTCGAAAGTTCGACCCGGCGGGCTTGCCGCCCTTGCAGGCGTTGATCCACTCCTGATGGTGGCCGGGCGAACGCTCCAGCTTCTGCGGCGGCTTGCCGTATTCCTTTGTCGCGACTCCGGGATCAGCCGGCCCCGAGCATCTTGCCCTTGTCGCCGATGTAGAGGGCGCCGTTCGTGTCCCACCTGCGGCCGTCCTCCAGCTCCGGCGGCCGAGGCGGCCTCATCCCGCCGTCATACCAGTGCAGCCTCACCGGCGCCAGATCCCCCGGGCAGGGAACTCATACGTCACGCGCGAGGCCACCGGGTACGTCTCGTCGTTGACCAGCGTGCAGCAGGCTTCGACGCTGGTCGGGTGCCCAGCTTCAGCGCGCGGAATACCGGGTCCAGGCTGTGGCAGCCGATGTCGCCCAGCGCCCCGGTGCCGAAATCCCACCAGCCCCGCCAAATGAACGGCAGATAGACACGGGTTGATACGGCCGATACGGCGCCGGGCCAAGCCACAGGTCCCAGTCCAGGGTCTCGGGCACGGGCGGCGTTTCTTTCGGCCGGTCCACACCCTGCGGCCAGTAGACGTCGTTGATCCCGTTGAGCGGCCGGTCCGTCCAGACGTGCACCTCGTGCACCTGCCCGATGGCCCCGTCCCAGATGGTTTCGCACAGCAGGCGGACTTCCTCGCCGGCCTGGCCCTGGTTGCCCATCTGCGTCGCGACCTTGTGCTCGCGGGCCGCCTCGGCCAGCATGCGGGCCTCATAGACCGAGTGCGTCAGCGGCTTCTCACAATAGACGTGCTTGCCCCGCTTGATGGCGGCCATGCAGGCGACGGCGTGGCACGTGGTCGGGCGTCGCGACGATGACGGCGTCGATGTTCTTGTCCTCCTTGTCCAGCATCTCGCGGAAGTCCTTGTACTTCCTGGCATTCGGGTAGCGCTTGAAGGCTCCGCCCGCCTGGCGCCAGTCCACGTCGCACAAGGCCACGATGTTCTGGCTGCTCAGCGCATTGAGGTCACTGCCGCCCTGCCCGCCGACGCCGATGCCTGCGATATTGAGCTTCTCGCTGGGCGGCGGTTGACCAGCGCCTCCAAGAACATGCCGGGGCACAACAGTAAATGCCGCGACCGCTGCCGCAGTCCCCATAAAATCTCGGCGAGACATTGTTTTCTTGTCCACTATTTAATCCCCTTTACCGCTGAGAGCGCGGAGACCGCAGAGAAAACGCCCTTTATATTCTTCGTCTCGGCATCTCAGCGTGCTCTGCGGTTAATCCAAGGTATAATCTTACAGAGTCCAACCCTGCCGATACTCATCGCGGATGTATTTATTGGCCTCCGGCAGGTTGGTAATCTTCATATTCGGGCCGTCGTAATACAACTTAAGGCCGGTTTCATATAGCTTCTGGCTCATTCGGAGGGCGATATTGCCGAGCAAAACTACCTCGGTCAGCGGTCCTGCCCAATCGAAATTTGAGCCTGCGGGTTTGCCGCCCTTGCAGGCCGATATCCACTCTTTGTGATGCCCGGGCGAACGGGCAAGAACTTCCGGCGGCTTGCCGAATTCTTTGCTCTTTGACTCCGGAATAAGCCGGTGGCCAAGCATTTTGCCCTTGTCGCCAACACACAGGTTATCGTCGGCGTCGCCAAAACGGCGTCCGTCCTCAAGCTCTGCCGGCCTGGGGGGCATTAAGCCGCCATCGTACCAGGTCAAAGTTACCGGCACCAAATCACCGCGGGCGCCAAATTCATAGCGAATGATTGATGCCAGCGGCGCAGTTTCGTCATTGACGCCGCTGCAGCAAGCCTCGACACTTATTGGGTATCCCAACTTCAAGGCGCGGAAAATCGGGTCGAGCTGATGGCAGCCGATGTCACCTAATACGCCCGTTCCAAAGTCCCACCAGCCGCGCCAGCTAAACGGATGGTAGCAAGGATGGTAGGGCCGCTGCTGCGCCGGGCCGAGCCAAAGGTCCCAGTCCAGCGTTTCGGGTACGGGCGGCGTTTCCTTCGGTCGGTCTATGCCGCGAGGTGAAATGTATCTATTGCACCAGGAATGGACCTCCCGCACCTGCCCAATGGCGCCTGCCCGGATAAATTCGCATACAAGGCGAGTCGATTCGGATGCCTGTCCCTGGTTACCCAATTGCGTGGCGACTTTAGCCTTACGGGCGGCCTCTGTAAGCTGCCGGGCCTCCCAGATCGAGTGGGTCAGCGGCTTCTCACAGTAAACATGCTTTCCCATCTTGATGGCCGTCATCGCGATAACCGCGTGGCTGTGGTCCGGGCGTGGCAATTACCACCGCATCAATGTTTCTGCCCTCTTTATCCAGCATCACGCGGAAGTCGCGGTACTTTTTTGCCTTTGGGTATTGCTTAAATACGCCGGCAGCGTACTTTTCATCCACATCACAAAGGGCGACGATGTTTTCGCTGCCGACCTCGGCGAGGTCTCCGGCGCCGCGTCCGCCAAACCCGATGCCCGCAATATTAAGCTTCTCGCTGGGCGATGATTGACCGGAGCGAGCCAGCACGTAGCGCGGCACAACGGTAAAGGCGCCGACCGCGGCGGCAGCCCCCATAAACTCCCGGCGTGACAGACCTGAACTACATTTGACCGTCTTTGAATCGCCTGACTTTTTCATAAGGCGCAACCTCAAAAAAGGATAGGTTTTTAGCGTTTAGCGTGCAGCGTACAGCGGATAGCAAAAAACTGCATCGCTAAACGCTATACGCTGAACGCTTGTTGTTTCACAATTCGCTTAGACCTTCATTTCCAGCGGTCCCCAACCCTTGCGGGGCTCGCGCCAAGCCAGGTCGTTGATCTTCGGGTCGCTGATGATCTTCCCAGCTTCGTTCAGCTCGAGCTTCTTTCCCGCGCGGGCACAGAGGTTGCCGAGCTGGATGTTGGCGGCCATGGGACCGGAGTAGCCGAAGTTGGACTGGCTGAACTCCCGCGGCTTCTCGCCCTTGCAGGCCATGAAGAACTCCTCGTGATGGCCGGGAGAGCGTTCGAGTAGTTTTGCGGGCTGGCCGAACTCTTTGTGCCGCGCTTCCGGGATCAGGCGCGGGCTGTCCCAGTAGTCGCCATTGACCAGCATTTTTCCCTTGGTGCCGATGACCAGGTTTCCCGTTCTCGGCAGTTTGCGTCTGTCGACCTTGAGTTCCTCCGGGTTCTCCGGCATGAAAGGCGTTCCATCTTGTTTCGTTGCCCTCGTACCAGTAGGTGGTGAACCCGGGCCGGCCGTCTTTGGCGCGGTAGGTGCTCTTGATCACCATCCCGGCCGGGAACTGATCCTTGACGGGTCCGGTCATGATGATCGGCTCGGCGGTGGCCGCAT
The DNA here is from genome assembly GCA_963814265.1 of Sedimentisphaerales bacterium. Classification (GTDB taxonomy): domain Bacteria; phylum Planctomycetota; class Phycisphaerae; order Sedimentisphaerales; family Anaerobacaceae; genus JAFNGF01. The sequence goes on along the minus strand of CAWFCJ010000077.1, from coordinate 3,918 downwards.
AGCCCGGATTCATGATCGCATAGATTCCGTCGGTCGTATGACAGGCCATATCGCCCAGGGCCCCGGAGCCGAAATCGACGAAGCCCCGCCAGTTGAAGGGATGGTAAGGACCATCGCTTCCTTGTAAGGACGCATCGGGGCCGGGCCGATCCAAGCATCCCAGTCCAGGGTTTCGGGGATCGGATCTGATCCCTCCGGACGGTCGCCGCCCTGCGGCCAGATGGGGCGATTCGTCCAGGTGTGAAACTCCACGATGTCGCCGATGGCGCCGGCCTTGACGTATTCGTACGCCACCCGCCATCCATTTCCGGCGTGGCCCTGGTTGCCCATCTGGGTGACGACCTTGGGATTCTTGGCGTAGGCGGCCGCCAGCAGTTGGGCCTCGCGAACCGACCAAGTCAGCGGCTTCTCGGTGTAGCAGTGAATGCCCATGGAAACGGCGGTCATCGACGGGGCAAAATGGCTGTGATCCGGAGTCGCCACGAAGACCACATCGAGTTCCTTGCCGTGGTTTTCGAATACCTTCCGCCAATCCGTATACCCGGCCGCCTTTTCCCAGCCTTTCTTGTCCAGGACGCCGTTCCACCGGGTCTTGTCAACCTCCGCGAAGGCGATGCACTGAAGGCCGGCCTCATGGGATGCAGCCCGTATGGCTCCTCAGCCTGTCCGCCCGCGGCGATGAATCCCACCTGGAGTTTTTCGTTGAGTCCCTGGGCCCGGATGAGGCGCGGGAAACCAATAGTGCATGCGGTTCCGACGGCAACGGTGCCCTTAATAAACTGACGACGCGTGATGTTCGACATGAGCTTAGCTCCTTTACTTTTAGTGAATGAAAGAATCGATCGCCTGGCACTTATAACTCAAAACTCAAAACCAAAAACTAAAAATTGTGGAATACGCATCAACCTCCATTCTGCTCCACCAGCCAGATATTTCGGAACTGCACGAGATTACCGTGATCCTGCAGATATATGCCGCCGGGTTTGACTGCGTCACCACCCAAGGCAGCGGTTGTCGAGCCAGGCACGTTCACCTGGTCGTGAATTTTGACGCCGTTGTGAATCACGGTCAAGCAGGGGTCGCTTTTTTTATTGCCGGCCTGGTCGAACCGCGGAGCACGGAAAGTAATATCGTAAGTCTGCCACTGCATCGGCGGAGCACACATATTTACCAGAGGTGCCGCCACCTGATAGATTCCGCCGCATTCATTGTCCAATCCTTCCAGACCATAACTATCCAGAATCTGGACTTCGTAGCGGCCCTGCAAATAAACGCCGCTGTTGCCGCGGCCCTGACCGCGGGCTTCGGGCATAAACGGCGTGCGAAATTCCAGATGCAGCTTCAGATCAGTAAATTCCCTTTTGGTTATTATTGAACCAGTGCCCGGCTTGACTTCCATCGCACCATCGGCAAGTTTCCATTGCACCGATTCCTGACCGGGCTTTTTCTCTGCAGGCCTCCACTGATCGAAGTTTTTCCCATCAAATAGTACAATCGCACCGCGCGGCGGCTTTGCGCCCAATGTGGGCGAAAGGCGGACAGTTTTGCTTAATGAGAACTTTCCCGGATACTCCTGACCGTCGCCTTCCTGGCGTCCCTTGAATGTGCTGGTGAATTTGTCGCCTGCGATGACTGCCTGAGCATCGAGGTCAACAGCGTCGTTTCTCAGCTTTGAATGTCCTGAGAGTCGAACCTTGCTATCTTCTTGCCGGCCCGCCAGAACTATGTACGGATCAACACGCGCATCAAAACTCGCAAGCACGCGAGCCTGGTATTGGCCTTTGCCCAAAGCTATTACCTGTGCCACGAGGGGCCCTGAGTCACTTCCATCACCCAATTCCCACTGGCCCTGCCAGTCGCCCATAAAGGGATCGACGCTTTCAACTACCTTACGGGCTGGGGCTGGCGGCTCCTTTTTTTCGCCGGTTACACAGCCAGCCAAAACCGCAAATATGCCCAAGCTCAAAACCAATCTTGCACCTTTACTCACAGTTACCACGTAAATCATTACTTTTTCTCCTGTACACAGAACCCCGCGTAAAACGCGGGGCTAAATATTTAGCCTGCGGTTTCACCGCAGGTTCTATTTTTCTGCCTGGTATTTTAGCCCATCAAGTTTGCTGCCGTCCAGCCGGCGAATGCGTGCACAAACTGCCCACTCGCCGCCGCCCTGCGTTACTTTTAACAATAGCGGATTCCAGCCCTGATTCAAAGTCACCTCGACCTTGTCCTGGCCCGCAGTGGCAGGTCGCGTCGCATTATTGGCATGAACAAGCTGGCCGTTCAGCCAGACTTTAATGCCGTCATCGCTGCCCAGCTCCAGCAGGACTTTCTCTTCTCTGTCGGACCACACGTTTGTACGCAGATATGCCGCCCGATTGTCGCCGCCCAGCGCCCGGTCAAGCCCCATCAGCCAGGGCCTATCTTGGTTAGTACCGGCGGGCATAATCTGCCAGTCCGCCGAAGACGGATCAGGTTTTTCCGGAGCAAAGGCGATATCGAAAAGCATAGAGCCGTCCGCTCCTTCTTTGGTGTATGGGCCGCAAATCTGCCACGCAGTAATGTAATCCTCGAATCGCCCAATTTGATTTATCACGTTCTGCGCCTGTTCCCGCAACGAATCGCTCTTGGACGTTTGCAGGATTTTGCCGAGCACGTCCTTTGTTCTGTCTGGATAGCTGCCGTAGATGCCTTCAGCGATTTTTACGACGGCAATTTCCGCTTCCTGCTGCAAGGCACTATCCTGTAAGCAAGTCGCAGCCATCTCCAGAGCAGCAAGTGACTTGGTATTGGCCACGCCCGATAGGACTTTTCTTTTCTCCGGCACATCCGGTGCTAATTTCATTGCCTGCTGATACAGTTTGATCATTTCTTCTGCCGGTCGGCCGGTTCCAAGCCCAAGCAGGCGCACAAAACCTCTCAGCGCAAGAATTCGGTGAACTTGATTGTCGGAAGTCTTTGCCACCTTCAGCAGGTCGTCTACGGGGGCAGGGTTCGGCCAGTCAGATAGCGCACGAATTGCAGCGTCCTGAATCTTTGCATTGCGACTTTCGAGCGCTTTACGAAGGTCCGGCAGGGCACTATTGTCGCCAATTTTGCCCAGCACACTCAACAGCGAGCACCGAGCTTCGACATCCACAACCTGCGCAAGCGCAGCCAAGACGGCTTCGGCCTGGCGATCTTTCTGCTGGATTTTGTGGGCAACCGCCGCTACGGTCTTCTCGGCCTCTCCGCGCACCGACTCGCTCTTTGTCTTTATCAGAAGCTCGACCAAAGCGGGCAAAAACTTCTCGTCGGCAACCGTCTTTAGAACCTTGAACGATTCTCGTTGAACCTTAGTATCACCGTCTGCGGCGGTTTTCAGCAAGACTGGTATGCCGGGCAGTATATTACGCTGCCCGACGCCCTGGATTAGCTCAATTTTCACATCGGGCTGGGCAGTGGGGATTGCTGCCAGAATTGCCTGGTCGACCTGTTGGCCTCGCAGCCGATACAGGCTCTCGCGGGCAGCCTTTTGCTCTTCCCCGCTCGCTAAAGCCGCTCGGCTCGATAGCAGCGAAACGCTCGAAGCGTCGCCCAACTGGCCTACCGCCTTTATCGCCGCTATCCGCACCGACTCGTTGGCGGAGTCAGCAGCCTTGATTACAGCCGGTAAAGCAGCCGCATCTGCACGGTCTGCAAAGGCCGAGAGCAGTTGCACCTGTCCTGCGGCTGGAAGATTCGGCAGTTGCTTGGCCAAAGCTTCTGTTATTTCTTTGCCCGGTATGTCCCTTACCAGAGCTATGGCCCCCGCCTGCATGGCCGGGTCGTTACTCTTCACGCCTCGATCACAATGTCGATAGCCTCCTGCTGGGCCAGCGCGACAGCACTACACAACAGAACAAACGCCAGACAAACGTTCCCTAACCGCTGATTCAT
>CAWFCJ010000076.1:0-11346 GCA_963814265.1 Sedimentisphaerales bacterium | reverse complement strand
AGTTATTTCAGGATTTCAGCCAGGTATTCAAAAGACCCTGGCCTATATTCGTGGGATTTGTCGCGCAGTTTCTTATAATGCCCTTTACCGGCTGGGCCCTTGCCAATAGCCTGATTTTTGGCAAGACGTTCGGTTTTACGCCGGAGAGTTTTACACCTGAAATAGCGGCGGGCATAGTACTAATCGGCTGCTGTCCGAGCGGCGTAGCTTCAAACGTTATGACGTATCTGTCGGGCGGCGATGTGGCCGTATCGGTTACGGTTACTTCCTGCACGACTCTCGCCGCACCGTTTATGACGCCCGTGCTGATGAAAATATTGGGCGGCAAGTTGGTTGAAGTCTATTTACTGAAAATGATGTTTGAAATCATCAACATGATAATCGTCCCTATAATTGCGGGTCTTCTCGCAAATCGTATCCTTTACAGCAGACACAAGGTGTTTCATCACGGTTGGTTGTTGTCCTTCATTACGGCAGCAGGTATCCTTTCTACCGTGCTTGCAATACGTTTCGTGCCAACGGCCATATTCACATGTAGTAAAGGCCAACCCTATGAAGCCTCTTTTCCCAGAGGCGGTATTATCTTTGGGCTGGCACTGCTCAGTCGTGGTTGCGCTGTCGCAATTAGTGATACGTGTATGGCTAAAAGGACCGGAGCGCTGGATGGATGGGGTGTTGCCGATTGTATCTATGCTCGGGATTTGCTGCATAATTGCGGTTATTACTGCCCGCTCCATTCATGACATCTCCGGGGAAGAACTTAAAGGTGTACTGCCTTACCTGTTTGCAGCCACAATGATTCATAACGCCGCAGGTTATTTGCTGGGGTACTGGATGGCTCGTGCGGGCTCGCTTGAATGAGCGTGTATGCAGAGCGGTGGCTTTTGAAGTCGGAATGCAGAATGGCGGAATGGCATCGGGACTGGCTATGAATGTGATTAAAAGTTCGGCTACTGCCTTGGCGCCGGCCATCTTTGGCCCATGGCAGAATGTCTCCGGATCCATTCTGGCCACTTGGTGGCACCGAAAGCCTGCCAAAGCATGCTCACCGCCGGCAAAGTGAAAATAAGGAGATCTGAATGGATCGGCGTGATCTCATTAAGGGCTTTGGACTTGGCACAATTTCAGAACTACTGGGTCTTTTATAGGTCAAAAAATGATGCTGTTGCAGAAGTGTACTCGAAGGCAACGAAGGGATTACCTCCGCTGAAAATCACCAACGTCAAAGCGATTCTCACCGCGCCGGCGGGGATACGCTTTGCGTGGTGAAGGTCGAGACGAGCGAGCCGGGTCTTTACGGCCTGGGCTGTGCAACATTCAATCAGCGGCCGCTCCCTGTCGCAGTGGCGGTGAACGAGTACCTGAACCCTTTCGCTAAAGGCAGGGACGTCGATAACATCGAGGATTTGTGGCAAAACGCCTACACAAGCTCCTACTGGCGCAACGGGCCGGTACTGAACAATGCGATGAGCGGGCTGGACCAGGCTCTGTGGGACATCAAAGGCAAGACGTGCCAACATGCCGGTCTATCAGTTGCTCGGGGGCAAGTGTCGTTTCGCGGTGGATTGCTACACGCATTGTGGCGGCAACGACCTCAAGCAGATCGAGGAGAGCGTGCGTGAGGCTATGGAACGAGGGTTTCGGCATATCAGCATACAGCGTGGCGGCTACGGCTCGCCGCACCTGTCGAAGAACGCCCACTTCAAGGAAGCCGGCTTTGGCCTGCCGTCGGATTCGCTTATGGAAGTCAGGCCCTACGTCAAAGGCGACTCTCGAGATGTTCGAGCACGTCCGCAGCACGTGCGGCGACGAAGTCGAGCTTCTCCACGACATTCACGAGCGGATTCCGCCGATCGAGGCGATCAATTTGGTCAAGCGGCTGGAGAAGTATCGGCCGTTCTTCATCGAGGACCCATTTGCCCCCGAAGACATCGGCTATTTCAAGCTGCTTCGCCAGCAGACCTGTGTTCCCATTGCGATGGGCGAGCTGTTTCAACAGTCCGCACGAATGGGTCGGCTTGATTTCCGAGAGGCTGATTGACTTCATCCGGGTTCATATTTCGCAGGTCGGCGGGCTGAGCGTCGCGCGCAAGATCGCCGCTTTGGGCGAGTGGTTCAACGTCCGCAGCGCCTGGCACGGCCCGGGTGACGTCTCGCCGGTCGGCCATGCCGCGAACGCCCATCTGGACTTAGCCATCTGGAACTTCGGCATCCAGGAATGTGTCAACTTCAGCGAAAAGACACGAGAGGTTTTCCCCGGCTGTCCCACGGTTGAGAACGGCTATATGCACGTCAACGAGGCCCCGGGCTTGGCGTTGATATCAACGAGGAGCTTGCCGCCAAGTTCCCGCTGCCTGACGCCCCCGGCTACTGGGAGCCGGTTCGCAGACCCGACGGCACCGCTATTCGGCCTTAGGCATAGCAGCCGATGCCAAGAGACACCGCGATTTCACCGTTCATAGTTGATGTACGCCGGCGCGTTCTTGACATGTATTTTGCGTTTGGTTGTCCCGGCGTGAGTTATTTCGATGCGAATGTAATCCATCGTCTGCAAAGCCGCTTCGATCTTATCCGCCCATTCAATAAGCACTACCGAGCCAGAATAGCAGAAATCGTCGAAGCCTATCATTTCAAACTCGTCAACCGAATTCAGCCGATACGCATCTACGTGGTAAATATCGAACTTGCCTGCATACTCGTTGACGATGACGAATGTAGGGCTTGTGACAGATCTGCGGTCCTGAGCGCCGCGCCTGCCGCAATGCCCTTGATCAAATGCGTTTTGCCGCTTCCTAACTGGCCGCAAACAGCTATGATCTCTCCGCCCTTTAACTGCTGCCCAATCCTGCGCCCAAGCTCAATAGTTTGCTCAGGCGATTCGGATGTGATGTTCATCTCCATAGTCAGTCTGAGTATCTCGGTGCCAACGAGTCGATGGCGCGGCTATTATTTGCCAAGTTGAGCCGGATAATAATAGCCCATAGTCTGAGCGGCGACGCCCAGGCGATATTGATGGTCCTGCATCAGACAAACTCGCCGGTCAGAGGCAGGAATGGTGGTTGAATAGATCCGAAGCTCTCCTTTAACGCTGGTGATCACTTCTTCCCGATGGTCGCCAAGACAATCAACAACGGCGACTACGCGACCTTCGATGGGCTGACAGACCTGCCCATCCCAGTCCCTAATGTCGCCAGAGAAAATCACCTCTTTCTGCGGATCGGCGTCCCACCAGACCGGACGCGGACTGAGCGAGCCTTCTTCTCGAAACTTAATCAGCTTACCGCTTGCGCTATAAAGCCAACGCTTTTTCAAGTCTCTTTCGCCGACAAAGACCTCCATGCCGGGGAACTGTGCCAGGATGTCGCCGACCATTCCCTGGTTGTGAAGGTGCTGCGTAGGCTCTTTGTTTGCCCAGAGTTTGCGTCCGGTCTTCGCGTCAACCAGACAAATACCATCGGTTTTCTGGCGTGTTTCAAAACCATAAAAAACCTCTAGGCCGGGATTATTCGGGTCCATATCGGCAACGTAACAGACATCGGGATGTCCCATTTCCAGAGTCCAAAGTCCCTTGCCATTATCGTCCAGCACGGCTGCACCAAGGACCAATTCATCTCGGCCATCCTGATCGACATCGGCGGTAATCAAGCCGTGCGAACTCTGTCCCCCGTATTTTGCCTTTTCTTTGAGGCGATTCCCAATACCAGATTTGATTGAAATCTTTGTCGGTCGCTTTTACCTTAATCAGGTTGTACGTGCCCCGCTGCATAATCAGAGAGGGCGTTTGCCCGTCAAGATATGCCACAGTCAGGAAATTGCGGCAGTAATAGTTGTAGCTGTCAAATCCTTCCCGGCTTAACCAGTCGGTCTCTGGCGACAACTTGGCCGGTTTGTCCGTCAATCTTGACCAGAAATTCCGGCCCGGTTTGAACAAGTCCTTTTTCATCTCGTGGGTCTCCGACGCCGGCTTTGCAATAGACTTCGGCTTTGCCGTCTCCGTCTACGTCATAAACGACCCACGGCGAGTACCAAATGCCCGCCTCAATAGACCAGCCCATATCATACCGCCACAGCATCGTGCCATCCAAACGATAGGCTTCAAGTTTGTAGGTGGTAGTGCTCTTCTTCCAATAGCCGGGCTGCTGATAGGGGTTGGTATTGAAATCAGGCTGCTTGATGACAAATTCATAAGCCCCATCGCCGTCCAGGTCGCCGATGCCGACTTTCTGAAAGTCATAATCGCCTTTCAACGGTATGCCAATGTAGGGTTTGGCTCGGCCAGTCAGCACGATCGCAGCTTCAGACGGTCGCGCCGATATCGCAGCACCGTTTTTTTGCCCGAATGCAGCGACTTGATATAGATACCTATTTCCTCCTGCACCTTTCTGCACAGTCTTATCAATGATGTTAGTCAGCCGGTATCCTTTTCCTTCGCTTAAAACCGTGATCTTGCCATCAGGACTGCGTCGAGTGACTAGAAAGGTGATGTCTTCCGGATCGCTCTGGAGCAGGCGCCAGCTCAAAAAGACCGAGCCATCCTCACGCTCAAGGGCAATTAGGCCTCGGTCCAGTTTCTCTGCGGCGGTCAGCACAGTAGTAAGAGCGGGCAGCAGAAGCAAACATGCCGCCCAGCTAATTATTAATCGACATTTCATAACTTGTACCTCCCTAATTGCCCTTGTTACCTCTTGAAATGATCGTATCCGTGGGCCTGCAAATTGCGGAGGGAACCACCGGGCATTGCTATTTGCATTTTCTTGGTGTCGGTGATTGTGCCGATTTCCGTAATAGCCAACGGCCCTTTCCACTTGCTCAGCAATTTTTGACACTCTTGCGGCGAAAGTGTAAAAAGCAACTCAAAATCTTCGCCATCATTCAGCGCCGAACTTAACTCCTCTTCAGCCTTTCCGGCCTTCTGCGATAAAGGAATCTGCTCGGCATTTATAATAGCACCCACACCACTGGCTCGGCAGATGCGATTTAGGTCGCTGCTCAGCCCATCGCTTAAATCAATCATCGCGTTCAACTTTACCATTTGAGCGATTTTTATCGCCTCTTTCACTCTCGGCTCAAAATTAAGATGCCTGCCGCTAATGGCACCTCCAAGGGCGCCTGTAACGCATATAGCGTCACCAACATTGGCGCCGGACCTTCTTACCGGTGCGTTGCCTGCGGGTCTACTGAGCATCGCTACATTTACCGCAAATGGCTCTTCGCCCTTCCAGCAGGTAATGTCACCGCCCACCAACGGGCAGGCAAATTTAGCGCCGGCCATAACTATGCCGCCATGCAGTTGCTTCAATTCTTTTTCGCCGAAACCTTTTGGTAGCGCAACAGCCACCACCGCAGCTACCGGCACGGTTGCCATCGCGGCGCAGTCGCTAAGGCTGACCGCCATAGCCTTATATCCAACCTGTTTCAAAGTGGTTTGTCGCAAGTCGAAGTGAACACCATCGAGCAGCATATCGGTCGTGATAAGAACTGATACATCCTCGGCCAATTGGATTTCGGCCATATCATCGCCAATGCCAATAGGATAATCCGCTGCGGATAACTTGCTCTGGCGCGAACCACTCGGTTATTTCATCTTCGGTTATGCTCATCGGTTTTTTCACCGGGCGATTGAAACCCCACGTAAAACGTGGGGCTAAATATTTATCGTTGCAACAACTGTTTGTTCCAGTACGTGATTTGTCTTTTTGCCTGGTTAGGTCCGGCTGCCCCCTCAGTAACATATCTGCAAACCACATTTTCCGCGCCTAAGTGCTCGTAAACATCATGCTCTATACGGGCAGAATATTTCTTCAGTTCATCCAGGCTTAGCTGCGCAAATTTCTTGTTCTGCCTTTCACAGTCAGCTACGAGCGACCCAACGATGCCATGAGCCTCGCGGAAAGGGACGCCCTTTTTGACCAGATACTCAGCCAAGCTAGTGGCATCCAGAAAACCTTCGTCCAGCCGGGCGGAAATCTTCTCGGTATCGAATTTCGTGTTCGCAACAATCGCTGCCGCCACATCGAGCGACTGGCTTACCACATCACCTGCGGCGAAAATGTGAACCTTATCTTCCTGCAAATCGCGGTTATAGCCCATTGGCTGAGATTTCAAAATAGTCAGCATTGCCATCAACGAGCCGTAAACCAGCCCTGTTTTCGCACGAATAAGCTCCAGAACATCGGGATTGCGCTTCTGAGGCATCATACTTGACGACGTGCAATACCGGTCATCGATTTGCACAAACCCGAATTCGCTGGACGAATAAATAATCCAATCTTCCGCCAATCGCGACAGGTGCGTTGCGATAAGCGCACAATCAAAGATGAACTCCGCGCAAAAGTCCCTGTCACTTACGGCGTCGATGCTATTATAGCTGATATCGGAAAAACCTAATTGCTTGGCGGTGGTTTTTCTATCTATCGGCAGCGTTGAGCCGGCTATCGCGCCGCTACCTAACGGGCAAATGTTGACCAGGTTCCGGCAGTTTTTCAGCCGAATAAAATCACGCTCAAACTGCTCCACAAAGCTCAAAAGATACACGGCAATAACTACCGGCTGAGCACGCTGCAGATGCGTATAGCCCGGCATTACGTCCTCGGTGTGCTCGGCTGCCAATTTCACAAACGCTTTCTGCAGCAGCGTCAATTTGGCCTGCAGAATCTCTATCTGGTCGCGCATCCACAGCCGAATGTCGGTGGCAACCTGGTCGTTTCGACTTCTGCCGGTATGGAGTTTCTCACCGGCTTGGCCGATCTTCGCTATCAGTGCGGCTTCGATTGCCATGTGAATATCTTCATACCTCTTGTCGAATTTGAACCGCCCTTGTGCGATTTCCTCTCCGATTTCGATAAGCCCGGCTTTTATCGCCTTGAATTCCGACTTGCTGACTAAATTTTGCTCAGCCAGCATCTGCGCGTGGGCGATGGACCCGACAATGTCATATTTGTAAAGCCGTTGGTCAAACGAGAGCGATTCCACAAAATCGACCGTAAGCTCATCAGGCTCGCCGCTCAGCCGCTTCTCCCAGCTTTTTATTTTTTCAGCCATTCTATTCGCTCCCAAAAGTAATAGTGGAATTAAGTGGAGCTCTCACGGATATGCCTGGCCAAATTTCTGCCAAGCTGGCGACATTGCTCCAACTCGCCAGCATCGGCTGCGAATTGGACCTCGACAGCCGGCTCTACAAGCTCCAGGCCGCTATTTTTTACAAACTCGGTCATTGCCTTGACCGCACCGCCAGCCCAGCCGAAGCTGCCAAAAATTCCGACCGCACGTTTCTTGACCATTTTGGTCTCCAGTAGCCTGAGCAAAGAATCCATCAGCGGAAAGACCTTCGTATCGTAGGTGGGGCTGCCCAATATGAGCCCTTTGTAACGCCAGACGTCTCGGATGATATAAGAAACATGGCTCCGCGAGACGTTGTGAACACGGACGGTCGCAAGGCCCTGCTCACACAAGCCTTCCGCCACGGCCTCAGCCATTCTCTCGGTGTTGCCGTACATCGAGCCGTAAGCAATGACCACACCTTCTTCTGCTTCGTATCGGCTCCACCGGTCGTACAACTCGATGATCCGCTCCGGGTGCTTTCGCCAAATCGGCCCATGTGTTGGGGCGACAATCTTGACCTCTAAATCCTTCAATTTTGTCACAGCCTTTTGGACCATGGGCGAATATCTACCGACAATGTTGGAAAAATAGCGCAGGATTTCGTCCTCGAGGCAAGCAATGTCAAGCACATCATCAAAGATGCCGCCATCCAGTGTACCGAATCCTCCAAAGGCATCGCCGGAAAAGAGAATCTTGTCTGCCGGCTCGTAGCTCATCATTGTCTCAGGCCAGTGTACCATCGGAGTAAGCAGAAACTTCAACTTCTTCTTGCCCAGCTCTAATTCATCGCCGTCCTGCACAACTTCCACGCCGTGCTTGATGCCATAGAGTCGGCCAAGAAACTCGGCGGTCTTTTTGTTGCCCACAATTTTCATCTGGGGGAAGATTTCCCGCAGCACCCGTAAAGAGCCGGAATGGTCCGGCTCCAGATGGTGGATTATCAGATAATCAAGTTTTCTCTCCGGGCCGAGAGCTTCTTTGAGCTTTTCAAGATAGCCGGACAGCGAAACCTCCTTGACCGTGTCCAAAAGAGCGACTTTGCGGTCGAGAATCAAATAGGAGTTGTAACAGACCCCTCTCGGCAGCGGCCAGATCGCCTCGAAAAGCGCAGTCCGTCGGTCGTTGACCCCGACCCAATAGACGCTATCACTGACAGGTACGGCTGACTGCACTGTCTCTATCCTCCTGTGAGAATCCGCGGCCTCTGGTTAGGCGTCGCCGTTCCGGCGAAAGCTAAACGCTGACAGCAATCTCCTTGCTCGACTCCCACAGCCCATGAATGTTGCAATACGCCACAGCGTGCAATGTACCCGACTTGGATATCTTCATTGAAGCTATGGCCTCATGGTGCGTATAGACCGGCCCTTTATTCGGCCCTTCGGTTGACTCACCGTGAGCCTTGAACTCGACATGGGCGATATGCTGGATGAATTTGCCGCCCTGGGCGTGAAAATAAAGCGAAATCCAGCTTATATGGTGCTCTGTGGTATTAGGATGCGCCACTTCTTTGCCCAGAGTGACCTTCACCTGAAACAGCTCATCGGCTTTGACTTTTGCCGGGCACTCAATTACTGGAACATGCTTTTCGGTTTTCCAATCCGCGCTTTGAATGTACTGGCTCAATTCTGCCATTGCAACACCTCCATTTGTCAATTAGCAAAATCCAAAATTCTGATCTTCCTGGCGGATAATAAGTCCGGCATATCCAAATGTCAAGCCTATCATGGCTAGTGTTCCAAAAAGCAGAGTCTTCGACTGGGCAGCGTCGTTGTGATAGGTTGCCAAATGTTGGCAGTTTGAAAACCTCGGATATGCAGCGGCAGAAGGTGTGCCGAAGGAAGCGTATATTTACGGGAGGTAGCTAAAATGAAGTCGATGAAGCTCCTTTGTCTGGTTCTTTTGTCGGCGATTGTCGCAGTGGGATGTCAGCCGGAACTGACCAAGCAACCTAAGCTGGCCAACGCACTCCAGGAGGCGGCAGCGGACGGCGACATTGCGCAGGTCCAGTCGTACATCAAGCAAGGCGCGGATGTCAACGCCAAAGACCCCAACGGAAGAACGGCACTGCACCACGCCACTGAACACGGACACAGAGATATGGCAGAACTGCTTATCGCCAGTGGTGCAAAAATCGACGCAAACGACCTGAAAGGCTGGACGCCCCTGCACGTGGCAGCATCCGCAGGCCAGAAGGATCTGGCAGAATTGCTAATGGCCAAAGGCGCCAATGTCAATGCGAAGGACGCCAAGCAAAGAAATCCGCTACACTACGCCGCCGAGAGCGGCCAGTTAGCTATAGCAGAACTGCTTATCGGCAAGGGTGTTGATGTTGATATAAAAGATGAAGTGGGCCAAACGCCTCTGCATTGGGCAGCCTTTAAGGGCCACAAGGATGTGGTAGAATTCCTGATTGCCAAAGGTGCAAATGTCAACGCAAAGCACGAGTACGACCTTACGCCTGTGCACATGGCGGCCGCTGGCGGCCACGTGGAGGTAGTCAAACTGCTCATCAGTAAGGGCGGCAAAATCAAAGCAGAACGCCCGTACGAGCGCACGCCTTTACACGTGGCGGCTGAACGTGGCCAGAAGGAGATGACCGAGTTTCTACTGGCTGGGCGCAGACGTCAATGCGAAGGATCCGCAGGCGCCACTCCGCTATACTCGGCACTCGATGGCGGACAACGCTCCGTAGCTGAATTCCTCATCGCTGCCGGCGCCGATCTCAACGCATGGGATGCCGAGAACAATACGCCTCTGCATGGTGCGGCCAGCACAGACCAGAAAGAAGTCGCCCAGATTATTATCTCGCAGGTTCGATATAGACGCGGCGAACAACTTCCGGCAGACACCTCTTCACGTCGCACTGGACCGCGGCTCCGGGGGCCGACCTATTACCAAGGCGCCCACGCCACCATCAGCCACAGCCGCTGCACGCCGTTCCTGCACCTTTCCGCTACCCACAAACAGAACAAAGACAATACCGAACTTTTGCATTACAAAAAAGCTGATGCCTAATGCCAAACAGCAACATGGCTTGATGATGCTTCACCTGCTGCTCCACCTCTGGTGAGAGACACACCACTGAAGCTGCTTCTCTGGGTGGTGGTGCTCTGACCCAGGCGTGCACCTGAGTCTGTGAAGCCTGGAACTGGTTAGGCCTCTACAAATGGTCACTTCTCTGCCGGCCCACCCCACCACCGTGTGGAGAGCTGACCTATCTGTGAGCCATGCTACAGGACTGCCTGTGTAACTGGCTGCAAAAGCCCAGCATCTGGAAGGAGAGCCCACAAGGCCTGCAAGGATACGGTAGAACTGCTGCTGGCCAAAGGTTGGATGCTGTTTCTCAAAAGCCAGTGGTCTTTATAGTTTGATCAATGGCTAAAACCAGCAGCAGAATGATGTTGTTTAGCTATTACTCTGAAACATGGTGGTGCTAAAGAATAAAGAACTTCTCGTGACCAATTGTAGGTTGTTTGACGCTGTGGTCAGATAGTGAGACAGTATTCTGTTCTTATCCCAATGACACTTATCAACTGGAAACTTTTGCCAAAATCCATTCAACCTCTAGCCCACAATACTCTTAATGCCCAAAGGGCCTAGAATTGCCCCAGGATTCATAGACATCCACATTCAAGTGCCCAGGCCCCAGCCCATATAACCGCAAAAAACCACCTCAGCACTCAAAACCATATCACAAACTTGTGCACGCTTCGGCACCACCAGTTTTCTCGCTACGACGGTATCCCCTCCACTTGGCTAGGAAAACCAGCATTTGGCGATTGCCGCTCAATACGCCGGTTAGACCTGGGTGGAGCTAAATCTGCTTGGTGCATCCACCCAAGTGCCATTCATCTCCCCCCAGAAAAGACTAATGATCCGGCCTGAACTAATATGTGTACCAGCCTTTAGCTTTTTGCGAACATTGGGATGTCACCAACGGCCATCTTAAGATGATGACCATCTCCATCTAAATATCCTTGGTACATCCGCCTAATCTGGTACATTTTGTGGATTCCAGCATCGTCGCCTTTTTCGTTATCTCCAACGCCCACATACCAACAAACCCTCGATGGCTTTGATGCCTGCATTTGCATGTGACACATTCATTTGACGTGATGCCCCCATCACACCACCGCTTCTTCGCCGTCGTTACTTCCAAATGAGTAACTGTTGCAGCCCATTGCTAGATGTGTCGATATATGAGCAACACACGCAACCAACTAAGTAAACAGGCACGCACACACA
>CAWFCJ010000075.1:0-91785 GCA_963814265.1 Sedimentisphaerales bacterium | reverse complement strand
AAAATTGAGCCGAAATATCATTTTAGAAAGGCTGCTCCCGGGAACTTCAGCGTCAAAAAGTGGACATCGAATCGCTTCAAATGTCTCTACACCGGGTTTGACGCGGTAGTACTTAACGGAGAAGGTGAGGAGTGTCCTGGTAAGATGATGCTCAAAAACGTGAGAGCAACCTATTCCAATAACTGAAGGTGGTCATGTGTGCTGGTAGGAAAGTGCCCGGCAGAATGATTCTTGACATTTCAGATCCAGCTCTGCGAAGTTTTGTTTATTAACCGCGACACAACGCTGACGCCATCTTTGGGGTAGGTTTCTCGGCCCGAGGAACTATTTTCCACCCGTCGGTGCTTGCGGCTGAATTCGGTCGGTACACGGTCTGATTGTAAGCAGCGCAACGGTTGCGTCTTCCATATGCCGTCGCCGTACCGGAGACGGCTAAACTTGATTAACGGTAGAGTCCATCCCGTCTTGCGATACGCGAATCGGTACCAGAAACCAAGAATCATATCGTTGTTTTACCTTCGACAACTTTTATCTGACCAAATATCAGTTTGCCGACGCGGACAACCTGGCCGTCGACGGGTGTAATTTGCTCGTTTGGATCAATAATCTTCAGACCATCAAGTGATACTGCTCCCTGCGCGACCATTCGTTTTGCCTCGCTGGCGGAGGCAACAGCTCCGCAGGAGACGAGCAGGCGTTTTACCGAGATGGGCCCGGGCGGCAGCAGCCACTGTGGGATATCATCAGGCATCTGTTTTTTAGCGAACACCTTGTCAAATTCAGCGGCGGCGGCAGCAGCGGCAGCCTTGTCGTAAAATTGAGCGACTATCGTTTTGCCGAGCAAAACTTTCGCCTCCTTCGGATGCGTTTTGGCCGGGGCAAGTAGCTCAACAATTGTGTCGCGCGGCAGATCAGTAAGAAGCGTAAAGTAATTCTCCATCATATTGTCGGAGATGCTCATAATCTTGCCGAACATATCGTTCGGCTCATCGGTCACGCCGATATAATTGCCCTTGGACTTGCTCATCTTTTCTTTGCCATCTAGGCCGACCAGGATGGGCGTAGTAATTACGACCTGCGGCTCTTGGCCATACGCCTTTTGGATGTCCCTGCCCACCAGGTTGTTAAAGGTCTGGTCTGTGCCACCCAACTCGACGTCGCTTTTTATCACAACCGAATCATATCCCTGCATAAGCGGGTACAGAAATTCGTGCGTATAGACGTCTTCATCCTGTTTCAGACGCAGCTTGAAGCTGTCGCGCTGTAGCATTTGAGCAACAGTTTTCTTGGCTGCTAAGCGAATCAGTTCCATCAAAGTCAGCTTTTCAAGCCATTCGCTGTTGTACCTTACTTCCAGCTTCTGCTCGGATGCATCCAGGATTTTGCCGGCCTGTTGAAAATAAGTCCTTGCGTTTTCCTCGATCTGCTCGGTGGAGAGCATAGGCCTGGTGGCACTCTGGCCGGTCGGGTCGCCGATTCGCGCGGTGTAGTCGCCTATGATAAGCACCGCCTTGTGGCCGAGGTCCTGGAACTGCCGCATCTTCCGCAGCACCACCGTGTGCCCAAGATGTATATCGGGGACTAGTCGGGTCCAGGCCGAGCTTTATCCGCAATTGTCTGCCGGCTTTTGCCGCCTCGGTTAGTTTCTCGGCAAGCTCCGCCTCGGTGAAGATTTCGACCGTCCCGCGTTTGAGCAGTTGTACCTGTTGTGCTACATCCATAATCTGACCTACCATCCTGGATCAGCTCGAACCTGAGCCTTTAGGCCTTTGGAGCCAACAATGTAGATCGGGCTGGTTCCAAGGGGAACAGAAAGGCTGCTGGTTCTGACCTTATCGACCGGCACAAATCTTCGCGTCCCGTAGATATCATAAATATCCAGCCCGTCCTTGTTATTGACCCGTACGTATGCATACGGCTTTGTGCTCCAGGCTGCGATTGTGTCTTGCTGGGCTTGCTCATCCGTGAACACGGCGGCGTAAACCTCCAGGGCGAAACACATCATTGCGAACGAACTTTTTGCCCTGCAGCATCCGGGTCATAAAGGCAAACGCATAGAAGGAATATTTGGGCGTCAGGTCATTACGCACGAGGCCCACCATATCGGCCTGGTCAAACTGCCTTGTTCCTACGTCCTTGAATGTCCACCAGAACACCTTTTCGATCTTGCCGGACGCAATCGCAAGAACGTAGAACCGGACTGCCATATCCGCCTGTCGCAGCTCAGAACTGCCGTATGGGTGAATATGGCTGTTCCAACAGATTTCCGTAATCCATATCGGTTTGGGTTTGCCGAATTTCGCCATCACTTTTATCAGCTCATCTGTCTGCTGGAGGAAATCCATCCGGACCATGGGGTAATCCGGCGTCAGCTCCTGACGGTGCCAGCTCTTGACATACTGGTCCAGCTCCCACCAGTCGAAACGCTCTTCCGGAGCGGACGGCACACGGTAGGGATGAAAACACGCGATGTCAAAACAATCGTATGAAACCAGCTCAATATTTTTTCTGCCCACAATATATCGCAAAAAGCCATATTAAGGCCAAGGACCTTTGCGTTGGGATTCGCCTGGTGGATCGCCTCCCCGGCAGCAGCCAGCAGTTGAGCGTACTGCTGGGGCGTTCCCTTCCAGAATCCGCCGTTCGGCTCGTTCCATATCTGCCAGTAGTTGACGCGACCGGCAAAATGCTTCACCGTTGCGCTAACAAAATCGCAGTAGGCCTGCACGCCCTCCGCGGTGGTAGGATCGTGAAAGTTCGGGGCATACGCCAGATTGCCAAAGAGCAAAATGCCGTGCTCGTGACACATCTCGACAAGCCGATCATAATCGTCCCAGTCGTAGCGGCCTTTTCCTTTTTCGATGCGACGCCAGGTAAAATCCTGCCTACCCCATTTTATGCCGGCCTCCTGCATCTTTTGCAGAACCGCTGCAAGGTTCGCGGCACCAGGCCGAAAGGCTGTATTTATCCCGAAGGGCGATTCCGAGACAAGGTCCGCGGCAGAACGTTGTGCCGGCAGATCGACATGGAAACTACTCTTGGCGCTAGGCTGGTCGGCCAAACAAAAAGAGGCGAACAAAACAATCGGCACAAATAGCACCGCGGACAGCCTGCGTATATGATTTGACAGTCTCATTTGCTCTGCAATCTTTTTATCTTTACACACGTCAGCGCCAAAATGCACCTTAAAGGCGAGATTATAAACAAGAAGTGACGGAAAACAAAGAAGATTCAGCCCAGCGACGGCAAGGCAACAGGCAAGGCCCATATCATCACAGCGTCCGAGTATTTCTCATCCGCTCACGCTTTCGATGCCCGCCAAGGACGGCGTACACGTACAGGCCGATGGCTGGGACAAAAGAATATATACACAACGCATAAACCGTCTTGGTTTCTATCAGATGAACAAGCGGATTTGCGTGGAGCGGCCAAAACGGGTGGATGTCGGTCCAGCAAAAGCTGTCGAGCAGGATGTGGAACCAAATGCCAACCACGCCAGAGAAAGCCATCCTGGCCAAACTCGTTTGATAGGAAAGGGCAAAAAGCCGCATCAGCCAGCCGAATACGCCCCTTATCGGATAGGCAAAAAGCCCCCAGGCAAGGCCTATCGCTGTGCCGAATAGGAACGTGTGACAGAGGCCGTGCGCAGGATAATGCAGGCCAAAAAGCAGAACAATTCCCGGCTCAAAGTCGATAACCACGTTCGCCAGCAGAAATACGGGAACATCAATCCACTTGCGAAATACTCAGCCCGACAAATCCGCTGGGCCCAAAATGATACGGCGTAAAAGGCATTCGAGACACACTTTCGCAGAAGATGCCAACCACAGACCGCGAGGAGCTTAACTTAGGGTTCTGACTCTGTCAAACTTTTAGCCAGGTTGCCTGTTCCAAACGCTTGCTCGGAGTTGACGGTCTTGGTATATTAGCTGCATACCTAAATCGTATTTCAGGTATCCGTGTCGGCTTTTGACATCAAGAGTCGAGAGCTTAATCAAGAGGAAGACGTATGCTACTGAATCAACTCGTCAAGGTCAGCTTGCTGGCGGCCATGGTTCTGACAAGATCCGCCACAGTACGTGCCCAAGAATTAACATTTGCCGAGCGCCTGGGATGGCCGGCGGGCACAAAAGTTGTAATTTTCCATGTCGATGATGCCGGTATGTCACATGATTCGAACATGGGAGCAACAAAGGCCATTGAGGAGGGCGTCGCCACATCGACAAGCATTATGATGCCCTGCCCCTGGGTACCGGAGTTTGCGGCTTATCTGAAGACACATCCGAACATTGATGCCGGTCTTCATCTGACACTCACATCGGAATGGAACAATTATCGGTGGGGGGCGGTTGCCGGCAAGTCGGCGGTTGCAGGCCTTGTGGACCAGCATGGTTACCTATGGCGAAGTGTTCCCGATGTGGTTGCTCACGCTACTGCTGACGAAGTCGAAACCGAGATTCGTGCTCAAGTCGACAAAGCACTATCAATAGGGATCGAGCCTACGCATTTAGATGCCCACATGGGCACGTGTTTCCATCCCCAATTTGTGGACCGCTACATGAAGGTGGGAATCGAAAAGAAAATACCCATCCTCATATTTGGCGGCCACATGCAACATATCGGCGATGAAGTTGGACAGCTTAAGCCGCTATGTATGTTCCATTGCTGAAAAGGTATGGAACGCTGGGCTTCCTGTTCTCGACGACCTTGTAACTGCGCCAACTAAGGCAAAGGATTACCAGCAGAAAAAGGCCGAGCTGATCAGACTTCTGCGTGATATGAAACCAGGCATTACCGAGATTATTGTCCACTGTACTGTTCCGACAGAGGGATTCTCTTATATTTCTGGTTCGGGCCCGGCTCGCGAGGCAGAACTGCGTTTGGTGACAGACCCCGATATAAAGAGATTCATCGAAAGTGAGAGAATCATCCTGACTACGTGGCGTGAGTTGAAGAAACGTCGGGCACTTACGCAGACGCCCTTAGTAAAGGTGGTCGATATGGACGTGGGGGAATCCCAGACCGTGCCGCTTCACGATGGCTCGCAGGCAACTATCAAACTGCTTGATCTGAAGGAAGCACGCAGATAATCATCAACAATGCGGTTCGCCGGGCGGTAGTCAAAGTGGATGTCAACGGCAAAACTATCTCACTTGTCTCTTCGACATATCACTTACCTGTTACTGTAGCCGGCGTACAGATCGATTGTCCGGTTACCAAAGGCTACCTGGCAAGAAAGCAGCAAAAAGAATGCCTGGGGCCTGGCCAAAGATGCCAGGCTGAGGCTATGGCCCGCTGATTCGCCCTGGATCAGAACCGGGCACTTTTGTCTATCCGGTCAAACAGTGCTGGTTTGCCTCCGACACCCAAATGGCTAATGTGCCGGTTTTTGTCGATGGCGGCGAAGTACCAGGCAGCAAAAATATCTACTACCATTACGGATTGGACTTCGGCGGCGCCGAAGGCCTGGTAGATGTGATCTCCGCCACCGATGGGTTGGTGTATCGGCGGCGCTGGAAAAACTACCAGGTTATGAAGATTCTCCAGTGACGCCCCGCTATGATGTGATTTATGTCCTGGATGATCAGGGCTGGTTCTATCAGGTACAGCCACCTGTACAAAATCGACGTTCTGTGAAGCCCGGACGACGGTCAAGATGGGGCAGAAAATCGGCATTCTCGGAAAAGAGGGCGGCAGCGGCGGCTGGTCCCATTTGCATTTTGATATCAGTTGCAAACAACCGTCTGGTCTGTGGGGCATCCAAAATGGCTACGCCTTTATCTGGGAAGCGTACCAACGCCAGTACCGGCCCGAGATTATTGCCGTGGCAAGGCCCCATTGCGTGGGCTGGACCGGGCGACATAGTCGAACTGGACGCCACTCGTTCCTGGAGTCGATCTGGCACGATCAAGAAATTCGAGTGGACGTTCTGCGACGGCACCTCAGCCGCCGGCCCGAAGGTACAACGCACTTATGGCAAACCGGGGGAATACAATGAAATTCTGAAAGTCATTGATGCATCCGGCAACGTTGACTACGACTTTGCCGTCGTCCAGATGCTTCGACAAGAATCATCCAGACCAATTGCCGCCGACTATCCATGCCGCTTATTACCCACCTTTGACATCAAACCCGGCGATGAGGTCACCTTCAAGGTACGCTCTTTCCGCACCAGGCTATGGCAATGAGGTCTGGGACTTTGGCGACGGCAGTCCGAAAAAGCGACTGTACAGTCGGATGGCAACATCAAGTGCACAATCCACAGGGTTATGCGACACCACGCATCGGTATAAGCCCCCGGGCATTACATCGCTACGGTAAAACGCAGCAACGAACGTGGTCACGAGGCGATCACGCACCTGCACATATACGTGGAGGAATCATTATGAAGATGCGTGTATTTGTCGGGCTGGTTCTGGCCATGGTGGCTGGCTGGGGTTCGTGGGCATTCACGCAGCAGGCAGTCCGGAGAAGAACCGGCTGCCAAAGTGCTGCGGGTCGGGCAGACGGAAGATTTCGTCGTAAACGGCAGCGGCGACGCGTCCGCCTGGAAGACGGCCCTTGGGAGCCGCTTGGCTTGCGCGTCGCCGACGGTCATCAGTACCAGACCCGCGTCAAGATGCTCTACTCCAAGACCGGACTGTACGTGCTCATGGAGGCCGAGGACCGCACGATCACCGCCACGATGAACGAGGACTTTCTCGACCTGTGGAACGAAGACGTGTTTGAGTTCTTCCTGTGGCCGGACGAGCGGTACCCGGTCTACTTCGAATACGAGATTTCGCCGCTGGGTTTCGAGCTGCCGATCCTCATTCCCAATTTCGGCGGTGAGTTCCTGGGCTGGCGGCCCTGGCACTACGAGGGCAAACGCAAGACGCAGAAGGCCACCACGGTCGTGGGCGGTACCAAGCAGTCAGGTGCCAGCGTGACGGGTTGGAAAGCCGAGGTGTTTGTTCCGTACGACTTGCTCAAACCTCTGCAAAACGTTCCTCCGCAGCCGGGAACGCGGTGGCGAGCCAATTTCTATCGCGTTGATTACGATGACGGCAAGAGCACGAGTTGGGACTGGGCACGCGTCGGATCCAGTTTTCACGAGTTTAATAAGTTCGGCACGCTCATTTTCGAGTAGAGTCTGCGATAGATGGTAGGGGGGCTGTTCCTTATATTACCTCATCCCGTTTGTCGAAACCGAAATGACAAAGTCTGCCTTTAATTCTCTTGAAGTTTTGACCCGTTGAGGGTAAGCTAAGAGGGAATTTACCGGAACGTCTTTGAATTCTGTAGGTGTAAGTTCCTGTCCATAAAGGACTTGGGGCTCGTAGCTCAGCGGTAGAGCAGTGGACTCATAATCCATTGGTCGAAGGTTCGAATCCTTCCGGGCCCATTTGCTAACTCATTGGCCATCAATCATTTATGGTTGGTGGCCTTTCTTGTTCAGGACTCTCTGATGGGCGCGTAACAAATGCGCAACAAAAATGCGTTCCATCGCCCTGGAACTCGCCTGCCGCGCCTTGTCTACGAGATCTTTCTTCACAGCTAGGTAGAATCGCCTTGTTGTCTCAAAGCTGGCGTGACCTGCCATTTGAGTAAGATCGTGTTCGCGGAGTCCATCGGCAAGCCAGTTTGTCAGGCACGTTCGCCTCAGGTCGTGAAATGTCCCGTCAGAAATGCCA
This sequence comes from Sedimentisphaerales bacterium, assembly GCA_963814265.1. Taxonomy (GTDB): domain Bacteria; phylum Planctomycetota; class Phycisphaerae; order Sedimentisphaerales; family Anaerobacaceae; genus JAFNGF01. The sequence goes on along the minus strand of CAWFCJ010000075.1, from coordinate 84,112 downwards.
GCTCGTTCACGGATAGTCCGGAACTGGCGATCCAAATTGTTAAGGGGAGCCTTGCCAAGCTCAACACTCCATTCGCCCCTTTTTCTGAGCTTCTGTATGTAGTCGTACCTCGCTGCAGGAATGAAGACGTAGGTGTATCCCTCGGGTTGCTCAGCTTGCTGTTTGGCTAAGAGAACGACCAGTTCGTCAGCGGCAATCTACGTCTGTCAGCGTCCTTGATGTGCCATGCCCAGGTGGAACTCGGTTCGGCCTTCGGAACGACTTCGACGGTTTTCTCTCAAAATCAATGTCGCACCAAGTTGTGTTCAATAGTTCACCCTGTCTCATGCCCGAACAAAGGGCACTTCTGATCAGCAGCGACCACGCCATTAGCTGGGTCCATTTCTTGCCTGATTGTACGGCAAAGCAGTCTTCAGCAGCACGAACAAGACGCAAACATTCGTCGTCGTTGAATGCTCGAATCTCCTGTCGAGGTACGCGTGGACGCCTCACTCTTTGAATGGGGTTTTCCTGCAACTGTCCTCTGTATATGGCCAATTGGAAGATCCTGTTAAGATGTCTCAACTTTTTCCCAACGCTCGCCAGGCTATTACCTGTATCAAGACAGGCTTGCACGAAGCGTTCGCCGTGAGTATGCTTCACACGATCGTACTCCATGTCGCCGACTACTCTGATGAAGTGTTCCATTGCAATTCGTGCCTGATACAACGTGCTCTCACGAACCTGGCCACGTGTCCGTTCCAGACCGTCCTTCATAAATGCACTTAGCGGCGTGCACTCTGCACCAGCTACATCCATCCACAATTCTCTTTCCTTCTGGTCACGCTGCCGCAGAGCCTTGCGTCTATCAGCGTGACCCAGCGAAATCTGCCGCCTCCTACCGTTTTCATCCTTGTAATCAAGAAAATACTTGAACGTTTGGCCATCACGCGATGGTTTTGTCCTAAGCCTTACCAGCGGTCGCATTGTTTCACCTCCTTTCTGACGCTGGCCAATTGGCTTGCCGCATACGTGTATCCGCGGCATACCGTGCATCCGCTTTAAGTTCTCGACGACCTTGTGGTAATCCTCAGCGTTGCTGACTTCGGGAATACGTAGAAAAGCAATCAGTTCTTCCTCAGTCAGTAGCTCCGGGCAAGGAGCAAAGCCCCCGTTGCCATCAGGCAAACCGGTAGCCAGCACGAACTCCGGAAATAGCTTGGAGTTCGCCGGGCATCGCCCCTTATTACTTTCTGGCCTGTTGTTTTTCATTGCAAATAGCGAGAATTCTACAGAGAGGTTAATGCTCCAGCCTCAAAAGCCCAATCGCCGGTGATAACATACATCACTCTGCCGGCTCAAGATTCTTGCCGGCAGTTTCGGGCTTCTTCTTGAGTTGCTCTTCAGCAAGTTTTCCTTTTTTAGGTCTTCCATGGGGCTTCGGCTTGGCAGATAACGGGCTGCGCTGTTGTACTCTGGTTGTAGGTGGACCACGAAAGCTGATGTGGGCAAGCTGGATAATCCAGCCTGGCCAAAGCTTAACCAGCAGGCCAGAGTTTCGCAAGCATGATTCGACCGTAGCTGTGACGTTGTACCGTCACGTTGTACCCCGGTAATTATGACGCCACTGTGTACTGCTCTTGCCGGCAACCTCCTGCCCAATCTGAAAGTCTGGTCAGTTCAACGCTTCCTGCAGCATAACAATGTGGTCTGCAACATCGCGACGGATAGCATTCAGCTCACCCATATTGGCAGCTCTCTCCGGGCTCATTACGGCCATGCCATCAGCAGGGAAACGCTCGCCCCCGTGCGTGTAGGCGGTCCAGTCGTCAGCAATACCGTCGGCGATTTTTTTCAGAAGGGCTTCGGCTTTCTTCCATTCGGCAGAGGCTTTGCCAAGACTATTCGCACGGGCGATGACTTTTTCGAGCATGCAAAGGTATTTGAGGTCGTCGATTCCCTCACGCGATCGTTCGTACTCCAACGTCGGCCAGATAGTTGCGCCTTCAGTTCGCACTACTGAGCCGCTGCGATTGTCCAGATTGTAATACCATTCCACTTTACCCTTGACACCATACTTTGCCATTTTCCAGAAGAAAAAACCGAAGGGAAACCGCCCCGTGCCAGCGTTGACGAACCAGGGGATCGCCCCGGTCTTTTCCTGCACCTCCAGAATGAACTGCCTATTTATCAGGTGGCGGCCCTTGTTGTGGTTGTCTATACCGTCCCACCCATTATTGAAGGTAGCCACATTCAGGTAAGGTGCCATTGCCATCACTTCCATGTAACCGTTCATGTCGCTGGTAGTGGCGATCTCTGGCAACTCCTCCCACACGAAGCGAGCAAGACGACCGGCAGTTTCTACCCCTTCAATCCCCTTGTTGGTCAGTTCGTCTCCGATGCTTATCAGCACTGCTATATTGTGCTTGAGCACCTCAGCGTGCAGATGCCTCATGACCTGAATGTACTTCTGTTGCCATCGCTTCGACGTCTCATCTCCATAGCCCGCTAAACTGCTAAGCTGGAGGTCCATCGGCGTGGCGAAGTACAGGGGCTCGGGAAATCCTACCCTCTTGTAACACTCGATGAAATTGCCCAGTTCAGCGGTATTTGCGTCGTGGATAGGCAGGTGAAAATTATAAAGCGGCGCAACACAGGTCATCCCGTGCTGGCGCATATCGGCCAGATGAGCCTCCAAGGCAACCTGATTCTTCGGATTCGAGTAGTTAAAGCCCAACGCAAATGGCGGGTCTTCCAACTGAATTGGAAGCACCTCCAGTACAACACCGATTGAACCAACCTCCTCATTCTGAGCGGTTACTACCACCTTGCCTCTGTAGAGACCCGGCTTGGCATCATCAGGTACCTTCACCGTGCACCAGAAGTGCTCAGTGCTGTGAGCTGGCATATTCCACTTCTTGCCCAGCCTCATCAGTATCTTGGTTTCCATGTCGCCAGAGCTCTCTACAGAGCATACCGCAATATTCTCTTTTGGAATCCGCCCGGCATCGCCAGTCAAATCGCTACTTGTGATAAAGACTTCCTCCAGCGTAACTTTGGGCCGCAAAAGCAGGCCAAAAGGCTCATACTCGCCAATCGAGGCAAATATCCAGGCCTGCCTTCGGGTTAGCCCCGCCCCTACGATCCACTACGACCCGCAAAGGTGTATCGTAGGTCACCAATTCCCCGTCAGTCATCTTTATAGTGACCTGCTGTGGATTCACATACCTCAGCGGTCTATCAGCCAAAGGCCTCTGCTCGGATGAGGGCTCTTCGCCGTAATCAGTCACAAATAAGTCAACTTCGACCGCTGCCAACAGGCCGGGCCAAACCAGACAACAAACCACAGCCATGCAATTCATGATCGCTCCATTGGTTCTATTCAACCTTCCGTGTCGTGATTCCATAAGCTCCACCCTCGTTATGCTTATCACTTGCCGGCCGCTGTCAATCCAGCTTGCCGTCTACCGGCACGAGTTCCATATCGTCCAGCCAGATGGTACCCTCGCCGATGTGATACAGGTAAACGCCGTAGGTTTTCGCCTCGGCCTCCGGCTCGCCAATTACTGTGTATTGTTTCCATGCAGGGCCGATCTTCTCGCGAAGCACGCCGCGTGCACCTGTTTCAAAGTTGACAAAGAGCATGTTTTCGCCCTCGCCTTTCGCCCAGAAGGTAAGCTTGTACTGTTTCGCGCCGGGGACAGCCGGCAGCTCGGGCGTGAAGATGCCTATCCTTCCCTGTGAACCGACACATTGAATCCGTGCGGAGAATTTGCCGGAGTGAACATATTCAGGCCGCGTCTCCCAGTAGTTCTCATAATCACCGTCCCAGCTCCAGCCGCTCCACCAAAGCCACCGGGACCGGTTCTTCTCTGAGTTCCTGTTGACCTTCTCAAACCCGGCGTTTTGGATGAAATTGAGCGGAGGGTCCGTCACCGACAGCGATTCAGAGACATATCTGCCTGATAGACGGGTTTTAAGCATGTCCATTCGCTTCTGGTAGGATTTATCACTCAGCAGACCATCTCGGTGCTGTTGCTCAACAGCCTTAATCGCATCTAGTATCCGGCTTTCTGGCCAAAGCTTCTTAGTCAGGGTCGTCTTGTCCGCCCTATTCTCTTCACCCATAAACACAGCGCCTGCGGTGGCGACTACCAGTAACACTACAGCCAGGATACTATTATCTTTCATTGCACTTACTCCTGCTAAAAGTAGGACACGCCATCCAGCTTCTCGATGACGTAAGCTGTCAGCAGACATTATTACCGCCTTCGCTAGGTGCTGCAAGCAGCTTTCCATGCTCAGTATCTCCGACATCGAGGCAAATCGGTCAAGTCCGAGAAAGAATCCTGAGAGAGGTTGCTGCTGGATGTCCTTCCAGCTGTCGGTATTCTCCCCCTTTGTGGTTGGGAGCTTCATCGAGTACACGGTACTCGGTTCGCGCCAGTGCCGAGGCGAAGAGACGGAGCAGGCAGCGAATGCTGGTGACAAGTTGTCAAATGGCTAGAGTGTCGCACTTTCGAGGTTTTGAAGAAATTGAGATAAGATTAGTATGGAAGAACAGTTATGACAACTGGCCAAAAATCAGGCAAGTGTCAAAGAGGGCTGTTTGGGGCGTCATCCGTGCGCGCTGGCCTGAGAGCCTGGCAGGATCGGCCCAGGAGATTCTGACATATCTTCGGCCTTCATAATCGGTAAAGTTAACAATGGACGTGAAAGCAATGGTTCAAAATTCATAGGATACCCGAACCTGCAAGCCTCGGCTATAGACCCTGGCCATTCCCCTTTGGAATACGCCTGCTCGGCCACAGCCCCGTCTCTCATCACCGGCGGCCATCACTCCACCGCCATGCCTCCCTCGCCGAGCCGGCGTCACACACGCTGGTGCCGGTGCCAATCTGTAGTCCGCATTTCTCGCACCCATGATAAATATTTTAAATATTTGCTTGACATCGGTTCGTGCACGAACTATATTGACGCTTGTTTGGATTGGGATCGTGCATAGGATCTCTTATGGCTGATATTCATGGCATCGCAGGGCAAATTGCCAGAATCAGAGAGAAGGCCAATGCCCTGATCGAGAAGGAGTTGAAGAATCGAGGGATCAAAGGAATCGTCCCGGCCCAGGGTCCGGTGCTGTCCTTTCTGTTCCAGCAGAGCAAGCCCGTTCCGATCAGGGCCGTGGTTGAGAGTGTGCGAAGGGTCAAATCGACGGTGACCGTGATGATCAGTACGCTCGAAAAACATGGCTACGTTCGCAAGTTCCCGTGTGAGACGGATAACCGGATGACGTACGTGGAACTGACCCCCAAGGGGCGCAGGCTCCGGAAGGACTTTGAGGAGATTTCCCAGACCTTGCTGAGCAAGCTCTATGGCGACATGAGCAAAAAGGATCGTGAACGCCTGGTCAGGCAGTTGGAAAGGATCGAGGGCAACCTGACTAGCTAATAGTTTTTTTACGCACATAGTTCGTGGGCGAACCATATACACTTTTGAAAGGAGCAAGAACCATGCCAAGCACATCCAACAAAGAGAAAACCGTAACCGATTTCCTGATCAAGAGCCAAGTCCAGTATCTCGCCACGGTTGGCCTGGACGACAAACCCAAGGTTCGTCCCTTCCAGTTCATGCTGGAAGAGGGCGGAAGACTCTACTTCTGCACGTCCAACCAGAAGCCCGTGTTCAAGGAAATCCAGAAGCATCCGTACGTCGAGTTCTGCGCGTCCGGGGACAAACTTCTCCTGGCTGCGTCTGAGCGGCCGGGTCGTATTCTCGAAGGATCTCAAGTTGAAAGCCAGGATTCAGGAGGCAAGCCCCATCGTCAAGTCCATCTACAAGACGCCGGATAATCCCGCCTTCGAGATCTTCTATCTCGCAGACGCCGTCGCGACGATCGCCGATTTCAGCGGCAAGCCGCCCCAAACGTTCAGACTCTGACTCAAGGAGACAATGCGAAGCATCATCACTCACACAACTCATGAGTTGGTTGAACTGACCGAGGCAACACAAGTTGCGAAAGTAAGCAACACATAGAAAGGAACCAGATCATGAACACGCGACAGGCAGTAAAGAGCTACTTTCAAAGTAGCCGTAGTAGCTGCGGTCCTCCGCCTCGGCCGAAATCTTCGGCAATTAGTTGACAGTCAAAGTAAATGTGAACCCCAAGAATTGGAAGGAGATCTTCCCATGATTCGAAATGTATCCGTCACCATGCTGTTGCTCGGTGTCATTCTCTTTGCGACCACCGCTTTCTCCGCCCAGCCTTTCGCTCCCAAGCAGGGGCTGTACTACGTGAAGGAAGTCGGCGGCGTGAAGTTTCACGTCTATACCTCTCCGATCCCGGCTGTGGCCTCGGCCAGTGTAGTGATCGAGACCAAGGATTCTCTAATCCTGCAGGACGTGCAGCAGAACAAACCCCAGATGGACGATCTCAAGAGCCTGATCCAATCCATCGGCAAGCCCCTGAGGCGGATCTACATCTCCCATGACCATTCGCATCACTGGGCGGGGCTGGAGATGTTCCCGGGCATCCCCGTCTATGCCAACCAGGCGACCATTGATGCCATGAAGCAGAAGGGCGAAGGGGAGCTGCAGGCGATGAAGAATCAATTCGGTCCCGAAGCCATTCCCTACACCAAAGTAGTAGTACCTGGGAACGTGGTGAAAGCGGGCAGCGAGGAGGTCATCGACAGCGTCCGCTTCGTCTTCAGCTCCCCTGCACCTCAACTCACGGGGCCGGTGATCTTCATGGAGTTTCCCGATCAGAAGGTCATGATCACACACCACCTGGCCTACGTCGGAGTCCACGTTCCGCTGCCGCCGGTCGACGGGCGATTAGCTAAGCTCAACGAGATGAAGGGGAAGGATTGGGCATGGGTGATCGGGGGGCACGGCATTCCCGTCGCCGGACCGGAATATTTCTCGAAGACGATCGACTATTACACCACGCTGGCAAAGGTGATCAAGAAGTCGCCGGATGTGGCGACTGCGAAGGATAAGATGGTGAAGGCGTACCCGAGCTATGGCGGCGTCGCACTGTTGGACGTTCTGTTGCCTGGGTTTTATCAGAAATAGGGCCAACCAAGCGTGGCCCGGTGGGCGTTCCTGCAAACCATGCCGTAGAGTGCGATGGTCCCCGCACTCTACGGCGATTGCGACGTCCCTATGATGAACTCACCGGTGCCAGGTTCCGATGAACTCACATACCTTACACTTAACAACCTTAGAGGATCAGCCATGAAACTCGTAGTCGACTTTCTCAAGAAAGCCAAACCCAGTACTTGGCCACGATTGGGACTGACGGAAAACCTAAAGTTCGTCCGTTTCAGTTCAAGCTGGAAGATGGCGGGAAGCTCTACTTCAGCACTACAAACGATAAGCAAGTATATAAAGAGATTACACAGCAGCCCTATGTCGAACTGTGTGCCTGCGGTGAGAATTTGTCCTGGCTCAGATTAAGCGGCAAGGTTGTCTTCTCCCAGGATCGCTCCATCAAGAGCAGGATTATAGAGGAGGCAATTCCTCTCATCAAAGCGATTTACAAGACGCCTGACAATCCGATATGGGCGCTCTTCTATCTCGACGAAGCTACCGCGACGATCTGCCGATTTCAGCGGTAATCCGCCCCAAACGTTCAGACTCTCATTCAAAGGTCCGATGTCATGAACAGGCGACAGGTTCTCAGGATGGTCCTTACGGCAGCCGACGGAGCCTCGCTTTCTCGCTCCGGCCGTATCCTCGCACAGGATGCCGCCGCGTTATCAATGGCGAGAGAATCGCTTTGCACAGGATAGGATTTCCGGCTATACTTTCCAGGTATGTGGCCAGTTTAGAAGCTGATGACCACACCTGCAGTTTTTTTCTCAGTAGGAGGTCAAGTATGTGTAAAGAAAGAGTTGGTCTGAACCGGCGGCGGTTTCTGAAGACGGCAGTACAGGCTGGCGCCTGCCTGGCGGTGGCCCAAGTTATCCCAGGCACGGCGCTAGGCAAGAATGGCAGTGTGGCCCCCAGCGAGCGAATCTTGCTCGGCGCGCATCGGGATCGGCAATCGCGGCCGGTATGTGCTCGGGTGCTTCCTGCAGCGAGCCTGATTTGCGGTTCGTGGCCATCTGCGACGTGCGGGGCGACAACCGGCAAGCGTGCCAAGGACATGGTCGACGCCAAAAACGGCGACAAAGACTGCACGGCGTATATCGACATGCGCGAGCTGCTCGCCCGCGACGATATCGACGCGGTGCTGATCGCGACCGGTCCGAACTGGCACGCGACGGCTGCTACGATGGCAGCCAAGGCGGGCAAAGATGTCTACTGCGAAAAGCCTTGCACGAAGAACATCGCCCAGAGCCTGGCGCTGGCGGACATCTTTCGCCGCACGGGCCGCGTGTTCCAGGCCGGCACGCAACGCCGCAGCCTGCCCAACTTCGCGTATGCAGTCGAACTTGGCCCAGACAGGCAAGCTCGGCAAGCTCCGGACCCTCCACGCTCACCCAGGCGGCTTGGGGACCGAGATCAGCGGCTGGCTGCCGGCCGAGCCGGAACCGCCCAAGAGAGGTGGATTGGGACATGTACCTCGGGCCGGCCGCCTGGCGGCCCTACAACCGCAAGCTGCTCGACGCCTTCAACTTCGAAAAAGGCGGCGGCATGGTCGGCGGCGGGTGCCTCGAATGGGGCTCCCACTGCGTTGACCTGTGCCAGTGGGCCAACGATGCCGACGACACCGCGCCCGTGGAGTACGAGCCGGTCAACGGTCAGTTGCACGCCCGCTACGCCAACGGCGTCAAACTCGTCATGCGCAACGACGGATGGCTGCCGCTGGGCTCGTGCCCGGTCCGGTTCGAAGGCGAAACCGGCTGGGTCGAGACGGGCGACGATGCCGAGTTCGCCGCCAGTTCCCAATCGCTGCTCGCTCCGAAGAGGCACCAAGATACCGGGCTACCCCGCTGACTTCCACGTGCGGAATTTCCTCGATTGTGTCAAGACGCGGGCACTGACGCGGGCCAACGCCGACGCGGCCTGCTGGGCCCATATCGCCTGCCATGCGGCCAACATCGCGCTGTTCCTTGATCGCAAGGTCAGGTATGACCCGAAGAAGAACGAATTCATCGGCGACGAGCAAGCCAACCGGTTGCGTTCCGAAGCCTTGCGGGAACCATGGCGGATATAGCATCCGATCTTTCGAAAGAAACCACCCAAACTGCGAGGATAATCATGATAATCAAGAAACGGTATTTCACCTGGTGTGTTATTCTCATCATAGTCACTGCATCGGCGGGGACCATCGCTCAGGATCGGCCGGCCGCGGACGTCAAGCAGAACGACTTGATCGCCGTGCTGCAGTCAGATGCCCCCAAGAGTGACAAAGCCATCACCTGTAAGCAACTGGCCATCTATGGCACCGAGCAATGCCGTCCCCGTCCTTGCGCCGTTGTTGGCGGACAAGGAGCTGGCGTCGTGGGCGCGGATCGCGCTGGAAGCGATCCCTGGACCGGCCGCCGATGCCGCTCTGCGCAACGCGATGGGCAAGTTAGAGGGCCGGCTGCTTGTCGGGGCGATCAATTCGATTGGCGTGCGTCGTGATGTCCAGGCCGTCGATGCTCTCGTGCAGAAACTCGCGATGCCGATACTGATGTCGCATCGGCCGCCGCCGTGGCGTTGGGACACATCGGTGGCGAGCAGGCAGCCAAGGCACTGACGCAATCCCTGGCCGATGCGCCGGCCGGCGTTCGCTCGGCGGTAGCCGAAGGCTGCATTCTATGTGCGGAGCGGTTCCTGGCACACAACAGGACTGCCGAAGCCGTCACGCTGTACGACACGGTCCGTCAAGCGGACGTACCCGACCAGAGACATCTGGAAGCGATCCGTGGCGCTATTCTGGCCCGCCAGTCCGCCGGTGTCCCCCTGTTGATCGAGCAGTTGCGATCGCAGGACAGAAAGAGGCTCGGCATCGGCTTGCGCACGGCTCGCGAGCTTCCCGGTCGTGACGTGACCGAGGCATTGGCAGCCGAATTGGCCCAGTTAAGTCCGGAGCGGCGCCCAATGCTGCTGTTGGCCCTGGCCGATCGCAACGATTCCGCTGTACTTGCGACCGTTCACAAGGCGGCTCAGAGCGGCCCGAAGGACCTGCGCATCACGGCCGTCAACATCCTGATCCGCTTGGGCGATGTCTCGTGCGTGCCGGTCTTGCTGGACGCTGCAATAGAGGACGATGCCGAGCTGGGACAAGCAGCTATGGAAACGCTGGTCAGACTGCCTGGCAAAGACGTGGATTCCGCCCTGCTCAATCGCCTTGCGCAGGCAAAAGGCAAGCTGCGGCAGGTTCTGATTGAGCTGGCCGGGCAGAGGCAAATCAGCGATGCCCTTGCTGCGGTCGTGTCGAGCCTGCACGATACTGATGCCGGTATTCGCGGCGCGGCCGTACAGACAATCGGCATCATCGGGCAAGATAAACAGGCAGCGGACCTGGTCAAGCTGCTTCAAGAGACCAACAGTTCCGCTGAACGGTCGGGCATCAGAAAGGCGCTGCTATCGGTCACTGGCCGTTGCGGCGCGGGTTGCATCCCGCACCTGCTACCTCTGACGCACAGCCGCGACAATGAGCTCCACATGATCGGGCTGCACGCGCTAGCCATCGTGGGCGGGCCAGAAGCGATGGCAGCGGTCAAATCCGCGATTGATAACGCTGAGCCAGCCGTCCAGGACGAGGCCGTGCGCATCTTATCGACTTGGCCGAACAACTGGCCCGAGGACAGCGAGGCGGGGCAAGCTCTACTGATATTGGCCACATCGGCTCAGAAGTTGTCCCATCAGGTGCTGGGTCTGCGCGGTTACCTCCAGTACATACGCGGCAATAAAAAGCTCAGCAACGAACAAAAGGTATCCAAGGTCAAGGACGTGTGGTCCCACATCAAGCAACCCGAAGAGAAGCGTCAGGCCATCGCTGTTTTGGGGGAAGCGCCAGCGCCAGTGCCCTGGAGCTATTGACGACGCTCGCTGAGGACCAGGCGGTTGCCGAGGAAGTCTATTCGGCCATGGTCGGAATTGCTGGCCAGGATATCCGCGGCGTTTCCAAGGACCATCGCCGGGGAGTACTACAAATGGTGGCTGAGAAATCAACGAACGATGGCACTAGGCAGAGAGCCCGAAAGACCCTCGATGGAGTTCGTTAAGCAGGCGTAAGGAGGAATACCTTATGCAGATCGGAATCGGTGTCGTCGCACAGTCTGATGGGACGCAGGGTTGAGGCTAATAAGATTTGCTGCAAATGCCCGAATAGAGGAATGAACCAATCAAGCCAGATCATAGGCTTGACCGGCCTGGCTTCATAGAGTATTCAACGTCTTATTCCAAAAGCCGTGGCGGCAAGTCCAGATTCTCTGATCCCCGTCTGCCATTTGTGGTGTAATTCAAGTGTGGGTAATGCTCGTGTGGCTGGCCATTGACAGCACATTGAGCTACCGGCCGATATTCGCATCTGCGACCGGGCGATTAAGCCCTAATAGCGATATTGTTGTGGCATGAAAAGGCAAAGGGCTGGCAGCCAACGACACTATCAGCCCTTTTTTTGTTGAGAGCGTTATTGGCTCGGAGTCGCTACACTTCATCAAATAGTTCGGATGTCGTAGTTTCCAGGTGTGGAGTTGACAATGCATGAGAAGACAAGGTTTGATTCCTTCAGCAAAAGACGTAATGCAATAGCAACGTCTTTGACGAACTAAGAGGGCATGAATGCGTGACAGGCCGAGCTTTTTCCCATTCACCGAACCGAGCGGCGAAGTGGATTTGCTGCTAACGGATAAGACCGGCAAAGAAAGCTGGGTGGAGATGGGTGGCTGCGGCAGGGTCGATCCGAATGTTTTTGAGGCCGTTGGAATAGACAAGCGAAAAGTACACCGGCTGGGCCTTGGCTTCGGCATCGAACGCCTCGCTATGCGAAAGTACGGCATTCCCGACATCCGCCTTTTCTTCGAAAACGACCTCCGCTTTCTCGACCAATTCTGATTCTTAGCGTTGCACATTTTGGCCTGCTAAGTATCCGTGTTTCTACGTATTTTTGCAGCAAAAAGGCTTTTTGTGTCGAGTTTTGCTTGACGCCAATGTGCCCGCCTGTTAAATTATAGGACGTTGTGCGGAGCTTTTGCGGACGCTGGATTGGCAGAGAAGTGTATGCCCGGTCGGACGATTTTTGGAGAATTCGTTGAGTAAGCGCGGCTGTGCGCGGCATGCACCGTGAAATGCTGACAATCGAGAGGAAGCGAATATGAAACCCAGAAGCATGATTCTCATAGGTGTCCTGCTATTGGGCGAAAAGTGCAGCCGGAAGTCCCGAAAATACGTAGTTTCCACAATCGACACGCGGATGCCCTAAGTCGTATGCTGGATCAACAATAGGTTCAAAAAACAAGGGAGGAGTAAATGTGCATTGAACTGGGCTCGACTTTCTCGCCACGATTTCATTTGCAACCAGGCCGGTCTACAGTTGTTTGCTTTGGCTTACAATCTTGGCAATTTGCATAGTCTGTCTCTCGGCGGAATCAATACATGAGTTTGTGGAAGGACATAATATGGTAAGTCGCAAGTCTATGTTTATCTTACAGGTGACAATCGGCACTATTTGTGCTATGGCCCTGGTTTTAATTGGCGGTCAAGGGTACCGTGCAATCTACGGGCAGCCATCTTACGACCAGGTTCATCTGAACCAAAACACACTGAGGGAGAGCCAATTGCGTGAATCTTATGGTAAGATCAGACTACCGGCAGATCTTTCTATTAGTCTGGCCCAAGCAGAGAATGTCGGAGCCCCGCCACGATCGTCGTTTCCGCGTCGGAACTGATGCCGTTAAAAAAAAGCACGAGGGTTTCCAGTTCGCGGAGAAAGCGAAAAGCTCAATCGCAACCGGTCCTGGCAGGTAGAAGAAACAATCATACAAGATCTAGTATATCACGGTGGGCACACCCTGTCGAGGATGAGGATGGCCTATGTGATTCACGCGATTTCAACGACCGCGAGGTCTTAGGTCTCAAGGGAACCATGAGTGAGGCGGAGCTGCACATCCTGCGTGCGAGGCTCCAGGACGGCAAAGACAGCAAGGCCCGTCAAGGGCAATTGTCGTGCTCCGGCAAAGGGCCTTCGCCCTGACGAGAGGATGACTCTGCCGAGGACAATCAGCGGTGTCTGCTCGTCTCGGCGGCTCGTCTCTGCAAAGCGCTTCGCCGTAGCAGGAAGCGCCGAGCCGTAGCCGGGCATGAGCGTGCCCAAGCTCTTGGCCTGGATCGCTCGTCTCGGCGGAGCGCAGAGCCGTAGCCGGGCAGGAAGAGTCCGCCCGGGGTAGGGTCCCGCCTTGCTGCAGGGGCTGGTGCTTTGTGGCCTTTGTGGAATGCGAATGACGGTGCGATATCACAGTCGAAAAGGATATCTGGTACCTGAATATGTTTGCCAAAGACACGGCATCGAATATGCCGGAACGATCTGTCAGTTCGTTACCGGGGCTCGTCTCGGCGGAGCGCCGAGCCGTAGCCGGGCAGGAGTCGATCAAGCGATCGGAACTCTATTGCTGGAGATGGTCACTCCGATGACACTGGACATCACACTGGCGGTCCAGCAGGAACTCCAGTCCCGCTTGGACCAAGCGGACCAACTACGCAAGCAACAGGTGGAACGTGCTCAATATGAGGCGGATCTTGCAGGGCAACGGTTTATGCAGGTCAATCCAAACAATCGCCACGTGGCGGAAGCCTTGGAAGCGGATTGGAACGAGAACCTTCGCATCCTGGCCGATGCAAAGGACCAATACGAACGGCAGCGACAGGCTGACCGTGCGGTCTTCGATCATACCAGCCGAGAGAAGATACTATCGCTGGCCACCGACTTGCCCAAGCTGTGGCAGGATTCGCATACGACCGATCAAGACCGCAAACGAATGGTTCGGTTGCTGATCGAAGACGTAACGCTAATCAAAAAGGACGATATTACCGCCCATATTCGCTTCCGGGGCGGTGCCACGCGTACACTCACTTTGCCCAAGCCGATCCCTTCCGCTCAAGCAGAAAAACGCCACCCGAAGTCGTATCTCTGATTGACCAGCTACTTGATCGCTACATGGAGGCCGAAATCGCCGTCGAGCTGGACAGTCGGGGATACCGATCCGGGACAGGTCAAAAGTTGACACCCCTGCGGGTCGATTTTATCCGCCGCACGTACAAGCTCAAGAGCCACGGTGATCGTTTGCGAGAGACCGGCCTGTTGACACAGAACGAGATTGCCGAGATACTCGGGATATCAGTTCAGACCGTCGTCAGATGGCGAGAGCATGGACTATTACGAGGCCGCGTGTACAATGGCAGACGAGAATACCTCTATGAGCCCGTTGGTGAGAACCGACCTGCCAAGAGCCACGGACAGAAGTTGTCCGAGAGGCGACGATTTAACGAGGTTGCTTGTGATCCAGACAATGAGGTGCAATGTGAAGCATAGTTCTTGTCCAGTGGGGCTCCTGGGTGTCTGAGGAACAGGGTCAGCGTCTCCCAGTGCTTGAGCATATAGGCGATCGCCTCGCCCAGGCCGCTGTTGGGCTCGACCTTTCTTTGCTCGATCTGTGCGGTAAGCCAAGCCTTCAGTTCATCCATCTTCGGGCCGCTTTTGGGTCTGATGGAACTGCAGCCGCTGTTCAGGGGACAAACCCCGGCCTTTGGCCTCGGAGTCATTCTTGTAAACACTCTTGAGGATCTCCAGAACATAGAGGCACTCGTCGGGGAAGTTCGTCGCCACCTCGACAAAACGCCTCCGTCCGTGGGTCAGGCAGTTGGCCCAGGGCAATCGCAAAGTCAGCCAGTGAGCACCTTGAGCAGGTAATCTTCGTCCCAGCCAGCCCGCAGCCGTTTGGCCTTAATACCCACTTTTTCCGTGGTCTCCCGCTTCAGCAGGTTCAACGCGATGCGCCGCAGCCGTGAAAAGTTCTCAGCGGCATAACCGTTGCGAATCCGACTGGCGTCCTCGCTGAAGCTCACATCCAAAGACCAGTGCAGCGAATTCTCAATCTGCCAGTGGCTGCGAATCAGCCGAGCGAAGGTCTTGGCATCGACGCCCTTCAGGCTGCTGACGAAATATCGTCTCTCCTTCTCGATTCGGCCATCAGTCATCTGACGCTGCCCGTCTACGGCAATCAGGCTGCTCAAACCGGCCCACTGATCCCGGTCGGCAAACCAGCCGACCTGCTCGGTACACCAGACCTGCCGGGTCTCCAGCCGACCGTGGTTCTTATTCACCTGCCGATCACTATCCAACTGCGATTCCCGCAACTGCCCAGAGATCGCCTCATCCAGCCACCATGTCACCTCATCATGCATCGTGCTCTGGTTGCCCTTGAGCGAAAAGATGTAATCGCCGCCGTTATCTACTATCTTGCGGGCGATTTCCTTCTGACAGCCCATAGCATCAATGCTGATGATAGCCCCTGCCAAGTCCAGCAACTCCAGCAGTTTAGGAATCGCAGTGATCTCATTGCTCTTGGCCTCGGTGGCCAACTGGCCGAACACCAGACCATTGGCGCTTGACCAGGCGCTGATCATGTGGATTGCCGCCTTGTCGCTGGCGCGGTCGAACGAATGCCGCAGAGTCTTGCCATCGATGGCGGTCAGTTCCCCTGGCTGTACCTTCACCAATGCCTTAGCTTCCGCAATAGCCGATCAAGTCTTCTTTCTGTCTTTTGTGTAGTCTGCCCAAAGCAGGTCGATTTTGTGTCCTGTTTCCTTCTCAAACCAAGAATCATCCGTGTAGGTGCGCTTCTTAACGCAGTATTAAGTTTGTTCACTATTCCGGGGCAGATGTCGGTTTCCAACCACAGGAAAAACCCGCCGGCCACTCGGTAGCTATCTTTATAGCCCTGGGGCTTATCTGTGAATGGGAACCAATCCTGGGGCTTTGCTTCATAAATCGCCCAGCGGAGATAATCGGCAATTCCTTCGACCAGCCAGCCTGGGCCCGCTCCCTTATAGTTCTGTATAACATGGACCATCTCGTGGTACACGCACCCGATGTCCTCAGGATGCTTTTCTATCCAGTCGGAAGAGACCGTAATTCGTCCGCCAGAGGTTCCAGCGATGCCTCGGTCTGATTTGCGTATTCTCAGCCGGACTTCTGTGGGCACATCAAATCCCTTCGTTGGGATAAGATTTGCAGTCCTCTGGTGCCATTGCTCGATGAGGTCCTTTGCCGCTTTTCCCCACTCTACGAGCTTGGGCATGTCATTAACATCATTAACGTCGAGATACACAACAACCTTCGCATTTGCAGCCAAGCCCATAGAAACGATCAGTAGAATTGCCAGAGCAAAACGTTTAGTCATAAGTACTCTCCCACAATATCTGCAAAGTCCAATTGTGCAATCAACCTTTTCTCATTCCAGACGGCAGCTCGATTCCGCCTCGGCCTTTGGCATCCCTGAAATCTACAATAATTTTTACCGCGACCTCCGGGTCATCTACAACCGTGAATAGATTCATATCTACGGCAGAGATGTGATTGTATTCCTTGAGCATTTTTTGTTTCATCCAGTTAATCAATCCCTGCCAGTATTCGCTGCCCATTAAGATGACGGGGAAATACGCCTGCTTTAGCGTTTGAATCAGCATGAGGGCCTCGGTGAACTCATCCATCGTCCCGTAGCCGCCGGGAAAAACGATGAAGCCGTGGGCGTACTTTAGGAACATCACTTTACGGCAGAAGAAATATCTGAAGTTCAGTGGCAGGTTCTGATATTTGTTCGGGATTTGCTCCAATGGCAGCTCGATGTTCAAACCGATGCTTTTGCCGCCCGCTTCTGCGGCTCCTCTATTTGCTGCTTCCATAATTCCGCTGCCGCCGCCGGTTATCACGGCAAAGCCGGCTTTTACGATTTGGCGGGCAGTTTCCTGGGCAAGTTTGTAGTAGCGCTGCTGCGACTTGGCTCGGGATGAGCCGAAGAACGATACCGCCGGCCCAATCGAAGAAAGCTCCTGGAAGCCTTCAACGAACTCAGCCATTATCCTGAATATCCGCCACAGGTCCTGGACTGGACTGCTAAAAGTGTTGGCCATAGAGAAACCTCTCTGCGAATTCAAATCTACCACAACTCTGGACTAAACGCTGCGGGACAGTACTTTGCTATCGGACAATTCTGGCAGTCCGGCTTACGAGCCTTGCAGATATTTCGGCCATGTGAAATCAGCGCATTGCCGAAGAAAGTCCAGTCCTTCTTTGGAACTATCTCGGCTAAATCGAATTCCAACTTTACCGCATCGGTATTCTCAGATAGTCCCAGCCGCCCGGCCAGGCGGATAACGTGGGTATCGCAGGCTATTGCCGGCACACCGTATGCGCCGCCCAGGACGACATTTGCGGTCTTTCTGCCCACGCCGGGCAGTCCCACCAGTTCTTCCATTGTATCCGGCACTTTGCCGCCGAATTTCTCGGTTATCGCCGCGCAGGCGCCTTTGATGGCGGCCGCTTTATTGTGGTAGAAGCCTGTGCTTTTTATGTCCGATTCGATCTGTTTTATATCCGCTCGCGCCCAATCCGCAGCCGATCTATATTTCTTGAACAGGTCCTTGGTCACCATATTGACCCGCACATCGGTGCACTGTGCCGACAGGATTGTCGCAATCAGAAGATCGAGCGGATCTCTGAAGTTAAGCGCGGTTTGGCGCCGGGGTAAGTCTTTTTCAAGATCGGCCAAATCTTCTTGACCCGCTCGGCGGCCTCGGCTTTATTAACCTTCATCTGGACCTTTTTTGCCATCTTTATTTCCTCTTAGGAAGTTCCGTCAGATTTTTCTTTAGCTCCTTCAAAAAGAACATGCCGCGCCATTTCATCGGCTCTTTTTTGCCGGGCACAAATAACATACTAACCGGCACGCCCGGCTCATTGTAGGCGTGTTTCAATGCTAACGTTGCCGGCGAATCCCACTTCGTAGTATCGGCTTTGATCGCCAGCACACCTTTTTGCTCGATGAGTTTGGCAATATCTTTGCGAGAATAGACCAACTTTTCAACCGTTTGGCAAGCCAAGCACCAATCGGCGGTGAACTTAATCAGAACAGGCTGGCCTTGTTCAACAGCCGTCTGCACGGATAGGGCGTCGTAGTCATGCCAGTCAATAAGCTCATAACTCGGCGCCGGCAGAAAGAGCCAGCCTGCACCAACTGCCAGCGCTACGGCCAGAGCACGGGCAAACCATTTGTGCGCGGGCGCGGTCCCATAGCCGACCCATGTGCCCCAAATCCAGGCGCAGAAACTAAGCACCACAGCGAAGTACAAAACGCCACTTATGCGAGCTTCCGGCAGCGCCGTAACAAGTTTCACCGCGATAACGAGCAGAACAAATCCAATGCCCTGTTTGAACAACTCCATCCATCGTCCGGGCTTGGGCAGGCGATCCAGCAGCCCGGCACCGAGGTCAGAACCGCATACGGTAGAGCCATCCCCACGCCTATAGTCATTATGGCGACGCTGGCCGGAAGCAGGGGCTGAGATTGTGCCCAGGCAAAGGCAGCAGCCAGAATCCCAAAGCTGCACGGCGTGCTAAGTATCGCCGCCAAAAAACCCATGCCCAGCGCTGCGAAATATCCTCTACCTGTGCTTGCTTTACCGGCAATTGCAGAGGGCACGCCAATCGTGAAGACCCCGAACATAAATAGCGCCAGTAGTACCAGCAACAGTGCCGTCGCGGCGATAAAGATAGGACTGCGAAACTGGTCGCCCCACTGCAGTACCATTCCGTAAAAGACCTGCAGCACGATATTCGCACCGGCAAGGGCTGCGAAGAATAACAATATCCCCAGACAAAAGGCAAGTCCCAGCGATACCGATATGCCGTGACGTTGCTTTGCCTGCCCAACAATCCGCATCACGATAAGAGGCAGCACCGGCCAGACGCAGGGCATAATATTCAGAGCCAAGCCCGCTAAAAATGCCAGGCCCAGAGCGCCAAACCCCGCAATGAATTGCGGGGCTAACTGGTTAACCCCGCCATCACTATGGCGAGGTTTAATTTCCTTCCACGATTGTCGCTGATTCCAATCGACCTTCATCCGCAGCGTTTTCTCGAAAGCCGACAGGCAGACTGTGCTCGTACACGCTATGCCGGAAATCTTGACCTGCACATCCGCGGTGGTTGGGGGTGGACCTTTTATCATTTCAATTGGCAGAAAGACTGTGAATCTGCCGGCATATACCTGGATTTGTTTGCCCACAGGGTCCTGGAAAATCCTCCACTTAGGAAAGACGGCCTTGCCGAAATCAAATTGGCTGGCTTTGGCTTCGATCTTGAGTTCGAAGCCAGGAGCTGGGGCAGTTTCAGGCCTGGCATAATAGTGAAGGTCGTCAGTTCCTTCAAATACGACTGCTATGCCTGGCTGAGAGTTTCTGCGAGCAGGCTCCAGCGCACAGAAGAGAATTCCTTCTCATATCGAGCCAGCTCGACAGCAGCGGCGTCACGGTTGGGGACATCTGTCGCCTGTATTTCGGGCACATTCTCGGCACGCGCAAAAAAACCGGCTATGAGGATGTAGAACGAGCAGAATATGACGACAGTTTTTCGGCGCATACCCACTCAACTGAAAACGGCAGCGAAAATAATATTAGCTCGCCGTCTATTGCTGTTGCTTTGTCTGCGGCTTGGGCTGCTCCTTTTTAGCTTGCTCAGCAGCCAACAGATCGCCGACAGTGGGCTTGGCTAACTGACCGCCCTGCAAGATTACCTTAACGTCTTCGGCGTCAAGAGTCTCGTACTTCAAGAGGGCTTTGGCTATCCGGTCGAGCTTGTCTTTGTTGGCTTCTATCAGCTCCTTAGCCTTCTTGTACGCCTCATCGGTAATCTTTCTCACTTCCTCATCGATGGTCTCGGCGGTCTTTTCGGAATACTCCTTCTCGCCTGGTATCGGATACCATATATCGCCGAACGCAAAGTCTGACTCATAGCTAATGAGTCCTAATTGATCGCTCATGCCCCAGGTCAGCACCATCTGCCTTGCAATCTTGGTGGCCTGCGTCAGATCCGATTGAGCACCGCTGGATATGTCGTCACAGAATAGTTCTTCCGAAATCCGTCCGCCAAAACAGACCTGCAGAAGTGCCATGCAATATCTTTTTGTGAAGATTGTCCGGTCTTTTTCCGGCAAGGCAAATGTGGCCCCACCCATTGGTCCGCGGGGGATGATGCTCACCTTATGTAAGGGGTCTGCATCTTTCAGCAAAGACTGAACCAGCGTGTGGCCGGCCTCGTGATAGGCAGTAATCTCTTTTTCCTTTTGGTCGATGACCCTGCTCTTTTTTGCCCTGCCCCATCTGATCTTGTCCCGCGCCTCCTCCAGGTCGACCATTTCGACATAGTCCTTATTGGCCATAGTTGCCATCAAAGCAGCTTCATTGATAATTGCTGCCAGGTCTGCACCTGTGAACATAGGTGTCCCACGAGCCACTCTCTCCAGGTTGGCATCCGGTCCTAACTTTACTTTCTTTGCGTGCACCTTCAAGATGTCCATTCGCCCTTTCAAGTCCGGCAGCGCCACGAAAACCTGCCGGTCGAATCTTCCCGGCCGGGTGAGCGCATTGTCCAAAATATCGCCCCGGTTAGTTGCCGCGATCACTATTACCTGGTCATCTGTCGTGAAACCATCCATTTCGACCAATATGGCGTTCAGCGTCTGTTCACGTTCATCGTGCCCGCCGCCGACAAAGCTGGCGCCGCGCTTGCGGCCGATCGCATCGACCTCGTCAAGGAAGATGATACAGGGCGAATTGTCCTTGGCCTGCTTAAACAGGTCACGCACCCGCGATGCCCCCACGCCGACAAACATTTCCACAAAATCGCTGCCCGATATGCTAAAGAACGGCACATCCGCTTCGCCGGCTATAGCCTTTGCCAATAGTGTTTTTCCGCAGCCGGGAGGTCCCACCAGCAAAACGCCCCGTGGTATGCGCCCGCCGAGTCGCTGAAACCTCTTCGGATTCTTGAGAAACTCGATTATCTCAGCGACCTCGTCCTTAGCTTCTTCGATGCCGGCCACATCATTGAATGTAACTTTGACTCGGTCCTTGCTGGCCACTCGGTGCCTGCTTCGACCGAATGACATCAGCATTCCGCCGGCGCCGCTGCGAAGATTCCGCACGAAGACGAAATAGAAAAACCCTATCAGCAGGACCAGCGGCAGCACCCACTGCATTAGCATTATGAGCCAGAGGTGCTGTTCGGCGTAGTCCACGACGACATTGATGCGGCTGGCACCTGTGTCATCGGTGCCACCCTCATCAATTATCTTGTATATACGTGCAATTGCCGCATCGCCTTGGTAGTTGACGCTGAACGAGACGGCACTTTTTCCGCTGTCGGTGGGGATGGCCTTTCTGAACTTGCCCGTAATCTGGGTGTCGCCGATTTTCATGCTCTCAATCTCATCGTTTCTGAGGTGTTTTTCAAAGTCAGTCCAATTGATTTTGTTGCTCTTGAATCCCTGCTGCAACAGCATCATCGTGGTGAAAATCACGGCTGCGATTATCAGCCAGGTAAGGGGTCCCCGCTTATAATCGGGTAGGGACGGTTTTTTGCCGGGACCGCTCGGGGGGGCAGTACGCCGCTGACTTCGTTTTTTGTTTCGACTATTATTCATTACCCACCGCTTTTACCAGGGCAAGAGAACCCCGCAATAAATTGCGGGGCTAAATATTTACTTCTACCACTGCCATTCCTTCACAGGCTACCATTTGTTTTCCATCAGTTCTACGATTTTTTGTGCCAGCTTGTTTGCCGCCAGCGCCGATGCGTAGCTGAAGTCCTGTTTTTGGAACTCCGAATACGTAGCTTCTGCCGTAACCGACCGATTGTCTATAAGCAATTGGCCCGTCTTGAGGTTTTTCCAGTTGACCACCGCCCGCACCTGCACTTGCTTTTCCAGTGCAAAACCCAGTTCGCGTTCGATACTGAGCACAGATTCGGTTATCTGCACTATTTGGCCGCTCATAAGGCTATCGGCTCGATCACTGCTTGAGATTACTTTATAGGGCGTTTCTGCCTCGATACGCTTTGCCAGCGCATCCGATAGTTCATATTCCACGCCCCGCCTAAAAGTCTGGTTGTCGAACATTTTCAGGCAGACGCTGCTGACGTCTTCGGGAAACAGCCGTTTGTTGGAATAGCCGCCCATATCGGCGCAGCCCCATAAGCTCAAACACAGCAAAATAGTTGAGCGCAGGACAACCGCTGAAATCCTGCTGCCTGTGGACTGCTTTTTCTGGATACTACTTTCGTTCATTTCCCACCTTGGTGACCGTTCAGACTCTTAGCAAGCACGTCTTTAGCCATCTGTGCGGCTTTGGTTTCGCTCCAGTTGCGGATTACCATATCGTAATACAGATTAGCCGCCTGTGTTTTGCCGGCACTTTGATAGTATTGGCCAATACAGAATTGCTTGTATGCTATCTGCTCATCTATTTCTTTGAGTGTTTGGTCGACATTCAGCTTCGCAGCGTCTTCGGGGTATCGAACTTTGAAATCCTCATAGTAGCTCTTGGCGCTTCTTAGATGTGACGCATTATACTTGGGCCCATTATAGGCGGCATGTTTGCACCGAGCCATAGCCAGCAATGCTTCCTTAGCGGTCTGGGCGTTTTGCTGCTGCCAGGATATCTCCGACCATTTCAGATACGCTTCGTTGAACATTCCTTTGTTTTCATGGTATTGGGCCAGTGCCCGCGATGCCTCGATGCCGATAGGTCTGTCGCCGGCTCGGTCGGTGATCTTCTCCATAATCCTGATGCCCGTAGCGTCTCCCTTCATTTTGAACACGCCCAGCACCGTGATTTTTTGGCCTGCTAAGAAACTGCTGGCGATTTTATACTGCCGCTCCAACGCCGCCTCGTAAAAGGGACTGTCGTAATAGTCTTTGGCCAGAAACTTCTCGTAGCTTCTGCTGGCCTTGCTGTATTCTCCGGAGCAGAAGGATAATTCGGCTTTTATGAAGGTATCCAGGTCAGCCTCTTTGATCTCAGGGAACAGTTTCTTAAGTTGCTCCATTCTTCGGCAAGAGCCTTGGTTTGACCCGTAGAGACGAGTTTCTCTGTTCGCGCCACAACCAGCAGGTATCTATCCTTGGCGTCGCCCGGCACAGATTTCCAATCCTGGCCTTGCTGCAACTGCCAGGTGTCGGCCCATGTCGCTGCCGGCCGCTGAGATAACGCTGCCGCCGCCACTATTACAAGCAGAGCTCTGTACCTCGCCATAATCGGATTCCACTGACCATTCTAAGAATTCAACGCCTGTCTGCCAAAAAATTATACTTGCTGGCCAGGCTATTAGATTGTAAATTTTCAATTGTAAATTTTCAATTGGTAAAATTAGGAAAAAACCAATCAAATACGGTAAAATAAAAGGGTGCCACTTATGTCGCAAAGTATAACCCGCCGGCAGTTTCTGAAAAAGTCCCTTGTCGGCTCAGCAGGTGTTGGTGCAATTCTGAGCCTCGAAGAGCGAACCTTGTTGGCAGCAGCCAGTAATGCAGCCGGGCCGCCAACCGCTGGCGCTGTGAAAGGCTTGCCCACAGGCAAAATCGGCAAGGTGACTATTAGCAGGCTGATCTGCGGCGGCAATCTAATCAACGGCTACGCCCACAGCAGGGACTTGACTTATGTCTCCGAACTGGTGAAGCATTATTTCACGGATGAAAAGGTCATCCAGACCTGGCAGATTTCTGAAGAAAGTGGGATAAATACTGCTATCGCCAACGTAGGAAGAGGCGGTAGCGAAAATAGCCTCAGAGTTTTCAATAAATACCGCGGAGAAAAAGCTGGTCAGATTCAGTGGATCGCACAATGCGATATATTTGAAGATAACCTGTTAGGTGTTATAAAATTAGCTATCGATAACGGGGCAGTGGGCGCTTTCATACAGGGTGGTTGTGCAGATAGCTTTGTCAAGAACGGTCGCGTTGATTTGTTGGGCAAGGCTGTCGAATTCATCAAGCAAAACGGACTGATCGCCGGCGTAGCGGGACATTCTGTTGAAGTGCCTAAGGTGTGCGAGAAAGTGGGCATAGAACCGATTTCTATATGAAGACACTGCACAGTGCGGGCTACTGGTCTGCCACGCCTGACACGGCAGATGGACCTTTTGACTTGCCCGTACATGATAATATGTGGTGTACTAAGCCGGAAAAAACTATCGAATTTATGAAGCAGGTCAAAAAACCCTGGATTGCGTATAAGGTCCTGGCAGCAGGCGCCATTCATCCCAGAGAGGGTTTCCGGTACGCCTTTGAAAACGGCGCTGATTTTCTCTGCGTTGGCATGTTCGATTTCCAGGTTAGAGAAGATGTAATTATTGCCAGAGACATTCTTTCGGCGAAACTTGCCAGGCAGCGTCCCTGGAGGGCGTAAAGAGACTTTATGATGCAGCGGAAAACAACGCCAGACCCGAAAAAGCGGGACCCCGTCAAAGGTTTGCCGGCAGGCAAGATTGGCAAGGTCACAATCAGCAGGATAATCTGCGGCGGGAACTTAATTGGTGGTTACGCCCACAGCAGAGATTTGATCTATGTGTCATCCCTGCTCAAGCAGTATTTCACGGACGAAAAAATCATCGAAACGCTTGAGATATGCGAAGAAACCGGAATAAATACGATTATTACCGGTTCCGGCTCGGCAAAGCTGCTTAAGAAATACTGGGATGAGCGCGGGGGACAAATCCAGTGGGTTGCACAAATCGTCCCAAAGAGCAACGACCTGACAACCGATGCCAAAATCGCTATTGATAATGGGGCTGTCGGCGCATTTGTAATCGGCAACGTTGGCGACGAGTGGGCCAGAGCTGGACGAGTCGACCTGATCGGAAAGGTTGTAGATTTCATAAAGCAAAACAAGGCAATCGCTGGCGTTGGCGGACATAACCTCGGTACACCGATGAAATGTGAAGAGGTGGGCATGCAGGCCGACTTCTATATGAAGACTTTCCACAGCAGCAACTACTGGTCGGCACGCAGCCCGGACCAGCAAAAAGATGTGATTGACAACTACAGCATCGACAACTACTGGGATAAATTCCCGGAGCAGACGATTGAATTTATGAGGAAAGTGAAAAAGCCCTGGATTGCGTATAAGGTCCTGGCAGCAGGTGCCATTCATCCCAGAGAGGGTTTCCGGCACGCCTTTGAAAACGGCGCTGATTTTCTTTGCGTGGGCATGTTTGATTTCCAGGTTAGAGAGGACGTGGTTATTGGCAGAGACATTCTTTTGGGGAAACTTGCCAGGCAGCGTCCGTGGAGAGCGTAGAGTCGATGAAGATACCCGCGGTAAAAGGCACAAGGGACTTCTATCCCGAAGATATGGCGGTGCGAAACTGGATAATCGACGGCTGGAAAAAGGTGTCCCTGCGCAACGGCTTTGAAGAATATGACGGGCCGATATTTGAATACTTGACGATGTTTCAGATCAAAAGCGGCGAAGAAATCGTCGAGCAGCTTTTCTCTCTGAAAGATAGGGGCGGCAGAGACCTGGCGTTGCGACCTGAAATCACGCCAACCCTGGCCCGCATGGTCAACCAACGGATCAATTCGCTGCCCAGGCCGATCAAATGGTTTTCCGTGCCCAGGTTATTTCGGGCTGAGCGGCCTCAAAAAGGCCGGCTGCGAGAATTCTTCCAGTGGAACGTGGACATAATCGGCGTGGATGACGTGCTGGCTGACGCCGAGGTGATATTCACAACCGTTGATTATTTGCGTAGTGTCGGTCTGACCAGCAAAGATGTTAAGGTTAAAATCTCCAGTAGAAAATTACTCTCTGCCGTTCTTAAGCAAATAGGCATCTCTGAAGATAAATTGAATCCGCTCTATGTTCTGCTTGACAAGAAACCCAAAGTGCCTGCTGAAACCTTTGAAACAATGCTTTCGGAACAAGTTCAAGATAAATCGAAGGTTTATAAGATAGTGCAATTTATGAATGCCGCTTCGATTCCGGAACTCGAAGCAACGCTAATGATGATATCAGATGAGAGACTTCAAGCTTATGCAGATATTAAAAAATTGCTTCTTACCTTGGCATTTATGGGCATAGATGATTTCTGTATGTTTGACCCAAGTATCGTCCGAGGTTTAGCCTACTATACCGGTATCGTATTTGAAGTTCATGATGTCAGCGGTGACCTGCGTGCTATATGCGGCGGGGGCAGGTACGATAACCTCCTGAGAGATTTCGGCGGACCTGCTATGCCGGCCACGGGGATGGGAATGGGTGATTGTGTGTTGGAAATATTGCTCAGAAAAAAAGGACTCTTGAACGTACCTATCCGTCAGTTGGACTTTTTTGTTGCTTTTGCTGACCTTCGTTGGTATGGGGACATGTATAGTATAATATCTAAATTACGTTCGCGAGGTTTTAACGCTGAATTCACTTATAATTCTAATGCAAGTCTTAGTAAACAATTAAAAGTTGCGTCTGAACGAAATGCAAAATACTGCATAATCATCGGAGATGAATTCAAGGACAATAACCTCGTTGTCAAAGATATGGAAGCGGGTAAGCAGGAAGAGGTGGAAGTCGATAAGTTTTTTGCGGAGCTTAAGAGAAAGTGAGCGGATGCGGGATTTTTCGCCGAATCATTATGAGCGAGCGTTCGAGAACTGGCTGATTGATAATCGGATTCGGTATGTTGTTGTAGATGAGCACAAAAGGAGGGTGTTTGCACGCTGCAAGATCAAGAGCTTCGATTTTCTGTTGTGTCTGCGGAGCGGCCGAACAATAATTGCCGAGGTTAAGGGCAGAAAATTTAGAGGGACAAGTTTTGCCAAGCTGACTGCTCTTGAGTGCTGGGTCACAACCGAAGACGTGGACGGCCTGGCCAGATGGCAGCAAATTTTTGGCCCCGGCCACCAAGCCGTTTTTGTATTTGCTTACGGCGCGAGAACATCGATGTTGATTTTGACGGCAGGCCCGTTTATGAGTTTGACGAAAATAGGTTCATATTTTTCTGCATCACGGTAGACGATTATCGTTCTTTTATGAAACGCCGCAGCCCAAAGTGGCAGACTGTCACGCTGCCTGCAGAGAAGTTTCGACAATGCGTTCTGGAAATCAACGAGTTTTTGCTCTGAAATCATACTGCACACAGGCTTTTGGATGGATAGCTGGGAGTGCTCGTGGTAGAATCTCTTCGGCTGAAGTTGTTGAGATGGAACAATGACAAAATTGTTTGGAGGTAACTGGATATGTTGAGGAAGCTTTTGTGTGTAGTGCCGTGGGCTATTTTCTTAGCTGGTTGTATTAGTGTGCACGAGACTAAGCACATGCCGCCGGGTGAAACGGTGCTGGAGGTTCCAAAGCCTGCGAAGGAGCCTGCTCAGATCCTGCGTCACGTGGTGCTGTTTAAGTTCAAAGAAGATACTACCAAGGAGCAAATGAGAAAAACCGAGAGCGCCTTCTGTGCGCTGCCGGGCAAAATCCACGTCATACGCGATTTCGAGTGGGGCATCAATGTGAGTCCGGAGAACCGCTCGCAAGGCTTTACGCATTGCTTTGTGGTGACGTTTCTAAACGAGGCCGACCGCGCCACATATCTGCCGCATCCGGCGCACAAGGAGCTCGCGGCAATGTTAGGCCCATACCTGGATCAGGTTCTGGTAATCGATTACTGGACAAAACCATAGTGCGAACGCTGCTGAATATTTAGCCCCACGTTCCACGTGGGTCCACACTTACAGGTGAAATGCGAATAATTGCCGGGTCGAAACGCGGGATGCGGCTGTTTAGCCCCAAGACGCGAGACAGCCGGCCAATTACCGACAGGGTTAAGCAATCGCTTTTTGATGTCCTTTGCAACTATGGGCTGCCGGATGGTGCGCGAGCGGCGGATTTATTTTGCGGAGTCGGCTCGTTGGGTTTTGAGGCGTTGAGCAGGGGGGCAGAGTTCGTCACCTTCGTTGAGCAGAACCCCAAGATCATCGCAGTCTTAGAAAGAAACATTGAGAAAGCCAGCTTTGTCACACAGTCCAAGATTATAAGGGCTAATGCTTTCAAGGTTGGTGCTCCTGCTGATCAACACGGGCAAAGGTGTACCCTTGTTTTCGTGGATCCGCCCTATGCTTTTACCCGGGACGTCCAGGCCGGTTCGACACTGGACCGGTTGCTGGCATTGTTGCAGGACCAGGTGACGCCGGATGCCATCATAGTTGTCAGGACAAACCGCCGCACTTCTCTGATAGAGCGTTACGGCGCGTTTCAATTGCTGGAGCGGCGCGAGTGGGGGACGATGGCAGTGACTTTATTGCAGATGATGGGCAGATGACTAATAAGCAAGCAGCAATAAAGGTTATCGAGCACTTACAGTGCAACGGCTTTCAGGCGCTGCTGGCCGGCGGCTGTGTGCGCGATATGCTGCTGGGTCGACAGGCCAATGATTATGATGTCGCAACTGACGCCCAGCCGAAAGACGTAATGAGATTGTTCAGACGCACATTAAAGGTGGGGGCAAAGTTCGGCGTCGTAATTGTATTAACTAATAATCAGCAAGTGGAGGTGGCCACATTCAGAACGGAAGGCGGATACGCCGACGGCAGACACCCCAGCGCAGTCAGATTTGCTACCGCCGCAGAGGACGCCAGCCGCAGAGACTTCACCATCAATGGCATGTTTTACGACCCGCTGACCGGCAGAGTAATTGATTACGTCAACGGACAAGCCGACCTGAGAAAGCAAATAGTGCGAACCATTGGCAGGCCCGAAGAGCGATTTGCCGAGGATTACCTGCGGATGCTGCGGGCGGTGCGATTTTCTACTCAACTGGGTTTTGCGATTGAGCCGGCGACTTTCTCAGCGATCTTCCGACTTGCGGCAAACATCATCAAGATAAGCGGCGAACGCATAGCGATAGAGCTGGAGGGGATTCTTGTTGATCCTAACCGTTCTGTCGGCGTATCGATGCTTGGAGAAAGCGGGCTGGCTGAGGCGATTTTCCCCGGCTTTGCCAGGGAACAGGCGAAACTGACCGCTGCCGTGCTGGGAAACCTGCGAAAAAAGGTCGATTTTGCGTTGGCATTGGCAGGGCTTTTTGCCTCCTGTCCAACTGAATTTACCCTGGAAAAGTGTCGGATTTTGAGGCTAAGCAGAAATCAGGCCAGGCACCTTAAATTCTTGCTGGCTAACAGAGGCAAACTCCTGAACGAGCAGATGTCACTGGCGGAACTACGAATGATTGTTTCCGAACCGTATTTCTCGGACCTGTACGAGTTGCAAAGAGCGATTCAAAAGGCTCAAGCCGGCGGGCGGAGAAATCTTGCTCCGCTGGTAAAACTGCGAAAGAGAATAGAGGCACTTGGTGACATTGAGTTAAGACCTAAGCCGCTGCTCAATGGCCATGACTTGATTCGGTTAGGTGCCCTGGCGGGACCCGCCCTGGGCCAATTGGCCCAGGAGATGTACATTGCTCAACTGGAGGGGCATTTACAAACGCGCGAGCAGGCCGAGCACTGGGCCAAGACCTGGCTACAAAAGCACCGAATAGACAAGTGATTTTCTGTTTGATTTCCCGCCCGATTAGTTGTATCATTCTTTCTGTAGCGAGGACATTTTATTCAAGAGGCGCGAAAACCGATGAATTGGCAAATAACAATCTCCACTTTAGCGGCAGGCTTCCTGATTTGCGCCTCCAGCAGTTCTGCCGGAGATCTGCTGGTGCCGAGGCAGTACTTAACGATTCAATCGGCAATAGATGCAGCCGAGATCGGTGATACTGTTATAATCTCGCCGGGCACTTATACCGGCGAAGGCAATCGCGACATCGACTTTAAAGGCAAGGCCATTACCGTCCGGAGCACTGACCCATACAATGCGAGCCTTGTCGCGGCAACAATTGTAGACTGTCAGGGTTCGGAGGACGAACTGCATCGGGCCTTCCAGTTCCACAGCGGCGAAGGTCCGGAGTCAGTTTTAGCCGGATTGACTATTACTAATGCCTGCATGATACGCAATGGAGGTGGGCCACATGGCGGAGCAATGCATCTCTCGAACGGTAGTAGCCCAACGATTACACACTGTGTCTTCACCAACAATAGGGCTTACTATGGAGGTGCTATCTACAGTAACCGTTGTGCGCCCTTGATCAACAATTGCATATTTTTCAAGAACAATTCTGACATCGTGTGGATGGACCGAAGTAATGCAGTAATAAGCAATTGTGTCTTTTGGGGCAACGCTTATGCAATACGGGTCTCGGGAAGTGGGGCTAGAGATGATCCAGCCCAATATCATACGACCATCACGAACTGCGTATTGTGGAACAATAAGACTAGTCAAATAGTGGTCGAGAATGCGACTCTGACCGTTAAAAATAGCGACGTGGAAGGAAGTAAGGCGAAAGTAACGATAAACCAGTGGAGCAAATTGAACTGGGATGTAGGAAATATAGATGCCGATCCTTTGTTTGCCGATCCCGTGGCAGGCGATTTTCATTTATCGGCAGCTTCGCCTTGCATTGATGGAGGTGATCCAACGTACAGTTTTACGGCGGGCGATAGAGATATCGACGGCAACCCACGGGTTATCAATGGCCGGGTGGATATAGGTGTTGATGAGTTTGATCCAAAAGAGAATCCTTTCATTTCACTCTCACGTACGAGCTTAGACTTCGCTGCCAATGAAGGAGGCCCGAAGCCTCACCCTCAGACAATCCGCGTGTACAACGGCGGCGGCGGAATCCTGAATTGGGAGATCATTGAGGACTGCCCTTGGCTGAGCGTTGAGCCAACCAGCGGGATCGCTGGAACCACAGTGAACGATGTCGCTCTAGGTGTTGATGTGACAGGCTTGCGATGGGGAGAGTACAACTACCAAGCTGTGATTGTTGATCCATGTGCCATCAACAGCCCTCGGCAGATCGGGGTTAATTTGGATGTAATAGGACCGATTATCAGTTCTTCTCCAAACAGACTAAGCTTTGCTGCTCTTGAGGGTGGAGTAAATCCACCTGACCAGGTGGTGACCATCAGAAATGCCGGAGGCGGGAAACTGTATTGGCAAACATCTTGTGACCAAATGTGGCTGCGGCCAGTTCCTGACAAAGGCGTCTGTTCTGCGGGTCAAAGCGAGCAGGTTACGCTTGACGTAGACACGACGGGCCTGACCTGGGGCAGCTATGAGTGCAAATTGACGATCAGCGATCCCAACTCAGAGAATAGTTCGCAGTTCGTGCATGTTGGTCTGAACCTGGGCGGACCCGTAATGGAGCTATCCTCGTATGGATTCGGATTCCGGGCTAATGCCGGTATTGCGATGCCTGCCCAACATACTTTCACCATTAGCAACACAGGTGGTGGCGTTCTTAATTGGCACATCCAGCATACCTGCGGTTGGCTAAACGTAGTACCTGCTGAAGGGAGTTTGAATGCAGCACAGCAACAGGAGGTAGCACTCATAGTGAATCCAGCAGTGCTTTCCAAGGGTTTATATACTTGTCAAATACAAGTCGTTGATCCCAACGCCCAAAGCTGCCCGCAGAGGATGACTGTGTCTATCCTTGTTGAGTACGATGAGAGTGCTGTGATGGTGCCATTGGAGTGCGGGACCATCCAGCAAGCGATAAATGAGGCCATTGATGGCGATACGATTATCATCGCTCCCGGTATCTACACCGGCTCCGGCAATTGTGACATAGACTTTAAGGGTAAGGGTATTACTGTCCGGAGCACCGATCCAAATGACCCGAACATTGTCGCAGCAACTATAATTGGTTGTGACAGTAAAGGCCGAGGATTTTATCTTAAAGGATGCCCCAGCGCTACGATCTCCGGCCTCACGATTACGAAGGGGTTGGCTGAAAAGGGGGGTGGCATCTGCTGCGAGGACAGCCAGATTACTATCTATAAATGCTACATTCATGCTAATGCGACTGTCGACGGCTTGCCGGGGTACTGCAAACCTCGGAGTCCAGGGCTGCAAGGCGGCGATGGTGGCGGCCTCTATCTTTCGTCCAGCTCAGCGCGAATTATTTCCTGCGTGATCAGTTCTAACGCAACAGGCAATGGCGGCGAAGGAGACCCGTGTGTGACCAAAGCGGCACACAAGGTGGCAATGGGGGCCGTGGTGCAGGTATCTGTTGTATTAATCGCTCCGAGCTTGAAATATGGGATTCGAATATCGCCGGTAATGTCTCAGGTAAAGGTGGTAATGACTCTTCGGGCGGGGGCAACGGCGGTAGCGGCGGAGGGATATTTTGTGACCAGTCATCTTCATTGTTTATTCGCGAATGCCTAATTAGGGACAACGAAGGTGGTGAAGCCGGATATGGACCTATTGACGAGGGGATTTGCTCCGGCGGCGGCATCTATTGTTCTTCTGCAATGATTCAGGACTGTAACTTTGTCGGCAACCGAACAGGGACCTGGCGAACGGACTATGCTTATGGCGGCGGGATATTTATCGACGGTGGGGACACCACTGTACGTAATTGCACCTTTAATGGCAATTTTGCTGCATTTACAGGTGGTGCCGTATACCTCTGCGAAGGGGCTGTTTTCATTAGTCATTGCATATTCAGCCAAAATGTAGCTTCGTCTTGGTATTATGGAGGTGATGCGATGTGTAACGAAAAAGGAGAACTGAGTGTAGTAAATTCGACATTCACAAATAATGGAGACGAAAAAAATTCTTTTGCTGTGGTGTTCAGCCACGCGGGTAATCTTATCCTTAACCACTGCACCATTTCAGAGAATTCTTCCACAGGTATCAGATTCTCAGAGGGAAATGGGACAATGAGTCATTGTCTGGTAAAGCGCAATTCATTGGGCGTGTCGGTCTACTTTGGGAACTTCATGATTACGCATTGTACGGTTGAGGAAAATGGTTCCCAGACCGGTGGCGGAGCTCTCAATTGTTATACCGATGACCGGTTCACCATGAATCACTGTATTATTAGAAATAACACCGGCAGACATTCGGCTGCCGGCTTAGTTCTCTCCGGGCATGATGGTGAATTCATCATGCATAATTGTTTTATTGCAGGTAACCGTGCCTATGGTTCTGGTTTTGGGGGCGGTGGTATTTGTTGCCACCATAATGCAAGCCCGGTCATTAGCAATTGCACCATAACAGGCAATTGGTCCAACTACAAGGGGGGAGGTATTTGCAGCGTACGCGATGTGCCTTCTGGGGAAGGGCCGACTATTATCAATAGCATCATCAGGGGCAATATG
The DNA here is from genome assembly GCA_963814265.1 of Sedimentisphaerales bacterium. Taxonomy (GTDB): domain Bacteria; phylum Planctomycetota; class Phycisphaerae; order Sedimentisphaerales; family Anaerobacaceae; genus JAFNGF01. The sequence goes on along the minus strand of CAWFCJ010000075.1, from coordinate 50,936 downwards.
GCTCCATTTGGTCGGCAGATCGCTGTAACTACCTACAGCGACCCTTATGCTGGCGCTTATTTCCCCTCTTCAATCACGGTCGCGCACAGTCTCGTTGAAGGTGGGCCGGAAGATGTATACGTTGAACCTGACTCAACGCTGAACTGGGGTGCTGGCAATATGTCTGTTGATCCACTTTTTGTTCGCCTTGGTTATTGGGCCGATGTCAATGATCCCAATATAGTTGTTGAGCCAAATGACCTGAACGCTATCTTGGTGATGGGCGATTATCACTTAAGCCAGGTTGCCGCGGGGCAGGCCCTGGATAGTCCTTGTGTGGATTCTGGCAGTGATTTAGCAGGGATGGTTGGGATGGACAAATTCACAACGCGGACCGACAAGGTGGCTGATACTGGCATTGTCGATATGGGCTACCATTACATTGAGCATATCGCCGACTTAAATAATGATGCCGTTATTGATGGAAAAGATATTTCGATTCTTGCATATCAGTGGCGGCAGCAGCCCGCGGAACCTTCAGCGGATATCGCACCGGTGCACGGCGACGGATTCGTTGATCTGCGAGACCTTGCACTTCTGGCAGAGAATTGGCTTTGGCCGGGAGGATAATGCACCCTTTCACACTTCTAATCAAGCCGACCGGTTCAGACTGTAACCTCGACTGCACATATTGTTTTTATAAGCACAGAGCGCCGCAGGTCGGCCAGGGCCGGCAGCGAATGAGCGAAGAGGTGCTTGAGAAACTGGTCAAGGATTATATGCAGTTGCGTTTCCCGGTCGCGGGCTTTGCCTGGCAGGGCGGTGAGCCTACTCTGATGGGCCTTGACTTCTATAAACAAGCGGTCGAACTGCAAAAAAAATATGGCCCTGCCGGGCAGAAAGTAGGCAACTCGCTGCAGACCAACGCAATCCTGCTCAACGATGATTGGTGCAGATTCCTTCACGATAATAATTTTCTTGTCGGCGTAAGTATTGATGGCCCAGAAGAACTGCATGATTACTACCGGCTGGACCACGCAGGCAATGGCACCTTTGACAAAGTCATGCGAGCCATCGAGAGATGCAAAGAACATAAGGTGGAGTTCAACTCGCTCACTTTGCTGAACAATAAAACCGCCGACCATCCGGACGAGCTGTTTGATTTTTTTATCGCGAACGGTATCCGTTATTTGCAGTTTATTCCCTGCGTGGAGCTTGATCCGGCCACGGGCAAAGTAACCGATTTCTCGGTTACGCCGCCGCAGCTTGGCCAGTTCTGGTGCAGAATATTTGACCGCTGGTATGATTATGGGCCGATCCCCGCCTGCGCGGGGACAAGCTTGCCCCTGCGGAAGCAGGGGCTGAGCATCCGAGACTTCGATTCGATCCTTTCGTTTTACTTGACTGGCAGACACACCCTTTGCACGTTCGATAGACAATGCAGCCAGTACGTTGTCATTGAGCACACCGGTGACGCCTTCTGCTGTGATTTTTTTGTTGAGCCAAAATGGCGATTGGGTAACATCTTCGAGACGCCGATTGAGAAACTAGCCGCCAGCAGCAAAAAGCGGGCATTTGCCCGAGTCAAGCAGAATCTGTGCAATAAATGCCTGGTCTGCAGGTATCTTGCCATCTGTCGTGGCGGGTGTATGAAGGATAGAGCTGCCTTCGACAAGGATAATTTCGGCAGAGAAAGCTATTTCTGCGAAGCCTATAAGCGGTTCTTTGAGTACACTATGCCGAGGTTTATGCAGATAGCCGCCCAGATTAATGCCGGGTTACCTGTGAAACAGCATTCATAGTTCAGTGAGTTTAGAGAGGATAAGTTATGAAACCAATCAAGCGCAGGACTTTCCTTGCCCGTTCTGTTGCCGCTGCTGCCGGCCTTGGTCTTGCTGGCTGTTCATCCAGCCAGTTATCCGACAGCCGACCGTCAACAGCAGCATCCGGCACAGCCCAGAGGTCGCACCGCACCAATCGTATGGCTGTTTCAACCTATTCATTTTGGCGCTTCAAAGAAGGTCTGAAGCTCCCGATCGAGACTTGCATTGACCAGGCTGCCGAGATGGGCTTTGATGCGGTGGAGATACTTCACATTCAGATGGAAAAAGACACCAATGAGTATCTACAAAACCTTAAACGCCGGGCAATTGTCAACGGTCTGGATTTGTGTTCGCTGGGCATCCACCAGGGCTTCGTCTCCCCGGATGAAGAAAAAAGGCAGAAGAACATCGACCATACCATCAACTGCATCGAGCTGGCTTACAAGCTCGGAATACCAATGATGCGTCTTAACACCGGAAGATGGGGGACGACCGGGAGTTTTGACGAGCTGATGAAAAATCGCGGCATCGAGCCGCCGCTGCCGGGCTACACAGACGAGGATGGCTTCAAATGGGTCGTTGATAGCATCGAAAAATGTCTGCCTGCCGCCGAAAAATGTGGGGTCATTCTGGCCCTGGAGAATCACTGGGGACTTGCCCGCACGCCCGAAGGGCTGCTCAAGATAGTCAACGCCATCGACTCGCCCTGGCTGCGTGTGCTGCTCGATACGGGCAACTTTCTCGAAGATCCATACGACAAGATCGAGCAGTGCGCCTCGCAGGCCGTGTACATGCACGCCAAGACTTATTATGGCGGGGGACTATGGTACAGCCTTGATTTGGATTATGACCGCATCGCCAAGATTATGCGCAAGCACAATTTTCACGGCTATGTGTCGCTCGAATTCGAGGGGAATGAAGACTACAAAACCGCCATTCCAAAGAGCCTTGCCCTGCTGCGAAAAGCCTTCGCCTGATGCTCCTGCCCTCGTCGTCCTATCCTCTCCACGAGCGATACGGCCTTTTTCATTGACAAAAGGGCGATTTATCTTTACTATATTAACGTAAAGGCCGAATATCTATGAGGTTGTGTCTTTAAGTTTAGGCAGGAGCAAAAAAACCGCAAATTTACCAAGTTAGGCGTACATTTTGGAGATTCTTTAGATGCTCAGCCAAAAAACTCTCGTAGCAGTGCTGGCGACGGCGCTTTTGCTGGTCACTGCCAGCTTCAGCCAGACCCTCGAACAGAACTGGAATGATTTTCTGCACTATACGGCAATTGGCCGACTGGATTTGGCCAAAGCATACGCCCAGGTCATCCTGCAAAGTAATCCCGACCCTGTGCAACTGCTTGCTTTGAGCAAGGAAAACCCCGAAGGCTATGCCATTCTGCTAAAGGTCCGTGAAAGTGCGCCTGATGCCGAGCTGGTCGCGCTTAGCGGCAAGGTGCTGGAGATTATCGAGCGAGGCCAATTTATCCGCCGATCCGATCCCAATATTATCGTGGAGGAGATAACAAGGCTAAGCAAGAACAGAGCGCGGCAAACTCATCGGGACCGAACGGCTGAAAAATGCCGGCGAATACGCGATACCATACATGCTTGATGCGATGGCCGACCGTGCCCGTGCCGAGGAGCTGCCGAACATTGTAGAGGCACTTCCGCAAATTGGTCTGCCCGCGATAAGACCGCTGGTAGCCGGGCTGCAAACTCAGAATGTGCAAGTCGAAGCTGAGATAATTAAGGCGTTGGCCAAGATTGCCTATCCACAGTCGCTGGGCTACCTGAAGTACGTTATGGAAAAGTCTGATTCGCCCCAAATGCGCCAACTTGCTGCAGAGAGTATCAAGCAGATTGATCCGGCAGCGCTGGCGGCTCCAGCGGCGCAGCTACTCTTCCAATTAGCCGAGGCATATTATGACCATTCGCCGTCTCTTGCCCCTGCGGCGGACGCCAATTTTGCCAACGTATGGTTCTGGGACGCAACCCAGCAGCGGCTCGCCCGGCAGGAGGTTGACAAGAGCTACTTCCACGAGCTTATGGCAATGCGCTGCTGCGAGTGGTCGCTCAAGGCCGATGAAGGATTCGGCTGGGCCATAGGCCTTTGGCTGGCGGCCTTTTTCAAAGCCGAAGCCACGGGCGTGAAAATGCCTGCCTATTTTGGCGATAGGCATGCCGAGGCGCTTGTTTATGCCACCACCGCTGGCCCCGAGTATCTGCATCAGGCACTTGCGCGGGCAATAAAGGATAAAGACCCTAATGTTGCCCTCGGCGCAGTTGAGGCGCTGGCGGTCACCGCGGGCGAGAAATCGCTGTACTACACTGTGGGCCCTGTCCAGCCGCTGCTTCAGGCACTATCTTTCGATGATAGAGCCGTAAGGTACAGTGCGGCGATAGCGATAGCCTCAGCGGGTCCTCAGGAGAGATTCGCCGAAAGTACGCTGGTCGTCAACAACTTGGCCGAGGCACTCGGGCAAAGCGCCCAGCAGGTCAGTGAAAGTGCACCAAGATGGAGCCAGGAACTGGCCAGTAATTATTCGCTGCGGGCGGCTGAAGTTATGCTCAAACTTGCTCAAAGCCACAATCCGGCCATTGATTTGTCAGGCGCTCAAGTTGCCCTTATGAACGCGACACAGGCCAAGCGCCGGAGATCCAGATTCTTGCCGGCCAGATTTTAGCCCATCTGGTTAGCCCCAATGCCCAGCGGACGATTGCGGCGATGGCTCTGGATGCCGGCAACGATCCTAATGTCCGGATAGCGGCGTTTGATTCACTTGCTGCGTCAGCGAAATTGCACGCGAATATGCTGCCTGAGACTATGATCGACCAGATTTACGCCCTGATTAGTCCGGACCAGACTGAGCCCGACCTTCGTGCAGCCGCCGCCGCTGCTTACGGCGCTTTGAATCTACCCAGCCGAAAGGTCAAAGACCTCATCCTCGACCAGGCAAAAAGCTGATTACAAAGAGCCACGGAGAAATTAGACACGGATTTACACAGATTGACACAGAAAGGATAAATGTGCACTTTGTGAAAGATGTTGCCTATGTATCCGACTATAAGCTACTTGTGACTTTTGAGGAGGGCGTTGTAAAATTGGTGGACCTGGAACCATATCTGGACGGGGATGTATTTGAACCTCTAAACGACATAGACTATTTCAAAACTGTCCGTGTAAATCCCGATATAGACACGATAGTCTGGGATAATGCCGCCGATTTATCGCCTGACTTTCTGTATGAAATCGGCGTGGACGACTCGCATTTGTAAGTGCGCATCTGCCAGCCAAAAGGTCAAAGACCTCATCCTCGACCAGGCAAAAAGTTGACAAAAAAGGAAAAGTCATTTTTCTTTTTTGTCATCCCGAGTGTAGTCGAGGGATCTCTTACTCAAAACGTCATTGCGAGGCCGGATAGTTTACCCTGAGCGCAGTCGAATGGCTGACAATCTCCTTATCATTTCAAGCCGGCACATAAATAAATAATTGCCTCTGGATAAGAATCGCCTATAATCCTCCGTAGGTACTTGTCTGCCTGTAGTGTAAATTAATTCAGTTAAATCAAATCAAGTAATACAACCGCGGGGATTTGAAGATGAAAATAAGAGAAATCTTCTCGTATCGTAATTTAGCCCACGAATGGACTGAACCGCTTGTGGACTCACTGGAAGGTATTCCAGATGATATTTTTTTTGAAAAGGATGGCTCGCCGCTCAAACGCGAAGTGACTCAGTTGGACGCAAAGTTATTTAAGCTGCTAATTGCAAATTTTGGAGAGAACGTTGAAAAAGACTTTCCTCCAATGGCTCCAGAAAATCAGTTTACGGTGGATTTTATTTTGCCAACAAAGCCTTCGACTTTAATTGAGATTGAAAAAGGAAAATTACCACGCCTTGAATTAGATTTGATGAAAATAATCAATTCGATTTACAGGGACCCCTTGGTGTATGGATTTGGATGTCTAGTAGTTCCGGATAATTACATCCAGCTAAATTTGGCAGGCAAAAGATCTCCATATCGGTACGTTACCAATAATTTGATACCTTTAAATTCATCTATTCTTGATTGGAAGGACAAAGACGGCTCATTCTTGATTAAAGATTTTCTTGTATTAGGTTATTTTGATCCAAGAGGGAAGTGAATATGTACGCAGTAACTTCAGGCGAGCTTTTGCATTTGGTGCCCGTTGATGCTGACGGGCATTTTTGCTATTATACGCTGGCTTTCTGAGGTATAGACTAACGACCAAATACCTATCGAAAGGATTGCAAAATGGCTATTAACGCAAAAAAGGTATCCGCGTGTCTTGAGGAGTGCAAGAAACACTTGACGACGGAGTTGCTTCCGTTCTGGCTGAATCGGTGCAAAGACGATAAGTACGGCGGATTTATCACGCATTTCGATAAGGACGGCAAAGACGCCGGCACCGATGAAAAATCGCTCATATCGCAGACGCGTACTGTTTATACGATGTCCGCGGCGCATCGGGCCGGCTACGGCGGCGGCAAATGTGCCGAGTACGCCAGGCATGGCGTCGATTTTCTCATCAACAAGATGTGGGACAACGAATACGGCGGATTCTACTGGATGCTGAACCGCAAGGGCGATGTCACCATCGACAAGAAAATCCTCTACGGCCTGAGCTTTGCCATGTATTCGCTGAGCGAATACACGATGGCGACGGGCGACCCGCGAGGGCAGGAATACGCCGAGAAGGTCTTCGACCTTGTTAAGAAGCACTGCTGCCGACACGATGTACGGCGGGTATTTTGAGATGTTTGAGCGGAACTGGGACCTGTGCGGCCCGGGCAGTCAGGGCGGCGACAGAAAGACCCTCGACGCCCACATGCACCTGATGGAGGCCTTCACGAACCTCTATGAATGCACGCAGGCAGAGCGTCCACCGCCGAACGCTGCTGGAAGATATCGACATCCTGATCAAGAGAATCCTGCACCGAAAGTACGCCACCGGCATACCGCAGTTCACGCCCGACTGGAAGGTTGCCCCGCAGATCAAGTTCGACATCGTCTGGGGCTGGGACCGCTTTGCCGAGGGCGGCAAAAAAGCCACACGCCGAGGACAATACCTCCGCCGGACACAATGTCGAGTTTGCCTGGCTGCTTGCCCACGCGTACCGACATTCTGGGCGCGGGCTTCTTCGAGCAGTATAAGAAGGTCATAAAAAAGTCGATGGACCACGGGTTGAAAAACGGCATCGACTGGGAGTACGGCGGCGTCTATGTCGAAGGGCCGCATGCGGGCGGCGTCTACGATATGGAAAAGGAATTCTGGCAGCAGGCGGAGGTCATGATCGGAATGCTGGAGGCGTGCCTGCGTTTCGGGCCGGAAAATACTGGCCGGCGTACGAAAATGTGCACCGCTTTGTCTTCGACAAGATGATCAATCATCCGGTAGGCGAGTGGTGGCCGCTGACGACCAGAGAAGGCAAGCCCATCTGGACGCACATGAGCCATTCCTGGAAAGTCAACTACCACACCGTCCGCTGCATGGTACAGTGCATCAAGCGGCTGGAAAAGTTGCTTGCGAAAATTCAAAAGTAGTATTGGTTTATGGACTACAACGGCAAGTACAAGGTCTTTGACCCCAGCAAAATCAGTACGTATCCGTTGAGTACGCGCATTAACAAGGTGACGTTGGAAGACCTCATATTGCCGGCTGATGTTGATAATCTGGCAATCGATCTGCCCGACAAAACGCGAAGTGACATCGAAGCAGTTGCCCAGGCTGTAGTTTCTGCGCGAAAGGCCGGCACGCCCGTTATTATTTTTACCGGCGCTCACATGATAAAAAATGGTCTCGGTGTTCTGCTTATCGACCTTGTAAAACGCGGCGTGATTACGCTCGTTGCCGGCAATGCCGCCACGGCTATCCACGATTTTGAGCTTGCGCTGATAGGCCAGACAAGCGAAAATGTCCCTGATGCTCTGGGTAAGGGCCAATTTGGGATGGCATACGAATTCGCCTATATCAATGCTGCCATATCTTTGGGCAATAAGCAAAAGCTCGGTTTCGGCGAAGCCCTGGGCAAAATGATTTGCGATGAAGATTTTCGGCGACAGGTACTGTCTCGCCCGGCCGGCGAAAATTCGTCTGTCAATTTTCTCCATCCCGAAGTAAGTGTTCTTGCCGGATGTTACAGGAGTGATGTCCCCTTTACCGTTCACGCCGGCATAGGCACGGACGTAACCGACCAGCACCCGTCCTTTGACGGCCAGGCGAAAGGCGGCTGCTCCGGCAGAGATTTCCTTATTTTTGCAAATGAAGCAGCCAAGTTTGCAGATGGCGGCGTCTTCTTGAATATCGGTAGCGCGGTCACCGGCCCGGAAGTTTTTCTAAAAGCTGTCTCAATGGCCGCCAATGTAGGCAATGTCCCAAGAAATGTAATCACCGCCGACTTTGACCTGCGAGACTACAGAGTTGACCAGATGACCGATGAATCCGCCCAGGGCTACTATTTCCGCGACCAAAAGAGTGTGGTCACACGTATCCCGCAGGCTTTCTCGGGCAGGGGTTACTATGTACAAGGCGATCAAAAACAGACCATACCTCTGCTTTACAAAAGAATTCTTGAGCACCTGTATGCCGGTAATAGAATACATCTCATGCTGTTTGAAATTATTGCGTTTTTGTAAGAAACTGTCGATGACCTCAAAAGGGCGTGTACATTTCGCGCTGCAACGAAAACCTACGGACCGTGTTCCGATTTTTATGTGGTACCACCCCCAAACCGCCAAAAGGCTGGGAAAACTGCTGGAGATTCCCGCCAAATATGTGCCTCTGGCTATGGGGGACGATATCCGCCAGGCGTGGGTGAGCAATAATTACGCAATGGAGGGGATTGTGCACGAGCACGATGGCCAGTCGCACGTGGATGACTGGGGCAATAGAATGGACTCGCATCGACGGCTTCAACCAAATCTCCAAATATCCTTTGGCCGATGCCAGCGAAAAGCAGATTCTTCAATACAAGCTTCCATTCGGCCGCATCGATCCGCTCGTGGACCTGATGAAGCCGGTAATGGAATTCAAGGACGACTACTTCGTGGGCTGTGACGTCTCGCCGTGCGTTTTTGAGATGTACTGGCGTTTGCGCGGCATGGAAAAGACCTTGATGGAAATCGCTCTCAATCCCAATCTGACGCGAAGAAATGCTGAGGCGATGCACAGATTTTTCTATAGAACTATCGGAAGCAGCCTGTCAGCGATTTGATCTGGATTGGCTTTGGCTGGGTGACGATGCTGCCGGCCAGCAGTCTATGCTGATGAGTCCGGATATCTGGCGGCAAATGGTAAAGCCTCTGTTGAAGCAGAACGCTGAGGTGGGCAAGAGACACGGTGTTTACGTGGCGTTCCATTCCTGCGGCGCTATCCGGCCCATCATTCGGCGGACTTGATCGAAATTGGCGTAGACGTACTGAACCCCATTCAGTGCAACTGTCCCGGCATGAACCCTCTGGAGCTGAAAAAGGAATTCGGCAAAGACCTCGCCTTCATGGGCGGGGTCGACACGCAGGGGGTTCTACCTAACGGCACAGCCCACCAGGTGCGTAAAGCGACAGCCGAATTGCTCGAAGGAATGACCAGCGATGGTGGAGGCTACATCTTCGCCGCTTCTCACACCGTGCCTCCGGAAACCCCGGATGACAATATCTTTGCCATGTACGATGAAGCGGGCATTACCAAAGAAGAGATTTCTGACAAGGCTGCCCTTATCCGCAAGTCTTTAGGCACGAGGCCATGAAACAACAACGCATTAAAGAAATCCTTAATCAGATTAAAAAGGTAAACATAGCCGTCTATGGCGATTTTTGTTTTGACGCCTATTGGATACTCGACCCTGCTGGTTCTGAGCGCTCCGTTGAGACCGGCCAGCAGGGTAGGGCAGTCAGCAAGCACTACTACTCGCTTGGGGGCGCTTTAATGTCGTCGCCAATCTGGCTGCCCTTGAGCCAAAGTCTATACAGGTTATAGGCGTCATCGGCAACGATATTTTCGGCAGAGAGCTGACACGCCAGTTCCACCAGTTGAATGTGGATACGACCTATCTGGTAACGCAGAAGGAAAACTTTGATACCGTGACATTCGGTAAGCCATACCTGGAGGGCAGCGAGCAGCCGCGAATGGATTTCGGCTTTTTCAACAGGCGGACAGAGGCAACCGATAAGATGCTGCTCGATGGCATCCGCCACGCCCTGCAAGCGGCGGACGCCTTGATTGTTAATCAGCAGGTGCCCGGCAGCATCACCAACGAGTCTTTCATAGACCAGGCGAACAGCCTTTTCGAGAGGTTCTCTGACAGGGTAGTTTTGCTCGATACCAGACACTATGGCCAAAAGTTTAAGCACATCTACCGCAAAACAAACGATCTGGAGGCGGCCAGACTTAACGGCGTCTCGGTGAATTTAGATGATGTTATCGACCTGCCGGACCTGGCAAGATATGGGCAGAATCTTTATAGCCGATTCAATAAGCCCGTGTTTTTGACCTGTGGCCCACGCGGTATCTTGACTGTCGATTCTGAGGGTGTGCACCAGGCCCCGGGCATACAGCTTCTTAAAAAACTTGACCCGGTAGTGCCGGCGACACCGTGACAAGTGCGCTGGCGTTGTGCCTGGGTGCCGGCGTTCCGTCCGCTGAAGCAGCGGAGTTTGCCAACTTCGCCGCCGCTGTCACCGTCCAGAAATTGTTCCAGACCGGGACTGCATCGGGCGACGAAATACTCGAAGTCGCCCGCGACCCCGATTACATCTATCAGCCTGGGCTTGCCTCTGACCGGCGTAAGGCCCGCTATCTTGAGGACACCGAGATAGAACTGTGCTATGAGTCAATTCCACTTGGCCGAATAAAACACGCGGTCTTTGATAACGACGGCACCGTGAGCACGCTAAGACAAGGCTGGGAACAGATTATGGCCCCCGCCATGATAAAGGCCATACTGGGCGATAAATATCAGACCGTCAGCGAGACCCTCTATAACAGGGTCAAAAACCACGTTCTGGAGTATATCAACAAATCCACCGGGATTCAAACCATCTTGCAGATGGATGCTCTTGTGGAGATGGTCAAGGAGTTCGGACTGGTTCCTGCGGATAAAATCCTCGATAGGTTCGGTTACAAGGAGATTTACAACGATGCCTTGATGCAACTTGTCAACCAGCGAATCGAGAAGCTCAAACGCGGTGAACTGGACGTAAGTGACTACACGATAAAAGGCGGTGTGGCATTTCTAAAAGCGCTGCGAAAACGCGGCGTAAAACTCTATCTGGCAAGTGGAACAGACCATCAGGACGTCGTGGCAGAATCCAGAGTACTTGGGTATGCTGAGCTTTTCAATGGCCGAATTTACGGCGCAATTGGCGACGTCACCAAGTGCTCCAAGAAGATGGTTATTGAAAGGATAATGATAGAGAACCGCCTGGAAGGCCCGGAGTTAGCGGTTTTCGGCGATGGCCCGGTGGAGCTGCGCGAATGTCGAAAACGCGAGGGTATCGCTGTTGGCGTAGCTACCGATGAAATCCGTCGGCATGGCTTAAATATCGAAAAACGCACCCGCCTGGTCAAAGCCGGCGCACATATTATTGTCCCTGATTTGTCACAACACAAACAGCTCATTCAGTTCATTTTCGATTGGCAATCGACAGGTGAACGTCGATTGGATTTCGGAGGTTAATTGGCTTTTTGACGCGGATCTATACGGACTCACACTGTTTTGTATTGCTTGGCCATACCTGATCGGGGACTGCTAATTTTCTTGCCGTGTTAATCAGTGTTAATCAGTGTTAATCAGTGTCTTATACCAATTGTAATTAGATGTTGCGCTTTGCATAACGATCAGTAAGCCATCCACAAACTATGGTTGAGGGTACCATCCATCTATGCCAAAAACACAAAGCGCAGTAATTTAATACAATTGGTATTATTCTTATTCTGCCGCAGAGGACACAGCAGACCCACAATAAGAAGTAATTAGACGCGGATTTACACAGATTCACACTGTTTTTTGCCCTTAATTCCATTGCTGTGTTAATCAGTTCCCTCGGCTTCGCTCGGTACAAGGCTAATCAGTGTCGAAGGCTTTGCGTTTTTCAGAGACGGGTTTACACGGATTGACGCTTTCATTACTCTGATAAGTCAAGAGGCAACGTCCGCCTCCTGCTTTTTTTCGGCTGCACCACTTCGGTTTTCGTAGCATCTGGTTTAGGCGCATGAGTCAAATCGGCCTGTTCAGTCGTTTTGAGCGTGTCTGGTTTTTGGGACTGCTTGAGCAGCCGGTCGATACCTGCGCGGGTAATGTGCTTGTTGTCGCCGGTTGCCACTAACGCCATTGACCAAGTCGCACCACCAGGCGACGTACGGGACGCCGGTCTGGTCAACGGTGCTTTTTAAGCCGACATCCTGTGCAAAACTGGTTTGAGAGAGCGGACTTACCAAGATAACAAGGGTCGCAAAACTCCAGATGAGAAAACCAGCCAGGAAGCCGAGTATCCCGCTACCCACATTGTCGATTGGCCGCGGAAACCAGACGCTGAACCGGCCGGTCAGAAGACTATATGATACGCCATGTAGGATAAAAAATGCCCCGACCGCCACGGTTATCAAGGTCAAGGCATTGCCATAAGCGGTATCGCCGGCAGCGGGAACCATAGTAGTAATCGCCGGCGTCAGAAAAACACTCAGATAAATAGAGATGACTATATTGAAGAGCATAGTCCAGGTTTCATAGAAGCCGATCTTGACGGCCAGCCAGGCGAAAAATGCTGCAGCCAATATGCCTGCCCAAAAGACCATAAGATTCAACCCACCACTCTTTTTAGCTCTTCGAGACTTGTTACTCCCAGAGCCACCTTTTTTAGCCCTTCTTTCCGCAGGCTGGTTCTATCTTTTCTTCTGCCCTCGGTTCTAAGCTGGCGTAGCAGTCCTTCGTTACTGGCAATGTCGGCCCTGATGTCGTCGGTTAGAATTAGGATATCGCAGATAGCGGTCCTTCCGTAGTAGCCGGTCCCGCCGCAGTGTTTGCAGCCAACAGCCTTAAACATGCGTGAGTAATCTATGTGTTTGTCTTCAAATTCTTCGATTAAGCCTCTGGTTAGTTTCGCGGGCTTCTTACAGTGGTTGCAGAGCATGCGGAGCAATCGTTGTGAGACCAGCGTACTCAGGCCGGACGATAGAAGGATCGGCGATATGCCCAGATCAAGCAGTCTAATCAAGGCGCCGGCATTGCTGTCACAGTGTATCGTGGCCAGGACGAGATGGCCGGTTTGAGACGCCCGAAGCGCGATCTCAGCGGTTTCCTCGTCACGTATTTCGCCGACGCAGATGACGTCCGGGTCCTGCCTGAGAATGCTGCGCAGTGCCTTTGCAAAAGTGATGTCGGCTTTAGGATTGATTTCGATCTGGCTGGCCTCCGGCAGGACAGACTCTATAGGGTCTTCCACGGTGATCACGTTTCGGGTAAGTCGTTCGATAGCGTTGAGCATAGCGTACATTGTGGTAGTTTTGCCGCTGCCGGTCGGGCCGCACATCAGCACCATGCCGGAGGGCTTGGCTATCGCGGACTTGATGATTGACAGTTGCTTGTCGGTAAATCCTATTTCGGCAAGAGTAAAAGTGCCGGCGTTTTGATTGAGCACCCGTATGGACAGCTTTTCGCCGTTAAGCACGCCGGCACTTGCCACCCGAAAGGAAGAAGTAGCCTGACCCTTTTTTGCGATAAAGGCGCCGTCCTGGGGTCTCCTTCTTTCGGCAATATCCATGCCGGAGACGGCTTTGATGCTATTGACGACCGCCTGGCAGGTGTCGGATTTTAGTTTCCTGCACGGCTCTTAGCACTCCATCGATGCGAAGCCTGATCGTGTAGGTCGCCTCGTCTTTCGGGTCGATCAGGATGTCACTTGCCCGCTGCTGGAGCGCATCGCCAATAATCTGTTCGGTCAGCTCAAGGATTTGGCTGCGCTGTGCCTTCTTGGAGCCATGACCATATATCTCATCAATGGTTCTGCCCGACGAATCGAGCAGCCTTATGGCTGAAGTTTCTTGTTGTCGGGCGGTCCTTTGCGACCGGATATTTGCCAGCGAGATCCTTATCTGCTCTTTTAGCACTTCAAAGAGGCTCTGGTCGCCCTGCGAGGACTTTTTGGCTGCATCGGCTATGAGCAGGGCTAGTAGCAGCAACGGCCCTGCGAAAAGGGTAATGATATTGGCGAGCGGCTTGAACTTCTTAGACACCAGCGGGCTAACTTGGACGATTTGGACAAAATACAGGCACAAATATATCCATGCGACTAGGCAGATTAGCTTGATTGGACTAAAGGGCAGCGATAATTCGGCTGGCGATACAGTCGGACCCCCTAAGGGGAAGCAGTGTGCTATTGCTGGGAAACCCTGGGTGAAATATGCGGCTTGCATAAGGTTTCTCCAGAAAACGGTCGGAATGGCAACAGGTTCAAATGTCTTCCAGCTCAGCCAGGAACGAGTCTGATGCATCCTCGTCAACATCTGCGAAGATGTCCGATTCTTTTTCTACGGCGGCTTTTGCAGCAGGTTTCTCTTGCTTGGCCTGCTTCTTGGCGGCCAACTCCGGAGAGATAATCTTCTTAGGTTGACCATTGATTTGCAGCATAAAAGCAAGCGGCCCCACTTTGAGGTAATCGCCCGCACGAACCGTCGCCTCGTCTATGCGCTCGTCGTTGACATAAGTGCCGTTGCGAGAGCCCAAGTCACGAATTTTCACGGAATCCTCGTTCTGGTTAAGTTGGCAGTGCCTTCGCGACACGGCCATAAGGGGGATGCGCAGGTCACAATCGCCACGGCGGCCTATTACCGTTATGCTGCTGGGCAAAGGGAAGACCTTATGTGAGCCGTCTTTCTTAAATAGAACTAAAGCCACATCCATATTATCTCCCTCTTACTTCCAGTCCGAACGTAAGTATATTATACCGCTGAAACTTGCGAATAACAACAGCAAAATCAGACGATGAATAAGATTGGAGCTTAAAATGTAAAACTTAAAGCGTAAAGCTGCGGAATTCCTCATTTTTTGTTTTTACTTTTTAGCTTTGCGTTTTACGCTATAACGATGTATTTTTTAAGTGGGGACAGTGGTTCTTTGTGGACGAGGCGGCTATATGGCAAATGCGACACTGCCGGATGGCAGGATACTTCGTGTTAGCAGCGGGACAACAGCAAAACAAATAGCAGAACAGATAGACACGACTCTGGCTAAGGCAGCAGTTGCAGCAAGGCTCGACGGCAAAGTCGTTGACCTATCGACCCCTATCACTAACGATGCCAACGTGCAGATAATCACGGCTAACGAAGATGAGGGTCTTGCGATAATGCGCCATAGCTGCGCACACGTAATGGCTGAGGCTATATGCAGTATCTGGGCGACCACGAAACTCGTTTATGGCCCAACCGTGGAGGATGGATTCTATTATGATGTTGACCTTGACGAGCCGATTCGGCCCGACGATTTCGCCCGGATAGAACAAGAGATGCAGGAAATCGTCTCGGCTGATAGGCCATTTATTCGCAGGCAAATGAGCAAAGCCGAAGCCCTGGCGAAATTGGCCGGCGATAAATATAAAGTCGACAACATAAACCGCGCGGACAGCGACACTATCAGTTTCTATTCTCACGGCGATGGCTTTGAAGACCTCTGCCGTGGCCCGCATGTGCCGAGCACCGGCAGAGTTGGCAGCTTCAAGATTATGTCCGTCGCCGGCGCCTACTGGCATGGCGACCCGACACAAAAAATGCTCCAGCGAGTCTACGGCACCGCCTGGGCAACCAAAAAGAGCTTGACGATTATCTGACAAGGCTGGAGGAGGCTAAAAGACGCGACCATCGTGTGCTGGGCAGACAATTGGATTTGTTCAGCTTCAACGAAGCTGGGCCGGGCTTTGCATTTATCCATCCCAAAGGCATGATTATCTGGAACGAGATAGTGAATTACTGGCGTGGAGTTCACGATAGGTATGGCTATCATGGAAATCAAAACACCGCATAATCCTCAATGAGCAGCTCTGGCACAGAAGCGGCCATTGGGACAACTATAAAGAGAATATGTACTTCACAAGTTTCGATGATGCCACCTATGCCATAAAGCCGATGAACTGCCCGGGCGGCTGCCTGGTTTATAAAACCCGACAACATTCGTATCGCGAGTTTCCAATGCGGGTTGCGGAGCTTGGCCTGGTGCACAGACACGAGGCCAGCGGCGTCATACACGGGCTTTTCAGAGTTAGGCAATTCACCCAGGATGATGCCCATATCTTCTGCACGCCGCCGCAGATAGAATCGGAGGTGATCGGCGTCATCGAACTGACCTTTGAGATATATCGGACGTTCGGCTTCCGAGGATTTCCACGTTGAACTATCGACCAAGCCTGAAAAGCACATAGGTTCGGATGAGGTTTGGGATATCGCGACCCGTGCCCTAAAAAGCGCCCTTGAGCACAAGGCAATCGCTTACAAAATCAACGAGGGCGAAGGCGCATTCTATGGACCAAAGATAGATTTCCACATAAAAGATTGTCTGAAAAGGTCCTGGCAGCTCGGCACGATTCAACTGGACTTTTCAATGCCCGAGCGTTTTGGTCTGGCTTACACCGACCAGGACAACACTGAGAAAGTGCCGGTTATGATCCACAGAGCGGTGCTGGGCTCTTTCGAGCGGTTCATCGGCATTCTCATAGAACACTACGCCGGCAATCTGCCGCTATGGCTCTCGCCGGAGCAAGCAAGAATCCTGCCCATAAGTGAAAAGACGAATGATTACGCCGGGGCGGTTCAAACCAGGCTCAAAGAGGCCGACTTGCGATGCAGTTGCGACCTATCGGACGAAAAAATCGGTGCAAAAATCGCCAGGGCCCACGGCGAAAAACTGCCGTGCATGCTTGTTGTCGGCCCAAAGGAAGCCCAGTCCAGCACTGTCAATGTCCGGCTGCGAGGGGTAGAGCAGAATAAGACCATCCCAATCGAAGAGTTTTTACAGACAGCAAAACGCAAAATTGCCAATAGAGAAACCGATTTTGTGCTTTGAAATTGATTCTTTTAAGAAAGGCAAGGTGGTGTACAATCAGTAAGCGAAGCTTAAGGGTAGATGGGGGTATTCAAGCCGGCATGGTTCGGCTGATCGATGAATCGAACAATCAAGTTGGGATTGTAGAAAGGAATGAGGCACTCAACAGAGCTCGGGCGATCGGGCTAAATCTTGTAGAAGTTGCCCCTTCCAGCGATCCCCCCGTTTGCCGCATAATGGACTACGGTAAATGGCTGTACCAACAGAATCGCAAGATTCGTGAGGCCCACAAGAAAGCCCTACGGTACAGCACAACCCTCAAAGAGATTAGGCTCAGGCCTGAAACCGACAAGCATGACCTGGACGTGAAGCTTAAGCATGCCCGCGAGTTCCTGGAAAAGGGCCACAAAGTGCAGTTCACTGTCTTTTTCCGAGGGCGCCAGATGCTGCACAAGGAGCATGGTTATGCTATGCTGGATCAAATCGCCCAGTCCATTCAAGATCTGGCAAGCGTTGAGCGGCCAGCCAAAATAGCTGGAAGACGGATGACAATGTTGGTCGTACACAAATAACAGGCGCTATTGGCGTGCAGAAACCAAGGCTCTATAGGGCGTAGTAGCCTCGCGGCACAAAGAGCTGGCAGCCCGCTGGCAAAGAGCGACAATTTCACTCATTTTGTCAGAATTTCTACCTGCCGTATTGACCAGAGACGTGAAAATGGCTTACAGTACCGCCTTCGTGTTATCCGGCAAATTGGGCAACAAATATCTTCAGGGATCACAAATGCCTAAGCAGAAAAGCAATAAGGGCTTGCGAAAGCGACTGAAAATTACTGCTACCGGCAAGATCAAGCACAGAAGAGCTGGTCGAAGCCACCTGATGAGCGGCAAAAGTGCTAAGCGTCGAAGGCGACTACGCGGCTCGGCTGTTTTTGAGGGCGCTGCTACCACGAAGTTGAAGGTTAGGCTCTGATAGTCGCTGGTTGTATACTAGGGGAATGCTGATATGCCACGAGCAAGAAAAGGCGCAGCAGCTGCGCCAGGCCAGGAGAAGGATTCGCAAAAGGGTAAAGGGTTATCGAGCGGCTAAAGGCCACCAGTATCGTCAGGCCAAAGAAGCCACTGTGCGGGCGGCAGTCTACGCCCGCGTCCACCGCAAGCGACGAAAGCGAGATTTCCGAGGTCTGTGGATTCTTCGCCTGAATGCCGCGTGTCGGCAGCGAGGTATCAGGTACAGCCAGTTCATCAATGCCTGCAAAAAAGCCAATATCCAACTGAACCGCAAGATGCTCAGCGAAATTGCCATCGCCGACCCGAACCGCTTTTGATGCCCTAGTCGGAGCTGCCAAAGCCGCCTGCACATCGTGACGAGTTCATAATGCTTGACCAATTTGAAACAATCGGCAAAGATGCTCTCTCCGACCTCAAGCAGGTTACCGACCTGCAGACGCTGGAGGATTTCCGCATAAAATATCTGGGGCGAAAAGGGCGAATCACTCTGATGCTCACCCAAATCGGGCAGCTTCCTGCCGAGCAAAGACCTCAAGGCGGACAACTTGCAAACAGGATAAAAAGCCAGATTTCTGGTGCTTTTGAGCAGTTAAAAAACACACTGTCGCAGGCAGAGCACCAAAAGGCCAAAGAGCTAATAGACATCACTTTGCCGGGAAAGCCCGTTCATATCGGCAAGACTCACGTCATTACTCAGACCATTAGTGAGCTGCTGGAAATCTTTGGCCGAATGGGCTTCGCTGTCGCCTACGGCCCCGAGGTTGAGGATGAGTGGCATAATTTTATAGCGTTGAACATCCCGCCTGAGCATCCCGCACGCGACCCATCGGACAATTTCTATATCGAGGATGACATCCTTCTGCGAAGTCAGACTTCCACGATTCAGATCCGCGTTATGGAAAGGCAAAAGCCGCCCATTCGAGTCGTCGCACCGGGCCGGGTTTATCGCCCGGATACGGTCGATGCTACACACATGTTTATGTTCCACCAACTGGAAGCCTTGGTTGTTGATGAGGGCATTAGTATGGTGGATATGAAAACTACCATCGACCAATTTATTCACGCCTTTTTTGGCCCGGAAACCAAATGGCGATTTCGGCCGAGCTTCTTTCCATTCACTGAACCGAGCGGCGAAGTAGATTTGCTGCTAACAGATAAGACCGGCAAAGAAAGCTGGGTGGAGATGGGCGGCTGTGGCATGGTTGACCCCAACGTTTTTGACGCCGTTGGTATCGACAGCGAAAAGTACACCGGCTGGGCGTTCGGATTCGGTATCGAACGCCTCGCTATGCGAAAGTACGGCATTACCGATATCCGCCTCTTTTTTGAAAACGACCTGCGTTTCCTCGACCAATTCTGATCCTCCTGCACTAATTTTCTTGACAGCGATACCCAAAAGTGAGTTAATACTCATCGGAGGCCATTTTTCTATTGCCGGAGGCATCGCTATGGGAATGGACGCACAGCCGGGCGGTTCGACTGCGCGAAATTTGGCGGGCAAAAATTCACGCGCAAACCGTGCACAAAGAAATATCAACCATTTTTGAAAGGGTGGAAAGATGAAACGCATGAGAATTGTAGTAGTTGTACTGGCTCTGGTGGCCTTGGCCGGCAGCGCTTCGGCTCAGTTGCCGACAGGGTGGAGCCAGACGGATATCGGCGGTCCCTCACCGGCAGGCAACGCATCGTACGACCAGGTGACCGGCACATGGACCGTCACTAGTGATGGTGCTGACATTTGGGACACCTGGGATTCTTTCCACTTCGTCTTCAGAAGCCTGAAGGGCGACGGCATGATGACCGCACGGGTGGTCAGCATTGCCGGGGCGGGCCTGCATGAGTGGGCCAAGGCCGGAGTGATGATCCGCGAAACCCTCAATGCCAATTCCAGGCACGCGATGATGACAATGACTCCAAGCGGGATTCAGAACCATGCCGCCCAGTTTCTTTGGCGTCCGACTACCGGTGGGTTTTCAGATCAGTCGTCCGGCGGCTCGATGAATTTACCTTACTGGGTCCGGATCCAGCGGACGGGCAATACATTCAGAGGTTACATCTCGCCCAATGGCAGTACCTGGACGCAGCAGGGAACGGCTCAGACTATCTCAATGAGTCAGAACGTTTACATTGGGCTGGTTGCCGTCTCGCACGTTGCGGGCCAGTTAAACACGGACAAGTTCGACAATGTGGCGATTCAGGGCGAACTGATCGAAGAAGTGCCCGCTAAGGCGATTACTTATCAGGGACGTCTGTTAGATGGCGACATTGCAGCTGATGGTCTGTATGACCTGCAATTTAGTCTCTTATGATGCCCAGACCGGAGGCAGCCAGAAAGGCCAGACGGTCGCCGAAGAAGATATGGATGTGATAGACGGATACTTTGCGGTTGACTTGGATTTTGGTGAGGGGATGTTTGACGGCAATCCCCGGTGGCTGGAGATCGGCTGTTCGGCCCGGTGCGACCACAGGCAGCTATACGATTCTTGACCCTCGTCAGCGGATAGCACCGACGCCATACGCCCTTTATGCCTTCTCTGGTGCAGGCGGTGGCGGAGGTGGCGTGACAGCACCGCTTGTCCTTAGCGGTTCGGTTGCTAACCCCGGCGCGATTATCAAGGGCACCAACACCGGCAACGGCAGCGGTCTGTACGGAGAGGGTCTTACAGCCGGCGTATATGGGGAAAACAGACCAGCCTCAATGTCGGTGTCCTCGGCGGGCCAACCTACGGCGTGTACGGCTCCGGTACGTCAGGACTTGCAGGCCTTTTTGATGGTCAGGTCCAGATCACCGGCGGCTCGCCCGGGGCAGGCAAGGTCTTGACATCGGATGCTACCGGTCTTGCCAGTTGGCAAACTCCCACAGGCGGCGGCGGAGGTGGAGGCGACAACCTCGGTAATCACACGGCCACGCAGAACATCAACCTCAACGGCCATTACCTATCTGGCGATGGGGGAAATAAAGGAAAGGGGGGTATCCACTTAACGCAAGCACCCTCGAAGCACCCCTAGATGTTGTGTTTTCTCTCCACGATCTGTCGGTATGGCAATGGGGCAGTCATCACGGCTTGTTCTATGAGACGATAAAACAACATGCCTCGTGACCGAGATGTACGACGGTTGAAACGGAACGTGTATTCATCGAGGTAATACTCAAGATGCTTTCCACTGACCGATCCTTGGTGCGTGCTCAACAGCCAGCGTTTGACCAAGGCGGCAATGCGATGAACACCGGGCATGCTGATGTGGGCCGGATTGCCGGTGTCCGAAAGAACAACCCTGTCGTGTCTGTAGCCGCACTTCGACAATTGGTTGTACCCGCGCCATCCATCAGTCAGAATCTCGGAGCCTTTTTCGGCAACGTCACAAACGAAAGGCACAAGGCTTGGCCGGACACATCAGGTATCCGGCGCATTCGCACCCGTCCAAACCCCTTCGGCGAATGGACTTCCACCGCGATAACCACAATCTCCTTCTTTTCGCTGCCGCGCCCTCGTTTGCCGCCCACATCGTGGCCGCCCATGTAGGTCTCATCCACTTCAATGCGTCCGCAGAGTCGATCCCGACCAGGACGGACCATGGCACGCCTCAATTTGTGCAACCACGTCCAAGCCGTTTGATAACTCCCGAAGCCAAGAACGCTTTTCAGACCCAGGGCACTCGCCCCGTCTTTCTGACTGGTCACGAACCACATGGCGGCAAACCAAGTTCTCAACGAGATTCGCGTCCGCTCGAACACGGTTCCCGCTGTGACCGAGACCTCCCGTCCGCAATTCCGACAATGCAGGTATCCCCGAGCCGTCGTCCACGGCTGGGCCTTCTTCCCGCACCGGACACTCGAATCCTTGCGGCCACCGACAACCCAGAAGATAGCGGCGGCATGCCGCGTCATCCGCAAACCATTCCACAAACTCCTGGTACGTACGCGGATAGTCCTTACCCGCGACCGGATATGCTCGGGCATCCATACAGAGATATACTACATGTAGGAGCAACTTGCGTCAAGTAGATACCCCCCTCTAAAGGAATATATGTTGACACCTACGGCAGTGTGGGTATCGGAACGAGTAGTCCGCACTATACGCTTGACGTAGCCGGCAAGATCGGGGCCACTGGAACAGCGGCAGGGACAGCAGCACAAATCGAGGGTACAACTAATAGTACTGGGTACGGCGTGGCTGGTTATAGCTCTTCCGGCGATGGCGTGTACGGAGGGAGCGAGACCGGCAAGGGCGTGAGTGGCTATAGTAGTAAGGGCACGGGCGTGTACGGGTCTGGACGCACCTATGGCGTGTCTGGTTATAGCGATTTCGGCCTCGCCGTGTGTGGTTATAGCCATTCCGGCAACGGCGTGTCTGGTGAAAGCCTTTCCGGCTACGCGGGTTATTTTCTCGGCAAGGGCTACTTCAGCGAGAACCTCGGCATCGGCACAACGACCCCATCATACAAACTGGACGTTACCGGCCCGGCTAATCTAAACAGCGGTATCGCCTCAGGCGGAGCGTTGCTTGTCAATGGTGCCCAGGCGATATGGTATGACGGCACCACCTTTAGCTGGGGCTATAACGGACAGAGAAACTGCTTTGCAAGGCCAGTTTCTATCGGCACGACAGACCCCGGTGTGTTTGCCCTGTACGTCAATGGCGCTGCGTTGTCCACTGGCGGCTGGCAAAACTCGGACGCAAGGTTTAAGAAGGATGTCAGAGAAATTGACTCAGCCTTGGACAAGGTTATGGACCTGCACGGCGTCTCGTTTGAGTGGGATGCCTCCAGTAACCCAGACAAGCAGTTCCCTCAAGGCAGGCACTACGGCGTAATCGCACAGGAGGTCGAGCAAGTGGTGCCGGAGGTGGTGATGGAAGGCCCGCAGGGTGAAAAAGCAGTGTCTTATACCGACCTTGTTCCGATCCTGATCGAAGCTGTCAAACAGCTGAAAGCCGAAAATGACGCCTTGAAGCAAAGGCTCGAGGCTCTGGACAGAAAGATAGAGCAGAGGCAGACTGCAATTGTGAAGGAGGTGCAGCCATGAGACGAATGAGGCAACAGCATGGGCTGAAGCCCATCCTACATTCCTGGATTCCCGTCTTCGCGGGAATGACAGTGCTGATGGCCGTCGGAGCCTACCCCACCGAAACCTTTGCGGCAGGACCGTATCAGATTGACTGGTACACGATTGATGGCGGGGGCGGCATAAGCGCCGGCGGGCAGTACGTTCTTGTCGGCACGATTGGTCAGCCGGATGCCGGATGGAGCAGCGGCGGTGGTTATGACCTGCTTGGCGGATTCTGGCCAGGCGGGGCTATCAAGGCTGTCGATTGCTTCCCCAGCACATACTCAACCTACAACGACTGGGTAACTCTCGGCAAGCCAACTTGCTGGTGTACACCATATCAGTGCGATGGTGACGCGGATGGCAAGGATTCAGGCGGCATCAACAAGTTCCGCATTTACACCCGCGACTTGAATCTCATTGTTGCCAACTGGAAGAAGAAGGCTGGTGATCCGACTCTTAACCCTTGCGCGGACATCGACCACAAGGATTCGGGCGGCCTAACTAAATACCGTGTATTTACCGGCGACTTAAACATTCTGGTAGCCAACTGGAAAAAGAAGGATGCAGCGCTTGCGGGCAATTGCCCGAGACCTGAATAATCTGCCGAATTTAGAATTAAGAATTGAGAATGTAGAAATCAGGAAAGATTTCTTATTTTTTAATTCTACGTTCTAAGTTCTTCATTCAACCGAGTCGTCGGGCGGCAGGCTGAGCTGTTTATATAGATTTCGCCGGCCGGCCTTGTCGCCATCAAGTATCGCTTTGGCGTATTCGGCCACTTTCTTGGCGTGTGCGCGGGGCACTACGACAACGCCATCGCCATCGGCTACGATGACATCGCCGGGCTCAATTAGGACGCCGCCACAAACGATAGGGCGATTAACGGATTCGATTTCGTTTCGGCCAGGCCGAATGCCACGCCCCGGCTTGCGGAAATAGAGAGGCATTTTCTCGGTGGCAATTTCATCGGTGTCACGGGCGGTGGCATCGGTGACCACGCCGACACAGCCGCACAGCTTCCAGCCCATAATGTTGTTCGAGCCGATAGAGCCGACGTCGGAGTCCGGCGCATCGTCGAAGACTAGCGGCAGTGCCTTTTCGTACAAGTGGAACAAACGGCTCACTGGAAAGTTCGCTGTACCACTTGGCGACCCACCGGTCGAACTCTTTTGTTTCCATCTGGGGCGCTGGCGGGTTGTTCGTAGGAACATACCGGACGGTTACCGCGACGCCGACAAAGCGGTGCGCAAAGTGCACGGTATCTTTCCAGGCGGCGTGGATTTCCGGCGACATCAAGCCGATATTACACAGGCCGGCTTTATCCATGCCGTCTGCGACGTCCGAAACACGCAGTCCTTCAAAGAGTCTGAGGACCTGCTCATCTTCTTCGGTGCTGTAGACTTTGGTGGGAATGAAATTCTTGCCCACCCTTAATTCCTCAGTGCCTGGTTTGTCCGGTTGCCCAGCACCTGGCTGCGAATGCGCGGGCGGCAATAACAGCGAAAACCCCAACAGTGCGAGCACGACCAGTACGGCAAATCCTAACGTGGTCTTTGCTTTTTTTGTTTTCATCTGTTTCTCCTAAATTAAGCCGAAATCTGATGGTTTTATTGCCGATACAGTGTTGGCAAATCGATACTATAAGTCCTTGATTCGTCAATAATCATGGGCTTTTTGGCTATCGAGAGCAACAGGTTCGGCGCCAGGCGCTGTGATACCCCGGCGCTGCAGCAAAGAGCCCTCCAATCTATAAAGAGCAACCAGCGCCTTTAGATAATTGGCAACTGCCTGCGTCTCAGCAATCTGGCTGGCGACAAGGTCCCGCTGTGCCTGGGCAACCAGCAGCGAGGTGGATTTACCCACCCTGAATTTTTCGGTTTCGGCGCGGAGTTTTTCTTCCTGAAAGTTGCGCGTGGCGGCGGTTGCGGCAATTTGTTCGCGAGCGCGAGTCACTTCAATATAAGCCGAGCGAACGTCCACCTGCACAAGCTGAATAAGATTCTCCAGCGCCTCAAGTAGCTGGCTCTTGCTGATGACGGCCCGGCTGTAGCGGGCGCGAGCGGATTGGTTTGCCGGCGGATATTCGAATATCAGGCCGCAGGCAACATCGTAACTGCGGCTATCTATGCCGCTCATAGCGTTACTAAAGGTATCCGCATAACCGCTCTTGCCGAACGTGATGAAGGCATCCATCCTGGGCAGCAGGCCATTTTTGGTTTTTACCACCTCCAAGTCGCCCCGTCGTATCGCAAGGCGGGCATAATTTATGTCTGGACGCATCTTAAGCGCGAGCCTTACGTGCTGCTCGACATCATCGAGCTCGATGCTGGGCAGCGCCGTCTGATATTCAAGAATGATGTCTCTATTCCAGTTGATACTCGACTGCGGGTTCAGTAGCCGCAGCAGATTCAGGCGTTCCTTGGCAAGATTGCTTCGCACATTTATCAGGTTTTCCCGCCTAAGTGCGACCTCGGCCTGTGCGGCAGCAAGCTCGGTTTCGGCAAGTCTTCCGATCTTAATTCTCTCTTGCCTTCGGCCATCTGCTTTTCGGCAAGGCTGAGCGAGTTGGTGTAAATCTCGATTTGCTTGCCGGCAAGAGCGTAATCCCAGAACTTCGACTCAACCTCTTCCAGCAGAATCTCGGCGAAGCCGCGCAGCTCATATTCTGATATAAGCGTATCCAGTTTTGCCTGATTCACGCGAGCAAGATTGGCGCGGATGTCCATTCCTTGCAGAAGCGCCTGAGTGACGGTGACTCCGAGACGGTTGGCTGTAAATGTATCGCTGTACAAAGATGAGTCGGTATAACTTGTGCTGCCCTCTAATGCGACTGTCGTGCCGGTGGCAAAGAATTTGCTCAGTGAAAGCGAACCCGTAAGCATATCCGCGATTTGACTTTCGGTGCCGAAGCCGGCTCTGGAAAGTCTGGTACCCACGGTCCTGCGGGGGGAAACTTGAGCGCTGAGAACGGAGTCAAAGACCGCAAGCTCCTCTTTTTCAACCGTCCGGCTTATTTGCGGATTCATTCTCTCGACGGCAAGCGACCGGTTGTTTTCCATAGCCAGGAGTATTGCTGCCTGGATATCTATTTTTAGGGGCCCTTCGGCAACGGGTTGGTTTGCGTCACCGGCTGATAAACATGTGGAAAGTAGCAGGCCTCGGACAACTAGTACCGCGCCACAAAATGCGGATGTGAAGTTCCCCGTAACCATAGGCATTTCCTTAAAGCAGGACAGATTTGAACAATCTTACATATCGGTTTTACTGGGCGACACCCCAGCAGGACTGCGACGTTCAAAAATCGAGTAGACGACCGGGATAAATACAAGTGTGATGAGCGTTGAGCTGACTAGGCCTCCAATGACGACCCTGGCCATCGGAGCCTGGGCTTCGCCCCCTTCACCAAGGCCGAGGGCCAACGGTATAAGACCGATGACGGTTGTGCCTGCCGTCATAAGAATGGGTCTTAGGCGTCTTCGGCCGGCTTCTTCTATGGCTTCTCGAATCGGCATCGCATCTCTGCGGCGCAGAAGATTGGTATGGTCGACCAGAAGGATGGCGTTGTCGACTACAATTCCTCCAAGTATGATGCATCCAATGAAAGACTGTACATTAAAGGTCGTACCCGTGAGGAACAGCATCAGGATGACGCCGATTGCGCCCAGCGGCACCGTGAACATCACCACGAAGGGGTCGCGTAAAGACTCATACTGGCACGCCATAACCATGTAGACCAGCACCAGCGCCAGCACACAGCTAAGCGTCAACTCTCGAAATGACTTCTGCTGCTCCTCATAATCACCGCCAAAGCCGATAGTAAAATCTCGAGGCAGCGGGACATTCTGCAATAGTCCGCGGATGTCCGAGAGAACCGAACTCATGCTTCTTCCGCTGATGTCAGCCGATACGGTGACAGTGCGTTCCTGGTCTTTTCGCTCAATTAGCACCGGACCGCTTCGAGGGCCCACACTTACGACATTTTTAAGGACAACGGGCTGGCCTTGCGAGTTGGCTAAGGTCAAGTCAAGAATGTCACTCAAGTTCATTTTCTCGGCGTCTTTTAGCTTGACCAGGATCGTATATTCGTCGCCGGCCTGGCGATAGTAGCCGGCTTCAGTCCCCGACAGGATAGTCTGAAGGGCGTTGGCGATTTTTGCGACCGTCAGATTCATATCCGCGGCTTTCTGGCGATCTATAAGAATCAGCTCTTCAGGACTTCCGGATTCTCGGCTGATTCGGGCATCCGTGATCCCTTCTACTGATTCTACAAGACGTTTGACCTGCTGGGCCAGCGTGTCTGCAATCTGCAGGTCATGGCCACGGATCTCAACCTGGACTCTATCACTTTGCGTTGTCCCCATGCGGAGTATAAAAAGCCCTTCGCCGGCACGGGTTCGAACAATCGTTCCCGGTATGTTGCTTAGCTTACGGCGCAGGTCAGCGGCAATCTCTGCGCTCGACCTGGATCGTTGCGACTGCGGTTTCAGTGCGATGCGAACATTTCCGGTATGTCCACCGGTTCCTTGCCAACTGGAACCGCCAACGCTGGTTATCACGTTTTTGATTTCAGGCACAGATGCGTTGACGATCTGCTCAATAACTCTGAACTTCTCATCGAGCAAATTCAGGCGGGTGCCGACCTGCATTTCGCCTTCGGCTCTGACCTCGCCCTCATCTGTGGTGGGCATCAATTCCGCGCCGATAAATGGAATGAATATCAAGCTTACCGCCACAGCGGAAGCTGCGATGACCACCACGAAAAGCGCGATGGTCAAGAGCAACATGGAGTAGTTCTTTGTAGCTATTTTCCAGATGCTTAAAAAAACGCCCGCTTATCTCGAACATCCTGCTTCCAAGACTCGAGGTATGTCGTGAATTGCTTGAGGAGGAAGGAAGTATACGAGCACACAGCATTGGCACCAACGTCAGTGCTACCACCAGAGAGCATAGAAGCGAGAAAGTGACCACAATTGAGAGCTGTTTGAACATCACGCCGGACAGGCCTCGGACAAAAACCAGCGGCAGAAAGACAATCACGGTAGTTAGCGTGCTGGCAATAACAGCATCTGTGACCTCTTCGGTGCCATCAATGGTGGCATGTTCCAATGCGTCACCCGATTCCCGGAGTCGAAAGATATTCTCCAGCACGACGATTGCGTTATCGACCATCATCCCGACTCCGAGAGCCAATCCGCCCAGGGTCATAATATTAAGGGTGAAATTGCTAAAATACAGCCAGGCGAACGTCGCGATGATCGAGATGGGGATTGCAGTGGTGATAATTACGGTGCTTCGAAGGTTGCGTAGAAATACAAGCAGTATGATTACAGCCAGAATTCCCCCGTAAATCGCAGATGAGCCCACATTGCTGATGGAACGCTGGATATAGTCGGAGGTGTCCATTGTGGGTATTATCTTGATCTGGGGTATGTCATGATTGATTCGCTCGAGCTCTTTGAGTGCCGCGCGAGCGACCTCCACTGTGTTCTTGCCCGCTTGTTTATTGACCGATAGTGATATGCCGGTTCGCCGTTGACACGTACAATCCTCGTAATCTTTTGCCAGGAGTCCTCCACGGTGGCGATTTCTCGCAGCGCTATCGGCACGCCCTGGCGAATTGCGATGACGGTATCTTCAAGCTGTTTAAGGTCCGTATATTCGCCCGGCGTTCTGATGGTAACCTCAAAGTTTCCCTTCTCAATAGTGCCGGCAGGGATATTCACGTTGCCCTCGCGTACATGCGCGATGATCTGGTCAAGTGGTATGGCCAGGGCGTTTATCTTGGCAGGGTCAGAGACTGACGTGTATCTCGCGTTCGAGACCGCCGCGGATATCGATGCCGCCACGCCCGGCACTCGTTCCAGGCGATACTTCACCTGGTCTTCAATAATTTGTCGCATCTGGACCGGGTCCAGTCTGCTGGATGCGCCGAGGATCAATATCGGGAAGCTCGCAAGGTCAAATTTTCGAAGCGTGGGTCTATCGGCCTCCTCGGGCAGACGCTGCATAACGCGGTCCAAGCGGTCACGGATGTCATTTGCTGCTGCGTCGAGGTCGGTCCCCCACGTGAAGGTCACGCGGACCGTACTCTGGCCTTCGACCGATACAGAGGTTACCTCTTCCACTCCGGGCACGGCACTCATAGCCTCTTCTATCGGACGCGTTATAAGCTCCTCGATTTCCTCCGGACCGGCATTCTCGTAAATACAGGAAACGCTTACGGTCGGGTAAGAAATATCAGGCATAAGGTCGATTGGCAGCCGCAGCAAAGAGATAATGCCCAGAAGGACCACTATCAACACAACCATTACGGTGAAGATAGGCCGGTGGACGGCAGCGCAGAGATTTTCATTGCGGGCCTCCTGACTTTGTGCCGGCAGGCCCCGCCTGTGATTTGTCGCCTGATTTTTGAGGAGTTGTTTCGCGTCGCTCCTTTTCGGGCAGCATGATATTCGAGCCATCTTCCAGAAGGTGATTACCCATTGTCACGACCGAGCCTGAAATCTGCGGCTCCAGCACCTCAACTATTTCGCCACTTACTATCCCTACCGTCACGGACACAAAATTCGCCCGAGACGCACTAATTGCGCTCTCCGGGCGGCCTGCTCCTGCCTGCTCACGGGCAATTAGTGGGGGGTTGCTGCCCTGAGCGGGCTCGGCAATAAAGACGCCCTGTTTGCCATTTCTTTTAACCAGAGCAGTAAGCGGAACCAGCGTCGCATTATCGTGTCTGGCAAACTCAATCTGTGCCCTTATAAACATTCCGGGCTGAAGCAGGTGATCGGTATTTGGGATCTCAATCTCCACTCTTGCCTGCCGGGAGGTCTCCTTCAGAAGCGGTGCTATGCGTACAATGCCGCCGGTAAAAGTCTTATCGGGATAGGCGTCGGTGCTTACAATCGCCTGCTGACCCACGTGGACTTTTGGGTAGTCCTTTTCAACCACGTAGACCACCGCCGTCAAAGGGTCATTTTGGAGGATGGAAACGATCGGCTGATTCGCCTGCAATAGTGCTCCTTCATCCACGAATCTCTCACCAACCGCTCGGGTCTGATCGGCGTTTTCCCAGAACGCTTGCACTCTGGTATAGGACAGTCGAAGATTGGCACCTTCCAGTGCGGCTTGCTTCTGGGTTGCCTGAGCCAGCGAGACTTTGAGTTTTGTCTGGCAGGCGTTAAACGTGGCCTCGGCTTCATCCAATTCGGAAGCCGAGGCGATTTGCTTTTCGCGAAGTGTCTTTGCCCTTTCGTATTCCCGCTGGGCAAGGTCAAGGTCGGTGGTACAGTTTTCAGCGTTTGCCTTGGCGACCTGCAATTCGGCCTTGGCCTGTTCCACCTGCTGCGTGAATTCCTCATCATCGAGGATTGCTATGACCTGATTCTGGCGAACCGTATCGCCGACGTTGACCAGCAGTTGTTTGAGCCAGCCGGTCACTTTTGGCGCAACCACGAACTGCGACTTGGGTAAGAGTGAGCCGGTAAAAACTCCGATGTCTTTGATTACGTCTTTACGGATCGGCTGGATCTCAACCGCTACTGCGACCGCCCGGCTTGTGCGGGGGACATTTTTGCCGGAACTGCTAATTCGCTTATACGCCAGCCAGCAAGCCAACGCAACGATTGTAAGAACCAGCAGCACTAACAAGGGCTTTTTCATACAAGCATTGTACCAAAATTTCTTGTACAATCTACATCATGTGCGAAAAAGATAGGCTGACCTTGCTAATACGTTGCGATGCGAAGGAGATTTTGGTATCAGAGCACAATTAGAAGACTTGGTTACATGGCCGAGCGTTTGATGCGGACAATGTGCGATAATGGTTGGCCAGCAGGTGATCGTCCTATGAAACTCGAAACTAAAAACATATTGATTGGCTGTTTTTTGGCAGTCGCGGTTTTATCGCCCTCTATCTGTGCTGCTGAGTCGGCACAGCCAGCGACAGAAACGAAACAGCAGCGGGATGCCCGGATAGCTTGGTGGCGCGAGGCGCGTTTTGGAATGTTCATCCACTGGGGCCCGGTGAGCCTCAAGGGCACGGAAATCAGTTGGTCGCGCGCGAACTCGAATCCTGCGTGTCCCAACCAAGGGGCCGATTCCTGTCGAGGTTTATGATAACCTTTACAAGGAGTTCAATCCGGTTGAATTCGACGCCAAAGAATGGGTGGCCATCGCACAAGCATCAGGCATGAAATATGTAGTCTTGACGGCTAAGCACTGTGATGGATTCTGTCTCTGGCATTCAAAAGCGTCCGGTTACAACATTTCCAAGACTCCCTTCGTGCGGGATGTGTGCGCGGAGCTGGCTAAAGCGGCACAAACAGCGGGAATCAGGATTGGTTGGTATTACTCACCGATGGATTGGCGCGATCCGGATTGTCGGACGGAACGCAATGCCAAGTATGTACTGTCGATGCAGGAGCAATTGCGCGAGCTGCTGAGCAACTACGGGCGAATCGATCTCCTCTGGTTTGATACCGATGGCAGGCCGGCGCCGTGGGACCAGAAGAAGACCTACGGCCTGGTCAAGCAACTTCAGCCGCACATCGTAATCAACAATCGCTTGGATATGGGCGGCACAGCAGACTACGACGCACAGCAGATTGGGCCCAATGCCGACTACTATACACCGGAACAGCGGATCGGTGGATTTGATGATCAGCCGGCCGTGGGAAACGTGCATGACCTTGGGCACGCAGTGGTCGTGGAAGCCCAACGACGACATAAAGTCCCTCAAAGAATGCCTGCACACCCTTATCAGATGCGTCGGAGGAGACGGGAACCTGTTGCTGAACGTCGGCCCGATGCCTAATGGCAGGATTGAGCCACGCCAAGTTGAGGTGCTTAAGGGGATTGGTAAATGGCTGGGTGGGTTCGGCGAGAGCATCTATGGCACTCGTGGCGGCCCATTCAAGCCCGGCAGATCTCTGGTCAGTACCCGCAAGGGAAATGTTGTCTATGTGCATGCGCTGATATGGAACGGCGACACAATCACGCTGCCGGCATTGCCGCGAAAGATTATCCAGAGCTGTGTTCTGACCGGTGGTGTCGTGCAAGTGGCGCAAACCGAGACGGCCTTGTATTTGACCGTATCCAAGCACGACCAGCAGGAGATCGACACCATCATTAAGCTGACGCTTGATGGCCCGGCTGATCAGATTCCGCCTGTAATGATAGGGGAACGGTCCGATTCATGATCCTGGTAATATGGCAGCGGTGTATACGGTGGTTTTATTCATGTAACACAAAGGAGCTGTGATTTATGGCTAAGAAATGTCTGCTTATCATAGTTTTGGCTTTTTTCGCTACGGGCGTATTTGCCCAGGCCTCTGTAAAGATATGGCAGGAAGAGGTCGAGATTCCTACCTATAGGCTCAACACTCCCGATCAGAATCCGATGTTCTACACGCACGAGTCCTACCAGGGGGCGGAGAAAAGGATCTATCCCTACCCAATGCAGGATGGGGTGACTGATATTCGCAAGAGGAGAAAACTTACAAGGCCCTGTACCTGGAAAATGAGTACATCCGGCTTTCAATTCTGCCCGAGATAGGCGGCCGGTTGTTTTCTGCTCTTGATAAAACCAACAACTACGAGATCTTTTACCACCAGCACGTCATCAAGCCGGCTTTGATCGGGATGCTCGGCGCCTGGATTTCCGGCGGAATTGAATGGTGCGTCTTTCACCACCACCGAAACACGACCTACATGCCCGTTGATTACACGCTGGCGGAGAATCCGGACGGCAGTAAGACCATCTGGTTCGGCGAGATCGAGCGCCGGCATCGGATGAAATGGCTAATCGGCATTACGCTATATCCGGGCAAATCCTATATCGAGGCGACAGTCAAGCTGTTCAATCGCACGCCTATCCACATTCGATACTCTACTGGGCCAACGTCGCCGTGCACGCCAATGACGATTACCAGGTGATCTTTCCGCCGAGCGTGCAGGTCGCCACGTACCACTCCAAGAACGATTTCGCCCACTGGCCGATTTCAAACGAAGTGTATCGCGGCGTCGACTACAAAGGCGTGGACCTAAGCTGGTGGAAGAACCATCCTGAGCCTGTGTCCTTCTTCGCCTGGGACCTTCAAGGAGGATTTCTTCGGCGGCTACGACCACGGCAAACAGGCCGGCGTTGTTCACGTTGGCAACCACCACGTTGTCTGCGGGGCCAAATTATGGGAGTGGAGTCCCGGGCCGATCGGCCGGATGTGGGACAAAATTCTGACCGACACCGACGGCCCGTACGCCGAGCTGATGGTGGGGGCTTTTTCCGACAATCAGCCCGACTATAGCTGGATAAAGCCCTACGAAGTCAAGACCTTCAAGCAGTACTGGTATCCGGTTCGCGAAATCGGCGGGTTCAAAAATGCCAATCTCCAGGCGGCAGCGAATCTGGAACTCAAGTCCGACAATATCGCCAAGATCGGCTTCAACACGACCTCCCAGTACGATAATGCTACCGTGCTTCTGACAGTCGGGGACAAAGTGACTCTGGAGCAAACAATCGACATCGGCCCAGGCAAGCCTTTTGTAAAAGAGGTGCCGGTCCCGGCCGGCACAAAGAAACAGACCTGAAGGCTTCTCTACTCTCAGCGGCAAAAGATGTATTGATAGCCTATCAACCGGCCGAGAAGAAATACGACCCTCACTTGCCGGCAGTCGTGAAGCCGCCACCTGCGCCGAGCGAAATCGAGAACATTGAGGAGCTATACTTAACAGGTCTTCGCCTGGAGCAGATTCACAATCCCCGGCTTGATCCTTATGCGTATTATGAAGAAGCCCTGAAAAGAGACCCCGGCGACTGCCGGACAAACACCATCCTGGGTATCAACTACAGTACGCGTGGTATGTTCACAGAAGGCCGAGGAGCACTTGAAGAGGCTGTCGAAAGAATCTCCGCCGAATACACCAGGCCCGGAAATGCCGAAGCCTACTATTACCTCGGCCTTGCCCTGAAGGCTCAGGGAAAATTCGATGAGGCTTATGATGCTCTTTACCGGGCGACCTGGGACTACGCTTTCCATTCGGCGGCCTATTATCAGTTGGCGGAGTTTTCCTGCAGAAAAGGAGATTTCGCTGCCGCGCTGGAGCAAATCGACCAGTCACTATCCACCAATACCTTGAACGCCAAGGCTCTGAACATAAAAGCTGTCGTTATGAGAAATTTGGGCAAGCTGGAGCAGGCAAAGCAAATCGCTTCGGCGTGTTATCGCCGCCGACCCGCTCGACTTCCTGGCAATGAACGAATTGTATCTTGCCGAATCCGGGCGGAGACGCAAAGACTGCGGGCAGAAAAGTTAATGACGAAAATGCGGGGCGAAGTGGAGTCTTATCTTGAACTGGCCGTGGATTATGGCAATTGCGGTTTGTGGGATGAGGCTATCGAAGTGCTTGACCGAGCGACCGTAAAGAAAATGACTTTTGCCGGCAAATATCCAATGGTATACTACTACCTTGGATATTTTTATCAGCAGAAAGGAAATAACGCCAAGGCTTCCAAGTATTCTTGCTTCAGCCGGAAAAATGCCGAGCGATTACTGTTTCCCATTTCGTCTGGAGTCTATCGATGTTCTTGAATTTGCTATCGAGCGCAATCCCTCCGACGCCCGTGCCCATTATTACCTTGGCAATCTCTTCTACGAGCTTCAGCCCGAAAATGCGATTGAGCTTTGGGAGAAATCACGTCAGCTTGATGATTCCTTTGCCCCTGTCCATCGTAATCTGGGCTGGGCCTATTATCGGGCACAGAAGAATACGTGCCAAAGGCCATCGCCAGTTATGAAAAGGCAGTTGCCTGCGACAGCAAGGACGCCCGGCTTTATGTGGAGCTGGACCATCTTTATGAAGTCGGCAATACTCGCCTCAAAAACGGCTTGCTTTGCTCGAAGGAAACCATCAGACGGTGGTTAAACGCAATGACAGCTTTCTGCGTGAAATTATGGTTCTGGTTTTGGTGGGAAGATATGACGAGGCGATTGACTTTCTGGCAAACAATCATTTCCACGTCCGCGAAGGCGGCGGCGAAATCCATGATGTGTATGTTGATGGTCATTTGCTCAGAGGGATATGGTATTTTGAAAGAAAGAGATCAAAGAGGCTCTTAAGGATTTTCTTGCTGCTTCGGAATATCCCGAAAATCTCTCTGTCGGCAGACCCAAAAATGACAGACGTGCTCCGCAAGTGCATATTATATCGGCACTGCGTACGAAGCTCGGGGACAGTGAAAAAGCAACAGAGTTTTACAAAAAGGCCGCCGACCAGAAAGGCACTTCACAGTGGCCTGAAACCCGATTCTACCAGGGACTGTCTTTCCGCAGGCTCGGGCAGAAAGATGCAGCAAACAAGATATTTGAGGAATTGATTGAGAGCGGAAAGACCAAACTTTCGCAAAAGATCGAAGTAGACTTCTTTGCCAAGTTTGGTGAGCAACAGACCCCCGAAGTGCAAGAGGCGTCTGCCCACTACATTTTGGGCCTGGGGTGTCTGGGCAAAGGTAAGCGTAGTGAGGCCAGGAGTGAGTTTGAGAAAACCGTGGCGTTGGATGTCAGTCACGTGTGGGCGAAGGCGTTTCTGGCCGAGCTAGATTGAGAGCTAATGTGTTTGCACTGAAGGAGATAACATGAGAAGGGTGTCAGGTGTATGCATTGTGGCACTTGTGGTTCTTGCTTTTTCAAGTCACAGTCTTGTCCCAGACGCGTGAAAAAGCGGAAGTCCTTGTCGAGCACACGTGGAGGTTGGAAGACCTATATACCTCAGACCAGACGTGGAATGAAGCCAAGCAGAAGTTGGCAGCACAATTTAGTCAGATCACCAAGCACAAGGGCCAATTGGCGACCTCTGCATCAGAACTGTTAGCCTGTCTGAGTCTTAACTGTGACATTTCCAAGGACCTCAGCCGGCTGCATTGTTACGCCGGCATGAAATCCGACCAGGACACGCGCAACCCAAAATGCCTGGCGATGAAACAAGAAATGGAGCAGTTGGCGACCGACTACAGCTCCAAAGCATCGTTTATAGAGCCGGAAATCGCCCGAATGGATAAGGACAAAATCGATGCATTTATCTCCCAAGAGCCCGGCCTGACGATTTTTAAGATGTACCTGTATGACGTACAGCGCACAAAGGCGCACAAGCTGTCGGAGCAAGAAGAGAAGATACTCGCCGAGGCCGGCCTTCTGGCTGGCGCCCCATCTTCAATTTACGGTGTCTTCAGCAACGCAGAATTCCCTTATCCCCAGGTGAAATTAAGTGACGGCACTATCGCCAGGTTAGATAAAGCCGGATACGCCCTCTATCGGGCTGTGCCCAATCGCAGCGACCGCGAAGCAGTTTTTCAAGCCTTCTGGGGCGCGGTGAATGAGTTCCGACAGACTTTTGGTGTTCAGCTTTATGCCAACGTAAGAAGCGACATATTTTACGCCCGTACCCGGTGTTATCGCTCCTGCCTGGAAAGCGCTCTGGATAAAGACAATATTCCTATGGAGGTATATCTTGCCCTTATAGAGAACGTTAACAACAATCTGGATTCATTTCATCGCTATTTGAATTTGAAAAAGCGGATGCTGGGCGTAGACCACCTGAAATACTCAGATGTGTATGCGCCGGTGGTCAAAGAAGTCGACCTGCGGTACAGCTTTGAACAAGCCAAACAGCTTGTCCTGGACGCGGTGAAACCATTAGGACAGGAATATTACGGTGTCGTTCGAGAGGCCTTCGACAACCGGTGGATCGACGTTTATCCAAGCCCCGGTAAACGCTCAGGGGCTTATTCCAACGGGGATGCCTACGACGTTCATCCTTACGTTCTGTTGAATTACAACGGTCAATATGACGATGTAAGCACGCTGGCACATGAGCTGGGCCATGCCGTGCACAGTTATTACTCTAATAAGAATCAGCCCTATCCTACAGCCGACTATTCAACTTTTGTCGCAGAAGTGGCGTCCACCTTCAACGAGGCTCTGCTGATTAATAAGATGTTGAGTCAGGTCAAAGACGACGATGTTCGTCTATCACTGTTGATGAACTATTTGGAAGGCATCAGGCAAACGCTTTTTAGGCAAACTCAGTTTGCCGAGTTTGAGCTGCGTATGCACGAGATGGCTGAACGTGCAGAGCCGCTTACAGGCGACGCGCTAAGCGGAGCTTACGGAGATATTTTGAAGAGGTATTACGGCCAAGATAAGGGTGTCTGCAACATTGACCCGTTGTACGCAGTTGAGTGGGCGTATGTCCCTCACTTTTACTACAATTTCTATGTCTATCAGTATTCAACATCTTTCACTGCATCGACTGCTCTGGCGGAAGAAGTGCTGCGCAAAGAAAAAGGGGCGGTAGAAAGGTACATCGAGTTTCTGTCATCGGGTGGGTCCGACTACCCAATAAATCTGTTGAAGAAAGCCGGCGTGGATATGACTCTGCGTGAGCCATTCGATAAAACTATGGCGGCAATGAATCGAACCATAGACGAGATTGAAATGATTCTCCAGAAAAAGGGCGGGTAATTGGGGGCAGCGTTTTGCTGGGCCAAGGCAGTGCGTGTTTGACTGTCCGGCAAGTCCTATGGCGAAGGGCTACAAGTGGGTGTTACGCGACGATACGGCTGCTCTGAGACGCTCTGCCATGTTCTGGTCCCAGATTTTGACACAGTTTCTGCCCGCGCCTTTTGCCTCATAGAGAGCCAGGTCTGCTCTGCGCATAACGTCGATAGCCGAATCGTTATGGTTCGGCAGGCTTTCCGCTATCCCGCAACTAAACGTAATAGACAAATTTTCCGTCAGTTTAACCTGCTGAACCTTCGCTCGAAGTCGTTCCAGTAATGAGATAGCGTCATCGGCTTTGGTCTCCGGCATCAGCACGACAAATTCGTCGCCGCCATAACGCGCGAGCACGTCCAAGCTTCTCTTTTGGCTTCTCATACATGCAGCAACTTTCTTAAGGGCGCTATCTCCGGTAGCGTGTCCTAGAACGTCGTTGATTACCTTGAAATTGTCAAGGTCTATGATTGCAACGGAGAATGGTCTTAGATATCGTCTTGCTCTGGCTGCTTCTAGCTTCAACTGATCTTCAAGAAGTCTCCGTGAGCCTACGCCCGTTAGGGCATCGGTCAACAAAGTTAATCGGGCTTCCTGATAAAGCTTTGCGTTGGTCAAATGCGAGTTCAGAATCTCCCTTGTTAATCTGGCTTTGTATGAGGTTAGTTCCTTGTTGGTGGCGTTTGCAGACGCCAAGCCGCACATGCACAAATAGCCCGACAAGCGTTTACTCTTGGCTGATGAGCAGTCCTTCGGGCCGGCAATGGCCAGCGGAATGAATAAGCGGGGACCCTGTGCTCCGAGGTCTCTGCATAAGTCTGGAATGCTCTCATGGTAAAATCCACCGTCATCTGGGGCTGCCGGCGGCGGGACGGCTTGCTCAAGGCTGCCCAGGCAGTCCTGTCTGCACAGGCACTTACTGTGACTTACCAGCATGGGGCGTTTCGTTACAAATTCATCCTTGTGAAAATATAACACACACCTGTTGGCTTGGAAAAGCTTAGGCGCCTCGGTGCTGACTATATTGGCAACTTCATTGAGGTCAATGCTCTTGAGGCAATTAGAGAGCATTGCGACCTCTTCTGCGGCTGCTCGATGTTCAAATAGCTGCTGTTCTATAAGGTCGCGAGCTGAGAGCATTCCCACCACGACTCCGTTATCGACCATCGGCAGATGGCGAATCCGGTTGGTGGTCATAAGTTCTCTGGCTACGCTTGTTGGAGTGCCGGGCGTGCAGGAGACAACCTGTGTCGTCATTATCTCGGCTATAGTGGTTCGCTCGAAGTCTTTTGAGCAGGCGACTGCTCGGCTGACTATATCTCGCTCTGTGATAATGCCCGCAAACCGTCCACTCCGGTCGTTCACGATAAGGCAACCGACCTTGCTGGTAAGCATCGCGATCGCCGCCTCTTTGATAGTTGCATCCTGGCTGACGGTTATAATGCCCGTAGGATGTTCGACCACCTTATCCATGTTCCGTTCTCTGGCCGGCTGGCTCATTGCCCTGCGACACCGAAACTAAGAATCTGCTCAATCCCATTTAGACTAAGAATATCGGCCCTAACGGGGTGCTACTTTAGCTTCAGTGCAGCATTGGGCTGCGTGACTAACTTTTCTGGCGGGCTATAACAGTGTTCGTGGTAGGGTCTCATAGCCCATTGTCATTGCGAGGGAGCGAAGCGACCGAAGCAATCTCTACCATTGAAAGTTTTAAGATTGCCACGTCCCGACAAGTCGGGGCTCGCAATGACAAGGGCCTGCCATAGAATCTGGTCACACACGCATTGGGCTGCTTAGATGATTGCAATTTTGTGAGGCCGTAGTATTATTGTTAGGCAGCAATCGTTCGGCTGAAACATTGTGATGCAGCAGAAGTCAGGGTCTGTTGGTAAGAGGTGCATAGGAATGTTGCCCTTTAGGGTCACGCCGGTCAGATTGAATCTATGTGCGACCTTAATGTTCGCACTCGGTGTTGTCACGTGTGCCACATCTGGTGCGAAGGTGACCTGCATCCGCGTTGTCAGTGAGCACACCGCTGATACTACGGATTTGAAACGATTCCGACAGTTCCGGCAATGGCAAGAAAAGACGGGCAATGACCTGGCGCTTGCAATATGGAAATACCTGTGCGGCTACGAAACAGGACTCTACCATTTTAATGAGATTCTCGAAGGACCTGACCCATTTGACGAGTACGCTACCGTGCGTGAGCCTCTCAAAATTCTCAATGTCTACAACATGGCTTATTGTGGGATATTCGGCCCTATTTTGGATGGTATTTTTCAAGGCGTGGGTTTTGAAGATGGGCGTTCCTTCGGCGTCGAATTGTGGAACCATTGCACTACGGAGGTCTGGTACGACAGCTCCTGGCACTATTTCGATCTGGATGTCCGAGGCGCTTGCGGGATGCCGACGGCACAGTTGTAAGTCTTGACCGGGCCAGACGAGATCGAAACCTATGGACTGATCCGCCGGTGAAAGTTGAGCCTTTCTTCCCTAAAGATCGCGACAAGGATAAGGTGTTCGAGATCTATCGTGACAGCAGAATTGACTATTATTACCGCTGGTTTCAGGGCAGCCACACGATGGATTTCTATCTTCGGCAGGGTGAAACCTTTACTCGCTGGTGGCAGCCGCAAGGTGGGCGTTGGCACCATCTGCCGCGATATAATAGCACCAAATGGGTCAAGGACCTGCTTCTTACAAGTCCCGTGGGCATGAAACCGAACCACCGTGATTTCACTCGCTGGAATCATGGAAATGGGCTTTTCCACTACGCCCCAAGTCTGTCGAGCAACTCAACTGATTTTCAGAACGGGTTTTACGCTGTAAGAAATCTTACGCCAGGCAAAGAAGGGACTGCATATTGTAAGAGAGGACAATGCCGAGGTTATTTTTGAAGTATTCACGCCCTACATAATTGTCGCCAAAGTAAATGCCCTGGATGACCCGAATGATGATGCCGACGCCTCGGTCGTGATGTTGGAAGCACTGTTGCCCGTTGAGCTATTTGTGTCCTTAGATCGCGGGCTCAATTGGCAATCTGCGGGTAGAGTTAAGGCTGGCGAAGACGCAGTCGTGGATTTGACGCGCATGGTCAAAGGCACCTATGGTTATCTATTAAAGCTTGCTACGGCTGGTACGGCCGGGGCAGCAGCAATAAAATCCTTAGAGATATATACGTGGGTTCAAGTTGCACCAATCAGCTTACCTCGCCTCAAAAAAGGCGACAACCATCTGCGATATGAATTAGGTGACCGCTACGGCCTGGCAACAATTCCCATATTGGTCAGTCCCAACACCGCTGACCCGAATAACCTGGCTAAGTACGTGGTTGCCATGCCGCCAGATTATGACCCGCAGCGGCAAACTTGCCGGATTCGCGGCGAGGCTGTCCTGCGCCTCGCGGCTCCAGAGGGCACGAAGATCGCATGGTGCAGTGTCGGCGCCACCTTTCGCACGTACCAGGGAGAACAAGCCAGGCAGACCGACAACCGGATCGCGTACGCGGTCGGTGAGCCGAAGGATTTCAAGGAGATTTATAAATCGTCGGTTCCTACATGGGTGAATCACTGGCGATATAACTGGGATACAGATATTAAATTGGATGTGCTGGCGGAAAAGGTGTACATAAAATACACAGGGCAGCCGGGCTTAAATACGATTCGTGCCTGTATGCACGTGATTCCAGAACGCCCGCCGCAGACGCAGATGCGTATCACGCACGGCTACCAAATTGGTGAGGGACTTCGCCAGGAAACCGTAGACCTTGATGGCCCGGCAACCTACACGATTCGGTGCGATGAAGAACCGGAAAACGTTTTCATTAAAGTTAGTGTTCCATCGAGATAGTGGTCTTATTGATAGATGAGGGCAAAACATGTCCACAAAAAACAAAATCACTCGGCGAAATTTTGTAAAGATTGCGGCACTGACCGCTGCTGGCGCAAAGTCAATTCTTGATGCTATGCCGGTCGCCGCTCAGGAAAAGGCAGAACGTGCACGGCAAGATGCCGATGTCGTAGTGCTTAACCCGCAAGACCGCGTGCCGGTCAGCCTGATTATCGACGATTCGACCTGCCTGGTGAACATGGCCCACTTCGGCATCCCGCAGTTTGCGGAGGTGTTTCCGGATAACTATAAGCAGGACTGGAAGAAACTGCCGCGTGAGATACCGGATTCCTTCGTGCGCAAGTTCGGCGCAGTGGTGCCGCGAGCATGACGTAAAGGGCAAATACAGTATAGTCCCGTATCCGGCTTGCGTGGGCTGGCTGGACCGTGACTTGCCGGGCTGGTCGAAGAAAGAACTGGATGACAGTATCCAGTTTGTGCGCGAGCTTATGATGCCCGACTGGGACATCCATCCTGAGATGGTCACGCACACGTGGGTCATCGACACCAAGACCGGTCGGCCTTATCCGGAGAGAAGCGAGCGATTTATGGAGAACTGGGGCTGGACGACGGCAAATCCGTCGATGAGCTGGCGGACTATATGAGTTACGCACTGCGGATTCTCAAGAATGTCGGGCTGCAATGTGAAGGCATTACGACGCCCGGCGGTTTTGGCAACGGAGTACTGCCGGAACTATCGCAGGCCACGCTTCAGTCGTGCCGGGACGTGTTCAAGGCCGAAATTCCCCACTATTTCCGGCACCTTTTTACGGACGAGCACAGCGTCGCCCCGCGCGTTGAGTACGCCTCGGGCCTGACGGGGCCGACCCAAAGTGCGTCGTCTCGATCATCGGCTGCACAGGCGACTGGTTCGGCGGCTGGGACGGGCTGTCGCCCGGCTCGGCCGACAAGCATATCACGGAAGACCTGCATGGCGGACGGCTGCCGCAGGTCATCGACAAGGGCGAGCCGGCAATCTTCGTCTGCCACTGGCCCGGCAGTCTATTTCAACGGCGAGGAGGTCGGGCTTCAACATCTTCAAGGAGGTTGTCGGCGGCTGACCATGCCCGGTACGACAACTTAATCTGGATGAAACTTAGCGAGATTGCCCGCTATTGGGCCGCCAAAGAGCTGACGCAGATCGACAGGCAAGGCCCGGCGTAACATTCAACGCCCCTTTTGCCACAACGCGATTTACGGTCCGTGTTAAGGGCGTTTCACAAAAAGCTCCCGGTCTAACGGTTGATGGGCGTCCTGTCGAGCTGCGCTGGTAAAGGGCCTGCTACAGCTGGAGAGCGGCACGTGGCATGCCGATGCGCAGAACGTAACGGTTTGCTTTGATTTGCCAAAGGGAAAGTCCTCTTTGCAGTTATAAGGTATGCGACCAGAATGCCTCTTTTCTTGAGCCTTTGATAGAGGTGGCTGTCAGTAATGGACAATCCCGGCAGCCACAGCCGTAAGAAGAATGTCCCAGTCAACTGGCCGCGCAGCAGGGTGCGCATTGCCTCAATAAATTCTTTGTTGCCTTGCGGACGGCCATAGTTGCCGATCGCTCGCCCAAATTCTTTCTCGCTCCTAAGAAGTTTCAAGATGCTCTCTCGAAAATGCTTTTGAACCTCGGGAATATGGGCAGGATTTCCGCCGCCGAGCATCAGGAACTCTTGGGTTTTCGCAGGGGCATTGCCCGGGTCGTCCATCAGTTGGCCGATGCCGGATTGTGGCGCAATCTTCTTGCCAAAATCTGATAGTCTCACCATTTCTGAGCTTCCAGGATTAGATATGATATTGGATTGTCGTGGGTGTTCAAGCCCTCATTTGGTGGTGGGGCGATAAAGCTCCGCTAGGCTTTGACTAAAATGCCGAAAAGTGCTTGCATTTTTGAACGTTTAGTTTAGCCTCAGTCTGAAGCCGAAATTGGCAAATTTGATAACACATTTTTCGGGAGGCTGCTATGTATCATTTCAAGAAGGGTAGGTCAAATCTCGTTAGTTTTATGGCATTAATCGTGGCTATATCAGTGCCAGGCATTTTTGCCGCCAGCGTGGAGCAGCGCAAAACCACAGGCAAGCTCACAACACCTCAGGGAGTCAGGCTGCTGCAGAATAAGACCTTTGATGATAGTGACCCGGCACGAAGGGAAATTCTGACATTGTATAAGAGCTTGCGACTCACGGATGTCCTTGACGCTATGGATCTGGTAGGTCTGCAGGACATAGGTCTGATGCACAAGGATATTCGCCCCTTATGGCGCGATGTGGAAAAATTCTCTCACCGGATAGTCGGCTTTGCCATCACCGTCCGTCACGTGCCCACCGATGTGAGGGCCGGGCAAAACTCGTTTCCTGATGTCGGCGGGTTCAAGAAATTCAAGTCTGAGCAGTATAAAAGGGCGCCCGATGCCTGGCTTGAGGTAGCCAAGCCAGGCGATGTGGCTGTCATCGACGCGGGCGGGATTCCGGA
The DNA here is from genome assembly GCA_963814265.1 of Sedimentisphaerales bacterium. Taxonomy (GTDB): domain Bacteria; phylum Planctomycetota; class Phycisphaerae; order Sedimentisphaerales; family Anaerobacaceae; genus JAFNGF01. The sequence goes on along the minus strand of CAWFCJ010000075.1, from coordinate 7,142 downwards.
GTGCGGCTTTATCGGCTCGAATAACAGTCTCGGCTGGCTGGAGAAAGGAGTAGTGGGAGTAGTCACGAACGGCGGTGCACGCGATACCGATGAGATAGTCAAAGCCAAAAGAATTCCTGTGTACTGCAAGGATGGGTATAGCTCCCGCGGAGTCCGCCCCGGCAGGCTCATCGCTGAGTCGTACAACTTTCCCGTAAGCTGTGCCGGCGTCCTTGTTTATCCGGGCGACCTAATTGTTGCGGACGGCGACGGGGTCTTGGTTGTTCCACGAGAACTCGCTTTGGAGGTCGGAAAAATCGCCCGAGAGATTCACATCGATGACGAAAAATCCCGGGCTGCGCGATATAAACGTGTGGGCATCCCGCTGGACGAAACCATTGCGGTCGAGTGATTGGCGACGAAGGGCCGCAGCGGGATTGCAGATTGGCAACTGCGGACTTAGAATACGGGCAAAAGCGTATGATAATCTTAGTGACGGACTTCGGCCAGAGTGAATATGTGGGCGTAATGAAAGGCGTGATTTACAGCATCGATCACTGCGCCAAATAGTAGATTTATGCCACAGCGTTTCGAGCCAGAATATCATCGAGGCCTCGTGGATTTTGAGGAATAACTACAAGTACTTCCCAGAAGGTTCGGTATTCTGCTGCGTCGTTGACCCTGGCGTAGGCAGCGAAAGGAAAGCGTTAGCAGCTAAAACAGAGCGGTATTATTTTGCTGCCCCGGATAACGGCCTGCTCTGGGAAACGCTCAAAGAGCAGGAAGTAATTGATGTAAGGGAAATTCCAATTCCGAGCGATGCCAGTCACACCTTTCATGGTAGAGACGTGTTTGCCCCGGCGGCTGCAAAGATCGGCCTGGGCAGGTTTGATGAGTTGGGCGAAAAAGTTGGTCAGATTGAGAGGTTGGAGCTTTATCAGGATAGCGGTAGGGGGCTGGTGGTCAGGATCGACAGCTTTGGAAACATCATAACAAACATACCAAAGCAGGGTAACAGTCCTTATAGCGTTAAAATCGGAGATAAAATATACCAAATGAACTATCGTGACAGTTATTCCGCCGCAAAACAAGGTGAGCTGTTTTTGATTGAAGGTTCGAGCCGCACATTAGAGATTAGCTTAAAAAATGGCAGTGCCCACGAAAAATTATTTGCAAAGGCGGGACAGATAGTAGAAATATCATGAAGATAATCAGTAAATAATTAGCCCCACGTTTCACGTGGGGTTCCTAGCTAAAATTTGTGGAGGTTTGCCAATGTCGCGTACAAGAAATATTAGTCGTCGCAATTTTTTGAAAAGAACATCGACAGTTATGACCGGTCTGATAGGTTTTCCCTATATTGTTCCATCATCTGCTCTGGGCAAAGCCGGTAGTGTCGCTCCAAGCAATCGCATTATAATGGGCTTCATCGGAGTCGGAGGCCAAGGCACACAGGGTCTGGCTGGAGGCATCTGGGCGCCGGAAGGCGGTTTTATAGGTAGGGCCGAAGTGCAGGCGGTAGCCGTCTGTGATGCCGATGCCAGGAATAAAAATCGTGCCCGTGACATCGTAAACCAAAAGTACGGCAATAACGCCTGCACTACATACGGTGATTTCCGGGAACTTTTAGCCAGGCAGGACATCGATGCCGTGCTTATCGCTACCGGCGAGCGATGGCATCCATTTATTTCCATCGCGGCAGCAAAGGCCGGCAAAGACATTTATTGTGAAAAACCTCTCTCGGTTACGATTGAGGAGGCAAAGGCAGTGCGGGATGCTGTCACTCGCTACGGTGTGGTATTCCAGATGGGCACCCAGCAGCGTTCCAGTTGGAGCTTTCGCTTCGCCTGCGAACTGGTTCGCAACGGCTACATCGGCCAAGTAAAAACCGTGACGGTCGGTGTCGGCGGACCTGTAACATATAAGATATGTGACCTGCCTGCCGAGCCGGTCCCGGATTATCTTGACTATGATATGTGGCTCGGGCCAATACCCTGGAGGCCGTACAATGTCGGATTTGTCAGAGGGTGGATGGCGTATCGCGATTGCTCGGGCGGTGAAATGACTAACTGGGGCGCCACCATTTCGATACCGCTCAGTGGGGCTGGGAACCGATGACAGCGGGCCGGTCGAGATTATTCCTCCAGATGGTAAAGAATTCAAAGTGCTTACATATAGATATGCCAACGGCGCTGTTATGATTCGTGACCCGGAGAAATTGAAGGCCGAAACAGGTCAGGATAACGGCGTGATGTTTGAAGGGACCGAGGGCAAAGTTGCGGTTTGGCGTTACACTTTGCGGACCTGGCCGGAAAATCTAATCAAGCAGAAAATCGGCCCGATCAGATACATCTGCACGAAAGCGAGAACCATCATACCGATTTCGTCAACTCTATACGCACTCGCGCCAAGCCCGCCAGCGATGTCGCCACTGGATGCCGCTCTATAACAGTCTGTCACCTGGGCAATATCGCCTACGAGCTCGGCCGACCAATAAAATGGGACCCAGTCAAAGAAACTTTTGTAAATGACTCTGTGGCGGAGCGATTGCTTTCTCGTGCTATGCGAAGCCCCTGGTGTTTGTGAGGTGGAAGAAGATATGAGAATGTTACTGTTAATCTCAACGATGACGGCGGTCGCCGGCGTATTTTATGCCCATACGCCCATTGTCGCAGGTGAGCCACAAATAGTGCCGGTAGAAACCAGAGCCGACCGCCACGCCTGGCCTATCCTCAAGCGATATGACCAGGATCATCTGGTGCGGATTGCTCTTCCTTTGGGCGGTATCGGGACAGGGACTGTTTCATTGGGCGGGCGGGGCGACCTGCGCGACTGGGAGATCATGAACCGCCCCGCCAAAGGATTTTCCCGCAGCGGGGTTCGAGCGGCCCGTTTTTTGCCCTTTATGTTAAGACAGCCGACGGCCAGACAGTGACCCGGGCAATCGAAGGCCCGATCGACCTGTCAGATTACGAAGGCAGCCACGGCAGCACGACGCCCAACCACGGTCTGCCGCGATTTCGCAACTGCTCGTTCGCTGCCGCTTATCCGCTGGGGCAGGTGATGCTTTCCGATCCGGATGTGCCTGTGGATGTGCGTATCGAGGCGTTCAATCCGCTGGTGCCGGGCGACGCCGAAGCCAGCGGCATACCGGTCGCTATCCTGCGGTATGTGCTTCACAACAAGACGGCGAAGCGGTGACAGTTTCGGTCTGCGGCAGTATGCCCAACTTCATCGGCATCGACGGCTCGGGCAGCACGAAGGACTGGAAAGGCGATCTGGTAGCAGTCGGCGGCAGGGCAAACCGCAACGAGTTCCGCAAAGGCCGGAGCTGTCCAGGGCATCTTCATGTATTCCGAAGGAGTCGCCCCAGCGGCCGAGCAATGGGGCACGATCGCTCTGACCACCACCGGCAGACAGGCGTCACTTACCGCACATCCTGGATCCAGGCAGGCTGGGGCAGCTCGCCGCTGGATTTCTGGGACGATTTCAGCGACGACGGCAAGCTCGAAGAGCGCCCGGCCACGCGGAAGAAGATACGCCGATGGCCTCGCTGGCCGTCGAAGTCGAGCTGCCGCCGCACGGGACCAGAGCAGGTGACATTTCTTCTTACCTGGCACTTTCCCAACCGTCAGACCTGGACGCCCAAGAATAATGAGCAGGACCGCATCGGCAACTACTATACGACCAAATACAGTGACGCCTGGGATGTCGCTACAGAATTTGCGCCACAGCTTGCCGAGCTGGAGAGCAAGACCGTCCAGTTTGTACGGGCGTTCTGCCACAGCAATTTGCCCGAGGTGGTCAAGGAGGCGGCCCTTTTCAATCTCAGCACGCTGCGCACGCAGACCTGCTTTCGCACAGAGGACGGGCGTTTCTACGGCTGGGAAGGCTGCAGCAACACAAGAGGCTGCTGTCACGGCTCGTGCACCCACGTGTGGAACTACGAGCAGGCGACCGCGTTTCTTTCGGCGACTCTGGCCAAGTCGATGCGGGAGGTCGAGTTCGCGCACGCCACGGACGACCAAGGGCTGATGAGCTTTCGTGTGAATCTGCCACTGGAGCGTGCGCAGGAGTTCGGCAAAGCCGCCGCCGACGGGCAGATGGGCTGCATTATGAAGATGTACCGCGACTGGCAGCTTTCCGGCGACGACGAGATGCTCAAAGACCCTCTGGCCGAACGTCAAAAAGGCGGTGGAGTTCTGCTGGATCCAAGGCGGCTGGGACGCCGACCAAGACGGCGTCATGGAGGGCTGCCAGCACAACACGATGGACGTGGAGTATTACGGGCCGAATCCGCAGATGGGCATCTGGTATCTGGGTGCGCTGCGGGCCGCCGAGGAGATGGCCCGCTACCGTCGGCGACAACGATTTCGCCGCGACCTGCCAGGACTTATTCGAGCAGGGCAAGCAAGTGGATCGACGCAGAACCTCTTCAACGGCGAATACTACGAGCACAAGATCCGCCCGCCGAAGGATAAGTCCGAGATCGCACCCAGCCTGCTGGTCGGGATGGGCGCAAAGGACCTGTCACGAAGCCCGACTACCAGCTCGGCGCAGGCTGCCTGGTTGACCAGCTTGTCGGCCAGTACATGGCCCATGTCTGCGGGCTGGGCTATCTGGTTGAGCCAGGCAATGTCCGCACGACCCTGCACAGCATCATGAAATACAATCTCAGAGAGGGTCTCTACGGCCATTTCAACTGCATGCGGAGCTTTGCGCTGGGCGATGAGTCGGCGCTGCTGATGGCCGACTATCCCAAAGACCGGCCGAAGAATCCGTTCCCCTACTTCAGCGAGGTGATGACCGGCTTCGAGTACACCGCGGCGGTCGGAATGCTGTACGAGGGCCAGACCGACAACGGGCTGAAGTGCATCAGAGAACATCCGCGACCGCTACGACGGGCAAAAGCGCAGCCCCTTCGACGAGGCCGAGTGCGGCCACCACTACGCCCGGGCGATGGCCAGTTGGGCGGCGGTTCTGGCCTGACCGGCTTCCACTATTCGGGCGTGGACAAATCCATGACCTTTGCCGCACGAGACGGCACGTTCTTCTGGTCCAATGGCTATGCCTGGGGCAGTTGTTCACTTAATCGCACAGGCAAATATACAAACGTTCAGTTGTCGGTTTTGCACGGGGAATTGACTCTGGCGAAATTCATTCTGGGTGACTTTGGCTACAACCAGTTCGATAAGGCTTTACATATTAGGGAAGGGCAGACCGCTAAATTTCAGGTTAATCAGGAAGGGCTTTGACATGAGAAGGTCACATTCGGCTAAGCCATTTGAGATGTCCCGACGTCAGTTTCTTGCGACTGTCGGCACTAGCGCCGCAGGCGTTTCATTCGGTTCTGCGAGACTATTTGGTGCTGCAGCTTCTGTAGAGGCCGGCGAAAAGCGCAAGGCAATCGCTACGGTGCGGGCGGCTTTTCTGTATCCACCCACCGAGTCGCTGAAGCAAGCTGGATACTATAGCTGGCCAGGGTCAACTTTTGATGCCGAAGGCCGTCAAAAGCAGTATGCCGAGAGAATTAGAAGCATTGAGAAAAAGTTGGGGATGCGGCATATTATTGGACGAGAAACCTCTCGATGACGCCGATAGTGGTACACGATTCATCAATGAGGTCAAGCAGTCAAAGCCGGATGGATTGCTGCTTATTCCCTTCAAGAAGGGTCTATTGGGAACACGTTACGCGGATTGTCAAAGAATCGCAAATCCCTACGATTGTCCTTGCCACATTGGGCATTCTTTTGGTTGACCACATTAGCCAGCTTCACCGAACGCCCGGCGTATATTTGATCAACTCGCTGGATAATCTTGAAGCTGCCGAAGAGGGGTTGAAAATGATAAAGACGTCGCGATGGATGAAGGAAGCCCGGCTTGTCAGCATAGCCGGTTCGCAGACGAAGCAGACAAATGTGCCCCATCTCGGCACCCAGGTATGGACAATTCCGGGTGCAAGGTTTATCGAACAATTTACTCGCACACAAACTTCTGATGCTGTGAAGCAGTTTGCCGATGCGTATTTGAAAGGGGCCAAAGAGGTGGTTCAGCCTACCAAGGCTGACATCATCGATGCAGCAAGGACGTATTTTGCCCTTAAAGAAATCATCAAGGCAGAAGAAGCAGATGCCATTATGATGGATTGTTTGCCTGGCCTGAGCACGCCGCATAAGCATCCTCCGCCCTGTATGGGATTTATGAGTCTGAGGGATGAAGGTATTCCGGCAGGCTGTCAGGCTGACCTTAATGCCACGTTGACAATGATGGTTGTGCAGCAGCTTTTTGGCCGGCCAGGATTTCAGCAGAATTCCTCTATGGAGACAGAGAATAACCATTATTTTGGCGCACATTGCACCTGCCCATCAAAGTTGAGCGGCAGGGATGGTCCTACTCAGCCGTACATTTTAATGAGCCACGCCGAGGCGGGCTGGGGCTGTGTCCCGCGGGTGCTTTGGCCGGTGGGAGCAGATGTCACGATGGCCCAGTACGTTTCGGGCAAAACGCCCCAGATGTATATCTATGGCGGAAAGGTGTGGGATGCCCTGAAATCCCGCCAACCGGTGGCTGCCGCACGAACATAGAGATGACAATCAACGAGGTAGATGATGTTTGTGACGTCAAGGGCATGCATCAGATTATATTTCTCGGCAACTATGCCCGGCAGTTACGCACGTTCTGCCAACTGTATGGCATCAGCGTAGTTGCATAGGTGCTGGTGATGTAGAGTCTTGCCCGGTTTAGAATTTTATGAGGGGTTAAGCAATGAATCTAAAAGGGGTCATTCTTGCCGGAGGGACTGGGTCGCGGCTCAGGCCGCTGACCAAGGTGACAAACAAGCATTTGCTCCCCATCGGGCGTAAGCCGATGATCTTCTACCCCATTGAGAAGCTGACCGCAATCGGTATAGAGGAAATCCTGATCGTGACCGGCGTTGAGCACATGGGCGATGTGGTCAGCTTGTTAGGCTCAGGAAATGACTTCGGCTGCCGATTCACGTATAAGGTCCAGGACGAAGCCGGAGGAATTGCCCAGGCTCTGGGACTGGCTGAGGACTTCGCAAATGGTCTGCATCTGGCGGTTATCCTGGGCGATAATATCTTCAAGAGCAGCCTTGAACGCTACGCAGAGAGATTTATTGCTCAGAAGGTGGGCGCGAGGGT
>CAWFCJ010000074.1:0-45236 GCA_963814265.1 Sedimentisphaerales bacterium | reverse complement strand
TCTTTGAGGATTGCGTTCTTGACTATTATGCGAAGATTTTTGGGGATGTTTATTTGGTGGTGCTTCAGTAGTGCTTTGTTGGATTTTTCTAATTCAGCATTCCCCGGCAGGATGGTTCCATTTTTGACATAACCTTTTTTATTGCCTTGCAGCCATGACCCGTATGTGGTCCAGGTTGCCATAAAGCCGATCATTCTCGCCATACGATAAATTTACCTGTTCGCCCCTTGCACCGCAAGGGGGTTCTTCCCAATGTGCAAGGGAGTTTTCAAAGTTTTGCACCGCAAGGCGTTTTTGTTTCGTTTTACATTATTAGCCCCCGGCATTGCCGGGGGTCATTCAAAATTGCAACCGGTGTTCAATGGTGTGCATTGCAGGGGGTTTCAAATAATGTCCAGCGCCTGGAGTTTTTCAAAACTGTGGCACAATGGAAATGAGACACTGATTAACACAACAGGGACACGGATTGACACAGATTTACACTGTTTTTATTTTTGGTTTGGCCGAAGGGGGATTTCGTAGCTCGTGACTCATGCCACGAAAATCAACACTAAAAATTCGCATCGCGGGGCGAAAAATTATCAAAAGCGATTATTTTTTCACTTAAAGATACATCTTTTGCTGGTCTAAGTATTTTCCCTTTGCTTGGCGGAGTGTATGTTGCAATTGTTTACCCTTCTGCTGTAGAATTTGCGTTCGTTTAGATTTTTCAAGGGACAAAAAACCGAGTAAACATAGTCTTGTAATCTCATGAAGTTTAGAGAATGCATCTGGGCTTTTAGTAACATTTCGAAGATTGGGCGGAGCAATGTGTGAACCGTGAATGAGTTCGCTACGTCCATGTAGGTACTCATCCTTAAGCCATCTTTCCATATCCTGCGGAGAACTAAAGTGCGGAGAACCAAAGCCGGGGAAGAGATAAACCGTAATTACCCTTGCTAATGTTTTTGCCTTATCTCCGTTTGGCTTGAAAATTGCTTCGAGGGCTGCCCATAATCCAAAATAAGACAGTTGGAAAGAATATTGTGAGAATCCTTGTGTTACTTGTGAAAAATAAGTGATTGCACTCTTAATCCGATTTTCGTCACCGCACTGTAATATTTCTAAAAGTTCTTTAGTAATGTCTGAGGAAATCTGGATGTCCTTTTGCGAATAGAATGACCCGTCTGTGAGATTATGAACTGAGGTTAAGCACAATAACAAGTCAGTATCTTGCATTGGATCATCATCACCACCAAATGTAAATCTACCCGCTACTTCAATAAGGCAAGGTTTTTGGAGACGAAGAGCGGTTATAAAAGTCGAAAAAAGTTCGGCAATTTTATCATGATTTTGGTTTATCTTGTCATTCTCATATCTCAAGCAATAATGTCGACGCACTCCAGAAAGTACCATATTTATCAGAGCTGCATTGCGTGAATCAACCCGGTGGTTTGATGAGGAGAAGCGTTTCGGATCGAGCAATACCGATGGGGTCCGGTCAAGATACAAATTTTCGAGTATCTTTATGGGTGGTTCACCACTATCATCAAAATGATAGGGCAGTTCCATAAAAAGGAGAAATACATCACCTGCTTTATATGGTGATTCTGTCATATACCAACCGTGGTTACTACATTACCTTTTCTTTTTACCTCTTATTTTTACAACTGTGTAAATCCCATGTCAATCAGCGTCTGAAAAAAGCGTTGCATTCCGGTAATATACGAAGAAATACCTACTGGTCGGGATAATTGAACTCGGGATTAGTTTTTTGGAGACTTTGACAGAAGACGTGAGCGCCGTTGGCAACATTTCAGAACAAGCTTGTTATGGCGTGTGCCATGATGAGATTTTGCAGTTTGTGTTGAATTTTTAGATTCGGTGATTCAAACTTGTTTTGGATTTCGGATTTAGTGCTTGGAATTTGTTCGCGGCGGCAGCCGCGATGGCTACATCTGTGTCCTAAAATAAACTCTATGTGCTTTGCGGACGCTGCGAAAAACAGCTAAACTCGCCGAGCAAAAAGGTCGATTTTCCCCCAGATAACTGCTGACTTGGCAAGTTTATGCAACAAAATTTTTTTGACAACCATCTTTGCTGAGTTGACAATCATAGTAGTAAAGTTATTATCGGATGTGGAAATCCAAGCCCAGGATTGGGCTGCTCAGCCTACGGTCCCTATCTCTGGGGGACTACAATGAAGAACGATACGAACTCCGATACTTTGTTCGGCAAAATAGCCGTCGAGCAGGGTCTGTGCACCGATGCGGAGGTGCGCCGTTGGCTCGAAGCAGTTGCAGTCCCGCGCGCAAAGACAACCCGGTGGAGCTGCCGGAGCTTATGGTTAATCTGGGCTACCTCACGCCCGCCCAGGTTGAGAGATTGAAGTCCAGGCTGAAGGCGAGCAAAACCGTTGCGCATCAGATTCCGGGCTATAAGATAATCGGCAAGATCGGCGCCGGCGCGATGGCGGTGGTTTATAAGGCCAAACAGTTGAGCCTTAACCGTATCGTTGCCATAAAGATTTTGCCGAAGCGTTTCAGCGAAAATCCGGAGTATGTGCAGCGGTTTTATAAGGAAGGCCAAGCAGCCGGCAAGCTCAACCATCCCAATATCGTCCAGGCCATCGACGTCGGCGAGGCAGGGGGATACCACTATTTTGTAATGGAGTATGTTGAAGGCAGAACCGTAGCCGACGATATAGCGGCAGGCAAGATTTTCAGCGAACAGGAGGCGCTGGATATAATCATTCAGGTCGCCCACGCACTGGCGCACGCCCATGCCAACGGTCTTATCCACCGCGACGTCAAGCCCAAGAACATAATGATAAGCAACGACGGCGTGGTGAAACTTGCGGATATGGGTCTGGCCCGCGAAATAACAGACATCAAGCTGGCGCAAACCGAGGCGGGCAAAGCTTATGGCACGCCCTATTATATTGCACCTGAGCAGATTCGCGGCAAAATCGACATTGACGGCCGTGCCGACATCTACGGCCTCGGGGCGACCTGTCTACCATATGTTGACCGGCAGGGTGCCGTTTATGGCGGACGACTCCGCGGAGGTGATGCGAAAGCATTTGAGGGAGGAACTGGTTCCGCCGGACCATATAAACACATCGCTGTCCGCAGGAGCTTCCGAGGTCATCGAGATTATGATGGCCAAGCGCAGAGAGAACCGCTACAATAACGTTAAGGAACTGCTGATGGATCTGGAGGCTCTGCGCAATGGACAGCCCCCGCTCCAGGCGCACAAAAGATTTGATGTTTCTATGCTCAGGCAACTGGAAAAGGGCGATGCAGTCGAGCCTGAAGAGCAGGAATCCGCCGACGAAGTCGTTGCCCGCTACAAGATTGCGATCCTGATTTTGGTTACGGTGGCAGCAATATCTATCTTAATTAATCTGCTCATTTTGCTATTCTGACAGCGGCCAGGTCTGACCATCGTCTCTGCTTGCGTTAAATAGTCAATTGTCAATGGTCAATTATTATGCTCAGAGGCGGCACAAATTTTTCCTCGCAAGAGCTTGCGCGAGTTCTGAGCCATTATGATGTTGGCGTCATTCATAAGGTAAAGGCCCTGGTGGTTGGCAACCGCCGGGTGCCGAAAGTGGTGATCACTTCGCAGCAGGGCAAGTTCTTATTGAAGCGCCGGCCAAGAAGCAAAGATGATACCTTTCGCGTTTCTTTTGCGCACGCCGTGCAAAGTCATCTGGCCGGTGAGTCTTTTCCGATAGCACCTCTTGTGGCGACTCGTGATGGGAATAGCACCGTTCTCCAATTGGACAATCACACATACGAGTTCTTCAGATTCGTCGCGGGCGTTCGCTACGATGGTTCAGCCGAAGCTACTATTGACGCCGGTCGAGAGCTGGCAAAATTTCACAGCTATTTGAAAGATTTCGCCTGGCAGTGGCAGCCGCAAAAAGGCAGCTTTCACGATTCAGCTACTGTGCGAAGGCATCTCCGGACGGTCGCAGCGGGTAAAAGAATAAGGCCGGATAAAGTACTCCACGCTACTGCTGACACACTCTTGGCTCTTTATAATGAATCGAGCATCCGCGTAGACAAACTTGGCTTTGATTCGTGGGACATGCAGGTCGTGCACGGCGATTGGCATCCGGGCAACATGCTTTTTGCCAAACGTAAAGTTGCCGCGGTTCTAGACTTTGACTCGGTCAAGATTGCGCCGCCAATTACGGATTTAGCCAACGGGATGCTGCAGTTTTCCATCGTGGGAGGCCGCCCGAACCCAGCCGATTGGCCCGATTATTTCGACCAGGCCAAGCTCTTTCAGTTCCTAAATGGCTACCGCGAAGCAGCGAAACTGGACAAAAACGAGCTACATTCGCTGGTCGATCTTATGGTAGAGACTATGATCGCCGAGGCCGTTTTGCCTGTCGCCGCGACGGGCTTTTTCGGGAATCTATCAGGCCTGGACTTTCTGCAAATGATCCTTCGCAAAGCCGACTGGCTGAACGGTCACCGCAAAAGACTAATTCAAGCATTTCCCTCGTGACCCGTCGTTAGTGATTTTGGGGCTTCAAATAAAATGGCGAGGATATTGTGCCGTACTTCTGCCAATAGTCGGGATAAAATTCTTTTGCTTTAGCCTCAAGCTCCGGGTCGCTAATAGCGGTTAGCCGACCTTGCTGCTCATACTGGTCCATAACCCAGCGAGCCAATTTGTGCACCTTTATCTTGCTGATGCGCTCGTCGCCCTTCAAGCCAAAGAACTCATTCAGCCAGTGCGCGACGCCATCGGCGCCACTTTTGTCGGTTATGGCAATGCGCGGCGGCCTACCCAGCAGCTTCTCGGTATCAAAAACATTGTATATCCGCTCATCTTGTCGAAGTCCACCGGCGTGGATTCCGGCGCTGGTGGTGTTGAAGGCACGGCCTGCGAACGGATAGTTGTCCGGAATAGGCAGGCCGATGGAGCGCATATAACCAGCCAATTCGGTGACGGCCATCGTATCGATCCCGCACAAGCCTGCCCCGAGCGAAGTCGAGGGGTCGCCCTTGAGCGCTATGTATTCAAAGATTGCCCCTTCCAGCGGCGGATTGCCGGTACGCTCACCGAAGCCAAAAATGGTGGTGTTTACCACGTCGCACCCATACAGCCAGGCTGTCGCCGCATTTACGTGGACTTTGTGGAAGTCATTATGGCCGTGCCATTCCAGCCGGTCGCTCGGCACGCCGCATTCTCTATTAAGTTTGTAAATAAGTTTCGGGATGCTCCTTGGTAGCTCGGCACCGGGATAGCTGACTCCAAAGCCCATGGTGTCGCACAGCCTGATCTTGACAGACTGCTCCTGGGGCACCTGCCGGCTCATTTCCATCAGGCGGTCAACAAACGGCAAGACAAATCCGTCGATATCAGCGCGGGTAAGGTCCTCCAGGTGGCACCGGGGCCGAACGCCGGCTTGGAAAGCTGCATCCACCACCTCGCAGTATTTATCAATGCACTCTTTTCTGCTGCGGAATTTCGATTTGTGAAAGATGTGATAGTCCGAACAGCTTGTCAGCATGCCTGTCTCTTTTAGGCCGGCTTCCTGTACCAGGCGAAAATCGCCCTTAACCGCGCGTATCCATCCGGTGCATTCAGGATATTTGTGGCCGAGCGCCCGGCATTTGTCTAATGTCTCGCGGTCGTTCTTGGTATAGAGGAAAAATTCCGTCTGCCTTATCACGCCATTAGGCCCGCTAAGACGCGAGAGCAGGTTATAAATCCGCACCATTTGGTCAACCGTGTACGGCGGACGGGCCTGCTGCCCATCCCGAAAAGTCGTGTCGGTTATCAATAGCTCTCTATCTTTTACAGAGGCGAAATCAAATTCCACTGGCTCACCGTCAATATACTCGACCACCGGACTATCAAAGCGAATCAGCGGCGGCAAACTGTATGGAAAAATCTGCTCCAGCAAATTCGGTACTTCCGAATCCACAAGAGGATGCAACTTCTTTGCCTTGCCCATCAAAAATCCTTTCGTCTGCGGATTGCGACCTACTCTTCCAGTTTAACGCCCTGCTGCCGGCACACCTGTGTAATAAATTCGACCGCACTACCAACTGTCTCCACGGCCAGCGCAGCGTCCTCATCCATCTCGATGCCGAATTCCTCTTCAAACATTGCGACCAGCTCGATCGATTGCACGCTCTCGGCTCCCAAATCCTGCGTGAAGCTGTGCTCTGATTTAATCTCGTCCGGCTCCAGCCCCAGGACTCGGGCGGCTATTGTTTTGACACGTTCTTCCACCGTTGCCATTAACTTGTCTCCTGCCCTTTTGCCTGCCACAGAGAGCACAGAGAACTCAGAGAAATATTTTATTTTTTATCTCTGTGGACTCTGTGTCCTCTGTGGCTGTATTTTTTTGCGGCCTCTTTTGATGGCCTCATCTCGGGCGGGCGCCGTCATCTGGAAAACGGCGTCCCACATCGCCTGCTCAGCCGGGTCCATTCACGCCCTCGCCGGCTCATCGCTACTTTGGCCGTTTCGTATAACCTGCTCCTGCCAAACCCCTTGGTTACCACGCCCTCGACGAGCCACGCAAATGAGGGGATGAACTTCGGCAAGGGCTTTCCCGTCGCCATTATTACCGCCATCGCCCCAACATAGCAGCCCGTATTGAGCAGCGTTCCAATCGAGGTTTTGGTATGGTCTCCAATGAACGCCCCGACCTTCGTCGACCCGGTGTTGACGGACCCCTGCCCTTCCAGCGTAATAGAGACGTTTGAATAGTCGTTCTTCAGGTCGCTATTGGTTGTCAGCGCACCGAGATTGACCCACTCGCCAATGTAGCTGTGGCCGATGAACCCATCATGGTATTTGTTCGAGTATCCGTGAATAATGGACTGCTCCACTTCCCCGCCGATTCGGCAGCACGGCCCGAACGTATTACCGCTGCGGCATTTGGCTCCCAGCAAGATTGATTCTTTGCCGATGTAACAGGGTCCTTCGATTCGGCTGAAAGGTTGTATTTCTGCGCCCTCGTCGATGTAAACGGGACCGTTTTCAGCATCTATAACGACCATCGGGTGCACTCGTGCCCGCGATCCCACGAAGATGTCCGTTCTTGCTGCCAAGAATTTCGCCGGGCTTTTCTACTTTTCCTTCGATTCCGCATTTTCCAGCCGCTGCAAAGTCGGACGTTATCTGGTCGGCGTTAGCCAATACAATGTCCCAGAGATACTCCCATGTGCGGAGCTTGCACGTGACATTTGGCAGGCGCAGCTTGGCTGAAGCGATAAAGTCCTCGATGCTGTTGGCAACAAGTTTCGCCAGATCGTTTTTGACGATGTGGGCGTAAAGTACGCGCGCTTGCTCGTCCAAGCCTACTTCACTTTTACCTTTTGCCTGCACAGGCAGGTCTTCCACCTTGACCAGCGGATCCACAAGCATCAGGTCATCACCAGCCAGAGCAGACATATCGTTGACGGGGCATCTTGCTCGTGCCCGATAGGCGTCAGCCATGTAGTCAGGCACAAAATACGCGGCATCATCCGCCCCATTTTTTGCCACAGAGACCTCAGAGCAATCAGAGAATTTATTTGCACTTTTTTTTAACTCGGTGGCCTCTGTGTCCTCTGTGGCTATTTTCATTCCGAGTTTGGCAGCCAACTTTTCCTCGAGCGTAGTTATGCCGCATCGCAGTTCCCAGAGCGGCCGGCTCAAAGCCGGAGGAAAAAAATTCCGCCTGATTTTATCTGACCTGTCAACCAGAATCAATCGCATAGATACTCCACAAAAAAGTGTGCAGAATTCTATCAGAGAGCTGCGGGGGCGTCAACCTCGTATAAGAAAACGAAAAACCGCGAGACATCAAAGCGGATTGCGGCGCATGCGACATACGATTCGTCAACACCCTCTTGCTTAGTATACTGCGGTTACCTTGACCGGTGTTGACAGTTCTACCGAGGCCGGCAGTAGGCGTATATCGGGCCCAACAATTCGTTCAGGCTCAACGGCGTGATCATTGATCAAGACAGAAGTTGGTTCGCGGCCTTGTGGATGGCGAAGCCGCAGCCAGACCTCTGCTGGCTGGTTCCGCATCGGTAAGAAAACCATCGCGTCGATTCGCCCTTGATTGACTTGCGAATGAATAACCAGACCGGCTAAATAATTTCGTTTTGCTGAATTAGGTGGGCAGCAGTTTGATTTATCAACCGTGCGTGGCGATTGTGTGTGATGTAGCGGCTGTTGCGGTTCTAAGAACGCCGGTTATCCGCTGGAGGATGCCTTACGGCATCGGCTTTTTGTCAATTTTTGCCTTGAAGTGTTGGCAAAAAATGTGTTACAATAAAAACGTTTGCGGGAGATCTCTGTATAAGGAGCGTTAATTTGTTTCCAGTCCGTCTGATATTATTTATATCACTATCCTTTGCTGGTATGTCACAGGCTGCTATATGTCGCTTTCAAGGACTCGGGGACCTGGCCGGAGGAGACTTTTATAGCAAGGCATACGGTCTCTCTGCCGATGGAAGTGTAGTCGTGGGAGAGAGCCATTCAGCGTCAGGCTGGGAGGCGCTTCGGTGGCAAAATGGCCTTATGACGGGCCTAGGTTGTCTTCCAGGCTCGTTTTTCGACAGCACAGGGTATGGTGTCTCGGCCAATGGCTACGTTATCGTTGGAAAGAGTTCTTCTGGACCGGCGGGGCAGAGGCAAGCATTCCGTTGGGAAAATGGCGTAATGACTGGTCTGGGTGACTTGCCCGGTTCATCGTTCTACAGCGCAGCCTATGCTATTTCGGTTGATGGCTCAGTCGTTGTAGGAGAAAGTCGATCTGCATCCGGCACAGAGGCCTTCCGCTGGACTAAAGAAGAAGGCATGGTCGGCCTGGGTGCGCTGGAGCCTTCTTACGGGCGCTACGATAGCACAGCATACGGGGTCTCCGCTGACGGGTCTGTCATTGTCGGAGCAAGTGATTCCCCCATGAACCCACAGGATGAAGCTTTCCGATGGACCCAAGCCACTGGCATGGTTGGGCTGGGGTATCTGGTGCCAGTTAGTGATTTCACCTTTAGCACGGCTACCGCTGTCTCGGCAGACGGATCAGTCATCGTCGGTTATAGCACATCTTCCTTTCCCAGTCCGGGGTACGAGCCTTTTCGATGGGAAGATGGCGTTATGACAGGCCCAGGCGTGCGCGGCCGTGCCTGGGCACTCTCAGCCGATGGGTCAATTGTGGTGGGCGATGACGACGGCTGGCCCCAGGCTATGGCGATTATCTGGGATTCAAAGTACGGCGTGCGACATCTGCAAGACGTTTTGGTTAATGAATGTGGCCTGGACCTGACCGGCTGGACCTTGACTGCCGCAAGAGGTATTTCTGCTGATGGCCTGACCATTGTCGGCTATGGAACAAATCCCTCTGGCTTTACCGAAGGCTGGATAGCCACCATCCCAGAGCCGGCGACATTGCTGCTGCTTGCCTTTGGCGGATTAGCTTTGCTGAAGAAACGCAGCGCGTGATGATAACGGAGCGGCCAAATGTTCCACACGCTGCCCCACCACTCCAGATGCAGTGATTCAGCTACCTGCTGGTCGACGCCCACAACTCGCACCTCATAGACATCGCGTGGGTTGTCCCATTGGACGCCAATGAAATTGTGTCCGGATAACTTCTGGCCGAACGGGGCAGTATCAATAGTGTCTCCGGCACCCATCTTGCCTCGGACTTCACCTTCGCCGTCGACGAGGGCTGGCAAAAATAATATCGCCAAGAGAAACAAGGCGTTAGAAAAGAAATGGTGCGACCAGGATGTCACGCGAATCGCTCTGGATGCCGTGAGGTAGCCCATATCAGGAAATATCCTAAGTGTTCTAGCCCACCTTATTCTATTGCCGATTGCGCCGGCTCGTCAAGACTGCGATAAGATTGACGATTGACCACGCTGCAAACCGGCATAAAATAGGTCTGTGCTTGTGAGTAATAGAACTTGTTCACGGAATGGTTGCCGATCTTCTATGCTGGCACAATGGATGGCTGGGACCGCCATGATTTATGTCGTGTGGGCGGCTCCCTGCGTTGGCACTGAACTGACCTGGCGGTCACCCAATAAGCACCAAATATGCAGACCGTCACTTTTGGATATTGTCAAGCGCTATGCAGACACAATGATTGAGCACGGTCGTGACGTTTACGGCGACCAGAAAAGTGGTTTGCTGCTCAGCGCGTTGGATAGGACTACACTGAAGCCGCTGGAAGTTCGTCCTACACCACCAGGCGGCATTCGCAGAGAAGACCGCGCAGGATTACCCTGGCGGCGCCTAACTGGTGCAAATCCACAGCATGACCAGAACCTGCTACGGGTATTTTATGCCCTAAGTGAAATTACGGCAGACGACCGGTACAAAGAAGTCGCGAACCACGAATTGGAGTGGTTTTTTAAGAACGCGCAATCGCCCGTGACTGGCTTGCTGCCCTGGGGCGAGCATTTATGCTGGGATGTAATGCTGGATGCGCCCGTATCCAGCAGCACAGATCTCACCCATGAATTCGCTCGTCCGTGGGTGTTGTGGGATAGATGCTTTGAGCTGGCCCCGGAGGCCTCAAGGCGGTTTGCATTGGGATTATGGGAGCATCAAATCGCCGATCAAAATAGCGGTGCGTTTGACCGGCACGGCCCTTATGACAAACACGGTCCCGCCGACGGGAAAGATTTTCCGCGCCACGCTGGCTTCTATGTCCATACGTGGGCGTACGCCTACAAACATACAAAGGACCAGACTTTTCTGCGAGCGATAGAGACTATTCTGGCGCGATTCGAGCGCAAGAGACGCGACAGCAGCGGCGTCCTGCACGCCACGATCGGCCCGCTGGATGTGGAAATGGCAGCCTCCATCGTGCCTGAACCATTGGCTGGCCGTATTCGGCAGTTCGCCGAGGTTGAGGATGGGCTTATTCTTGAGGACTTGCGCAGCAAACACGGCCAGCCCGATGGGACGCTTCTGCTGCGGCCAACGTGGCAGGCCGGGTATTCTGTGGGCACCACAGCCGATTGGGCGATGTTCGGCTTAGCACGTTACCAGCAGACTAAGAAAAAGGTGTTCCGTGACTTAGTGGTCGCAGTCGCCGATGCCTATGTGGACGCGCTGCCCGATGAAGATGCGGATGTCTGGCCGATGAGCCTTGGCCACATAATTAGCGCCGAAGTGGCTGCCTACAAACTAACCAAACAGCCAGTTTACCTCGAACAGGCGTGCAGGTTTGCCAGGATGAGTGCGGAGATATTCTGGCAGGATAGGCCGCTGCCGAGAGCCAGTTTCAAGACCGGCCACTACGAGACTATCACCGGAGCCGATTCGCTCGCTCTGGCGCTACTGGAGGTGCACGCGGCTACAAATAACTTGAATGTGGTTATCCCGGCTAATACGATTGATCGGTAAAGGAATGAGTTCTGCAAAATTGCAGGTTAGGCATATATTATTTAAGGAAATCCGTTTTTGATTTTCATGGAGGCAGACCAGTTGAAACAGAATAGTTGGCAACTGCGTATGCGGCGAATAGTGTGCGTCATTCTCTTGTTGCTCACATCGAGCAGCCTGGGCAGCGACCCGCTCGATAAGCCCGCGGCGGCGCTGGATTTGAAAGCCATGTTCAAAGACGGCATACCGCCTTCGCCATTTATGAATGTCGTCTACAGTTATGCTAACACAATGCTGGCGCACGGCAGGGACACTTATGGCCCTCAAAAAAGTGGACTGTTTCTCAGTGCCCTGGACAGAAACACCCTCTCTATTCTGGAAAATCGCCCGCAGGCTCCAACGGGCATCCGCCAGGGCGATAGACCTGGACCAATGGACGGCCCACTTGTGGCGCTAACCCCCAGTTGGATCAGAACCTGCTGCGGCTGCTATATTTCCTGAAGGAAATGTCCGGCGATGAGAGCTACCAGCAGGCAGCAGATAATGGGCTAAAGTGGTTTCTTCAAAACACTCAGTCATCGGCTACGGGTCTTCTGCCCTGGGGCGAGCATCTGTGCTGGAATGTAGTAACCGACCAGGTCGCCTCGGGACACAAAGAGCCGGTGCACGAGTTTGCCCGCCCCTGGATGTTGTGGGACAGATGCTTTGAGCTGGCGCCGCAGCAGAGCAGGGAGTTTGCTTTGGGGTTGTGGAACAGCCAGATTGCCGATCACAAAACCGGCGCTTTTGATCGCCATGCGACCATCTATGAATCGCGTCCGCGAGCGGGAATGGATTTTGCCCGGCACGCTGGATTCTACATCCGCACCTGGGCCCACGCATATCTCCATACCAGAGAGAAGGTTTTCTTAGAGGCAATAGACGTCCTGCTTAGTCGCTTCGAGAGAAAACGCCACGCCAAAACGGGCCTGATAGAGATCTCCTCCGGCTCATCCAGAGCCAGCCCCGTATTGTCCTTGTCTTTGGCGATCGACTGCGATGGTGCTGCCCGAAAGGTGCCGGAGCCGCTGAGAACACGTTTGGCAGTATTTGCCGCCCGCGAAGATGAAGTCTTCTGTTCGTTGCCCCATGACCTGGTAAACAGAAAGGGATTTGCGACGGCGATCGATCTGGCAACTGGTGAACCGGATGGGTCGTTTAGCTCCCTGTGGAATGCAGAATACGGTGCGTTCACCACGGCAGCGGTTGCCATGATGTGCGTATCACGATATGAGAACACCGGCAAGAGTGCCTACCGTGACCTGATAATCGCTGCAGCCGATGCTTACATAGACTCGTTGCCCACTGACGATAGCGATGCCTGGCCGATGACTTTCGGGCATGTCATAAGCCTGGAGCTGGCCGCGTTCCGCGCAACCGCCTGCCAGAAGTATTACCAGCGGGCCTTCGGGCTGGGCAAAACTGCCGTAGAAAAATTTTTTGGCGACAGTCCTCTGCCGCGGGCAAGCCTGAAGACAAGCCACTACGAGAGCATAACCGGACCCGACACACTGGCGCTGGCTCTGGCTGAGCTTCATCTGGCGACACTTGCGATTACTGCTGTTCGCCCTCCGGTCAACACCATCGACCGCTGATTACAATATGACGCCAAGGCAAAGAGTACTTTCGAGTATCGCTCACCACGAGCCTGACCGAGTTCCGGTCGACCTCGGTTCGACGCCCAGTTCGGGCATATCTGCGATTGCATACAACAACCTGAAGAAACATTTGAGAATCGAGCAGGGCGCAACACGGGTGTACGATGTCGTCCAGCAGCTTGCCCAACCGGAGGATGTGATTCTGTCTCGGTTCGGTGTTGACGTTCTCGATATTGGCCGAACCTTCAATACCTCGGACGCCGATTGGTACGACATCACGCTGTCCGACGGGAGCATTGGGCAGTACCCTATCTGGTTTCGGCCCATACGCCAGCCCGATGGTTCGTGGAGTGCGTTTACAGCGGACGGCAACTTGATTGCGAAAATGCCGGCTACGGGTGCGTTCTTTGATCAGGCCTGCTTTCCATACATCGACGGATACCCATCCGATTACAAAAATTTATCGCAAGCTATGGGAAAGGTTCTCTGGGCGGCGTTAGCGCATAGTCCGTGGGATCACGCCCGCGATGCAGGTTTTTGGGATACCTTGCGGCAGAGGGCACTTGCCCTGCGTCAAAGTTCGGACTGTGCGATTGTGATTGCCGCTGGCTGCAATCTATTTGAGTGGGGTGCATTTTTGCGGCGAATGGATAATTTCCTGATGGATATGTACACCGCATCGGCTGAGGTTGAAAGACTGTTGGATGCCTTGATGGACCAACACTTGGCAGCTCTGGAAAAGATTTGTGAGTCGGTTGGCGACATCGTGGACATCATCCGTTTCGGCGATGACCTCGGAATGGATAGAGGCCCTTTTATTGCGCCGGAAGTTTACCGCCGGCTTTTTAAGCCACGCCACAAACAATTATGTGAATACGTGAAAAAGTACAGCCGGGCGCACACATTTTTACATTCGTGCGGCTCAATATACAAACTTATGCCCGATCTTATTGAGGCGGGATACGATATTATCAACCCGGTTCAAACAAACTGTACTGATATGGAGCCGAAACGTCTAAAACGGGAATTTGGACGCGACATCACCTTTTGGGGAGGCGGCTGTGACACTCGCCAGATCCTCAACCTCGGCACGCCTGCCGAGGTAAGGGCACATGTACTGGAGCGTCTGGATATCTTTGCGCCGGGCGGCGGATTCGTTTTCAGCACGGTGCATAACATTCTTCCGGAGGTTCCGCCAGAGAATGTCGTTGCGGTATTTGACGCGATAAAAGAGTTCGAAGGTGGTTGATAAAGTCACCATAAGTTCGATAGACGCGGCCATAATACTCATATATTTGGTTGGCATTGTCGCGTTGGGCTGTTTGGCTGGCTCTCGCCAGCGCCGAACGGCGGAGGGGCAGGGGTATTTTCTTGCGGGCAGAACACTGACCTGGCCGGTTATCGGCCTGGCGCTTTTCTCAACCAACATCTCTACTGTGCATCTGGTCAGTCTGGCACAAGAAGGCTACAAGAATGGCCTCGCCTACGGCAACTTCGAGTGGATGGCGGCGTTCACCCTGATTATTCTGGCATTTTTCTTTGCGCCCTTCTACGTGCGTGCAAAGGTGGCAACGCTGCCTGATTTCCTCGAAAAGCGTTACAGCCGAGCCTGTCGTGACTGGTTAGCGGTTCTGTCAATCGTCTCTGCTGTTGTCATACATATTGGTTTTTCTCTCTATGCTGGTGCGGTAGTACTGCGGGGCATGTTCGGCATCAGTATTATGGCAAGCATTATCGCTGTTGCTTTACTGACGGGTTCTACACTATTATTGGAGGCCTGCTGGCTGTGGTTCTAACCGAGTCGATTCAGACGGTTGTGCTCGTGATCGGGGCAGTCTGCGTAACGGCAATTGGCCTCTATCATGTGGATGGCTGGTCAGGGCTGACGTCCAGTGTCGACGCTGTCAAGCTCACCGTTCTGCGGCCACCTGGCGATTCCTCCGGCCTTCCGTGGTACTCGGTTTTCTTAGGCTACCCGGTCATAGGCATTTGGTATTGGTGTGCCGACCAAACAATTGTTCAGCGTGTATTGGTGCGCAAGAGTGAAAACCATGCCCGGGTGGGGGCACTATTTACCGGCTTTATCAAAATCCTGCCGGTATTCATCTTCGTGCTGCCAGGCCTGACCTGTCTGGGGCTGATCAACCAGGGCAAGCTGCCCGATGAGCTGACTGATTCGGCAGATACTTATGCCTTTATGATCAGTCATCTATTGCCCGTCGGGCTCAAAGGAGTGGTTGCTGCGGCACTTCTGGCAGCACTAATGAGCACTGTTTCCGGCGCACTGAACTCCATTGCCACGCTTTTCAGCTATGATATTTACAAGCGCTGGCGCCCGCAGGCTTCTGATAGGACTCTTGTGACTGTCGGCCGCATAGTTACCTTTGCAGCGATGATTGCGGCAATTGTATGGTCGCCTTTCGTGAGCCATTACGAAAGCATCTTTCAGGGCATCAACGCGATGATTTGTTACATTGCACCGCCGATCACCGCCGTCTTCCTTTTCGGCGTGTTTTGGCGACGAGCAAGTGATAAAGCGGCGTTTGCGACGCTGCTCACCGGCTCATTTATGGGATTGGTAGTTTTTCTGCTCGACTGGTTCAAGGATAACGATTGGCTTAGGCAGTACATCGAATGGAAAGTCCCGTTTATGATGGCAAGCTTCTACCTATTTCTGCTGTGTTCGGCAACCTTAATTCTTGTATCGCTCTTTTCGACCCCACAAACATACCGCCGAAAGTGAACGGTTAGTATGGAGCGATCCGAGGGACGCCTTTCGCGGCGAGGCCTGGAAGGGCATTGGCAACTATAAACTCCTCGCGGGACTACTGTTTGCCACGATGGTTGTGCTATACATAATCTTTGCCTGAATTGGGAGAATATCGCTATGGGCACTTGCACTAAAATCGCCCTATTGACTGTGACATTGTCGGCCTTGTGTATTATGACTGCTGGCTGCGCAGCCAAAGGTGCAACGTTACGGCAGTGTCATAGGCATAAAACCGGAGGATATCGAAGAATACAAACGGCTGCACGCTGACGTCTGGCCGGCCGTGCTGAAGCAGATAGAAGAATGCAACATCCGCAATTACTCCATATACCTCGGTGAATTGGAAAAAGGCAAATACTATCTGTTTAGTTATTTCGAATACGTTGGCAAAGACTTCAAGGCAGATATGGCTAAGATGGCTGCTGACCAAACAACCCAGAAGTGGTGGAAGCATACCGACCCGCTCCAATTCCCGGTTCCAACCCGCAAACAGGGCGAATGGTGGGCTAAAATGGAAGAGGTCTTTTATTGTGATTAGGAAATATATGCCCCTTGTATTTCGCTCTCGTCGAATATACCAAGTGTTGCATAGTGATTCACGTTCGCTACTCTCAGGCTCATTCTTTGTAAACCCTTACGCAGGGGCATGATAAAGCGACAATGGCTGCTGCCATACGGCTACTTGGCATAGTAAAGTCAAAGAATTTGCAAAAAAATGCTTGATTTGGGTAAACGTTTGTTTTAAGCTGTCGTATTAAACAGATGTTTAGGAGGCATGAACCTGTGTCATGCAGCAGGGATGGTATTGTGATTGGCTACTGGAGTGAATGAATCAGGTACCGCAAATGAGCGAACAAACGCCTAAAACGAAAATGGTTAAGACGGGGCAGAGTTGGCTTCGCCGCAATGCCACCAAGGTCGTCATCTTTTTTGTCGCGCTTGCGATACTGACCGCCGTGGTCAAAATGCCGGCGAGAAAACACGATGCGCCTCCCACCGAGCCACCGCCGGTAAACGTTACGGTCATGAATATCGTTGCGGAACCGCAGCTTGCCGACACGTTCGACCTGCCGGCAGTCGTAGAGCCGAACCGGATCGTCAGGGTCTCCGCCGAGGTGGCGGGCCGCATCGAGCGCATCCCCTGAAGAAGGGTAACGCGGTGCATGCCGGCGACCTGCTAATCCGGCTCAACGCAGACCTTCTGCGGCCCCAGTTTGAGATCGCCGAGGCACAGTTCAAGCGCGACCAGATCGAGTATCGACCGCGTGGCGAGTCTGGTTAAAGAGAACGCCACACCCCGCCGTGACCTGGATAATGCCACCACCCAGCTTGCCATCAGCAAAGCCCGCTTGGCCGAGGTCCGCGCCCGCCTGGAGCGTACCCGCATCCTTGCCCCCATGGCGGAGCTGCTGAACGACCTGCTCGTCGAGGAAGGCGAGTACGTCCAAGCCGGCACGCCGTTGGCCGAGCTTGTGGATACGGATACGGTCAAGGTAGTGGTGGAAGTTCCCGAACGCGACATTGCGTTTTTTGCCGTCGGCCAAAAAGCGGAGGTATTCGCGGACGCGAAGGGCCAGGAGAAATCTCTGACCGGAACAATCACCTTCATCAGTAAGCTGGCCGACCAGCAGACCCGGTCCACGCGCATGGAGATCACCCTGGACAATAAGGAGGGTCTGCTGCGGAGCGGACAGATTGTGCGTGCCCGCCTGACACGCCAGATTCTTCGGGACGCTATCTTTATCCCGCTGCTGGCCGTCATTCCGATGGAAGAAGGCAAGGCCGTCTATGTCGTCAATTCCTCGCAAGCGCAACGCCGCGAGGTCGAGCTTGGAGTCATCAAAGGCGACCGTGTCCAGGTGACGCGCGGGCTGGCGCCGGGCGACCGGCTGATCATCGCCGGCCATCGCTTTGTCGCGCCGGGACAGAAAGTGAACGTTGTTGCAGAGAACAAATAGCCGCTATGCTGATCACCGATGTTGCCATCCGAAACCGGACCACGGTGGCCGTCCTGGGCCTGATCATCGTCGTCCTGGGCGTCTACAGCTATCTGACCCTGCCCCGCGAGGCGTTCCCGGATATCCCCATCCCGTACATCCTGGTCACCACGATCTACGAGGGCGTCTCGCCGGAGGACGTCGAAACCTCCGTCACGATGAAGATCGAGAAGGAGCTCAACGGCATCCGCGGCGTCAAGGAGATCCGCTCCAGCAGCGCCGAGGGCATGTCGATGATCGGCGTGGAGTTCACGCCGGATGTGCCCAGCGACGTGGCCTTGCAGCGGGTGCGCGACCGCGTGGATATGGCCAAGGGCGATCTGCCCCAGGACGCAAAGGAATCGGTCATCAAGGAGATCAACCTCGCCGAGTTTCCCATCATGCTTGTCAGCATCTCCGGCGACGTCTCGCCCGTGCAGCTCAAGGAGATCGCCGACAACCTGCAGGACACCCTCGAAGCGGTGCCCGGCGTGCTCAAGGTGGACGTGCTCGGCGCTCTGGAGCGCGAAATCCGGCTGGAGTTCGACCCCGACCGGGTGGCCTCGTACAACCTGACGATCCCGGAGATCCTGGCCCTGATCCCGTCGGAGAACGTGAACATCTCCGCCGGCGGCCTGGAGACCGAGGGCACCAAGTTCAACGTGCGGATTCCCGCCGAGTTCGTCACGCCGGAGGAGGTGGATCATCTGCTGCTGACCGTGCGCGACGGCAAGCCCATCTATCTGGCCGACGTCGCCACCGTGCGGGACGCCTTCAAGGACCGGACCAGCTACTCGCGCCTCAACGGTCTGCGACAATGTCACCCTGAGCATCCAGAAGCGCGTCGGCGCCAATGTCGTCCAGGTCTCCGATTACATCAAGGCTGTTATCGACAAGGCACAGCAGCAGGTTCCCGGCGCCGTGAAGTTCGATGTCACCTTACGACATGTCCAAGTACATCCGCAACACGGTGGCCGACCTGGAAAACAACATGGCCTCGCGGCGCTGATCCTGGTGGTCGGCATCCTGGTGCTGTTCCTGGGCTGGCGGACCAGCATGATCGTGCTCGCTGATCATCCCGCTCAGCATGCTCGTCAGCTTCTTCATCCTGCAGACGCTGGGCTACACGCTGAACATGATCGTGCTGTTCAGCCTGATGCTGGTGCCTGGGCATGCTCGTGGACAACGCCATCGTCATCGTGGAGAACATCTATCGGCACATGCAGCTTGGGCACAGCCGGGTGGAGGCGGCGATCATCGGCACGCGCGAGGTCGCCTGGCCGGTCACCACCTCGACGCTCACGAACATCGCGGCGTTCCTGCCCCTGATGTTCTGGCCCGGGATCATGGGCGACTTCATGAAGTACCTGCCGATCACCTGTCCATCGGTCGTGCTGGCCTCGCTGTTTGTGGCCCTGGTGTTCAACCCGACGTTCTGCTCGGTTCTGGCCGGCCGCGCCGCAAGCCGCGCCAGGCCACGGAGCACTGGTTCATCCGGGGCTACCGCCGCTTCCAGCAGCGCGGGTCTGGACAACCCGGGCATGGCGCTGTTCCTGTCCGTGTGCCTCCTGGTCGGCCTGGCGATCCTGTACGGCAAGATCGGCCAGGGCGTGGAGTTCTTCCCGCAGGGCGATCCGGAGCGGGCCATCATCAACGTCCGCCTGCCCCAGGGCACGAACATCCGCGAGACCGACCGCATCGTTCGGCTGATCGAGCATCGCATCGAGCCATACAAGCCGTGGCTCAAGCACGTGGTGACGAACGTCGGCTCCTCCAGCGGCGGCATGGACCTTATCGCCACTGCAGGCGGCCCGCACCTGGCCAACATCACGCCTGGTCTTCTACGACTTTGCCGAGCGAAAGCGGCCCTCCACGGAGATCATCGCCGCAGATTCGGCGAGACATTGCCGACATCGCCGGCGCGGAGATCAAGGTCGAGCAGGAGAAGGCATGGCCCGCCCACCGGGTGCCGCCGGTGACAGTGCGAGATCGTCGGCGAGGACTTCAAGACCCTCGAGCGTCTCAGCGAACAGGCTCGCCGGATGATCGCCGACGTGCCCAACCTCGTCAACCTGCGAAGCGACCTGGAGGCCACTCGTCCTGAGCTGGCCTTTACCGTCAACCGCCGCGTCGCCATGCTCCTCGGCGTCAACACCGCCACCGTCGGCAACTTCCTCAAGATGGCGGTCTTCGGCACCAAGGTCGGCACGTACCGTCAGTTCAACGACGAGTACGACATCACCGTGCGGCTGCCGCTGGCGGACCGGGTCAATATCGACGATCTCTACCGGCTGCAGATTCCCAACGCCTCCGGGCAATGCCGTGCCGCTCAGCTCGCTCGGCCGTTTCGAGTACCGGGGCGGATTCGGCACGATCAACCGCGTCAATCAGAAGCGCGTCGTCACCCTCACCGCCGACGCCGAAGGGCCGACTCAGCTCCGAGGTGCTGGCAGATGTGCAGGACCAGCTGGCAAAGCTCGAGTCTGCCGAGCGGCTACGAGATTCGCTACGCCGGCGAAAAGGAGCAAGAGCAGAGGCCAGGGCCTTCCTGAGTAAGGCCTTTGTCATCGCTCTTGCTGCTTGTGACGCTGGTCCTGGTGATCCAGTTCAACAGCCTGATGGTGACTCTGATTATCATGACCACGGTGATCCTGTCGCTGATTGGCGCGCTGCTGGGGCTGCTGGTCTGCGGTCTGCCCTTCGGCATCATCATGACGGGCATCGGCGTCATCAGCCTGGCCGGCGTCGTCGTAAACAACGGCATCGTGCTGCTCGATTACACGCAGCAGCTTGCAGCAGCCGGGGCATGGACCTGGTCTCGGCCGCAGCCGAGGCCGGCGTCACCCGCCTTCGTCCCGTGCTTCTGAGCGCCGCGACGAACTTCATCGGCCTGATCCCCATGGCCATCGGCGTCTCTTACGACTTCCACACCTTCACCTGGGCCACCAAGAGCGAGTCCACCCAGTGGTGGCACAACATGGCCGTCGTGGTCATCTTCGGCCTGAGCTTCGCCACGATCCTGACGCTGGTGGTGGTCCCCTCGCTCTACGTCATGCTCAGCCGCTTCTGCCTCCGGCTGGGATTTCAAGGGGTGAAAGCAGTACATCCAGGCGCAGAGCCTGGAACAGCCACCTGTTAGTTGTTGTGACACTTCCGTAGGTTCCCGGATATATCGTTGTTGACTGCTAACCCTATTGCGGATAACTTACGGTTGATTGGGAGTCAACAGAAGGAGACCGAACATGTTTGTCTTCGTACCACTGGCGTTTGCAGGATTCTTGGTTGTGGCTGGGGCATTTATATTCGGTCATGACCACGACGTTGATCACGACGTAGACCACGATGGCAGTTACGAAGTTGGCGGCACACTCAGCTTCTTTTCTGTCAGGGTACTGGCTACTTTTGTGATGGGCTTTGGAGCAGCCGGAGCAATGGCGCGCTACTATCATGCGAGCTATCCCGTTTCTTCACTGCTTGGCATAGGGGCCGGCATCGTGCTGTCGGCGCTGATGTATCTTGTCATACTTATGTTCATCAAGCAGCAGGCAAGCTCTGTCATTTCGACCGAATCCCTTGCCGGTCGTGTGGCAAATGTTACTGTGCCGATCGAGAAGGCGGAGCTGGGAGAAGTTGGCGTATCGGTCGGCGGAGAGTACAAAATATGTTCAGCCCGCAGCCGCGACCAAAGCTCAATCCAGAAAGGACGGAGGGTTAAGATTGTCAGGGTAATTGGCACAACGCTTATTGTTGAGCAAGAAAAACAGGAATAGGGCAAAAATAGCAGAAAGGGGGACAAAGATGGAAACATCTCTGTTAGCATTCAGCATCGGGCAATGGCTCGGGAGGTTCTTTGTACCATTCATGATTCTTCTCCTTGTGGTCGCCTTTCTTGTGGTGGTAAGAGTAATGGCGACACGCTATAAAAAAATCCCGCCAAACCAGGTTGGCATCTTTTATGGAAGAAAGTACAAATATAAAGACGCTGAAGGGCAAATTCATTACCGCGGCTTCAGAGTCGTAGCAGGCGGCGGCTCTTTACTCTGGCCTATTGTTGAACATCTACAAATAATGTCAACAGCGGTAACCCAGGCCGAGATCGATGAGCATGACATTCCCAATAAAGATAATGTCAAGATTAGCGCAAAAGGCGTCGCAACCTTCAAAATTGAAACCACCGCCGAAGCGCTTCACAATGCTGCTGCGGCATTTCTGGGAAAAAGCGACCTTGATATAGCGATGATTGTCAAGAACATTCTTCAAGGCCATCTGCGTTCCATCATCGGCAAGTTAGACATCAACGAAATTCTCAGAGACAGGGACGCCTTCAATAAAAAAGTTGTTGAAGAATCTACCGACGAGCTTAGCAGGCTGGGCATCCAAATTGTCACTTTGGTTATTACGGAAGTAACCGACGAGTACGGATACATCAATGCGCTGGGCAGGAAAACCGTTGCCGAAGCTATCCGCGATGCAGACATTAAAACGGCTGAAGCTCAAGCAGAATCCAAGAAGAGAGTAAGCGACGCTCAGAGAACTGCAGAAGTAACAGTTGCTGATAACGAAGTTAAGGTCGCAGACGCTCAAAGAGAGAGAGACATAAAGAAAGCGCAGTTCAAAGTGGCTGCTGATAGTGAGAGAGCAAAAGCAGAAAAGGCGTTTGATATTGCAAGCGCTCGAGCAGGAAAAAATCTTGAGAGTAGCACAGGCCGGAAGAGATGCGGCTGAAAAAGAGGCCCAGGTTGAGGTCCAAGAAAGAGAAGCTGAGCGAAAAGAGAAAGAATTAGTGGCAACGGTAATTAAGCCGGCTGAAGCCGAACGCGGGAAAACGGTCATTCAGGCTGAGGCTGAAAAGAAAAAGCTTATCATCCAGGCTGAGGCAGCAAGCGAAAGTGCAAGAAAGAAAGCAGAAGGCGATAAAGCGGCAAATACCTTAATGGGTGAAGGTGAAGCGGCAAAGACCAGGGCAATAATGATTGCCGAGGCGGATGGCCAGGCAGCAAAAACCAGGCAGGCTCTCGTTGCCCAGGCAGAGGGAGAGGCGGCTAAGAAAGGACTCGTCCTGAAAGCTGAAGCGGAAGGCACACAGAAACTTGCTGATGCGCTATCAAAAATGACCACCGATGCAAGGCTGATACTTGTCCTCGACCGTTTGCCCGGCTTGTTCGATAAGGGCGGCGAAGCAATGAGTAAGGTGGCAGAGGCTGTATTCTCAAGTGTCGCTGCGCCTTTGGGGAACATTGATGAGCTGCGGATTATCGACATTGGCGGCACCGGCCGGGGACTTCAACAGCTAAGCAACATTGTGCCGGACACTGTCTTTAAGTTCTTAGCAGGGCTTCAGGCCCGCGGCATTGACGTGAAGGCACTTTTGTCTAAACTCGGCGTTGACATTGACGAGGTTCTCCTGACGCTCGGACAAAAACCTGGCACTGCTGCTGGAGCTACAAACGAGGAAAAGGAGGAATAATCATATCCTCAATGGGCCACGCAGCAATCAAGATGTAGGGTGGGGCTCGCCCCACCATCATCTTGTTGGTGGGCTGAAGCCCACCCTACTTAAGGGGAAGAAATGACAGATATGGAAGACAAAGAAGAAAAGATAGAAGGCGTAGCACAAACGTACCAGATCGAACCTGAAGCGCAGCCGCGAGTTATTGTTGTTCACTGCAGCGATCCCCGATTTCAGAGTGCTTTTGACCGATTTATCGAGAAAGAGCTTGGGCTTAAAAAGGGAGAGTTTGTTCCTTTTGTTGTTGGAGGAGGCGCAGGGGTGCTTGCGCATCCGGAAAAATTGCCAAAGGAGTTCAAATTTATGAAGGAGAGATTTGAGCTCTTTCGCCAGAATTACCCTTCGATCAAACGGATTGTCTTGATAAATCACGAGGACTGTGCATACTACAAAACGCTTAAACAGAGAGTCCTTGGCGTTCTTGGCCAACATGCACAGTTCCTACTTCAGCAGCCACGTGACGATATGCTCTTGATTGAGAAGATTTTCAATCGTTTTCTTCCGCATCTTGGCTATAGCCTTGAACTTTACTACGCAAAGTTTACGGATGAAACTTGCAGCCAGGTTGTATTTGAACGGATCGGTAAATAAAGGAGAAACAGGTTATGAAAACGGCACGGGTTTTCGGACTCATCCTGCTGACGGGGTGTTGCCTGATTCTGGCTGGCTGTGAGGCGGCCGTACGGATGTATCCGGGGCCGGCGCGGCCTGCCAGTGAAGTAGCGGTGCTACAATTGGGCCCTGATGTCGGCATCTTTTCTATTGACGGAGAATCGTTCGATGTCGAGAAGCTAAAGGAGATCGAACTACTGCCGGGAATCCACGCTGTTAAGGCCGTGTACTTCAAGGCCCCAAGCCAGGCTGTGGCCGGGGGCATACAATCGCCTATTGCCGGTGGGCTTCAGTCAGAACAACCACTTCATCTCGTATTCCAAGCGGTGGCAGGGCGAACGTATAGGCTTGCTGGTTCCTTGGAGGACAAGACAATTTCTACCGAGGGCAAAGTTGAGATACGGGACATAACGACCGGCCAGATTGTGGCCTCTGGTGCCGGACCTGTCCAGACCATAGGCTCGCGTCCCTAAAGTGTGCTAAAGTACAAAGTCATAATCTTAGGCACTTTAGTCACTCCACAGTTTTGGGCACTTTCTGGGTTATAGCTATGATAGATGTGAACAGAAAAGGTGAGGTTTGGGTTTTTGCCGAGCAGCACAGTGGGCTTGGAGGATACGCCGCTCGAACTGATGAGCAAAGGCCGCGGGTTGGCTGATTCTCTTGGCGTAAAATTGGCCGCGGTTCTCTTAGGTGACACAGTCAAAACGCTGGCGACAAAATTAGTCCAGTATGGCGCGGACAAAGTATATGTGGTCGAACAGCCGCTTTTGCAGGCATACCAGGCAAATAGCTACGCAAAGGTGATGCTCGAATTGATTCATAAGCACAGGCCGCAAATTGTGCTTTATGGGGCAACTACGACCGGCAGAGACCTGTGCGCCGCGGATTGCAAGCGCAGCTAAAGCCGGGCTTACCGCCGACTGCACCGACTTGCAAATCGGCGACCACCAGACAATAAGGGACGCAAAACTGCACAAGAATCTGCTGTTTCAAATCCGGCCGGCTTTCGGCGGAAATATAATCGCAACCATTATAAATTACGACCGCTGGCCGCAAATGGCTACCGTCCGCGAAGGTGTGATGCCGATGCCGCAGCCGGACGTCAAACGCAAGGGCGAAATCATCGAAGTAAAGACGCAACTTTCGCAGCAGGATTTGCCTTTGGAAATTCTCGCCGAGCACAAACGGCCAAAAAAGGTCGACTTAAAGGGGGCAAGAATAATTGTAGCCGGCGGTGCAGGGGTGGGCAGCAAAGAAAATTTCAGACTTGTCTGGGATTTGGCAAACTGTTTGGGTGCGGCACCGGCAGGCAGTAGAGCAGCGGTAGATCTCGGCTTTATCGACAAAGACCACCAGATTGGCCAGACCGGCACAACAGTCCGGCCGAGCCTATATATAGCAGTTGGAATCAGCGGCGCAATTCAGCACCAGGCAGGGATGTCGCAGAGCCAGAAAATTGTCGCCATTAATAAGGACCCTGAAGCCCCCATCTTCCAGATCGCTCACTACAAAATAGTCGGCGACCTCGACGAGGTTGTGCCTAAAATGATAACAGCAATTAAAGAAAAGAATGTAGGAAATAAATAGGGGAAACAGACTGCAGTTGTCATTGCGAGCGAGGCGCAGCCGAGCGTGGCAATCTCATCAGACAGCTCTTAGATTGCTTCGTCGCTGAGCTCCTCGCAATGACATAGGCGGGGCAGGTCATGGCAAATTTCTATAGGGACAACGACGATATACAATTTCTGTTCAGGCACATAAGCTTGTGCGAACTGGCGGAAATCTGCGAGGAGAACTTCAAGTTCGCAGGCCAATTCGATTATGCGCCAGCCGACGCCAAAGAAGCCGTACAAAACTACGATATGGTGCTGGATGCACTCGGCCAACTGGCTGCCGAGTTTATCGCTCCGCGTGCTGAGCAAGTCGACCGCCAGGGCAATATCCTTAACGCGGACGGCTCAGTAACTCGCCCAAAGGCAATACAAGAGTCTCTGGAAAAACTTGCCCAGGCTGAGGTCATGGGCTTTACGCTGCCCTATCGCTTTGGGGGCTTGAATTTTCCAAACGTGATTTACTCGATGGCCATCGAGATCGTCTCAAGAGCGGACGCTGCGCTTATGAACATATTCGGCTTGCAGGGAATCGCTGAGACCATCAACGCCTTTGCCTCCGAAGAAATAAAGGAAAAATACCTGTATGATTTTGCAGCCGGCAAAGTAACTGGCGCGATGGTGCTGACTGAGCCGGACGCCGGCTCGGATTTGCAGAAGGTTATGCTGCGGGCGTTCCAGGATGGCAACAGCCAGTGGTATCTGCACGGCGTAAAACGATTCATAACCAACGGCTGCGGTGACGTGCTTTTGGTGCTGGCTCGCAGTGAGCCGGAGATAACTGACGGGACGGGGACTGAGCCTGTTTGTCTGCGACAGAGGTCCGACGGTACGCATCCGTCGGCTGGAAGACAAGCTCGGCATCCACGGCTCACCGACCTGTGAAATATTCTTTGATAATGCGCCCTGTCAGATAATCGGGGAACGCCAGCGCGGACTAATAACTTATGTTATGAGTCTGATGAATGGCGCCCGCATCGGCATCGCAGCGCAATCGGTTGGCATTGCCGAAGCCGCATTTCGCGTCGCCCGCGATTACGCTGCCAGCAGAAAACAGTTCGGCGTAGCCATCGAAAAGCTGCCGGCGGTGCGTGACATGCTAATTGATATGAAAATTGCGATCGAAGCCGGGCGGGCACTTCTGTACGAGACCTCACGAGTAGTCGATATGGAACTTGGCTACGCCAGACGACTGGAGACAAATCCGCCGCGAAGACAACGACGCAGGCCAAAGAGCTCAAAAACGCCGCCCGAAAATATAAAAGATATGCTGCAATGCTGACGCCGATGAGTAAATATTTTTGCTCTGAGATGTGCAACAGAGTAGCCTACGATGCGATTCAGGTGCTCGGCGGCAGCGGCTATATGCGAGATTACGCCTGTGAACGGCACGCCCGCGACGCTAGAATCACCACCATTTATGAAGGGACAAGCCAACTGCAGATTGTTGCCGCGGTTCGCGGCGTCTGCAGCGGAACCGCGGAAAATCTCATCGCTGAGCTTGCCCAACAAAATTTCGACTCCCGAAGTGAACGACCTGCTCGAAAAGCTTGCTGGAGGGACCGAGCAATTGAAAAAAGCCATCGCCTTTGTAAAAGAAAACGGCACTGAATATATGGACCTTTATGGCAGAGCGCTGGTTGATATCGCAATTGACTTGATTAATGGGTATCTGTTATGCAGCCAGGCCAGCACTAACGTGGATATGGAAGTTACCGCTGAAAACGGTACAAAATACCACGAAAAAACGAAAAGCCGTGACCGCCAGAAGATATGTCACCAGAAATGCCACGAAAATCGCAGCATTAGCTGAAACAATCTGCATGTGGTGATAAATCAACTTTCACGGATTATGAGTCATTTGTAGGACCTGTTGTTTCTGAAGTATGAATAACGAAGGACAGAACCGTCATTGCGAACGCAGCCGAAGCAATCCCAAAATCCTAATCGGATGAATGAGATTGCCGCGCTCGGCTGCGTCCTCGCTCGCAATGACAAACGAGAGATACAAGCTATGCTACAAGCCGTTATTTTCGATTTCGATGGTGTGATAACCGATTCGGAGATTCTGCACCTTCGGGCTTTTAATCACGTATTGGCACAGTTCGGCATCGAGATGACAAAAAAGGATTATTATAAAGAATACCTCGGCCTGACGGATGTCGATTGCTTTAATCTGGTTGCCGAGAGAAACAAGCCCAGGTTCGACGGCCAACAAATTGAGAAGTCTTGTGAAGCAAAAAAACCGGGAATTCGAGGAATTGGCCAAAACCGAAGGCCGGATAATTGAAGGCGTGCGCGATTTTCTGCGGATGCTGCGGCAAAACAATGTCCCAATGGCGATATGCTCCGGAGCCTGTGGGCAGAGATCGAATTGATACTTGGAACAGGCTCAGTTGCGTGCATTTTTTGCGGTTATAGTCTCCGCCGAGCAGGTCAAAAAAGGAAAGCCACACCCGGAAGGATTTTTGTTAACGCTTCAAAAGCTTAAATCACTACCGACAGAATCCCATTGTGCCAGAAGCAATGTATTGTTATTGAAGATTCACACTGGGGACTTCAAGCCGCCAGGGAAGCGGGCATGCACACCGTCGCAGTGACCAACTCTTACGATGCCGACCAGTTGAGCCTGGCTGAAAAAATCGTCGCCCGGCTGGACGAGCTAACTATAGAAGGTCTGCGGCGGCTTTGCGCCTAACGAGGGATAGTTGCCACTCCCTTACGGTCGTGGCTCTATGGGCGGAATTACGGTCGCGGCTCGGTTCTAATCTGAACTTTTGCAAAATTGAGATTAGGCACACTTTGAAAAGGAAAAATTTGTTGTCTTATTTTTCCTTTTCAAACATTAACTACTTGATAGATAATTACTTAGTTCGATTATTTGAGGAAATCAAGAAACGGATTTCCTTAAATAATATGTGCCTAATCTCAATTTTGCAAAACTCTTGTTCTAATGACAACGATTATCTTTTTATCTGCACTTGCGCCGGCGCAGCAAGCGGGGCCTGGACTTTGCCGGTCTTCGGGTCGTACAAAATGCTCTGAACAAGTGCTCCATTAAAGTAGCAGGGAGACGATTCGTCGCCCTGAACCAAAAGCTGCGACTTCTCCCGTTCATAGAATAGCCTACTTCCCGCGAATTGATTATCTTCGTCCGTGTAGGTGACTGCCTCCGTGGCGGTAAGCGTCGACAGCTCGCTTCGACCATCCACGCCTTCCACCAAGCTGATTTCCACGTGGCCTGCCGTAGCCACTGCCTGTTGGCTGTACTGGCCTTGGACTATAGGGAAGTAATCTATTTGGAGCGTTTCCTGCGGCTTAGCATCGGCGACAATTCGATTGGTTTTCATAAAATACTTTAACGTATCGAAAAACTGCAGAAACGCATAGCACCGTTTTCGTAAGCTAAATCCCGCGGGCTTTGGGGCGGGATCGGCGACTTTTGAATTGTCGAGCATTAGCTTGCCCGGGCCCAGAGCTACAAATAACTGCTGGCCGGCATCATAATCGATTCTACGACTTTGCAGTTCGACGCCGCCGAGCGTCTCTTGCCCGGCTGTTTTGAAGACTGTGAGCCTGACTACTCCGCCATTGGCGGCCAGGTACTTAATATCGCCTGCCCGAAACCTCGACTGGTAGCTCACATCTTCGAGCAAGTCTATGGTGAACGTTTCAGCCGAGAGCGTATATTTCTGCTGGCCGTTTGGGTCCGCAAGGAGCATCGTCGCCAGGCAATCGCCTTGCAAGACGACCTGGTTTGATGCAGCCACAAACTTCGCCTCCTTCTGGGCGGTTACCTTGACGGGCAAGATTTTTTTGCCGGCTTCGCCTCTGACCAAGTCATTCATATCGGCGTAGAAATCAAGTTCAACAGGACCAGCCAGAATAGTGTCGCCCGTAGAAACGTCATAGTCAATGCTTTGGGCGATGGTAGTGGGCTTATCTACGGCATCAGCGGGCCGTGGGCTGGGATTTTCGATTTGCGCTTTTCGATCTGCGATTTTTTCCCGTGTCGGTGATTGCTCAGCACTCATCGGGGCAATGACGAGGCCGCCATCGCAGGTAATCACGACCTCGCCGGATTCCACGGGCGGTTTGTTCGGGTCAGCATCTGCCTCGACAGGGGCAGCGACCGGCTTGGCATCATTAGCATCGCTCGTCGATCGGGTAGCCTTTTGGACCGCTGCATTGGACCAGAAGATGTTATTAATAGAGATCTTATCATGGGCTAAAATTCGATGCTCCGTACTGTCAATCACCACATTCTCGCGGAACATACATCTATAGTATTCGCCCTGTTTCTGGTCGGCCTGCTGTGCACTGCCGGTTTTACCTGAACCGTTAGGGTCGGCATTTTGTGATAACTGGGGCGTCTTGGCAGGGTCGGTCCTGGCTGGCGGAGCGTGGGCAAACAAAGCTGTCTGTGAGCTCTTCATACGAAAGCTGTCCAAATCAACTATCCTGAAATATTCGATGCGCTTCACTGCCTCGTTGAAGATAAGCTCCAGGCCTCGGCCTTCCATGCGCCATCCTCAGAGACAAATCTCACCGGCCCTGGCGTCGAAAACCGCGAGTTCTCACTGTCAAATGCAATATCGTCCAGATATATGAAGCTTTCCTTGATGTCACTATGCTCTGCCGGCCGGATGTGTATCACTACGTTGCCGTCAAACGTCGCATCTTTTATGCTAAGGCCACCGGCAGCATCTTCAACCTGAACCCTTCCCTTATCGGCAGTGATGCTGCACCGAACGGGCAAAAGAATTTCCATATAGGGCTTGTCGGTCTCCCACTGGCCTTTTGTCTGGTGCAGCAGCTCCCGGAAGCCAAATTTTCTATCCACCTCGCCATTGGCATCACGGTGCAAGTATTCAAATCCTTTGACAGCGCCGACTCCGACGTCACCGATCCTGCCGAGCTTGCTGTCAAAATCATCGGCGTCAGTCTGGTCAACCGACTCAGTCAGTCTGCTTGTTCTACTAATATCCATCTCTGGCGTCTGGCTCATCCGGCTGTAAAGCACATATATTGCAAGCAGACCGCCTAACGAGACCAGGCCGATAATAATTGTGCGAAGATTAAGGTTCATAACGTCTGTGTTTTCGTTAGTCCGGCAGATATCTTTTCATAAGCTCCTGCCATTTGCCGGTATTTTTCAGAATGTACTCTATCACTTCCCGTACCGCACCGTTGCCGCCGGGCCGGGTCGTTACAAAATCGGCATATTGCTTTACTTCATCGACGGCATTGGCAACAGCTACTCCAAAACCAACGTATCTTATCGCCGGCAAATCCGGCAAATCATCCCCGACATAGGCCACCTTTTCCGGCGAAAGCCCCAGCCTGGCAAGAAATTCTTTCAGGGCGTCAAGTTTCTGATGGCAATCCTGAATACATATTCAACCTCAAGCTGTTTAGCCCGGTGCTTTGTCGCTTCAGACGCTCTGCCGCTGAAAAATGCCACTTTCAGTCCTGCTCTTTGCCACATTCGAATCCCGTGCCCATCCAGAACATTGAAGGCCTTGCTTTCGCTGCCGTCGGCGTTAATAATCAACGTCCCATCGGTCAGAACGCCGTCAACATCCAACACCAGCATTTCGATGTCTGCGAGATTTGCCATACCGCTTGCCGCTCCCTTACGGTCGCGGCTCAGATCTACAGTCGCGGCTCTGAGCTGAGCAACACGAAATTCTATCCGACAACTTTTATTGTTACTATGTCCTGCACATCGATTAAGCCGACCGGCTTGTCATCCGCATCAACGACCGGAAGCTCATCGATTCTGTATTTATGGAAAATAGCTGTCGCCTCTGAAGCAAGGGCGTCGGCTCTTATTCTTTTGCAATCGGCGGTCATAACATCGCCGGCTTTGATTTCAAAGGCACGCTGTCCTTCCTTTGTCATCAGACGCCGCAGGTCGGCATCGGTGATGATGCCCACCAATCTGCCGTTCTTGTCAACGACCATCACCGCCCCGTGACGTTTTACATCGCTGGTTTTTTCAAGCAATTTTTCTATCGTATCGCTGATTTCGAGCGATAGGCAGTTTTTCGCCCGGCTTGAACATCATCGACTGCTCAACCGTCATCAGCTTTGCACCGAGTGAGCCGCCGGGATGGAACCTGACGTAATCCTCAACGCTGAAATTTCGAGCCTTCATCACGGTAAAGGCAAGGGCGTCACCGACCGCCAGCATACATGCGGTTGAGACGCTCGGAGCGACACCAAGCGGACAGGCCTCGGACATCCTGCCCATACACAGCACCACGTCGGCTATACTTGCTTAGAGTCGAATTCGCTGTCGCCGGTTATTGCTATCAGTTTGATCTCCAGTTGCTTGACCAGATTTATCAGCCGGATAACCTCATCGGTTTCGCCGCCGTAGCTCAGGACAATTACTATATCGTTTTTTCGTAATCTGCCGAGGTCGCCGTGGACAGCTTCAGCGGGATGAAGAAAATGGCTTGGCGTGCCGGTCGAAGCCAGAGTAGCGCTGATTTTTTGCCCGATTATGCCGGCTTTTCCGATGCCGCTTACTATGGCCGAGCCGGTGCAGTTGTAAATCATCTCGCGGCTCTGGCAAAAGACGCATCAACAATTGGCGTAAGAGACGCTATCGCATCAGCTTCCGCTTTGATTACACTTCGTGCGTAGTCGAGGTCAAATCTCACCGAGTTGCCAACCCGAACGACCTTATCCAGCTTTGCTTTTGCATCGAGGTCTGTCTGTGTGATATCGGCAAGAAACTGTGTGTTTGCTCTCTTAGACATTCAGGAACCGATGCTACAATTTTATCATGCTTCCTCGCTCGTTATAACAGAGCAGCTCATGTTTTTCGCCGGTATATTCCGGCACCGAACGGATGACAACCCGTTTATCGCTAAGCTGCTCTATTTGTACAATCGCCGCTCTCTTCTCGTTCTGCAGGTAATCGGCAACCTCCGGCGAAACAAATAGCTCGATGCGTTTTATCTGCTTTTTCGCGGCTGAAAGATTCAACAGCCGAATAATCTCGATAGCCAATGATTCGTGACTCTTGATAAAGCCTGTGCCAGCGCAATGCGGACACGCCAGATAGGTGCTGGACTGCAGCGAAGGACGCATTCTCTGGCGTGTCATTTCCACCACGCCAAACCTGCTTATCCTCAATATCTCTGGTGCGGGCACGGTCGGTCTTGACGGCGTCGCGAAAAGCCTTTTCCACTTCCTTGCGGTGTCTCTGAATTCGCATGTCAATAAAATCACAAATTATCAGTCCGCCCAGGTCTCGCAATCGCAGCTGTCGGGCGATTTCCGGTGCCGCCTCCATATTGGTTTCGTAAGCGGTCTGCTCAGCACTTTTTTGCTTTCGAGATCGCCCGCTATTTACGTCTATTGCGACCAATGCCTCGGTCTGCTCAATTACGATTGAGCCGCCGCCTTTAAGCCCAACCGTGCGGGACTGGATCTTTGCTATTTCGTCCTCAATCTGATACTTATGAAACAGCGGAATCTTGCTGTCGTAATACTAACCCTCTGTCTCAAGCGCGGCGTAGCAATGGAAAGAAACTCCTTGATTTTGCGCACCACGTTCTCCGAGTCGCATATTATCTTGCTTATTCTGCTGTTGAAAACATCTCTCAATCGCCCTTATGACCAGGTCCGATTCCTGATAAAGCTCACCGGGCGCTTTTCCGGTTTCTAATCCGCTTTTCGATAGCCTTCCACAACCGCTCCAGGTATCTCAAATCATTTTGGATATCCTTCTTCGAGCATCCATGTCCTGCGGTTCTGATAATAAATCCCTGGCCCTTGGGAGGGTTGCATCTGTTCAAGAATCTCCCTTAGCCTTTTGCGCTCATCCTCATCCTCTATCTTGTGCGAGACTCCGTGCTTTCGCATCCACGGCATCATCACCAGATACTTGCCGGGCAAAGCAAGATATGTGCTAAGGGTCGGCCCTTTGGTCTTTACTCCCTCTTTGGTTACCTGAACGACAATTTCCTGACCTTTGCGAAGGCAACTCTGGATGGGCGGCCGCTCCCTGAGCGACTTTCTTCGGCCGACGCTCTCGACTATGCTGCCGCGACCAGCCGAAAAATAGCGCGGATGAAGGTCGCTAATGTGCAAAAACCCGTTTTTGCCCATGCCGAAGTCTATAAACGCCGCCTGTATGCCGGACTCAACATTTACGACCCTGCCTTTGTAAATATTGCCGACGCGGCTGCCCAGACCCGCTCTTTCCACATACAGCTCCTCAAGCGACCCATTTTCAACCACCGCCACCCTGCACTCTTCGCTCTCAGCTACATTTATTAGCATCTCTCTTGCCATTTTCGCATCCCTACTGCATTTACAATTTTCTATTGACTATTTGATATTGTTTGAGACTGCCAATGTCCTTTGCAATAGTCACTATTCAATCGTCAATTACTGTTCCATTGCACACTTGTACGTCTGACTGGTGCCGCCAGCTTCTCGACATCCAACTCCAGCAGTTGTAATATCTCTTCGACTCGTATGGAACCGGCAGGACTGACGTTGCACCGGACAATCACGCAGCTATCCTCCAACTCAATTGATTTCAGAAAACCTCTAACGTCCAAAGTCTTGGACTTCAGACTTTCCGGTATCTTTTTTCGCTCAAGGCGAAGACTTTGGCTGGCCAACACTTGCTTAATCCTGGCCTTCAAATCGGCGGTCACGCATTGCGGGCGCACGGGCAATACGTAAGTGGCAGAACTCGGCACAAAAGAGGTGTCAGCCTTTGCGATGTTTACCGAAAGTAGCTCAAAACCTTCCGGCAATTGCTCGGATAGCGAGGTCTTGAGCCGCATTTCGAAATCCACATCGCATGGCTCGTTCGGGGCACAAACTACCCGCATGCACAGCAATTCATCGTCCGACTCCACACCCACAGGCCTGGGCAAAGGAAGACTCATTCGCGGATGAGGGTTAAATCCCTGGGTGTGCTGGATGGTTACTCCTGCCCGAGCGCAGGCACGCTGAAGGACCCGCAGCGTTTCGGCGTGCGAAAGGAATCTCAGCCTCCCTCCTATTTTGAATCTTACCAACAGCAAGATACTGTCATCCAAGCCTATTATGCACTCTTGAGCAGAACTCAGACGGCAAAGGTCAGGATACGGTCTTCTGTCTTCTGTATTCTGTATTCTGTATTCTGTATTCTGTATTCTCTAAGGTAGAGATTATGCCCATCTTTGCCCCGAAGACAAGCATTTTCTATCAAAAACACTAATGCCTGCGCCTGAAATGTGAAAATTTGAAATTTTTCTCATGGCTGTTGACCCCGACATTGACCCCCACCACAGGAGTGGGGGCTAAACTTATGCCCTTGTGCACTGGAGTTTATGTGCCGTCAGGCAGACTCTTTTGCCCTTGTCGTTGCTTTCTCCAACAATATATGCTTAATTGTGAGCGCGAAAGACAATGAAATGCCGGATAGACAAGATGGCCGCTGATGACTGGCTGCAAGTCCGCTCGATCTATCTCGAAGGTATCGCCGGCGGACATTCGACCTTTGAAGCGTCCGCGCCCGATTGGCGGCAATGGGACGCTGCTCATTTATCGGCAGCCCGGCTGGTAGCCAGAAGGAATAGCGAGATTCTGGGATGGGCGGCGCTTAGCCCGATTTCCGGTCGCTCGGTGTACGCAGGTGTGGCGGAAGTCAGCCTGTACGTTGCCACCCAGTATCAACGCCAGGGCGTAGGGTTGGCTCTTCTTGCCGCGCTGATTGACGCCTCCGAGAGGGCGGGGATATG
This sequence comes from Sedimentisphaerales bacterium, assembly GCA_963814265.1. Classification (GTDB taxonomy): domain Bacteria; phylum Planctomycetota; class Phycisphaerae; order Sedimentisphaerales; family Anaerobacaceae; genus JAFNGF01. The sequence goes on along the minus strand of CAWFCJ010000074.1, from coordinate 10,012 downwards.
GACGCTGCAAGGTGGAATATTCCCGGAGAACACTGCCAGTCTTGCCCTGGTTAAGAAACACGGGTTTCGAGAGGTTGGCCGCAGAGAGAAACTTGGCAAGATGACCTACGGAGAGCTGGCAGGAACTTGGCGGGATGTTATTCTGGTAGAGCGCCGAAGCAAGGTGGTGGGCGCGGAATATAAGATATGAATGAACAGAACCAACGCGAATGCGTACCGAATGGCCACATGCGATTGGGCATGCTTGAATTTATCGCCATGAACAATCCCTTACGGCGATGGATACAGAAACACATCGAGTTCAAGATATTCAAACGCCGCCTTGAAAAATGGCGCGTTGATTTGCAGGGTGGTATTATTATGGATGCTGGGTGCGGCTCTGGATACAGCACCGAGCTGATTGTAAATGAATATCATCCGTCGCAGGTGATTGCGTTCGATTATATGCCGGAGCAGGTACGCCTGGCGCGGAGGCGGGGCTTGAACGTAGACTTCTTTGTCGGCGACCTGAGGCAAATTGAATCCGAGAGCGGAATATGTGACGCCGTATTCATATTTGGCGTGCTGCACCACATACGCGAGTGGAGAAACGCGCTTTCTGAGGTGGCCAGGGTGCTTAAGCCAGGCGGAGTTCTCCTGGTGGACGAACCTAAGTACCAGTTCACATGGCAAGAGCTGGAATCCGGCTTCAGCAGCGTAGGCATGGATATTCTTGAGGTCTCACATCTGCTGTTTAAGCACTTCAGCTTCTATCTGTGTCGGAGGCCCGAGAAAGAGTAATAAGGACAGCCGCTAACCAATGGGTGTGGACAGAATCAGCAGCAGGGGCTATGACGAACTCAAAGGCTAAAATGCAGGTAGCCGTCACGATCTGGACGGTGCTGTTTTTTGTTGCCGGAGCAGACGCGCAACGGCAGATGGAGAATCTGGGACGTGGCCTGGTCGCAATCAACCAGGGCGGCGGAAGGGTCTATGTCGGCTGGCGTATGTTGGGAACCGACCCGGACAACATCGCCTTTAACGTCTACAGAAATAACGCCCGTGTCAACACTCAGCCGATAACGGAATCCACCAACATCGTGGATGATAACAGAAATACCAGCGCGACCTACACTGTTCGTGCTGTCATAAACGGTGCAGAGGCAGAACCTTCGCCACCGGCAAAAGTCCAGAGTCAGAATTACCTCTCAATTCTGCTTCAGACCCCGGACCGTTACACGCCCAACGATGCGTCTGTCGGGGATCTCGATGGCGACGGCGAGTATGAGATTGTATTACACCAGACGGGCAGAGGCCGTGACAATGCGCAAGGCGGTATGACAGATGCGCCGATCCTTGGGGCATACAAACTCGACGGCACTTTTCTATGGCGGATAAACTTAGGCAGGAACATCCGTGAAGGCGCACACTACACACAGTTTATGGTCTACGACCTCGATGGCGACGGCAAAGCTGAGGTTGCCTGTAAAACGGCGGATGGGACAACCGACGGAAAGGGCAAAGTAATCGGTGACCCCAACGCGGACTACCACAATTCGAGGGGCTACATCCTGGATGGGCCGGAGTTTCTCACCGTATTTGACGGAATGACCGGCGCAGAACTTGCCACGACACGATTATATACCAGGCAGAGGCAATGTTTCCGACTGGGGGGATGACTACGGCAACAGAGTAGACCGCTTTCTGGCGTGCATCGCGTATATTGACGGCCAAAAGCCGAGCCTGGTAATGTGCCGCGGCTATTATACACGGGCAGTGCTGGCGGCGTGGAATTGGCGAGACGGCAAATTGACGCACGTGTGGACCTTCGACAGCGATGACGGCACGCCCGGCAAGAGGCATTATAGAGGACAGGGCAATCACAATCTGGCGGTCGGCGACGTTGACGGCGACGCTAAAGATGAAATTGTGTATGGGGCGTGTGCGATTGACCATGATGGCAAAGGACTCTATTCAACAGGTTTGGGGCACGGGGATGCGATGCACTTATCCGATATCGATCCGGATAGGCCCGGCCTGGAAGTATGGGCCATCCATGAAAGGCCGCATCACCCGTACGGTGCAAACCTTCGCGACGCCGCAACCGGAAAGGTGATATGGGGGTTACAATTGAAAGACCCGGGAAGAGGACTGGCTATTGGATATTGATCCCCGTCATCGAGGCTATGAGTGCTGGGCGAATAATTCAGCCGGCCTATACAACTGCAAGGGCGAAAAGATTTCCGACGCCAAGCCCCGGTCGTGCAATATGGGGATATGGTGGGATGGCGATGTCCTTCGTGAGCTGCTTGATGGCGTTACTATTGATAAGTGGGATTACACCAATGCTACGGCGACCAGATTATTTTCCGCTGAGGGTTGTGCCAGAAACAATGGAACAAAATCCAATCCCTGTCTGGCTGCCGATATTTTGGGCGACTGGAGAGAGGAGCTGATTTGTAGAACAACCGACAACAAAGAGCTGCGCATCTATCACGACTACAATACCTACAAGCCGGCGTTTTTACACGTTTATGCACGACCCCATATACAGGCTGAGCGTGGCCTTGCAAAACGTAGCCTATAATCAGCCCACTCAAACCGGCTTTTATATGGGCGATGGCATGGCCGCACCTCCGCGTCCGAATATAGTGCTAACCCAGTCGCGGCGTACAAAGAATACAGAAAACAGGTGACAGGAGATTCTAAATAGTGTATAGTGTATAGTGAATCGAACCATGAACCACAATCCACGCAATACGCTGTACGCTATTTCCTATACCCTATACGATTAACGAGATACGATATACGCGATACGAAATACGAATGACGAGCGACGAAGATTGAACCATCCTTGCTTCGCACAATGGTTGGCTGGAGTGCTTCGCAAAGGCGAGCAATGCTACGCAGGATAAAGCGGCTGCACTCGGATGCCGGATACGCGGCGCCGGTGAGCCCTATGTTAGGGGGACCGAATAGACATAGGAGAAATCTATGAAGACAACAGTGGGTTTGTGGATTGACCATAGGAAGGCTGTTATCGTGGTCATCTCGGACAAAGCCGAAGAAATAAAACGGATAAGCTCAAATGTTGAAAAACACATTCGACCTTCTGGCACGTCCAAGGCTTCATTTGGACCGCAGGCAATTCCAGCAGATGATAGTCAACAGAGAGACGTTTACCGGACATCTCAACATCTACTATGACGAGGTTATTTCGTGTATTCGTGATGCAGAATCTATTCTGATATTTGGTCCTGGTGAGGCAAAGGGGCAGGTCAAAAACGTCTTGAGAGAGAAAAACTCGGTGGACGCATAGTTGGTGTTGAAACAGTTGACGAGATGACTGATCATCAGATCGCGGCGAAAGTTCGACAGTACTTTCTAAATCTAAAATAGAGTTCGCCAATAGGATTGACACAGAAACACCTAACCATGTGTTCCAGCCGACGTGCAAACACGGCACGCTGCTGAACACCACGTTAGGATGAATGAAGGATCTCGAATATGAGAAAGAGTGAGAAGATCAAATTAAAGGGACGGGACCTGGCCAATCGTTTGACAGGCATTTCAACCCCTATCGGTGGAATCAGTTGGAAGCCGCCGGTTGATGAACGGGACAAGGCGCAGCGACTATTGGTGTATCTTGCAGGTCAGCGGGCTCTCCACTATCCATATAACAAAGAGATCGGCACCTTCGTCGTGCAGTCCGTCCTTGATACACGTGAGCGAATTACCCGCGACCTCGAGGCTCTCTCTATGGACTCTCTTCTGAGAGAAACCCTGCGAGCTATGCAGGCTGTCTGTCGCAAGTTTCTGGATGAGAATCAATCCCCAAGCGCAGGTTATGGTTGGCCGTATGAGGCTCAGCTCCTCAGCACACTTGGTGAGCTGCGAGCTTTATTCGGAATCCACATCGCTCGGATTGCCTGCGCTTATGATCTGGAAGTGGATGCGTGTTTGGAAGGTGTACTACCTCCTGAGCCTGAACAAGAGCCTAATAAAAGCCACAACACGAAATCGGGAGATTCAGATGGTTCCTAACATATCACTGCAGCGGATCCTTCGTCGCGCGATTCGACAAGCTCCGCTTGCTCAGGGCCGCTGATTTCCGATGTTAGGCAAAAAAACTGTCAATACAGTTGCTTCTCTCACGCAAATTTCGTAATATAAGGCAGGCAAAATGGGGAAACTCAGTGAAACTACTAATATCAAATGAGAAATCCAAAAGAACCTACCTCTTTCAAGCTAAAGGAGGTGATGCCTAATGAGAATATTATAAGAGTATTCAAAATGGCAAAGAAGTAGAGAAGTGAAAAGACATGTATTCGAAATTAACAATTTAATGGGAGGTACAAGAAAATGTTGGCAGTAATAGAATGGGAAAATCTTATTGTTGATCCGATCCGCCAAATGTTGACCAGAATAATGGCCTATATTCCTGTCCTGCTGGGTGCATTAATAATTCTGATAGTAGGCTGGATTGTGGCCAAGGCAATCAAACGGATAGTTGACGGGCTGCTTAAGGCAGCACGCTTCGATGCGCTGGCTGATAAGGCAGGTATATCAGAGATTCTCAGGAAAGGCGATTTGAAAATTTCCGCCAGAGAGGTGGTAAGCAGGCTGGTTTATTGGCTGATTATGATTATGGTGCTCGTGATGGCTGTTGATGCTCTGGGACTACCCAAGGCTTCCGACGTTCTTGCAAGCTTATTTGCTTACGTCCCGAAGGTCATAGCAGCCTTGCTTGTTCTGGTGGTTGCTATGTTTCTGGCCAGCTTTGTGTCAGGAATAGTTCACACGGCTGCCGGCAATGCCAATTTGCCCAGACCGGAGATATTTGCTGGTGTAAGCCGGTGGGCAATTATAATTTTTGCAGTAACTATTGCGTTAGGAGAGCTTGGTATTGCACCGCTTTTGGTAACTACTACCTTCAATATTATCCTTGGCGGCGTTTGCCTTGCCTTGGCGCTTGCCTTTGGATTAGGCGGTAAAGATGCCGCGGCAAGGTATCTCGAAGAATTAAAGGAAAAACGCTCTCAGAAAAAAAACTGGTGAAAAGTCAAGCTGCTTAGGCTTTGATAAACTGTTTCGAGTCGGCATACAAAACGAATCTGTGGTGTGTCGCATCCGTTAGCCGGCTCGGCTGTTTGCGTTGAATACTAAACCAAAAAAATGAAAGGATAATTGCTATGCTTTACACTATCGCTGTTGTTCTGCTCATATTGTGGCTCTTGGGATTAATAACTTCCCACACCATGGGCGGTTTCGTTCATGTTCTTCTGGTGATTGCCATTGTGGTCGTCTTGCTTAGAGTCATTAGCGGACGAAAACTCCTGTGAATTTGAAGAAATTTGAAGAAATGTGCCCAGCAAAAATTCCACAATTTTTTTCTTGCTTAACGGCGGAGCAGTTCAGTAACCTAATGAAGTATGAAGGCTTAGCAGTGTTGATTAGTGGTGTATATGGGAAATCCCGAGTAATATGAAATTAAGACCAATTCACAATTATAAAGGTTCAAATGGAGGTGTAACATGAAATTACGACAAATTTACAACTTTGGCTTTGTAGTTGCTGTATCTGCCCTTTTGGCACTTGCGGTTTTTATGAGCGGATGCCAGGCTAGTATTGGCAAGTGGTAGAGTGTCTCGGCGATCCATTTTCTAAATTGCAAAGACCAGCCTCATAGCTGTAGTGATTTTGAAAGGGCAGTGTAGGAGACATAATCTTGCACCTTACGCAGGACTGTCAGCTTTCCTGTGTCTATTGCCATGCGGGGACCAGACGTGACGGCAGTATGTCCGTGGGAGGTGATGGCAGGAGGTGGTTTGTTCTTGCGCAAGACTTTGCCGAGAATGTCCTGACACCCCAGATATGCTTTTTGGGGTTAAAATAACAAAGTATGGTCTGTTCAGTATCAGGAGGTAAGCCATGCTGCTCGTACCTGATAAATCCACGTGTAATTTCAATAAACCACCATCTATCTGGTTTATCTGCAATTACTGTTGTTTGTATCCTGCTTTTAATGGCTGGCGTCGGGATAAGTTCCGACCCCAACAGTTATATAAGCAGCTACAGCAGTGGATCTGCGGCGGACGGCAATAATGTCGCCGAAGACTCCAACGGCCCCACTGTTGTGCTGATTTATAGCAAAGATGCGTTTAGAGAAAAATCCTGTTTCTTCTTTTATGTATTTTGTTCCGCTGATATCTCCGACACTTGTTGACAGGGAAACCAGTGTCAATAATGAGCAGCGGATAGGTTTTATCTCGTATAAGAGAAAGGTTGATTCAAAATCGCTTCTATGTATCCTGTGAATTTCAAATCTTGGGAAAGGGCTTTCACAAGAACACATTTGACTCTGCAGGGATGATAACGAAACGCATCCGTAATTTGGAAGAAGGAGAACCGCTGACAAATATGCTTGATTACATTAAGGTTGAAGGAGAAGGCTTCGGCCGTATAGATGTCAAAGGAACGATAACTGGTTCTACAACGACCGTCACCGAGGTAGATATGCATTTCAAGGGAAGGGGCCGAAACAGCCCTGTAACCGTTGGTCTTTATAGTATTAAACCCTAAAAGACGGACAATATAAGTACGAAAATAGATATAATGAGCTAATTGCGAGGGTGAACACGCTTACGTTCAAAAAGAGTGAAAAGAATTCCCAGAATGGGAATAACAGTAGCATCTGTCAATAAGGAAACCGAATCTGATAGTCTCTGGGGCCATATCAAGGCGGTAATAGCCAATTTGCTTATAAAGCCGGTGGAGGTGGATGAACTCGGCAATGATACGATGCTCAACTTTGGGTATGCGCTGCTGAAGAAAAAACCTGCGTTTACTTTTCCGAAAGCTAAAAATATAAAGGAAGACATAATGGTGGCAAGAAATAATAAGCAAAACTCAAACCAGCCATCGGACGCAGTGCATATACAAAAATAAATTTTGTTGAAAATTAAGCGGAACTGTATCATGTCGAATAAATAGGACCGCCAGGAATCACGAACCACAATCTACGCAATACGCTATACGCCATACGAGACTTGTCCTGAGCGAAGTCGAAGGATACAATATACGCAATACGAAATACGAGCGACGGAAATTGAGCCATCTTGCTTCGCACCTTGCTTCGCTGGAGTGCTTCGCAAAGCCAGGCAAGGCTACGCAGGATAAACCGCCTGCACGCGAACGCTGTGGACGTGGTGGCTGTAAGATAGTCATTGGTTTATAGTCGAAATGGTTGAAAATGTTTCTAAAGATATATTGCTTAGTGATCCTCTTAGCAGTGTCACGCGTAGGGAGAGACGACTGCTTTTAGGTGTTAGCGTCTTCAGCATTGCAATGGTTAAGACCGGACTTGTTCCCGCTAAAATCTCTGCATTCGGGATCGAGTTTACTAACACAAACCAGCGTTCAATTCTATGGATAACGGCACTCATAGCATTCTATTTCCTGTGTGCTTTCTCAATCTATGCTGCATCAGATTTTCTAGGCTGGAAAAAAGTTATAAGAACAGAAAGAGTTAAGCGTGCTAAAGAACGACTCGAAAAAGCACAAATCAGCGATCCAAGATATTATGAAGAACAGGATTATATCGCAAGAAATGTTCCTTCCGCCCGCCTTCTATATCTCTTTCAAAACCCTATTTCCATACTAAGGGCTCTATTTGAGTTTGTTTTGCCATTTGTTATAGGAATATATGCTATATTACTCTTGTTGTTTCATAGAATTCCAGCGTCGTAGGATGGGCATCTTTTGACAGATTGCTCATGCAGATTGTTGAAGCGAACCAGCGGCTTAACATATAGGCCGCTAGCGCGGCACCGGTGAGGTTTTCGTTATGCGGAAACAATAAATAATAAGGAAGCACAAAATTGGATGAACTTTCTAAGTCAATTTTGGAAGAGATATTAAAACTAAATATCACTCATCCGAAGGGACTGAATGCAACACAGTTTCGGGCTAAGCGACATGAACATTTAGATTTATTAGATGCATTAGAATCAGACAGATATCTTGAAAAGAAGAACGATAATTACCATTTAACATTGTTGGCGATATTAGAGTTATCGGAGAGGTCTGATGAAGCAAAGAGTCTTTTGGATAAATGTGGACATATATTTCAAGTTCTCCGTCAATTTTATATAGAGCATCCGGGAGAGAAAATGTATCTAAATTCACTCTCGGAAATATCAAACATGCAAAGAGGGGATGTCAATATTTGTCTTGCTTATATGGTTGAAGCCACAATATTTGGAGGATATTCAATAGAACTCTACGCTGATGATGCAACCGTTACGCCTGCTGAGAAGATTTTGAGATATCGGAATTTTCGAGATGTTCTTAAAGAAATAAAGTCATGGCATTCTAAAAGTTCAACTAAAATTAAAGTACAAGTGGGCAACATTGACCAAACGGTAGAACACGTCGAGGATTTCCAGTTTTTACTTCATCCTGAAATAGCCAGAAATGCCCTTCAGCAGTATAATAACGGACATCTGAGAGAAGCAGTCCTAAATTCGATCATAGCCGTTTTTGATTTAATTAGAGAAAAAACAGGACTAAAGGAGGACGGAGATAAACTTATTGGAAAAGCGTTTTCCTTAAAAAATCCCTACCTAATTTTAAGTGAAATTGCCTCTAAATCCGGACAAAACGACCAAAAAGGTTTTATCCAGATATTTAAGGGAGCATATCAGGGTATACGCAATCCTAAAGCCCATAGTCTTAGCCACGATTTAACCCGACTAAAAGCTGCGCAGTATTTGGTTTTCGCAAGTTTACTGGCAAGGCGAGTAGATGAAGCAAAGGTAATTAAAAAGAACACGGAAAACTAAGGACAACCATTAATGGCTGGGGACAGTGTACAGAAAACGCTGAGTGTCTCTATTAGTAGTCGCTGGTAGGCCGCGAACTGGAGTTTCGATGTTCGGGCGCATTTATCGCTGTGCCCGAATGACGCAGCCTGAAGGCTTTGCTGACACCATGCCAGATGAATAGTAGTATTCTTACCACAACGAATACGGCCAGCGGAATGACAAACACCAAAGGAAGAAATGTAGCCAATATCCAATGCCGCAGATGCACGGGCCTTGCGTTGCGATCCGTCGGGGCGGTATGAGCGGGCAGATATACCATCAGGCCATAGACATACACCCACATCCCGACCTGCAGCAGATTCTGCGGCCCGAACGACAGGGTCTCGGCGAGCGTGCCATTCAGGCCGAACAGCAGCACGACTTCTGCCGGCGTAAAGGCGTACCGGTGCAATAGCCAGCCCCAGCAGATGAACATCGGAATAAAGGCAATGACACTGTGAAAGAGAACGACCTCCAGGTAGTTTTTAGAAGCCGTGATTCTGGCTGCATCGGTGACGGCGCCGAACAGCGGTGCGGCGTTGGTCAGCGACGTTGTGACCGCCTCTTCCAGCATGGCCATGGCAATGCATAACAGGACAAAGCGGACCCTCCAGTCGATGTTGAGTTTCTCGGACGAGTCTTAACCAGGCGATCTCGCGCCAGACGCATGGCAATCCCGCCGAGCACGCACCAGATAAGGATGAGACTGACCCCCATACCGAGAATTGCCCTTTTATCGGGGTCGGTCTCGTTGCGGTAAACTAAAAACACAACGATGGTGGTGGCAAAAATGCCCCAGCCCGCTACAATGGTCAGCAGCGTGGCTGCCAATGTGCTGTTTCTTGACATAGCCAGCACAACTGTAGCCTATTGTCCACGCCAGTCAAGTCTGTTACAATGCCGGGCAATCTTTGGAATAATGGGGAACAGCCATCGGCCGCTGGGGAGAGGCGTAGAAGACGGTGCCTGAGCGGAACAAAGGAGTGTACGAAAATGGGTTATGTGGCAGTGGGGCTCGTTTTAATGTTGGGCATGGGGGCAGGGCTACCTGCAAGGCAGGCGGAAAAAGACTTTCTGGCAGGCGAGTTTAAATGGGTCGCGAGTCAGCCGATTCTGCAGGCAGTCCAGGCAGACGGCGAGAATTGGATTTCCGTCAAAGACCCCTCAGT
>CAWFCJ010000073.1:0-47201 GCA_963814265.1 Sedimentisphaerales bacterium | reverse complement strand
GCCGCACGCGCCGAGGCAGAGGTGGCCTTCGGCGACGGTAGCGTGTATCTGGAAAAATTTATGCCCGAGGCCCGGCACGTGGAGGTCCAGGTATTAGCTGACAAGGCAGGCAACGTTTTACACTTTTACGAGAGAGATTGCTCGATCCAGCGAAGATACCAGAAAATGATCGAGGAATCACCGTGCCCTGTGCTGGATGCGCGGACCAGAGACGAGCTTTGCACTGCCGCGATCAGACTCATAAAAGAAGCCCAATATGTCAATGCCGCGACAGTTGAGTTCCTTCTCGACCAGGATAAGAAATTCTACTTTATCGAGGTAAATACTCGAATTCAGGTCGAGCACCCGGTTACCGAGATGGTCACCGGCCACGATTTGATTAAGTGGCAGTTAAAAATTGCCAGCGGTGAAACGATCAGTTTGAGCCAGAGAAACATCAAGCATACAGGTGTGGCTATTGAGTGCCGGATCAACGCCGAGGACCCCGCGAACAGTTTTTCTCCTTCTCCTGGCACCATCGACAGGTTAATTTTGCCCGGCGGGCCTGGTGTGCGAGTCGATACGCACGTTTGTCAGGGCTGGACGGTCTCGAAGAATTACGATTCGATGATTGCCAAGGTTATTGTCCATCAGAAGACGCGGGCCGAGGCCATCGCCACGATGAAAAGGGCTTTGGGCGAATTTGTCATTGAGCCGATCAAGACTACGATTCCCGTCTGCCTGGACATTATCTCACATAATCTTTTCGCCAAGAGCAAAGTCGATACCGGCTTTGTCGAACGAAACTTCTAAACTTGTATCTCGTATTGCGTATTTCGTATGTCGCTTCCGGCCTTCTGTCATTCCTGCGGAAGCAGGAATCTACTTCACGCACATTCCCGCACCTTTTACTTCGTCGTTCTTTATTCTTTGTTTGATATTCTTTAGGGTCATTGCGAGCCCGCCGTCGTTTGGCGGGCGCGGCAATCTCACAATCGCAAACTTGTGGTGAGCAAAGCCGAACCATCGCAAACTTATGCCCGCGCAAGGGGCTATCTAAGACCCACTATATTAGTGGCGTTCAGAGTTCGGTTAATCCTGTACCCTATACCCTACACGCTCTACGCTGTATTAAAAATCAGCGTTTCCTGCCTAAAATAACCGCAGACAAGAAGGGTAGCAAGTGCCTCAATTTGACTTTTTCTCTGTCTGTTGTTGTTTTTGTTCTTCAGCCTTTTCCCTCGCGAGTTTCATTGCTTCTTCCGGCGAGAGTATTCTGTCAGGCGCACCCTTTCCGCCAAAGTCACAGCCTTTTTCGGCAGCGTAAACCAGAAGGCGATTGTGTCTGACCCTCATAGCTTCCCACTCAACCTTTTCGGCATCCTTGAGGTCCATGAAAAAGAATGGCACTATCACAAGGATACCCCCAGCAACACAAAGAGCGTTATAACCGAATTTGTTAGTTTCCGGCAATATGCGCTGCATGTCGGCCTCCAACTGGGCAATCTCGGCTTGTAAGGCCCGGCAGGAACGGTTTTCGTCGCCTGGCAAATATGCAGGGATTGGATTAGCCATCCTGCCAGCGCAACTCGTTAGAAATAAGGATAGAGTTGTGGCTAAACTGACGAGTTTCTTCATGTTTTCCTCCCTTCTAATTTGGATATGATCTATTCGTTTAACCGTTTTAGTGACTCCTGATGTGATTGTACACTCAACGTACGCTGCAAATCAAGGAAAAACAGAGATAAATATTGCGTTTTAAGAGGGCAAAGATTATACTACAGGCCCAGAATTAAGGGACAAAATAAATGATTGAATCGATTATATAGCCAACGAAGAACGGCGAGCGATAAGATGAGTGCACAAGAAAATTTTATAATGCAAGTAGCTAATGAGATAAATAGGATAATTACCAATAATCTCTCATGCAAAATCGGTTTTCAGGAGCAGATAAAAAACTATCTGAAAATGAATCATGACTACAGCGAAGCATTCATAGAGCATTTGAAAAAAGCAGAATCTAACCCACAATGGAAAAACTATGCAGACGGTACTCCACCCTTTAAAAACTGGAAGTGGCATGGTTTCTATAAGGTCTGGGTGCCAGAGTTTGGATTTGTACCTGCAGCGTGGGTATCACAGTATTATAGATGGAATCCTTTTAACCTCTATGAGAATCCAACAGAACCGTCTACTCAGAACGAAAGGCTTATGTGTGAATATGCTGTGCTTGCGGCTATTCACGATAAATACATAAAGGACCTTCCATCCTGTGATAAACTATACAAAACCGATAAAGAAGAGTATATCCCGGATCCGGGGCACTTCACACAGTTAGGAGAATTTCACGTGGGAGAAGGCATAAGAAATAATATTCAGCTTGCTCTTGACCACGTTAAAGCAGATCTCGCCGAAAAACAGGAAGGAGAAAGAGAACCTCAGCAGGGCAAAATTGGGTTCTTATCAGAGTTAACTCCTGAAGAACCGAGCGAACAGTAAACCGAGCCATCCATGCTTCGCCTTCGGCTACGCGGGGCAGGTGAACGACAAATCACGAGTTAAGAATTGCAAAACCCTCTGTGTTCTCTGTGTCCTCCTTCGACCTTGTTCAGAGCCTGCCCTGAGCCTGTCGAAGGGACGGCGTCTGTGGCTATTTTTCTAAAGTTATTAAATCTTCGTAGGTTTCGCGTTTTCGGATGACGGAGAAGTTGCTGCCATCGACAAGCACTTCGGCGGCGCGGCCGCGGGCGTTGTAATTGCTGCTCATACTAAAGCCATAAGCACCGGCGGTAAAGATGGAAATTAAATCGCCGCGTTTGACCGGCGGTAAGGCTCTATCGTTGGCAAAAAAATCGGCGGGCTTCGCAAATCGGACCAACTATATCGACAACTTCCGTGCCTTCTAACTGGAGATCTTTGTCACGCTGGCGAGGGATAAATTCTTCGCTGACTTTTGCAGGCCAGATGAAATGGAACGCATCGTACAGCGGCGGACGAATTAAATCATTCATCCCCGCATCGACGATAACGAATTTTTTCTCGCCGCCCTGTTTTAAGATACAAAACCCGCGTGGCTAAAATCGCGGCATTAGCTGCGATGCTTGCGCCCGGCTCAAGAATAAGTTTGAGCTTCTTGCCCTTCAGCAGCGGCACAATGGCGGCGGCGTAATCAGCGGCGGTCGGCGCTGTGCCGGTTATGTAGTCAGCTCCATAGCCGCCGCCGATGTCAAGAGCCTCGATTTCAAAGCCCTCGGCTCGCAGCTTTTCAATAAGAATTAGGACTTTTTTTATCGCCTCAACGTAAGGCTCAACGGTATGGCCGGCTGAGCCTAAATGGATATGAATTGCGCAGAGTCTTATCGACTTTTCTCTGCCGTAATCGGCGAAAGACTTTTTGTGCCCGCTCGATGTCCACACCAAATTTGGTTTCTTTTTTGCCGGTGGTCGTGTACCTGTGAGTTTTTGGGTCAACATCAGGATTCACTCGCAAAGCAGCGTTTGGGCTTTTTGCCATTTTCTTTTGCCAGGCGGATAAGGTTTTCAAGCTCTGCTTCTGATTCGATATTGAAATAGGCGATGCCGGCATTTAGCGCTTCGATGATTTCGGCATCGGTTTTTCCAACTCCGGCGTAGACGATTTTTGCCGGGTCGCCGCCTGCTTGAAGAACTCTGTATAATTCGCCGCCGCTTACGATATCAAAGCCGCTGCCTTGCTCAGCCATAAACTTGAGGACATTTATGTTGCCGCAGGCCTTGACCGAGTAGCAAATCGTTGTATCGAGCTGGCTATAAGCCTGGCGAATCCTTCGCAGATGCTCCAGAAAAGTAGCCTTACTGTAGATGTAGACGGGCGTGCCGACCTGGGCGGCGATCTTCTCGACTGCTACGCTTTCGGCAAAAAGTCTACCGCTTTTGTAGTTGAAATAGTCCATACCGTTATCTCTCGTTTTGTGTATGACCTGCGCGGATTAGAGACAGCCGCAGCAGTAGCCGGCACTACAACCAGTAATCAGTATAGGTGATCAGCGGGTAATTGCAAGATTTGATTTAGCCAGGGGCAGTGCCTGTTAAGGACACCGGATGTGGATAAAATAAAAGGTGCCTTCGATATGAAGACACCTTTCATTATTGTCACACTATTTCTTTTTTGTCGCCTTTTTCTTTTTGGTCTTCTTGGCTGCCGGTTTCTTCTTTGTTTTTTTCTTTGCCATATTTCTCCTTTCGGTTGATTGAATCCTTCTGCGCTTAGGCTGATGCGGTCATACTACTTTTATGTCACAGCCACTATCAGCCAGATTACGCATAACTCATTAACTATCTTCTATTTCTATCGTCTATATACTTGAGAAATATTTAGCAAAATTTTTGCGATCGACGCTCTGCGTGACCTCTTGGTCATCCATCATTGCTTTGCAGGGTGACGAGGTGACCTCGTTTGCGGTGCCGCAATTTTGAGCCTGACCGAGAAATGGTTGATTGAGCATGCTTGATGCAGTATATTTAACTTGTGTTCAGGTCTTGTGGCTTTGGGCTTGAAATAGACATGCGTCGTGTCACCATGTTAGCTATCTTATGATAGAAAGAAAAATAGCTTTGTTTGGCGGGACGTTCGATCCGATTCATCTCGGTCATACCATTGTTGCCGCCGAGGCGTGCGAGCATATCGGCGCGGAGAAGATTATGTTCGTTCCGGCAAAGCGTTCTCCGCTAAAGGGCTTTCTTCCTAAGGCGGGGGACGCCGACCGGCTCAAGATGATAGCTCTTGCGATTGCCGACAGTGAGAATTTTCAGTTGAGCGATTACGAACTGCAGAATCCGGCGCCGAGCTACACTCTGCAAACGGTCAGGCATTTCCAGGCAGAGTTCGGCAGTGAAGCCGGAATTTGTTGGTTGTTGGGTGCCGACAGTATTGAAGATTTGCCGCATTGGTATCGAATCACCGAGCTAATTGACCAGTGCAACATATCTACGATGTATCGGGCTGGCTGTAACAAGCCGGACTTCTCCAGGTTCGAATCAGTCTGGGGCCGCCAGCGCATTGAGAAGCTGCAACGAAACGTTATCGCGACCTCTCTGATTGATATAAGCAGCACTGAGATACGCAACCGATTGGCGGCAGGCCGTAACGTAACCGGCATGCTGCACCCAGCGGTTGCTGACTACATCTGCAAAAACAAGCTTTACTTGTAGCCACGTACCAGGCGTTGAACTGAATGACAAGAGTTTTGCAAAATGGAGATTAGGCACATATTATTTAAGGAAATCCGTTCCTTGATTTCCTTAAATAATAGAGCTAAGTAATTATGTATCAAGTAGTTAATGTTTGAAAAGGAAAAATAAGACAACAAATTTTTCCTTTTCAAAGTGTGCCTAATCTCAATTTTGCAGAAGTTCAGTGAATGAACGAGGCCGAAGGGGTTCGAACCCTCAACCTTCGGATCGACAGTCCGATGCTCTAACCAATTGAGCTACGGCCCCGAAAATCTTTAAGTCCTTATATATTAACAAGTTCGCAACCACGCTGTCAAAGGCTATTGCCGCAAAAATCCCAAAAAATGCCCAATGGTGTCAGTTTGGTGTCAGTCTGGTGTCAGTTTGATGCCAGTTTGTGCAGTTCAGACACAATGTGGTTGAGCACTTGGCCTGCCCAGCTAAAGTCCTCCGGCGTTACCGCCAGGTAATATTTCCTTGTCGTTCTGATGTCAGCATGCCCGGCAAGTGCCTGAACAACCTGAATGGGCAGTCGGTGAGCCCAGTTTGTAATAGCAGATCTACGAAGGTCGTGCACGGTACAGTGCGGCACTTTGCGCGATGGCGGATTGCATGAAACCGTCCAAGGTTGTTGACTACTTGCGACCTGGAATTCCACTTGCCCGCTTCGCGGCGCTGTTTAATCCAGCAGAGACGCTCCGGCGACACAAAGACATACGGATGAAATTCAGGGGCATCAGCCTGCATATTGACAAGTAAGCCAATAGTCTGATCTGTCATCGGGACAACACGGTTTGTACGGTTCTTTGGTTCCCATGCCAGGATTTCAGCAGATGCCTTCTTCACCCGCACGTGGGTAAGGTGTTGCTCAAGGTCAATATCCGCCCAGGTTAAATGAAGGATTTCATTACGCCTCAAACCACTACCATATGCGATAGAAAGAAACGCCTTCCACCAGGGTTTTTCTGCGGCATCGATCAGTGCCCGGTATTCTCGAAGGTTAACATACCGCAGCGGGTTTTCGGTTATCTTGCGATGTTTGATTCTGGTAAAAGGATTTTGCCCTTCAGCAAGATAACCCCGTGGCTCTATCGCAAGATTAAAAATTCCACGTAAAGTGCGAATGTACTTATTAACCGTAGCAATGCTAACTTCCTGCGAAGCGAGCCTGTCTGCAACAAAGGCCTCCGCATGACGCGGCGTAATGCTATTCAACAGAAATGAACCACCTATGAAATTTTCAAATAGCTTCAGCGCTTGCACATGTTCTTGTACTGTGCCATAAGCAACTTGGCCCTTCATAACCTGGCCATGCTCAAGCCGAAACTCCTGTAGAGTAATCTTCTTAGGCTTATCGGCCCTGCCAAGACACACGCGATTCTGTAATTCTGACGCGTACCTTTCAGCCTCCTTTCGTGACTGGAAAACTTTGCCATACCTCTGCCCGTTGGTACCGTACCACCGAGCAATCCAGTGGTGCCGCCGCCTGTTTGACCATTGATGTTTCGGAATTGGCTTTCCACTCTTGTCCTCTGGTACAGCTTCCAACCACTTACGGTAAACACCAACCTTCTCTACTGCCATTGGTAACCCCCTTTCCATTTAGGATAAGCAGCTACCACTGGCGACTGACAGTTTGGCATTCTACCAGCAGGAGGCCAAAAGCGAAATATTTTTTCCAAAATATGCACAGCATAGTTCATACCTCAGCCTTTGGTGTTATTTTTGCTCAACCGGTATGACACAATTTGGGATATGACCGGCGTTTCTATTTCTCTTGATCTACAGAATTGCAAGGCCCTTCGTCCAGCTCAGGACACTCCAGCGTCGCGTCCGGCAATGGCGAGAGATAACGGCAAGAAAGCTCGTGTATACCTGTATGAACGAAAAGGCCGAGACAGCGGAAATTGGAGTCGTCGGTGCTGGCGGCGCGCTATGCAGTTGAGGCCCATACGTTTCACGGGGGGATGTTTTTCGAAAGGTGCCGAATCGCTTTCACGGTTTTTCGCCGCCCCCATGGGGGCGGGCTTACCCTGAGGCCTTGACCTACTTATGGGTTCTGGTTATAGTAACATTCATAGCTGAGGCAACGGGGACGGAAGAAATAGTTGACGGCAGACATTCTGCCGCACAATTCAAAAAAAGCTGTTCTGGCGCCTACGCGGCCTCGTATAGTCAAGTGGTACTGTCCATTTGCGTCACAGGAAGATTTTCCAAGCGGCCACCGTTATTGCATTAACGTGTATACAGGCTGTGACCACCAATGCGTTTATTGGTGAGCCGATACTGGCCACGTGGTCTTTCCAAAGAGCGTTTATCCCTTACCGATCATCTCAAGGACTTGACACCCAGTGTTGAACTACTGCGAGACTGGAAAAGGCAAGAGATATCTTGGGATGAGTATCAGAGCTGCTACCATGACGAGATGCAGAAACAGCTTCAAACAATCAAGGGGTTGGCCCGGAAAGCGGAAAGCAGAACAATCACTTTGCTCTGCTTCGAAAAAGAAGAAGATCCGTGTTGCCACCGGCATTTGCTAAAGAAATTAATTGACAAGGAAGGGCAAATAGCCGGTGCCGGAAACGGCCTAATAGCTGAATAAAACGACTTAACAATGGTGGTGATTTATCGGCATGATCTCTGGAATTTGTGACTTGCACGTGCAAAATTAGCAGGAAGGGCAGCACATTTTTAGATATGCTTGCGGCGCATGGGCGCACTGGTGATTGAACCGCTGTTGCAGCTATATACGAGGGACCCAAAATTGAGCCAGACACACATAACACAGATTGCCTCAGAGTTGTCATTAAGACCCGGCCAGGTGGAGGCAACGGCTGAACTGCTTGACGGTGGAGCTACCATACCATTTATCGCTCGGTATCGCAAAGAAGCCACAGGCAGTCTGGACGAAACAGCTATCACGGCTATACGCAATAGACTAAATAAATTGAGAAAATTGGACGCCAGGCGTGAGTCGATAATCAAGTGCCTTGATGGGCGTGGGCAGCTTACAGAGGAACTCAGAGATAAAATAGTTCAGGCCGAGACCATGGCCATTTTGGAAGATATCTATCTGCCCTATCGACCAAAGCGGCGGACGCGAGCGACAATCGCCCGAGAAAAAGGGCTGGAGCCTCTGGCAGAGCTGGTTTTCGTCCAGGACCCAGCCAGGGACCCGATAGCTGAGGCGAGGGCTTTTGTGGATGAAAGTAAAGGGGTTGAGTCGGTCGAAGCTGCCTTGGCCGGTGCGAGGGATATCATTGCCGAGTGGGTCAATGAAGACCAAGCCGCACGAGCTAAGATGCGGGAGTTGTTTTCCCAGAAAGGCTTTTTTCGGGCAAAGGTGGTGGAAGGTAAACAGACCGAGGGATGCAAATATGAGGATTACTTTGATTGGCAGGAACCAGTTGCCACGGCACCATCCCATAGGATTCTGGCAGTGTGCAGAGGTGCAAGGGAAGGTTTCCTGAGGCTGCAAGTAGTAGCGCCTGAAGAACAGGCCCTACGAATACTTGAAGAGCTGTTTGTCAAGGGACAGTCGACTTCTTCCGTGCAGGTCAAAGAAGCTGTTTGTGACAGCTACAAGCGGCTTCTATCGCCATCCATGGAAACAGAGATTCTCGCTGCAACGAAACAGAGGGCTGACGAAGAAGCAATCAGCGTATTCGCAGAGAATCTGCGGCAGTTACTGCTTGCCCCTCCTCTGGGCGAAGAAAATATTCTGGCAATCGACCCAGGGATTCGCACAGGATGCAAGGTTGTCTGCCTTGACCGACAAGGGCAGTTGAAGCTTTCTGACGTCATTTATCCGCGCCAGAGCGATAAACAGGCAGCTTTGGATGCAGCGAAGATAACCTCGTTGTGCGAGCAGTTTGATATTGAGGTAATTGCTATAGGTAACGGTACGGCAAGCCGTGAAACCGAGGCGTTTATTAGGAACATCAAGTTCGCCAAAGACATGCCTGTAGTAATGGTCAATGAAAGCGGTGCATCAGTCTATTCGGCATCGAAGGTGGCCCAGGAAGAATTCCCCAATGAAGATGTGACTGTCCGCGGTGCAGTATCCATTGGGCGGAGGCTCATGGATCCTCTTGCCGAGCTGGTAAAAATTGACCCGAAGTCTATCGGAGTCGGTCAGTATCAGCACGATGTAGACCAGTTACTGCTGAAGCAAAGCCTTGATGATGTCGTCATGAGCTGTGTCAACAGCGTTGGGGTCGAGGTTAACACGGCTAGTAAGCAGCTATTGATGTATGTTTCGGGGCTGGGCCCCCAACTAGCACAGAATATCGTTGACTACAGGAGGGAAAGCGGTCCTTTCAAATCGCGGCAGGAGTTGAAGAAGGTTCATCGTTTTGGAGCAAAGGCCTTTGAACAAGCAGCAGGTTTTTTGAGGATACGGGATGCCGTCAATCCGCTTGATTCAAGCGCCGTACACCCTGAAAGTTATCATGTTGTGGGCGCAATGGCAGCAGATGTAGGTTGCTCAGTTACGGATCTCATGAAGGATGTGTCGCTTCGAGGAACAATCTGTCTGCAGAGCTACGTTAGCGACACTGTCGGACTCCCTACGCTGAGTGACATCATGCAGGAATTAGCTAAACCGGGTAGAGATCCCCGCAAGAAGTTTGAGATTTTCAGCTTTGCAGAAGACATCAAGAACATCGAAGACCTCGAGATCGGTATGAGGCTGCCCGGAATCGTCACGAATATTACTGCCTTTGGGGCGTTCGTGGATATTGGAGTGCATCATGATGGTCTGGTGCATATAAGCCAGTTAGCAGACCGTTACGTAAAGGATCCTGCAGACATAGTGAATTTACACCAGCAGATCATAGTTACTGTTCTCGATGTAGATGTTGCCAGGAAGCGAATCAGCCTCTCAATGAAAGGTAGCTCCAAACCTCGTGCCGTCGGTGGGAAAAAGGAGGTACTGGATACCTGAAGAACCAGTAAACCGACAAGGGCCTTACGTGCCAACTGCGATTAGGAGTCTGGCCTTTCTCATGCGAGGGTATCAAAGACGCTCAGCTTTTGGCCGGCAAGTCACTAATGCAATAACGGAACACTGTAAAACCTGGGTTCAGAGCAAGTGCAAGGCGTTCTACTGCTTGTTGGAAGCTTCCGTCTTTTCTTCTTGGTATTTGCTTAATGCTTGCTGGATGATGGTGGTGGCACTTTGTTTCCAACGCATTAGCTTCGCGCTGGCTTCACATGCCGCTGCCATGTATAGCGTCACATGTTCTTCATGGTCTATTCAGGATGTACTCACAATTGATAACTTTCTCCACCAAATCGAGTGGCAAATAATAGTAATGATTGGATGCCTCAAACCCAATTCGTGGGTCCTGTCGAGTTAGAACAAAGAGACGTTTGCGTTTTTTATCTCGTCTGTGACAATTGCCCTGATCGCACCAATCTTCACTTGCCGCTCCGATGCACCTGGCGAGCCGGACAAAAGAGCATTTCGTGCCAAGATGAACCGGATCTGGTTGGCGACACTCTTAAAATGAAGATAACTCGCTTGAGCAATAATCCAATCATAGCGTGCGTTCACGTGCTGGCCAGGTGTAGCTGCTCTGTTTAGTGCCGATTCCCAGATTAAAAGTCCCCGCTGCCAGGTTTCGGCCATTTTTTCAAATTGGCTGGCCAGTACGTCCGCAGGATATATCGCCCGCCAGCCCTCGATGTCGTCATAAGGAAATCCAACCATCGTTGAACTATAGCCGGTTGGCTGCGGATAAAGGAGATTCGCTGGCCCATACTGTGTCGGCCCTCTATAGACATATTGAATATGAAACGGATATTCGGCAAAGGCGCTACTGAACTTAGACCAGGCAGCAAGCATATCAGTAGCAGCTTGGGTGCCGTACCGAGTCTCGGCTAATTTGGTTAGTGCCTGTTGTATCGTGGGGGCTGGCTGCGACTGGAACTGCTTGACAAGTTGGAGGTTCGGCGACGGATATCCACCGACTGTCCAGCTCAGCATCAGGCCGTCGATACCGGCCTTAGTCAGGTTGTGGCAGTGTTCCGCGACGAGGTTCATCACCGGTAGATACGGCACAGAAGACAACTCCCACGAACAATTGACCTGCACTTTTGCGATAGTTTTCAGTCCCTCGTTTTCTTGCCAGGTCCCAGTGTTTTTGTGCGCGAGGGCCGGGGCCAACAGCGGAAATCGAATATTCGCCAACCGCGCTTGCCACACCGCCGCGAGTTATTGGTTTGCCCCATTCACTGACACTCATAAGATACACATTATCTGGTAGCATGTTGATAATCTGCTCTGCCCAGTTCGGCTCGCCCCCGCCAGTACTTGTGCTGTCTGGCCAACCCCAATCCCAGACAATGACCACAGCATTTGGGTCGCCTGCCCAAACACCAGCGGCGATGGCGCGGTTGACCTCTGCGATGACTTCGGGGCCCGATGCTTGGAACAACGTGGACAGCCAGCCGCCGTGGGACTGTGACTGTAGCAATTGCTTAGATTCTCCGATGCGGTAATCGTGAAGACACCACCTAGGCCCGGTACATTTTTGAATAGGTAACTGAGCGAGTCGGTCATCCACTGCCGCACCTCCGCTGTCGATGTGCATAGCGCAAAATAGTCACCCTCCTGAATACCCCTGAGGTGCTCTCGGTCTATAAAAAACGACTTTGGCATTGGCGCGGCTCGTTTATGTAAAGATAGATTTTGATTCCGTATCGCCTGGCTCGCGCGACCATCTTACAAAGATTCGCTATACGCAACTCATGGTCGGTGCCGAATTCAGGGAAGATATTGGTGGGTGCCAACTGACGCAGAACCACATGCAGCCATACGCCGTTGACGCCCATTTGAGATAACCTCTGCAGCAACTGGTCTGGGTAGGGGTCAAGGTCTGGATTAAGTAGTGGGTCACCGAAAACGCCAAAATATGAATAAAGAAACCTGATCGGTTCTTTGGCGCGTTCGGCCAAAATCTCGGGCGTGCTTGGTCTATCCAGCGAAGACATTTCGGTGAGGAAATCAAATCTTGGTCTGGCGGGTTTGGCAAATTCATCTCCGAAGTAAGATAACACAATGCCCCTTATTTCCGCGCAGCGTTTGAGAGTCGCTTCGTCAGGTCCGGCGTAACGAAGCAGAGGACAGGCAGGCTTAAGCGATCCGAGTTTAATCCAGAGAAAGTCATCCTCCCTAAGTGTAAAAGCAAGCCGTTCGGCATCCCAGCCCAGTAGTGTCAACAACTGCTCGTAGGGCAGAATGTGCCAGTTACGACGAATGATTGAGATATAACCACGCTCCTGATGCTCAGCCGGCGGAGTCACGTGCATGGGTAAGCCCATAGACTGGCCGACTTCAAGGACATTTTCGGGTGTCGTATCCAGCACCTCAGCCATCCGCTCTGGAGGAACCATCTCCCAGTTTCGCCAGACAAATGCATGCAAGCGGTCAGGAAAATGTTTGAACTCAATCGGGGAAGGTGTGGGGCCTTTGGGCAAGACTTCGGCACCATAACCCGTGCCAAAGAGAAAAATAGCTGCCAGCGATACTATTAAACATCTGCTATTCATGGTTGCCCCTTGCCCTATTGAGGCTGACAAATGCATCGCACTTGCGTTGACCTCTCAAAGATTCAGACCGCGCTACTGGGATGCACACCGGTCCAAATTCCTTGCTACCTTCTTAACTCCGGCGCCCTATTATACTGCTGAATCTGCTCGAGGACTGCAACTATCTGAACAGTACCTTGCTCAGCCGTCTCATTAGTGCCCTTAGAACGTGTCAACACGCTTTTTCGCAACATTTTTCAGAGTAAAGGTGGTCGAACTGCCTGTAGAGGCTGCTCCATTGCAGGGTACTAAATTCATCTGTCGTGTTTACTATTTAGTTGCATTTTCCTCTCTTTGGTGATTCAATTGTCGATGTGAGAGAAAAGTGCGGGCGCGTTTTAAGGAGATTCTGGATGGGCAAGGAAGGAAACACCAACAAGGCCAACGTAGCTGTTCCTATAAGACAAAAACCCTTAAAAGCAGTTTCACGCAGGGCATTTATCAAGGGCCTAGGGGCGGTTGGTGTTGGGTCGGTCTTCTTTTCTGCTGGCGTCACGGAGCGAGCAAGAGGCCAGCCGGTTTCTGCCTACATTGATGGTCTTTCCACAGGACAGCTAATAGCCATGTACACCGACATGCTCAAAATCCGTTTATGGGAAACCAAGATCAAAGACCTTGCGCTCAAAGGAGGTTTCCGTGGCGTCGCCCATCTATATGTGGGAGAGGAAGCCATTGCCGTGGGTGTTTGCAGTGCCCTGAGAAAAGATGACTACATTGCCAGCACTCACCGCGGCCATGGTCACCTGATTGCCAAAGGCGGCGACCTTAAGCTGATGCTGGCCGAAATTACTCATAAGGCCACAGGTTACTGCAAAGGTTATGGTGGTTCCCTGCACATAACGGATATGAGTTTGGGCATTCTTGGGGATGAACGGTATTGTAGGGGCTTCACATCTGCTCGGGGCAGGAGCCGCCTACGGAATCAAGGTCAAGGGAACGGACCAGGTGGTGGTAAGCTTTGGTGGAGATGGCTCCATACAGGGAAGCTTCTTCACCAGTGCCGCAAACAGCGCTGCCACCTATAAACTGCCCTGGATTTGCGTCATCGAAAACAATCAGTTCCAGATTTGGGTGCGATGCTCAGACGTATATGGCATCAAAGATTTGGCCCGAAGGGCGGATGGCTATGGCATTGAGGGACGCGTAGTGGACGGCAATGATGTCCTGGCTGTTTACGATGTGGCAAAGTACGCCGTGGAAAAGGCCCGTGCCGGAGGCGGCCCCACCATCATTGAGTGCAAAACCTACCGGTGGTATGACCACTACGGGATGCGTGGCGCCCAAATTGGGATGGATGGTGCTTTTGGCCTTGGCTATCGCTCCGACAGGGAGCTGAGGGAGTGGATGGCCAAAGACCCCATACCGACGATTCAGACGGTTCTTGGTAAACGAAAAGGTCCTCACGGAAAAGCGGGCCGATGAGATCGTGGCAGAAGTCAGGCAAGCGGTTGAGAATGCCTGCTGCATTTGCCGAGGCTCAGCCAGTTCCAAAACCCGAGGATGGTCTGTTGAATGTTTTCGCCGAAGGTGCGGTTCCTCTGCACAAAAGCTAATGAACACAAAGGAGGCAAAGACTATGCCAAAGAGTATGAGCTATGCGATTCTTGAAGCTATTCAAGGAGAAATGCGGCGGGACAAACTGATGACTCTCTTATACGAATACCAGCAGCCGGCAGCCCGCTGGGAAGAACGAACCATCAATCTGGAAGCGGAGTTCGGACGCTGGCGAGTAAGATTCAGCGCCATCGACGAGAATTGGATTGTGGGCGGCGCAATGGGGATGTCTATGATTGGTGTTCGAGCAATTGCTCACATACCGAGCATGACCACCCTCATTCCCTATGAATTGATGTTCAACCATGCCGGCAAACTTCGCCACATGACCGGCGGACAGGCGGCATTTCCTATGGTGCTCTGGGCCGATATGCAGGGAAGAGTCGCCATTCCAAGCCGGGCAGCATGCCGACGCGGGACTTGAATCTTGTTATGCACGACTGGCGGGACTGAAGGTGGTAATTCCCTCCAATCCATATGATGCCAAAGGTTTGATGGTATCAGCTATCAGAGACGTTGATCCGGTCGTATTCTGCCAGTATCCGGCTGCCTGCCTCGGGTCCGGATGTTCCTGACGAACCATATACCGTTCCGATAGGTCAGGCTGTCGTTCGTGACAGAGGGCAAGGATATCACCATCGTTGGCTACGCACCACAGACGGTCGAGATAGCCAAGGCGGTGGAGCAGCTCAAGCAGCGCGGGATCAGCGCCGAATTCATTGACCCCCGGACATTGGCACCTTTAGAGCAGGTTATGGAGACCATCATTGAGTCTGTTAAGAAGACCGGTAGGCTGTTAACATCCGATGACGGCTCCTACAGTTTCTGCAATTGCGCTGAGATTATTGCCAGGGCGGCTGAGGCAGTGCCAGGCGCCAAGTTCAAGAGGCTGGCGTTCCCTGATGCCCCTCCACCGGGTGCGCCGGAAATGATTAACTATATGAGGGTAAGCGCTGCCGACATCGTCGCGGCTGCGGAAAAGATGGTGCGAGGGTAATCTGGTCTTTATCGGAGGAGAAAGTGTCTATTCTTTTGCTGGCGCGGCGTTCGAGCCAATTCCAGTTGGATTGGTGATACTAATGGAACAGCAACATCAAAAAAAACTGCAAGAGAGAAGGGGACAAGTCGAAACCCAAGCTCCACCAAGATGTAAATACTGCGGTTTTGAAACCCACCACAATGTCATAAAAGCGGCGTTTTGGACTGTTCGCGGATTGATTGTGATAGAAGACATGCCTGCGTTGTTATGTGACCAGTGCGGGGAGCAGTTCTTCGAAGAGAAAATACCCCGATTGGTCAAGCAGGTAATGACAAGTCCTGCCATCAGACCCAAGCGGCAAATTTGCATACCTGTTTTTTCTCCAAAGGAGCTTCAAGCCGCGAATTGGAGCGGTGATACTCAAGCATCAGATGAGGGACGTACTACATCCTTTGGGTCAGCCCGTTGTTGGCCAAGCCGGGCGTTCCAATCGACTACCGTGGACGATGACGTTCGAGATACTTTCTTGTGCAGGTATTGTGGTTCTCAGACCGTTGAGAATGTCGTCAAATCAGTCTTCTGGATTGATAGTGAACCTATTGTTGTAGAGGGTATCCGAGCGAAGGTCTGTCAACGATGTAGTCAACGGTTTTATGACGATGAGACTGCTGAGAGGATCGCCACTCTGGAGGAAAGCCGGTGTGGAGCAGCAACAGTAAGTAAGAAGATGTTAGTGCCCATCTTCTCTCTAACTGACATTAAAGAGTCACCCTGCTGTGAGAGGCACGGTCTTGCGAACGGATGAATCTGCATGGCGGTGACCTCAAATCATCCGGCTTAAGCTTCGACGACCATTAGAACATACAGTTCGTGAGGCCTAAGTTTCAGCATTTCATCTGCACCGATCTCGCGCGATTGGCCGGTTTCGGGATTCAGTAAAAGCCGCCGACCTTTGACAGAAGTCGTAAGCAGAAATGTGATTTGCCCTTGTCCCTCGTTAAAGACTATGTAGAAGTGCACTTGGTTCTTTACAACGTGACGTACCCGCAGGTCAGGCATAGCAGGAGAAACACGTACATCTTGAGGCACCAGACGGTCGATGTGGCCAAGCAATGACTCGTCGTTATCTATCGCCTTCCAGAGAATAAGACGACCGGCGTCCTCCAATGCCTTCAGCGATTCTTTCGCCTTTAGAGGAGGGTCAAATTCAACAACGAGCGCCTCATAATGCATGCCCGCTATTTTGATACCGTTAGGCCCGACCTCGGCGTCTTCCCATAAGTGCCTGGCTTCAAGATAGTTAAAGTCACGCTGGTTTTGGAAACAGACTTTGGCTGCCTGCCACGGCAAGTAATCATTGAGGCCGAGGATAGCAAGTGCGCAGACGTGCTTGCTGTCTGCGTTTAGCCAGCATAGACGACGACAGGCATCAGCAAAAGGTTTGTACTGGCTCCACCATGGGCTATTCGGACCAACATCTGGTGGTCGCTCGTCGATACGGGGGCCGCGAACCGAGTAGTAAAATGCGTGCGGAATCAGCATATTGCAGCCGCGCACTATTAACCAGTGAGTCAGCCATTTCATCTCGTCAAATGTGAAGTCGGGTCCATATGCGCCGCAGTACTCGTTCATGTTGCGGCGGCGACCAAGATGAACCATCGCTGACGATGCACATTTGGCCTGTGTCGATTGTGGCCCTTCCAAAGCGCTGGCTTTGCCCGGCTCGATGTAACGCCAGACGACATCCTGCCCGGGTATTTGAAAATATCGCAGATGGCCGATATCATCCGGTGCAGCCGGATGCCCGGTTAGCGCAATACCGTGAGAGTCACACCACTGGGAAAGCTGCCTGTAGAACGTCTCCTCGAGCCTTACATTCAGCGCACGATAGTAATCACGCTGGTATCGGGCGGCTTCAGGTTCGTCTTTATTCCAGAGTGCCGGCAGGTAAGGCGTGAAGTCGTAGCCAAGTATTCGGTTGACGTGTTCGAGTATCCCAGTCGTGCCGGGAACCACACCTGGCTCGGCACGTCTGGCAAGGAAAGACGGCTCGTCTGTAAAAATCGCCCGAACCGTCTTTGGGTTCCTGCCCAGCGTGGTCCCTCCAAAGTGGTCTTTGAATTCATCGTAGTAACGTTGGTACACAAGCCGAATGAAACACGCCACCGCTTCGGGATTGAGAATGTCCGCGCCTGGCGGCGCATTCTCCGCCACTTCTTTGTGGTCTGCTCGCTGAGATGGGTCGTCTTCGACAAAATGCAACCCACGAATGACAGAGTACCCAGGGCGGATAGCCCTATCAACCACGGCTATCCGATGTCCGTCACTCCTGCGTCTGACGACCGCAACAACATGCTGGTCCTGGGCCAGTTCCGGCTCACCATCGCTGCCAATACGCACGCCGTACTGCTCAGTACCAGCTACGGCAACATCCAGGTCGATGGCAAAAAGGCCTCGTGTCCGAAAGGTAGAGTTCTCCCGCACTACCTGACCGCTGGATGAGCCGCTCGGATACATACCTTCATCGTATAGTACCACCCACATATTGCGTTCGGCTGCCTGCTCGATAGCAAAACGCATAAGGTCGATCATGCTCTTACTCATCCAGCCGATGGTACGGGGCAATCCAGCCCGCGGATGAATCACAAATCCGTAGACACCATGTGCTCGAAAATCGTCCATTTGACGCAGTATCTCTGGCTTCGATAGCGCATCGTTCCAAAACCAGAAAGGACACAGAGAGAACTCGACAGTTGGGTCTATCCACTCAGCAGGGAGTTGGTAACGGCTAATCCTTCCGTTTTTTGCTTGCATCCCATTCGGAGCGATGACTGTCACAGGCCTTAACGCCAGCAGCCCTGCCGATATGAGGAAGCGTCGCCGATCTATATAGTCCGTAGTGTGTAGGTTCGTGCGGGTCATTCTTAAGGAACCTCCAGATAGCCGCAAATGTTCACACTATGCCAACCCACATCCTGCATGCAACCAGCGAATAAACACCACGATACATCCCATCTTATTGCCTGTCAAATCTATGCTGTGTCGATATTGCTTTGTCAGACCACTTCTATATGTTAGAATACTGAATTGTACAGATCGAAACAACGAATCCGGGTCCGAGGAGCGCATCTTTAGTGAAAAAGGAAGGCGAAAAATGCTCCGCTCTGCCATAATCCGATGGCTATCTTTGCTGACGATCCTATTATTGCCAAATCAGCTAAGAGCCAATTGCCCGGCTGGTGATCTGAACAATGACTGTGCAGTCGACCTGCTGGATATGCAGGTTTTAGCCGAGCGCTGGTTGGCCTTGGGCAGTTCGGCGGACATCGACGGCAACGGCCAGATTGGCGTGAGCGACTTTGCCCTATTGGCTAACAGTTGGCGCACCAAGGTAGCTATTCTGGTTATCAACGAATTCATGGCTGTAAACACCAGCGAGCCGCCGCTGGCAAAGGGTGAGCTGCTGGATGAGGATGGCAGCTCCTCCGACTGGATCGAGATATATAACCAGACACAAACAGCCGTCAATGCCGAAGGGTGGTATCTGACCGACAATGAGGATGACCTGGAGAAGTGGAAGTTCCCTGCCGTTCAAATTGCTCCTTACGGGTTCCTGGTGCTGTTCGCCTCCGGAAAGGACCGCGACGACCCGGAAAGCGAATTGCACACTAACTTCAAGATAAGCGGCAAAGGCGGCTTTCTTGCGATTGTCACCCCCGATGGAGAAACAATCGCCCACGCGTACAAATACCCTGGGCAGTTCAGCGACATCTCCTATGGTTTAGCGCAAGACACAATCGGCAAAGTAGATTTATTGTCAGCAAGGCAAGGCTACTTCTTCAGCCCGACACCCGGGCAAACTAATGGGCCAATCGTTCTGGACCTTGGTCCAGCTATCCGCGATGTAACTGAGAATCCGACACCTCCTGCTCCCGGCGAGGTTTTGGTAATCACAGCCGAGGTCAAGGAGACGCTTAATCCTATCAGTGAGGTCAGGCTTGTCTGTCGCGTGAATTTTGAAAGTGCAAATCGCTGGCTGCCCAGTGACGGTCTACAGATGCTGGACGATGGTATGAGGCCTGATGCAGTTGCGAATGACGGTATCTTTACCGCCGCTATTCCTCCCATAGCCTATGGCCCCGGGAATATGGTCCGCTGGTGCGTAATTGCAACTGACACCAAAGGCGTCACTACTCGGGAGCCGAGATTCTTGTTCCCGACCGATTCGCCTGAATACCTCGGCACAGTTGTGAAAGACCCATCCATTGAGACCCAACTTCCCTTGATCCAGTGGTTCGTACAAAACGTTGCGGTTTCGGAAACCGACTCCGGCACGCGTGGTGCAGTCTATTTTCTCGGTGAATTCTATGACAATGTTGCCATACACCGCCGGGGTGGAAGTACCGCAGATATGCCGAAGAGGCATTTTAAGTTCCGCTTCAACCACGGGTACAAGTTCAAATATGACGGCGGATTTCCGCGAGTGAACGAATTCAATCTCAACAGTACTTTCAGCGACAAGGCGTATCTGCGACAGAACCTTGCATTTGAGGCCTATGATTGGTGCGGATGCCCAGGCAGCATTTCTTTTCCTGTGTGTGCTTACCGCAACGGCCAGTTTTATGGCGTGCAAGTGTTCATTGAGGAGCCGGAAGAAGAACTGCTGGAACGCGAGGGTTTCGATCCTGACGGCACCCTCTATAAGATGTACAATACCTTCAATGCCGGCGGCAGTGCCGAGAAAAAAACCCGTCGCTGGGAGGGCAGAAGCGATTTAGACAACTTCTGCAAAAGTATCAACAATACCTCAGGTACTGCAAGAACATAATAACATTTTTGACCAGGTCAATCTGCCTCTTACACTGGATTATTTTGCCGCGACTGTGCTTGTACACCAGAATGACCACCCGCACAAGAACCACTATTTGTATCGTGACTCGGATGGTTCGGGCGAATGGCTTTTTCTGCCGTGGGACCACGACCTTACCTGGGGTTCAAATTGGACGGGCAGCTCTTTCCATGATTACATATATGCGGATGACGACCAGGTGCCGGGCAAGCCAACAGATGTAAAACCATCGCATCCTTTTATCGGCAAAGAGGACTGTAAGGAATGGAATTTCCACTGGAATCGTCTGATTGACGCCCTTTTGAATGACCCGATCGTCAGAGAGATGTTCAAGTGCAGGCTCCGCACGGTTATGGATGAATTCCTTAAGCCTCCCGGAACAGCTTATAGTGACCTATACATTGAGAACTGTATCGACCAGCTCGTTGCACTAATGGCACCTGACGTTGCTCGCGATTACGCAAAGTGGGCCAATCCGTGGCCCTGGGGAGGACAGGGAGGTTATCCCGCAGACCAGTCGTTCGAGTACGCAATTAATGTAATCAAAAACGACTATCTATCAGCCAGACGTTACCACCTGTTCGTGAGGCACAATGTCAATAATGTGGCCGCCTACGATATCCCCGGCTCATATTCGGCAGCATTACCGAATTCTCAGCCTGCTGACATTGTCATTAACTTCGGCGGCTACGACTACAATCCAGCCTCCGGCAATCAAGATGAAGAATACGTAGAACTGATTAATCCCAATAATTACTCCGTTGATATTTCAGGCTGGCCACTTACCGGCGGTATACAGCACACTTTCCTGCCCGGGACCGTTATTGTTTCAGGCGGCAGCCTCTATGTTTCTCCAAACGTGGCTGCCTTTCGCAAGCGAGCCTCCAGTCCGTCCCGTGGCGAAGGACGATTTGTACAGGGAAACTATAAGGGCCATCTATCCAGTTGGGGCGAAACAGTGAACCTGCTGAAT
Organism: Sedimentisphaerales bacterium; assembly: GCA_963814265.1. Lineage (GTDB taxonomy): Bacteria > Planctomycetota > Phycisphaerae > Sedimentisphaerales > Anaerobacaceae > JAFNGF01. The sequence continues at coordinate 26,063 of CAWFCJ010000073.1, read as the reverse complement.
AAGCAAGGTGTCTTAGTTGGCAGTATGAGCTACCACGGCAGCCCCAGTGACCAGCAGCGTTTCCTGCGCATCACAGAGATAATGTATAATCCGGCGGCAGGGGGACCTTTTGGCAACGAAGAGCATGAGTATATTGAGCTAAAAAATGTTGGAACTGCCACGCTGTCGTTGCAGGGTGCAAAATTTACTGATGGGATTCTTTTTGCATTTCCCAACGTTAGCTTGCCTGCGAACGGCTACGCGGTGATAGTAAAAAATCAAGCTGCATTTGCTTCGCGGCACATTGTACCCGCCGGTGTACAAGTCTTAGGTCCCTGTGACGGCCGACTATCCAATAGTGGAGAAAAAATCAAACTGGAAGATTCGACTAACAGCACGATTTTGGAATTCACTTTTAGAGACGATTGGTGGAGGATCACCGATGGGCAAGGCTTTTCTCTTACTATCGTGAACCCAGCCAATCCCGACATAAATAGCTGGGGCGAGAAAGATTCCTGGCGGGCAAGCGCCTTTTATGGCGGCTCGCCAGGCTGGGACGATGCCGACCATCCTGACACTGTGATCGGCTCAGGTCGATAGGCCCGAACAGCGTGACGACCGTCCGGGTTCGGCGGTCATGTACTGGCTCAGAGCCAACCAATGTCTGATCCAGGGCCTCAAGCAAGACCGCCACCGCTTGCCCCAAAACGTTAATGCTCCAGAGGGCAAGTTGAGGATTGCCTAGCCTACGTTCTGGGGATAATATATGGTTCTATGCTGAATCAGCTACGTGCCAGGTTATGTCAGAGCAAAGGTTGCTTAAAGTTATACCAGAGGGTTGTATTATGACAAGAAAAGGAATCACTCGGCGTCAATTCATTAAGAGCACCGCTGCTTTAGCCAGCGTCACCTTTTTGTCATCCTGTGCTACCGGGCCTTTAGCCAAAGGGCGCAAGCCAACTGCAGTGGATCAGGTTCTGCTGGGTAAGGCAGGATTGAAGCTCAGCCGGCTTGGTTTTGGCACCGGCACTAAGGGCGGCAGCGTTCAGCGAGCTCTGGGTCCGAGGGATTTAACCGGCTGATACGGTATGCGTATGATCAAGGGATTACGTATATCGACACGGCTGAAAACTATGGAACCCACACATGGGTGCGCGAGGCGATCAAGGGCTTACCGCGAGAAAAGCTCTTTATTCAATCCAAAATGCCTGGCGTGCCTGAGAAGCCTTTGGAGGTGCTCGATCGCTATCGCAAGGAGCTAAACGTCGATTACATTGACAGCCTGCTTGTTCACTGTGCTATCACCAAGGACTGGGACGAGAGTCACAAGAGGCTGCTGGACGCCTTGGCGGAGGCCAAGGCCAAGAAGATAATACGCGCACACGGTGTCTCATGCCATTCGTTGCCTGCCTTGACCAAAGCCGCTCAGTTGGATTGGGTTGACGTCAACCTGGTACGGGTCAATCCGCAGGGTGCGTTCCTTGATACCTCGGTTGAGGGATGGAATGCCAAGAGCGATGCATCGCATCTACCCGCGGTGCTGGAGCAGATGAAGGTTATGCGTCAGAAGCACCATGGCATCATCGGGATGAAGATCATGGGCGAGGGCAATTTCACGAACCCCGAGGACCGCGATAAGTCCATTCGCTTGGCCATGCAGGGCGGTTTGGTAGACGCGGTTGCGATAGGCTTCAAGAGTGCTGCGGAAATCGATGAGGCTATTTTGCGCATAAATCACGCTCTTGCGGAGATCGCGTAAGAGTAGAGAGTATAGAGCAAAGATTGTTGGCGATGTGACGGCAGGGAAGGTAACAGTGCAATGAATGTCAAGTATGCAAGGATCTTTTTCCTGGTTGTTTCGGGATCTCTCTGTCTGCTACCGCTGCAACGCTTATGCGCAATATCTGTTCAGGATAGTGGCGACCGTAATGCGGTTGATGATGGTACTGCCGTGAAGAAAGTCCTCGACCTTCGCTACGCAGGCGAGAATCTGCTTGACCCGAATGCCTGGCGGCCGTGGGACAAGGGCTTCGAACGTCGTGATAACATCTTCACTTGTGACAATGGGTCGGACTCCCACATCCAGCGAGGTATTTCGCAGAATGTTGTCTTGAACCAGACTAAGCCCGAACCAGTAATAGCTATGGCCTGGAGCAAGGCTGAGGACGTAGGTGGTGGCCAGAATAGTGACTATTCACTTTATCTGGACCTTGTGTATTCTGACGGCACGCCCTTGTGGGGTCAAGTTGACCCGTATAATGTTGGCAGTCACGACTGGGAAAAAGCGCAAGTCATAGTATTTCCGGAAAGGCCGGTCAAATCAGTTTCTTTTTATATGCTCTTGCGGCAGCACACCGGTAAAGCTTTGTTCCGAGATCCAGAAATGCGAGTAATAAGGCCTCCAAGTGGCAGCTATCTGTTCGACGGCGTACCCGTGTCACCTACCGGGCTAAAAAAGGAGGGATTTCAGGTCCGTGACGTAGCAGCAGGCACTGATTTCGTCCATATCCAACGTCAAGCGCTTGGCCTTGAACTTGAGTATCAAAGGCAGCAAATCGACAGTACTATTCTCTTTGACGTTACTATCTCTGACAAAACTGGCAAAGACCGAGCCGTCACGCTGATATATGCCATCCCACTGCCTGCGGAAAAATGCCGCTGGTTGCAGGACCCACGTCATAGCTTAGCGGTTGAGCCAGATCATGAGTACGTCAGTGCCGGCGGGTTTTCTGCGGGCGTTAATGGCCGATTATCGCGTTATCCATTCGGGGCTGTAGCAACTGCTGACCGGGGCATAGGTCTGGGCATTGACATGGCGTGGCCAGCCTTTTTCCGGGTGGGCTACAACAGCGGAACGCACGAATTATTTATTGCCTACGATATTGGTCTTGCTCCTGAAAAGCCCCAAGCACACTTACGATTTTGCAGGTTTGATTTCGACCCCAAATGGCAATTTCGCGCGGCACTGGCACGGTACTACGATATCTTCCCCGGCCATTTCCGGTGCCGCACGCCGAAGCCCGGTCTTTGGATGCCCTTCGCCAAGATAAGCGATGTCAAGGACTGGCAAGACTTCGGCTTCAAGTTCAAAGAGGGCAACAATGAAACGCAGTGGGATGATGAACACCAGATAGTTACTTTCCGCTACACTGAGCCGATGACCTGGTGGATGCGTATGCCCAAGGAAGCGCCCCGGACACTTTCGGCTGCTTTGGCTGAGGCAGAACGCCTTGCCAAGGAGAAAGGCGACTCAAATGCCAGAGCATTATTGACGAGCGGCTTTCACAATGAAAGAGGCGAGTCTCCGGCCCGCTTACTCGATACGCCGTGGTGTGACGGCGCCGTTTGGAGCATCAACTCCATGCCGAACGTCCAGGGCGAAATCACAGATTTCAAGAATAAGTGGAACCCGACACTCCGCGAGAAGCTCTATGGCAAGCAGGCTGACGGTGATCTGGATGGCGAATACATTGACTCAAGTGAAGGCTATGTAACAGACGAGATCGACTTTCGACGTGACCACTTTGCTGCCGCTGGAACGCCCCTTACATTCTCATCTGATGATCACAAGGTGGGCATTTTCAGGGGGCTAATAGCGTTCGAGTACGTCCGCGCAATAGCTCAAGATATTCGGGCGATGGACAAACTAATGATGGCCAATGCTACTCCGATCAGCCTGTGCTGGCTGTCGCCTCTGCTGGATGTCATGGGCTCTGAAACCGATTGGAATCCAGGCGGGTCCTGGCGGCCGATGTCCGACAGTGACCTGCTTTATCGCCGCGCTTTGTGCAAAGGCAAACCGTATTGCTTCCTGATGAATACCCGCTTTGAAGAGTTTTCACACGAACTTGTCGAGAAATATATGAAGCGATGCCTCGCTTACGGCATGTTTCCGGGGTTTTTCAGCCATAACGCTTCTCAGGGTCATTATTTCACCCGGCCTGAGCTGTATGACCGAGATCGAGACCTCTTCAAGAAATATGTTCCTTTGTGCAAATTGGTGGCCGAAGCCGGCTGGGAGCCGATTACTAACGCTCATTCGAGCGATAGCCGGGTCTACGTGGAGCGATTTGGCGATAGATTCTTCACCATATTTAATGACAGCACCGAACGCCGCGCAGTGACAATTACTCTGGAGCAGAAAACAACCAGTGACGTCCGCGAATTAGTTAACGGCCACACTATTAGATTGCAAGCGGGACAAATCAATCTTATGCTTGACAGTGAAGACGTCGCAGTAATCCAGCCCCCGCTTTCGCGGGGGGCTCAATAGATGCAAAGGTCGATTTTATTGGCTGTATTGGCTCTTGATTTGGTTTACGTCGCCGACCCAGGATGGGTCGGATTAGCCCTGCCACTTGTGGCAGGGGCTCCCCCGGCACACGTGCCGGGGCTAATCCCAGCCGAACGCAAAGCCAATGTAGTCACGTCCCAACCTCTTGAAAAGGATTTTGATATAGCACGGTTCGCCCGTGTTGTGACATGGGATCCAAATCGCAGCGGCAGTCATCCCAGCCGGATTGAAGAGCTTAAGCCGGGCGAGATATTTCTTGAGACCGATGTTCTGCCTGCCGCTGATGGAACGTATGTTGTGCCCCTTGCTCTCAACGGTCAGAGTTGCATCGGTCTACAATGGATGCAACGGATTGAGAGCAGCATCTTGAAAGAGCTGGTGTTGGAATTTGCTGAGGGTTCGCCAACACCATCGGCAAGAGAAATTCGCATAGAGTGGTGGGTTGGTGAATCAGCCTGGCAAGGAGACTGGAAACAGCTTCCAGTAAAGATAGAACAACAGGGGAACCGGCAGTTTTTCCGCGTGGTCTGGGGAGAGAGTGGACCAAGTTCCATCGGCGTAGAAAAAATCCGCTGGATATTTCCTTCATCTACCAGGCCTTTCATTATCTGTAAGATAGAAGCTTTCACGCTCTGCCAATGGGATACGGTCGTGCTGAATCTGGAATTGGAACAGCCCAAAACGGGTCAGGTTGGTAAGATCAACGTATATGACGGTGAGATAATCGAACCACCTGCTAAAGGCTCTTCTCTGCATTGCGAATGGGATTTGGCGGGCCCTCTTCAACTGAAAATACGCTACTGCAAACCGGCAAAAAGATTACTTAAGAGCGACCGCACTCTAATTACAGTTCACTTACCAGCGGGGGCATTTAGCGTGTCAGTTAACGATGTGCTTGAACACGGATGCGTCTATGTGCCAGCCTTTGGATTCTTTATAGCTAAAGATTCCGCGGGCGTAAGTCTCGACAAATACCGCCAGTCCTTCGACAAGCTCAGGATGTTCCTTCGACCGGCTCAGGATGGTGAGCCTGTCGAACCAGAAGTCTCCGCACGCAAGACAACCCGGCAGCGCGTGCGCCAGACGGAGGACCAATCGTTCACGCAAGCAATGGAAAAGGTGCATCATAAGGTTCAGGACAACGGGCCTACGATGCTGTCTCTGGCGTGTGACAACCACAAGTTTGTCGTGGAGCGGACAGGAGATATTTGGGTATTCGGGGGCGGCTTTAAGCTCATCCCCAGGTTTGGCTCAGGTAAAAACGAAAAGCTGACACGTAATATGTATGGTGGCTGGCTGCCGGTGCCTATCACAACCGTAGAACAAAACGGCCTTCGTTACCGGCAGCGAACATTTGTTGCCCCCTATGGGCAAGAAAATCCAGACTATCACCCATGGTTGCAGCGTCAGCCGATTTGTGTGGCGGAATTCATCATAGAAAACTCTTTGCCCGATAGTGGCGATGCCTCGCTGAGATTGAGGTTTTTGGCAGATGCTGGGAAAAATCAGCTCGCTGAACTGCAGCAAGTGGCACGTGGAGTGATCGTACAGAAAGAAGGACGGCTTCTGGCTTTTGTTGATACAACAGAAATTCCGTCACTGAGTATACAGACCCAAAATGGTGACTTGGTAATAAGTGGGGTTATACCGGGCCAGACAACAAAACGCTGCTTTGTCTATATTCCAATGTGGCAAATCAAGCCGGATGAGTATGCCTCGCTCAAGGGTGGCACTAACTTACTTTCGGATACAGAAGCCTACTGGAATAATATAATGGCATCTGGAGCACAAATTGAGATTCCTGAGCCATTGCTTCTGAACGTAATACGTGCTTCGCAAGTATACTGCTTGATGGCCGCGCGGAACGAAGAGCACGGCAAGCGTATCGCAGCGTGGATAGCATCGGACCGTTATGGGCCATTAGAAAGTGAAGCTCATTCCGTCATTCGCGGTATGGATTTAATGGGGCACGAAGATTTTGCCCGCCGGTCCCTGGACTTCTTTATCAATAAGTACAACCCAGCAGGTTACCTTACCACTGGCTATACTGTTATGGGCACGGGATGGCACCTGTGGACTCTGGCGGAGCATTATCAATTGACAAAAGACTCACAATGGTTCAAAAAAGTCGCACCGGAGGTGGCACGAGTGTGCCAGTGGATAGTGCAACAGCGGGAAAAGACCCAAAAGATAAATGCCTATGGTGAGAAAGTGCCAGAGTACGGACTTATGCCGCCGGGTGTGGCGGCAGACTGGAACCGTTTCGGATACCGCTCATACAACCAGGGCAATTTCTACGCAGGACTATATGGTGCGGCGTACTGCTTAGCTGATATAGGCCATCAAGATGCAAATTCGCTGCTCAGTAGCGCTGTCCAGTTCCGGGGGGACATCCAACGCGCCTATCGGTGGACACAGCAGCATTCACCCGTAGTACCACTAAGCAACGGCACCTGGGTGCCCTACTATCCGTCATTTGTATATGGTTTCGGCGAGGATACCTTTCCGGGTGAGGATGGTGGCAGATCCTGGTGTTACGATGTCGAAATAGGTTCGCATCATTTGGCGGTCCTGGGTGTGCTGGATGAGTCCGACCCAAACATCGATTGGATAACAGACCGCATGGAGGATTTTTGGTTTTTCCAGGATGGTCTGTACGATTATCCTGCCAAGAAACCAGTAAGGATTGGTTTAATCTCGGTGGCTTTTCGAAGGTGCAGCCATACTACGCTCGTATCCAGGAGCTCTACGCGTTGATTGATGATGTTAAGCCGTTCATTCGGTCATACTTTAATGCCCTTCCTTCATTACTCAATACAGAGAACCTATCTTTCTGGGAGCATTTCCACAATGGTGGTGCGTGGAACAAAACGCATGAAACCGGCGGTTTTTTGACCCAGACGCGCATCATGTTGGTAATGGAACGCGGCGACCAGCTATGGCTGGCGCCTTTCGTCACAAACCACTGGATGAAAGATGGTATGGTAGTAACCGTCCGAGATGCGCCGACCAAATTCGGCAAGGTCAGCTACAAGATTACCTCTGCTGTTAGCAAAGGGTATATTGAAGCGGTGATTGAGCCGCCGACCCGTTCGGTGCCCAAGACATTGGTGCTGCGCTTGCGCCATCCTGACGAGAAACAGATGAAGGCTGTGACTGTCAATGGCAAGCCGCATAAAGAGTTCGACCCTCAGAGGCAGTACATACAACTGCGGCCAGTTACCGGGAGCATCGTGGTTCGCGCACAATATTGACAGCGGAAAACCTCTTTTATCTCGGCAAAGATGGAAAAGAAAAGGCTTTCAGCGCTGCTTTCGCCTAAATCGCGCCAGCCAAGACCAGAATAACAACTAGCAAGGGTTCATCCGCCGTTCCTCACGTCACTTTTCCTGCTGAACGGCAAGGCTTTGCACAGGTACATCAGTAATACAATAGAAGACATAGAAGATGGGGGTCAGGGGAGCAGAGGCGAGACTTCGTGCTTCGGTTGGCAAGCTTGGCGAAGGCGGCTTCACCACCCAGCGGCCTGAAATCCGCCACCTTATCCCGACCGCGCCCGAGTATCCGGTACGGTATTGTTTTTTGTTCCGCGATTTGGCATAATATATGTCACTGAGCAATTGTGACAGGACAGATGATGAAAAAGGCGGTGTTCTTGGCTGTTATGCTGATGGGGATAATGGCGGAGCGGGGACTTGCGGAACAGCCGGTCCACTTTGCAGACAAGAACCTCGAAGAAGCAGTAGAGGAAACACTCGGCGTCTCTGATCCCACGCCGAGTAACATGCTGCTACTGACTGCCCTGTCTGCCGAGTGGTCCAATATTATGGATATTGCTGGTCTGGAATATGCAAAGAATCTGGGCTATCTTGGTTTGTCGTTCAATCACATAACGGATATCTCTGCTTTGTCGGCCTTGACCAAGCTAAAATCCCTCTACCTTGACGTCAATGTTGAGCTCAGCAACATTTCGGCATTGTCTGGCCTGACGAATCTGACACAGCTGGGTCTGCAGGACACAGACGTCTCCGACATCTCGGCATTATCCCGGCTGACAAATCTTCAGGTGCTGGGCCTGTCGTCCACCAAGTTTGCTGATTGCTCAGCGTTATCAAACCTGACGCGTCTGACTATGCTCGACCTGTCTTACTGCTATATGGTTCGAGATATTTCGCCGCTTGGAAAATTGACGAATTTGACGGTGCTGGACCTCGATGGCTGCTTCATCAGCGACTTTTCTCCGGTGTCCAGATTGGAGAGCCTCACGTCACTTAGTCTGGGCAACTATTATACCACAGACATCTCTGCGATATCTGGACTTACAAAGCTTACGGACCTGGTCATCATCTCCACTCAAGTTCGCGACATATCCGCATTATCCGGCAAGGCAAATCTGGCACGGCTGCAACTGCAAAACAATCTGATTAGCGACATCTCAGCATTAGCCGGTTTGATGAAACTAAAGTACCTGGACTTGAGGGGCAATCCCCTGAACCAGGATGCTTGCAAGATTCATATTCCGCAGATTCTCAAGAACAATCCCGGCGTGAAGCTTTACTTCGACCAGTGCGCCGCAGGCAACGGCTGCGTTGATTGGGCTTGAGGTTACTCAGGCCGTCCAGGACCTGACCAACAGCGTACCTCTCATTGAGGGCAAAACGACATACGTCAGAGCCCATATTTGCAGTAAGAGTTCGCAACCGGTCCGCATCGCGGCCCAGCTAAAGGGGTTTCGAGGGGGCAGTGAGTTGACGGGTTCACCCTTGAAAGCGATCAACCCCGATGCGGCTCTTATAGCCAAACCCAAGTCGCTTGCGCGACGTGCCAACCTCAGTGACAGTCTTAACTTTCGGCTCCCACCACAGTGGCTGAGTGGTGCAGTGGAGTTGCATCTCGTGGCCGAGGCCAATGACATTGAATACCGCGACCCGGCCGAACCAGACGGCGAGCCGAATGATGGTGTTGTCCGCCTTGCTTTTGAACCGGCAGCAGAGCTTGAAGTCAAGCTGGTGGCTGTCAGATGGACCGATGCTTCCGGCGCCGTACATAGTCCCACTCTGCAAAACCTATTTGAGCTTGCTATGCGCCTGCGTGCCGCCTATCCAATCAGTCGTATAAACTGGTCTCGTGGTCTGCTGAACGTGCCATGGTCAGCTGCACCGGATGTCCGGGCTGTGACCCTGCTGCTGGGGGCAGTTCGCGTCAATGACGGGTGCACCGACAGTGCCGCGTGCCGCCGCCTCTATTATGGCGTCGTGGTGGATGGCAGCGAGAATCAGACGAAAGGGATTGCCATCGATATTTCAAAGCCGGTGGCGTCAGGTTATATGTCTGCTGACCCATGGGATTGGACTCGAAATCTTCATGCTCATGAGTTGGGTCATTGTTTTGGACTCTATCATCCGGTCCACAGCCGTTACACACCGCCGGGACCAACGCGCAACAAGCTAGGACCCTGCGGTGAACAAGCTCCAGCCGGCGAGCCTGATTTCCCCTATGTCTATATGATCAACGAACATGACAGGGTCACCATCGGACCAATGGACCTCGGCGAGCAGCAGCTAATCTACGGGCTTGACACACAGGGGATGGAAGTTGCTGACCCACGGGAGCATTTTGAGCTGATGAGCTACTGCGGCGAGAAAAGTGGACAATGGCAGTGGGTGTCAGACATTACGTATAAAAGATTGCTTAATTCTATCAATAACACATTTGGCAGCTCAGCCGGAGGACAAACAGGACCAGCAAATGCGGGTAGGCAGGATTATCTGCTTGTGCGAGGGCGTGTTGACTTTGATACTGACAGCGTGGAATTCCTGCCTTTTGTTCTTGTTTCAAACCTCTGGGTGCCGCCTGAACCGTCACCAGGGGATTATTCATTGGAGCTTCTGGATGGTGCCAACCAGCCGGTTGTGACAATTTCATTCGAACCCGATCGATTTATACCAGGTTGGCCGGTAGAAGACAGCGCAATTGGTTGTTTCATCATAGCTGTCCGGGCAGATCCGAACATACGCCGAGCGGCTGTCTATCATGATAGGACTCTCCTTACCACTACGGCTGCCAGTGCCAATGCTCCGGCGGTTAGGGTTGTTTCTCCCAACGGTGGCGAAATCCTCAACCAGCAGCAGGTTGTTCTTCGGTGGTCCGGCAACGATAAGGACACAGATACGCTCACATACACAGTTCAATATAGTTGGGACGGCGGTTGTACGTGGGAGACGCTTGCCGTGGACTGGCCCGACACTGAGTATCAAATCGACCGCAGCTTTCTCAGACAGACCAGGAATGGGCTAATCAGGGTGACCGCCAGTGATGGGTTCAACACTGCTGTCGATCAGTCTGATGCGGAATTCACCGTGCCCAATAACGCACCTGAACTGTTCATAGTTGCGCCAAAGACAGAGGCTCTGTTCACGGGCAAGCAGGCGGTGTTCTTCGAAGCAGTCGCACAAGACCGTGAAGATAACCAGGTTTCAGCATCGAATCTGCAGTGGGTTTCCAGCTTGGATGGTTCACTTGGAACCGGGGATGTCTTCAATCTTGGGGCAGACGAGCTTTCGGAAGGTAAGCATTCAATCACAGTTACGGCAACGGATAGTGGCGGGCTAAGCAGCTCAAAATCGGTTAAGATAAACGTCTTCCGTGTATCCTGCGACCTGAACCTGGACGGCGTGGTTGACCTCGGCGATTATGCCGTCTTCTCCGAGCAATGGCTTGGGCCGCCAGCAGTCCCTTCCGCGGATATTGCTCCGGACAGTAAGGACGGTGTAGTTGATTTCCGTGACCTTAGCATACTTGCCGAACACTGGCTCGAAGGAGCAGGACCCTGACATGTCTTATCGATGCTCGACGAGTGGGCTGCAAGACGTCGGGTTGTTCCGAATCCTATGGGTGACTGCTCTGGGGTCAGTTGGCAGAGGGGATTGACACCGTCCGGCGGTGAAATATAATCCTCCGCATGAACTGGGCCGAAAACGAATCCTCGGTGACCCGCACTGGATCAGAGACACAGGTGCCCACCAATCTAATCCACTCATCAATGAAGGAGAATACATTGAGACTTGCAGCTTGTATCCTCATGTTGCTGTCGTTGCGCGGCCAGGCTGCGCCAGACAATGGCAGCACCGACTGGTTTAGGGACGCAAAGTACGGTATCTTCATGCATTTTCTGCCCGGCGATGCGACGGGCCTGGTTCGGGTTCGTGAGTTCGACGTCGAGTGTTTGTCCCGGCAGTTGGAGATACTGGGAGCGAAGTATCTCGTCATCACATTGGGGCAGAATTCGGGCTTCTTCAATTCCCCGAATGCCGCCTATGACCGATACACCGGCTATGCGCCGGGCGAACGCTGTTCGACTCGCGACCTGCCATTAGATCTTCACCGAGCTTTGAAGCCCAGAGACATCAGGTTGATGCTCTATCTACCCTGTCAGACTCCCAACGGCGATGCTCGTGCCCAGAAGGCCTTCGGATTGCCCGAGGGCAAACGGGATCAGCCGATCAATATTGAGTTTGCCCAGAAATGGGCACAGGTGATCCAGGAATGGTCAGATCGTTATGGGGACAAGGTGGCTGGCTGGTGGTTTGACGGCGGCTACGAGCATGTCCGCTTCAACGAAGAGATTGCCCAAGTCTATACGGCGGCGGTCAAACACGGTAATCCGAACGCCATCGTGACCTTCAATCCGGGCGTCAAGCTGGTCCGCTACACCCGGGCAGAGGACTACACGGCGGGTGAATTGAACGAGCCGTTCGACGTACTCCCTGCCTCGCGACGGGTGGAAGGTTCGCAGTGGCATGCCCTGACCTATGTCGGCTCCCACTGGTCTGCTCGAGACACGCGGTACCCTGCTGAAAAATGGGCAAAATGGGTCAGCGCGGTGGCGTCCAACGGCGGGGTCGTCACCTTGGACATGGGGCCCAACTGGGATCCGCAGTCGGACCCATTGGCTTGCTCGCGGAAGTGCAGATGGAGCAGGTCCGGGCCGTTCGAACTGCGTTGGAAGCAAGTCCAGGTCGATCGGACTCCGATGATCGGGAGCATCCGTCCCGTTCGGCAGTGGAACTGCGCGCCCGCGATGGCTTGCCGAACTTCTTCGCCAAAGCACAGGCCGGTGGGAGAGTGACCGTGGCCTACTTCGGCGGCAGCATCACTGAGGCAAACGGCTGGCGGCCGCAGACGACAGCTTGGCTGCGACAGCACTACCCGAAGGCAGACTTCGCGGAGGTCAACGCGGCCATCGGCGGCACCGGCTCGGACCTCGGTGTTTTCCGGCTCGAGCATGACGTGCTTGCCCATCGGCCGGACCTGGTGTTTATCGAGTTCGCCGTGAACGACGGCGGCGCACCGCCCGAGCAGATTTACCGCTGCATGGAGGGCATTGTGCGGCAGGTTCGCCGCGATGATCCAGCCACCGACATCTGTTTTGTCTATACGATGGACGATGGGATGCTGCGCGATCTTGCGGCCGGCCGGTTGCCACGCTCGGCCTCGGCGATGGAATTCATCGCGGACCACTATGGGATTCCATCTATTCACCTCGCCCAGGAAGCGGCGAGGCGGATCAACGCCGGTGAATGGGTCTTCACCGCCCCGAAGCCGGAGGTCCCCGCCGATGCAGCCAAGGGTGTTGGGGCACGTCCCGCATTCGCGCCAGACAGTTGTCACCCATTTGCCGAAACCGGTCACCGGCTCTACACCGAGGCGATCGGCCGTTCCTTTGTGGCGATGGAGAGCCTCGGCCGGCCCGGCCCACGTCCGCTGCCGGTGCCGTTCACGCCGGACAACTACGAAAACGCCAAGCTCATTCCCTTGACCGCTGCGATTCTGGGCGACGGTTGGCAGACGCTCGACCTCCAGACCGATCCGATCGGACGGCATTTCGCCCAGCGGCTGCCGGCCTTGTGGCGTGCGGATAAAGCGGGCACGACGTTGAGGTTCGCGTTCCACGGTCGCTCCGCGGCGATCTACGATTTGCTCGGCCCCGACGGCGGCGAACTGGAGGTGCTCGTGGATGACCAGCCCGCGAGGTTGGTGCGGCGATTCGACGCGTACTGTACCTACCACCGGCTGGGTACGACGGCCGTGTTGTCGCAAACGGAGACTGGCGACCACACGGTAACGGTACGGCTGACCGGCAACAGCTTTGACAAAGCCGAGATTCTCAGCCGCAACCAGAACAAGATCGACGACCCTGTCCGCTACGCACCACTGCGATGGTATGCCGGTGCACTACTGATCGACGGGGACTTGAAACCGGTGCAAACGGCAGATCAACGCATGATGATGCCCAAACGTCTCAAGCGGGCGGAGAGCTTTCTCGGAATCCATTTCGATTTCCACGCCGGGCCCGACTGCAATGACATCGGCAAGAACACGACGCGGGAGATGATCGAGAACGTCATCAACCAGGTCCACCCGGACTACCTCCAGATCGACTGCAAGGGACATCCGGGGCTTTCGAGCTATCCGACGAAAGTCGGCAATCCGGCGCCGGGCTTTGTCGGCGACCCGCTGCGGCTCTGGCGCCAGGTGACCGCCGAGCACGGCGTCGCGCTCTACATGCACTACTCGGGCGTATGGGACTCCGAGGCCATTCGCCGCCATCCCGGACTGGGGCGTCATCAATGCGGATGGCAAGACCAACGACAAGGCCACCTCGTTCTTCGGTCCCTATGCGGACAAGCTGCTGATCCCGCAACTGCGCGAATTGGCCGGCGACTACGGCGTGGACGGCGCCTGGGTGGACGGCGAGTGCTGGGCCTCGGTGCCGGATTACGGCGAGGCGGCGCTGAAGGCGTTCCGCCAGGCGACCGGCATCGAGGATGTGCCGCGCAAGCCCGGCGATCCACATTGGTTTGAGTTCCTCCAGTTCCACCGCGAGGCATTCCGCCAGTATCTGCGCCATTACATCGCGGAAGTGAAGAAGACGAACCCCGACTTCCAGTTGTGCAGCAACTGGGCCTTCACCGACCACATGCCGGAGCCGGTCAGCGCGCCGGTGGATTTCCTCTCCGGCGACTATTCGCCGGAGGACAGCGTCAACTCCGCCCGCTTGTCGGCGCGGTATCTGACCCGTCAAGGCAAACCGTGGGACCTGATGGCGTGGAGCTTCTCCCGCAACAAGAGCAAGGACGGTCGGAACCAGAAGACTGCGATCCAATTACAGCGCGAGGCGGCCGTTGTGCTGGCGCTGGGCGGCGGCTTCCAGGCCTACTTCACTCAAAAGCGGGATGGGTCTATCCGTGACGAGCGGGTGCCTGTGATGGCCGAAGTGGCGAAGTTCTGCCGCGCCCGGCAGGCCATTTGTCATCGGGCGACGCAGGTGCCGCAAGTGGCGGTCCTGTTTTCCACGGCCGCACATTATCGCAAGAGCAATGGGCTCTTCGCGCGGGACCTGGCCCGGATCAGCGGCGCGCTGCAAGCCTTGCTGGAAGGCCAGCAGTCGGTCGAAATCCTGGGCGAACATCACCTCACGGGCCGCATGGCCGACTATCCGCTCATCGTCGTGCCCGAGTGGGAGTACCTGGAGCCGAAGTTCAAGAGACGAGTTGGCCGCGTACGTGAGAGGTGGCGGCAATCTGCTGCTCATCGGTCCCAAGACGGCGGCCATGTTCCAAACGGAACTCGACGTTACGTTGGAAGGAGAGGCGATGCCTGTCGCGAACTGCCACCTGGCGTACAACGGTGAACTGGCTGCGGTCACTGGAACGAGGCAATTCGCGAAACTGGGCCCGAACGCCAAACCGTTCGGCACACTCCAGGGGACCGACGAAGCCGGCTCATCTTCGCAGCCCGCGGCGTCCATCAGCAAACTCGGGGGAGGCAAAGTCGCGGCGATGTATTTCACGTTCGGCCAGGGCTATGTGAACGCACGCACGGACCTGATGCGACAGTTCCTGAACGACCTGGCGCGGCAGCTTTTCCCCAAACCAATGGTGGAGGTGAGAGGTTCGCCGGATGTCGACGTGGTGGTCAACCGCCTGGACGGCAAGCTGGCGGTGAACCTCGTCAATACCGCCGGGCCGCATCAGCACGAGCCGATTCTGGATTCCATCCCGCCTGTCGGCCCGCTCGATGTGACCATTCGCCATGCTGCGAGGCCGACGAAGGTCATGCTGGAGCCTGCCGGCACTCCATTGTCTTTCGAGCACCGCAACGGCGAAATCCACCTCACCGTCCCACGGGTGGACATCCATGAGGTACTGGTTGTCGAAACGTACTGAGGGAAAGCACTCTTGTCGCCTGTTTGGACATGAGCACAGAAGAGACAGTTCCGCCGCCATCAGGAAATGCACATGAGCCGATCCCATGGGCGGTTGAGTACCCGGTCACCAGAGCAAAAGAGGAGAAACCATGAGAAGAGATTCCATTCTGACGACGGCAACCATCCTCGTGGCCACGCTGACGAGGGCGTCGCTTCTTCACGGCGACCAGCCTACAGATCCAATGGACAGGCATCGCACCTTTGGCGAGGGCATCGGCCTGTGTGTCAAGTTCTTGCAGGGACAGCCGCTGCAGGACTTGGTCCTTCTGAAGGACCTCGGTGTCCGCTGGGTCCGCGAGAGCGAAGCTTGGGCCAGGGCGGAGCGTGCTGCCGGCAAGTATGAGTTCTCTCCGGCCCTCAAGGAGCGGCTGGCTTTCTATCGCCAGAACAACATCGCCGTAGTGTTCATCCTTGCCTACGACAACAAGATCGCGTATCCGCCCACGTCGGACGACCCGTGCCGCAACATCAACCCGGAAGCGTTCGGCCGCTACGCCGCGGCCGCGGCGCGCCTGCTGAGAGAGTCCGGCATCCGCTTCGTGCTTGAGATTTGGAACGAGCCCCACAACTTCGTCCTGGGCAAGCAATTGGGAGGCCCCTGGCACGGAGCCCCGCCCTGCCCCTGGCTCGACCACTACCTCAAAATGGTGAGAGAGGCGGTGAAACAGGTAAAAGCCTTCGATCCCACGATCCAGTTGTTGAGTGACGAGGACTGCACCATCATTCATTACCACTTGTTGGAAGCCGGTCTACCAAGGGAGCTGGATGGTTTTGCGTTCCACCCCTACCTGAGCCGCAAGAACACGAACCCGGAGCTCGCCAAGGAGGGTTATGGGGCTCCTTGGGAGCGGCCCTTCACGCTCACCGACGAAGATTATTCGTTCCGTTCCATGGTCCAGGGGTTGCTGGAGCGGGGCGAGGCCAAGCTGGGCAAGACCCCGGGACTCTGGATCACGGAATTCGGCTGTCCGGTCCAGGAAAATGTCAACGACAACGTCACCTTCGAGCTCGGTAGTACCTCCGAGGAGGGGTTGGCCGCCATCTTGGTACGGGCCTTCATTGGGGCTGAGGCCGCCGGTGTGAAGGCGATGACCTGGTTCAGTTTCTGGGATGGTCCGGACGGTCCCATGGGTTTGCTGGCCAGGGATGGACGCAAGCGGAAATCGTACTATGCCTTTGAAACGATGAGCCGGCAACTTGGGGAGTATACCCTGGTCCGGCAGGTCGCCGGCGGCGGGCATCTGACCACAGGGGTCCAGGCCTATCTGTTTCGCAAGGGAGGCGAATGGGAGCTGGTGACCTGGGCGATTGATGGTCCCACATGTAAGCTGGCTCTCACAGGTGCGCTGCGCGAGGCGCAGGCCAAGGATGTGCTGGGCGGGACGGTGGATGCCGGCAACGATTCGGAAGGAGTGCGGCAACTAGAACTTGGAACATCGCCCTTGTACCTTTGCAGCGTGCGAGGCGAGGAGCCGGTGGAGGAGTGTTTTCGCAGATTGGAGTTCTTGTCAACGGCCGGAGTATCCCAGACCTACAGCACCACGTTTGACGGTGACGAGAATCCGCTCTCTGAAGGTGGAAAGTGGATCAATAATGGCCTCGATTGGACTAAGATCTGCAAACATGGCGGCATTGCTTATGGTACCCAAACGGGCACCAACAAAGGCATTTATCGGTATGATGATTCCTACGCGCATCTTTCGGGATTTCCACCGGACCAGGAGGCCTGGGCACAAGTGCAGATCGCCAAACCCGATCCGTCCTGCCATCAGGAGCTCGAAGATTCTCTTACGCTGGACAAGCTCAGCCCACAGCACCACCGGATATGAGTGCTTTGCCAGATGTCTGAACGATAACCCCTCGTACAATGTCGCAAAACATCCGATAACACTGGAGGCAGTCATATATAGAGCCCAACTGCGAGCCCCCTATGGAAGGGGCTTTGGCGGAAGCAGTTAGCTGCCGCCGCGACTTGGGCTGAGACCTTCAGAGAGGATGTTTTGGTCATGGAAGATACTAAGGAAACACCCAAGAGGATCGGTATCGAACGGGTATTTAGGCCTGGTCGTCTGGGGCTGAAGTGCATGGCGGCGGCCTATGAGAGGCTCGTACCCATCCACCGGGTGCCTCTGTGCCGGGAGCTTGAGGTGAAAAGCTACGATGTTGTGGAGAAATGGCTATGTGCTCTGTAGAGATTCCCCCTTGTGCGAGGGCCGCCCTGTATGCCCGCGTTTCCTCAGACCAGCAAACGCAGGCCCAGACCATCACCAGTCAGGTGGAGGCCTTGCAGAAACAACTGCGACAAGATAATATTGTATTGGACCCTGAATTGTCGTTTATAGACGATGGTTATAGCGGAGCCACTCTTGTTCGTCCGGCCCTGGAGCGACTGCGGGACATGGCGGCGATGGGACTGATCGATCGGCTGTACGTTCATTCGCCGGACCGGCTGGCACGCAAATACGCCTATCAAGTCCTGCTCCTGGAGGAGCTGCATCGCTGTGGGGTGGAGGTGGTGTTTCTGAACCACACGCTCAGTGACAATCCGGAAGAGCAGCTCCTATTGCAGGTGCAAGGGATGGTGGCAGAGTATGAGCGTGCCAGGATCATGGAGCGTTGTCGACGCGGAAAGCTGCACGCGGCGCGTCACGGCTCGGTCAATGTGCTCGGCGGCGCCCCTATGGGTACCGCTATATCAGTGCTCGAGTGACCGATGGACATGCTGCCTATGAGATCGTTCTGGAGCAGGCTCGTGTGGTTCGGCAGATCTTTGCATGGGTCGGCTGGGACCGGCTCTCGATCCGGCAAGTCTGCCGAAGGCTGCAGAATCAGGGCATTCGCACGGCGACGGGCAGATCCTGGTGGGATCCGACGACCGTCTGGAGCATGTTGCAGAATCCCGCCTACAAAGGAATGGCCGCCTTCGGCAAGACCCGCAGTGGGCCGATGCGACCCCGCCTGCGGCCACAACGAGGCGCTCCCGCGCAACCTCGGCGGGCCTACTCGACCTACGATGGGCCGGTGGACGAACAGATCCCGATCCCTGTACCAGCTATTGTAGAGCCGGATATATTTGATACAGTGCAGGAGCAACTGCAGGAGAATCGCCGACGACAACGGGAACGACGACGGGGTGCCCGGTATCTGCTGCAGGGTTTGTTGGTCTGTGGGACCTGCGGTCACGCCTACTATGGCCAATCGGTCCGCCTCAAGGCCGCCAAAGGCAAGCAACGATCTTACGCCTATTACCGGTGCATTGGCAATGACGCCGACCGGTTCGGGGGACAACGCCTCTGCGGGAACAAGTCGGTGCGTACCGATCTGCTGGAACCAGCGGTGTGGCAAGACGTCTGTTCCTTGCTCCAGGAGCCCCAGCGGATCACCCGCGAGCACGAGCGACGTATGGTGAAACCGAACCGGGACGACAGCTTGGACTCATTGAAGGCCCTGACACAAAAGGTTAAGCGGGGTATGGGCCGCCTGATCGATGCTTACCAGGATGGGCTGATTGATCGCGTCGAGTTCGAGCCGCGGCTTCGCCACGCTCAGGACCGTCTGCACAACCTGAACGAGCAGATCGCCACACTGGCGGCAGAGCAGAGTCGTCTGCAGGACTTCCAACTGGTGGTAGCGCAAGTCGAAACCTTCGCCAAGATGCTGGAGGGCAGCTTGGAGCAAGCGGATTGGTCCACCAAACGGCAGGTGATCCGGACCTTGGTAAAACAGATTGAAATCGGCGATGAGGCGGTTAAAGTGGTGTACAGGATTGGCAGTCTCCCTTTTGTCCAAGCCCCTGAAGGGGGTGTTTTACAACATTGTGTGAGGTGTTATGATTCCTCTTACCTGCAAATTGTCCGGTGGGAGGGCCCGCTTGGGAAGTTCACGTATCTGGCCGATAAGCGCGGCGCCAACTACGGACTCAAGAATGGCGACACCCTTAAGGCATCCATCATCGGCAATGTGATCACGGTGTACATCAACGGCGTCGAGAAAGCCCAGGTCAAAGATGATACGCATAAGACGGGAAATCCTGGCATTGGGGCGTTTCTGTCTTGCGATAACGGTCGGGGCATTGGATCCAGCACGGACTTCGGATTCACGAGTTTTACGGCCAGGGGACTTGGGGGAAACCAACGGACGAATCCCGGTCTCGTCAAATCTCAACCGCAATGATCGGAAACCTTGACTGCTTTAGGCAGTTACGAGGTGGCCGAGGCATGGTGGGCGACTGAGACTCCCGTTTTCTCGGAGTTTCCAGCTTGACACACGTTGGCTGGTGCCGGATCCCTTGGCCCGGTCACGCGTGGGCAGTCTTCGGCATGTCGGACGATTATCCGGAGACAACGGCCACGGATTCGAGCGGCTGGAAGGATGGCCAATCGTTCCCGCTGGTGCTGAAGGAGCCCGTTTCTGCCGTCGCCATTCACGTCGTTGGCAAGTCTTCCTTTGGCGATAGCAAGATGCCAAAAGCATTCGCCGCCTGCGTAGAACGACACGGGGCAAACGGACTTGTTGTCCTATTGCCGCCCGAAAAAGTGGCTTTTTTGCCCTTGACAGGGGTTTCTGGGAGGGACACTTTGCTGGAAATGGAGATATGTAGTGACATTATGGCGACATGAATCTCGCGAGACTTAAGCCTCGCGCTCGGTAGCTTCTGGTCCAACCGGATTGACGATGCTCCAATCTGCAGCCGCGAGTGAAGCCGGGACAAGAACGCTTTATATCGAAGTCATCATTGTTGTGTTTCAGATGCCTGTGGCGAACAGCACACCGGATCGTGCCCCGCCGCAGTAGAGCCCAATTCATCAGTTCTGTGTATCCACTTGATTGTCTCATAGACGCTCTGTTCCGAGCGAGTTTTCCCACACGTCGGTATTCACGATGTAGCTGTGCCTGGGCATGTCGATTACCTTTTCAAGTATCACGATACTGTCGTGTCCGTATGACTTCAAGCCCGACTTCCAAGATCATACTCTTACTGAGACTGGACCAGATTCACGGGAGCACTGTAAACGGGATGGCAAGAATAGTTGTTGCTGATCGAGTGCGCCTATTGGCCCTGCTGAGCGGTCTTGACCACAGCGAAGAATGCCTCCTTGGGCTGGCAGCTCCGGTCAAACAGCAGGGGAGAGCCCCCAATCCAGGAGGCTCCATCATAAACGCCCCAGAACGTGACACGAGTGACATCCTTCTTGTGCTTGAGGAGGACGGAGAAGATCTCGGCGTACTTGTCCGCGAGTTTCTTCTGGATTTCCGCCGCGGCCGCATTTGGATCCCTCGTGCTCTGCCGGCTGACCCGGCTGACATCGGCGCCGCGATACCCACGAGTCTGTGTGCGGATGTCCAACTCAGTAACCATCACGTGGACGCCTGTAGCAGCCAGACTCGTGATGGCATACTCAAGAGCCTCGACGCTGGGGTGTGTCAGCCCACCGTGCAGTTGGATGCCGACGCCATCGATGCGGACACCCCTGCATTTGAGATGCTTCACAAGCGCGACCGCCCCATCACACTTGGCCTTTGACGCCTCGAGACCGTAGTCATTGTAGTACAGCTCTGCATTGGGGTCGGCCTCGTGGGCCCACCGGAAGGCATTTTCGATGAAGTCGTGCTGCTTGTCTTCGGATCCTTCGCCGATGATCCGCAGCCATTGACTGCTTCGCAGCGTGCCGTCTTCGTTGAGAGCTTCATTTACCACGTCCCACCCCTTGATGCGGCCTTTGTAGCGGCCGACAACGGTCGTGATGTGGTTTTTCATGCGAGCCAGGAGGGCATCACGCGTCAAGGCATTTCCCGCATCGTCGCGAAAAACCCACGGTGGAACCTGGCTGTGCCAAATGAGGCAATGGCCGATGATGACCATTTGGTTCTTCTCACAAAAGGCCACGTATCTGTCGGCCGGCTCCCAGTTGTACTGGTTGAGCCACGGATGGATACGTTGCCACTTCAGATCGTTTTCAGCAGTTGCCGTGCTGAAGTGCTTCTCGGCGATCGCGGCCGCATCCTGGGTCCCGCCCTGTTACGACGTTTCTATTCAAAGCCCCGCCAATCAGGAAGTGATTCTTGAATACGTCTTTCAGAGCGGGCACATCCTGTCCGGCCATACACGAAGCCACGCCGATCAAGAGGGCCACCAAGCTCACCATTGTGATTGTTCGTCTTGTTCTCACTGCCTGCTCCTTTCACTACTACAGAGGTACCTGATCGTCTTCAATCGATACAGTTGTCCGAAACACATGCAGACTCACCCGATACGGAGGCTGGACTGGTGAGCCCTCGTCTGGACCGCATGGTCTATCGCACGGTGAAGGTCATCTGGACTGGCTGCGGGGCACCGAGGTCCGTGCCTCGCTTGCCGGGCGAGCAGCCGCCGACGGTGACTTTGAACTGGCCTGGTTCAAGCCTGCTGTCGCCATTCTCGTCGACCAGTGACATCATCTCCGGCGTGATTGTGAACGCGACCTCTCTGTGCTGTCCCGGCTTGAGCCGAATCCGATGGAATCCCTTTAGCGCGGAGATCGGAGTTAGGGCCGATGCCTCGATATCCGTCAGATAGAGCTGCACAACTTCATCACTGACGACCGTGCCGGTGTTCTTGACGGTCACCGTGGCGCGAACGACATCTCCAGGGCGAGGTCGTGCGTTGTCGAGTTTCAGGTCGCTGTATTCGAATCGCGAATAGCTGAGGCCGAAGCCGAAAGGGTAGAGCGGATCAGCCGTCATGTAGCGGTAGGTGCGACCAACCATGGAATAGTCCTCGTAAGGCGGCAACTGGTCGGTCGATTTCGGAAATGTCAGGGGCAGTCGGCCGGACGGGGAGGCATCGCCGAAGATCACGTCCGCCACCGCATTACCACCTTGCTCACCCGGATACCAGACGTAGAGAATCGCATCGGCCAACTCGTGCACCTGGGGTATCGCCACGGCGCAGCCGCCGGTCAGGACGACGATGATCGGCTTGGTGTTGCCCTGACGCAGACGACGCAGGAAACTCACCTGGTTAGGTGGCAGGGCGATGTCCTGGCGGTCTCCCTTGTAGGGTGACGCAATCGCCGCGCCTTCTTCGCCCTCGAGTTGAGGCGAATATCCGATGACCACGATCATTGCGTCGGCTTCTTTCGCATCGCCAGAGGTCCAGTCGATCGGGTTGATGTTTTCGCGATCCAGCAGGAATCCCTGGGTGTAGCCGGCGAAACTGCCGAGTTCGAGCTTGCTCGTGATGCCTTCCAGGATCGTGACCAGGTCGTCGCTGATGCCGAAGTAGTTGCCCAGCAGCACCTCGACATTGGCAGCGCACGGGCCGGTGACGTACAGCCGCCTCATGTCTTTCTGCAACGGCAGGACATTGTTAGTGTTCTTAAGCATGACAATGGATTCGACGGCCGCCCTTCGCGCGAGTTGCTGGTGCTCTTTCGAGCGGACGACGTCCGTTGATATCTTCGAATACGGATTCATCTCAGGCGGATCGAACATGCCGAGCTTGAAGCGGGTTCGCAGCAGAATCGCCAGCGCCTCGTCAATGGTCTCTTCGGTGACGAGCCCTTGCTGCACGGCGTCGATAAGGTAGGGGAACGTGCTGCCACAGTCGAGGCTAACGCCGCTGTTGACCGCCAGCGCAGCCGCCTCGACGGGCGTGCGGACCACTTTGTGACCTTGATAGAAGTCCACGATGGCCCAGCAGTCGGACAGGATGTGGCCTTTGAAGCCCCATTGTTCGCGGAGAATCTTATGCAGTAAGGTTTTGCTGCCGCAGCAGGGTTCGCCGTTAGTCCGATTGTACGCGCACATGACGGCCTCGACATTGGCATCCACCAGAGCTTTGAAGGCAGGCAGATACGTCTCGTACATGTCCTTTAGGCTCGCCTGGGCGTTGAACTCATGCCGCAAGGCTTCAGGCCCGCTGTGGACGGCGTAGTGCTTGGCGCAAGCGGCTACCTTGAGATACCGGGGGTCGTCCCCTTGCAGGCCTCTTACGAATGCGCTTCCTGATGACCGATGTCAGGATAGGGGTCCTCGCCGTAGGTTTCCTGACCCCGACCCCAACGTGGATCGCGGAAGATATTAATGTTAGGCGTCCAGAAGGTCAGTCCACCGTAGCGCAGACGGCGGTCCTTTTCGATGGCAGCCTGATACATGGCCCGGGCCTCGTCAGAGATGGCGGTAGAGACCTGGAAGATCAGGTCCTCATCGAAAGTCGCCGCCATGCCGATGGCCTGCGGAAACACTGTGGCCCCTCCGGCTCTGGCGACACCGTGCAGGCACTCATTCCACCAGTTGTAGGCAGGCACTCCCAGCCGCTCGATGGCGGGACTGTCGTAGGACATCTGGGAGACCTTCTCGGCCAGCGTCATTCGACCGATCAAGTCCGACACACGGTCGTCGATGGGCAGCCTGGGGTTCATGAACGGCATCTTCTCGGCCGCTGGAGCAACGGACCGTGCCCTGCGTGCGTATAGTCCCTTCCCGGCACGAGGTTGTGACCAGCAGGACCGCTGGCAGCAAGATGACGAACAGAGGTGTGTTGTTCTTCATGACGTGACTCCGTTCCTTTGCCTGGACCCTTTGCTTCCAAGACGGCAAGGAACGGTCTGGCACCGCTCGATTTCAATCGATATCACCTTCTGTGGACTTCGATCAACTACCCATGGTATCCAGCCGAGACCGAAAGTCAACGACCAAGAGCCAATACCATAAACACAGAAGGTGATACCGGATAATGAGAAAACGTGTTTACTCGGCGAAGATCTCAATGCCGTTGATCGCCGGATTTTCTACATTCGGTGTAAACGTAATCCTCAGCTTGCCGTCGGTCACCACAACGCCCTTGTACTCGCGATGGATCGCCTTATACGGCCCGCCGGCCTCCTTGAAGATGTCGAAATCCTTCTCCGGCTTCTGTCCCTGCACGGCAAACGAATACACCCGCTGGCCGACGCCGGTGATGCCCGTGAAGGTCTCGGCAAAATGCAGGCGGACGGTGTACTTGCCGTTGGGAAGATTGAACTCGTACGCGCTCATGCTGTACCGCTCGGTCCGGAAGATCTGCGGGAACGCGACATTCGGAACCTCGAAGGTCTCCATCCTCTCGATGGTCATTCCATCCAGCGGGCTCAGCGACGCGCCGGGGCCTTAACCTCATCGGGCAGCCAGAGGTTGCCGTTCTTGTCGGTGTAGGGCTGATTGGCCCCACACGCCACCCGGATCACCAGCTTGCTTGAAGCCGGAACCGCCGGCGGCGCGGGCAGTATCGGCGCAGCCGGCTTGAAGATGTGTTGGGCAAAGAGATACAGGTTGTTGGCCCATTCGGTTCCGTCGTGGGCATTGGAATCCACGTGCCAGATGTGCGGCACATTCTTTTCTTTGAGGTAGTTGTGGACACCCTGGCTGATGCGGATCAGGCCATCCTTGTTGCCGCAGGCCAGCCATAGGAGCTTCAGTTTCTCCCTGGCGGCTGCCGGGTCAGGTACGAGTTCGGCGGGAGGTTTGGTATTGGGGGCTGATGAGAACCCGCCAATCCAGGCGAAAACGTCGAGGTGACCGAGGCCGAAGTTCAAGGACTGGCCGCCGCCCATCGACAGGCCCGCCAGGGCCCGATGCTCGCGGTTGGTGTAAACAGAGTACCTGGCTCTCGATGGTCGGAATCACGTCCTTGAGCAGATCGCCTTCAAACTCGGCGAAAGCCGGCGGAGGCGGCGAAGACATTGCCTTCGGCTCGGTCGTTCTTCTGGGCCCGGCCGTTGGGCATGACCACGATCATCGGTTGGATCTTGCCGTCGGCCAGAAGGTTATCGATGATGTTCTCCGGGTGGCAAAGGCGCTGCCATTCCGTCTCGTCGCCGCCGATGCCGTGCAACAGGTAAAGCACGGGGTATTTATGGTCGGTTGAATAGCCGGGCGGCGTATAGACGAGCATCTTTCGACGGGTTCCGACCGTCTTTGAGTCATACTCAACCATCGTCAGCTCGCCGTGAGGGACATTCTCACGCTTGGCATTGAACCCGGCGGGCGGATCGGCGAAGGCGGGCTTATCGTCCGGACCCAGCTCGATCGGTCCGCCGAATCCGCCTCGTCCTCCGCCTCTGCGGGCGCCCGTCGACGCCGACTCGCGCGTGCAGCGGCACGCACTGCAGGCGGAGTGTCTATGCTTGAATAGCAGTTGAGCGAATTCATGCAGGCTGCGGCGCCAGGACTGGAACTCGTGGGCCGTATCCGGGGAGACGTAAAACACACTGTTGATACCGGCTTGTTTCAATGCGTCGGCGTTTGCCTTAGGGTCGCCACCGAAGCCGCGACGACCGCCGCCGAGTTCGCGGCTGCCGTAGCTAACGAATACCAGCTTAACCTTCTGCTTGAAACCGGGCGTGTTGTTGACATCATCCAGAGAGATGGTCCCGCCGCTGAAGAGGCCGATGTGGGAAAACTTATCGAGATTCTTCAGGGTAATCGACTTGGTTTCCATTCCACCCATGGACAGGCCCGCCATGGCGCGATTGGATTGATCAGAGAGCGTACGGAAGTTGG
>CAWFCJ010000072.1:0-49898 GCA_963814265.1 Sedimentisphaerales bacterium | reverse complement strand
GCACTGATTTTGCCCGCCTTATCCGCCAGTTGCACCCAGGATGGATACGTTTTGGCGGCCCAGGCGCGAGCATCGTCCACAGATAAGCCGCGAAGTAACCCGGCTGTATTATATGTATGCAGCCCATCAAAAATTCGCCCGGCTTCTTGGCTAAAGCGGTCGCCGATCGCTGTAACGCCCGGCTGGTATCCCTTATTGATTAGCTCGACCGCCTTAAGCCAGGCTGGAAGCCCGAGCTCGCCCAGAGTACGACCATACACAAATACGACCGGCTTGCCATTGACCTTAAGATGGGCGGGGTGTTTGCCGTACTTCTCCAAAACTTTGACTATATCTTGTGCCGCGCTCTCGGGCGTTTGCGGCCTCGGCACGGTTTCATAGTAAATGCACGCCCTGAGTCCGTGACGCTGGCAGCCATCAAGAATTTTGCCCATCGCGCGGTCTGTGAAATCGTTGTGACCCCACCAACTGACAATGAGCGCATCGATGCCGGCTTTTTTAGCCCACTGGCAATGCTGGTCTATCACGTTCGGGTCGTGCGAATCGTAGGCGCCAAGCACAGGATAGTGAGTGCTCGCCTCGATGTCTTTCTTGGCGGCATCGATACGTCCCCAGTGCACCGTCCTGCCGGCACTTCCTGGTCCCTCGGGCACACCGTACCACGGATAATAAAATGTTAGCGTATAGCGTGGAGCGTGGAGCGTAGAGGAAGTCTGCACGCTGTACGCTGTACGCTCTACGCTAACTACAGCCGCCAACGCGGCGACCACAAATGACGCCAGCCAAATACGACTGCCATTATTTCTTGCACTCATTCTTGCCTCCTTTAATATTGCACCGCTACTAAGGTTCGCGGCGCTATTTTAGAAAATTCCAACTTACTGCCGCTGCACAAAACTTCAGCAATTGCTTGGGGCGGCAAAACTAACGCCTTTTGTGGCTTGACGGACCTGAAAATTCCAGAGACACATCCACCGGCTCATCATTGAAATTTTCGACAATCAGGCAATTTTCGCCAATTAAATATAAAGCCATTTTGTTGGGGGCATCGAATTTTATTCCAAACGGCTCCGAGCAATTTATTCCGAATGGGTTTAAGCTCCTCTCGGGTTAGTTTGAGCAGATTACGAGGATTCCCTTGAACCTTTAAGATTATCAGATTTTGTCTTCCAGATCGAGCCTTGGTTAAGCGTTTGGCAAGTCCATCTGTTATCAGCACGGGCTTTTTGGCATTCGAGCATTTTCTTGAGTTTGCTCGGGAAATGTCCGGGTCTTTGAGTGCGTGCACCGAGAAAAACGCAGCTTTGGCATCAGCGTCTATTTCGCGGCAGGGACAAGCGGCAATCCCAACATCCCAACAAAATCAAATACGTATTGCTCATCGTAAGCATCGCTATTCGGCGGTTTGGGTGCAAGGATACCTTTGATAGGTTTGTTTCTCACCAATTTGGCGAGTTCGAATAAGCCGGGAATTTCTGTGCGCAGTTTTTCGACGTTTGCCGGGCCGGTGTCTGCAGAAGCGAGCCATAACAAAATAGCAGCATCTCCTTAGCATCTGCCAGAACGGTCTGTCGGGCCTGCTCTACGTAGGTATTTTCTGTGGTGCCGAAGGGTCGAACCAGCCGCCGCCTGTTTTTGGGCCGCCGATTTTGCCGAGCCATCGCATAATGTAGTAAGCTTCGTATTGAACTTTTCTGCCCCATCGTGCGTTATCGTAATCGCGCGTCTCTGTCCCGACCCAGATTTTGTCGTAGTCGGCGTCTGCTGCATAACCTCGTAGCCACGATTGTGAAAATCATCATACCATTGGGGATACTTGATTATGATTTTGACGTTCGGATTGACCGCTCTTTGCCGGCTTCAGAGATTCTGTCGCGGCTCATTTTTACCATAAGGTCGCAGCGGTAATCCGCCCAGGATTTATCGCCCCTCGCTTTGACGCATTCCTCGCACTGGCAGTCGGTGAAAAGAAAATCGTCAATCATAATCTCGTCGAACATTGACGCAGCGTATTCGAAGATTTTCTGCAGGTGCTCCTGCGTTGGCTGGTCGGTGTAGCAGGAGATGCCCTTCCAGCCGGTTGAGTTTTTGCCGATTCCTGTGGTAGTGACGCAGCCGGAGACTTCAAAGCCCTCCGCTTTGAACGGTCACGGGCGTGTTCCAGAGTTTTTCTTTCAGCAGTGTATCCATCTCTGTAGGATTCGATGAAGACGTGCGTCACGCCGGTCTTTTTGCACCAGTCGATGGCGTTATTTATGCCCTCATCGGTGCTCAGATAGTGCTCGCGGACGTTCTGTGCCGCAAATAGCGTGGAAATCTTCAAAATCCCCTATTTTCCTTTGCCAAATCCCACAGCGTCTGAGACTGACACCTAAAAGTTGAGCACAAAATGAACAAACCTATCGCCACAAAATAGCCCGAACACCTGGATTTAATCATTTTCTGTCCTCGCAGAGTGATTGTTAGGTTTTATCTTTCTTTTGAAGGCGGCCATCTTCTGTTTGAGCGCCCGGCAGGCTGCGACGGGGTCTGCTACTTCCGTCACCGCTGAACAGACTGCGATCTTTTCGGCCCCGCCTCCAAGACTTTCGCAACATTTTTCGGCGTGATGCCGCCGATAGCTACGCCGGCAATGCCGGTATCGGCAAGCACATTTATCGCGTCCCGAACATAATCCAGGCCCACCGGCTCAGCGGTCGGCTTTGTCCCGGTGGAAAAAACAGGCCCCAGGCTCACATAAGTAGGATGTGCTTGGCACTCGTCTCGGCGAAGCGCCGAGCCGTAGCCGGAAGCGGACTGTAACTGCGAAAGATTATGTGTACTTTTGCCGATTATCAGCGGCGCCAACTGCAGTTTGCGAGCCTGCTCCACTGGCAAATCATTTTGGCCTAAGTGCACCCCATCAGCACCAGCGGCAACCGCGACATCAACCCGGTCGTTTATTATGCTAACGATGTGGACGGCTCTGCAAATCTCCACAAATTCCACCGCAACAGCAAGCAGCGTGTCGTCGGCGATGTCCTTGGCCCGCAGTTGAATGCAGTCTACGCCGCCGGCTAAGCATCGATGAGTTAATGCAATGATTTCCGCCGGCAGGCTGCTACTAATTATTACGTATAGCTCGACCGGCTTGAATTTCTCGGCAGGCTCGCTGAACAGATAGATGTCTTTCTCAAGTGTATAAGTGTCGTAGCGGAGCTTTTCGATGGCCTCGGCTGCCGAGCGATTCTCGGTGCGCGTCACCTCGGTCAGCGTCCGCAGCGCCTCGGTCAGGCGCTTAAAGTTAGGGGATAGGGGATATCGTGGATCGGGAATCGGGAATCGGGAATCGGGAGTCGAACTACGAACAACTAACCACGAATCACGAACTATGCCGACATCGCCGAGCGTATCTCTGCTTGACAGCAATCGCCCGGCGTCGAGTCTGTCAATCGCGGCGGAAAGCTCATGGCGGAGTTGTTTTGCCCGCTCGCTAAGTACAGCGGAGTTCAGGGCAAATCTGCAGAAATCCTCTATCACCCGAACCGCCTCGCGGGCGCGATTGAAATTCGCATCGACAATTCTGTAAGCGGCTCGCTCCATAACGGCAGCGATTATACGAACTGAAAGCCTAAAGGGCAAAAGTAAAAACTGCTGCAGTCCACAGTTTTACGTTTTCAGCTTTGACTTTTCAAATCACTTGTGCCAGCCTGCCTGCCAGAGCCAATCTTTGGCAAGTTCAGCCC
This sequence comes from Sedimentisphaerales bacterium, assembly GCA_963814265.1. Taxonomy (GTDB): domain Bacteria; phylum Planctomycetota; class Phycisphaerae; order Sedimentisphaerales; family Anaerobacaceae; genus JAFNGF01. The sequence goes on along the minus strand of CAWFCJ010000072.1, from coordinate 46,173 downwards.
AATCTGCCAGGTCTACAAATTCATCCTCGTGGAGGTCGCACAACACGTACCACTTCGGCTCGCCGCGCCCACTTAGCCAGGCTTGAACAAATATCGCCACATCCCCAATATCAATTATTCCATCTCGGCTGAAATCTGCCTGCTTTTCGCCCACCTCGTCACAGCCAATGTCCACACGGCCGGAGATTATTCTCGGCTCGCCGTCCATATCCGTGGCAGCCACCGCGGCTGCCAAGTTGGGGTCGCCGGCATTGATACAGGTTGAGTCCCACCGAAGATGATAGTCGCCGCCCATCCAAATCGCAGCCGGGTCGCCTGGCTGGACAGGAACGGTAGGCTTGGCAGGGTCCACCCAATAGCCCGGCACAACGAACCGTGGGTCCACATCCAGGTTGCCGGCACCAGGCCATCCGCCTTGTACATTGCAGTATGTTACTGTGGCAGAAGCACTATTTACCTGAGCAAAGCTGCAATCAAAGCCGTTAAAGCAAATAATAGAATTTGCAGCAGTTGTCTTCAAGGCCGAAATGCCCTGCTGACGGTTGCCGACAATGGTACAGTTGGCCACAGTCGGCATATCACCGCGAACGCCATACTGCCGGTTTCCACTAATAATACATCCGGCAATCGTGGCGTAGTTGTACTTCACGAGCCGCCCCGTCAGCGGTGCCTCCATCTCGATGCCGGAGCCTCCGTTGCCGGCGATGATGCAGTTAGTAATAGTTGGATTGCAGCCCTCATGCAATTTGATTCCACTGCCCTGGTTTGCCACAATCTTGCAGTTGGTGATCGTGGGTGAGGCGTTGGAGGCATAAATTGCCGTATTCGCGTCGGTAATAGTAAAGCCCGCAAGCACACACTCCGCATTCTCACCGCCGGAAAAAATCACCGCCCGAACACTGGCGTTTATAGCGGTAGCAGCAACAACTGCCGGGTCGTCAGGATTTACCGACCGGACTATCAGGTTTTTGCCGGCAAAATCTATGCTTTCGTGGTAGATGCCGGGGCCGGCGATTATTTCATCGCCTGGGGCAGCCTCGGTAACGGCGTGCCTGATACAATCATATCTCTTGCCGGCAGTCACATTCTCGACTCGCCCATCCGGACTGGTAAATGATGCCTTTACGAGTTCGATCCCGTTGCCTGTTCCTAAATTGCGGGAATACTGCCTATCGACCGGATTGTTCCAGTGCTCGTGAACGCCGAGACTTGCCAGCCGTATGCCGTCACGTTCCGGATCATAAAATGTCCCCGATGGAGGATTGTCTGCCAAGGCCATCTCGTGCAGATAATTCTCCGGGTATCCGGTCACATCGGTACATCTTGGCTCATTTCGCATAAAGTCCAATCCAACCGAATCGATAGCCACCGGGTCCTGCGAGGCAAGTACGCTTGAGAACCAGGCGTCGCCGAAAGAGACGTACTTTATCACATTGCCGCTTTGGTGCACCGCCGGATATAGTGCGTCAATAAAATAGAGCAGCGTCTTGCCCGCCAGATGCCTGTGTCCGTTCAGCTCGACCAGACAATTATATGTATTCATGCTCCTGCTGCGGCCGCCGTAATTGTGCAGCGGCGAGGGCGTCCAACCGTTTGCAGTAAAGTATACCGAGCCAAAATGGTTCTTCGCACACATAGTTATACCGTAAAGCGTGTGAGGCCGAAGCAAAGCCATGTTGATAAGATATTTGGCGGCAGTAACGGACTGGGGCAGGTAAGCGGTTCCGGCCTGGGTATAAACCGGATTACCGGCATCGCGAGCCGCCCCGATACGCCCGTTGCGTGTGCTGCTGGTGACGAACGTGATGCTTTGAAAATTCGGGTCAGGGTTGCTCCTGACCTTGTTGTAAATTGGGTCGCCGATGTAACGAGCGGCATCATAGACGGTAATCGCCGAGCCGGGCACTCCAACTACCTTTATAAGCTGAGTCAAGAATGAGTGAGTCACATGAGGGCTGGGCATACCAGCGGCCGCGCCCCAGGGTGCCGCCGGAATCTTGATTCATGTTAATCTTGATGACGACCTTTTCTCCTTGCTGGTAGCCGGTGTCGCCGAAGCCCTTCGTCTGGTTGAAGTGCCTGAACAGCGCGTCCCACGCCTGTTTGTCATTGGATTGGCCGGTCAAAGTCTGGATGGCCTTGGAGACCATGTAGTCAACAATATCTTGACTGGTATTATTGTCGTCCCACCATTTGCCGGTGGAACTATCCCAACTGGTCGCATCAGGGTCACGTATCCATACAACACGCCCCGGATAAATGCCTTTGGCTACGCCCATCGGGCTGTTCGGCGGCTCGGCGGGGATAAACGCCGCCACTGCCGGGTCGCTGTTAGTTATGCTGAGAGACCACCATACCGCCAGGACAGCCACAGCGGCACAAACTCCTGCCACCACATAGTGCGATTGATGAAACAATCGCTTGGCTTTATGATAGGCTAACGTTGAGCCAATCAGGCCGGCGACCCAGGCGAGGAAACCGCCCGCCAAAGGAGCTGCCATTCGCTGGCAGGGATATGTCGCGCGCGAAGGCTTCGGCACTACGCGAATCAAAAACCAGATCAAGGATAATAAGCCGATAATCGGAAGCACCCATATTATTAACCAGCGATATTTTCCGTTGAGTCCGAGACGCTTGCGTGTAATGTTCTTGTTATGAGGGGTCATTATCTTCATTCTGATCTGCCTTCTCCGAACCGTATTTGCCAAAGACTACCACAAGGACCTTACAAAAGCAAGGTATTTTCCTGTCCGAGGATGCTTCAATCCGCTTGACGGCGCATAGCCGCCCCCCTGCTGAATCCGCACCGCTCTTGAGTAGATAAACAGATGCCTCTGCAGCGCAAAGAAAAACGGAGTCGACCCTCCTCCGGACCGACTCCGTAAATTATATTGATCCGAATCAGCCCGCCAGACTCTTAACCCCGGCGATCCCAATTCCGGATTACTGCAATGAAGGGCGGACCCATCTTCCTCCTCCACATAATATAGTGCGTTTAGGATGTTCCGCCCATCTTATCATTTAAGCACAAACCAAGTTAACTTGCAAAAACTGTGCCAATCCAAGGCAAACACAGACACTATCTACATGCTACTGCACCTAACAGCCTAAAACTAAAAGAATTAGGCTCGCACCGGCTACTTTGACGGCGAGAAGACACGCGCTTTTGCATTTTAACAGCAAGTTGCTTTTTGTCAACGCCCATAACTCCCACACATCCCGTATTCTCGCGACAAGAAGTTGTACTTGTTTGGCAAATAGGACAGCTACGAGATGTTTACAAAAAGCAACGTTAGTATGTGCGAAATGAACAACAGGGGAAGGAACAGCAATGCCACCCAGCGCGACCGTGTGTGACTAATTCCTCTGGCAGTGTATAACACTATAGCTGAGAGGATTTTATCTACCAGTGTCGTTGTGAGCGAGCCCTTCGACTACGCTCAGGGTGGACTCCGCGACCGAAGCAATCTCTGCCATTGGTAGTTTTGAGGTAACCGTTCACAGGGTAAGACGTTAGCCCAAGTTCGTCAGGTAGAAAAATTTTCAGGCAATTTTTAGGGTGGAATCCTCAGTGGTGGTGTCAGACTTGAGGTTTTTGCTTGCGGGCAATTGTAGTACAGACTTTGAGTGTAAAATGCCACGAATAGGCCAATAGATGCAAAACAGCCTCACAACTGACGAACTTGGGCTAAGCCGAAGATTTGGCAGGCTGTCTGTTAAGGGACGTAGTAATAGTACACTAACGAAGAGTAATTGGCCGGAGTATCGTTTTGATTGCCATGTTCAGTGGAAATCGTTATCGACTCACGAAAATGAATCTTGCCCGGCCAAAAGCGATATACGGTTGTCGCCCCATTGACCTGACCGAAGATGTCAATGAGACCCTTGGTCTTAGGCTGGCCGAATAGGGGAAGGGAATACGGATTGGTCAGCCAAAAGGTGGACCAGCCTCCTTGGTACTCATCCTCATGGCCTGTTCCATGGAAACGTGGCTTTTGCTCACCATCAATGTAAATACGCATGTCACCTTCCCACCACCGCTTCCGATCGGGTTGCACTGGTTCTACCGTCATAATCTGGCCGACGACAGCACCGCAGCCCTTGCGGTCAAGCAGGACATAGTCTTTCTGCTCCACGATCGGCCAGGCAGTATTGTACTTGGCGCCGAAGTATCCCACTTTGGCTGCTTTTTGCTCTCCTGGCGACTCGTCCGTATAACCGATCTCGACAAAGAACTCCCCACCAGATTCGTAACTCCTATTTTGAAGCGTGATGCGTACAGTTTTTTTGAATGGCATCGGGAAATAGCAGTAGTAGGCTCCCGAGCTGGACATGCCTACGAACAGTCCTCTGACATCCGCTTCGCCAAGACCCGATCCAAAGAACGGGCCGATCGGCACATCAACGCTAGGCTGGGCCTGTTCATCATAGAAAATCCTCAGAAAGAAATGGTTCAGGCTATAAATATCTGGAGCATAAAGAGGATTTATCTTAATGTGTTGAATAGTACCGCTGTGAGTCAGGCAGAGAAGTTCTTCTTCTGGGGACGTGCCATGTGTTGCAGCAGCAAAGGAGACTGTTTTGCGGGCTATATGCATCTGGCCGATAATCTTTGGATCGGCACCACAGCGTTCGAAGAGGCTGATCAATCTGGAATAGTCCTGTTGTGCTGTCCAAGACTCCAGCGAACTATTCTTGTATAGTTGATAGTAAATGTTGTAGAAGCCGGCGGTCTTTTCTGTTGTGATTTTCATATGCTTAGCAAAAGGTATCGGCGCTGAGCAACTGAACCCACCGCTGGATATGAAAGAATGCGTCACCAACGGGTAGACAAAGGGCCTGTGCAGGCCACTGAAGAATTCTTTGGCCTGGTGTTCGATACGCGGCGTTGTTTCGCCGTCAAAGTAGAACCGGATCTTACCCCAGTGCAGATCCTGTCCACTGCCCGTGAACCAGAAGTTGTAAATGCAACCAGGCCCTTTCTCGTCGAAGATTACGTGTTCGCCTTTGTCATCAACATAGAGTTGGGAGTAAGTTCCTCGGAAACCATCGTCATTGCCGCCCGTACGGTCGTAGCTGGAAAGGTAATAGGATTCAACGTCGGAATAGATGTACGGCAACAATGAAAGATCGCTGTAAAACTCCAAGCCAGCGGGTTGGGCGTGGGCATAGCACCCAAAGGCGACGGCGTACGCAGCAATAATAGTGAACGTTTTGCACATACCTCACCTCATTTTGGCTCGCATAATATGCTTGGTTACTGCACTTGTGTTCAACATATCAAATGCGCTTCGAAAAGCAACTGCCGGAACAGAAGATTCAGAAGGCCACACGCAACTGGGTATGCTTTCCATCAATGTTTGCTGGAGTCATGCCGTTGCCACAATTCCTCGGGCGGGACCGGGCAGTCTACCAGAGCCAGTGTGCGCACCTGTAAGTTATCCCTGAGGGCCCTTATTGGGATTGATCGAGTGTCACCGCAACCAAAACGGGAGCAGCAGGCGTGCCCAAGTCCCGAAAAACGATCTTATCGATAGTGACGGGGCGAAGCTTGACGCCCAGCACGTTCAGATGCCAGGGTTCACCTTTCAAACCAACAAAGACCTCTTCTGCCTCCGGCGGTAACGCCCAATCATCAGCAGTATTGCCCGTAATGAGAGGCACAATCTGCTTTTCACCATCAGCATACTGGATTACATACTCCGCGACCGCACCCCAGTCGCCTGTGCCCTGGTCATCCGGCGACCAGCCATGTACATTGCCCAGAAAAAACAGAAATTTGCCTTTCTGTTTGACTGGAATGTCGATCTGACGTGGCCATTCGCGATCTGTTGGGGCTTGAGGGGAGTGAAGCACAATTAGTCCACGGTCCTGGTTCCTCGCCGGGTCTATGACGTGAAAGGGAACACCACCAATAGTCTGTACGCCGACCGGCATATTTCTGAACACGTGACTACCCGGATTCTCAACTCCAAATGGAGATGTAAATGGACTGGTGTTCGCCAGCGAAGTCAAGTCCAGCATTCGGCATTGACTCGGTGCACTGGCTGGCTCAAGTGGCAGCCCGACTAATCCTGCGATTTCTTTAGACAAGGGAACAGCCTGCTCACGGTATAGCCCGACCATCCTCTGGAAGTCCCAGCGGTTTTTCTGATCAGACCTTACGATAACTTCGACCCCCTCCAGCGAGTCCAGTAGCGGGCGCGATTTGGGCAGATACAGGAAGATCCGCTTAGGTGATTGTCGGCGAGGTGGGTCAAGTTTCATTCTGACACCGTTTCCTGTGCCAGTTACTCGTAGACTCATCAGGCCGAAATGTGTAGGCGCACGTTCGATACAGATTTCCTTGCCCTCGGCCAACCACCAGTCCGGCACAGCCATTAACAGATGCAACTCATCACCTCGTTCGTGGATCAGCATATGTCGAAGCATAATAGCATAATTAGATGCCCCCAAGGCATGAGGGATAGTGTTATTCCACGCAAAACGACGCTTGTAGTAAATTAACCAACGATGTGGTGCTTGCCATCCCACAGATATTCTCCGTCTGCCGGAGCGTTGGGCAGCACACCGAAAAATGGCGAATCATCAGGCGCTTGGCGGCGGGCCTTCATTGTCCAGTCGGCGGCCTGACGCATCTGAGGATACGCTTTTAGCAGCCATTGCCGGTCACCTGTAATCTTGTAGAATTGCCAAAGTGCCCAACAGGCTTGGCCATTGGCGTCAAACTGGTTCTGCTGCGACTCGAAGCGGCCGTCAGGTCTTTGTTTACTCAAGAAGCTCTCGATGGCTTTTCGGGCGATATCTATCAGGCTTGCTTCTTCAAGTTCCATCAACTGATATGCCCCATCACGGATATAGAATTCATCATAGAAGCCTTCCCCTGGATGTAGCTCACCGTGGTCGCTGGTGATCATTTGACACACATGCGAGGATAGATAAGCCTGCGTTGCCTTCTCACAGGGCACTTGCATGTGTGTGCCCCTTGCCATAATGCCCCGCCAGTATCGGACCGTCCGGTCCAACCAGAGCTTAGCATCTTCTCCGGCAAAGTCAGATTCGTGCTCAATGGGGGAGTATGGTATCCGTATCGCCGCTTCCACGCTTCTGCCGGGAGACACGGACCAAGAGAAATCTTGCGACTTTGGGTTGGATACCGGACTTTTCTCAATCTTCACCTTTGCTTCAGCGGTTTTGTCACCCGTATTGGTGACTTTGACAAATATCCAGTTCAAGAAGTTCTCACCCTCGGTGGGCCAGTCGAATGCCTTCTGCCAGTCTTTCACAGTCGGCAGTGGCGTAGCCCACAGTGTGAACTCGTATCGAACAAACTCATCTTCAGTTGTAATCAGAATGACGGGTAGCCAACCGTCCAGCAGTCTTTTGCTCTGTCTACGGCTTAAAGAAATCAACTGTCGCCCATATCGTATCTGGACTATGGCATTGTCGGCAATTACAAGCTCGTTTTTGGGTGTGATACGGGTGCCTTCAGCATAGTCTTTCAGCCCGATGGCACTCCATGAGTTGCCAAAGTAATCAAAAGGTTCATCAGCCTGAAGCGAGCAAGTCAGCGTCATCACAACGCACGCTGGCAACCCCATGATCAAGCCCGTTGATAGAAAACGCCCGATCATAATTCACTCTTATTCCCGGTGAGATTTCAAGGATATCAGTTGCCCAGGACATTCTTCCTATGCAATTTAGACTCCATAGTATCATCAAACAACTGCTCCTTCAAAGGTAATATGTGCTACATTGGAAGTCAGAGCTATTCTACTATCGTGAAACCTGATAAGCTCTACGGCTGTGATAAAGATTCGACCAATGAGTGCTGCTGACCTCCAACTCGGGCTGAGATTGACTCGGCAGGCAGGGTGGAACCAGACTGAGTCGGACTGGCTGCGATTCATGGATCTGCAGCCGGAAGGCTGTTTTGTTGCCGAGATAGATGGGGCGTCAGTCGGCACCACTACGACCTGCGTTTTTGGTCCCGTGGCTTGGATAGGTATGGTCTTGGTGGAGTTGAATGCACGCCGCAAGGGCGTCGCAACGGCACTACTGAAGCATGCCCTCAGCTTCTTGGAGAAGCAAGAGGTAAAGACCATCCGTTTAGATGCAACTGCTGCCGGTCTACCTGTCTATGAGAAGTTGGGGTTTACACCGGAATACCAGTTAACTCGATATGAGGGGATAGCTCCGCAGACCAGATCGCAGCCACACGTGACAAAGGCGGCAACGAGCGTGTTTGCAGAAATCGTCGCATTCGATCATCGGATGACAGGCACGCATCGCGGGAATCTGCTCACTCGACTATTTGCGGAATCTCCCAAAGCCGTGCACGTCCTGTGCCAGGCTGGTCAACTTGAGGGGTTCGTCACCTTGCGCCGCGGCGCCAACGCGATCCAAATAGGTCCATGTATCGCGACACCTCATGCAGGCCGTGCGCTGCTTAGTGATGCTTTGGGCCGCTGTGCCGGCCAGTTAGTGTTCATAGATATTCCACGCAGCAATGCTCGTGCGCTGAAAGTGGCCGAAGCGAGCGGACTGAGAGTTCAACGATATTTCGTGAGGATGTATCGAGGCGACCGAGTCAAGGACTGTGTGGAGGCCATCTGGGCTAGTTCAGGTCCCGAAAAGGGATGACACTTAAGCGGCGCAGTGTCATGCACAGCGCCTCCAATTCTTATGGAAGGAAAAAGGTGAAACGAATGTGTAGTAATCTTGTTGAAGCGGGGACCTTAAGACAATCTTGTATTATCTTTCTTGGCGTATTGTTGCCGTATGCGGCGGGAGTCCGTGCCGAGAGTTCGCCCCAGGCCGATCTGGGCGGGCATTTTTGGAATGTGCGTGATTTCGGTGCTGTGGGCGATGAGAAAACGGATGACACGGCAGCGTTTCAAAAGGCCTTGAATGCGGCGGGAGAAACCGGAGGCGGGGTTGTTTATGCCTCTCGGGGAAACTATTTTTTTGCGGGCCATCTGAACATCCCCAAGGCTGTCGCACTGGTGGGACTATGGCAGTCGGTGCCCGCCCATAACGGCATCAGGGACCGCGGATCTCCCAAGCCTACGGACGACGGCACCACGTTTCTAGTGACGGAAGGCGCTGGCAACGAGGAGGGCCCCGCGTTCATTACCCTCAACACGAACAGCACTCTCAAGGGCGTGGTGATATACTATCCTCAACAAAATGTGGATGACGTGCCCAAGCCGTATCCGTGGGCAATCGCCATGCGGGGCAAAAACCCGGCCGTTCTTGCGGTGGAGATGCTCAATCCATACAACGGCATCGACGCCACGCGAAACGAGCGTCACCTGATCCGTGACGTACAGGGTCAGCCGATCCGGCGAGGCATCATGGTCGATGCCATCTACGACATTGGACGAATTGAGAATGTTCACTTCAATCCCTGGTGGAGTACGAAACCTAAGTTGTTCCAGTGGCAAATGGAAAACGGTGAGGCATTTATCTTTGGCCGTTCAGATTGGCAGTACGTTTATAATACGTTCTGTTTCGGTTACAAAATTGGCTATAAGTTCATAAGAAGTAAAGCGGGCGTATGCAATGGCAACTTTCTTGGCATCGGAGCCGACGACTGTTATACGGCTCTTGTCGCGGAACAATGTGCCCCGTTCGGGCTATTGATTACCAATGGTGAGTTCGTGTCTTTTCATGGGCCGGATCCTACGATGATTGAAATCGCCGAAACCAATACGGGAAGTATCCGCTTCGTGAACTGTGCATTCTGGGGCCCGTGTAATCAGATAGCGAAGATTGCAGGGGCGGGACCGTTGGTTTCGGGGATTGTACGTTTGTCCAATGGGGTGGCAAAGAGGGAAATCGCGCGGCAATCCAGGCCCAAAGCGGCACCGTTCTAATTCGGGGATGTGAATTCCGACAGGATCGACCGCAGATTCAACTCGGCAAAGACGTTGGCCGTGCTATAATCGCTGAGAATATATTCACGGGCTCCGAACGGATCATCAATCAGTCGAAAGGGAACGTACAAATCGGACTGAATGTAAGTAATTAGTGCAATGGTTGATGGAAAGGTTCAGGTACTACAGCCGCATTATGAATTCGGCGCCTACAGCGACACCAACTTCCGAGTGAATGGACATATAGATTGTTTCAACGGGACGCCCCTGACCTCGATTCGGTCAATGTCATTCGTGCCCACACCCGCAGCGGCCAGCAATCGCAGGTGGTTCTCGCCCGGAAATGGCGGGCGCGCATGAGCAGCCATTGGGTCGTGACCTATGACGGTAGTACACACGGCGTCGGTGCATACCACATTCCGCCCGACCAGCAACAGCTTGGGTTGGATCGGCTCCACACCCTCGTTCCAATACCCTTCGCCTCCTCTGATCGTATCGACGCCGTCAATCACGGCCAGATCGACCGGCCGCGCGCACACCACATCGGCGACAATTCGTGGCACACGGTAACGCCAATCACGGGGTGCTCCGCGGTCAATCTCGCCAGGGACTCCTTCGGGCACGGCCCGCTGGCCCATGTGAAGGAGTGCTCCACGGGCCTTGACAGTATCTTCATTGGGGGCATCGTCGCCGTACAGGGCGGTTGGTAGTATGCCGAAGAGGTTTTTTGCAGCCATCGTCACACCCGCACTGGCGTGCTCCTTCAGCTTTGACAGCGAGACAAAGACATCTGACTTCTCGTACCACTGGTTGACGTCAAATGCAGGGAAAAGGTATCCACCCCAAGGGACATTGAGTCTGCTGTACCTTGGCCAGCTTCCCCGGTTCTTTGTGTTTTCGAGGATGACCTTGTGCCCTCCCGCGGACAGAATCGCCGCTATGTCCCACCCACCCGTCACGAGGACCTTTTCTATAGGCTCGCGGTAGTACAGCGCTTCCACTAAAACTATCCGTTGCGCCCCGGCATCGTTAAGTGCCGCACACAATGCGGCTACTACGCTCGGATGGACGTGGTAGGTTCGACCGGCAGGCAGTCCGCACAACTGGCGGATCTCGCCAGTAAGGTTCAGCTTGACTGTGACTGTCTTACCACGGACCAGTTTATCGATGCCCCCGATCAGCTCCAGAGCGGCATCGAGTTTGCGGCGGACAAGACTCGGCTCATACGAATCGCACTTCTGGATGGCCACAGGCATACTTGGGGCGTTTTTGGAGCGGTCGGGCAGTGGCGGCACAGCCGGTTCCTGCGCAGTGCTCCAGGCTAAGGGGAGCCTGCCGCCAGCCAACGCTACCGCGGTCCCCAAGCCGCAGACCAACATTTCTCGTCGATTCATCGTACTGGACATAACCGTACCCTCTTTCAAAAGTCCTGAAAGAATTTAGTCCACCTTATCGAGTTTTTGTACGAATTTTGTTGAAGCCCCAGCAGCAGCATAGATTTCAGCAACCTTCGTTGGCAGTTCAGCCTGGCTGCCATAAATGGTCAGCGCACACGGAGCAAGCATTCCCAATACATCGGGGATATCACACACTCTTAGAACGTTAAGGAACTGGGGTGCTTCGCTGCTCATGTGAGATAGCGGTGGTTTGTTCAATATCACACCGGTAATATCAGGCTCCCACAAAGCAGCATACGCTGATAGGACACCGGAACCGCCCTCGCCAAGCACGTAGACTGGAACACTCTCATTGTATTTACCTCGCAGATATCGGGCTGTTGTGATGACATCCCACATCCGCCCGGTATCGACGGTCCTGCCTAACAGAGACATGCGAACGTTCGACATAGTTAGGCGGATTCTTGCGTGTCCAGCGTGTGTCTCCGACACCCCGTGGCGTACACACGTATACGTGGTCGCCCGGTTCATGCACATCGTGTATCCACTGGAGGATGTCCACAGTTGAATCAGCATTTCGCACAACCAACAGTACACGTCTGGCATCCTCGGTTGAGGCGAAGGCTGTAGCGTATTGCAGGCCAACTTTGATACCGGGTTCTGACTCAAGCCGCACGTCGTCCGGCTGGACTTGCTCGAGCAACTTAGCTGGTGGGATCCGCTCCGGAAAATATCGAAACGTAACACGACGCAGTTCAGATAGAATTGCTGCTTTCCAAGTCTCATACTCGCCTTTCTGCGGCGGTTTCACTGGCGCTATGGGCACGAAATGCTGGTCAATTGTTGTGTTCAATTCGTCTCCAGGAACATCAGAAGCATCAGCAAACACGCGAAGTCTCTCCGGCTCAATCGGATGCCGCGGGTTGTTGTCAGAACCCGTCACGAGATCCACCTCGCTATCGCTGACCACACTTGCGTCGTTTTTCAGGTGCATGTTGATAAACCGATAGACCGCCTGGCGGATATCCTGTCGATAGGCGTGACCCCCCATGCTGACGACGCTGTCGACAAAATCACCTGCTCCGTATAGGCTGTAGACCTGTTCCAGTCGATTTATCACCCGCTGGTTGGCATCCATCGGAAAGATAGAGTCTTGGTCACTGTTGACGAACAACAATGGGCGGGACGCCACCAGGGCAGCAATGTTGGTCCACGGCCACTGGAATGTGTTGTACAAGAACATGCAATCACAATGTCCATTGATCACCCGATTTGGCACATAGGACATCAGATCAGCCATACCGCTAACAGGTACGGCAACTTTGGCACGTTCATCGGCCGCCGCTATCCAAAAGGTAGCTGCTCCGCCGCCGCTGATTCCGGTAACGGCAATCCGCTCCGGATCCACGTCGGGTCGGCTAACCAGGTAATCGATGCCACGGATTCCATTGAGGCACTCTACGCCCGCAGGCGTATATCCGCGTGAGTGCCACCACCAACGACCTTCACGATACGTACCGTGGTGAATACCTGCAATCTCACCTAATTGCAGCGTGTCGAGAATCAGACAAATGTAGCCATGCCGCGCAAACCATATACCGTGCGACTGGAAAGCAGTCTTGTTACCGCTTCGTCCTCGGGAAGAATGCCCACAGACATACAGCACAGCCGGCAAGTGTTGGCCCTTAGCGATGTTCTTCGGTCGATAAAGATTGGCAGTAACATAAAGCTGTGGCCGGCTCTGATAATGAAGCATATCCACGACATAATCGTCACCTTGAAGCGTCCTGGTGATGGTAGCTTTAAGCGGCGTTTTTTGCGGCATTGGCCAGAGCCCCAGCATATAGAAGTATTCCTCTTTATACTCAGGACGAAGTTTCTTCCAGTCCTCCACAGATTCAACGTTTTGAAAAAACCGTCTATGTATCTGCTCCGTCTCAGCTCTCAAGTCTTCCTGAATCATTTCATCGCCGCGTTCGCCCCGGTCGGGCAGGCCGTATGTCTGACCTTTTGCTGTGGACCCGCCCCGAATGTCATTACCGATCCTGAACTGCCATGTACCAAGATCGCATGATTCGAGCCCTCTCATATTTTCTGTGAATATGTGCCTGACTATATTATGCGCAACCATTGTAAAGGAGGAACACACATTTGCAATGGTTGGCTATCGGCGATTCTCTTACTAATGGGCGAATTGCTGCTGAATAAGACCACCGATGTGACGACTTGAGCGAATGGGCTACATCCTCAAAGAGGTTCGCCGTGCGAGACAATTGTGAGTTTCACGCGTGGGGCGGGTCCATCCACTGCGTCGCACGAGAAACGGATCTGATTCTCGCCAGCCGAGAGCACAGGAATAGCGCCATCCGGCGTAACTTCAGTGACCACCTCACCCTTCGGCCCGTATAGCACGCAGTCATTGCCCGGGTCGAATTCCAGGTAACTGCCCGACGGCATTTCCACCGGCAAGATTATTGCCTTGCCGTTGACTGTCTACTGCGGGATTCTTCACCGTGCAGGCAACCATCGGCAGTGCTTTGATGGGGCCGATGATACACTCGGCTTCTTGGCCCTTCGGGAGATTGTTGTACCAGATGCTGACGGATTCCACCGTGCCGAAGTCAATAGTCTCGCGGTAGACGTTGTAGAGCCACTTGCCGTCGTTCCAAACATAGTCGCTCCAGCGGGCTGACTCTGTTTCGATCGAGCGTAAACAGTCGCCGACCCGTGAAGTCAACATCTATGTAACGATCAGCAACCGCACCAAAGGAGATGTGGCGGGGACTCTCCAGCCGGATAGCTATGATCTGCCCCTGGCCGTCGCCCTCAATCCAAACGCCTATTGCCTGATGGTCCTTCAGATTGAGACAGGGCTCGAACCTTGCGGTCAAGCCTGGCCCAGGCCGCGTTGCGGGGAACCTTGCCGGAATTTGTGGCACTGAATATGCCTGCCCGCTCCGACTCCATCGGATGTCTTGGCCAGCGACGCGGTTACTCCATCGGCAGCGCGCGGTGGCCCTGCAAACTGGTTCGGCTCCGAAAGGTCAGCCAGGACTATGTTGTTCGCGTCATCATACGAACCTGCCGCCATCAGGGCTTCAAGGCGGAATTTCACGGGCTGCTCGCTGAAGGGATTCATTGCTGTCCATGATAGGCTCCAGGGCTCCGAACGTGAGGCTGTATGCGAGTCGTAGTGAGTCGGGGCGGAATCGCCACTTTCCGCCATCATCGCGAAACAGCGAGAACTCTTTTCCAGGCTCGCGCAATTTCGCTTTGACTGTCTCATCGAAGGCATTGCCTCGGCGTAGTTCCTCACAAGTACGGAGGACATCTACCGCTCGGCTGAAAAAGCGGAACCGCATCGAGACGAGCACGGTCTATCGCACCGGTGAGAGAAATGCCCGCATCCCATCCGATCAGCTTGGCGCCGAGATACTCGATCACGTCAGGATAGGTCGGCTCAACCTGCGGCGGACTGAACTGCTGGAAATTCCACCAGCCAAGATGCGAGAGGCAACAGGAGCCCGCCATTCACAGAGGCGGCGTGGATGTCAATGAAGCGTTTGTGCCCCCGCTGGGGATAGTCCCATGCCTGCCAGCGAGTACGAAACTGCCAGAAATGGTGCCACATGGCACTCATCTCCATACCCACCGGTTTCTTGAGATGCTTCTGGATTTCGAAGACGAATTTGTCCGCCCAGTACCAGCACTCGTCCGGCCCGCGCAGAATGCTGCTGCCGTCGATAGCATCGAGATAGATGCCGTCAAAACCGCACGAGTTCACGATCTCGGCGTGGTTCCTCGCAATCTCTTCAAAGAGCGACGATTCCGGATCCGGCACGAGAAGGCCGAAGCATTCCTTGAGATGGCGGGCTTTCGCCCCCTTCTCATGGGCAGCCGCCTTGGTCCCAAATACACCACGCTGGACCTTTGTGAAACGCCATGGAGGTTCCTGGCTCACAGCCCCGAAGGTAACGAGTTCATCACCGATATGAAGTATGACGCTGTTGTGCTCGAAGAATCCTGTGACGGTGGTCATGCCTTGCGTGGATTCGTTGACGGTGATCTCGCGTGGCGTCGGCATTGATGTCCTCAGCGAGAGTGAAGGTTCGAAAGGCGTCAAGCCGTTTGTCAGGAACCGGAGTGACATACTTTGATTGTTTGTCGATGAAAAACGCATACGTGTGGAAGATAGACCCGATTCCGGCATCATGAAGGCGTTTCACAATACGACGGTAGGTGTCCCATCCTTCGGGCCATTTCTCGGGATTCAGGACGAAATCGCCGAAGCGGAAGAACTCGCCTGCCCCCGTGATTGTCGATCTGGGTCACCCCGAGGCTCTTTGGGCCATCGCTATCCATTCGTCCACATTCGATTCTGTGAGCGCGCCGAAGTTGAACAGATACGAGCCATGGTTGAACGAGACCATCGCGCCCAGGGCCCCGCGACCGTGCAATGGGGCATCTCATCCGCCTCGGTCAATACCTGCTTGAGAGCCGCCAGCATTCTTGTCCATCGGGCTCCCGACGATGGCAACCTTGGCCCCCTCCATGCCGAATTTGTCGTGGCAGGACGCCTGCAGGCTCGTCTGGAGTGCCGGCAGTTGGTCCACGCGAGTTATCAGGTTCAAAGACAGCGCGCAGTGCCGAATGGCTCGGCAGGCCGGCCTTTCAAAGTCAGGGGGATATTCAGGAACAAGAGGGAATCAATTGGGTCGCCCGTCACCGAGTCTACGGTAAGGCGGATGTATGAAGTCTCCGGCTCGACGTGAATAACTGCCTCCACATTCGCCTTTGCGAATCGCATGACCAGGCGTCCGTCCGCATACGAGGCTGAAGTTGCGGAATATTCCCTGCCGTTCCGTCGCACAAGTGCGCAAACCGAGGGTGCATCGTGGTTGAGGTAGTCAATCCCGGTTGCGCGGTCAACGAATCCGAGATTTCTTCCGTCCAACGATATAGAGTACCGCACACACGTGTTCTCGATCACCACTGGGACCTGCTGTGCAGGGGCTTGTGCCGCCTGGGTGATAAGGACTGCCAGAACGATTCTCGACGCTTTCATTGTTAGTCTCCTGAGAGAACCGTGTCAGCGGCGACTGCCGGCCAGCATGCCACGGTAGGTTCGCAGCCACAGCACCAATAATGCGCGTATTACTCGGTGTGTGTCAAGCTGCCTTCCGACCAAAAGAGAGATGTTGCTTGGACATCGTACTGCCCAGCGCATATACTATTGACAAGACCAGATATTGGGATCACGGCAGTTTCTATCTGAATTGACTGAAGGGGCAGGTATGAATTCAGGAAGTCTTGCGATAAATGGGGGTGCCAGAGCTGTCGAGAGTCTTGGGCCTTTCCCAACCAAGATTGGCAAAGAAGAGTTGCTCGAACTGATTGATATGTGGCAACTCGACCCAAAAGACCAAAGGAAAATAGAACAAATTATCCGCAACGCTACAACGGTAAAAGGACCACATCTATTCAGGTATTACAATCCTAAGCCAAGCAGAGTGGCGGCGGCAGAGAGTGCGATGAGGAGTTTGATTGGGACAAAATATTGTCTGGCAGTTAACTCGTGTACTTCGGCTCTTGTGGCAGCATACAGGGCACTGGGCATAGGGGCTGGTGACGAGGTGATCGTTCCAGGTTATACATTTTTTGCAACGGCAGCAACTGTGGCCTCTTGCAACGGCATCCCAGTAATAGTGGACATTGACGAGTCGCTGTGTATGGATCAACGGAAGATAGAAGCAGCTATTACCAAAAGAACCAAGGCCGTGGTGCCGGTTCATATGCGGGGTGCGCCTGCCCAGATGGATGCCATAATGGATATTGCCAACAAAAAAGGGCTTGCAGTAGTAGAGGATGTTGCCCAGGCAGGGGGCGGTTCATTTAGAGGCAAGCGACTTGGCAGCATCGGGACTATGGGGTGTTTCAGCTTTGATTACTACAAGGTTATGGTCAGCGGCGAAGGCGGCTTTGTAACGACCGACAACGAGTGGCTGTATATCCGTGCTCAAAGCTGGCATGACTGCGCTGCGTGCTGGCGGCCGGATAGATTTGCCAGAGAGCGAAAAGAAGGCGAATTATTTTGCGGTGAAAATTATCGAATGAGCGAATTAGAAGGCGCAGTGGCGCTGCCACAAATTAGAAAAACGGACGAAATGCTTGTTGGCTATCGCAAAGCCAAGCGGCTGATAAAAGATGCCATAGAAAAGGTGCCGGGTCTTCATTTCCGCCGTATCACCGATGAAAAGGGGGACACGGCAATTTGTCTGGTGATGTTCCTTCCTGACAGCGGCCTTACTAAAAATGCGCTTCGAGCGATGCAAGCCGAGGGAGTGCCGGCGGGCGGTATTTATGACTCTACGGTGAGAGATTGGCACATTTACACTTACTGGGAACACATTCTGGACAAAAAGACTGTTGCTGGTGATGGTCTTCCCTGGAGCGCGGTGCCGGTAAATGAATTACCAACATATTCCAAGGATATGTGTCCCCGCACACTGGACCTATTGTCACGCGCGATTATGGTGGACATCAATTACAATTACTCTGAGCAAGACTGTGCAGCTATAGCTGAGGGCATAAACAAAGTTCTTCGAGTGTATCTGGGGTAAGTGCTACTGAAAGGAGCAGATCGGATGAAACTTGGCTTGTGTGTGGAAATGGCCTTAGCGAAATTGCCCTTTGAGCAGCGGTTTGAAAAGGCGGCGGAGATAGGCCTTGAATTTGTCGAGATGTGGTTTGTAAAGGATTTCAGCTACCATGGCACCGCCGGGAAATTGGCCAAAATTGCCGAAAGAAATAACGTGAAAACGACTAACAGCGTCATAGGTTCGCCGGACGGCTCAATTGGAGGCGGATTGACCGATCCTGCAAAAAGAAAGCAATGGTTGGAGCGGCCAGAATAACAATCGAGTTTAATAAGGCTGCAAATATACCGGCGACCATTATCTGCACAGGCAACATTGTCAAAGGCATGAGCAATAGGCAGATGCTACAATCTGTGCTGGAAGGTCTGAAGCCAACTCTTGAAATGGCCCTTAAGGCAGGTGTCACTTTGCTGCTTGAGCCCTTGAATACAGTATATGACCATCCTGGATATTGGCTATCGAGTAGCGACAAGGCAGCCGCAATCTGCAGGAAGCTCGACTGTCCCAATATGAAGCTCCTTTTTGATTGCTACCATATGCAGATTATGGAGGGTGACATTGTCAAGCATATTGAGCGCAATATCGACGTCATAGGTCATTTTCATTCAGCCGGCGTGCCTGGAAGGCACGAACTCTATAATGGTGAAGTAAACTACCCGTTCGTAATGGGTCAAATTGAGCGGCTTGGTTACAAAGGCGTTTTCGGGCTGGAATATGCCCCATCATTTGATGATATTGAATCTTTACAGAAGACGCTCGAATACCTTGGCTATCGCAAGGGTTAACCGAATAGACTGATACCCCAGGAGAGTCAACCAAGTGCATCTGAGCCTTACCGATTATATAGTTTTCGTTGCGTATATGGTCGCCGTACTTGTTGTAGGCCTATGGGTTGCGCGACGAGGCCAGAGGACCGCCAAAGATTACTTTTTGGCAGGTGACAATCTTCCCTGGTATGCAGTTGGTTTTTCATTGGTTGCCTCAAGTATTTCCACCGAGCAATTTGTGGGCGAGGTGGGATACGCTTACCGTCACGGTCTGGCAGTATCAAACTGGGAGTGGGGAATTATGCCGGCATTGACCATAATGCTGGTTTTCTTTGTGCCGATGTATCTCCGCCGACGGATAAGCACAATGCCTGAATACCTTGAGTACAGGTTCGGTTCATCGTGCCGGATTCTCTTCGCTATTATAACTGTCGTTTCTTATGTCTTCATAAACTTAGCTGGAGTTATGTATTCCGGGGGTCTTGCTCTGCATTCTATCTTTGGCATAAATATCTGGCTTGCAATTCTTATACTGGCGGTAGGCACAGGTATTTATACGGTAACCGGCGGCCTGGCATCAGTTGTCTGGACGGATGTAATCCAGTGTATCCTTTTGCTAATAAGCGGTCTGCTGGTATTCGCATTGGGGTATGAAAGAGTCGGCGGGTGGGAGGCAATAAGAGGGACCGGCGAGCGGGCGCACATGATACTTCCGGCCAGTCATCCTGAGCTTCCCTGGACGGGCATGCTCGTTCTATTTCTCTCTACCAATGTGTGGTACTATGCGACTAATCAATATATTAATCAAAGAGTTCTGGCTGCCAGAAATGAGTGGCACGCCCGTGCAGGAGTTTTATTTTCTGGCTTTCTGGGAATCTTTTTGACTTTCGCAGTTTGCTTTCCTGGTCTAATTGCCTACAGACTATTCCCGAATCTCAAAAACCCGGATGAGGCATATTCAAAAGTGGTAAGTGCCGTTGTTGGTCCTCTGGGCTTTGGGATTCGAGGGCTTGTATTTGCTGGCCTGATTGGTGCAATTATGTCAACTCTTGACTCTCTGATAAATTCTTGTTCAACGATATTGACAATTGATTTCTACAAGCGTTTTTTAAGGAAGGATGCTACTGATAAAGCAATGATACGGTTTGGTCAGGTGACATCAACGCTCCTGTTTGTAATTGGCGTACTCTGGGCGCCAGTCGTTGCGAGCTGGCGTTCAATTTTTGCGTATTTCCAGGAATGCTGGTTCTTTATGGCTGTCCCAATTGTTGTGGTCTTTGGGTCTGCCTTGTTATGGAAAAGGGCAAATAGCGTTGCTGCCATGTCGACCTTGCTATTGTCGTTACCTTTATTATTCCTACCTTTTTTGTTGCGTAGCCTCGACATAGAGATGAACTCCTTCAACGTGGCAGGGTTGCTGCTCATACCCGTAACTGGCTTTCACGTTCTGATAGCCTATCTTGGTCAGCCGCCTCCCGCCGAAGTAATCCAGCGATGGACTTGGAAGCCATCGATGTTGAAGCTGCCTGCGGCAGAACTGCCTTTGAGGTACCGAGCTTACAAGAGACTGTTTCTCTGGTGGCTCGTTTTGGTGATCATATTTACCTTTCTCTATGTGGTTCTGTGGTAGAGTTGATGTCATTGGAGGCTATATGAAACTTGACTGTCTTAAGGTCCTTTCTGAATCGGAAGTCAAGAACATCCACGAAACAACAATAGATATTCTCGAGCATTGCGGAGTGAAGATTTTGAGCTCCAGAATGCTCGATTTCCTGCGAGAAAGAGGATTGCCGGTAAATTATGAAACTAAGGTAGTCCGTTTTCCGAAAACCTGCATCGAGGAATCACTGGCTGCCATCCCAGGGAAGTTTGAGGTGTTCGATCGCAGGGGCAATTCTGCATTTGTTCTCGGGGACCGGCAACCAAAAATCGCCGCCGGTCACAATGCCGTTTTCTGGGTAGATTCAGAATCTGGCCAGACAAGGGCAAGCACAGTGGCGGATGTGGAGAATTTTGCCAAGATCTGTGACCAGTGTAATGTAATCGATATGATTGGTATCCCGGTTATGCCGCAAGATGTGCCTGATCCGAAGGTGTCTTTGCTGTACGGTGTGAGGGCCTGTGTTGAAAACAGCACAAAACCGATTTACTTTTCTACGGATAACGCCAGAGTCAATCGCGCCTGCATCGATATACTTGCGGCTGTTTTCCAGGGAGATTTACGAGCGCAAGTTTACGGCATCAGTCAGCTATCTCCTACAAGTCCGCTTTTCTGGGAAGGGGGTGTCCTTGACGCAATAATTGATATGGTGGACACAGGTGTTCCGATAGCTGTCTTACCTGAGCCAAACGCCGGCGTTTCCGCACCCTATACCCTTGCCGGCTTGCTGACTGTGAACAACGCAGAGTGCCTCTCCGGCCTGGCAATAATCCAACTGCTCGATCCCGGGCATAAGGTTATATATGCCAGCTCGTGGACCACGACCAATATGCATACTGCGGCTGCGCTTGTTGGCTCCGCAGAGACAACGGTCTGCCGGATTGCTGCCGCCCAATTAGCGCAGTTCTACAATGTGCCTTCTCACACTACAGCTCCAAATTCTGATAATCACGCTCACGATGAACAAAATGCTTGGGAAAAAACATTCAGTCAATTCTGTGCCGTTGCTGCCGGACACGACTTAATCGTAAACTGCGGGATGTTTGCAACCGGGATGACCTTCAGCAATGAGCAATTGCTTATGGACGTCGAGATCACAGCCCTGGCCAAGAGAATAGCTGCCGGTATTTCTGTTACAAAAGACACTATCGCGGCTGATCTGATCAAGCAAATTGGCCCGCGGGGAGAGACATATTTGACAACGGAGCACACCCTGAAATGGCTACGAACAGATGAATATGTTAAGACGATATTGTCGGTAAGCGGCTCCCGAGCTGTATGGGAGGCTCAGGGAAGTAAAGATACTTACAGAATTGCAGGAGATGAATTCAGACAACGTTCACAGTCGAAAGTGGCAACTATCTCATGTCATGCAAAATCCAGGATTGATGAAATCCTGAGGTCTTTTTCGTAGAACATCACTCTCACGTTAGTGCCGCGGTCGATTCCCGAGGTGACGAGGCCATGAAGGAAGAGAAAAAGACAGATGACGGGAGCGGACAAACGTCGAAACCCGGTGGGATCGAGCGAGCCTTCGCATCGAAACCGGCAGCGCAAGGCAATCCGCCAGGCACCTCCGGGTCCAACCTTGTCTTCCCGCGTCTGCTGATCGGACTGATCGTACTCATCTGCGCCGAAGTGTTCTCCGGCGCCTCCATCCAGGTTGGGCTATGGCACCCTTGGACCTGGATGGTGACCTACTGGCTCTACTTTACACACTTCTTTTTCTTTACCACGCTTGCAGTCCGCACGGGTAGGACATCGTTGTGGTCACTCTACCTGTGGGGCGTGCTCTTCGGCTTATATGAATCATGGGTCACCAAGGTTATCTGGTATGGCTATAGCGGTGATGGAAAGCTCGTCATGGGCAGCATTGGGCCATACGGATTCTCCGAGATAAGCATGGTATTTCTCTTTCACCCGCTGGCGTCCTTCATTGTTCCGCTGGTAGTGGCCTGTGTGCTCTGCCCAGCCCTGCGGCGGTTGTTTCCCGACTTGGCCTGGTTCACGGGAAAGAGCAAGGTCGCTTGGGCGGTGCGAGTCTACCTGGTTTTATCCTTCGTGAGCGTTTTGGGCATGAACTCAGGTGGCCCGGCAAACCTCACCATGAACCTGGCGGTGGTGCTCGTTCTCCTGCTTGTGCTGTCACGGCTAGCGCGGCCTGCCCTATCCTGTTCAGATGCGCGCCCCATTGTGGTCTTTAGCCGCTGGGGATTTGTCGGGCTGTCCATATACCTCGTACTGCTGTATGGAGTAACGTACATCTTCCTGAGGCCCCAGGGACTGCCCTCGGCTCCGGTCCAGTTGCTCACCTTCATCTTCTACGCACTGGTCATCGCCGGCCTTTGGCTGCACCGCAGACGAGAACCAATGCCCGGCACCGCGGTCCAGGTGGAGACGCGGGAATCGAGGCTTGTGAAGATCCTGTTCGCGCTGATCCTTGGTTTGGCTCTTGTATCGTCGGTCTTTGCCGGAACGCCGGTCCTGTTCATCCCAGTCGTGGTGAGCTTTGTGATCTGGACACCTCTGGGGTTCGTGCTGACGGCGGTAGCCCTGGTAAGCGGGGTTGGGGAACGCATGACTCCCGCACGCGGTCATCGGGATTGAAAGACAATCAAGAATGTGGCAGCCAACGACCTGATGCGAGTTGTAGGTGCATTCGTATGTTTCATCGAGATAGGCCAAAGGCGCAAAGACTAGAACCGGATTCAACGCCGCCGCCAGCAGCAGCAGCAGCAGGACCATACCCCCAATTGTAAGAGCTTGAAGACGGAGATGAATAAGTATAGACTGCCTTATGTTTTTTGACGCATGATGAAAAGACAAAAACAGAAACAATACGGAATACTCATAAGCGGCGATGAGCTTGTAGAACTCAAGCGGCATACATATGACATACCCGAATGTCCTGGATTAGATAAACGAATTCAGAAATACCATGGGGACAAACCGTTCCAATTTACCTTCGAGGAATTAAGATGGCTGGTTTCTGTTTTGGATGCTGTTCTCACTGATCCCAATGGTTATCCTTGTGTTGAACACAATCCCTGGAAAGTGGAGTATGTTCCCACCTCAGACGAGCGATGTAAAACATGCAAACAGCTATATGACAGACTAAATGAAGAAGAAGATAAGATTTGGGATTCACAGAAAGGGGCACATTGTGATGAATGACTCTACTCCCAAATATTTCGATGATGATGGAACAGAAATCAATCCTGACCTAATTGCCAAGCCCGATCTATGCATCACTTGCAAGAATGACGGGGAGTCTGGAGAACAAGAAATCCTGTGCAGCCTGACAAGGGCTGATCAGCAGGGAGAAGAAGAATTCATTTGTGAGGCGTATGAGCCAAGAGACATTGAGAAGTAACGGGAGTTGATATATAAAAGGCCATCCTGTTTTCAATAGCTCAATAAGGGCAAAGGAAATTTCATATCATGCTAATATCTCCGGAAGAAGCAAAGCTGTTTTTTGCCCTATATCCTTCGGTGATTGGTTTTGCAGCTGATCGATCTGGTGGCATCGAGGGTATCAGGGGCGCCAGGACTTTCAGGTCTGCTCCTAATGAAGCCAAGGTGCAGGCTCGTAACCATCTTCTTAACAACATTCAACTCACTAAGGATTACATGGAGGAGAATCCTGACGGGTTTCGTGAACGAGAATTGGGATATATGTGGGATTGGTTCTCTTTTTATTCAAGGTGGTTTTTTTGCTGTCCAAGATCTGAAAAAATATACGGTATTCCTGCCAGCCGATGATTCCGCTAAAGCGTATGGAGTTCTTGGTTTGACCGATGAGATAGTGGACATACTCCTTTCTACCTTGCCCGTCCTCATCAAAGCGGTGCTGTTGCCTTGGAAGGGTCAGATAATTTGGGACGGTCTATTCTCCATTTACAGTATCAGCTTCGGAAGTGGGATAAGGGCTAGTATTCGGGAGTCTTACCGTCAGGCAAAGGCGGCTGGGATTATTACTTCTCTGGATCCCGATTGGAAACCCGAGAAGCCTACACCAGCCGAGAAGCCTAAGACTCCAGCCATCTATCGTTTCTTGAAGAAGAAATGCCCAAAGACAGTCGAAGAGTTCAAGCAGAAATATGGGGAGCCCCGAATGGATTTGGCAGGAGAAGCAGCCCGTGAATACAGTCTATGGTCGATTGACGGCGCACCATCTATTGACGCAGACATCTTGATGATCTATGCCAATATTATCCGCCACCAGGTATTATATGTCTATGCGAAAGAGGGCAAGGTTACCTGTGTCTCAGTGGTCGATCCCACCGATTGGAGCCGAAACGATTTCAAGCCTCATGAGGCGCAAAGACTACTGTCCTGATTCTGGGTGCCGCTTGCTACTCATAACGATAAACGGCCCCATTTTCGTGAGCCGGCGACAACAACCGGGATACAACTCGATAACCCCTTATCTGCCAATTCGAGAAAAATGTTCATTCCATAAGTTATGTAATACGAACACCTTACAAAAATTGCAAAAAATGTGAACGTTTTCAATGGCCGGTGCGCCCGGCCAAGTACACTGTTCACACCATGAAAAAAGGGCTGCCATTGTCTCAGCCCTTTTGTTGCCGCGAAGATGGAACGCCCCTATAGTGTAATGCTCCCAGGCCAGTTATCGGCCAGTATAGATAGATCGCCAAAGTTCACACTTTCGTCTTGGTTGATATCCGCCGCCGAGTACTTCAGCAGCCGTGTTGATGGTCAGAGGTGTTGAAATCGAGTCCCTTATTGTGGTATTATTGACAGTGCCACATGCAGGAGCACCGATTATGAAGTCAAATGGGAAATGTCAGGTTAGGAAGTTCCAGTGACTAACTGAAAACTATGAGATTGAATAGAAAGAGAAAAATCCTATGAGCAATGACAATAGTACGACACTCACGCGGCGTCAGTTTCTGACACGGGGGGCGATGGCGGCAAGTGCGGTGGCGCTGCCGTGTTATATTCCGGCCTCGGCGCTGGGGCGTGGCGGAGCTGTTGCGCCCAGCGAACGCATCGTGATGGGCGGCATTGGAATCGGCGGCCGCGGTTCCTATGATTTGGGCTGGATGTTGACCGAGCCGGATGTGCAGTGGGTCGCCGTCTGTGATGTCCTGAAAAGCCGGCGCGAAGCGGCCAAGAACATGGTGGACAGTAAATACGGCAATAAGGATTGTGCCGTGTATGGCGATATGCGCCAGTTCCTGGCCGAGCGGACGGATGTGGATGCCGTGTTGATTGCCACCGGCGACCGCTGGCACGCGCTGGCTTCGATCCTGGCGATGCGGGCGGGCAAGGATGTCTATTGCGAGAAGCCGGCCTGCCTCACGATGGCGCAGGGGCAGATGGTCGTGGAGACCGCCCGCCGGTATGGCCGGGTCTATCAAACCGGCGCCCAGCGGCTCAGCGAGCCGCAATCATGTGTTTGCCATCGAAATGGCCCGCTCCGGCCGGTTGGGCCAGATTCATACCGCTTACGCCGACTGTCGTTGGCGCGACGGGTTGCGTCACGACTGGTTGCCGGCGGAACCGGAACCGCCCAAGGATGAACTGGACTGGGATGTCTGGCTCGGTCCCTGTCCCTGGCGGCCTTACAACGGCGGTTATGTGAATGGCGGAGGGTGGTATCACTTTTATGATTTCGCCACCGATGTCGCGATGTGGGGCGCGCACACGGTGGCCCAGGCCCTGGCCGGACTCGACATGACGAACGTTTCCTTCATCGAGTTCGAGTATGAGGGGCCGGATGCGACGATGGTGACGCGCTTGTCCAACGGGGTGAAGCTGGTTCTGTTCCGAGTCGCCGGCTCGGTTTGGGAACCGTGCAAGTACTGGCATGGCGCTTGTGGTGAGCGGTTCGATGGTCCCGAAGGATGGGCCGCGGCCGCCGACGGTTATTCGAGCCCGGATGTCTCATCGCCGGCGCTGTTGCGCGAATACAAGAAAGTGCTGGCGGACTACACGGCCCGCACCCAACGGCCCTTGAACCACGTGCGGGATTTCTTCGACTGCATCCGGTCGCGCCGACCCACGGTGGCGAACCCTGACGTCATGTATCGGTCCATGAACATCTGCCTGGCCGCCGACATCTGCGAGCAATTGAAGCGAAACCTGAAGTTCGATCTGCGCAAGGCTGAGTTTGTCGGCGATCCCGAAGCCAACCGGATGCGGTCCCGCGCGATGCGCGCCCCCTACACGATCTAATTCAACATAATAGCTGTCAACTGGATACTGCGCGATGTAGAGTGGGACTTCTACCATTCATCAGTCTGCCAGTGCCCGGGCCATATACCACTATCTTTTGGACCGGTCCTGCCAGCCTAAGATCGCCAGTGGCGCGCACCGATGACGCCTTAAAATGGCCCTTTTCGGTCTTAGCCTGATTTTTGGCCAGTTGTCATAACTGTTATTCATTACTCATCTTATCTCAATTTCCTCAAAACTTACAAACTGTGACTTTCAACTATTGGACGAAACGGCTGACGCCGTAGCGCTTCGCGGGTAGGGTCAAGTGCGATTTGCTGGCCGGGGGTTTTCCGCACGGTTAACAGGCAGTATCTTGCTTTCCATGTACTGCCGCTGGGGGAGTAGCTCACAAGGTTTTTGTGTTCCTATGGAAAGGAGTATGTCATGACAGAGCTAAGATACCGAATGATACAGGACATGCAACTTCGTGGATTGGCACCCGGTACCCAGCAGACTTATGTGGATGCCATAAGGGAGTTGGCCGGGCATTACCATCGTTCTCCCGATCTGCTCAGCGAAGAAGACATCCGGGACTATTTCATCTATCTGAAGGATGAGCGCCATCTGGCCGGCAGTACGCTGCGGACCTACCTGTACGCAGTCAAGTTTCTCTATAGAAGGACCCTTCATCGGCAGTGGCCCATATTGGATCTGATCCGCATCAGGAACAGCAAGAAGCTGCCGGTTGTGCTCAGCCGCCAGGAAGCCCGATGCCTGCTGAAGAAAGTCCGTCGACCGGCCGCTCAGATGAGTCTGATTATGATGTACAGCTGTGGCTTACGGCTCAGCGAAGCCAGGCGTCTTCACTGCCAGGATATCGACAGCGAGAGGATGATGGTCTGCGTCCGCAACGGCAAGGGCGCAAAGGATCGCTATGTACCCCTGCCTGAGCGGACCTTGGAACGCTTACGTGCCTACTGGTATAAGATCCGCCCCAAAATGTGGCTTCTTCCCACCCTCGACGGCCCAAACCCGATCAACGAGGGAACGATTCGGCGATGTTTGAAGGCTGCCCTTGCCCAGACGCCTATCCGCAAGCAGGTAACCTGCCACACGCTGCGGCATTCCTACGCCACCCATCTTATGGAACAAGGCGTGGACTTGCGGGTGATCCAGTCGCTGTTGGGCCATGCCAATCCCAAAACCACCTTCATGTATATGCACCTGACCCAGAGTACCATGCTGGGTGTTCACAGCAAGATCAATGACCTGATGGACAAGCTCTGAGTTCCGTAGCGTCTAACCATGCTCGAAGTCGCGGATATCCTGCGCCGTTACGGAGATGAGTATCTGCAGAGGTTCGGCCAGAAGATGCTGCCTAGTCAACATCGGGCCTTTGCAGATATACTGAACTGCCGTACAGCAGTCATGGGTGGCCATGTGTACCAGTGCGATCAATGTGGCTATTAGCACTACTCTTATCACTCCTGTCGCAATCGAAGCTGTCCGAAGTGTCATAAGAATGACACAGCAACCTGGCTCCAGCAAAGACGTCAAGAAATGCTGGACACAGAATATTATCATGTCATCCTTACACTGCCACAGCAGCTGCGGCCAATCGTACGCCTTCATCAAAAGAAGCTCTATGGCATCCTGATGAAGGCAGCGGCACAGGCTGTGATCAAGCTGGCTCGTGACCCACATTATGTCGGTGGCCTGGTCGCAGTAATGTGTGTCTTGCATACCTGGAGCAGGACCCTGGCTTATCATCCTCATGTGCATTGCCTGATCCCGGCAGGTGCCATTTCTCCAGACAGACAGCAGTGGTTGCCAGCCAGGAAAACTTACCTCTTTCCTATCGATGCGTTGTCAATAATCTTCAGAGGCATATTCACGCGTATGGTTCGTAGACAATTGCCTCAGATCCGATTACCCGCATCGCTATGGTATCAGAATTGGAAAGTTCACTCCAAACCAACTGTTCAGGGGCCTGATAGAGTCCTTAGATACCTGGCACGCTATGTCCATCGGGTTGCGATTACAAACAGTCGAATCATTTCCATCGACGATGACAAGGTAACCTTCCGTTATCAGCCGACAAAGAGTTCTCAATCCAAGATAATGACGCTCAATGCACATGAATTCATTCGCCGGTTCCTCCAGCATGTACTACCCAAAGGGGTTCACAAGGTCCGCTACTACGGATTATGGGCCCCGGCGAACCGAGAGTACTTGACCAAAATGCAAAGCCTGCTTGCCGATGATAACAAGGGCGATGTTCCTGAATCACAACCACAACACTCAGATACCACCCAGACCCAGATGACACCGCCACCGCAACAGAAATGCCCTCGCTGTAAAACAGGTACGCTTATCTGGTTGGCACGGATACCTCGCCAAGGCAGGGCACCACCGTCATGAATCACAGCTCAAACTCGCTACATGTCAACAAAGCCAACGCAGGTCTTACCTTTGGGCTGTGCGTGCCGCTCTTGGTCTATCTACATTCGAAAAACAGTGGGCATTTTATCCATCTACCACAGTTCATCAAATGCTCTGTCTGCTGCATAACCACACCAGAGACCTTAATGCACATCACAATTACAGCCCAGACCCCTCGGCTCACCCACAAGGGTGATACGATTTGCTATTAAAAATCCAAAGGTCAACCCAAAACGTTTCGTCCAACACGAATTTTTATGTCGGCTTCGCGACACAAAAACTCTTAATTCTTTTGATAACTCGTCAGCGGCTTTCTCTCTGTCTTTGCCTCTTCTTGTTGGCATTAACGAGAAAGAATCATCACTTAAACCACCGCTCTGGTATTCGGAACAGAAGGAAGGTCTCCGCGAGAGTAGTACCGGCACTTGCAGCAAAAAAAGCTGACAGTATGTGAGACTGCCAGCCCTTTGCCTTTTCAGGTCACACAATCTCGCTATCAAGGCGTCACTGCCCGGTTCAGCAACTTTCAATTTACAATCGTCAATTCATCATAGAATTCCACAGATTAGCACGGATTTGCTTGCCGCCGAGGCTCCTTCGCTACCGCACAAATGGAAAGCTCAGCCGCGCTGGTGCCGCGTCGGCTGCAGCGCGTTGTTAAACTACTTTGCCCGAATCGGTTGTTTCAAAAAGTCAAACGCCATCAGCTTCTGTGACTGCTTTACACAATTGTGCCTATTGTCCCAGTAGCACTTGAAGTCCGCGTATGCCTTGGAGTCCAGATGGATGTTGCCCTTGTATGAGAGATTGCCCGCCAGGCAGATCAGCGGCTTGCGACGCTGCCACAAGCTACTACACACCCTGCGCAGAATTCGCGGCATGGAATAGAATCTCCGTGTGCAGGAGATCATTTCGTCGATGATGCCGTCCATGGACAAATGCTTATAGTTGGCCACGGGGTAGGTCAGCGTGTAGTATTTCCAGTCTTCCGGGAACACATCCAGGCCGATGCGGTTCTCCGACTTCATCTGGTCCCACAGAGGTGTGCCGGGCAAGGGTGTCAGAAACAGCGTGTTGAGATGGTCCACGCCGTACTGGCTGGCCACCTCGGCGATACGTTTGCCGATGCCCGGTTCGTCTATATCCAAACCAATGATAAAGGAACCCGCGACCAGAATGTTGTGCCGCTGTATGCGCTGTACGGAGGCGCGGAAGTCTCGGCCCTTCAGAAGGTTGAATTTCTTGCCGATCTCCAGAAGCCCTTCCGGCGCCGCCGATTCGAAGCCGATGAAGACGCCACTGCACCCGGCCTTGGCGGCCAACGCCAGCAGTTCTTCGTCGTCGGCGAAGTTAATGGTGGCCTGGGCAATCCATTTCTTGCGCAGTTTTGCCTGTGCCACCGCGCGGAACAGGTCCTTGGCGCGGGCGATGTGCTCAGGGCGCGTGCCGATGAGGTTGTCGTCCACAACCAGAACATGTTTCTCACGAATCGACCGGAATTCCCGCACGACATCCGCAATGGGTCGTTGCCGGTACTTGGCCCCGTTGAACCTCGTCACGCTGCAAAAACTGCAGTTCAACGGACAGCCGCGGCTGGTCTGAATGGCCCCGAAGGCATATCCCCCAGTCAGCAAATCATGACGGGCGAACGGGGCACCGTTCATCTCGGCGAGCCCTCCGTCATACCGGCGCTTCAGGCAGCCATGCCCAGCGTCCTCCAGGACCTGGGCCAGATGCCCTCACCTTCCCCCGTGACGACCGAGTCCACTCGCTCCATGACCTCTTCGAGGCACATGGTTGCATGAATGCCGCCCATGACGACGGGCACGCCCAGACGCCGGAAGTGAGCGGCCACTTCGTAGGCGCGGTTCGCCTGCGAGGTGAAAGCGGTAATGCCGACCAGGTCCGGCCGAGGCACGGCCCGATAGTCCGGCACGCCGAGGTTCTCGTCCACGATCGAGATTTCCCACTCCGGCGGGGTCAGGCCCGCCAGAACCATAAGGGTGAGCGGTTTCCACACGCGGTAACGGTTCCAGCGGCTCTGCTTGACTTTGACGATGCTGACAAGCGGGTTGGAGGGATTGATTAGATATAGTCGCATCCCGTGCATTCACTCCTTGCGATGGGGTTGCTTTTTTCCTTTGTTACTCACTGCTACTTGACATTATTGGCATCATTGGGTGGCTGGCCTTATTATTCTGAAGGCACTTATTCTCGATATGATACAGTCCCGCTTAATTTTCAACAAGATTTATTTTTGTATATACGCCGCGTCCCATTGCTAGTTTGAGTTTTGTTTATTATTTGTTACCACCATTATGTCTTCCTTTATATTTTTAGTGTGGTCTGAGCAAATGGAGCCTATGTTCGGATTTGGTCGCGGAGAATTTGGCGCAACCTACCAGGCATTTCTAGAATGCGCCCATCCAAAGGACCGCCAGCGTGTCGTTGATGCAGTCAATGCTCGTGTGCAAGAGGGTAAAGACTACGCTATCGAGCATCGTATCGTCTGGCCGGATAGAACAGTCCGCTGGTTTTCTCAGATAGGTAATGTCGTCCGGGACGAAAAGGGCAGGGCCATCCGTATGCTCGGGGTCGTCCAGGATATCACCGAGCGCAAAGAAGCGGAGTCACGCCAACAATTGGCAGGTTATATCCTGGAGTGTCTGAATCGAGAAAAGATGGAAATGGATGTGGTTCGTGACGTTCTCACACTGGTAAGAGAATCCACTGGTTTTGAAGCCATCGGGATTCGCTTGCATCAAGGGGATGATTTCCCCTACTTTGAGACACAAGGTTTCCCGGAGGATTTTGTGAAGGCTGAGAACTATCTTTGTGCTCGTACTGAGAACGGCGAACTACTCTATGACTCGCAGGGTGCGGCTCTGTTAGAGTGTATGTGCGGCAATATTATAAGCGGCCGCATGGATCCCACGCTGCCGTTTTTTACAGAAGGAGGGAGTTTCTGGACCAACACCACGACGCAATTACTGAACTCAACGCCACCGAGCGATTTGCAAGCTCCCACGAGAAACCGCTGTAACCAGGCCGGATACGAATCGGTGGCCCTGATTCCGTTGCGATCAGACCGCCAGATCGTAGGACTATTGCAGCTCAACGACACTCGGCCAGGGCGCTTTACGCGCGAGATGATCCGGTTCTTCGAGGACATCGGCGTCAGCATTGGGGTCGCCTTGGCAAGAATCCAGGCTGAGCAAGACTTGGAAAAGTACCGGCAGCACCTGGAAGAGCTGGTGCAGGCTCGCACGGAAGAATTGACAAAAGCCAATGAGCAGTTATTACAGGAAATCGAGCGGCGCGGGCGTTTGGAAGAGAGCTCTTAGCCATCAGTGAGAGAGAACAGACGCGGATTGGACAAGAGCTGCACGATAGTCTCGGCCAGCAGCTTACCGGCATTGCTATGATAAGCAAGTTGCTGGAAAAAAGGCTCAATCGCCGAGCTTTGACCGAATCGGATGATGCCAAAGAGATAGCCACACTGGTGAGTCAGGCAATCGATCAGACACGTAGCCTGGCCAAGGGACTTCATCCGGTGGACTTACACTCAAGCGGTCTGATGTCAGCCCTGCAGATGCTGGCAGCCACCACGGAAAATGTGTTTGGTGTCTCCTGCATTTTCAAGTGTAACAACGCCGTCCTGGTCGATGATCCTTCGATGGCCTTGCACCTTTATCGCATCGCTCAAAGAAGCCGTCAGCAATGCCATCAAACATGGAAAAGCCAAGAATATTCTGCTCGAACTAAGCGATGGCCGGCAGACCTGTATGCTTACCATAAAAAATGATGGCCGAAGCTTTCCCAAAGTACCCCCTCAGAAGAAGGGTATGGGATTGCAGATTATGGCGTACCGTGCAGAAATGATCGAGGCCTCGCTTGATATTTGTCCAGGTGACAGCGGGGGGACCGTACTGACATGTGTCTTTCCAAATAGGAGAACCGATACGGAATAGGGGGCCAAAGCATGGTCGGCAAGAAACCACATAGTGGAAATGGGCAAAAGCAGAAAAAAGTTTTTGTCGTTGACGATCATCCGATTGTTCGACGAGGTCTGGTGGAGCTTATCAGCCATGAAAAGGACCTCGTGGTTTGTGGACAGGCCGAGGATGCTCATCAGGCAATGAAGGGTATCAAAACTCTGAAACCGGATATCGTTATTGTCGATATCTCCTTGAAAGATCGAAGCGGTATTGAGCTGATAAAGGACATCAAAGCTCAGCATGCCGGTCTGACTGTCTTGACTTTTTCCATGCATGATGAGTCTTTATATGCCGAGCGTGCACTTCGAGCAGGTGCCAAGGGCTATATTATGAAGCAGGAAGCCACAGAACAGGTGATTACCGCAATCCGCAAAGTCTTGAGCGGCCAGGTGTACGTCAGCAACGGTATGGCAACAAAGATAGTCAGTAAGTTTGCCGGCAGCGCACTGACGGCAGGTGCTACTGTGACAGACCGTCTTAGTGACCGCGAGTTGGAGGTTTTTTGTCTGATTGGCCAAGGCCACGGAACTCGCCAGATAGCAGAAAAATTACATCTGAGTGTAAAGACAATCGAGACCTATCGAGCGCACATCAAGGAAAAGCTGAGCCTTGCAAGTGCAGATGAGCTGCTACGGCATTCTATTCAATGGGTAAGCAGCCAAGATAAGGGATAATTTCAATCTGATTTTCGATGGCGCTTTGGGCCTCTATTTTTCAACCTCCACCCATTTACCTTCAGAGTCTGTTCTTTCCTATCTTTGCGTCCGGGCCCTGGTATGGCAGATTCCCCGATACCGGCGAGAGTAGCTGGACTGATAACAAAAGCAGATTATGCCCTGATTTACACAAACCCTGCTCTTGTTAACATGGTGTCGCAGATTGGAAGTCCTGAAAATGACGAGTCCTGGCAATAAGGTTTCACAGTATGAAAAGGATGGACACACAACACACGCCTTTATCTATCCTCCTTCAAATCGGGTTTGGTGCACGCACATCTGTGTCGGGCTGGCAAACCCGGGCAAAAACAAATGCGCCAGCAAGAGGATGCAGTTGACATACGTTAGTCGTGCCGGGTTCGGCAGTAACGCAGGAGGTGGAGCTGCCGAACCTGGTAAAAATAACCACAGCAACATAGAGTGGTGAGCAATATAGATTGTCTGGACCATCAAGCTGTTTTGGTTGTGACCATCTTGGTAGCTACGGCAGCCGACCCACGTTGGAAAATGAACTGACAATGAGCGCTTAACTGCGGCTCTCGATGAGTTTATCAGAGATGTTGTTGCGGAAGAAAGTCAAGGAAAGTGAAGAAAAAGGTACATCGTAAGCCCTGTCAAAATAGGACCAGAATTCTTGTTGTTGATGACCACGCTATCGTGCGGCAGGGCTTAATGAAGCTTATCAACGAGGAACCCGACCTGGTGGTTTGTGCCGAGGCCGATAGCGCCAGTCAGGCCTTGGAAGCACTCGACAGACAGCAGATTGACTTAGCTATAGTGGACATCTCCTTGGAAGGGATGAGCGGTTCTGAACTCACTGAGATAATGAAGTTACGCCGTCCAAATCTGATAGTTCTGATACTTTCCATGCATGACGGGTTACTCTATGCCCAACGTGCGCTTAGAGCCGGGGCAGCCTCCTATGTTGCCAAGCACGAGGCGGCTGAAAAGATCATAGCTGTAATTCATCAGGTGCTCAGCGGGAAAATCTATGTCAGCGACAGCAAGGTGGTGCAAATGCTGTCTGACACAACGGCTGATGACAGCGGTGCCGGCGACCCCGACCAGGGGATACCCTCAGACCGAAGCTAAAGCTGAAGTTTTGGATTTGCTGTTGTTGTCAAAATTTTAAGGAGTCAAATAACCTTTGTTTCGCACAAGGAGGCGGGATGAGACGCGGAGCAATGGGAGAGCAAGGTATGATGATAGGCAAAGAGAAGATGATGGCAATGTGTCCCATGCATGGAATGATGATGGGGTCAATGATGGCCAAATCCATCGCGGCAACGGGAGATGGGGGCATTGTAGTAATGGCAGGCAACAAGCTCATCAAATACGACAAAGATTTGAATCTTGTCAAAGAAGTGGAAGTGAAAATGGACATGGAAGGCATGCAGAAAAAGATGAGTCAGATGAGGGAACAATGTCCGATATGCAAGAGCATGATGCAAGGGGGTGGTATGATGGGGCAAGGTTCTATGAAGTAACCTGGCGCAATGGAAAGAACGTAATAAAAGAACTAAAGAAACAACAAAACTAAGGAGACCAAATATGTCTGGAAAAAATATAGTTGTTGCCACCTTCAATGCACACACAGAAGCAGAGGCGGCTGTCAAAGAACTCCAGAAGTCCGGTTACCCCATGAAGAAGCTATCCATCG
Source organism: Sedimentisphaerales bacterium (assembly GCA_963814265.1). Classification (GTDB taxonomy): domain Bacteria; phylum Planctomycetota; class Phycisphaerae; order Sedimentisphaerales; family Anaerobacaceae; genus JAFNGF01. Next base: position 10,813 of record CAWFCJ010000072.1, on the reverse strand, counting down.
TTGGGAAAGACTACCATACAGAGGAGCACGTCGTCGGCTACTACAACACGGGTGACCGCATGAAGTACTGGGGCAAGCTGGGAGCATTCTGGGGTGGAATTTGGGGATTGTTGTTTGGAGCGGCCTTTTTTGCCATCCCTGGTATAGGCCCGATTTTAGTAGCAGGTCCACTGGTGACTTGGATCATCGGAGCGTTGGAAGGCGCTGCGGTTGTTGGCGGCGTGAGCGCCCTTGGTGCAGGTCTGTATAGTATCGGCATACCTAAGAACAGCGTGTTGAAATATGAGACGGCAATTAAAGGAGGCAAGTATCTTGTTATCGCGCATGGCACCGCCGACGAGGTGGCCAAGGCCAAGGAGATCATCGAAGGCACGGAAGCTGTGGAGTCGGCCGTCCACCACGGATAGAAGTTTGCAAAGTCTATAGGCCCTTGAATGGTTAACGGGAAACATTAGTTTTCCATAGAGTGATGTATTAAAGAAAGGTAGGTGTATCATGCATTGAAGAACTGTTGGGCTTGGGATCGCCCTAATGATCGCGTTGGTTATCTCTGGCTTCGGGCTAATAGGGTGTAAAAAGTCGGCGCAGGCAGCCGAACTAGCCAAGCCTAACGCGCCGGAGGGGTATGTGCTTGTGGAGGAGGATGTGCTGCTCCAGTTTGTGGAGTCACCCGGCGAGCATTTTCACAAGTACCGGGCTATTGGGCCTGGGATTCAGAACGAAACAGTTATATCTGGATTAGCGGTTGTTGGCGGGCTACTCCGCCCAATATGTACTGGGTATCAGGGTATTGGGCCAAAGTGGTCGAAGGTTGGCAGTGGGTACCCGGTTTCTGGATGCCGGTGACGAGCGTTGGGCAGATTGAATATCTGCCTGTACCACCGGCTATCGAAGAAGTACAACCACCAGGCGCCCCACCATACCCGGACAATATATGGGTGCCGTCCTGTTGGTACTGGTATCAGGGCCAGTATATTCGGCGGCCGGGTTACTGGCTTGCAGCCAAGGAGGACTGGGTCTGGATGCCGTCGCACTACGTCTGGACACCGCGGGGTTATGTATTCGTCGGGGGATACTGGGACTACGTGCTGGATAGCCGAGGAGTTTTATTTGCGCCGGTCTATTTCCCGAGGACAATTTACCAGAGACCTGGATTTTCTTACTCACTCAGCATTGTCGTTGATACAGGTAATCTGCAATTCAGCCTGTTTACTTGTCCGCGTTACTGGCACTATTACTTCGGCGATTACTATGATGACACCTATATTGGCATCGGCATTTACCCGTGGTTCGAATTTGAGCGATATCATACGTGGTATGACCCGATTTATGAATATAACCGCTGGCATTTCCGCAGGACTGACCCTCACTGGGATGAGCATGACCGGGATGAGTACAATCGTCGCCGCGCCGATAAGGATCTTCGTCCACCGAGAACATATCACGAGATGGAAAATCGACTGGTCAGATTACCCGAGCCGCAGCGAAGGAATATTAGAATGGCTGAGCCAATCAGTACTTTCGTTGCCGACGAAAAGTCCCCGTTGAAGTTTGAGAATATAAAAACCAACGCACAAGAGGAACTTTCAAGGCAATCAACCGACGTGCACAAGTTCCGTGAGGAGCGGAGCCGCTGGGAGTCTCCGGCGACAGGTCAGAAAACAGTTCAGTCATCTGTGGAACATAAAGTCCCTATGACACAACCGGAGCGGGTGAAGATTCCGGCCTCGCCGGTGATTGGCAGGCGGGATTCGCTGAATATCTTTAAGAAAAGCCCGCCGTCTCGACCGGACAATGAACTAAAAACCGAGATTAAAAACGATCGCAGGACTCAAGGGAAATCGCGACAAAAACAACTGACCATCCCGCTTGTCTGTCGACAGCAGATAACTGGTGAGAATCAATCTGTAGAAAGCAATGAGATATGTGGAATACGAGTCTTTGAAATAGTGAAAAAGTGCTTCCGCCGGATGGCCAAGCAGAAGTATGTAGCACTATTAAAAGATTAAAAGGGAAAAGGCCATTTTCCCTAAGGAGATGCTGATTATGGCAAGTAATCCAAACTGTAAAAAACCGGAGCACAAAATGCATATGTGCGCACTGAAAGCGGAAGGTTTTGACAAGAAAAATCCAGACAAATACAAGAAACTCACAGCAAATCCGAAATACAAGTGCGACAATTGTGGCGCAAAGGCCGCAAAAAGTGAGAACCTTTGTAAGCCGGTCAAATTGTAAAAACTTATCAATCAGGCAGAATATTTTGTGGTTTTTCAGAAATCCAGAAAGGAGATTTTACCATGACACTATTACCTGTAAAAAAAACTGAAAGAGGCAGAAGTGAGTTAGCGAGACTTCATGATGAGATGGACAATTTAGTTGGCAGCTTCTTTGGAGACTGGGACTGGCCTGCTTGGGGTCGCAGTCGCTGGCCGGCGATTGATATCGCAGAAGAAGAGAACCAATATGTCGTCAAAGCCGAGGTCCCCGGCTGTAAACCTGAAGATGTTGAGATAAGCCTCAGCGGAAATGTGCTCACGATTAGTGGAGAGAAGAAGGAAGAGCAGGAGAAGAACGAAAAGGGCTACTACCACATGGAACGCTCCTATGGGAGTTTCCGGCGGGACCTTGCGCTGGCAGCCGAGGTGGATACCGCGAAAATCCAGGCAGAATGCAAGGACGGTGTTCTTACGATAACGTTGCCTAAGAGCGAGAAGGCAAAGCCAACAAAAATCAAGGTCAAGGTCAAAGGTGAGTAAATCAAAAGGCCTTCGAGATATATCGATATATACGGTCCGTTCCAGCCAAATGTCGAAACGGGCAGTGTGGGTCTGGCATCTCTTGTGCAGAGCGGGGATGGCAGAAGAACTCGCCGAGGAAGGCGCGGCTGTCTTTTGCACTTCTGTTCTCACGTAATTGGTTGTGTGCACCATAGATAAATCCGGTGCACACAGCCAGTTCAATCGGTATTGACCAAACAATTGGGATTGGAATGAAAGTATGAAGGGACAGAACAACGTCATTGAAAGGCTTAATGCCCGTCTCGCTGACGAGTTAACAGCCATCAATCAGTAATCGTTCATGCTGAGATGTGCGAGAATTGGGGCTACAAGCACCTGCACGAGGTGGTGCAGAAGCGAGCGATTGATGAGATGAAACACGCCGAGAAGCTCATTGCTCGGATTATTTTCCTCGAGGGAAGGCCCATCGTCAGCAAGCTGAACAAGATTAGCATCGGCTGACGTGGGAAAACAGCATAAGAACGATTGGAAGGCTTAAGAAACTGCCATTAAGGACTACAACGCGGATATCCGACTTGCTGTCGAACTCGGTGATAACGGTACGCGCAAATGCTCGAGTCAATCCTCGTCGACGAAGAGAATCACATCGACTGGATCGAATCACAACTCGACCAGATCAAGCACATGGGCATACAGAACTATTTGGTCGAACAGACGGACTGATCACGACGCGCATTGGTATATGAGACTGTCACGCCAAGGCACCCGACAGTCAAATGTAGGGTTGGCGTATGGCCCCGTAGTCTGGGTTTAATAGTCCGTGCAGCCCCGTCGACAGAATACAGAATAAAGACAACGTTTGCTAAAAGGGAGATAGAAACATGACCGTAGAACTTCACGCGACCGATGAAGGAAAAGTGCTCGCAATTAGGGCTGTGGGCAAACTTACTAAAGAGGACTATGAGGCGTTTGTCCCCAAAGTGGCGCAGCTAATCCAACGTTTTGGGAAGGTTCGTATTTTATTTGAGATGAAGGACTTTCATGGCTGGAACGCAGGGCGCTATGGCAGGATATCAAGTTTGATATCAAGCATTTTAGAGATGTTGAGCGACTTGCACTGGTCGGCGACAGAAAGTGGGAAAAAGGCATGAGCATATTCTGTAAGCCTTTTACCACCGCCAAGGTGAAATATTTCAACGTAAATGAAGCAGACGAGGCAAAGAATTGGATAAAAGAAGGGATACAGTCAAGTACACCCGCGTAGAGACTGAGCCCTTGGATGCAGACTTCGTCATACATCACAGATAGAGTGTATTGTTAGTCAAAGAACTGTAACAGAGGACTTTAATGGCTGGAGTGCGAAGTATTTGAAATGTCTACAGACGTAGAGCAATAACTGTCTATCAGTTCAAATCTTTTTCAAGGAAAGGAAATTTGTCATGAACAGAAACTGTAGAAGGAAAAGGGGCATTCTCAAGAGTATCGCAATCGTGACGATATCGCTGGGATTTGTGCTGAGCCTTGCTGGCCCGGTACACGCGCAGTCGAATACAGAGTCGGCTAAGGAGCTCTCCAGTGCGTTTTCCGCCGCCGCCAAGGCTGCGATGCCCGCGGTTGTATCCGTCAAGGTCGAAAAGGCGGTTGAAGTCAGTTCGATGAAATTTGGCAGTGCTCGTGGATTCAATGACCCTTTTGGACTCTTTGATGATGACCTCCTGAGAAGGTTTTTCGGTGACAGGCTGCCGCCCCAGCAACAGACTCCAAGAAAATACCGCGAGCAAGGTCAGGGATCCGGGTTTATCATCAGCAAGGACGGTTATATCCTCACCAATAATCATGTCGTCGGAGATGCAGACAAAATCACGGTGGAGCTTAACGATGGCCGCAAGTTCGAGAACGCCAAACTCACAGGCACGGTACCGGATTCCGAGGTGGCGCTGATCAAGATCGACGGTCATGACTTTCCGGTCTTACCCATGGGGAACTCAGAGAAGATTGAGATTGGCGACTGGGTAATTGCCATTGGCAATCCCTTTGGCTTGAATGGAACCGTCACGGTTGGGGTCATAAGTGCTGTCGGGCGTAGCAATGTTCACATCGCTGCCTATGAGGACTTTATCCAGACAGATGCGGCCATTAATCCCGGCAACTCAGGCGGGCCGCTCATTAATCTCGATGGTCAGGTCATCGGGATCAATACGGCTATCTTTAGTCAGAGCGGCGGGTATATGGGCATTGGTTTTGCCATTCCAATCAATATGGCTCGTACGATCGAGGAACAGTTGAAGAAACAGGGCAGGGTTGTCCGCGGCTACCTCGGTGTTTTGGGGCAGGATATAACGAAGGATATGGCGGACCTTCTTCAGCTCAAGGATGGCCAAGGAGTGATTGTGGCGTATGTGGAAAAAGGATCACCTGCGGAGAAGGATGGTCTCAAGAGCCACGATATTCTTCTTCAGATGAATGGCAAGAGGATAGAATCGTATGACTCCCTTCGGCATGAGATAGCCATGCTCCCCCCCGGCAACAAGGTTGAATTCGTGATCATGAGGGACGGAAAGACCCGCGATATTGTGGTCACGCTTGCAGAACGGTTGGCCGAGCTTGCCCAGAGTAAACAACCTGCGCCACAACAGTCGCAAGAAACACTGGGGATTGAAGTTCAGAATCTGACACGAGACATAGCACAGCAACTCGGTTACTCATTAGGCGACGGTGTGATCGTCGCTTCTGTTGTGCCGGGAGACCTGCGGCCCAGGCCGGTATCCAGCCGGGCGATTTGATTCAGAGTGTCAACAAGGTAAACGTTACCTCCGTTGAGGAGTTCGACCGGGCTGTGCAGAAGTCGATGAAGAACAAGAAAGTTCTGTTCCTTGTTAGAAGAGGGCAATACTCTCAGTTTGTCGTTGTGACGTTCTAACCTGACCATGGACAATGAGCAGGTAACAAAAGGCGTCATCCGGGAGCAGGCATCGAGCGGTGGGCCGGTCTATGTGTTGAACAGGAGTTCTGAATATGAATTGGTCGCTTAACATTGGTAAGATATTCGGCATCCGTTTTCGGATCCACGTGACATTTCTTCTACTTGTTCTTTTCATATTCATCTCCGTAGCGAACCAGCACGGATTTCAAAGAGGTCTGTGGGCTGCCTTGTTCATCTGCGCCGTGTTCGCCTGTGTGCTCATCCACGAGATCGGCCACAGCCTTATAGCACGCCGCTTCGGCAAAGAGGCCAAGAGTATCACACTACTGCCAATTGGGGGTGTGGCGACAATGGAAGAGATGCCCGAAAAACCTGCCCAGGAGATCGCCATGTCTCTCGTCGGGCCGTTGATCAATCTGGCCATTGCCGGTATCCTATATGTGATCGTGGGTCGCTGGACCGGAATAGGCGCCCAACCGTGCAGCCGGACTCGTCTCGGTCCTTTCTTGCCGGGCTGATCGGGATTAATATCATGCTCGCGATCTTCAATCTGATCCCGGCGTTTCCCATGGATGGTGGAAGAGTCCTGCGCGGTATTTTAGCCGTGAGGATGGACTACGTAAGGGCAACCTCCGCTGCCGTAGCGGTCGGGCAGGGCCTCGCAATGCTGTTCATTCTGTTCGGGATATTCTTCAACTGGTGGCTCGCACTGATAGGGCTGTTTCTGTATATCGGTGCCGGCAGCGAAAAACAACAGGTTGTATTAAAATCCCTTCTTAACAACGTACCCGCCAGTGAAGCTATGACAACTGAGTTTGTAGCCCTTCGGCCCAATGATACGCTTCGCAAGGCGATCGAACAATTCCATCACGGCTGCCAGGATGACTTTCCTGTCCTTGGAGACAAAGGAATAGAAGGAGTCTTAACCAGGGAGCGGATTCTTGCCAGCATCCATGAAAAGGGGCTTGATGTTACGGTGTCCGAAATTATGGACCGAACATTTGTTTCAGTTAATCCTAAGATGCCGCTCGATAGTGTCTACAAGAAGCTTTTGTCAAATCGTAAGACCGCTGTTGCAGTTGTGGATAACGACAGCGTAAAAGGCATGATCTGTCTTGACGGTATCAGTCGATATTTCATGATTAAGACCGCAATGGGTAAGGCTGTAGCCGGAAATTAGTTGGAAGAAAGAAGTAGATGTGAAATGTATGGCAATAACTTGATTGAGGATGTTTTGATTGCTCTGCGGTATGCGAGCCGAAGGTAGTGAAAATGAGAATTATTATAGGCACACTAATAGGAGGCGGCATAGGCTTTTTAGTTGGTTACTTGGGTAAATGTGCCTCCGGTACATGCCCTTTGACCGGCAATCCGGTCATAAGCACAATAATCGGTGCTGTGTTAGGTGCGTTAATAGCTGCTGGAAAATAACATGATGCGTGTTGGAATTGCCGCTGACCACGGAGGTTTTGAACTAAAGGAACTTTTGGCAAAGGCCCTGCGTGATTTAGGTTATGAAGTCATGGATTTTGGTGCCTCTGGCCTAAACCCAGAAGATGATTACCCTGATTTTGTCGTTCCGCTGGCTAAAGCAGTATCCGATGGCAAGGTTGACCGCGGAGTGGCGATTTGCGGCAGCGGCATGGGGGCGTGCGTTGTCGCCAACAAAGTGGCAGGTGTACGTGCGAGCTTAATTCATGAAACTTTTTCGGCTCATCAGGGGGTTGAGGACGACGACATGAACATGATCTGCCTTGGCGGCCTCGTGGTTGGCCATGCGTTCGCATGGGAATTGGTAAAAACATTTCTTCAGGCTAAATTCAGCGGCGCCGAGCGATTCCAACGCCGCCTGGCGAAAGTTTCGGCACTGGAAAATAAAGAGGCAAAATCATAAAAGACAATCCTTTGAAAAAATTGGGAACGCTCGGTCAGTCAATTTGGCTCGACTACATCAGACGCGATCTGATCGCAAACGGTGAGCTTCGACGTTTGATTGAGGAGGATGGACTACGCGGGATGACCTCGAACCCATCCATCTTTGAGAAGGCGATAGCGGAAAGCCATATTTACGACCAGGACATTCGTGACATGGCCCTTAAGAAAAAAGATGTTAAAGCAATCTATGAAGCTCTCAGCCAGCGCGACGTACAGAACGCTGCTGACGAATTCAGGTCTGTGTATGAAAAGACTGACGGCAAGGACGGATATGTCAGCCTGGAGGTCAATCCTCATCTGGCGCATGACACCAAAGGTACAATTGAGGAAGCACACCGATTGTGGGCTGCACTGAACAGACCCAACGTTTTCATCAAAGTCCCAGCGACGTCTGATGGTCTGCCTGCTATCCAGCAACTCATCAGTGAAGGAATCAATGTCAATGTGACGTTGCTCTTTGGTTTGCCTCGTTATCGACAAGTTGCGGAAGCCTACATTGCAGGTCTCGAAGCGCACGCAGTCCAAGGGAAGCCCGTGAAACACATAGCCTCGGTGGCAAGCTTCTTTTTGAGCCGTATTGACACCTTGGTGGATCCGCTGGTGGAGAAATTCTTCGATTCAGGCGGCAAGAAGACGGAAATTGCCAGGAAGGTGCGTGGGCAAGTGGCCATCTGCAGTGCTAAGGCGGCTTATCAAATCTACAAGGAGATTTTCGGAAGTAATCGATTTAAGAAGCTGGCTGATAAGGGTGCTCGCGTACAGCGGCTGCTCTGGGCCAGCACAGGCACCAAAAATCCGGACTACAGTGATGTAAAATACATTGAACCACTGATCGGCCCGGACACCGTAAACACGGTCCCGCTTGAAACCATCGACGATTACCGTGATCACGGCGATCCGAAATTACGCTTAGAACAAGATGTCAAAGAAGCCAACTGGATAATGACACGATTGCCGAAACTCGGGATCAGTATTGACAAGGTAACTGGGCAGCTTGAAGACGAAGGCGTCAAGAAATTCGCCGAGCCATTCGACAAGCTGATGGAGGCCTTAACAAAAAAGTCATCAGAGTAATTAAAGGTAGAACGATGGAAATAAGCCCTTATGCAGGAAAACCTGCCAAACCAGCGATGCTGGTTAACGTGCCTAAACTCGTCACGGCCTATTATACCGAAGTGCCTGATGCGTTGGTGCCGGCGCAACGGGTTGCATTCGGCACCTCAGGGCATCGGGGTTCAGCATTCGATAAGACATTCAACGAAATGCATATTCTCGCCATCAGTCAGGCCATTTGCCTCTACCGCAATCAGCAGAAAATTGACGGCCCTCTGTTTCTTGGTATGGACACACATGCGCTCTCCGTGCCGGCTCTTGCCAGTGCGATTGAAGTGCTGGCGGCCAATCGGGTGGAAGTCATGATTGCGGAGAAAGATGAATACACCCCAACCCCTGTTATTTCTCATGCTATTATCACATACAACCGCGGGCGCAAGACAGGACTTGCCGATGGCATAGTGATCACGCCTTCGCATAATCCGCCTCATGATGGAGGTTTCAAGTACAATCCTCCTAACGGCGGGCCGGCTGAAACCGATGTCACCGATTGGATCGAAGCGAAGTCTAACGAATTTCTTGAGAGAAACCTTCTGGATGTAAAAAGGATTCCTTTCGAGAAGGCCCTTCGTGCTAGCTCGACGCACCGGCATAATTACCTCGATGCTTATGTGAGTGATCTCGGCAATGTGATCGATATGAACACCATTCGTGGCGCTAAGATTAGTATTGGGGTGGATCCGCTCGGCGGTGCCGGCGTCCACTACTGGGGGCCGATTGCTGAGCGATATGGGTTGAACCTGACAGTTGTCAACGAGGCAGTCGATCCAACCTTTCGTTTCATGACGGTGGATTGGGACGGCCAAATCCGCATGGACCCATCCTCGCCTTATGCGATGCAAAGGTTGATTGGTTTAAAAGATCGCTTCGATATTGCCTTTGCCTGTGACACGGACCATGACCGGCACGGAATTGTCACCAGGAGTACTGGGCTGCTTTCGCCCAATCACTACCTTTCAGTCGCCATCTTCTACCTTTTTCAACGGCGACCGAAGTGGCTCAAGGAAGCGGCAGTTGGCAAGACAGTGGTAAGTAGCCAGATGATTGATCTCGTCACAACGAAGCTTGGCCGCAAGCTCTACGAGGTGCCGGTCGGTTTCAAGTGGTTCGTTGATGGTTTGCTCGACGGCTCGCTTGGCTTCGGTGGGGAAGAGAGCGCAGGCGCGTCTTTCGTCCGCTTGGATGGCAGAGTTTGGACAACGGACAAAGATGGAATCATCCCGGCTTTACTTGCCGCGGAGATTACCGCGAGAACGGGCCGCGATCCTGGGGAGATATATCGTGAACTTACGCGTGAGTTCGGTGAGCCTGCTTACGACCGTGTTGAGGCGCCAGCCACCCCGGAGCAAAAGGAAATCCTAAAGATGCTATCGCCGCAGCAGGTTCGGCTAACAGACCTGGCTGGCGAAAAAATCCAGACCATACTCACCAGCGCGCCCGGCAACGGTGCTCCCATTTGCGGATTGAAAGTAATAGCAAAGAGCGGATGGTTCGCGGCGCGTCCATCCGGGACTGAAAACATCTACAAGATTTATGCGGAGAGCTTCCGTGGAGCGGATCATTTGCGTAGTATCCTGGAGGAAGCACAGGGGATCGTCGGTGATGCAGTTGGAGTTTCCGTTAAAAAGTCTTAAGGAGTAACAATGTACAAGCAAACACATGTCGGCAATCCAATATACTCTTTTATGCCTGTGGAAGTCGAAGGGTTCGATTCTCTGGCTGAGCTTGCTCTGGATATGGTAGGGATAACAGACAGTGAGATTGCTCCGCCTCCCGTTTATGGTCGGGATGGACTCGCAATGACTATGGGGCGGGCTGGCATTGGGGGCAGAGATAAGTGCCCCTGCCCCGCACTACAATACGCTCGATAGCCGAACCGCAGTCAGGGCAGTTTTTACCTACGCCATGAGCGACATTGAACTCATCGTGGGCGGTGCCGGGAGTACCGTCAGGGCGGATATAGTTACGGGACGCTGGCGGCTTTTTTATCTAAAGCTTTCCGCAGCACCGCTTGAATAGCGGAGTGAAGTCGATATATTTCAGCTTTAGTTAAATTTCCTGCCGGTTTCATGGGGTGGATTTTGGCTCTAAATAAAGCTTCATC
>CAWFCJ010000071.1:0-36628 GCA_963814265.1 Sedimentisphaerales bacterium | reverse complement strand
ATTTGGTATACTAGCTAGTACACTAGTAGTCACAACCATCTAGCAAGGATGACTGGGCTATTGAATCTGCTCGCGGGCTTAGTCGGTCAGCCGGGAGCCTCCCCGACGACATCCTTATTCGGTAACCCGATTTCCCCCGCGTCGTATTGCCTGGTGAATGTCTGGAACACATAGCGTACCATGTCGTTGAGACCTACCCCTTCCTGCTCGGCGATAGCCCTGAGCTTGTCATGCAGGCCGTCGGGGAGGCGGTAGGTGTGACGCGCGTACTTTTGGTCGTACGGAGGGGGAGCGCGCCGACGTTGAGTAGGCAGGAAAAAGTCGTCAAGTGCCGCTTTGGGTAGCTTGGGTCTTTTGGGGCTCATCGATTGTCTCTGCAAGTCTACGATATGCTTCAGCACTGGGATGATCGCGGGCATAGGTCAGGATACTCTCGCCGGCCAACGAGGCCTCGGGAAAGCGGACGGAGCGTCCGACCTGGACATCAAGCACGGGCAGGTCGCGGTCGGTCATAGCCTGGAGGACCTCGCGAGAGTGGAGCAGGCGGCTGTCGTAGAAGGTGGGGAGGATACCCAGCACCTGAAGGGAGGGATTGATGGATTGAACTTCGTGTAGTGTTTGGTAGAAGAGAGCAATGCCACGCAGGGCCAAGTATTCGCACGAGGTGGGGATCAGCACCTGGTCGGCGGCGACAAGAGCGTTGATGGTGAGGATGCCCAGACTGGGCAGACAGTCGATCAACACATAGTCAAACAGGCAGCCGTCGAGCGCTCTTTTGAGCACGCTTTCACGGCCCAGGCGCAGCATCAGCCCGGATTCGCTTCGTGACAGAGAGATATCGGACGGAGCGAGGAAAAAACGGGGCGCGATCTGGTGGGCGATGTCGCGGATAGTCTTGGTGCCGCTGGTTGTGGCGCCCAGCACTTCGTACAGGCTGTTGCCTTCGGCATCAACGCCGAGGGCCATGGTGAGCGAGCCCTGGGGATCGAGGTCCACCAGGAGCACGCTTCGGCCCCGCTCTACGAGGGCAGCACCGAGGGTGAGGGTGGTCGTCGTCTTGCCTACCCCTCCCTTCTGGTTGGCAATGGCAATGACGCGGCGATTGGCCTGTGCTTTGTCCGGGCTATCTGTAGACGACATGTCAAGCTCCATCCACCTTTGGCGGACAGTTGTCCGTGCGGACGGGGAGCACTCGCTGCTGATTCCATCCAGAGCCCGCCGCCACGCCCGTCAGGAATCCGGTCACGCGTCTGGGCTATTATAGCATGGGGCGCAGTTTTATGGAAACGCCGTCGCGTCCCGGGTGCGTTTGTCGACTGGGGCAAACCAGAAGACACGTGAAAGGTGACAAGTGGGGCAAGTTATTGTATACTGAACCAATTTAAAAAGATGCGTGTACTATACACTTACCCCCTTATTTTGTAGTAATTACCTCATCGGAGCAATTGCTGTTTTCTTTGAATTTCTTTTTGTGTTTTATTCTGCCTATAAAACTTCTGTTTGCACTTTTCAGAGCAATATTCCCTTAATCTTTTACCTTCTCGTTTATAAGTAAATTCTTGTCTACATTGTTTGCACTTGGCGATAATAAAATTCTTGTCTTTGATTACTCCTTTCTTTCTTGGTTTGTATTTTCCCCTCTTCGTACCTTTTTGAACCCCTCTGGTTTCTTCTGGTTTAAAATCTTTTAATCTATCGGCTATCCTCCGGACACTTGCCGCAGATTCTTCCAGTGATATTCTCTCTTTTGTCATTGATACCAATAAACAGGAAATTCAGATATAAGATTTATAATTTATCATACCTTACATCAAGCATGAGGATGATTTGAAGAAAATATATGATAAGGTGATGGGTGATAGAGTATAGTATGATGTGTAGTGTATAGTGTAAATACACTTATCTTATGGTACCTTACTTTGCTTTGGAAATGAAATCAATTTAAGGAGAAATCTGAATAACTGCCCCACAATACAAAGGCATCTAATACAAGTGTTTTTATAGCATCTAATGCACTAAAAAGTGCATATACGCTATGTTTGTAGTCAGATGCGTATATTTGTACCCCTCAAATCCAAAAATGGGCTCTAAGGAGAAGAGATCTAGAAAATATTGATTTAAACGAAATCCCTCCAGGTAAATCATTATGTGAATATGTATATTCTATCTAGAAACTGAGGTTTATAGTTGATATCATGAATTAACATCCGTTATCTGAGGTTTTATAAAGTAGTAGTTGTTTTAAATTTGTAGTTGTGGGGGTAAAATTGTATGCTTGGAAAAGGGTTGACAGTTGGAATCATTGTTTTGTTTATTGCTTCAGCAGTCATTCCAATGACAGTTGGATACAATGTCAAAACAAAAAATGTCGAGCCGATGGCTGAGAGATTAAAATTTGACAAACATATCTACCCAGAAAATTGCAATTTTTATAATGTTTCTGAGAAGCCTCACCACGTATTGACTGATGATGTTAATGAAAAACCTCTTTACAACGATGTCGATTCAACAACGGTAAATAATCAGTTAAATCAACCTCAATCTTTGGATGGACCTATAAATTCATCCTGGCCGATGTATTGCCACGATGTGAGACACACTGGCAGAAGTCCCTACAGTACCGCAGATAATTTGGGTGGTGAAAAGTGGCGTTTTGATACAAATGGTGAATGTTCTGGTTCTCCAGTAATAGATCAAAGTGGAACCATCTACATTGGATCCAGCCATTTGTACGCAGTCTATCCAAATGGTACGTTGAAATGGACATATAGTGAGTCGATAATGGACATGTCTGCTCCAGCAATTGATGAAAATGGAGTTCTTTATGTTGGTGAAATTTGGGGGAGCCCCAATTATTTATATGCGATTTACACAAATAATGGTTCTTTAAAATGGAAACTTCAAATAGGAACCATGTGGTCTTCACCCGCTATTGGCGATGATGGGATGATATATTGCAGTACAGATGGGGGAGAAGTTGGTGCAATCCACGCAATAAATCCCAATGGAACAGAAAAATGGAGGTATATAACTAACGATGTTGTAATGGCTTCACCAGCTATTGGATTGGATGGAACTATTTATTGTGGTTCTATCGATGACTATGTATATGCACTTTATCCAAATAATGGAACTCTTAAATGGAAGTTTTATACTGGTACTTGGGTGCATAGTTCAGCAACTATCGCGGACGATGGGACTATTTATGTTGGTTCGGACAATGGACTATATGCTTTATGTCCTAATAACGGAACAATGAAATGGTTTGTATCAATCGGAAGTGTTTGGGGAAGTCCTGCACTTGATAAAAACGGGACGATTTACGTGGGTGTATTTCAACATATGTTCTATGCGATTTATCCGAATGGAACGATCAAGTGGAGTTTTGGTAATTGCGATGAAGTATGGTGGACATCTGCTTCGATTTCTGCAGATGGAATGATTTTTTTCGGTTCAAATATTGATTCTTTGCATTTAAGAGGCGGCGAATTAATCGCTTTGAATCCTGACGGAACAGAGCATTGGAGAATCTTGATAGCCACTGACTGGATTTGGTCCACACCAGCCATCGGAACTAATGAAACGGTGTATATTGGTTCATTTAATGATGGGTATCATCCGGGGTGGTCTTGGGGTTATTTGCATGCGATTGGCCCCATTGATCCTAATTCGCCTTCTGCACCTGAAATAGAAGGTAAAACCAATGTAATAAGGGGAATAAGATATTACTACACCTTCAAATCAATATCCCCTTTGGGAAGAAACATTTACTATTACATAGATTGGGGAGATAAATCAGTTAATAATTGGATTGGTCCATATGATTCAGGAAAAACGATAGTGATTAGTCACGTCTGGGTAAATTATGACACTTCTAAACTTAGATCGAGGGCGAAAGATACATATGATTTAGTGGGACTATGGGGAACACTATCTGTTACATTGCCTATTGATCCGCAACTCATTAAGAGCAGCAGCCAACAAATAAGTCAGCAACATTCAAACCAGTTGTTACTTAAAATGATGCAACGAGTGTTACTAAACATAAGATGCAACACACAATAATTCGTCAATTTGTAATAAATTTACACATATTCTTTAAATAATTGATTATCTATGTTAAATTGAAGGGAGGTAGACAAAACGAAAGAGGGTATGTTTAGAAAAGGATTGGTTTGTGCTGTAATTATTCTATTTATTGGTACAAGTTTTGTATCTGCTTTCAAGGTTAACCTAGTTAATGAATCCAAACCTATGAATCGTGGTAATTGGTTGTATGTTGGTGGTAGTGGTCTTAATAATTATACAAAGATTCAGGATGCAGTAAATGATGCAGTTGATGGAGATACCATATATGTATTTGATGATAGCTCACCATATTTTGAAAATGTAGTTGTAAGTAAATCAATTAACCTGATGGGTGAAAATAAAGATACAACAATTATTGATGCAAATTACCAAAATTCTGCAGTCAGAATTGAATCGAATTATGTAACAGTTTGTGGATTTACCCTTCAGAATAGCGGCCCTAAGGAATGGCACGATTCAGGTGTTCACATTGGCACATCAGATATTGAAGTGGGTTATTGTAATATTAGTGGGAACAATATTGTCAATAATTTTGATGGTATATATTGTATATATCCACGAAAAAATCTCATAGAAAATAATATAATTGCCGAAAACAAACATAATGGTATAATATTACATGTAGCTTATGGAGATGAAGGGAATGTTAGAATTTTTAATAACACAATAATCAATAATTCTAATGATGGAATTATTATTTACGAAACACCAAGCAATACAATTTCTGGAAATACTATTATGAATAATGGGGGAAACGGGATAGAACTGTGCACCCCTGGAAATTCTGTGTTTAATAATATTATTAAAAATCAAATCTTTGGAATAAAAGCTATAGCAGGTCACTGCCACATATATTCAAATATAATTTTAGAAAACGATGTTGGACTTTTTGTTTTTCTAGGTCCTCGAAGTACTTTTGAAAAGAATAACTTTATAGAAAATGATTGTAATGCAAAGTATGATATTCCATTACGAATATCTGGGGATCGTTGGATTAAGAATTATTGGGATGATTATACTGGTTTTGGACCAAAAGTTATAGATGGAACATCGACTAAAAATTCTAATCTTCTTTTTTTGTATGTTTGTTTGGCTTCGATTTATTTAGTTTTATGGGGAAAACTTCCTCCTTTTCCGGAACCTGAACTAATAGAATACCCTACAAAAGAATATGATTGGCATCCTGCTCTAAAACCATACAATATTTCCATAGAATCTGAGAATCATGAAATTATGAAAAGAGATAGTTTGAAATTGTAGTTTGAGGAAGGAAAATGAAAAAACAACTCTTGGCAGTTGGAATAATAGTTTTGCTTATTGCTGTTGGATTTAGTGGATGTGCTGAAAAAAAAGACAATTCTGCACTTCTTGATACTCTCTTCCCTTATGGAGATACGTATTTCTTTGATTCTTTAGAGGAAACTATAATGCTTCTTTCTAGTGCATTGCCTGGCATTGAAACTTTTCTAAATTATCGTATAAATTATACAAAGGACACACTCGAAATTATTAATGAACAACTTTTACAAAGATTCAGAGTAATCCAAACAGATATGGATAATAAACTTCTCAACATTGCAGCACACACAAGAGTATCAGATGAATATACAAGCATGAAGTCAGAATACACATCTGTTCTTCTGCGATTCAGAACAGCTTTTAGTGATTATGGATGGACAGATGATTTCAGTAATAACTACCTTCGAATGGGGATAAACCATTTGATAAATCTTTCATCAATAGCAAATAATCTTACACCAAACCCACTTGACTATAACAATATATATGGAAGAAACGTACAAAAAAATTTAGATTATTCAATAGATAGTTTGGAAAGAGTCTATGCATTAGAACAAAAGATAATTAAGGGCTAATCTGAATAACATTTCTTTGTAGTTTGAGGAAGGAAAAATATGAAATTACAAGAAGTTTTTACCATTTCAGAAAAGCGAACCTTTGTTGAAACGCTTTTAATTATTGCCGGAGTTATGACGGGATTTAATCCGAGTCCATTAAAGACTACTTTTTTTGTAACATTTGCGTTGTCGTCAATCTATTATATTATTTGGATTTCTAAAATTAAACATCAAATAAAAAATAAAAGATTCACATCAGGGCAATCTTTCAATAATTGGATTATATCTTTCTCGGTTGGAATTTTCTTTAGTGCTCTAGTAATTATAGTGGGTATTCCAGCAGGTCTAAGTAGTATAACATCGGGTGAATTATCGAAAATAACTATTGTTATTTGGGTATTGCTTTATTTTCTCTTAACAGTGCTTTTAACATTGGTTTTGGGTTTGAGAAACTTCAAAACAAAATCTTTAAAGAAGTAATTGTTTTTAAATTGCAGTTGAGGGAGGAAAATGAAAAGTTTAGAAATTTCAATAGATTATAAGACACTTTATTTTGATGACATGATTTATGCTTTTAATTCCCTGAAAGAAATGACCAGAAATTTTCTTTTAAAAGATGAATATTGGGAAGATGGAACAGTTTATAAATACTTAACTAGAACTCATCCTAATTTAAATGAGATGGATTATTTTAAATCGATTTCAATTATTAGAACAATATTTAGAAAAGGAACCACTTTTGAAATTATAGAATTTAAAGAAGGTAGCATAAAAATAAGATGTAGTTTTAGAATAGCTGAATGTACTCTCATTCCTTTTATATCTTATCAAAATCTTATAGCTGGAATGACAATTGGTACTATGATTGGAATAGCAAATGAAATTTATAACAAGCATGAGCGAGAATTTGATAAGAAAATTGAAAAACTTCAAAAAAGATGGAAAAGTCACTCTACAAAAAAAGGTGAAGAAAAAAGGGAAGTAACACTCAATGTGAGGGGTTTAAAATAATTAAATTTTAGAAATTTCGTTATTAAAACGAAAGTTGAAAAAATGAAATTGTAGTTTGGGTGGGTAAAAATGTATTGGGAACCTGATTATTGTGAGCATGGTGCTGGATACTATAAATGGTATACTCGCCCTAATGGTAAAAAATATTGTTATTGTAAGGAATGCAAGAAAATTGTATGGGAAGATAAATGATGCACCAAAGTTATCGATATATAGATGACTTGAAGAGGATATATGATAGGGTGATGACTTAAGAGATTAATTTTATATTAGTATCTATCTTTACTAGAGGACTATGGATGATGAAACGATTTTAAAAAAGCTGGAAGAAGTGATAAGATTAGGTGATGGTTTAGTTAAAAAATTGTCGAGTTGTACTAGTGAATATTGTTTAAATTATAATGGTTCATATTACCAAGCCGCAATGAAATGGTGGGGGGCTGCTGATAATTTACTTGAACTTAGATTTGGAAAGCAATCTGAATATCATCAAAATTTCATTGTTGTAACTAAACCACAATACCACGGAAAAGGACAATTCTATAGTGAAAATGTACAATTGGGCAATGGTGTATTAGAATATGTCTATGATGCTCTGAAAAATGGTCTCACTGGCGATCTATTCTATCAGCAAGAGATTATTGTTTTTAGTAATTTACTGGAACAAGCATTTGAATTTCTAGATAAAAAACTAAGGTTAGCAGCAGCGATATATGGAAGAATTGTGCTAGAAACTACTATACGAGAATATGCAGTTAAAAAGGATGTTGAAAATTCCAAACTCAAATTTAATGATTTAATCATCGAGATGACAAGGCAGAAAATAATTCTGAAACCCTTTGAAGAAAGTCTACGAGCAAATTATAGTATCGGGAATTGGGCAGCTCACGGAGATGAAAAATTTCAAAAACTTTCAGATAATCAGATAAAAGAATTCTTAACATTTATACAAGATAAGGTATTAACAATGTAATGACATTTAAGAGCATTATTCAGTAAAAATGAACGGTTTCTATCTGTTGGAATGCCAAAATAATGAACGGATGAATTTCTTACAGGAGAGGATTCTGGTTTTTCGTATTAATATAATATAACCGATACTTCCTCATTATAAAACAGTCTTTTCGAATTTGATTATTTTTCTATCTCTTTTTGGAGTTTTACCTATACATTCTATAAATAGATAGCCATACACTATTTCTGTTTGCTTCTTACTAAAAGAATGTCGACACCAAATTACTTTACATTTTAGTAATCCATCTTTTGTAAGATTTTTTTGAAAACTCTTTCTATTGTAATTAATACTTGATTTACAATTTGGACATTCGACTGTAACTTTTAATCCTCCGGACATATTTCATCATCTACACATTTGGTAGAATATCTTTATCACTGATTATACAAAACTTGCAATCATCACAGATGCCGTCAGGATTGTTTGTTTCATTTGAATGGCATATTACGCATATCATAGCATATTGGCCATAGATATTCTCATTTTAAATTTTTAGGATAACGTTAAAGTACTTACATCCAACTAAATTGATTCCAGGGGGGAAACAGGAATATATAAAAGAATTTATAACGATATACATAACGAATACGGTGTTAGAACGATATTTAACGTTATACCTTGCTGCTACCGATTGTAATATATATTAATACGAAAAATGGATATTCAACAGATAGAAGAATTTGCTCTGTTCAACTTTCTGGTACTTCTTAAGAGGAAAAGTGTTCATTTTTCAGAATATTGGACTAATTCTTTTACTTTTTCATATGTCTTCTTTAGTTCTGTTATGGGCTTAGTATCTCTACTTCTTATATTGCCTCTTTTATTGATACTAAACTTATCAGCAATATCATAAGAGTTTTCGTCTAGCTCAATATTTTCCATGAGAGTTTGCATTAACCCTCCTTTATATTGCTTTTTATACGTATCAAATATCTTCTTTTTTTCCTCTTCATCCATAACTTTCTTTATCGAAGGCTCGTGTGTTGCATCGTCCTTGAGCTGAATCATATCATTTGTTGAAGGGAAATCTTTCCTTAGATTGTAACGAGTTAAAAGTTCTGGCACCATAGATCCATTTTCTTTTTGCATTGTCATATTTGGTTCTGGAAACCAAGCATAAGAAAAGATAATTCTTTGATATCTAAGTCCCCTATTTCTGTGGAATGCCTGGTATATCTCATCAAACCAGATGGTATTAATCATACTTATAGGAAATTCATCAACTATATCGGCGTCATCACGAGCTCCGCAAACAAAGGGGCTTGAAGTCAGCGGCAATGCGGCATTTATCAAATTGGCCGGTGATACTGCCCAAGATATGATCGTCAAAGAATACGCGGCGGTTAGTTGTTCGATGCTCGGCGACAGGGCGAGATTGGCATCTATCTGGGAAGCGCAGATATGCTCAAACAAGCCAAAGAATACGCCCAAAAGTGGGATGAATACGAAGCCAAGCTCAAAGAATATGAACACCGCAAGCCGACCGATAAGGAAGGCGTCGCCAAAGAACCGGATCGGCCATCGCGGGACGTGAACCTTTGAGCTGTTGCGAGGATTGTTTAAGCGCGAAATGCCCGCCTTTGTGTACGCCGATCGCGCCGATGAAATCCGAAATGTCCTAAAGGTCTTTAGGGACGAATATAACTTGGATGTGATCATTTTGGGCGGCCAGGACGGCTACCGTGTAGCGCCGAGCTAAAAAAATACGATGTGGGTGTTGCGGTTGGCCCCAGTGTAATCATCTACGAGAAAGGCAAGCCAATCAATAATGCCGACCTTCTTAGTCGACAAGGACTCCGCGTTGCATTACACACAAGCGCCAGTTCGGCGGCGCAGTTTTTGCTGATGAACGCCGCTTATGCGGTGCGATACGGAATGGACCAGGATAAGGCGTTTCGAGCCGTCACCAGTTATCCAGCGGAACTGTTGCATCTGGAGGATAGGGTCGGCAGCATCGACGTAGGCAAAGATGCGGATTTGGTCATTTTATCCGGCGAACCGTTTGACTTTGCAAGCCGGGTGGAAAAAGTTCTCGTGAATGGACGCATCGTTTTTGAGCGACAAGAATGAATTCTGTTGAGACCTAAACGAATGAGGCCCTTCAATGACATTGTAGGGTGGGGCTTGCCCCACCATCACCCTTGCCCTGAGCCTGTCGAACGGGTTCTTGGTGGGCTAAAGCCCACCCTACGGCTCGGCATTCTCATAATTTGTATGCTGCCCCCGTGTCTTCTGGCGAAGACAGAAACGGGGGCCGGGGCCGCTGAGCCTATGAAGTATGCCATCAAGGCGGGCAAAATCTTGACCGTCACACAAGGTACAATCAACCACGGGGTCGTGCTGGTCGAAGACAGGGTCATTAAAGCGGTTGGCACTGCGGCTGACGTTGCGATTCCCAATGACTATACCGTCATCGACGCTTCAGATAAGTGGATTATGCCGGGTATGGTGGAAGTTCACTCGCATATCGGGGCAGAACTGGGCGGACTTAACGATATGGTGGTTCCCATCAATCCGGAGCTTCGCGTGATGGATAATGTTGACCCGGAATCGTGGGAACTTAAGTGCGCTGTTAAAAGCGGCGTGACAACACTTCACACCATCCCAGGCAGCGGAACGAATCTGGCAGGTTTCGGAGTACTATACAAGGCATACGGAAAAACAATAGAACAAATGTTGATTCGCGAGCTTGGCTCATGAAAATCGCGCAAGCCTATAATCCGGAGCGGCGAGGCGGCGACCTGGGACGTACGAGAATGGGCATGTCGTGGATGCTGCGAGACTTTCTTAGAAAAGCAAAGGAATATACCTTGGCGTGGCAGGGGTATCAGAAAGGACAGCGGTCGGACAGGCCAGAAGAAAAGCCCGAACTCGAACAGGCAAAACGTGCTTTTGAAGGAGCCATTCCAACGCTGGTGCATACAGCAGGTGCGTGCGATGTGATGGCAACGGCACGAATCTTCCACGATGAATTTCATCTCTGGACCATTGTTTCGCACGGATGCTATGACGGCTACAAAGTCGCCAAGGAAATGGCCAAGCGGCCGGTACACGTCAACCTTGGACCGTGTCACCAGGACTTCTCGTTCTCGCAGGACAATAAATTTTACGGTATGGCGGCAGAGTACGCATCTGCCGGCGTGAAGGATCTGTCTATTGTCACCGATTCTCCGGTCGTGCCGGAAGAAGAGCTTTTCTATCAGGCGGCGATGGCCGTCCGGCTGGGCCTGGATGAAAAAGTTGGGCTGGAGGCTGTAACCATCAATGCCGCTCGCGCAATAGGAATAGAGAATCGCGTTGGCAGTATCGAAGTCGGCAAAGACGCTGACCTGATTATCAAGGGCGGCAGTCTACTTGATGTGACGATCCCTGTGGATATGGTCTTTGTCAACGGAGAAATTGCATATAGGAAGCCCGGATGAAGAGTGCAATCTTAACGGCGTCTGTGGTTCTGGTTGTTTTAGCTGTCGGTTCATTATCTGCACAAGATAACCCGGCAGCGCGAAAATTAGCCATCAAAGCGGGCAAGATTGTCACTATGACGTCAGGCGCAGAATTCGCCACCGGCAAAAACATTATCAATAACGGTGTTATTCTTGTTAGTGGTGGAAAGATCGAGGCGATTGGACCTGCATCAAGCATTGCGATAGCGCAGGGATATACCCTGATTGACGCCTCCGATAGATGGGCTACGCCGGGCATCGTGGAAGCACATACACACGTTGGAACTGAAGGCGGATTCAACGATATGGTGACGCCTATCAACCCGGAGCTGCGTATAGACGACTGCGTGAATCCTGAGGACGTAGGCATAAAAGCCGCCGTAACAGGCGGCGTGACGACCATCCACACAATGCCAGGCAGCGGGACTAACTTAGCGGGCTTTACTGTTATTATCAAACTGGATACATCCTCTCCGGAAAAAATGGTTCTCCGCGAAATAGGGGCGATGAAAATCGCGGCAGGCTTACAACCCTGAACGACGCGGGGGCGATTTAGGCCGAACGCGCATGGGCATGTCGTGGTCCCTGCGGCAAATGCTTAAACAGGCCAAAGCATATACCCAGGCCTGGCAACAATATGAGCAGGGCCAACGCAAGGAAAAGCCCGAATATAAACCCGAACTGGAGAATATGCGCAAGGCCTTCAGCGGCGAAATACCAACCATCGTACACACCTACGAAGGCTGGGGCGTCATGCAGACGATGCGGATGTTCAACGATGAAAATCAGTTGAAGGTTATCGCAACCCACACCGAGGGCGGCGGATATTTGGTCGGTGCGGAAGCGGCGAAAAGAGATGGCGTGTCGATCAATGTGGGGCCTTTTTGTGGGAACCTTTCTTCTGGAACACAGAGCAGGACAATCGCTTCCATTGCGTGGCCGCAGAATTCTATAAAGCAGGAGTGAAAAACCTGTCTATCAATACAGATTCTGTCGGATTCGGTGAGCAGGAAGAATTGGCGTTCAACGCCGCAATGTCCGCGCGTTTGGGACTTGATAGTCAGGTTGCTCTAAAAGCCATCACCATCAATCCTGCCCGAGGCGCTTGGCATTGATGACCGCGTCGGCTCGCTTGAGGTGGGCAAGGACGCCGATATTGTCATCAAGAAGGGCAGCTTGCTCGATCCTACGACGCCGGTCGATCTGGTATTGATCAACGGGAAAATCGTGTACCAACGCAAGGGCAGTGATCTGGTCGTCAAACAAGCCGCTATTGTGAAAGAGCCACAGAGGACACAGAGTTCACAGAGATAAAAAAACAGAATAATTTCTCTGAGTTCTCTGTGCTCTCTGTGGCAAAAAAGAAGGTCGCGTGAAATGGTTCGACAGGCTCACCATTAGCATTGACCCAAGTAAGAATCCCGAGCCCGTCGAGGGAAGGAATAACCGCTGTGAAGAAGAACCGCATATATATCCTTTTGTGTTTATCGTGGGTATGCCTGCCGATTTTAGTTAGGGGCGAGGAAATCACCGCCATCAAGGCCGACCGGATCGATACCGTTACGTCCGGCCTGATTGAAAACGGTGTCATTGTCATTCGAGGCGGCAAAATCAGTGCTATTGGCACTGACGTAAAGATTCCAAGTACGGCGACTATTATTGATGCACGTGATAAGACTGTCTTTCCTGGACTGGTTAATCCCTGCTCCGTCGTTGGCCTTTCCGGATCGCCGGGCGGTGAGCCGGCCTCAAATCCGCATTATCGTGTTGCCGACGAATTGTATCCATTTCAGGATGCCTATAGGCGGATTCTGCAAGCGGGGTTTACGACGCTCGCGCTCACACCGGGCGGCAATGGTATCGCAGGGCAGGGTGCCATTATACGGCCTATCGGCCAGACACCTGAACGGATGCTGATTATGGAATCAGGGCTTTTAATGATCCGTTTTGAGGCTAACGAGAAGGCAAAGAAGGTCATCAC
This sequence comes from Sedimentisphaerales bacterium, assembly GCA_963814265.1. Taxonomy (GTDB): domain Bacteria; phylum Planctomycetota; class Phycisphaerae; order Sedimentisphaerales; family Anaerobacaceae; genus JAFNGF01. The sequence goes on along the minus strand of CAWFCJ010000071.1, from coordinate 23,233 downwards.
CGAAGCTTTCGAATCTGCAAAAAAGCAAACCGATTCGGCTGACCCAAAGGTTAAGCCTCTGGTTAGAGCGTTGCAGGGTGAGATTCCTACCTTTGTGCGATGTGGCTGGCCCGGCGCGATGCTGCATCTATTGCCATTGCTGAAGCCATACGAGAAGATGAAGTGGGTTTTAGTTGCCGGTCCCGAAAATTATCGCATCGCCGAGAAATTGGCTAAGGCGAAAATTCCGGTCATTTTTCCTGCTCAGATTGATTTCGAGGAGTTTACCCGCAATCGCATTAACGTGCCCAAAATCCTTGCTGAGGCGGGCGTCAAGATCGCGTGTGTGCCTATAATGGACAACGCCGAAGGGCACGAGGATTTTCTCCGCCAAATGGCCGAGCTGGTCAAGTACGGATTGGATAAAGAAACCGCCAAAAAATCTATGACCATTCATCCGGCCCAGATGTTGGCGGTGGATTACCGCCTGGGAAGCCTGGAAGTCGGCAAGGATGCCAATCTTCTGATTCTAAGTGCGGACCCGTTTGAAGTCGGCGCCAAAATTCACCAGGTCATGCTGGAGGGCAAGATCGTTTATCAGTGCCCGTAGCGAAGGAATGATAATGGACAAACACCGAACTAATTTTCAATTTTCTCCACTAGGGGACGCCTTACGGCGAATTTTCAATTTTCTTGCGGTGCTACTGTTGTGCTGCCCTGCTGTGGCACGGGCTTCCAGCCCGGCAAATCACGGCCAAGATGGCCGTGCCACGGCCGCAGATGAGAAGGTGACGGCAATTAAAGGCGGCGACCTATATACCATCGCCAGCGGAATTATCAAAAATGGGACAATTCTCATAAAGGACGGCAAGATATCGGGCATCGGGCAGAATATCGAGATACCAAAAGACGCGCACCTTATCGACGCTAAAGGCAAGATTGTGATGCCTGGATTAGTGGCGGCCATAACCTTGTTGAGAGGACTTAGGAGTTCTGGCGGCATCAACAAAATTGCCGATTCGTTGGACCCATTTGACTTCGAGGTCTCTCTGGCGTTGGCGTCAGGCGTAACGACAGCATTTGTAACCGCTACGTCAGCGAGGTCATCGGGCGAAAATCCAATTGGGGGCACCAACGCCGTCATAAAAATGGCCTACGGTGATCTGGATAACATGCTGGTAAAAGAGCCAGTGGCGGAAAATGTCAGCATTTCCAACCGGCAGTGGCTGCGCAAGACCAACTTCTTGCTGAACCTGCGAAGGGCTCAAGATTACCTGCAAAAACTCACGGCATATCAAAAAGCCAAAGATAAAGATAAGAAACTCGAAGAGCCGAAAAAGCCCGCGGAACTTGATCCATACATCCGCCTGCTGCGGAGGGAACTGCCCGCCCGCTTGGAGGCCTCAACGGCGGATGACATCCTGGCGGCTCTGGAACTGGTGGACGAATTCGGCATCCGCATTATACTGGAGGGGGGCATGGAAGCCTGGATTGTGGCACAAGAGATCGCCAAACGGGACGTTTCTATGGTCATCACGCCTCGCGACAAGCAGGAGCCGCGCAAGGATATTTCTGGACCTTCGGGTTCGACAATGGCAAATGCTGCGATCTTAAAAAAAGCCGGCGTGAGGTTCGCAATCGTGCCGCAGGGGCCGTATTTTGGCCTTGGGGGTATGGCCGGACGCGATTTAATGACCCTGCCTATGGAGGCGGCCTTCGCGGTTAGCGGCGGGCTGGATGAGCAAACGGCACTCGAGGCAATCACTTTAACCGCCGCCCAGATTTTGGGCGTTGCCGATCGCGTTGGCAGCCTGCAGGTTGGCAAGGACGCGGATATAATTATCCTGGATGGGCATCCTTTTCATTACAGGAGCTTCGTGGAATTCACCCTCATAAACGGCAAAACTGTGTACGACAAAAAGCAGTCCACGTATTTCTCCCACATCACGCACGATAACTAATTGGGGCTTATTTGCAGCACGCGTATCTCCCACGGGCCTAAAGTCTCGGTGTGGCACGGGCTTTCAGCCCGTGAGAACACGGCCAAGATGCCCGTGCCACGACCCTCCGGGTCAATGCGTGTGATTAAAAAACCGCCCGCGCCAGCGCCGACGCCATACTTAGCTGGGTCAATTGTAAATTCGATGGTGTTGTCTTTTTCCAGATAATTTGCAAGAAAAATGCCGAGCGTCCCGTCCTCCGCCTTCCAGATAGTTCCCTGAATGCTTGGAAGGGTTGCGTTCCTGGGGATTATTGCCGTGGTCGGGCCAGCGTTCTGTGATAGCTTCAACACGTTTGTAGGCTCTACCAGGTCAACTAATTCTCCGAAGGTAAGGAATTTTTTCCCTGCAACGCGGTACTTCCCGACCTCTCTTCAGATAAGCAGCTTTTTTGGCATGTTCCGGGCTGAACAGCTCCAATCCCATCCATCCGTTCTGGATGCCCCAGAGAAACGCCCGTCCTTGCGCCATAATCCAGGCCCGATCGCCGTGTTCAAACCACGCGGGGCTGCCAAAATAAATGCTGTATCCTGAATAAACCGCCGTCATCATCGGAATTTCCCGGTCATCAGGCTTTATCCATGTAAGGAAAGCATCGACCCCGTCCATAAAAGGCTCTGCGGCACATTCGGTGGTAATAATCATATCTCTGCCGTTGCTGTGCGCAACGTTCTGGACTTTCTTTAGCATTTTTCTATAACCGTCGACCCACCAGCCACCGCCGCCGAGCGGGTGCCCATGTGACTTGTCAAAACAAAGAACCGGGCCTGCAGCGGCTATCTGGTCGATATACACCGCATTCACGCCGACCTCCGCCCCAAGTCGTTCGACAATGTCAGCAATTTTATCCTGCCAGAATTCTGTATAGCTGCACATAGGGGCCTGTTTTACGCCGTTGCCGTATGTCTCCACATAGTGCTTTCCTGCCTGGTCTTTAGCGCAATAAGGAAAATACTCGTTAAAGTCGTCGTTAGAGATGTCGATAATTCTGCCATTGATATAAGGCATTATGACAAGACCTTTTGACACAAGGTCACGCACCTGGTCCGGGATGCCGGGCTTGGTTGGAAAATAGTGGGGGTAGTGAGTATCGAACGGGATGGCGTGCCAGTTGTACCAGTGTGCCGCGATAGGAACGTCAAAGTACTTCTGCGCATCAATCAGCGGCTTATTCTTTTCCTCCAGAGTGCCGCTCTCCGGCCCGATGTAATCGCTCACCAACATCCATAACCCAACATCTTTAAGCGCCTGCGGCATACCTGTGCGCTGGGAAATTTTGCCTTGCGATGTCCAGGGAGCGGTTATTGCGAATTTTCGATAAATTTTGCATCCTTCCATCCAGCTTCCTCGATATATGCCCATCATTACCGGAAATGGGTCTTTATGGTCGGAACCGGGAACGGCCATATTCTCAACGTTTGTTTCGATATAAAACTCCTTGCCCGGCTCTATGATAAAAGTCTTGTCCATGCGCATTCGGATCGTGCGCAGCCATATAGATTGCGCTGGTTCCTTTCATTGCGCATAAAAACTGCATCGGCATCGACCAGCCGTGCGGATATCTGTACGACATTCTTTCGCGCAATTTTTGAAAAGTCTGCCTGCGTTACCTGTCGGGACAGCTATATCATATTCTCCGCGTCTCAAATATCCGCTACACTTTGGGAAGTCAACGTCATAAAGTCCCCATTTTTCGGATTTATTGTCTACCCATATTCTCCAAGAAGCTATGCCGGAATTTCGAGGAAGGTCAACCGTTACCCGTACTGTAAGCGCACCTTTTTCTTCTTGCCAGTCTGTGTTAAGCCATTCAAAGATTGCCCGCTGGCCCTCGTCTGCGAGTTTCTCAATTCTGTAAGAGGTGCAGGGTTGCCGGGTATTTGAGAGGCTGCGTTTCTCTGTGCCCAGGCTGAGCGTGAGTTCCCAGAGCATGTTTGCGTCAACCGCCTGGATGTGGTTGACTCCGGCACTAACATCCACCATCGCAGCAAGTCCGGCACACTCAGGCTCAAATTCAAAACGAACAAGGTCATTTGCTAATACAATTTTAGATGCCGTGGCACTCGTCTCGGCGAAGCGTCGAGCCGTAGCCGGAGCAGACCGACCGGAAGCTGCGGTCGCAACGTGTGCGGCACAAGCCGTGAGGATACATGCCAGTGCAATGCGGAATCTTAGTCTTTGTAGAGTGCATACCATTCTCCTGTAACAATAGCCGGGCCATTTACAATAAGGTAACCAAAAGATGGCGTGTCTGCAATATAGCAGCAGCGCGTGATTTTTCATTTATGCCGGCATTGGCAGATGCCGATAACGTCCTTTATGGGACTATAAAACACAAGATTCTTAACTCTCAGGTTCAAATGAAGAAGACAGAAGCCTTCACTATGGTTGAACTGCTGGTCGTGATTTTCAACGCAGCTATTCTCACGGTCATCGGGACGCCGCTTATACGAGGCAGGAACAATTCCGCAAAATGGTCGGAGGCCGAGACGGGGGCTGGAACTATTAGGGCTGCCGTGCGCACCTTACATAGTTGAAAAAGGCCTGAATTACGACTACAGCGATATCGAAGGCTCACTTGATGACAGATTCATTTATGAGTCCTTAGGATTCAGCAGCACAGACCTTAATGGCCGATACTTCGGTCAACCAGACTATAGTCTGAGTAATGTATCCGCCCATCCCCCAAGCTGTGTCATTACAGTGACTTCGTCCGCAGTTGATGGTCCGCCCGGCACAGGGACACTTGCCGCAGACGGCACTTGGTCCGTGGCCGACTGACCAGGAGATTTACGATTGCCGATTGCCGATTGCCAATCGAAGATCGCAAATCCAAAAATCTAAAATCATCTCAGCAGCTTGCCTGTCTCTTTGTCCCATCGGACGGTGCGGACCTTCAGGCGATGCTCTCCGTGACAGTCGGTGCAAACGATGCTCTGGGCGTCCGTCTTATTCGGGCGGCGCTTCAGCCAAATCGCGACAATCTTGGCCGCAGCAACATCATGGCTGGCGTGACATTTATGGCAGGCCGCATCAATTTTATCCGGCGGATACATTATATCGGGCGGCGTCGTGTTGTTCTCATCGTTACGATGGGCATAAGATGACCCGTGACAAGAAACGCAGCCAACATTGGCCGCAGCGTGTCGGCTGGCCAGCGGCTCAGCCTGGTAGTTCACGTGGCACACAAAGCAAGGGCCATTTTCGGTGAGCGTCCCGAGCGTCCCGCTAACAGAGAACCTTTTTGGTTCCGGCGGGTTCCTCCAGGAGTAGCGGCGAGTCCTGGTCAATAACCAATGCCGGCGGCCGGCTCGGTTTCTCCGCCTTAGAAAGTCCAGGCTCACTTATCCGCGAGCAGCTCAGTAATGATGCTCCCGCTATTGCCAACAAGATATCCAAAAATGAGAAAAGGCGATAGTTCATATCCATTATCGACGGGCTACACATACTCCCAGTCTCTTAAGCCACTGGTAGTCGGACGGCAGATTGGCCCAGGCGCGGTCCATCGCCTGCTCTAGTTCGGCCTTTTCCTGCAGCGTCGAGCTGGCGGCGCTCCTTAACGGCTAAGGCGACGTTGTCCACCTGCTGGCGGCTGATCAGGCCCGGCATCGGCGCGGTGATCGCCGGGTTGCAGAGGATGTAGCGGATGGATCAGCCGGGCAATGCGGTTGTCCTCTTCGAAGTGCGGGCTGTTCGGCGAGCTGTCGCCCTTGAATACGGAGTTGCTGGCAAAAGGCTTGATGCCGAACCAGCCGACGTCGTACTTTTTGATTGTTGCCCACAAGCCCGCCTCGTCGGCGACCACCTTGGTCTTGGCCGTGTACGGCGTGAGGATGACCTCCATCTGGTCTCGGGTACGTTTCGATCAGGTGCTTGAGGTGCGCGCGGTCGTGGGATGAAACGCCGATGAATCGCGCCCGGCCGCTTTTCTTGGCCCAATCCAGCGCAGCTACCGCCTCCTCAATCTCGGCGTTGGCTGTGCTGGCGGCTATCGACCAGCAGGCTTATCCGCCACAGGTCGACGTACTCCAGGCCGGCCTCTTTCATGCCCATTTCGAGTCCCTGTTGCAGCTTTTTGCGCGAGCGCCACTCCTCAAATCGGCTTTCCCAGATATGCCAGGAATAACCGAAGTACATCTTGTCGCGGCGGCCCTTCAGGGCGTGGGCGTATGCGAGAATTTCCTCACGGCAGCAGGCATCGACATAATTGATGCCGCGTTCGATGCAGCGGGTGACGACCTCGTAGCGGTTCTTCTGGAAGTCGCGTGCGCTCGATGTCCTCGGTCATCCATCCTTCGGCTTCTTTGCCGCCTATTATCTTGACCAGGCGTTTCCAGTGCCCGCCCAGAACAACAGCAGAAACCATAAGGCCGGTCTTGCCGCATCGGCGGTACTCCATATCCGGATTGTAGTTCAGGATTTTGCTGCTGGTCGCTTTGGTGCTCTGGCCAGCGTGGGTTTTATGGGCAGCCGCCAATCCTGTTGCCAGTGCTGCCGCGGCAGCAGCACTATTACGCATAAACTGCCGACGATTGAGTTGGTTAGCCATACCTTTAGCCTCCAGATTATTCAACGGCTTTAGAGTACCAAATCCGGTGCTGGATTGCAACTGACTAGGAAAAATAGGCACAGGTTTCACGGATTAGACAGTGTGAATCCGTGTAAATCCGTGTCTAAAAAAGGTGATCGAAAAGGATTCCGCGTTGCGGTAAAGATGTCAACCCAGATTAACACGATTAGGAATTTGAATTATCCGGAATTTAATAAAATTGGCATTTTTCGGCTGTTTTTCAGAGACCATAGCCAATATCCGTTCAAGAACGCGGTTTAGAAGTCATACTGTGTGGAATAGGTAAAATAGGCAAGAAAAAACAGGGTAAAAAAGCATGAAAAATGCACAGAAATGCACAGAAATTAGCGGAAATTTGCAAAAACGTGCGCGTTTTGAGCAGAAATTGACAGAAATTTATCACTTTTTACAAATTAACATTTTGTTAAGTTGGGAGGTATAGGGAATTGTCTGTTTGGGGTTTGGCCACGGATTAACACGGACCAGAGCAGCTTTTCTTATTAGCCACAGAGCACCCATTCGACTACGCTCAGGGTAAACTCCGAGGTCGCAGAGATATTCGCCACGAAAAGGCACAAAAGTTTTTGACACGGATTTACGCAGATTGACACTGCTCAATTATCCTTACTGTCTTTGTGACCCTTCGTGGTAAAAAGACGAAGGCGAGGCCGACCGTGCCATGCCCCTTATAAATTGAAGCAGATTCTCTTGTTCATTGTTCATTGTTTTTAACTACGAATGGTTCGACGTTGCTCACCATCCTGAGCTTGTCGAAGGACTATCAACAAAAAACTCAGAACGAAAACCGGTGTCCCAAGATTTCACGCCAACGTGCCCTAATCCCCGCTCTTAATAGTTACGCGAGTTCTCAGTGTCTTTTTCATCGGGACGTAGATAATAAGGACCGGAGTTCTCTATATCGTTAAATAACCTGTCCTCCTCTTTCAAAACCCAGACCGCCCATGGTTTCACCTCTGTTTCCAACAAATAAACTTCATCAGGTGCTTTATCCCGATCGTTAAACTCCTCGGATACAGCTTTGGCTATTTCACAGCAATTGGCCAGAAAGATATCATCTGACTCGAGTAGCAAAATGGAGAACCTCATATTGCCTTTTGCATCATAGAGCTTAGGGCATTTATCATCCAGCGCTTTACGAATCCTCTCTTTTCTTTTTGCGTCCAGGTCATTTGAGGCGAGTAGTTTGGTCCAAAGTTCACCATCACGCCCTGGGAAGCGGTAAAGTGTTACTTCAAAAGGCACTCCAGGTGGTTTTTCTCTAATATAATGGCAAGGCGCTACATTTGGCGAACCTACCTGAAGAAAAGGAGCTTTCGCTTTAATCCAGTTAGTCAATGCACTGCGTATGCGCCTTGAATTCTTCACCCCTTTCACAACTCCCACATTTATCAAAAGGTTATAATGACCAGGTGTGGGCAATTGGCCCGCAAGTTCGGTTTGCAATGGGCCCAGGATATTACTGACTCTTTTCCTATCAGCGATCTGCTCGGGATAACTTTCGATCAGAGTATGCTCCAAAACAATTTCTATACCAGAACATTTTATTAGCCTATCGACACTCGGCTCATTGTTTTTTTTTGCTTTATCAGGATAGCATATTTCAGTTATGGTTAAATTCTTTCTCTTCGCAATGAAATGTACTACGGTATCGCACAGCAGATGCTCATGTTTCTTTTGCATTATCAGTTTGTTCCCCCTTTACCAAATTGATTCTCGATAAGTATTATGTTGATAAACCTGATCGACTGACCTGCGAAACCCCAATTTCGCTGATTCACCTGGCTTTCTGCTCTTTGTTGCTGCCTTCTATTAAGTCGTCTTTGGTTGTCTCTTTTTTTGGATTGACTGCAAGATAGTCATTTATAAATTTATCGACAAGGTCCTTGACATTTTCTCTACTAAAATCTCTGAGTTGATTCACTCCAACAAGTCCATTAATACCTTTGCTCCATGTTGTGGCCGTTACGCGTGTTTTGAGGTCTCTGTATAATAACACGTCTTGCAGGAACTGTACCTGCACAGCAACCGCAGCAATGGGAAGTGCTTCTTGTACCACTGTATTAACATTTATGTATAGATATGAGTCAGGACTTTCCTCACGTGAAAGCACTTTGATTCCATACTGGCGAAGTCGCAATTCGGTGTCAGTCTCAATTGCCTCTTTTGTCAACCCGTACTTTTCTCCCTCTGGTCTCAGGTATTCCACAAGAACTCTCACGCCATGCAGGGCTTTTAGAGTGTCACGTTGGTCTGGCGTAAACTTTGACCGTAGTTTTACGACAGAATGGACATAATTCTCATTTGACTCAGATAACTCCTTTGAAGACCTCAACATATCCAGGGCCCACTGGGATATTGGGAAAGGTTTGTCATTTTTCGCTGGTTCCTGCGTTTTAGGAATGTCTTGTCCTGTAAGCCCCAGAGTTGCAAGGGAAGTAAATAAAAGAAAGCCCAGCATCGTATACTTTTGTGTTTTCATCATCTTCCCTTTCGAATTGAATATCGTATCTCATCTATTCTATCACCTATCTCGTTTCGCTGTCAATAAAAAACTAGCCCGGCACTATTTCAATCTTGCCTTTCCGGTTTCGGCGGTCCGCCTTCGCGAGAGGGACATAACCGCTTCGGCGGAGTCCCTTCTCTTTCCCGGCCGGCAAGAATTGTCTTTCTTAGCCTGAATATTTCTTTGCCACAGAGGGCACGGAGGATTTGACCACAGATTACGCAGATTATCTGTGAGAATCGTTTGTTAATCGGTGAAATCTGCGGAAACCTCTCCTCTCTGTGTTCTCCTTCGACTGCGTCAGAGCTTGCCCTGAGCCCATTCGGCTGCCTCAGGGTAAACTCTGCCGAAGGGACGGCGTCTGCGGTTTTTTGTGCCGGCAGTTATGGTGTTATCGGGACGGTTTTAGAGCCGTAGAAATACTGGCCGGACGGCAATCGCCCGACAACCTTTAATTCCACTCTGCGGGCCTGCGGCAGAACGGCATCCAGTAACTGCTTCTTAAGAAAGAAAGCGGAAATCCGCTTCTGTGGCGGAATGCCCAGCTCACGGTGCATAAAATGTGGCGGCCGCCTGCCCGCGATACCGCCGGGATAGAGCGATAACTGTTGCGCCCGCCGGCCTGTGCGGGCGTGACGCCATCGGGCAGGCGAAGCTCTATTAGTATTACTGTCGGTCCGCGGCGTCGGCGGATCGGCTGTGGATAAACCCTGAGTTCGGTCTGTACCGGGCCTGTCACCGTTACCACCACCTGATCGGGCAGGGAATCGTCTATGCCGTCGCTTACGATCAATTCGATGATGTGCTGTCCCACGGGCAGGCTGATTGCGGGGCTTACACCTTCTGCGGTGTAATTGGCGTCGCCTATCGTCCATCGCCACAGATAGGTCAGACTATTGCCGTCCTGGTCATAAGAGCCTGAGCCATTGAGCGACACCTGGGCTACGCCATCCAATCCTGCAAATACAACATGGTCATCGCCGGCATTGGCAGCCGGAGCAATATTATGCACCGGCGGCGGAGGCGGGACTGCCTCATAAGCGCCGATGTCGACTGCGGCACCGTTTATCCGCCCCGGCCCGGCGGGGCCCTGGATGTCCCAGGGGATCGGCTCAGTTGTATTGGCATCGTTATCGAGGTCGGTGTAATCGGGCAGTACAGAGATGCTGTTGCCGGCATCGATGCAGGGCGAGCCGGGTAGCAACTGGTAATCAGCGTTGTTCGCGTCGGCAAACATCGGGTCGCCATCGATGTTGCCATCACCAGCCCAGCCTCCTGCCAGGCAGGTGTATGCGATCGTCATCGTCCCATCTTCAGGATAGATCTCATCGGGTATATCAGCCCAGAAGATGCAGTTTGTGACTGTCACCAGCACGCCGGAGCCGGCGTCATTCCACATTCCACCACCGGCGGTCTGTGCGAAGTTGGCGGTGAAGGTACAGTTGATTAGGAGCGGCGCACTGCTATTGTAGTTAACTACTGCGCCGCCGAAGTTGGCCAGGTTGTTGCTGAACACGCAGTTTGTTACCGTCGGGCTGCTCTGGTAGTTCGTCATGCCGCCCCCGTAGGCGGCCGAGTTGCCCTGGAAGGTGCAGTTGATTACTGTCGGGCCGCCGCTGGCATTGTACATTCCGGCGCCGCTGTCATATCCAAGAATCGCCTCGCCGTTGGCGTTGCCGGCGGTGATTGTGAATCCGTCCAGCACGGCGGTTGCATTAGTGCCGCTGCCGGTGACAACATGGTAGCTGTTGTCGCTGTTGTTGGCGAAGTTCGGCTCATCATCGCCGTTAAGGTCTCCGCTGAGTATGGTTTTGTATGCCTTGAGGTCTCGTACATTGGGATCGGAGTTGGCGGAGCCGGCGTAGCCGCCCCTGATTCTGACGCCGTTGAGCAGTCGCAGCGCAGCCGTCCGGTCGCCGGCAATCACCTCGGCTCACCCGGTCGGGCGTGTAAGTGCCGGCGGCCACTCTGATCTGGTGAACGTCGGGGACAAGCCTGGCAGTAGTCAACGCATCCTGCAAATATACGAAGGCATCCGCCCAGGTCGCTCCGGTGTTGGCGCCGGCAGCGTTGGCATCGACATACAAGATGGTTGGGTTTTGGGTCTCGGTCTCCTGCTCAGTTGCGGTAACCTGGGCGGTGACGAATCCGGCAGCGCCTATCGAAATTGTTGCCGTACCATTGATGCGGTCGGCGTCCTCAGCGGCAGCGAGTATTACGGTCTGTGGAAACGAATAGTTGGCCGAATCAAAGATTCGTAGCGCCGGCGACTGCACGCTGATGTCGGCGTCGCCGGATTGGCGAGCCACTGTCGCTTGAACCTGACCCAGCGGATCCATCAGTAGGCAGACGCTGAATTCTGCCGTTCCCGTCTCTGGGCATGCGACCGAGCTGGTGTTCAGCACAAACACGGAGGCAGAGGCCTCATACGCTCCCATATTGACAATCGGCGCCGTGCCCAGCCCTGTGTCCGGCACGTCAGCAGAATCGACAAACCGTGCGGTGGCCATAAGGTCGACCGGCACAGGTTCATTTACATCGCCGTCGCTGTCGAGGTCGAAAGTATCCGGCGGCATGGCGTTATTGTTGCCGGCGTCAATGCAAAGTGAGGTTGGCGCAACCGATAATCACCGCCGGTGGCGTTGACAAACATCGGGTCGGCGTAGATGTTGCCCTCTCCCGGGCCAGGCCGCCCCAGCCGCCCCGGACATCACTATAGGTTATTACCGGCTCATTGTTATAGAAGACGATCTCATCAGGCAGATCGCCCCAGAGTATGCAGTTTGTGATGGCACCGGCGTATAGTAGGACCAGATTCCGCCGCCGTAGCTGGCAGTGTTGCGGCTGAGAGTGCAGTTAGTCAGCGTAGGATTGCAGCGGTAGTAGTTCCATACTCCTCCGCCGCACTCTGCCGAGTTGCTGCTGATGACGCAGTTGACCAGGTTTGGACTGCCGGCGCTTCGATTGCAGATGCCGCCGCCGTACTGTGCCGAGTTGCCACTGAACATACAGTTGAGCAGAATCGGATTGCTCGCCTGTTCGTTGTACATCGCTCCGCCGTAGGCCGCCCGGCTGCCGACAAAGGTACAGTTGATTACTGCCGGGCTGCCGTTGATGTTCCGCATCCCGCCGCCGTAAAGGTGCCCATCCAGGAAGTAGCCGTCGGCGTTTCCGGCGGTAATGGTAAATCCATCGAGCAGGGCGGTTGCGTCCGTCCCGCTTCCGGTTACTACGTGATAGCTGTTCTCGCTGTTGTTAACAAAGTTTGGCTCGTCATCGCCGTTTACGTCTCCGCTGAGAATGGTCTTATATGCGTTGATGTTTCTGGCGTTAGTATCCGGCCCACTGGAGCCTGCGTAGCCGCCGCGGATGGCAATTCCGCTTACAAGCTGGAACGCGGCGGTTCGGTCGCCGGCTGTCACTGTCGCCCCGCGGTCCGGCTTATATGTGCCCTGAGCCACGCGGATTTCCGCGCTGGTTGAGGCGGCTGCCAGAGCATCCTGAAGGTGATTATAAGCGTCAGCCCAGCTTGTGCCGTTGTTTGCACCGACGGCGTTGGCATCGACGAATGTTGTTTGTCCGCCGGCTGCGCAAGCCGTCGCCAGCAGAAGCAGCGGTACTATGAGCCAGGCGTTTGGATTCGTTCTTTTGGCTTCCATCAGTTTATCAACTCCTCTCAAAATGTTTGCAGAGCGACACCTTATTTATCGCGCACGCACCACGCCGGGATTACCCTCCAATGGCTGTTGCAGCTCATATAGGCCGCAAATTGGTAGCTGCTTCTGCTTTTTAAGTCACTATAGGAGCAGCATCTTCCAAATATATTATCGTCCATTTACGGTTTGCAGTCAAGCAAATTCAGGCCGGTGCAGGCCCGAGGGTGCATGTCATGTTTGTAGGTAAAGAGAGGTTAGTTCACTCCCTATTATCACAATCCTTAATAGTGGGTCGCCTTTTGTCGCCTCGACCGAGGCCGAAAGGCCGAGCGGAGAGGTCTGCTTTCAAAGCAGATTTCTCCACTTCAGCCCACTCATAGTGGGCCTTCGGTCGAAATGACATACGTTTTCGCATGCAATTTTTACCAACAATCTTGACATGCACCCCAGCCCAAAACCCAGCTTTTGACATCCGATAATCCTCGCTGACCCGTATTGATCCACCGTTGGCGGATTGAGGATAAACGATCAGGACTGTTGCGGCCATTCATCTTATAGAGATGACATGGCGAATCGGGCAGTCTGAGTAAAATATTTAGCCCCACATTTTACCTCGTTTTTTTCACTATTTCACATCCGACAATTTGGCGGGGCGGAATTTGTTCTCTACACTTTACTTGGACATTTGCAGGAGCTGTTGTCAGGGGCACTGTGAAGTGTTCCCGGACGTAAAAATTGATGCTTGTATATCAGGTCAATTTGGCAGTGCAGGTTCGAAGTATTCTTGATGTTTATTTGTCAGTCCAGCTAATCTATTTGGAGGGTTTTACTGTCTAGCGAAGAAATCACACTTAGTTAAGTGGCGTATCGATTAAGTCGATATTTGGTTTGTGCAAAGATTTGCTGTGTTGAATGTTGTCAATCATATCAAGCGGGAAAGTAATTTCAAAAAGGGGTGAATGATGAAAGCGAAAAGTGGTTTTACACTAGTGGAAATTCTGATTGTCGTGGTCATTCTTGGCATCCTTGCTGCTATAGTGATACCTCAATTTACCGAGGCCAGCACCGAAGCCAAGAACATCGAGTCTCTGCACCGACCTGCAGACCGTACGCTCACAGATTGAGCTGTATAAGGTGCAGCACAACGATCTTATGCCCGGCGCCGCGACTGGTGTAACCTTCGAGCAGGCGCTGACTCTAAAGACCGATATAACCGGGGCGATAGCTGCGGCTGGTGCCTACGGGCCGTATCTGCAGAAGATCCCGACCAACCAGTTTAATGATTTCAACACTGTTCGCATTGATGGTGCTGCTGCCGGTGCTAACACTGAGGGTTGGAGATTTGGCACCGCTGGTCCCACAGAAGGCTTTTTCCAGGCTGACGACACTGTTGCCCATGGGGCTCTCTAAGAGTGTAATCGCAGCGGCCGTCTCGTGGATGCCTCCACGACAAATTGCCAGCTTAGGCTGGCTAGAAAAATGAAGTAGACAGAAAGGCTGATCGTGCTAAGGCATTTGCCGATAGCAGGTCAGCCTTTTTAATGAAGACAGAAAACAGAAGACAGAGGACAGGAGACAGAATTGAAGTAGTCTACAAAAGGATAAATGAATTGCACACAGTTTGCACTACGGACGAAAACGATGAACAACGATATACGACATACGATATACGATATACGACATACGAGTCGTGATTCCGCTTTCACGCTTGTTGAGATCCTGATAGTGGTGGTCTTGCTCGGAATCCTGGCCGCGGTTGTCATCGCAGCCGTTGGCAATAGTACAACGTCGGCCAAGGCCAGTGCTCTTGCGACCGATTTGCAGTTGCTTCGCAACTTTATTATGGTTTACAAAGGCCAGCATCTGGAGGCCGCTCCTGGCTATCCCAATGGCGATACGACCGCTGCACCGACAGAGCAGGCCTTTGTTGAGCAGGCCACTATGTCGAGCAACAATTCTGGGCAGACTGCTGCGGTAGGCACGCCCGGGTTTGTGCGCGGCCCATATATGCAAAAGATGCCGGTGAATCCCTTCAACAATCTGAGCACGGTCCAGATGCTCGCAGACGGTGAAGCATTTCCAGCCAACGCCGACGATAGTCACGGCTGGATATGTAAGGCAGCCACGGCGGAAATACGAGCGGACACCAGCGGGACCAACAGTAATGGCAAAGCGTATTATGATTACTAACCACAGAAGGCGTTGCAGCACAGCCAGCCGAGGCTTCACCCTTGCTGAGGCGATGATGGCCACAGTGGTACTGGGTATCGCAGCGGCTGGTGTGCTGCTTCCCTTTGCCAGCGGCGCAGGCGTACGAGCTGAGGGTGCGCACGAACACTTGGCGCTAAGTTGGCAGGTGATTTGATCGAGCAGATTGTGAATACTCCGTATGGCCAAATAGTAACCCAATATGGTGGCTACTCCGAGCCGCAAGGCCAGTTAAAAGACTCAGCCGGGATTGTATTTACGGACCCAAGTTACGCCAACTTCAGCAGGGGCGCAAGCTGCGCCTATGTTTATGTGCCGCAGCAAGGCGGTACATACCAGGCTAACTTTGTGCGGATCACAGTCCGTGTGTATTATCGCGCTAGGCCAATCGCGAGCATAAATCGGCTTGTAGCCAGGTAATGATTAAATTCTAAGCACGAATATCTGAATCCTAAACAAACCTGTCCTGAGCAAGGTCGAAGGATTCAAATAACCAAAATGACACTTAGGTGTCACCCTGAGGCGAAGCCGAAGGGTCTGGCCCCGGAAGGGAGTTTCTTCGCTTCGCTCAGAATGACAGCAACGCTGTCAGTTTTGAACATTTGAGATTAGAATTTCGATATTGTTTAGGATTTAGAATTTAGGAATTAGGATTTTTACAAGATGCGGGATACCAGTTACGAGCGAGCTTTTACGCTGGTCGAGCTGTTGGTGGCTTTAGTTGTCAGCAGTCTGATTCTAACTACGGTAGCCACGCTTGCCTTCGCTCTAAGCAGGGCAAATGACGCTACCGACGACACGAGCCGCAAGCAGGCGGAAGTGCGCTTTGCAACGCTAAGGATTTCAGAACTAATTCGGCAGTGCAGATTGATATGCGGCACGCCGGGCGGTGAATTGGCTGTCTGGCGGGCTGACGATAACGGCGATGGGCAAATCAACGTCAACGAGCTGGTGTATATCGAAAGAGGGACGGGCAAAAACTATCTGCGGCTTTGTCAATTTCCGTCCGGCGATGCATCCATTGTGCCGTTGGCCGCGGTGGCGACACTATCACCAAGCGGATATAGCGTGACACGTATGACGCTGATACCAAAGTGCAGCAATGTAGAGTTTCTGGTCGACGTGGTGCCGCCGCAGACCAAACTTGTCAGTATTTCGTTTGACCTTGCTACGGATAGTGCCATCCACCACTATCAGATAAATAGTGTCGTTCGCGGCTGGGCAGGAAATCTCCTCAGCGCGGATGGCCAGAGTATTGTGACTGACGATGATTAAGCGAAGAATTAAATTGCGCCATACGACATGCCACATACGACATACCAACAGCGGTGTGGCTTTGCTTGTCGTTCTCTTCATTATTATGGCGATAACCATCTTGTCGCTGGGCTTTATCTCACGAAGCGATGTGGAGCTGGCCTGCGGCGAGAACATGATACTGCGAACTCAAATGGATTATTTAGCTGAATCGGGCTTAGAGCATGCTAAAGGTCTTATTCTTAATCCACAAGATGTAGTTTCGGAATACTGGAGTGGAGCCTCGGCTCAGCAGTTGGCAGCAGGAAGCGAGGATTACTACGATGTCGGAGTTGTTCGCGATGGCTCGGACCCAACCGACTACTGCAATTACATCATAGACTGTAACTCCTACCGGATGAAGGGCGGGCAAGAAGTAGGCCGCAGCAGTTTATCAGCGCAGCTTCGCCTTGACCCGTGCATAGCGTTGTGGACAGGAGGCGCCGCCACGATCTGGCCCGGCGTCAGAATCGATGGCGACGTTTATTGCAGCGGAGCGTTGGAAAACAGGGGCACGATTAACGGTGATGTGTTCGCCAGTACATTGAGCGGAATCATAGCCGGCCGGCATAAGGCGACCGCAGATTTGTCGCTGGCCTGGCCTCGCGTTACGGTCGCTGATTTTACCTCGAAGATATAGTACGGTGACCATAAGCTCAGGTAGTCTTTCGGGCGTGACTCTGGGACCATATAGCCCTCCGCGAGTATGTTATCGCAGCGGGGATTTATCACTTAGCGGCAATGTGCAGATCAACGGGATGCTTATAGTCAGGGGCGACCTAACGGTCCAGGGAAGTGGAAATATCATCTCAGCCGCCAAAAACATGCCCGCTTTGCTCGTGACTGGTGATCTAACCATAAAAAGCGCTGCCGAACTGCAGATTAGCGGCTTGGCCATCGTGGACGGACGTACGTTAGTCGGTGCCGGCAATGCTAATCTGACCGTCCTCGGCGGCCTATTCACCGACGATGGACTGGCAGAAAAGGCGGCTGATTCCTCCAGCAGCGCCAATAATGGCATACTGTACAACGGCGCAACCTGGCAGCCTGCCGGTGGTCGCACAGCCGGAGCACTGCAGTTCGACGGAGTTGACGACTATGTGCAGACTCCTAACTCGCTGACCAAACTGCAACTTGCCAATGACTACACTTTGTCGGTCTGGGTAAAGCCCGCCTCTTCCCAGAAAGACTGGGCAGGTGTAATCTCAAAATGTAATCCAAGCGGATCGACAAACCACTGGACGCTGCAATTCGATTCCAGCAGTCCAAAGAAACTTGTTGTTTATCATCCGGATTACCTTCCCAGCCCCAAGTCGTGGGATACCGGAATCTGGCTCAGTGAGCTTGCTGGTGCGTGGCACCACGTGGCAGTTGTACGCAGAGGATTCGTGATGACTTCTTATCTGGACGGCACAGCCCGCAGCAGCGGCATGTGGCTTAACATCCCCGGATTCGGAGATGGGCATCTTAACATTGCCGCTGACAGGACCGCAACCCCAAGCTATGTGTACAACGGCTTGATCGACGACGTGCGCATCTATAACCGGGCGCTCGATCCGAATCAGGTTTATCCACCGGTTGACGGACTGGCTGGCCTGATAGCGCACTGGAAGTTCGATGAGTCCGGCAGTAGCGGCAGCATTACCGCTGCACCGACGAAAGCGGCTATCACAACCTGGTCCGAGCAGGGTGTGGTGCAGAAGTGGGGGCAGGCTGCTGGAGCATTTTTCAGAAGCATCCGCAGAAACTGACAAGCGATCATCGCTTCTGTTTAGTGGGGTTAGGCAGAAGTCGCTTATCGGCCTTTCTACACAACGAAAGGGAAAATCCGAAATATGTTAATTGAGAATTGAGAATTTAGAGTTGAGAATTTCTAAATTCTACATTCTTGATTCTACATTCTTTTTTTGACGACTGTACCAGTTTTATTGGCTTTGACTGTATGAGGTATGGGATTTGACACGTGTATCGCCACGCACGCAGTTTGAGATGCCGACCATTAGTCGAAAACGGCTGTCTGTTTCATTGGCGTGCACAGAACCACCACTTGCGTGGCCATGATGTCTGTGCAATCTGGGTAACGTGTTGATAAAGGCGTAGCCAAAACAAGTCGAAAAGAGAACGGAGGTAGGGTTCACTATGAACCATAAAGCTTTTACGATTATAGAGATTCTGATCGTGGTGGCGCTGCTGGCCATAGCTGGGATGATGGCCGTCCCGATGATGTCGTCGGCTGCCAGCATACAGATTGACTCGGCTGCGAACATGATCGCCGCCGACCTGGAATACGCCAAGAGTATGGCTATCAGCAGGGGACAGAAGTTCTCGGTGGTGTTCGATAAAACCACAGAGACGTACCAGATAAAGGATCAGGATGGCGCCGTAATACCACACCCGGTAAAAAAAGGATTCAATTACGTTATAGATTTTCGTAACGACCGCAGGCTGAACAGGGTTGATATTTTCGATGCCAATTTTGACGCCACCAACGAGGTCAAGTTTGATTATCTCGGAAGCCCCTATAACGGCGGCGGTACTGCTCTGAATAGCGGCGTCATCAGCCTGCAAGGGGGGGGCGCTACCAAGACGATTAGAGTAGAGCCTGTCACCGGCTATATCTCGATAGGCAACTAACCAGGGCACAAACCTAAATGATAAGTTGGAACTTAATAACTCGAGGCTTGCGACCGATAGGATTGGACATCGGCCATAATTATATCAAGATGCTCCAACTGGTGATTAGCAACAGGCAGATTGGAGTCCTTGCAGCGGACAAGGTTCGCATTGACCCCAAGATAAATGGTGACGGCCAAGAAAGAAGACGGTTCGTCGTTTCGGCAATAAAACAGATGATGGCGGACGGGAACTTTCACGGACGAAATGTTGTTTCATGTCTGCCGAGCGACAAACTGAAGATCACAAGTCTGCGCGTGTCGGAAACGGAAACAGGCCAGATGGAGCAGACGTTGGCAAAAGAAGCGGCCAACCGCTTTGCGCTGAATCCGGATACGGACGCAATTAAGTACATACATGCAGGAAGTGTTCAGCAGGGCGACGAGGTTAGAAATGAATTGATATTGTTTGCCACCGATAATGAGACAATAAAGAACCATATTACCATGCTTGAGGAAGCTCGGCTTAAGCCGGTGGCCATAGACACGGTTCCGGGCGCGCTATTTAGGAGTTTTGAGAGGTCTCTCAGGCGGCAGGAGGACGAGGACGCACGGTTGTCTTTGCCGATATTGGGTCTCAGTTCACCACCGTTGTTTTCGGCCGCGCAGGGGAGATTTGTTTCGTTAAGCAAATAGCGCTGGGCGGCGAAAACTTTGACCGGGAGATCGCAGCCCGATTGGGCATCGAAATTTTCGAAGCAGCGATGCTCCGAAGCCGGCTTCGAATAGAAAGAGGCCTGCCGGCATCGGAGGCTGAATTGATAAACCAGGACCCAGACAACGCAGTCAATCTCTCGATACGACCACGCGACAGGTCATAGCCGACGCCATCGCGACTGTTGCCCAAGATTTGGCGCGGGAGATATCGCTGTGCCTTAGATATTACACGGTGACTTTCCGTGGAAAACGGCTGAAGCGCGCGTTTAAGCGGAGGTGAGGCATACGAAAGTGTGCTGCTCAATGTATTGGCGCGAACATTGGCAGTTGAGATTGAGGTGGCTCAGCCATTGAAAGGCTTCGATTTGTCGGGCGAGGGCATCCACATAAATCTCGATGGCGACAGGAGGGGTCAGCTTTGTGAGTGGGCCGTAGCTGTCGGGCTTAGCCTTAAGGGCTTGGATACCGCCGTGAGATAGCCGATATATGAAAGAGATTGATTTTATTCCAGAGTGGTATAAGAGAGGCAGACGCCGGCAGCTCAGCTACCGAACGCAGTACGTTGCTCTGGGCGGCATGTTTGTGGTGGTCATGGCATGGAATCTCGCCTCTTTCAGATCGCTTTCAAAGGCCGCAGCAGAGCTTGTCCAAATGGCTCCAAGACAATCACAGGCACAGAGCGTGTCACAAGAACTCAAAAACGCCCAAAATAGACTGTCAGACTTGCAGAAAAAGACGCGAGTAATTGAAGAAATCGCCTCCAAAATTGATGTGGCAAGCGTTTTAGCTGAGATGAGTTTCTTGATTGATGAAAAGATCGTCCTGAGCAAAGTGGAATTCACTGCCCAGAAGTTTGACGCGACAACTCAGCGCGAACCTGGCGGGGCTTCCGTGGTCAGAGTCGCGAGTGACGGTTTGGCAGGTAAACACCCGCCGCTCGGCAAGGTCAGATTCCAGATCGTGATAAATGGCGTTGCCTCGGATCCGAGCGATGTCGCGAAGTTAACACGCAGATTGGAGGATTCGCCGTATTTCTGCCTGGTTCGTCCTTCGTTCTCTCGCTCCAAAACGATCGACGCCGACGGCGGCTCGACCTGCAAATAGTGATATTAAAGCAGCCAAGCCATCCGGCCAGATAAGGAGTGCTGCCGAACCGACAGCCAAGAAATATCAGGTGAGCGAGTTTGAGATAAGTTGCTATCTGGCAAACTACCGACAAGATGAGAATAAATACTAAGGACGATTCTCTAAATCCTAAACAAACTTGTCCTGAGCAAAGCCGAAGGATTCAAATGACCAAGATACGAAATCTAAACAACCAGTCTCATCCATTTGATATTAGAGTTTTGGTATTGTTTGGGATTTCGGATTTAGATATTAGGATTTCTTAAGAGCGATGTTCGTCTGGAAAAAACAACAAGTAATAATACTCATTGTGGCTGCACTGCTGGCGGCTGGTTTCATATTCTTCGATTTTTTGCCGCTGCGCAAGAGACTGAAGGCCGTCAACCAGGCAAGGACCGATCAGCAACTTATTATAGCCAAGGCAGCAAATGAGCAGAAGCAGCTATCCGACTTGAAAAAGCAGCTACAGGGGCTTGAAAATACTGCCCGTAACTACCAAGTGAATGTGCCTGCCGACAGAGACCTTGGCAGCTTCCTGCAGCAGATAGCTGATCTGATGAGCCAGCATAATCTGACTGAGCAGGTGGTTGTCCCCGGCGAAGAAATTAAAGCCGATAAATTGAACTGCATACCTCTAAACATGCAGTGTAAGGGCAAGCTGGGCCAAGTATTCCAGTTTTATAGGCAGTTGCAGCGATTAGATAGGGTCGTTCGCATCGAGAGTGTAAAGCTGGTAAACAGTGACGATCTGAGCGGCAAGGTTAGTATGCAGACACGAGCGGTCGTTTATTATACGCCCAACGTTGACCAAGGATAATGTATGAGGCGAAACGCAAAAAATAGTAGCACTGGTGGGGCTAACGCAATACTTGGCCCGTTGCTGGCAGATAAGAGAAAGGTGGTGCTGGCGGCGTGCCTGATCGGCGTAATGGCCTTTATGTGGTTCAGAGTGCTCCGCAAAGATGGCCCGGCTGCTGCCGGAGCAAACCCGCTGCCGCCGCAGGTCGGTTCGGAGAACCAGGCGGCTCCGCCGTCAAAAGTATCTTTTGTGGAGCTGCCGAGAATCGCAGGCCGCCACGATGTGATCGCCAGAGACTTCTTTGCCTCCGGCGACTGGTGGAAGTCGGTCAAAGGCATACAGGGGCAAGATTCGTTGGGTACCAACCAAGTAAGATTAGTTTCCTCACGGGGCGATCAAGAAGTAATCGACTTGTTGGCAGCGAAGCTAAAGCTGGGGGCAGTAGTAAGGGACAGGAAACTCCAGGCTTTCATAAATGGAAAGTTGCTTTCCGTGGGGGATAAATTGCTCGTCCGCGAAGGAGTCCGGACGCTTGAATGTGAAGTAGTTGCGATTGAAGAAAACCAAGTGGCTATAAGATGTGGGCAGGCAGAAGTGACCTTGAAACTGAAGCAGATAGTTGAAGTAAATGACTGAGTAGTGAAGGTTCGAGCCCATTAGTAATACGTAGCAAGATTGAATTCGGGAGACTCGAATTGTCGTAACGTGTTTTTAAGCGGGAGTAAATTATGTTTAGACAAAGAAGCATGAGTGACAGAATACAGATTGGAAGGGGACTAGTTCTCACGTGCTTCATATCGACTGCGATAGCGATCGCGGTCTTTGGCAGTGTTGAGCAGAGTCCGACGGGAGCTAATCCCGATGAGGGTTCCGGCCAGGTGGAGTTCGTGGTACTGTTGAAGTTGTCGTAGCCGCAGGCCGGCCTGCTCCGGAGCCAGTCCAACCCGCCCTCGCAGAGACGGGGGTACAATCGTTTGAGCTCAAGGAACAGTTTGGTGTCCGTGATGCGCTGGCGATGCTGGCAAGCTTGTACAAAAAGAACATTGTGCCTTCGGCAGCGGTCGATGGACAACTGGCCTTTCGGAGCCTTAAAGATGTAACCTTTGAAGAGGCGATGGATGCGATCTTAGGCGAAAACTTCAAGTACCAGCAGCAGGGCAGCCTAATCAAGGTGTACACCAAAGAGGAGTACAAGAAGCTCAAGGAAGACCCGGAGCGATTGGTGTATGAGATGTTCACCCTGTATTACATCTCTGCAGCGGAGGCAAAGAAGCTGATTACGCCGATGCTCAGCTCCGGCGGGAAAATGGAGACTACCACTGCCGCCGTAACCGATTTCCCAACCGGTGAGTCCATAACCAAGGTAACCGGCGGCGGCGACACCACGGCGATGAACGACACCATCATTGTCCACGACTATCCGGAAAACATCGAGCAGATAGCCAAGCTTCTGGGCGAAATTGACGTCAGACCGAAGCAGGTCCTGATTGAGGCGACCATCCTGAGTGTCACGCTCACCGAAGATACTCAATTTGGCATCAACTGGAGCACACTGCGGGGGGTACTGACTCAGATACCAGGCATACCAGCGGCTGCTGGTGACATTGCGCGAGATGTGCCTGACTACTACAAGTCTGCCGGCACGGGCCAGGTAACCAAAACCGGCGGCCTGACCGTTGGCTTTGCGCACGACAACATCGCGGGGTTCATTCGCGCGGTGGAAGAAGTTTCCGATGTGACTATTCTGGCT
>CAWFCJ010000070.1:0-10834 GCA_963814265.1 Sedimentisphaerales bacterium | reverse complement strand
TGTGGGAAATGCAGCGAACAACAAAACCAAGTGGCTATGCGGGCCGATCCGCCGGCCGATCCTTATCCTCGAGACGAGCTGACCGAGGTCTACGAATCCGCAGCCGAAGCCATTTTGATGGAATCCGGCGTGACGAAAGGCTATTGCCTGATTATGGCGCCGAACGTGGGCGATTGGCATATGAACTGGCTCGGCGGACAAACCTGACCATTATTGGTGTCGAGCCGGATCCACAGAAAGTCCATGCAGCTCGCGTGGCTCTCGATGCAGCAGGTTTATGCGGTCACAGAGTGTTACCGTAGACCAGGCGATCTTTCAGCAGCTGCCGTTGCTCGAATTATTTTGCCGACTTGGTCGTTTCCGACAGCCTTATTCTGACCGGCCAAATTACGGGCGAGCCTGCCGAAACTTGTCCGGCACATCAAGCCTTGCGGCGGCATCATTTGTCTGGGCGTGACGGGGAAAATACCCGGCGGGCACTGCTGCTGTATCTGCGAAAGAACTATCTTCTCGGCTTCACGCTTTGAAATTGGTCCTGCCGAATCAGCCAGGTAAACGGGCTCTGGGCCACGTTGCAGCGCAGCCGCTTTGCCCGGCGCGGGCAAATGGACGCATCAATATGCTGAGCCGGGCAATACCGCCTGTAGCGAGCGATCTGGCTCTTGGCCGGGCCGCTTAGGTTTACTGTGGTTTGGTAGACCTGGTTCTGCACCAATGGTTAATCGTCACGACGCCGCACTTCGCCCCTTGCGGTCAATGGGCGAACGTTCGTTCAGGGCGAAAATATCGGTCATGGCGTACGACTCCTACAATGGGCTGTCTGCTGTGGAAACGCGAGATCCCCGCGAGAATGCGGACGCGGCTGAAAGCCAGAGAATGCGGCAATCTGGCCGCTTCGCAAGATAGTTTCTTTATCGCCGTTGGCGAGCAGTGCCTTGGCTCGAGGCCGCTACGGGCAAGACTCGCAACTTACACGATGCCCGAAACGCCAGAAAGCGTCCCGCGCAACGGTTCGACTAAGCTCGCCGAAGTCTGGGGATACCTGGCCTACGTCGATAGTGTGCTTTACGGCAGTGCAATGACAGAGATAGGCGTTTCCAGCTTGGTCTTTGCTATTGACTCTCGGACGGGCGGTGATTTGGAGGTATAATGGCAAGAATATCGCCAACCTTACTATCGCTATCGGAGACGGCTGGATATTTTTAAGTCGATGGCTCTCTGACGCCGCAGCAGCGCGACACATTGCTCAGGCAGGATAAATCGGCTATCTGGCGAATTTGCAGGGCGAGCAGGCAAAGAAAGCTGAAGACAAACAAAAGCAGGTCAATGCGCGACTTGCCGTTGCGATTGACGCGCGGACCGGCGGAAAGCTCTGGAAAAGCCGATTGATGTCACCGGCTGCAGCAGGATCGGAATGGGCGGAGGCGAGCTGATGGCCATGTACCGCGACGGCATCGTCGTTCTGTGCGGCGCCAACGCCAACGGCCATTACTGGAAACAATTCCTTGCCGGCGAGTTCTCACAACGCCGGCTGGTAGCCCTGTCGGCTAAGACCGGTGACACACTGTGGGCAAGGGACGCCAACTATCGCCACCGCCCACTTGTTATTAGCGACACAATTATTGCTGAGCCTTGGGCATTTGACCTGGCGACCGGCAGAAAACACGCCCGCACCCGTTGACGGGCGCAGAGACGACGTGGCAGTTTCTGCGGCCGGGCCATCACTGCGGGGCAATCTCTGCGTGCCCGCAAATGCTGCTTATGCGTCCCGGATACACCAGCTACTACGACCTGCGGACGACGCCGGCATCCAGCACTTCGCCGGGCACCGGCTTGGATGCTGGATCAACGGCATAGCGGCTGACGGCCTTGCGCTGGCACCGAAGCCAGCGCCGGCTGTATTTGCCTTTATCCTATAGTGTGCTCGCTCGCACTCGAACCACGCCGGACCAGCAGCGATGGGCAATCTACAGCAGCGGCGGCGACAATACTCCGGTTCAAAATCTGGCTATAAACTTCGGTGCCCCAGGCGACAGACGCGACTCAACCGGCCAGTTGTGGCTTGCATATCCCGCGGCCAAGCTTGCCGGCTGACCGAAAGGCGATGGGCTTTTCGCTCCAACTGCAGACAGAATTCCTCCAGGGCGGCGGATACCATTCTCAAAACTGAGAACTCAAAACTCAAAACTCCGGGCAATCCCCGTGGGTATTTCCTCGTATGCACGTGGGCTTCGGCGTTGTGTGGTGCCGCTGTTAGGTGAGGCAGATGCCCCCGCCGATTACACGGTGACACTCTACTTCGCAGACGTGGAAAACGAGCAGCAAGGGCAACGCGTTTTCGACATCGCGTTACAGGGCAAGGTCGTCGTCGAAGGCTTCGACATCGTAAAAGAGGCTGGCGGTTCGCAAAGAGCACTGACACGCCAGTTTCAAGGGGTCAAGGTTGACCGCAACCTGGAGATTGAACTCATTCCGAAAGGCGAGCAAGCATCCTCGCTGAGCCAGGCGCCGATCCTGTGCGGCTTGCAGCTGCAGCGAATTCTAGAACAAATACAGAACACAGAAATAGAATTCTAATGCCGTCAATTGACTATGAATTCTACCAGTTTTGTCGAGATAGAAAACCTGACCAAAGTTTACTCCTCCGGCAAGATTCAGCTTTGTGCCCTGAAGGATGTCAATCTAACTCTGGCCGAAGGGAATTTTCTGGGCGTAACGGGACCTTCAGGCTCGGGCAAATCTACGCTGGTGAATCTGCTCGGCGGGCTGGATACGCCGTCTCTGGCCGGATAAAAGTGCAGGGAAGATTTATCTCCGAGTTGAATAAGGAAGAGCTGGCGCTTTACCGGCGCTATCAGGTCGGGATGATTTTCCAGTCATTCAACCTGATTCCCTCCTACACCGCTTTGGAAAACGTAGCCTTTCCGCTGCTTTTTGCGGGCGTGGCTAAAAGACAGAGAAATCAGCGGGCGGCGGAAATGTTGACAGAGTGGGACTATATGCTCGGAAGGATCACCGCCCGGCGGAGCTTTCCGGCGGCGAGCAGCAGAGGGTGGCCATTGCCCGCGCCCTGGTCAATCAGCCCAAAATCTTGCTCGCCGATGAGCCTACCGGCAACCTCGACAGCATAACCTCACGAGAAATCGTGCAGACGCTGGCGGATCTCAACAGAAATCAGGGCGTGACCGTCATTATGATCTCCCACGAAGAGCTGCTGCTGCAAGAATTCGCCGATGACGTTATCCGCCTGCGTGACGGCCAGATTGTCGAACAGCAAAAATTCAGGTAACATAGACGCCGAGTTGACGAATTTTACGTCTCGACTCTACATCGAGCAGTCTTTTTCCAATCTGGCAAGGAGAAAGCTGCGCACATTTCTGACCACTTTCGGAGTGGTGATCGGAATCGGTGCGCTTGTTTCGATGTTCGCGTTTGGCCAGGGCGTCCAGAAGAATGTGACAGATAAATTCAAGGAGCTGGAGCTATTCAACTATGTCAACATTCTTCCGGCAACGGCACAAGAGCTGTCTCGCCCCAGGCCTGCCCTGAGCCCTTCGGCTGCGCTCAGGGTAAACTCCGTCGAAGGGACGAAAAAAACACTCAACAGGCGCCAGTTTTGGATGACGAATTCATCCAGCGGATGGGAAAGATAGAGGGAGTGGAATCAGCCTTTGCCGAGATCCGTTTTCCGGCGATGGTTCGACTGAGAGAAGAGGAAAAATTCAGCCTTGTGCAAGTCTTGCCGGCTAACGTTTGCCAGGCCGGGCTGAGCAAATTGCTGGCGGCGGGCAAGCCTTACGCATCCGACGATGTGAACTGCCTGATTATTAGTGACTCCTTGCTGCACGGCATGAAGATCAAGGACGCCAAGACTGTTATCGGAGAGCAGGTCGAACTTTCTACGTTAAGGTTCGATCCTAACGTTTTCAGTCCTGTTGCCATCGCATCGGTAATGCGCGGCGACGAGATTCCTTTTGCCAGAGACAGTTATACCTTCACGATTGTCGGCGTGGCTGAGAGGACAGGATTCGGCGGTTTCGTGCCCGTGCGGAGCGATGTCTTCATTCCGCCTGGCCCATCAAAGAAAATGAAAAAAATATCGCTGACGAACATCTCGGATTTTTTCTCCGCCGCAGACAGACTGGGGCAGGGGAACCCCGCTTCGCGGGAACGGAAGGGCTATTCCTTGGTAACCGTCAAGTTGTCCTCGGCCAAATATGTTCAGCCCGTCAAGCAGCAGGTCGAAGATTGGGGCTTTAAGACCTTTGCTCTTATAGATGAACTCAAAGGAAATCAAGAGGGCCTTTATCTTTATGGATATGTTTCTCTTTGCGGTTGCGATGATAGGCATCACAGTCGCTTCTCTTGGGATCATCAACACGATGGTTATGTCCATTCTGGAAAGATATAAAGAGATCGGAATTATGAAGGCGGTGGAGCCAGTGATAAAGATGTGAAAAAAATATTCTTTTTTGAGTCTGGCGTCATAGGGTTTTTAGGCGGCATCTTTGGACTTGCCCTCGGATTAGCAGTGAGCGTAGTGATCAATCGAGTCGCCAATTACTTTCTGGCCAAACAGGCGGTCCCATATACGGACTATTTCAGCTTTCCATGGTGGCTTTGCGTGGGAGCGGTCGTCTTTTCGACAGTCGTAAGCCTGGCTGCCGGCATATATCCGACATTGCGAGCCGCCCGCGTTGATCCGGTTGTGGCACTGCGGCACGATTAGTACTCCTCGGCGTAAACTCGACTGATGCCTAAAGTCGTCGACGCAAAATTGTCGATATAATACTGGTTGGGAGACAATGACTATGCGCAATAGAATCGTAGTGATTATGCTGGTACTGGCGTACCTCTGCGGATGCCAGTCCAGTGATCCGTACGTCCGCCGGAGCGAGATGCGAAAGGAATCAAAGCAGATCGCGCAGGCGCAAACCAGCCAGGCCATGACGGCACTTGACGAAAAGTATCGTGGAAGCATCGAGGAAATCACTTCTGCCACCGACCGCAACGCAGAATCGATTTCCGCCTTAGAATCAAAGCTGGACATCGTTGCAGCGCAAAATGCGAAAGCGATTTCTGGGCTTAAGTCCGGCCTGCAGGCTGACATTACTGCCGGCAGCGGCTCTATCAAGCAGAATGCCGAATCAATCTCGCGGCTGGAATCGACGGTCAATGACGTTGCCAAGCAAAGCGCACAATCGGTTGCCGATGTCAGCAGCGGCCTTAGACAGTTGGAAGAACAAGTCGCTCAGTTTCGTCTGGATGTCCACCGGGAATTCGCCCGAGAAGAGGCTGACCGTACCGAGACGACCGTCCAACTGGCCGAGAAAAACGACCAATTAGCAGAAAAGATAAACCTATTGGATAATCGTCTGCAGAAAATGTTTCTTGGGCAAGTTACAGAGGCACAAAGTGACAAAGGCACAAAGGGAGAAAACGCCTGTTTGCCTGTGCGCCTACGTCCCTCTGTGCCTGCGGTCCAGAAGCGACACGTTCTCTGTCAACCGTACTTTGCCGCGATTGGTCCATTGGTGACAGTCAGCGGACCTTTAGTCGCAGAGCTTTGTGCAAGAAAGCAGAAGAGGCTGGCACGGTCGCTGAGCAAGAGAGTTGTGCAGATACCTACCAGGTAGACGCCGGAGATGAAGGGCAACTCTCAGCGATTATGTGGCAAAAGAAATGGGCTGTGCGCCGATTAAATCGGGGCACACCCCCATAAAATTACTTACAGAATCCATCTCCGGATTACGACATACGACCTACGACATACGATATACGATCTAAATCGTTCTGCGTCTGCGCAGCCAGCCGACAAGACCGAAACCAATGCCGCCAAGCAAAATGGCGCCCGGCGCAGGAATCAAAACCAACTGGTCTTGTTTAAGGTAATCCTTGTCACCTACATGGCCATGCGTGTACATGTTCAATACACGTACATTGCCGATGTTCTGAGGGTTTGCCGCCACAGCGGCGTTGTAAAACGTTGTCGCCAGGCCACTCGGCAGCGTGTCAATCTCCTCTTCGCTGTACCAGATCGCCTTTTGCAGAGCCCCGGCCGAAAGTGCGCGGTTAAGAGCTCCTGGAGTATAATCATAGGTCGCCAGCGTTCCTGCACGGAACTGCGTATACAGCCAGGCCGTCTTTGGGTCCAGCGGATCGCCGCCCAGTGGTCCATTCGGACCACTATTAGCCCCGCCACCTATGGCCTCGGTAGAGACCATGACGTCGAATGTGCCACCTTCCCAAACATACTCATGGATTTCAACACAGAATGTTTGAAACTTAGTCCCAACTGGATTGCCGGGGATGTACGGCGATAGCACCTCTAACGTAAACTCTCCCCCACCGCCAGTATAGTAACCAGATTGGCGTGTTAATTTGACACTGGGCACCGCACACACGGACCCGGCCATCAAAAAACAAATCGTAAGACTAAATACTATTTTCTTGATCATATGTTATCTTTACTTGTGTGTTGGTTTTTCTATTGACTCTCTTTTTCGCAGAGTCTTAGGTATAGACAAAGGGCAGGGTGAAAGAAGCCATCCCTGCCCTTTGTTACCTTTTCGATATTTCCTACAGTGTCCTGCGTCTTCTCAGCCAGCCGACTGTTTCGTATTGCGTATATCGTGTTGCGTATTGCCCAAAATTATGCTTTACGCACGACGCATCACGCTTCACGCGCGACGAGTTTACAGTGCTCTTCTTCTTTTCAGCCAGCCGACAAGGCCTACGCCAATACTGCCCAGCAGAATAGCGCCCGGAGCGGGTACCGCAAAGTCAGATGCCTCGATCCTGCCGGTCTGCCAGGTGCCCGCTCTGAAACTCCATCCACTGCCGTTCCAGTAGGCATCCGCGTTGTCAGCGGGGTTGCAGGTCGAACCATCCCAAGACTGAAAATGGAAAGACAGCGAATTACTCGTGTCACCTTCAAAATAGATTGTCAGATACAGTGCTCCCGTTTTGCGCGGCCCATCAGCAAGCAC
This sequence comes from Sedimentisphaerales bacterium, assembly GCA_963814265.1. GTDB lineage: Bacteria > Planctomycetota > Phycisphaerae > Sedimentisphaerales > Anaerobacaceae > JAFNGF01. Next base: position 3,845 of record CAWFCJ010000070.1, on the reverse strand, counting down.
AAGCAATCCGTCGTTGTAGGTTTGTGACCATCCGAGTGCAGGCCAAGTGCTATCATTAACAGCAATAGCTGGTGGGAGTTTAAAGCTGTCTCCTGCCGAAAACATCTGCATCTGGATATGGTCGACGGCTGGAGCGTCTGTATAAAACCGTTGGCTCCAACTGTTGCCCTCAAAGGGATCCCCTATGGGGGTCAAATTGGCCAAAGCGCTGTTAGACAGAATTCCTATTGCCAGAATTGCACAAATTGTTACTAACTTTTTCATTATCTCCTCCTAATTTTTTATAGCGTGCAGGACAGGGTGGGCAAATGCCCCCACCCCGCCTTACGCTAAGTTTCTATAGTATTACAGTGACCTGCGTCTTCGCAACCAGCCGACAAGTCCTACTCCGATACCACCAAGCAGAATAGCACCCGGAGCAGGAATGGGGATCAGGTGGCTTTGCCTGTCGTTGGCAACCCATGTTCCATCCTGCTGTTGCACGAAGCCGTCCCAGAGATTCAGGGCATAAGTATGTTTGGCCAGACCCAGGTTTGCCTGACCAGGGTCACCACCATAGAGTGCATTGGTCGCAGCAATATAAGGTGCCTTCTTCTGACCGTCGCTTTCCTGCTCTGCATAGTGCATCGACAAGTAGATATCCGACTGGGTCCAGTTGCTCGGGTTGCCCGCTCGCCACTGGTCGTAGATCCACTCAGTGACATCGCTAATCGGATCGCCCGCAGCACCGGCGCTGCCCGAATAGGCATTCAAATCGATACTAGCCCAGTACTTTGTGCCTGGACTGAATGTGATGGTCTCGACGCAGAAAGTCGTATACACATTGTTTTTGGGCGCCACAACGTTTTGATAAATCGAAGGCGTCAGGGAACCACTGTTCAAACTGACCCAAAACGCTCCACCGGCGCTGTTGCCAGGATAGTTTGTCAGCGTGACCTGAGCAACGGCATTGAGGTTGTTGCCGTTCCAAACGAATGGCCCGCCTGTAAATGCTGCCATGGCAGGTCCGGAGACAAACGCACAAATTGCTAAAATAAGTAATATACGTTTCATTTTTGCTCCTCTGATATTTTTCTGTTAAACAGATTTCCCTTTCTTTATAACTCGATCATCTGATCAATATCTTATCTTACTAAAGTGACCTGCGTCTTCTGAGCCAGCCAACGAGTCCGACGCCGATACCGCCCAGCAGGATAGCACCGGGGGCTGGAATTGGATTCTCATCAACGTAGTCCTGGTAGGTGTCGCTCAGTAGGCCCACTGAGATTCGGAAGACCACCATTATACTGTTCCATAGCGCTCAGATAGGCCGCAGCCTGATTCTTCACATTGTTATCCGAGGTTACAGCATAGAAATCTCCCGATGTAATGTCATACGCGTTGGTTGAAAGCTCATTAATAATCTCCCATACGCAATATTGGCCTGCGGCTGCTTTTGTGGCATCCATAGCGTTTATCCCAGGGATACCACCCATTACGGCCCACAACTTGGCCAGATCGGTCGCCTTTGTTGCACCCATTTGGCCATCGCCCGTTGGATCGGGCGCCTCATCAAGCGGCACGACCTGGTATGTCTGAAACGAGTTGCTCGAGTTATCCACAATGTCGATGCAAAAACGCTTTAGCGCGGGATTTGATTCCGGCGCGTACTTGATTTGGTAGGCCCCAACGTAAACACTACCATCTCCGTAGTTCACGCCTAAGCTGGTATCGTGGAGTCCTCCTGTGATGGTAGGACTGACGCCTACCTCTCTCAATGTAACGGTTGGGTATGCCATTACCGGTACGGCAATGAATGCACAAATTGCTAAGGTAAGTAATAAACGTTTCATTTTTGCTCCTCCAATATTTTTCTTGTTACACAACAGTTCCATTTTTTTACAGGGTAATCGTCGCCTTACCCCCCGACGAAGGGCCTTGCGCGATGGCCCTTCACGTGAAGGAAGGTTACACACTTCACCAGGCCGATTCAGGCGGCCCGCGGGCCAGGTTCTCAAAAGTAAATGCCGGTAAAAAATAGAAATGCTGCTTGTTTATGTAAGCCAAGCACTTGGTTGCATGGACCAGATAAGGCGACAAACCTGCCAAAGCGAATAAGGGGATTCCCTTCGTATGTCGTATGTCGTATGTCGTATGTCGTGAAGCGTTTAGCGTGTAGCGTTTAGCGTTCAGGAAATGTAAGCGCTGTACGCTGTACCCTATACCCTGGACCTTGCACGCTCCACGCTGTACGCCGTTCGCTGTATCAGGTATGCCGGCCAGATAACGCAGCAGACCTATATATCTTGTCCCTTCGATGTCACTCCGCAGACGATCTGACTGATCAAGTTCCGGGATATAGGTGGCGCCTGGAGAAAAGGTTACTTGAGTTTGCTTTCTGGCGGCAAGGTGCCAGGCCAGTTGCGGCAAGGCAGAAAATCCAGCCTGACCTGCCCACAAAAGGCTGGCCAATGCCGCCATCCAGACTTTTCGATCTCTAACGAGTGACACGCAAAGAAAGCCCGTTAGTCCCATAAAAAGCGCACCAGGAACCGCCGGCAAAGAAGTTGCCGCAACATGCGGTACGGGCGAATCTATCGAATCACCGGGCGGCTTTAGAAGCTCATGGGCGATATCTGTTAGGTGCGGACTGTATGCTTCGTTCAGTTGAGTGATGTCGGCGGTAGCCACCGGAATATCAGCAGAGTCACTGACGCAGCGAGCATGCAGTGAGATAGTTGTGTCACTCACACTTGATGTGGGCGCACAATAACCTGCCGTGACTATCACAAATAACAGCAGCAAACCCACTGCTTTGGCAGTTATATTTGACAACATTCCTCTCTCCTGGCGGAGCGGACTCCTTTGTGGATGAAACGGTGGATTACCGTGAAGATTCCGTTCTTCTTCCTCCTGAACAACCTTAAGGACAACTATGGCTCTAGCCGGACGCCTTACGGGCCGTCCCACCAGTGCGCAACGAATACACTGAACTCCTTTGTGGATGAAACGGGGCATCGATGAAACGGTGCATCACCGTGAAGATTCCGTTCTTCTTCCTCCTGAACTATGCGAGTATTCTACCAGATGTAAAGGCAGGACGTCAAGGGAATTTGGGAGGAAAATACATTTTTTTGTATGACCGCGTAGATTAACACAGCGACATCTACTTTAAGTATCTGCAAGAAAAGCGGTTATGAAAACACAAACGAATTTGGCCTTGAAGAATTATTTCTTTCTATGGCTGGCTGATAGGACGCGCGACCAGAAACTGGCTCACAAATCGAAAGCCTGCGAGCATAACTGGTCGCTGTTTGGTGGGCGGGTAGTTTGACTTCTTCCGTTTAGCTATTGCGTCAGGATAGTCAATTGAGTATCTTTTGGGACATTTTACACGTGTTGGAATGGTGCTTATTTCTTTATACGCTGATGCCGCATCTCAATAATAGAAGTATCCAGCTTGAATGGATTCAGCTAATAGTGCTTTCGGGCACGCATTTTCTGGTTGATATGTTTGCCAATATGCTGCCCTCCATCCTGCCTGCAGTTCGGGAACAATTCACGTTGAGCCTTTCGACGGGTGCCTTTGTTTTGGTGTTGCTGACTTTGACTTCCAACTTTGTACAGATACTAACGGGGCACACAAGAGCCAATAAAACCGTGCCGATGTTTCTACACCTGGGACTTGTTCTCTCGGCAGTGATATGTCTGCTGTCCGCACTGCCACGGTCGGGCGCGGGCATACCACTGGTGATTCTACTGGGCATAGTCACCGGGGTTGGCATTGCCGTAGCCCATCCTGAAGGACTCAGGGCAATTTTCTCACTCAAGCGGATTCCGCCTGCAATCAGCACTGCGATCTTTAT
>CAWFCJ010000069.1:0-10261 GCA_963814265.1 Sedimentisphaerales bacterium | reverse complement strand
CAATTAGCGGCGAATTAAGGTTAGACTCAAATGATTGTGCCGGATTCAATTATGCAGTTGGTTGTACCTTTAGCATTGGTCGCAGGATTCTTCATAATTGGGGTAGCTTTCGAAAGAATTGTCCTTGATAGACTCAGAAAACTTGCTGCCCGAACAAAATGGCAAGGCGATGAGATAATCATATCCTCGTTGCGAGGTTTAACCACCGTCTCGTTTTTGCTCCTCGGCGTTTATTTGGCGATACCGTACATCAAGATTTCCGCGTATGCCGTAGCCGTCCTCCAAAAGGTCTTATTTGTATCTGTCATTTTCGTGGCCGCGATAATCTTCTCAAGGATTGCCGTGGGATATGTCGGACTATATTCAAAGAGGACCGAGGCTGTCTTACCTCCGACTTCAATATTCGCCAATCTGGCAAGAGTTCTGGTTTTCATTATCGGCGGTTTGATTATTCTTCAGTCGCTTGGCGTTCCTATTACGCCGCTACTTACTGCGTTAGGCGTGGGTGGGCTTGCTGTTGCACTGGCGCTTCAGGACACGCTGTCGAATCTTTTTGCCGGCTTACACATTCTGGTTTCGAGGCTGGTAAGGCCGGGAGATTACGTGAAACTTGACACCGGCGAAGAAGGCTACGTACAGGACACAACCTGGCGCCATACTACCATCAGAACATTGCCGAATAATATGGTCATTATTCCTAATTCCAAGCTGGCATCGGCGTTGGTCACGAACTATTATCTGCCGGCAACGGAGATGGCGGTGCTTGTTCAGGTTGGGATAAGCTATGACAGCGATTTGGAGAAAGTAGAGAAGGTAACTATTGAGGTGGCAAAAGAATTGATGAAGGAGGTTCAAGGAGGGGTGCCTGAATTTGAACCGTTTATCCGTTATCATACCTTGGGCGATTTCAGCATCAACTTCACAGTGATATTACGCGCTAAGGAGTATGCTGATCAGTATCTTATAAAGCATGAATTCATCAAGAGACTTCACCAACGCTATAAGGACCAAGCGATTGAAATTCCCTTCCCTGTGCGAACAGTCTACATAAATAGCGCCAAATTATAGCGGCGCACAAGAGGTTGTCAGCTCGAATCCAATTGTAATGCCACGATGGATCCGGTCCACTTAGGCACTACTAAATGAAAAAGTGCTTGCGAATTTTACGACAGCGGAGATAATAATCGGCAATCGTAAATCGAAAATTGACAATCAGAAATTTAAGATTTGGGAGAAGATGAACTATGAATGAGACTACTGGAAGAGACACGTCGCGTCGCGAGTTTTTGAAGAGCACCGGCCGGCTCGCTGCGACATCGGCCCTGGCAGCGGGCATAATCCCGCGCGTGTATGCAGGCCAGAGCAACACCATTAAGCTGGCCTTGGTTGGCTGCGGCGGCAGAGGCAGCGGTGCGGCGTCAAATGCGATGTCCGTCAAGAATGGCCCGATGAAGCTGGTTGCAATGGCCGACGTTTTCGAGAGCAGGCTTGCCAGCAGTTACAAGAACTTGAAGGAGGAGCACGCTGACCAGGTGGACGTGCCCGAAGATCGCAGGTTTGTCGGATTCGACGGCTATAAAAAGGCGATGGACTGCCTTAACGCGGGCGACATCGCCATTTTCGCGACACCGCCGGCCTTCCGCTGGGTGCATTTCGCCTACGCCATCAAAAAGGGCCTAAACGTCTTTATGGAAAAGCCGGTCACTGTGGACGGCCCCAGCACCCGCAAGCTGTTGAAGCTGGCGGAAGAATCCGTCAAGAAGAACCTCAAAGTGGGCGTCGGCCTGATGTCCCGTCACAGCCGGGCGCTCGAAGAACTGGCTAAGCGCGTTCACGACGGCGAAATCGGGGACATCATTCTGCAACGCGGCTACCGGATGCACGGCCCCATCGGTTTCTTCGCCTCGCCTCCGAAGCCCAAGGGCATTAGTGACTTACTCTACCAGGTCCAGCGGTTCCACAGCTTCCTGTGGGCCAGCGGCGGCAACTACAGTGACTTCTACATCCACATCATCGATCATCTGGGCTGGCTGAAGAACGCCTGGCCGGTCAAGGCCCAGGCGCTGGGCGGCCGCCATTATCGCGGCGACTCGGTGGACCAGAACTTCGATGTGTACGCGGTCGAATACACGTACGCCGACGGAACGACCTTTATGTTTGACGGGCGCTGCATAAACGGCTGCCAGGACATCTACTCCAGCTACCTTCACGGCAGCAAAGGCATGGCGATCGCTTCAAATAGCGGCGACTGCGGGACGCCTTCGAGCATATTCAAGACCCAGATGCCAACCCGCGAAGGCCGGGTTTGGGAATCCAAGGGCTACCCGGGCGACGAAGGCCCATATCAGAACGAGTGGAACGACCTGGTTGACGCAATTCGCAGCGACAAGCCCTACAATGAAGCGAAACGCGGCGCCGAAGCCAGCCTGGTGACTTCTATGGGCCGCATGGCCTGCGCACACCGGCCAGGTCATCACGTTCGAGCAGATACTGGCCTGTGAGCACGAGTTTGCCCCCGATGTTGACAAGCTGACGATGGATTCTCCTGCACCGCTACAGGCGGGACCCGACGGCAAGTATCCCGTCCCGCAGCCGGGCATCATAAAGCAGCGCGAATACTAAGGTTTATAAGGATCAGCATTATGGAAAAGCTAGCCAAACTATCGCGTCGTGATTTCGTGCGAACCACGTTGGGTGCGGGCGTGGCGTTAAGCGCTCCAGCTATAATCGGCGCAACCACCAAAGGGCAGGGCAGAACCTTCAAAGTTGGACTGCTCGGCTGTGGCGGCCGGGGCCGCGGCGCTGCTGCCGATGCGCTCGAGGCGGGCAAAATCCTTGGGCTGCCCGTGCAGATCGTTGCTACCGCCGACTATTTCAAGCAGCGAGCACTTCAAGCAGGAAAAGACTTGGGCGTTCCGCCCGAACGTTGCTTCGGCGGTGCGGCCAGTTATAAGGCTCTAATGGAGACCGACGCCCAGATCGTGCTGATGGCTGAGACGCCACTTTTCCGCCCGTTGCACCTTGAGGCCGCCGTCAAAGCTGGCAAGCACGTATTTATTGAGAAGCCCGTCGCTGTCGATCCGCCCGGCTGTCGGCGGGTTATTGCCGCCGGCGAGGAGGCGCAAAAGAAGGGCCTGGTGATCACCGCCGGCACGGAAATGCGCCACGACTGGAACTTCATCAAAACCCACCAGGCTGTTGCAGTCGAGAAAACGCTGGGCAAACTTTATGCCGGTCGCATCTCATTCTGTATCGGCCACATGTTTTGGTCAGAGCCTATCAATCCCAAGACCGGCGACGACCTGGTGCGGACGTGGCAGAACTGGATCGCATTGTCGGGCGACCACTTGGTTGAGCAGCATGTCCATAACATTGACATCGCCAACTGGTTTTGCGGTGGGCCGCCCGTCAGCGCGGTAGGGTTCGGCGGCCGCGCTCAACGAAACGCCGGCGATATGTATGACTTCTTCAGCATCGACTACGACTACGGCGACGGCGTGCACATCCACTCGATGTGCCGCCAGGTCAACGGCTGCTGGAACTGGACGGGGCACGACTTTGTCTACGAGAAGGGCCGAACGAACGGCAGCGACTATCCGAAGCCTCAAAAATCGCCGATTCCTGCCGACTTGCCCCAGGCGCCAGCCAGTCACTATCAGGAGCAAGTCGACACGCTCTACTACGTCAATAAGGGCGAGCCGATTAACCAGGCAAGGGCCGTAGCTGAGTCAACTGCCGCGGCTGTCATTGGTCGCATCTCCGCTTACACCGGCCAACAGGTCACCTGGAAAGAAACTATGCAAGACCCCAGCCTTAACCCCAAGTATTATAACCTGACGTTAAAGCCGACCGCCGAGGACTTCGAGAAAGGTACGGTCGAGATTCCGAAGGAAAATTCTGTGCCCATTCCGGGCATAGCCGCCGCACGCAAGCCGCGGCGGCAATCGTGATTCGGGGTTCGTGATTCGTCGGTCGATTCACGATTCACTATCCACGATTCACAATTTGTGAAGGAGATAGTATGGCAAATTCAAATATACCAACGAAGGGGACCACACGGCGTGACTTCTTGAAGGGTTCAACCGTGGCGGCTTCGGCTGCCGTGGCAGGTGCGCTGGGCATCAATCGCAGCGTCCCTTCGACCTTGCTCAGGGCAGGCTTTGCCGCCGGCAGTAATATCATCCGCGTGGGTATGATCGGCTGCGGGGGACGCAACGCCGGCGCCGCTGCTCAGGCACTGGCCGCAGACTCCGGCGCGCGGCTCGTGGCGATGTGTGACATCTTCATGGACCGTGTTAAAGAGAAGCGCACAGCCCTGAAGGGGCAAAAACCCGAGCAGGTCGTGGTGGACGACGACCACTGCTTTGTCGGCTTTGACGGCTATAAGCACGTGATCGAGTCTTCGGATGTGGTAGTGATTGCCAACGCGGCTAAGTTCCATCCGCTCCATGCTATGGCCGCGATTTCTGCCGGTAAGCACGTGTTCGTGGAGAAACCTCACGGCATCGACCCGGCCGGCGTCAAGCTACTGCAACGCGCAGCGGAGCTGGCAAAAGAAAAACGCCTGTGCTCTTGTCTCCGGCCTGCAGAGCCGTTATCACACCGGATACGCCGAAACAGTCCAGCGGATATACGATGGCGCCATCGGCGATGTGGTAGCCATCGAAGAGAACTTCCTCCGCGCCCCGTACGTCATCATCGAGCGTAAGCCCGGACTCTCGGAGCTTCAGTGGCAGTGCAGCACCCAATACCATTTCCGCTGGCTATCCGGAGATGATGTCCCTCAGTCGCTGGTCCATAATTTGGACCGCTCCAGTTGGGCGATGCGGAACCAGGCCCCTGTGAAGTGTCATGGCTTGGGCGGAAGGTCTTCGATGACCGAGCCTATCTATGGCGACGTATTCGACCATCATTCGGTCGTTTATGAATTCGAGAATGGTGTGCCAATCTATGCTTTTTGCCGCACCACGACCGGCTGTTACGACGATTCTTCCAGCACCGTGCTCGGCAGCAAAGGCAAGGCGGATATTATGCGCTGCCGAATCTGGGGCGAGACAAACTGGCGCTGGGAAGGAAGATGCGATCCCTACCAGAGAGAGCATGACATACTGTTCGCTGCGATTCGGGCAGGCAAGCCCGTCAACAACGGCGACTACATGGCCCGCAGCACGATGATTACCGTGATGGGACAAATCTCCTGCTACACGGGCAAGGAGATTACCTGGGAGCAGATCAATAAGTCCGACTTTTATCACCCGCCCAAGCCCCAAGATGCCGTGACGATATGGAACCGCCGGTTAAGCCCGGCCCAGATGGCAGCTATCCTGTGCCCAAGCCGGGCTTCACAACTATGATTTGAAGTTTTGAGGAGATAGAGGATGAGTACGGGTAGTGGCACGGGCTTCCAGCCCGTGTTAACACGGCCAAGATGGCCGTGCCACGTTGCTATGCTCGCAAGCTGTTTTAGCGTTATTGCCGCTGCCGATACATTGGGATCGCAGAAGGATCCCGCCAAGAAATACGTCGAGACCGTTAAAACGCAGAGCGGAGAGAAGCTCTCGTTTGAGATGGTGCTTATTCCCGGCGGCAGTTTCCTTATGGGCAGCCCCGCGGGCCAGATCGGTCGCAGCGACAATGAAGGGCCGCAGCATCAGGTCCGCCTCGATTCATTTTACCTTTGCACGACAGAAACCACGCTTGAGCTTTTTCTTGCCTACTATCAAGAAACCGTCAGTGCAAAGAAAGATTTCGTTGAAACCGAGCAAGCAAAGAAGGAGGCTTTACAGGCAAGCAGCGATGTTGACGCGATTACAGGTCCTACGCCCGTCTACGGCGACCTGACGATGGGCTACAGCGGCAAGAATCCGGCTATCGGGATGACCTGGCATAATGCTATGACCTTCTGCCAGTGGCTTTCAAAGAAAACCGGCAAACAATATCGTCTGCCGACAGAGGCGGAATGGGAATATGCCTGCCGGGCGGGCAGCACCAGCGTTTTTGGCTTTGCAGATGTCCCAGACCAGACTGCCGGATTACGCCTGGTATAAAGCCAACTCCGATGCCGAACCCCACGAGGTTGCCAAGAAGAAACCCAATGCCTGGGGGCTATATGATATGCTGGGCAATGTTCGTGAGTGGGTTTACGATTTCTATAACCCCACCGCGTATGCCGAAGCTGCCAAACAAAACCCGGCTATCAATCCGAACAGGGCCGAAGACGGCGAGGTGCACGTGGCTCGTGGCGGCAACTATAATAGCTCTATGGAGGAATTGCGCTGCGCGGCCAGGGCCTTTGAAGAAAAGTGGTGGCGTATGACGACCCGCAGATACCCAAAAGCAAATGGTGGCTGCCCGAAATGGACTTTATAGGCTTTCGCGTGGCCCGATCCGTAGAAACCAGAAGCGGTTGACGATGGATGACGTTTAGCAGTCGTCTGCTACTCTGCGAAGCGGCGCTTCGCTGCGAAGCACGAGGGTACGGCGACGGAAGATGACAGGAAAGGGCGATGGCTCGCTGCATTATTACGGTGGTTTGTGCGATGGTTTTGCTTGTCGGCCTCACAGGTGCAGCAGAGATCTCTGCTGCAAGGCCGGGCGAGAGCGTCTCTGCTAAATGTGCATTCACTTCGGGCGAAAAGGGCAAATACTCATTCGACACGGGCATTCTTCGCGGACAATTCTTGCAGGCTGGCAAAGTCGCTCGGTTTGTCATCGCTCGTGCATGTTCCTTCTGGCCGCCAGCTCGATGGGGCGTTTGGCATCGCCAGTTACTACCGCGTTTTCACGAGAAATCATAGATACGGCACCGCGGCGTGGGATTGGCCGAGTAAATCGAATCTGCTGCCCGACGGAGCAGTTCAAATCACTTGGCCCGAAGTAGAAGACCGGCCTTTCCAGATGATAGCCATTTACCGCTGGAAGGATAGCTCGACACTCGATATTGAGACGATTGTCAAGCCCAGCACAGACCTAAGTAATTTCGAGGTATTCCTGGCATCGTATTTTCAGGAGATTTTTCCAGCACCTTGTGTGTACGTTGCAGCCAGTCCTGAAGCAGACGGCAAGCCCGGTTTCCTGATTGCCAGGAAACATTTCGGCGACTGGCAAATGTTTCCACGAAACCAGGAGGTTTTGCAGGTTATACATGATGGTCGTTGGCAGAAAGAGCCCAATCCGGTGAAATGGGTGATTATGCCCAGCCTGGCCGCGCCGGTTTGCCTGCGCCGCGGCGATGCAACGGGCCTTGTGGTGGTCCTTATGTCGCCGCCGGAAGATTGCTTTGCGATAGCCACGCCCTACGAAGGAGAAAGTCACTATTCGCTCTATCTATCGCTTTTCGGCCGAGGTGTCAAAGCGGGCGAAACGGCTAAAGCCCACTCGCGGCTTGTGGTCACGACAGGCGTCTCGGACCGCCAAATTCTCGACTTGTATCAGAAGTACGTGAAGGACCTTGCAGATAGGCCATTTTCAAAGGAGTAATTATGAAGCGACAAACCGAACATCATACGTTGAAATCCTTGCCGAGCCGCCGGCAGTTTCTAACACGGAGTGCAAAGTTCGTTGCTGGCTCAGTCCTGACCGCTGTCACTCTGTCCAGAGCCTACGCCGCCGAAGACAATACGATACGGCTGGCGCTGGTCGGGTGCGGCGGACGCGGCAGCGGCGCGGTCGGCGACGCCCTATCTTCATCGACCGGGCCGACCAAGCTCGTCGCTATGGCCGATGTCTTCGAGGACCGGCTAACAGGCTCGTACAAAGCCCTCAGCGAGCAGTTCGGCGCAGCGCATCGATGTGCCGGCGGAGCGGCGATTCGTCGGCTTCGATGCCTATCGCAAGGCCATCGACTGCCTGCGTCCGGGCGACGTTATGATCCAGGCCACCCATTCGGCTTTCCGGCCACCCCACCTGGAGTATGCCATCGAGAAGGGCGTCAATGTCTTTATGGAGAAGTCGTTTGCGCCGATCCGGGAGGCACCAAGCGGATACTCCGCCTTGGGCGAGGCGGCGGCAGAAAAAGAACCTCAAGATAGCGTGCGGGCTTATGTGCCGGCATTCCTCCGCGCGGCAGGCGCTGATCCAGAAGATCCGCGATGGTGCGCTGGGCGATATCCAGCTGATCCGCGCCTACCGGATGGACCCCGGCGCCGAATGGAGCCGTTCAAAGGCGGCCAGAACGAGCTGCTGTGGCAAATCCGCCGGCCATACTTCTTTATGTGGGTCTCCTCGGCGTGGTTCATCGAGATGATGATCCACCAGGTTGACGAGTGCTGCTGGATCAAGGACGCCTGGCCGGTCTCGGCGCACGGCCTGGGCGGACGCGAGCCGAACAGCGACTGATTGCAGCCAGAACCTCCACACCTACGCGATCGAGTACACCTTTGCCGACGGCACCAAGGCGCTGGTCAACAGCCGTGCCATGCCGAAGTGCTACAATGATTTCGCCACGTTCGTGCACGGGACCAAGTGCGCTGCGCAGTTCTCGGGCAATGTTCACGCCCCGACCGTGCAGATCTACAAGGACCAGCGGACCGCCAAAGAAAACATTGTCTGGCAGCCGGAGAAAGAGAAGCTCAGCCCATACCAGGTCGAGTGGGACGTATTGCTTGACGGCAATCCGCAAAGACCAGCCGCACAACGAGGTCAAGCGGGCGGCGTTTGCGAATCTGGCCTCGATCATGGGACGCGCCGCAGTCCACTACCGGCAAGATCATTACCTGGGAAGAGATTACATCGTCCGATTTCAAGTTCTGCCCGAACGTGGACGGCCTCACCTAAGGACAGCCCGGCGCCGGTCCAGGCGGATGCACAGGGCCGGTATCCGGTGCCGGTTCCAGGCACGTGGACTGAAATCTGAGCTGGATGCTCGATACCGGATATCAGTACTGATAAGGCGGTTTTTTGCCCCCGTGTCTCCTGTCGAAGGCAGAAACGGGGGCATTTTATTGCCAAATCTAAAGTGATGGCAAGGGCAAGCCGAGTATATTGCCAAGACCTTTTTGTTTTGTGACTTTTATAATATAATATGGGTAAGGAGTCAACCATGCGGCTTTGCGAAGAAATAAAGAAGGGGCTTGGCGAGATCACTGAAATATCTCTGTTGTTGATTGCTCTTGGGATCGTTGCCCAGATCCTTTTTGGGCAAGCGGTTCCCTTTTCCGGCGGGATTGTTACCAATCTGACGGGGTTACTCAGTACGTTGGGCGAGAGCGGATTGACTGGTCTTCTCGCGGCGGGCATTATTCTGTTTTTGTTCAACAGGCAAAGACCTCAACTGGTCACGGCTGCGACCGACACTGAGCCGACGCTGCACCCAGCCCCGACTCGACTTACCTCACCGAGGCCTATTGAGCCTACCGGTGACAAGCCAACCATTCCATCAAAGACGGATAGATCTGAGCACCGGCCAACCCGTTCGACCGGCTCAGGGCAGGATTGGTCCGGCTCGCAAGCCAACCAGAAACCCCCCAGGGGTAGACGAAATATGTAGCCCCGCAACCGGGCCCCCAAACACAGTGGGTCGTCATAGATGGATTGCGGGTGTCCGTCGCCCCATTCGGCAGGCTCAGGGCAGGCGTGCCGGCTCCTGCCTGCGCAGGGGCAAGCTTGTCCCCGCGGAAGCGGGGAGCTAAACTAATGGCCGGAAACCGCGATGTGGCTGGCCACCTGGGTGGTGGAGAATGAAACTTTTGCCGCCCCTATCACTACGGTAACCTCCTGATCCGTGCGCTCCAAAGTGGCTTGCTCTACGGAACTGGTGTCGGCATCAGTCGCCGTTAGCACGTGCAGGAAGTAATCAGCGGTCTGGCTCGCGCCTGGCGATATTTCAATACGGCACTCCGGCGCAGGTCCTGTGTCCGCTTGCGGCGGATAAGTCTTGCCGCCATAGCTGTACAGATCCGGGCCCGTGACCAGCGTTATTCGAGGGTCAGTCGGCAGCAAGGTCTGGACGAACAAACGTCCCTTGCCGTTAGTGATTACCAGGTTTTGTCCGGCTTTGGTGGGAACTTTCATGGCCTGGAGCAGCCAGGTTTTATTGAAGTCTGGCCGCTTGGAAATTACGCGGTCGAAGATCACAAATGTGCCGGGCCGCAGAAAGACAATCTGCCGGGTGAAACAGGCGAGCTTTTCCGGCGAGTAGGCTCGTGTGCAGTCACCAGCCACGTACATATAGGCCCCGCGGTCCTCGAAGGCCAGAATATCGGTAATGTCGTAAAGCTCGCTTCTTCTCTGCCAATCGGCAACATCCACCACGGCACCATTA
>CAWFCJ010000068.1:0-6354 GCA_963814265.1 Sedimentisphaerales bacterium | reverse complement strand
CATCTCCTATGGGTGCCTAAATCAGTGCCAGAAATTCCTCCTCTGTTAAACCAGATTTCTTTATCTGATCCTTTAGAAGCCCGATTTTAATCGTTTTCCCTTTGTGGACTGGAATTGAAAGAATGTTTGGGTTTCCCTCCTTTGTCAGTTTCACATGACTTCCTCTCTGTCGTCTGCTGACCCATCCTGCCTTTTCAAAAGCGCGGATCACCTTCTCCGGCTTAAGGTTATGAAGGCCTGCCATTTACGCAGCCTTTCTTTTCAGACTTTTTTCCTTTTTGAGCTCTTCCTCTACTTCAAGATGACCCTTAATTGCGTCCTTAATCATATCTAAGGCTTCCTCAACGCTATCTCCCTGAGATGAGCATCCGGGAAGCTCTGGACATTCAACCCAATAACCGCCATCCTCGAGATCCGGATGAAGAATCACTTTGAATTCTCTCTTGAAGACCTTGACCATGTAGGTTCTTTCCATTGCGATCTTGGAGGTCTTCCCGCGCAGGTCGTTGATTAGCTCTTCAATGGCAATTGCCAAAACGTATTGACCCTTCTTAAGTGTGTCGATAATCTCTTTATCCTTATTCGTCAGAACAAAGATTGTTTCCCCATCCGTCAAGAATCTCAATTGGGCAAGGGGTTTTTCCACTTCGGGAAGATGTTTTCTCAGGTAATTAAGGCTCTTTCTAATCTTCTGAAGGGACAAACCCCGGTCCCGCAAAAACTTTGCCACCTTAAACTGAATGAGATCTGTGAAAGAATAAAGCCTTACCGAACCATAACCGGAAGCTTCGCTGATGGAAGGTTTAATAAAATTTGTCCGATCCCAATAGTCAATCACCCTGGTAGGAATACCAATGATTCTTGATACTGTCTTTGAACTAAAAGAATTTGTCATATGACCACCTCCAGGATTTACGATTATAAATTCATTGATGTAATTTTAAACCTAAAGAAACATAATGTCAAGAAAAAACGTTGTGGAAATTGATGTGACTCCAGAGTGAAAATAGGTGGTTCTCCATGACATGGAGTGATGTTTCAAACTGTCTGCCCGAACCGTCGGCGGAACGCTTCGCGCAGGAAAGGGTTTTTGCAAGCAGGGCTGGCTTTTTGCCTAGGAGGGCAGATAATCCCAATAGATTCAAAGGCTTATATTTTTCCTTGCCATTCGTCAACAAATAGGATATAAGAAATTTTATCTAGTTGCAGAGAGTCAATTAAGGCACAAGACGGAGAAAACCGCAAAAGACTCCAAACAACTCCTTTGCGGTTTTTTATTTAGTAGAGAGAGATTTGAGAGTGGGGACTGCGAGAAGATCTTCCCGACACGAGCAAACCTTGGAAACCTTGACTTTGCCAGAAGAGTTGGATATCGACGTATTGGGCGAGTTTCCTGGATTGAAACTGGAAAGTGGGAATGAATCTGCTCTGACGAAAGAAGAGGAAGACGTCGCTGAGAACGAACTGGAATTTTTCAGGAAGACACCTGATCCTGTACGAATTTACCTAAAGGAGATGGGATCCTTTCCTCTCTTGACCCGCGAAGGTGAGATGGAGATTGCCAGAAAGATTGAAAGCGGTCAGCAAGAAGTGATCAGCGTTGTCTTCAACTGCCCGATCACTGTGAAGGAGGTGATTACTCTTGGGGGTGATTTACGCGCCGCTAGGGTCCGGATCAGAGAGGTGACCGATGAGATCGACGATGAAGAGACAAGCGCACTGGAGGAAGATATCCAGAAGAAAAGGGTCCTCAGCTTGATCAATAAGATTCAAAGAGGCGGGGAGCACATCCGTCTTCTCCAAAAGAAACTAAAGGCCCGCGAAAACGGGATTTCAAAAAAGGCGATTCGGAAACGGATTGTAGAGAAACAGGTTGAGATCTTTAATCTCCTCAAGCAGATAAAGTTGAAAGATTATCAGGTGAATCGAATCGTCCAGAAGTTGAAGGAGCGGGAAATTCAGATACGAATCGATGAAAGGGAACTGAGGAAATATGAGAAGTTGCTCCTCTCGCTTCAGGAAGCCAAAAGGCGTTTGCCCAGGAACGGAAAGAGGATGAACGGAAAGTCTTTTTTCTCCGCTCGTCCCAAGCTCAAGAGCCAGAAGCTGGAGGAGATGAGCCGCATCGCCCGACATCTCAGAAGAAAAGTAAGTTGCGTGGAGGCAGAGTGCGGGCTTTCTTCGGTCCAGCTGAAGGAAGCCCTGAGGGCTATCGAGGCGGGCGAGGCCAGAGCCAAACAGGCGAAGAACGAATTGATCAAAGCGAACCTGAGATTGGTGATCTCCATTGCCAAGCGATACGTGAATCGCGGGCTCCAGTTCTTGGATCTGATCCAGGAAGGGAATATGGGATTGATGAGGGCGGTAGATAAGTTCGAATACCAGCGTGGATACAAGTTTGGTACGTATGCGACGTGGTGGATTCGGCAGGCCATCACGAGGGCGATAGCTGATCAAGCCCGTACCATACGCCTTCCGGTCCACATGGTCGAGGTCATCAACAAACTGAATCGAGTCTCTCGCCTTCTGGTTCAGCAAATTGGGAGAGAGCCCACCACGGAGGAGATTGCCAAAAAAATGGGAGTGTCTCTTGATCATTTGCAGAAAATTCTAAGGATTACCAAGAAGCCCATCTCTCTTGAGACCCCGATCGGTGAGGAAGAGGATAGCCGATTGGAGGATTTTATCGAGGATGAAAAGAGCCTCTCCCCCCAGGATGCGGCGATCAATTCCAATCTGGTAAAGCAGACGCAGAAAGTTCTTTCCACCCTGAACAAAAGGGAGGAGAAGATTCTGAGGATGCGGTTCGGGATCGGTGAGAACCACGATCATACCCTTGAGGAAGTAGGCCGGGACTTTCATGTCACCCGGGAGCGGATTCGGCAGATCGAAGCAAAGGCCTTAAGGAAATTGAAACACTCTAGACGGGCCGAGAAGTTGAAAAGTTTCGTTGAATACTAAAAAGGAGAGCGACGATGAACATTTATGTGGGCAATCTGTCATTTGATGCATCAGAGGAAGACCTTCAGAAACTCTTTTCCGGCTTCGGCCAAGTCAGTTCAGTCACGATCGTCAAAGACAAGTACAGTGGCCAACCTCGGGGCTTTGGTTTCATTGAAATGCCCGAGCGTTCCGAGGCTCAGGCTGCCATTGAGAACCTGAATGGAAAAGAGCTCCTTGGTCGCTCTATCAATGTAAGCGAGGCACGTCCCAGGACCGACCGCGTAAAACCCGGAGGACAAGGTGGGCGTAAAGGGCGACCAGGAGGATATGGCGGCGGTAGAAACCGCTATTAGCAGACCACTGAATACGATTCAAAAGTTTAAGAGCTGTACCTGGTCCATAAAATGTCATTCCTGCGAAAGCAGGAATCCAGAAGCTCTTGACATCACTGGACTCCCGCCTGCGCGGGAGTGACAAATTGATAATTAATAGAGATTCCCTTAAGATTTTAGATTAAAGATTTGAGATTTTTCAATCCCTGCCTACCGGCGGGCAGGTACAATCTGCAATCTAAAATCTGAAATTATGTTAAATTATTTCCAATACTATGGTTACCTTACCATCCAGAAGAACCTGGGGAACCGCCTTCAGTTTCATCCCGATCTTAATCTTTTTCAGATCGATCTTGGGCATCCATCCCATGATTCTTAGACCACCCTCTACCTCGATGATTCCAACGGGACAGGGCTCAAATTGAACACTTGAGAAAGGCATGAGAGGCTGCCGGACTGCAAAATGTTCCGGAGGAACATAAATCTTAGTAAAGGTCACCAGTTTTCCTTCCCCGTTTAAAGGGCTCCACTCCATCTCACTGTTCATACAGGCTGAACAGTCTGCCCGGGGTGGATAATATTTCTTCCCGCATTTCTTACAGGAAGTTGACATGATCTTACCTGCGGCAAGATCATCTGCAAATCGGGATACCTTGGTCTGACTAATCGCAAGAGAAAAATTCTTAAATTCCATCTTACTCCCTCCTGAAGATATGGATGGCCACTACCTGGCCAGTTCCTCCGACATTATGGGTGAGGCCAATCTCCGCATTCTTTACCTGCCGCTCCCCCGCTTCTCCTCTCAATTGCTTGGTGATCTCAACGGCCATGGAAACGCCCGTCGCCCCAAGGGGATGGCCTTTTGACTTTAACCCTCCATCAACATTGACGGGGATCTTCCCACCCACATAGGTCTCTTTTGCTTCAATCAGTTTTCCACCCTCCCCTTTTTCACAAAAGCCGAGATCCTCATAAGCCACAATCTCTGCAATGGTAAAACAGTCATGGACAGTGGCGACATCGATATCCGAGGGTTTGACACCTGCCATTTTATAAGCGATTTTGGCGGCTTCCCGGCTGGCTCGGATGGAGGTAAGGGACTCTCTTTCCGTGATTCTCATCGTATCCGTCGCCAGGCTGAGCCCTGCAAACCAGACGGGTTTTTTCGAGATGGCTTTGGCCTTCTCTTCCGAGGCAAGGAGAATGGCTGCAGCCCCATCCGTGATGAGACTGCAATCAAAGAGTTTCAAGGGATGAGCTACAGTAAAGGAGGTCATGGCCTTTTCCAGATCGATCTTCTTCTGCATATGGGCATAGGGATTGAGACTGCCATAATAGTGATTCTTCACGGCCACCATGGCCAACTGCTCTTCTGTCGTTCCGTGTTCAGCCATATGTGCATTTGCAATCATCGCATAATAACCGGGGAAGGTCGTCCCAAAGGGATATTCCCAG
Organism: Sedimentisphaerales bacterium; assembly: GCA_963814265.1. Lineage (GTDB taxonomy): Bacteria > Planctomycetota > Phycisphaerae > Sedimentisphaerales > Anaerobacaceae > JAFNGF01. The sequence goes on along the minus strand of CAWFCJ010000068.1, from coordinate 1,624 downwards.
GTGGCATCCCCCCCTCGTCCCATGATGTCCGTGGCCATACTGGTAGGAACCTCTGTCATCTTCTCCACGCCGACGACCAGAACCAGGTCGGCCAATCCAGAGGCTACATTCATCCATCCAGTTCTCACAGCCATACTTCCTGTTGCACAAGCACCCTCGACACGAAAATTGGGTTTGGGATGAAAACCGATGTAATCGTGGACCTGGGCAGAGGGCTGCAGGGCAATGGAGAATTCGTCCCCCGCGATCCCTGTCACCATGCTCTCCACCTCTTTAAGGGAGACGCCCGCATCATCCAGACAGGCTTTCACCGCTTCGAAGGCGAGCTCCCGAAGTGAAGCATCCGATCTTACCCCAAACTTTCCATGACCGATTCCAACGATTGCAACTTTTCTCATATTTTCTCCTATCCTCTCTTTCCAATCACCGCACTGGCGATCGTATTTTTTTGAATCTCTCTTGTCCCCTCATAAATCTCAGTGATTCTTGCATCCCTGTAAAATCGCTCTACCTCGTACTCTAACATATAGCCATAGCCTCCGAGAATCTGAATCGCCTCCTGGGCCACTTCAACGGCCACTCTCCCGGCAACCATCTTTGCCATGGAGGTCCATTTCGGGTCGATCCTCCCCTGGTCAAAATTCCAACCCGCTTTGTACACCAGACATCTTGCTGCTTCAATCTGGGTAGCCATGTCAGCCAGTTTATGCTGGGTGACCTGAAAATCGACAAGCCTCTGGCCGAACTGCTGTCTCTTTTTTGCATAATCGATTGCCCGATCAAACGCTCCCTGAGCGATTCCCAGGCCCTGAGCAGCCACCATCACCCGGCTCTCATCGAAGAATTCAAGAACCTGATAAAAGCCTCTATTCAAAGGTCCCGACGAGGTTCTCCTCTGGAATCCGGACTTGGTCAAAGGACATCTCTGTGGTCGAAGTCATCCGGATGCCCATCTTATCCCCAAGTTCGGTGACCTCAAACCCTTTGCTCCCCTTATCGACGATGAAAGTTGACTGGCCCCGGTAGGAGGGCTTGCCTCGGATTCGTCTGGCAGAGGACGATGACGAAATCGGCAATCCTCCCGTTGGAAATGAAGGTCTTCACGCCATTGATCACATATCCCTTTTCATCCTTGACAGCCGTTGTCTGGAGGCCGGTGATGTCACTCCCGTGATCGGGTTCAGTGAAGGCGCCAGCAGAGATGGCCTCCCCTTTGTGATCGGGATCAAGTATTTCTTCTTCTGGGTTTCGTTTCCAAACCGCAGAATGATCTCTGAGGAGAAATTGGCGATGCTCAAGCAGACTCCGATCCCTGAATCCCTCCGGCAGAAGGACTCAACGATCAGGGCATTTTCAAGGATTCCATATCCCTGGCCGCCATATTCCTCTGGATAATGGATTCCGATGAAATCCGAGGCTGCAGGCCTTTTTCAGGATGTCGAAAGGGATACTGGTGGTTTCGGTCAAGCTCTAGAGCGACTTCCTTATCGAATTCCCCTTTTGCAAATTCATCCGCCGCTTTCTGGATTCCTTTCTGTTCCTCGGTCAAATCGAAATTCAAACTTCTTCTCCTTCATGCTTGCAGGAACCCTATTCCATTACCTTCCTGCGTTCCTCTTCCCTC
>CAWFCJ010000067.1:0-9083 GCA_963814265.1 Sedimentisphaerales bacterium | reverse complement strand
GCCGATGACGCAAACAATATACCAAGCCCGCAGAATGGCCGAAGTTGCCCGCCAAACCAAAGTCGCCACCCAGGTAGCCATCGGCGTTTCTGCCTCCGAATCCACACGAGTTCTTTGTGAGTGGATTTGGTCCGGCGTCATCGGCCAGGTCCGTGAAGTCTATAACTGGTCGAACCGCCCCTTCTGGCCCCAAGGTCAAGGCCGGCCTGATAAGGTCGAATCTATCCCGGCAGGACTCGACTGGGACCTCTGGCTCGGCCCCGCCGCTCATCGCCCCTTCAGCCACGCCTATCACCCCTTCGTCTGGCGCGGCTGGTACGACTTCGGCACCGGCGTCTTGGTGATATGGGCTGCTACAGCTTCGACACACTTTTCCGCGTCCTCAAACTCACCGCCCCCACTAACATCGAAACCTGCGCAAGTAAAGAGTACTACATGGTTCGCGAGGGCACAAAGCCGAAAATTAACAGCGAAACCTTCCCCCAAAGCTCAATAGTTCACATCCACTTCCCTGCCCGCAAAGATATGCCGCCCGTCACTGTCCATTGGTATGACGGTGGTATATTGCCTCCCAAACCGCTTGAGCTACCGGACAACCAACAACTCGACAAAGAAGGTATGTTATTCATCGGCGATAAGGGAAAAATCCTCTGTGACTTTACCGGTAGTAACCCACGCCTTCTCCCCGAATCGAAGATGCAGCAATTCATAGTTCCGCCTAAAACCCTGCCGCGTTCCGTCGGCCACTATGACGAATGGATAAGAGCATGTAAGGGCGGACCAGCAGCCGATGCCAACTTCGAGTTCACCGCCCGCGTAACCGAGTCCATTCTCGCAGGAAACCTCGCCATACGCGCCGACAAACAATTTATGAGATGGGATGCCGCTAATCTGAAATCTCCTGACATCAAAAACGCAGACCAATTGGTGAATCCACCCGCTCGACCAGGCTGGGAAATATCCTGAATATCGTGGGAAGAAGCATTCTCCCGCCTACTATAGGCTACTCGGCGGGCGAAAAATTTTTCGCATTCTCCCTAAATTAACAACCAGCTTGGTCCTAAAATCACGTGTCTGACGAGTGCCATCATGTGCATTCTCCTCGAAATCTGACCGACCACAGGTGTTACGCCTTGCATAAACCCTTGACTTCACGACCCAAATACACTAACATAACATCAACAATAGGCTCAGGGGGTTTAATGAATTTAGGGGGTTTCTGGTGGTTCAATCTTACAACACCAGATTGAATTGTCTTCTTGTTGCTCGGTGATCCAGGTCCACGCATGGGCTTATATTTCACCGGCACATTGGGGGAGGCTTCAGACAACACATGAAAACGCGAAAGTTAGAATTCCTAAGTTGGCAAATGTCTGTGCTGGCACTCGCAGTCCTTTTAGCCGGCTCTTATGTACCGGCCTACTGTGAACCTTTGGCTACCGAACTGCTCATCCAGCAAAGCCCTGTTTGCGGCGGCACAATCGCGCCGGTTTCGGGCCTGCACCGTTTCCAAATCAACTCCGCCGTCGCCTTGAAAGCCGTTCCCGAGCCAGGCTATCAGTTCGCTTGCTGGCTCGGCGATGTTGTCGATCCGACATCCGCTAACACGACCGTCCACCTCAACGGGCCCAAAATCATAGTCGCTCTCTTTCTGCCCGTCGAGTTCGACCTGCCACTCAAGCTGGGCCGTGCCTTCGCCGGTGGCGGTGGCGGCTCAAACCGCGGCACAATACCCGCAGCCTTTGATTTCAGCGTACCAGCCTGGAGCACTCCATCCGGCAGCCCAAGAATCAACAGCCCATCCAGCCCATCCGTTCCCGCAGACTCCGCACCTGTTCCGGAACCAACTACTTCTCTGCTGGTGGGTTTGGGGATCGCAGCCTTAAGGATTAGACGCCGTCAACGTCTCCCCAGGTAGAGCACGCCACGCATCCAATTAACGATATTTAGCCCCCCAGGTTTATCCTGGGGGTTATTCTCTAAAAGCCTCGAAGCATCGTACTGTCTCTCATCTGAAGACCTGCCTTCGGCAGCCGTCGAAGCACCACGTACTCGATCCTGTGTTTTTGACAGAATTCACGCTTGATTGGCTTGTCTCCATCTTCGTTGACCGCATATATGTCCAGGCTTAATACGCAGGATTTCAGGCTCCGCGTCCAGCCAGCCGTGCCCGGTGGAAATCAGAACCTGCTTGACGTGCCGTATTGATTGAATCATGTACCGTCTCTCCTGTTCGCTGAACAAGGGATGTCCCGGCCCTTTAAGCTCCCTGACATTCGCATCGTGACCAATCACCACGTACACATCACCTAACTCGCAGACCTCTTCAAGAAACCTGACGTGACCTGAATGAAACCAGTCAAAACAACCCGTCACCACAACTTTTTTGCGTGGGGTCTTTTCATCATTTGACCTGTCAGGAGCATACTCAGGAAAATCCTGAAGTTCCCGCTCAGTCACGACCTTGTAATCCAGGCCCCTCGCTTGACAGTAAGCTTGTTTTTCAGGCGTGTGCTCCTGCTCATGTACAACCCAAATTGTGGGCCGAACACCCTTAACCGAAAGCAATTCATTAAGGTTGACTTCCCCTTCCACTACCAACACCCGATGCACAAAACGAATCGCCCGAAGGTAGTAGCTGCGTTCCTCTTGAGGAAACTTAGGCGCCTTACCCGAAATGGACTGCAAGAGCTTATCGCCCCACAGAAAAACATTCAGTCGGCCGAACCGGCAGGCTTGCTGAAGAAAACGGATGTGCCCTGACCGAATATCGTCAAATCCCCCTGTAACAACCACCGAATTTATTCTGCTGTTCATGTCTGTTTGATTCGTACTTTTATATGGAAGGTGCCCGGCACAGGCCCGCGTGCCGCGACAAAGAGATACCCCCCGCCGCAACCTGAGTACATGGCGCCGGGATATCTCGACTGATAAAACCTCAGTAGGCCCGGCAAGTCAACAGTTAAGCTCGGGTGCGATACGGTATCCGGCAAAATCGTCTGCCAGCAAAGCATACATTCATTCATTGAAGCACCGAAGGCCTCAACATCCTGCTTTACGATAGCCTTGTAACAATCTCTGCCCGATCGCCCCAGCCGAGCAATCCATTCCGGCGACAGATTCTTTCGACCCAGCGGATTATAGCCTTGCGGCCGCTGCGCCACCGGAATCACGTGAATCACCTTCTCCAGCCACGAAGCTACCTCAGCGGTCATTATTGGATTCGATATGTGCCGGGAAAATCCCGCCGTGATAGTTGAAATCGTAATCCAGACGATTCACTCCAGGATATACCAGACCTATCATATCCTGAGAGCCGGATGGTTCGGCTTTGCCTTCATTCTCCGCGGCGTAGAGCTGGCGAACCAACTCTGCAGGGTCCCCTTCCGGCAGAACCCCCTTCCAGAGCCTCAGAGCGATTTGACGTGTGCTGCTGCAGATGCCGGCCCGGTCCATAAACCGATACTGCGGCTTGACACACACAACCACCATCGAACCGGGCGGAGATGGATTTAGTTTGGAGACAAAAGGCTGATCTATCCATCCGCCGGCCAAGTGCGAGTCGATAAGGAACGCCCCCGATAACATTTGTGATTTGAGTTTTTCGCATCGAGCTTACCTGTCCACATTTATTTCTGTTATCTGACAGTCGCCAAGATACCCGCCAACGTATCAGCTTACCGTGCGTTTGCCGGCCTTGCGGTCCATTATACTGCTGCTCTATCCATTTATAAGTGGCTTTTAACCCATCATTCAACGGCGTGCTCGGCTCCCAATCCAGGACCTTTTTGATAAATGTGTTGTCGCTGTTTCGCCCGCCCACACCCTTCGGAGCATCGGGATCGTACTTGCGTCTCAGTTTTACACCCGCCGATGTTTTCAACGAGTGAAACGAGCTCATTGATAGAGACCATCTGATTGGAACCGAAGTTGATGGGGGTGGCAATCAACCGCTCACAATGCATAATCATGTCAATGCCCTGGACACAATCATCTATGTACATGAAACTGCGGGTCCGGGTGCCGTCTCCCCAAATGGTGATTTCGTTCACGCCGGTATCCTTAGCCTCGATGACCTTGCGGCAAATCGCCGCCGGAGCCTTCTCACGCCCGCCGTCCCACGTGCCCCACGGGCCGTACACATTATGAAAACGGGCGATGAAGGTTTTAAGTCCGCGCTCGGCCCAGTACTCCTGGCAGAACATCTCGGACATAAGTTTTTCCCAGCCATAGCCGCGTTCCGCCATCGCTGGGTAGGCGTCCGATTCTTTCAGTGCTTGAGTTGTGGGGTCTTTTTGCAGTTCTGTGTTGTAGGCACACGCAGACGATGAGAAGAAATACCGCTTTGCACCGGCCCGATATGCCGACTCGATCATGTGCGTATTAATCAGGATGCTGCGCAAGCACTCGATCCGAAACCGCTCTATGAATCCCATGCCACCCATATCCGCCGCGAGGTTATACACTTCCACCGCACCTTCACAGACTCGCCGGCAATTGTCTTCATAGCTTAGGTCCAGACACAGGCTCTCCACGCCCGGAACTCGCTGATACCATTCGGGCAGCGGTTTTTTGTCCACCGCTCGTATGCGAGTAAAGCCCTGCTCGTGAAACCGCCGGACCAATGCGCCCGCGATAAATCCCCCTGCCCCCCCGATGACTATCAGATCATCTTTTTTCAGGATTGACGCCGCTTTGGGGTTATCTTTTGCTCCCATAGATTTTCCTTTCTTACTTCCGGACCAGCCGATCTTTCTTAAGATTCTTTCCTGCCTGACTTGGCGTCTCATCTGTTTTAGTATAATTGCCCGCGCTGCAGCCGACAACAGTAATTGTCATCCAATATATGACAGCAAAGAGCCGATACCCTCCGTCAAGGATGTGGTTTACGAACTCGGCTTCAGTGACCCTTTTCACTTTTCGAGGGTGCTCAAGAAAATGTTAGGTCCTTCATGGATTCTTTCAGGGACCTGCACTAATACTCCCTCCTGAAAAGAATACAAAACAATTATCGGCTTAAAGAATTTGGAACATGGCCACAATTCAACGATCCCAATCTTTAACTCTGTCGCGTAGTTGACTAATTTTTTGCTCCTTGTTTTTGCCCTCATAGACAACATAAAGTCGGAACGTTTGAAAAAAATAACCCGCATATTTCGCGATCAGACTATACTCTATATCCATTAATGAAACCGGCTCGTCCTGCCCGCTACGGAAAATCTTGATGTCTCTCTCTTCATCCGCGGAAGCTCTGTTCTAGAACTTCTTCCTGTTTGAGTTGGCTGGCCTCGCTCGCAGTCAGTGCTTGCGGTCGTTCTCCAACAGTTAGTTGCTTAGTCTCACACAAGATAAACTGGCCCAAAGGTATCCCAAATTCGTTGGCAAGCCTGCTAAGATCGCCTCTGCACCTTGACTTGAACGTCTTTCCCGCGTGATGTTCTCTCGTCATTTCCTCACATACTGGGACTTCCTTCAATGGCATAGGCGGTTCCCTCTTCTGAATCGTCTTAGCCAATGCCATGATCACCCTATCCCCCTCTTTGTCGTTAGCAGCCCTTTGGATAATGCCGTCCACGAATGCATCCGTGAAGGTAAACAGTTTCTCAGAGGTCACAAGTTCTTTGACTTCATCTCCATTGGCAGGGATACCATACTCACTGCATTTTGCACTGTTGTCGCGCAACCGCCTCAATAATTGGCGGCACGTCTCTTCAAACGCATGAATCGTTTTGTGATAATAGACTGCCCGATACATAAAAAAGCGAGCAAGCAATAAATGTTCTACTGCATGCACTGCCTTCTCTGAGAATCCCACCATTTTCTGTGGGCTGACCTTCAAATTGCTTAAAAGATAGTTGCGGTCAACATACCCGTAGGGTACACCAGTCCCATGAGAATCCCGCGGAAGATAATCCAACCGATCCAAGTCCAAGCTGCTATGGATGAGCTTGCTCAGTTGCGGTTCTCCAACTTTACTCCGTGTGAGCAGATCTGCCACCGCCTTGGCACGCTCTCGGCTGCCAATCGCCTTAACAAGATCGTCTTGCCCAGCAACAATCCACGTGCCAATCTCCTCATGGTCGGGGTACTTACTCTTCCTTTCATCCAGGGACTTTGTCGGCACCAACGTTCCGTCAACTACCTCTTCGGTCAACTTGACCCGATCTACGCTTTCCATCAGGTGTGAGTATGGATAGTGGCCAACATCGTGAAGGAGAGCTGCGAGCCGAAGATTGTCTTCCTCTTCTTCCTCAAACTTCACCCCGTTCTCAGCAGCCGCATGAAGAATACGTACCATCGTACCTAATGCCCCAATGCTATGCGCGAACCTCGTATGTGTAGCGGCGGGATATACCAACTGCGCCATTGCAAGCTGCTTCAGTTGGCGTAATCGTTGAAACGAAGCGGTGTCAATGACTTGAACTTCGCGGGCTTTAAGGTGTATGTCACCATGAATTGAATCGACAACTGTCTTGCCAGAACCATCACTGTGTGAGGAGCTCATACTTAGCCAGCTCCCGTATCGCAGCTTGGACTTCTTTCTCGGTGAAACTCTTGCCGAAACGGTGTAGAATCGTGTGAATCTCCTTCGCGCTGGTCCCGGAAACCTGTTTGCGGTCGATAAGGAAATGCACAGATGCTAACAACTCGAGCCTGTCTGCCTTTTCTTTCTTTGAGCCCTCGCCCACGATGAACCTCTCAAGCTCTTCCAGTCGGTTCTGTGACTGCTCCCCCAATGTCCATCCTTGGGACTCATCCATGCCGCTAGCAAGCTCCATAGATATGCCGTAGGCATCTTGGGTGAGAGAGCGACTGTAAGGTCCATGCAGATACCAATGATAATAGTACCCCGAGGTGCACACCGGCAGCCTGGACCAGATAAACAGCCTTTTGGAGCATCAGACGCTCTTCAAAGGTCTTAATGCTAAACGGCAATCCCAGGCTCTCCATACTCAGTTTGAGCGCAATTTGCCCCCGATCCATGGCAATCCTCCTACACCAGCTACACTTCCTTTTTCAGTAAAACCACATGATATATATTTCCTATCGACCAATCAATACCATTTCTGCCACTTTTTCTCGGTCTGTACCAGACACTCCCTGCGCAGGCACATGTTAGCCCAACTTCCGCAGTTGGGCATAAAAATCCTTGTTTTTGATCCAAAAGTGAGGAAAGTCTACACTACACTGCTTTCAAAATCTTTTCAGTAACCGGCAGATTAGTCGGCAACGTCAAGCCCAGATGATGCAACAGAATCGCCTGATGATCAGTTGGCCGGCAAATACACCGACGCCGTATCTCTGTGCCCGACCGTGTAGGTAATATCACATCGACCGCCTTGATGCGGCCTATCTCCTCAAATACACGCCGTGGCTCATCACCCAATCCGGCACCTTTACACATCCGACCCAGCGTCTTCCAAAGAATATACGCCAAAAAACACACCAGTATATGTGCTTCCACCCGTTCCTGCTTCTGATGCCACACTGGACGTATTCGTAAATCCGTCTTCTGTATTCTGAAGGCCGCCTCTGCCTCGGTCAACTGCATGTACGCCTTCCAGAGTTCCTCACCGCTGAAGTCGTTGACGTTACTACGCAACAGGTAACAGCCCTCGGTCAACCGTGCCCAGTTCCGCCATCTTTCCGCCTTCTTCCACACAAGCTGAGCACTCCCGTCAGGAGCCTGTACAACATCTGTTTCAAATAATCCCGCCGAACGGCTGTTTTTACCAAGTAGCCTACCCAACCGCTTAGCAATAATTACCACCTTGTATTTACGAGCAGCACAACTTGCCTCAATTGCCTTTAAGCCTTCTTCTATACGCTTCTCAAATCGCTCGTGGATAGCCTCCTCTTTCTGGCGGCGGTCCATGCTGCGACAGAGAATAAATGTCTCATCACCACAAGGCGATGAACAACGCTTTACATCCAATCCCTCATGGACGCTATCCCAGTCCTTGCTGAGCAGGTCCGCTTCGAATCGCTTAAGCATGTCTCTGGGCGCACCGACAATATACCGCCGCCCGCCTTCGGTGAGGAATTCAATATCCTCCTCATCGACCATCCCTCTATCTAGTACCCAGATGCGGTCGGCCTTGCCGTAGCGGCTCTCCATCTTCTCAACCATCTCCTGCAGGGTAGTCATATCCCTGCGATTACCCGCAAACATCTCATAGCCCAGCGGCATACCGTCTTTGCTGACCACAAGACCAATGCAAACCTGTTTGCAGTCGGGGCGGTGGTCTCTGCTATAGCCCCGCTGCGCAAGCGGATTGCCGTTGGCCTGTCCCTCAAAATACGTGCTGGTGATATCGTAGAGAATAAGATCGTACCCAATATCAAACAGCCGACCAAGCTGTCCTTTAAGATGAAATTCCAATGCATCCTTATGCGGCAGCAATTGATCCAACGCCCGGTACAAACGGTCGTCATTGATCTTATCTTCTGCGATACCGAGCAAATCGCTCATCGCCGTATAGCCGTACAGATGTTCGGCAATATGAAGTTCGCTCGAGGGATTGCAGAGCCTGCAAATTACCAGTATCATCGCCATCAGCGACCATTCAATATCCTCCCGGCCGACAGGCAGCAGATTCCTGAGCAGGGATTCCATGCCCAGACGCTTCAATAACTCCAGAGCAAGCCACGGTCCGCCGAAGTCCACACAACGTTCCACCCGTATCCTGCCGGTATCTACTTCCACCCAGCGCGGCGAAACATTATCAAAAAGTCGCTGCTGGTGCCGTTTTCCTTCGCCGGCAGCAACCTGTCGTACGCCCAGCCGACCTCGCTCATCCATTTCTCCCAGATAGGAGATGATGCGTTGGCGGGGGCCACGTGCTGTCCTATAGGATTCAACCAGCGCCCAGTAAGCATGCCGTTTGCCGTTCTTCCTTCGATAACATTGGCGAATAAACATGCCTTTATTATCTGCTCAAACGTAACGACTTCAACAGAGTGGGTCTACACTATAAGGGATTTGCATATCTTTGACAGCAATATCGCAGGTTAAACCTTATTTTTACACCACAAACGAGGGTAAAATTTTCAAATAATTTTTTCTACACCGCCAACTGCGG
>CAWFCJ010000066.1:0-9441 GCA_963814265.1 Sedimentisphaerales bacterium | reverse complement strand
ATCACGCATGCGCGACACAGCAACGTAGAGTCCGTCTCTTGGACGCCAGGATAACCTGGCAATGCGCGACGGAGCCTCAGTATTCCCGCTTTTTAGTGATGCCCGGCTGAGGAACGGGATATTTGCCATCTGACCCGGCCTGCAGGGGTGCAGGAGAATCCATCGTCAACTTGTCCAGGCCAGGCGCCATCTCGTGGTCGCAGTTGAGAATCCCGTCGTATGTGATTTCCTGGCCGGTGTGCGCGGCCATGCGGCCCATGCTCGTCACGAGACTGGCTTGGACGCCGCGCTTGGTTTCGTTGTAGGGCTTGTTGTTGCGGATGGCGTCCATCAGGTCATTCCATTCGTTTTGATATGGATTCTGCTCTTCCGGTCTGACTTTGGATTCCCAGAGCATGTTCGCACGCGTCGGATTCTGGCTCTTGTAAGTGCTGGAGGGCATCCCACAGTCACCGCTCTTTGAGACGACCGCCATGCCTTTGCTGCCATGCGCGTAGCTGGAGTAAATGTCGTGGCAACCCATGATGCAGCGTCCATCCAGGATGAATTTGCTGCCGTCGGCGTACGTGTACTCCACCGAATACGTATCGAAATTCTGGTCCACGTAAGTGACGCCTTCGGGGCTCTGCCGATAATGGCGACCGCCTAATGCCTGGGCCTTGACCGGCCAGGCGTTCTTCATCCATCCTTGATGGTCGATGATGTGGATGTAAAAGTCGCTGTAGTTCCCGCCGCTGGCCCAGATAAAACTGTGAAATCGCTGCACCTGGTAGAGCAGGTCGCTGATACCGGCTGGCTTGGGCAGCGAAGAGAAGAACCCGATAGGTCCATGCATCCGGTACCCTCGCTGCAGAATAATGTCGCCGATTTCGCCGTCCTGGATGCGTTTGTACAGTTCCTCGAGTGCCCGGCTGTGACGGGACATCAAGCCCACTCCTACTTTGAGGTTCTTCGCCGTTGCCTCTTCGCCGAACTTGAACATCCGCCGGCTGGTCGGGCCGTCCACGGTGACGGGCTTTTCCATGAAAACATTGAGGCCCTTCTTGATGGCGTAGGTGAAATGCACCCAGCGGAATGCCGGAGGCGTTGCAAATATCGCGACATCGCCGGACTCAGACAATCCATCGCCTTGTTTGTAAGCGTCGAAGCCCACGAACTGGCGATCCTCGGGCACATCCACCTGTTCGGTGTGCTCTTTCTTCAAATTCTCGTAGCTGTCGTTAAGGCGATTTTCGAAGACGTCGGCCATAGCGACTATTTTGGTTGGCCCCTTATTTACGGACAGAGCGTCCGATGCTGCGCCGGTGCCTCGGCCGCCGCAGCCAACCAATGCTATCTTGATGGTATTGTTCTCCGCCGCGTAGATGTGCGGAACAAACCCCGTTACCAGAGCCGAGGCCGCTGCCATCTGACCGGTGTGCTTCAAAAACTCACGACGTGATGTAGTTTTTTTAGTAATTTCGCTCATATCGGTTCTTCTCCTACTGATTGGTTCCTACTTCAAATGCTAATTTTTTCCAGGAGTTACCATTTGCTCCTGGCCCGAGTGTTCTTAAAACTCCATTGTTCCCCATTATAGCCATAGTCCCGCTCTCCGCAAGCGTTTTTTTCACGCATGAAATCCTTGAACGAATTGATTCCGTTTTGGGTCACTGGCCCGCTCAGACTGTCAATGACCAGGGCGGCGCCGGGTTCCAGGCCGAAGCACAGGCAACCGGCGTCAGAGGGCGCACAGTACTTGATAATCAGTACTGCCAACCTCGAGCCAATCCAGGACGCCGCGGTGAAGGAAAACGCCACCGAGGCATCCAGGCTTATTGAGAGACTCGTTGCCTGTCGGGGTCCTCAGGTGCCTATAATCCCGGCGGAACACAGGTTAAGCTCCTGCCTTCCTCCGCTTGACTCATTTTTCCTTTCTAAAAGATAATTTTTGACATCCTTATTTTAAGCGAAAAAGAGGGTAATGCAGCAAAAAATACGTAGTTTCCACAATTGTTTTCTCACAGCGAAATATCATAGGATACAGGTAAATACTTCTGATATACACAAAGCAGGGAAACGGCTGACACGCACGATTTTTGGTAAATTGGGTGAAAAATTGGTATAATATGGGTGCCAGTCTTAACGAAATTTTTGGAGGTATTAGATAATGAAAAGGTTAAGTTTTCTTTTTATCTGCTTATCTATAGCTATCACTTCTCAGGCAGGGATAATCACGGTTGATGATGATGATGATGATGATGGTGCTGCGGACTTTAACAACATCCAGGCGGCAATTGATGATGCTAATGACGGCGATGTTATTATAGTTAAGCCCGGCACATATACTGGCTATGGCAATCGGGATATCGACTTCAAAGGCAATGCCATCACTGTTCGAAGTACCGACCCAAACGACCCAAACGTAGTTGCATCGACGATTATTGATTGCAATGGCACACAAGCAGCACCGCACAGGGGATTTTATTTTCATTCCGGCGAAGACTCAAATTCTGTCTTGGCAGGCCTGACGATTACTATGGGCTGTGACTGGGGTGGCGGAATCAAGTGTCAAGGCAGCAGCCCCACTATCACCAGGTGTGTAATAACTAATAATGTATCACCTTGGGATTGTAGCTACGGCGAGGGGATTTGCCTTGGCACTAATGGAGGTGGAATCGCAGGTTCCTACGGCAGTCCAACTATCAGCAACTGCATTATCAGCAACAATTGTGCGACTGGTGGCGGGGGGGGAATAGACTGGTACAAGGGTAGCCCAACTATCAATAACTGCACTATTAGTGACAATAGTGCCCATGCAGGTGGAGGCATTCATTGCTCTGCGTCCATTATGACAGTTAGCAACTGTACTTTCTGGGGCAATATCGTTGATTATAAGGGCCCACAGATTTATCTGCATGGCGTAGTGGGGATTTATTGCCCGACAATCACGATATCTTACAGCGACGTTCAGGGCGGAGAGGGGCAAATTTACATTAGTGGCTGCGGTACCGTGAATTGGGGTTCGGGTAATATTGATAAAGACCCCTGCTTTGCAGACCCTTGCAATAGCGATTATCACTTGGAATCCCAGGCCGGACGGTGGGATGCAAGCGAGGGACGATGGACGAAAGACGATGTTACAAGTCCCTGTATTGATGCGGGAGACCCAGCAGGTCCGATTGGTCCTGAGCCATTTCCAAACGGCGGAATCATAAATATGGGCGCCTATGGCGGCACGGCGGAGGCAAGTAAGTCATACTTTGGCGAGCCGGTCTGCGAAACCATTATGGCAGGCGACATCAACGGCGACTGCATTGTGAATCTTAAAGACTTCGCATTTATGGCTTTGCATTGGCTTAAAAATAATAATCAATAATAGTCGCACGGTTATCAAACAAAGAAGAAACCTGACGGGTCATAAGGCCAGAGAAAGGAGTCGCATAAAATGAAACAATTTGGAAAAAGCAGGGACAGGCAGGTTATAATGACACGTTCCCGAAATCCCTTTACTATTGCTATGGTCGCCAGCAGGAATCCCAAAGGCGTCCAGATGACGAAGCTCAGAATTACCGGGAAGAAAAGAACTGACCCTCCCGCGAATACCGACAATGCAAGACCCAGGCCAAGCTGTATGGCGAACAGGGTAATTACTAATTTAGACTCCCGCTGCTTCACCTCGACCACAGAACCAGGCAGCGGTTCTCGTCTGCGGTGTAGCCAAAGGCCAGCGATGGCCAGTGCGTAGAATACGAAGGTGACCAGCTGCACCGGAATCGTTGGTAGTCCCTCCGGCCTCAGGAAGACATACGTTACCACATACAACAACACGAGGTACAAGCACAATCCAACAAATCCCCAGTGACCAAAGACCACAATGGAATGACCGTCCGAAGAAGAGAAAGATGATCGCGACAGTCGTAACAGCAAAAATAGAAGGACTATCACCACCGCCAGGTTCATGGCAAGGTTTACTGGGCCGCCTGAGTTCATGGCCATCACGGTTGCAAAGGAGACAACCAGGTAGACTTGTACTACACGTGCGCCCTGCTTTTTCCCGTGAACCAGGCCAGGTCCGGGAATAGCCGCCGCAGAGCTGGGCAAAGCACGCAGACCACCGCCAGCGGAAGGATGAAGGAGGCCACCGGGTGGAAGGTGAAGACCATGCTTATCTCGGAGAATCCGTACGGCCCGATGCTGCCCATGACGAACTTACCGTCGCCGCTGTAGCCGTACCAGATGACCTTGGTGATCCAGGATTCATATAGGCCGAAGAGAACGCCCCAGAGGTAGAGCGACCAAAACGATGTCCTGCCTGTGCGAGCTGCGAGTGTTGTGAAGAAAAAGAAGTGTGCGAAGTAAAGCCAGTAGGTCACCAGCCATGTCCAGGGGTGCCAAAGTCCGGCCTGGATGGAGGCACCCGAGAATACCTCGGCACAAATGAGAATGATCAAACCGATAAGGAGACGCGGGAACACCGTCCTGGATAGCAAGGTGCCTGACGGGTTACCTCCCGTTCCCGGTCCCGATGGGAGGACATACTTGGTCCCGCCGGGTACCAACGTCAATTCGCTCCCATCATCTGTCTTTCTCTTCTCCTTCATGAGTGCTTACTCCCGGCAAAGCGGTAGTTCGAAATAGGCCCGCCAGAGTCGGTAAGCTGGACGCTTGTTGCCATCACCATCAAGCAAACCGCAATCCCGCCATACACCAAAAAATTCTGGAGCATCCGCTCGTATCTTATCCCATAAGCCGTCATAGTCACGAGGAAGAAACCAAACCAGAAACTCAAACTGCCGCTGTTGGGCGAATGAGAGCAGTTTATCAAGTACTTGATATTGGCTTTCCTGGCTGGCCGGAATAGTAAAACCTAACGACTTGAGAATAACCGATTCGGCTGGTTGGCCGGTTTCCGAAAATACATACGGTTTCTTGAATTCATCGAACTCCCCATACAACCACGATAGGCAATCATCCATTCGGTCGCCCAGCATTGCCATGAACGGATAGAAGCTCACCGCTACCAGATCACTGTGCGCCATCAGCTTCTTAATTTCCTCAAGCATCTGCTTTCGATCTTTCCAGTCGGGATTAAGCATATTGTGCAATGTAAAAGTCACACAGATTGGCAGATCGGGATTCTCATTTTTCAGTTCCTGGTAGACGCGCTGATGGAGACATTTATAGGCTTCCCACTTGGATCGGTTGTTGTGGAATAGTTCGTTGACCTCAATGCCGATTGTTAAATAGTCGGGTTGAAAATAGCGGATTGCCTGCCGACAGTACTCCAGATAGGTCTTCACCACAACGGGAGCATCCAGGGACTTGCCGATGAAGGCTTTGGGCAGTGGCAGGTTCTCCTTTGCCGCTCGATACCCGGCAATATCTGAACGACCGTTATTAAGTGGAGACAACGATAGGTAAACCTTGCCCCCGGGAGGCTTCGCCTCTTTGTGACGCTGCCAATCCTCCATTAATTTCGTGTGGTATGGCTTGCCTTCATACGCTTCCAGCCAGGGAACACCTTCCAGGTGGATGGAGATTACATCCGCATTCTGATGCAGAAAACGTTTCACTTCTGTAATGGCTTCGAGCGTCATGTCGTAAGGAAAGGGCGTGAAACCCATTCGAAAAGTCCGTCTTGATGATGTCACCCTGAGCTTCTTATCCTCTGGCTCTGTTTCGGCGCCGCGAAGTATTACAGCAGGTTGGCTATTTTGGTCAACGATAACCCAACCGGCTGTAGTATCACAGTCGAATTGTTTGATTGCCTGACCATATCCCTGCAATGAGCTGCTAAAAACCAATACAACACAAACCAAAATTATGCGTCGCGTATTCATCAACCCTGTCCCTTTTATGGCCTGCCCCTGTTTTTTGTGCCAGTTGTCATGAGCAGAGATTGCTTCGCTTGATTATATTGTCTCTGTAAGCAAACCTGACGGTAATTATTTCCTTGCCGACTCGACCGATGCAAAAATATCGCTGTTCCTTTTTGCTGTGTTTGAGGTCTCTTGCAATAATACGGTCGGGGTCCAGAAAAACAAGCTGCGCCAATGCAAAGCAAACCCTGTGTTTATTCTAATTCGACCTGTCCTTTCTCGCGTCCCATTCAAAACGTGCTCCCGGCGTTCCTTCAGTTTTCTTCATACATATATTCTGCCATATAACCATACATACTACAAGAAAAGTTGCATTTTTTTCGTTGTTTGTTGCTTATGCCGGAAAACCGCCTCTGCCGGTGAAATTGGGCGATGCAGGACTTGAACCTGCGGCCTCCTGCGTGTAAGGCAGGCGCTCTATCCATCTGAGCTAATCGCCCGCGATAGCTTGCCACAATACAGATTTTTGCCCCTTGCGTCAAGACCGTCCTCGCTTTATATTCTTGCACAATCAGAGATTTACTAACTACGTCCCATCAAGGACGGAATGATAAAAGGCAAATTTGAGGTGCGATTATGGCGGTATTGGAAGCTATTCGGAAAAGATATTCCTGCAGGGCATATCAGGATAAAAATATCGAGCAGGAAAAACTCAGCCAGATTCTGGAAGCGGCCCGGCTGGCGCCATCGGCTAAGAATATGCAGGACTGGCGATTTGTGGTGGTAACGGATAAAGAAAAGAAACATAAATTGGCTGGAAGCTGCGAATAATCAGACATTTATAGAAAAAGCGGGGGCGATTATAATTGCGTGCAGCGTAAGCAGCGAGGTGATGCGGTGCGGGCAGGCGGTCGGGCCGATTGATGTGGCGATTGCACTTGAACATATCTGTTTGCAGGCGGCACAGTTGGGGCTGGCGACCTGCTGGATTGGGTCGTTCTATCCGGATAAAGTTCGGCCGATAGTGGGAATTCCGCAAAATGTTGCGATTATTGAGCTTATGGCACTGGGTTATCCAGCCGACAAGCAAAAAGAGCCGAAGCGCGAGCCGATGGAAAAGATTGTCTGCTACGAGAACTGGCGACTTTTAAAAGCATCTAACAAAAAGAAAGGATTCCACCTGTCATTCCCGCGAAGCTTGCCCGCCATTTGTCTGGCGGGGCGGGAATCCAGGAGTGTTGAGTCAGTTTAAAATCCATTTTTTCAGAAGTTCTAAGTTTCTGATTTAGCGTAAGTTAAAAACGCCTTGAATTTTGGCAGAGATTCTGTAAAATAGGGTTTAATTTCGGGGACGTGGTGTAACGGGAGCACGCCGCGGTCGCATCGCGGAAATGAGGGTTCGATCTCCCTTCGTCTCCATTCGTTTTGTCGCTTGTGACTCGCAAACATACTTGGGGAAGACCTTACGTTTAGACACTTAGATTCTGATGACTTCCTGAAAAATTTTTATAAGCCCTTGCTTTGTAAGCGATTAGGGCGATTTTGAGAGCAGGGCAAAAACTGAAAATCGCTTTTGATTTTTAATCTTTTATTCAGGCTTTGGTGCCTGCTTTTCTGACTTCCTCTTTTATCCGCTGGATATGCCCTCGGCCGAGACCTTTTACCTCGCAGCCAAGCTCGAAATATCGGCGGATTTTCTGGTCGTCCAGTATGCCGTAGCAATCAATCACCGCCAGCGGTGCGCCTGCCCATTCGACTATTCTTTGAGGGTCAAGCTGCAGGTAAGGCTGGTGCGGCACAGCCAGAATAACCGCCTGGACACCTTTTATCGCAGCAGCGAGGTCGTGCTGAACCCGTATATTGACCAGGTCATCCTGACTGTGGAAAAACCTCGCCAAAGAATGTCCGGGTGCCGGATATATATCCTGATTTTCCAGCTCATACCAGTGCTCGACATAAGGGTCGTGCACTCGCATTTCGGCGCCCATCTCGGTCAGTTTTCGGACGATTACTTCTGAGCCGCTGTAACGGGTGTCGCCGACATCCTGGCGATAACTGGCGCCGCACAAAAGGACAGTTGCTCCGGCTGTCTGGCGGCCCATATTTCGAAGGGCATCTCTGGTCAGTGTTGCTGCGTGAAGGCCGCGGGTGTCGTTAATGTCAATCGCCATTGGCGTTATCTTGAATATATCATCCTCAAATCCGAGGATATGTTTATATGCCCAGTAGCCGAGGCCGCCGTCTTTGGGCAGGCAGTAGCCGCCGATACCCGGGCCGGGAAAAATGATGTTGCTGTGGGTAGGCCGGACCTTGATTGCCTTGATGACCTTAATAAGGTCAACGCCATTACGTTCTGCGAACAGACTCCACTCGTCGAGGAACGCCAGGATGGCGGCACGGTAGGAATTCTCGACGATTTTTGTAGTCTCCGATTCGATTGGGCGGTCCATAACAGTCAACGGATATTCTTCGGTATTCAGCACTTCTGTCAGGAATTTCTCGACCCGTTGTCTTGCCTGGGCATTACAGCCGGAGCAGACCCGCCAGAAATCCCGTATCGATGAAACGTATTGTCTGCCGGGCATAACACGCTCGAAACTGTGCGCCAGCAGCGGCTCCGAATTTATGCCGCGTGCGGCGAAGGCCTTCTTCAGAATCGGCCAGGCAATGAACTCCGTTGTGCCCGGCGCGACGGTTGTCTCAATCAGTGTCAGGCATTTCGGCGGGACCTTCTCGCCGATAGTTTTTATTGTCGCTTCCAGAGCGCCCATTTCCACTTTGCCGGTTCGCATATTGCCGAGGTCATTTTTTGTATAATCGCACTGGACATCGACGACGACACAGTCCGCCAGCTTGAGGCAGTCGCTGTTATATGTGGCAATGAGTGTTTTCTTCTCCAGCACGCAGCGGGCAATCATCGGCTCAACCTCGGGGTCTTCGGCTTTTACGGGGGAGATACCCCGGTTAAGCAGCGGAATCTTCCAGTAACTTCGGGTGCTGGGCCGCTGACAGCCGATGACGAACTTGCTGGGTTTGCCGGTTTTTTTATCGACGGTATCGGCGATAATAGCCGCCATAACCGCACCGACAAAACCGACGCCCATCACCACAACGATTTCTTTGCCCTCCCTGCGTGCTGCCTCTACCAGTGACTGGATGCGTTTGAATTCTGCAATGTATTCACTTTCTTCGGGGACAGCAAATTTTTCACCTGTTGGAGCTATTGAATACTCAGTCATTACCGATACCTTTCCTGATATTTAGCATCTGATTTTTCTGTGAACTCTCTGAAATTTTCCAACAACCGGCGCAAGTGCTCTGTCGCTGATTATTTGAGGAGTTGTCATGTTGAGCCGAAGGCGAAACATCTGGCGTCCGCAAGCGAGATTCTTCGCTTCTCCTTGCTAGCGAAGCGAAGGGCTCAGAATGACATCCATCATTTATCCTGCGACAGAGCACTAGTTTACCAATAATCTGTTGCTTATCAAGGTTTTTCGTGTGCCCATAGTTTTGCCATACTCCAATTTGAGGTGTGCTTCACGTTTATAGGTAAAGAAGGTAGCACGGCCATCCTGGCCGTGCTTTCACGGGCTGGAAACCCGTGCCACGCTGTGTGAAGATAATCTACCTACAAAGATTA
>CAWFCJ010000065.1:0-38934 GCA_963814265.1 Sedimentisphaerales bacterium | reverse complement strand
TTTTTTTTTTTTTTTTTTTTTTTTTTTTTTTTTTTTTTTTTTTTTTTTTTTTTTTTTTTTTTTTTTTTTTTTTTTTTTTTTAAAAAAAAAAAAAAAAAAAAAAAAAAAAAAAAAAAAAAAAAAAAAAAAAAAAAAAAAAAAAAAAAAAAAAAAAAAAAAAAAAAATTTTGGGCCATGTGCGCCCCAGTCCGTCTCCAAATAATTTCATTTCTGATCAAATAGGGCCAAAGACAGCATCCATGAGCATCTTCAGATAGTGGCTTGCCGCCGGATCGCAGTGCAGATAAATGCTGCCGGTCAGTTTCAATACGCACCGAAGTTCCACAAGCCTGGGTGCCATCATCGCCAGATAGGCCATCATGTCGGTGCCGTCCAAGAATGTGTGAAAGCCCTGCATGACCTGCGAAACGCGCGTGCGGCCCGGTTTCCACAATCTCTTGGTATGCTGTCGCGGCAGCTTGGTCCCAACGCCAGGTATCTTCAAAAGCCTTAATCTGGGCGGCGGCCCGGCTGCCATTGTGCTCGGCAAAGAGAACGTTGTAGTCCTGCTCGCTCTTGAAAGGAGGGTCAAGGTAAATCAGGTCAACAGTCTCATCCTTGATATACCGGCGAAGAATGTCGAGGTTATCTCCATAATACAAAACATTCTCTGCCATAAATCACCTCCCGACAACCATGTCTACTTGGTGGGTTGTTCTACCACATCGACTATTCCAACGTCAATATACTGGCCGCCGGCGGTCTGGCGACAGTGCACAGCCAGGCAATTCTTGCCAACCTTCAAGGATTTTCTGGCCTCCTGGCTAATCGGGCGCCTGAACATAACTTGTTGTATAGCCCTGGAGCTTCGCTGCCGGCACGCCGTTAAGATACACCTGGGCATCCTCATCGTGGTGGATATCAAGATATAACTGCTCTAACTTATCGGTTTCCAGCACAAACTCCCGCCGAAGCCAGATGTCGGGCGTCTTCCACTCGGTGCGGACGACTGAGCCGGGCGTGCCTTTTGTGCCGAATCCGCCCGGACCTTTCTGCCAGGCTGAATCATCGAAATCACTTTGCTGCCAACCGGTCGCCGGCTCACTTATCGTATATCGCCAGGCCTGTCCTTGCTCTCGTGACGTGGCCAAAACTATCTTTATGACCGGCGGCGGCAAAAATAATCGCCGAGCGGCAGCAGCGGCGCGTTCGGCATCCATCTTAATCATCGCCCGGTCGTAGGTCATTAGTCCATTCACCTCAATCTCGACATCGGTCGTCTGAGTATAAACCGCAGCGGATAGACCGCCGGCAATCAGCAGACGCAGGCTGCCCAGAAGGGCTACGTATGCGTCGGTCAATTCCTCGCGGGTGGTGTAAGTTCGGTAGCCCCAGTTCTTCTCATCCTGCCAGGTATGGCCTTTGATCGGCAGGCCCAGGCCGCCAAATTCGCCCAGAACCGCCGCCCGTTTTTCCTCGACCGGCGGCGCAGCAGGGCCGGGATAACTGTGAATATCCTGCACATCGCCCACGCCCTCATCCTTCCAGCCGCTGGCCTGATCCACCAGCCGAGTCGGGTCCCGCTTCCTGATCCGCTCGACAACTCGCGCCGTATTGTGTTGTCCCCATCCCTCGTTAAACGGCACCCACATCACGATAGATGGGCTGTTGTAGTGGCTCTCGACCAATCGGGTCAGCTCCAGCTCGAACTGCTTCTTATCCGCGTCGGACCTATTGTTGCCGCTGGGCATGTCCTGCCAGACTAGAAGGCCGAGCTTGTCGCACCAGTAGTAAAAACGAGCCGGCTCAACCTTGACGTGCTTACGCATCATATTGCAGCCGAGCTTTTTCAGCACCTCGATGTCGTATCGCAGCGCCTCGTCTGTCGGGGCGGCGTAAATACCATC
Source organism: Sedimentisphaerales bacterium (assembly GCA_963814265.1). Taxonomy (GTDB): domain Bacteria; phylum Planctomycetota; class Phycisphaerae; order Sedimentisphaerales; family Anaerobacaceae; genus JAFNGF01. The sequence continues at coordinate 37,048 of CAWFCJ010000065.1, read as the reverse complement.
CGGCCAAAAACCCTGGTCAAGAGGCCCATACTGAAACAGCGGCTTATTGTTCAAGCACAGGCGTAAAACGCCGTTCTGGTCTTTACCCAGCGAAATCTTTCGCATGCCGAAATAAGTTGTGACCCGATCAACCGTCTCATACGATACCGTCTGGGCCTTGGGCGTCTCGGACTCTGTTCTGGATGCTTCTTCTCCAAGCGCCACCTCCAAGTCATATAGGTATGGAGAATCCGGCGTCCAAAGTTTGGGGTCTTTGATGCGTATCTGGAGTTCCTTTCCAATTACCCCATGTGCAAAGCCAAATGCTTTTTCTATATCTGTGGCCATCTGCACGCCTGGACCTGGAATCGTGGCTCTCACTTCGAACTTGTCCGCCTTACTGACCTGGCCACCAATTTCGACACGAAGCCGTAACGTCCCGGAGTCAATGTCCGGCTGCATTTCAAGAGATTTGATGTAGACCGAATTGACTGGCTCAAGCCAGACCGTTTGCCAGATGCCTGTGACGGCGGTGTACCATATTCCGTTCGGCTTGCGGACTTGCTTGCCTCGCGGCTGAGAGCCTGCATCGGTCGGGTCCCAGACGCGGATCGCAATTTCCTGTTCGCCCGATTCTTTCAGGGCGTCTGTAATATCGAAGCTAAATGGGTCGTATCCGCCGCGATGAGTCTCAAGCTCTTCGCCGTTGACCCACACGGTGGCCTCCCAGTCCACCGCGCCAAAGTGCAGCAGTACGCGCTTGCCCTTCCATTTGGCGGGAATCTCAAACTTCCGCAGATACCACAGGCGGTTTTCCGGCCCGACGGGCTTACCCACGCCCGACAGAGCCGACTCAACCGGAAATGGCACAAGAATCTGCTCGTCAAAACTATCGGGACACTCCACGTCCTTTGCGCAAATCGCGTACTCCCAAAGCCCATTAAGGTTCAGCCAATCCTGGCGGACCATCTGTGGCCGGGGGTATTCCGTGTGCACATTATCTGGCGAGACATCCTTTGCCCATCGCGTCATCAGCCGACCTTCTGCCGGCTTCCATTGTCCCGGCGAGGCCGTCGTCGCTGGTGCGGCGACCGGCAGGTTGATGATCGCACCGACACCGGCGCTCACGTAACGGTCACGGAAGACGTCGCGGAAAACGCGGACGGCCGCCTCGCCGGTGCAGTGTGTCGGGCTCACGTATGCCAAACCCATCGCCTGCATGGCCGTGGCGATTCCGCGCACCTCCGTCTCAGGCTGGTCGAGTAGGTGGAATCCGCCGATCACCAGGTGCAGCGGGCGGCCGGTCTGCCGCTTGACCTGTTCGAGCATCGAGAGGATGCCCGGGTGCGAGCAGCCTACGATCACGACTAGACCCTCCGGCGTGTCCACGGTGAGGCATTGCTCCCAGAATGGGTAGGTGGATTCCCTGCCCGGCTTGTCCGTCGGTATCTGACCGAAGGGCAACGGCTCACTGACCGCGATTCCGTCAAACAACGGCGTGGCTTGCGAAACCACCACCAACTCGAGACCGGCCGACGTCAGCTTCGCGGTCTCCTTCGCCAGCCGGTCGGCGATGTTGCGCGCCACATCTTCCTCGACACCGGCCGACCTCAGCTTCGCGAAGTCCTCAAGACCCCGCGGAGTGAAAACCCGCACGCCCGCCAGCTTGCCGAGTCCCGGCGCACCTTGGGTGTGGTCGGGGTGCCAGTGCGAGATGACCACGGCTTCGATCTTGGCCGGATCGACCTTCATCGCCGCGAGGTTGTCCTTAAGCACTGCGGGGTCGGCGCCGGTATCGAACAGCACCGTGTGCCCGTGTGCCTCGACAAGGCAGGCAAAACCCCACACGGCCTTGACGCCGCTCCGGGCCTCAGTGTTGTCACCGAGGATGGTCAAGTGGGCCGCCGGTGCAGCGGACGTGGCCGAGCATGCAAATAAATAAACGCACGCCGCGATCAGAGCCGCGACCGTCAGGGAGCGGTCCCAAGGCCAGAGAACTTTTTCTCGTAGGGTTGTTTTCATCTGTCCGTTCTCCTTTTAGCAATTTAGAATTTACGGGCATCACTTCTATTTCTCAATTCTTCATTCTCTGTCTCTGCTATTGTTTCCTTTTATCGGCTCTGATCAGCTTTAGTGGGCCGACGGTGTGTTGAGACTGCAAAGGCATACCGACAAATGACCATTTCCCGTTATGGTGGACCGCACAGACAACCGGATGCCTCTCCAATATCTGTCCGCTGGTCGTGCGGACGGAGAAACTCCATCCTGCCAGTGCAAGATCGCCATGGGAAATCACTCGGATGTCTGACACTCGCATTGTTGTCAAATCCCACTGCCGGACGATGCGTCTCAATTCGAAAGCTATGCTTTCCGATGCGTTGCCCGCCGTGACCAGGGTACTCGACACTGCCGAGGGTAGACCGTATGGGAATGCGAATCCTTCCGAACAGAGAACAGACCTTATGCCATCAATGCTGGCGGCCCGTAGAGCCGAGTGGTAACTGTCTATAGTCTGCGCCACAGGATGCTGCCGGGCGTCACTGTCAAGCAATGTCTTTGTTTCAACCGTGCCGTGAAAGCAGTTTCTCGCATCGATTCCCATGTCCCCAGGGCGAAAGGTCCTGGCGAGAACTTGCCCATCTCTGCGAAATAGCACACGCAGCTTCGTGTCTGGGGTCCTCCTTCGAACATCTTGCATCGCCACGCAAGCTGTTCTGCACTGAGGATGGGCATCCGCAGATGATGTGTGATAACATCGCCGGGGCGAATGCCGAGGTTCTCTGCCTGACCGCCAGGGACGACTTCGGCTACTACCGCGTTACTTTCCGCGAAGCAGGGAAACATAAAACATATCTGCCAGTGGCCGTTCTTATAGCAGACCGTGGCGAAATCCTTACTCACGAAACCGATCACGGCGGGCGTCCCTCGAACGCTTGGCACACGTACAGCGTGGGTCAGCACCATCGCGGCAACGTCGCCATTCTGATGCAGCGTGAAATCCCCTGTGGCGTCGATGAAGAGACGCTCAGCTACTTCATTCTCAGGGTGTTGCAGACCTGCCGCCAAGAAGGACTCAAACTGCCGACGCCCGACAACAGGGTCCTCGTGCTCGATGGGAAAGACGGTCACTGCGTCATCGCTGAAACACGATAGAATGCCTGGCAGGTCTTTCTTGTTGAAGGAATTCTCCAACCGCCCAAGCATCAATGCTATGCCCGAGCTATCGTGGGGATCAGATGATGCCCTCTCGGCTGATGCTCTGGCCTGTGGCGGACTCAAAAGCAAGTTCATCAGGCACAACAGAATTGTAGTCCTGTGTCTCATTGTTATCATCCTTCTCACCCTGCTAACTGAAAGAACACAACAGAAAGCTGCGGAGCGACACATCTTTATTCATTGCACCGAGATTATAGCAAAACAGCCCGTCCTGCAACCAAAATTCAGCGTGCACCGTACAGCGGATAGCGTTGAGTCTACACGCTAAACGCTCTACGCTACCCTGTTTCTTTCCTTCTATCGGCGCCGGAGAGCTTCACAACCTGGCAGGCCTCCAACAATCGGCTTGCGATCCGCTGGTCAAAGGTCTTGCCCAGCTCCTCGACCGACTTGTTGGTCGTTACGAAAGTAGCAAGGCATTGCTCAAACCGCTGGTCAAGCAACACCAAAAATGTTCGCAAGCTGAACTCCGACTCCTGCTGGCCTATTGATACAGTCGTACCCACATCCTCTACCACCAATTTGCCAACGCTGAGCAGCGGCGTTATGACGGCAAGTTCGCTTGTTTTCGAGCCGGGCGTATAACTATCCCGTATCCGCAAAGCCAGCATTTCATAGCTGACGCGAGCCACGTCCCAGCCGTGCGTCCAAAGATGTCTGACAAAGGCACAGCAGGCATGAGTTTTTCCGCGTCCAGGATCGCCCCACAAATAAAGTCCCTTGTCATCGGGTAGAGCCAGAAACGTTTCCACCAGACTTTTAGGCAGGTCAGATAGTTCCGCTTTTGCGTAGTGCGGCGGAATTACCCCGTCAAGGCACGGGCACGGATCGGCAATCATACCGCTGTACCGGTGGCCGGCTCGCTCGGCACTGCGCTGCCACGTGAGAATACACGGCTTGCACCATTTCCGGTCTTTATATGCCCGCCGCTTGCCGCACGCCTCACATCTGGATGACCGTGCCGATAGAACTTTCTTGAGCGGTAAAGTCGCGGTTATATCTTGTTTGTTGTTTGCCATGATGGCCTGCCATTTTCATCTCAAGCTGATCAAATCGAATCCTCAGCTTCTCGGTGCTCAAAATGTTGACCTGCTCAAACGCATCTGCCTGGCACCAGCGGATTACCGCCTCGATTCGTGCCGGCTTGCGATTGTCTATCTGAATCATCCGCTCGATATGCCTTGCCCAATTCTGAAGGTTGGGCTTCTTGAAATCAGCTTTTCGCTGCACAATCAAATCCAAAAGCAATTGGGCAAGTCTGAGCGGTTCTGAATCCGGACAATTATATATGTGGGTCTTATTCAATGGGTCTTTCTGGTTATGTACCCTTTTGGGGAACGCTTCCGTTCCCTTTTTGGGAACACCGGTGTTGTCAAAATGGGAACACGTGTTGTAAAATTGGGAACACTTAGGCAAACGATAAAGATTAGATTGCCCATTTTCTCTGCGTTCAATTTGCAAAAGTTCTCTGGTTTCTAACTGCCTTATGGCCCTGAAAGCTGTCTTTAGATTCAATCCGCAATCTTTAGCCAGGCATCGGATTCCGGGCCAGCAGCAGTCATTTTGGCCGATGCGGTCAATCAGAACGGCAAGGACTATCTTAGCCGACGCCGGCAGGTCCGTCCGCTCAGCAACATTCTTCGGCAGCTTGTAAAATCGCCAGGTCGAATCCATCGTTCGCAGCCCGTTTGTTAGTTACACAAAAAACGAACTCCTCCATAATTGGACGGGTATGCGCATTTTATGCGAAAAAAATGGTTTTTCGTGGAAGCGATTTTGAGCTAAGTCCTTGCTGTAAAAGGAATAAAAAAAAATTTCATTTTTTCGATTTTCCTCCGGCGCTATCAGCGCTTTTGTGCGAAAATCTTACGTACTTACACCGTTTATTTATGGAGAACCGTATGAGCAAAAGACTTAATGCCGGTTTTCTTTGGCTGGCCGCGGCAATATCTATAACTGTCTGTACGGAGATAAACGCAATGGGCATCAAAACAGAACCCTTCGGCAGAACGCCCGATGGACAGGCGGTCGATCTGTACACCCTGACCAATCGCGATGGGCTAAGAGCTAAGATCACTAACTACGGTGCGATACTGGTTTCGATGGAGACGCCGGACCGGCAAGGAAATCTCGCCGACCTCACGTTAGGCTATGATAACCTCGAACAGTACGTCAAAAGAGGCTCATTCTTCGGAGCAACGGTCGGCAGATACGCAAACCGCATCGGCGGGGCAAAGTTTGTGCTCGACGGCATCGAGTACAAGCTGGCGGCCAACAATGGGCCGAACCACATCCACGGCGGCAAGAAAGGATTCGACAAGGTCCTGTGGAAACTCGAAGAAATAAAGACCCAGGGCAATGAGGCATTTGTTCGATTGAGTTATCTTAGTAAAGATGGCGAAGAAGGGTATCCTGGCAATTTGGCCTGCATACTTACCTATACCCTCACAAATAATAATGAGCTAAAAATAAGTTACCAGGCCGAGACTGATAAGACGACCATCGTCAACTTGACCAATCACAGCTATTGGAATCTTGCCGGGCAAGGAAGCGGCGACGTCCTGGGGCATGAGCTTATGCTCAACGCCAACCGGTACACGGTTTTCGGCGAAGGCCTGATACCAACCGGCGAAATCCGCAGCGTGAAGGATTCGCCGCTGGATTTTACTAAGCCGACGACCATCGGCGCCCGGATTGGCCAGGTCGGAAGCGGCTACGACCATAACTACGTGCTCAATAGCGGTGGGGGTAAATTGGCCCTGTGTGCAAGGGTTTATGAGCCGAACAGCGGCCGGGTAATGGAGGTTTACACTACCGAGCCGGGCGTGCAGTTATATACCGCAAACTTCATGGATGTAATCGGCAAAGCCGGCAAGGCCTACAAAAAGCACTACGGATTCTGCCTGGAGACGCAGCACTTTCCTGATTCGCCGAACAAGCCGAACTTCCCGCCCGTTGTTCTCAAGCCGGGCGAAAAGTTCACATCCACGACCGTGCACAAATTCTCTACCAAGCAGGTTAGCAGTTTATGATGGATGGACCGGTGACCCCTGAAGAAAATCTGTAACCGCTCACTGAAAAACCGCATTTTGGTCATTGCGAGCGAAGCGAAGCAATCTATGATCACTCGTTTTTGAGATTGCTTCGGCCAAAAGGCCTCGCAATGACACAAAAAACGCCTTATTTTCTGCGTGAGCGGTTAGGAAAGCCTTTGTGGATTATTTGCCCTTTGGCTGTTGTTGCTCTTGCTGCAGGATGCGCCAGAGGTTCTTCACGTTGCGTTCTTGCATGCCGTAGCCCCAGTGGCCGGGGGGCGGATCACGGAAGGCGGGAAATTTCGTCCTTACGGTCAGTCTCGCTATGGTCTGGTCCAGGGTCAGGCCTTCCTTCTGGGCTGCGCCACCTCCGTGAGCATCCTCTGGTAGTAGTCCCGGATGGGGGGTAGATCGCTGCGCAGCAGAGGTGCGCTGTGTGACGGGATTACGTGGTCGATCTTTACGCCGTCGGCAAGGAGGCTATCCAGCACGGCGAGGAAGCGATGCACGTCCTGCAATTGCGACTGTTCGCCGATCTCGGGCAGTTGGCCGCGTTGATAGGCGATGGCACCGGTGACCAGCAGCCGCTCCTGCGGAACGTAAACGAGCATGTCGGACAGGCTGTGTCCCTTACCGAAGAACACCAGTCTCAACTGGAGGTCGCCCATGTCCAGCGTGTGCCTGTCGGCGAACATGAGCGAGGGCTTGACGACTTCGTAGCCCTCTTCCAGGTCCTTCGCAAACAGATCATAGAATTCGATGTCGCTGCGGATCAGCCTGGTGTACCTGGGGTTTGCCGCGAACCGGGGCAGGGCGGCCCGCAGGTCGCGGAGGATCGAGGCCAGATGGTCCAGCTCCCTGCGTTTCCAGTCAGGCTCGGTCTGTCTGCGAATCAGCCACTGCATGTCTTCGGGCAGGTTCTCGTGCCCGACGATTGTCGTGCCCTTCTTGAACAGGGAGTTGCCACTGGCGTGATTGTCGTGGGCGTGCGTATTGATGACGTATGCCCAGTCGCTGCGGCCAAACGCCTGCTCGATCTTCTCCTTGATCGGGGCCATGATTCGCGGCGAGGCCTCCGTATCGATGATCACCAGACCCTTCGCGGTTTGGATCGCCGTGAGATTGCACCGCCGGTCGATCCCCGGCCAGTAGGCCAGGATCACTCGCTGGGAAAGCCGTTCAATGTGAACGTACTGCCCCGGACCGCGGCCCGCCCCGGCCAGCACCATTTGCACAAGTAAACCGATATGTAAGGCCATGATCATGTTCGCTTTCCACCGAGCCCTACTTGGCAGAGGATTTGGCCAGGCGGAAATACCGTCCTTGAAAGATCACCTCGGCTTCGGCAGGGGCCTGGGCTTCAGGAAAGGGCTGACCTCCCGGCCCAGCAGGTCCATAGCTCGGCGTATCGGCAATCTGCTGTAAATACAGCACCGCCCGATACTTGCTGATAGTCTCAGCATCAACTCGGTATGCTTCTGCGACATCGGTTTGCAGCACCCACGCCGCCCACCATTCAAGCCCGTGTCGAGCCACTACCAGGCTTTTTTTCGGCTCGGTTATAACACCCACCATTTGATGCAGCTCGCGGTAAGCAGGTTCGGTAATGCTTGCCGACCGACCATACCGTAATAACGGCGCCGACAGCGTCACGGTTGAGGCCAGGATAATGGCAGTAACTGCCCATCTGGCTGGACGATTATCGGGCCTGGTCAGAATAAACGGCAGCACCACTGCGGCGGGGGCATAGGCCATAAGCAGCAGCCGACCTGAGTATCTCAGGCCGATAAGAGGCGATGCCATAAAGAGCGTAGTGATCGCCGCTGCGAGAGCCAGCGTGCGGTCGGGCTGCGGCAGGGTAGGCCATCTCCGCCGCAGTAGTATAATGCCAAGAATAGCTATGACCGTTACGATGCCCAAGTTCGCAAGATTGACAAAACCCCCAAAGATGCCCCCGCCGCCGGTAAGAATGGCAAAGAGCATAGGCCTTTCAAAAAAGCCGGTCGGCCAAGGGATTATGTTGATAAGTTCTCTGGTGCCGAGCGAACCGAGGGAAAAATACAGTGCGGCCGCTGCTGGAAGCAGCAGGATGATTGCTATGGCCGCCAGCTTTGCTATCTGCCGGAGCATTTGGCCGGATAGAAACGAGATTGCCGCAACCACCAGCAGCAGCAAAAGTGCTACGGCGAATGGTCCCTGGTGGGTCAAACCCGTCAGCACCAGAAACAGCCCTGCCAGCAGATAGTGCTTTCTTGCCTGATGCTTCAGGGATAGGTACAGCAGGTAGGTGAAAAACAGTAGCCAGACCATACCGGCTGCGTTTTTGTGGAAATCGCCCGTCATCATCAAGGCGGGAAAGTAAAGTACGCTGAACAGGCTGACCGTAAAGGCGGGCCAAAGTGAACCTGTCCTGCTGCGCGACAAAGTCCGGGCCAATAAGAAGACCGGCACCGCCGCCAGGGCCGGCAGAATGCTGTCCACGCCTTTGCAGGCCCAGACGATGCAGTCGGCAGAGCTTCCTGCCCGCAGCATCAGCAGCGCCTGGGCAGCCAGAGCCTCCAAATAGAATACAAATGGTGGAGCGGGGATATGCAGCCTGCCGTCCTCCAGCAGCGAGCGGACCTGCACCAGATAATACGCCCCGTTGTTTCCGGGCATGAGCTTTTGGCTGAAATTCATCCGCCAGCGGATAGTTACTGCCAGGCCCACCACAAGACCAAGCAACATCCACTCGGCAATCCGCCGCAAGGACAGTTCCTGAAAACACATCTTGCGCAGCATTAGTTAGGCCAGGTAAATTTTGTTGCCGGGCTTGATTTGGGGTATCTGACGAAGCTTGGCTGAGATGTCGGCTTTGCCAAGTGCGAAGCTGGGGGCAATTTCAATAAGGCAATCGACAGAGCCATCCGGCCTTCGGGGGATAGTGACGCCGGCGGATTCGAGCCAATCAGCAGCCCGGCCAACCATTAGCTGGTTTGCGGTTTCAGGACTATCCACGCCGGCGGCGTTTTTTATGGGAGCGAATTCCTGCTCTCTGAGGGTCTCCAGGATCATCGACTTCGAGGCCAGCAGCACTGCATCAAAGACAAAGCTCTCCAGCTTTATGCCGTTAGGCTCAGCCGGCTCGACGAGGTTTCCGCTGTCGTCTATGTGCGGAATCTGTTTGACCGCACGGTGCAAAGGCAGCGGACAAGCCTGAGCGTCCAACTTTTCGATGAAGCTGTGATTGATAATGTGGATTGCGATGCTGCCCATTTCAAAGACCAGCGAGCCATCCGCCCTTCGCTTCTCGGCCAATTCATCGGGCATATCGCTGTACTCGATGACTGTTAGCTTGCCGTCGACCAGGCAGCAATTGCCGAGCTTTTCTTTGGGGTAGGCCTTGGCAAGTACCTTTGAGGACATCTCGGCCTTATCGAGGGCGTGCAGACCGATAAAAAGCGGATCACAGATATTGACCAGCGGATTATCGACCTGGAAATAGCTTATGAATTCTATGCCGCGCTTTTTCATATCCTTCAGGGCACCGCTTCGGCGAAGTGCTTTGAAGCTGCCGCCGTGGCCATCCGGCGAGCAGGCGATGCTGGATTTGTCAGCCAGCAGAATCCTGCCGTCGAAACTGAAGTTGGGGAGCGTGCCCTGCTCAAAGACAAAGACGTTGTTTTGGTCCAGGCCGTAGTAGTCATTGGCGCGAAAAACCTCGATGGTCTGGCGGTAGTTCAAGGGGCTGGCCATAATATACCAGGGCAAGATGGTCCGGTATTCCTTCGAGGCGGCGGCGATGTACTCGGCAAACAGCCGAAACAGGGTCTTATTCTTGATAGGGCTGATAGCCAGGTCGCCTTTCGGCCCATCGAAGCCCAGCCTGGTTCCCTGCCCGCCTGCCACGACCAGGGCGGCGACCTTGCCGGCTGAAATTAGCTTTTTGCCCAGTTCTATGGCCTGGCTGTACTTGTGTTTCTGCAATTCGTCGGCAGGACGGGCGCTGTAAATCGGCGCCGGGACAAAATCGGCCTGGCTAAAAGCAGAGGGCGTTTTTTTGACCAGATTCGCCACCCAATCATCTATTTGCGAGAAATCCAGATCCTCGATTTGGCTGAGCAAATCCTGCTTTTGGGCATGATTTAACCGGTCCCAGAACGCCAGAAGATGGCTCTGGCGATGCCTTGCCAGCAGGCTTTTTATGTTTTCGAGACTCTTTTGGACAGCCATATCTGCGATTCCGAGCATAAAATAAAGATACTAAGCGAACAAAGAATTTTTTCAAGAAACTTCTGAAATTTGACGAAAATTTCATTGACAAGGATTTCTTTGTTTGCTATTATTGGACTTAGAAACGGGTAGGTTACAGACCGTTATCATAATATAAAATTGTTATCATATTTGCCTTCTTATTTCATATCGCAAACCTGCCCGCCGACAGACCATTTTTGGTTGCAACTATGAATTTGACCGACCGTTCTTGAGCGGAATCGGTTTGTTGTTAAGGGAATTCGCAAAGATAGAGTAGGTTTTGGGCATCTTGCGTTTGGACTGGAAAAGGCATTTATCCATCAAGGAAACGTGAGCCACTGTGTGCTCCGGAACGGTCGCACTTGCGAATCCCAACTGTATGCAAGGAGAAAAACGATGAGAAAAAAAGAGGTTTTACCCTGGTTGAGCTATTGGTTGTAATTGCCATCATAGCTCTATTGATGGGCATTTTGATGCCCGCCTTGGCCAGAGTCAGGCAGATTGCCTTCCGGATGGTCTGCGGAAGCAATTTGTCCGGCATCGGCAAGGCAATGTTAATCTATGCCGGCGATTATGAGGACGAGCTTCCTCGTGCCGGCGGCAGAAACACCACCTGGGGCGGTGCTGGCTGCGTCGTCTGGAATGCCCTTACCCGACAACTCGCCTATGGCTTGGATGCAACCGGCAACGGCGGCCGCGCGAGCATCAGCTCCTGCTTCTATCTGCTGGTAAAGTACTCCGACGTCACGCCTAAGTCGTTCATCTGCAAGGGCGACTCCGGAACAAACGAGTTTAAGCTCTCTAACGAGCAAGGAGCCGGCAACATGGAATTCATCGACTGCTGGGACTTCGGCCTTGAGCCGCTGAAACACTGTAGCTACACCTATCATCTGCCCTTCGGTCTTTACGCCCTGACTACATCGAGCGAACCGGGCATGGCAGTAGCGGGAGATCGCAGCCCGTGGATCGATTCGCCTGCTGCTACGGCCAAGACTATTGCGCAGTTCAATCCCACCGGCACCGTAGATCAGCAGAAGTATGGAAGCTCGATCTCTCACCAGGAAGACGGCCAGAACGTCCTGTTTATGGACGGCCACGTGTACTTTGAGAAAAGGTCTTTCTGCGCCATCAACGACGACAACATCTACACCTACTGGGATGGCGGCGATATAAGACGAGGCGGTGCACCTCAGCTTGCAAGCGTGCCTGGGGACAGAAAAGACTCGTTCTTAGTGCACGACGGCGCTGGAACTGGTGGTGGAGTTGTACCACCGCGGCGATAAGCTGCGTGATTCGGCATTATGTTGGTACAGGCGGCCTTATGCAAGAAACCATAAGGCCGCCTTTCTCGGCAACGCTCGCAGGCAGCAGGAATTCTGAGAGGAATTTGTAGAACCTGACCGGCTCTTTGACGTACTTAAAATTAGGTAGGTTTGAAGACAATATCATATTTCGAATTGCCATTATTTATTTCTCAAACCTAATTCTGTCATTGAAACCTACCCGCATAAGGGCGATTGCCGGATTTGGCGCTCTGTCCGGGCATCGGGCAAAGTAAGGCGAAAAAAAGCAAAATCTTGAAATCCGCGCATAGAAAGCGACCGGGGCGAAATTACTCCGGCTGTTCTTAGGCAAGACAAAAACAGAAACTTAGGAGATTTGCGAGAGATGCTTCGGCGTTTTAGCTACCGCTGGAAAATGTATTCATACGTCAGAAGTCAAACCGTGTGCGCTTAAGAATGGCGGGTGCCGCGAATCTCCGCAACGATGAAGGAGAAATAAAATGAAAACGAAAGGTTTCACACTGGTCGAGCTATTGGTCGTGATCGCGATCATAGCTCTATTGATGGGCATCCTGATGCCCGCCCTGGCCAGGGTCAGGCAAATTGCCTTCCGGATGGTCTGCGGAACGAATTTGTCCGGCATCGGCAAGGCAATGCTGATCTATGCCGGCGATTATGAGGATGAGCTGCCCCGCGCCGGCGGCAGAAACACCACCTGGGGCGGCCCCGTTGTATGGAATGCCGCTAACCGAAACGCTGCCTATGGCCTGGCTGCAAACGGCACGGGCGGCAAGGCAACCATCAGCTCCTGCTTCTATCTGCTGGTAAAGTACGCCGAGGTTACGCCCAAGTCATTCATCTGCAAGGGCGATTCCGGAACGACCGAGTTTAAGCTCTCTAACGAGCCCGCAGCCGGCAACCTGGAATTCATCGATGCTGGGACTTCGGCTCTGAGCCGCTGAAACACTGCAGCTACACCTATCATCTGCCCTTTGGTTTGTATGCCCTGACAACATCCAGCGAACCGGGCATGGCGGTAGCGGCAGATCGCAACCCCTGGATGAAATCGCCCGCGGCAGAAGCCAAGAACATAGCGAATTTCAATCCCACCGGCACGATGGAGCAGCAGAAGTACGGAAGCTCGGTCTCCCACCAGGAAGACGGCCAGAATGTGCTGTTTATGGACAGCCACGTGTCTTTTGAGAAACGGGCTTACTGTGCCATCAATGACGACAACGTCTACACGTTCTGGGATGGCGGCGATATAAGACGAGGCAGCATCCCTGTAGTCGGCCTGACCGAACCCAAGGATAGAAAAGACTCGTTCCTGGTGCACGACGGCCCATCGGGGCGCTAGTGCTCTGTCGTAGGCTATTTGAGGAGTTGTCATTGCGAGGCCTGCCTTGCAGGCCGTGGCAATCTCATCACTGCCAGAGGTTAGGATTGCTTCGGCCTAAAGGCCTCGCAATGACAGTGGCCTGCCACAAAGTGTGGTCGCATACTCATGCGCTTATGCCACAAAATCAGATTTGTCGTGGCTGGGCATTTCTGGTAGATTAGCTACCGATTTTTCAAGGAATGCCAAATTGGGCCATTTGTCACTCCCGCGGAAGCGGGAATCCGCTCAGACGATAGGGTAATGGATTCCTGCTTCCGCAGGAATAACAGCGCTGGGAGCCGGTCAGTTCGAGTTAGACCAGGCTTTTCAGGGAGCAGCAAAAATTCGGCCAAACGCTGATATATAAAATACTTGCCGAGCACCTTGTAGAAGGCAAACTCACAGCCGGGCAGCAGATTGCCATCAAGGTCGACCAGACGCTCACCCAGGATGCCACCGGAACGACGGCATTTCTTGCTGTACGAATCTATGGGCGTCGGCAGGGTCAAGACCGACTTATCCGTCAGCTATATCGACCACAACATGGCGGGCTTCGGGCCGGAGAACCACAACGACCATCTGTATCTGCAGACCATAGCCGCCAAGACGCGGCGTCTATCATTCGCGGGCCGGCAACGGCATCTGCCACCAGGTTCATCTGGAGCGGTTCGCCAAGCCCGGCGCCACACTGCTGGGCAGCGATTCGCACACCCCCACCGCCGGCGGAATCGGCATGCTCGGCCATCGGGGCAGGCGGCCTGGATGTGGCGGTAGCTATGGCCGGCGGACCGTTCTACCTCTCCTGCCCGAAAGTCCTGGGCGTAAAACTCACCGGCAGACTCAGCGACTGGGTCGCCGCCAAAGACGTTATCCTGAAACTGCTCGGCATACTGACCACAAAAGGCAACGTGGGCTGGGCGGTCGAATACTTCGGCGACGGCGTCCCGACTCTTATCTGTCCCGCAGCGGGCAACCATTACCAATATGGGAGCAGAGTTAGGTGTAACTACCAGCATCTTCGCCAGCGATGAGCAGACCAGAAGGTTTCTGGCCGCCCAGAAGCGGGAGAAGGATTATAAGCCACTGTCAGCCGACGCCGATGCCCAGTACGACCGCGTCATCGAGATAGACCTGAGCGAGCTCGAACCGATGGCGGCGTGTCCGTCTTCGCCGGACAACGTCAAACCCGTACGGGAGATTGCCGGACGCCAAGACCGGGCAGGTCGTGATCGGCAGTTGCACGAACTCCAGCTTTGCCGATCTGATGATGGTGGCAAAAGTCCTCAAGGGCAGGCGAATAGACAACATGGTCGAATTTGCCATTGCTCCGGGCAGCAGGGAAGTTCTGAATATGCTGGCGGAAAATGGAGCGCTGGCCGATATGATTTCAGCCGGGGCGAGAATCCTCGAATCGGCCTGCGGCCCGTGCATCGGGCTGGGCTTTTCGCCGGCTGAGGGAGTCGCAAGTCTGCGGACGTTCAACAGGAACTTCTCCGGCAGAAGCGGCACAAAAAACGACCAGATATATCTGGTTAGCCCGGAAACGGCGGTTGCTTCCGTTCTGACCGGCCGGATCACCGACCCCCGCGACCTACCCAAATTGTTGGGCATCGAGTACCCCAAGATAGAATTGCCGGTGCAGTTTATCGTAAATGACAATATGATGGAGCCGCCTCTGGGCGAAGAACAAGCCGCCAAGACAAAGGTCTGGCGTGCCCCGACAATTGTTGTGCCGGAGCGGCCTTTGCCGCTGCCGGAGCAACTGCACGGCAGGGTTCTCATTAAATGCAGCGATAAAACGACCACCGACGACATTATGCCGGCTGGGCCTTTGCTGAAACTTCGTTCCAACGTGCCGGAATACGCCAAGTTCGTCTTCAATCGCTTTAATGAGCAGGGTAATCCTACCTTCGCCCAGCGGGCGCTTGACTTAAAAAATAACGGCGTCGCCGGCGTCATTGTCGCGGGCGAAAGTTATGGGCAGGGCTCATCGCGGGAGCACGCTGCACTTTGCCCGATGTACCTGGGCGTGCGGATGGTCTTGGCTAAAAGTATTGAACGAATTCACAAGGCCAATCTGATTAACTTCTGCATCGTGCCGGTAGAATTTGCCCAGGCCAGTGACTACGAAAAGGTCTCGCCCGGCGACGAATTACAGATTCCTAATCTAACAGCAGCGATAGAGACTTCCGACAAGGTGCGGATTGTCAACAAGACCCACTCACTTGAATTTGTCGCCAACCTAACTTTGTCTAAAAGGGACAGGGAAATTCTGCTTTCGGGCGGACTTCTGAACTACACACGCAGGAAGGCGAATGCGTGAGAAGACTATAACCATTTTCGGCTCCGGCAGGACTAAGCCGGGCGATTCCGCGTATGCCCTGGCGTATGAGACGGGCAAAATCTTGGCCGAGGCGGGTTTTGTCATCGCCAACGGCGGATACGGCGGCACAATGGAAGCTGCGGCTAAAGGAGCAGCCGAGGCGGGCGGCAAAATAATCGGCGTCACCTGTGCGGCGTTTGAGTCCAGCACGGCCAACAGGTATGTCAGCCGGCAGATAACCGCCCGGTCGCTCGATGAAAGACTCGACACATTGATAAAGCTGGGACAGGCATACGTGGTGCTGCCCGGCGGAACAGGAACGCTGCTAGAACTGGCAAAGGTCTGGGAGCTAAAAAACAAAGGCTTTCTTGAAGACGGAAAACCGATTATACTTGTGGGCGGATTCTGGAAGCCGCTGCTGGATTTGATAGCTGCCGACGACCCCGATAGCGGGCGGCACTTGGAGCTGGCAGATACGCCCCAGCAGGTAAAAAACTTTGTGACGGGCTGACCACTTAACGCTATGGGCAAAAAAATCGCAGTCTTGATTTTGGCTCTTTTTGTGGGCACCGGCCCCGTCGCTGGTGTATTCGGCCCGGAAAAAACAAGCCAGGCTCTGTTGAACGATGGCTCTTTGCTGACAGGCGTCGACGGCAAATTGACCAGTCCAGATGGCAATGAAACATGGCTATTCGTCTTAGCTTCGGACGTAAATGACGGCAAATCGCGTGTCGGCGCCAACACACCCCTGCAACTACTGCCGTCTTCGACCCTGGAGAAAATGACCGCTGATGTGAGGCATCGCCGCGGCGAAGATTATAGAATCTGGGCCAGGGTCACAAAATACAAAGGCCGGAATTTTTTGTTCCCGATTTACTTTCTGCCCCTCAGTAAGGTCAAGGACTCATCGCTTGCGACGCCGGCAGATGCAAATTCGGCGGAGGCCCCGCAAGCGGCACAGCTAAAGCCGACGCCCACAGCTAACGAGCCGAACGGCACGTTGGCAATACCGAAGGAGATAACCGACCGGCTCAGCGACCGGCCAACCGTCTACCGCCCTCAGCCGCAAGAGCCCAACAGCCCCAGCGAGAAACTGCAAGGCATAAAACAGGATTATATACTGGCCGACAGAACGGGCTTTATTTCTTTGCCGTCTCACATCGGCTTTGCGTATGACGGACTGACACCGCCTCGTACCGAGTTCGTTCTTGACGGCCTGGGGCTAAGCGTGCAACAGAGGGCTTTTCGCCTGCTGCCCTGCCAGGTTCTGGAGCAGGCTGAGCAGGAATCCGCCGAAGGCGGACTGCGGTCTGAGCAAACTCGATTGAAAATAGCCGGAATTGTAACAGAGTACAGAGGCGATAAGTATCTGCTGCTGCAAAGGGCTACAAGAGTCTACAGCCACGGCAACTTCGGAAGATAATTAGCCACAGAGAACACAGAGAGCACAGGAAATCAACAAACAAGGAAAAACAGTGTCTGGCGAACTCGATGAAATCCTGATTTCCTACGAACAGCCGGATTTCAAAGAAAAGTTGTGTAAATTTCTCGACTCAAAGGCCGGATTGTCACATTTCGGTATGGGTACTCCTCATATCGAAAACAGACGAAAGGTCGAAGAGATTCTTGATGAATTTGTGAAAGACGAAGGCAGAGCTGATGATTTATTGGCAAAATACACCGAAAAATTTGATGGTGTTAAGTTAACGCCTGATCAGTTCCGAATTTCACACGCAGATTTGGAAAAAGCTCATAAGGAAATTGACACCAACCTTATGGCATCAATTCGTCAAGCGATTAAGAACGTTCGGAAATACCAGGAAGAAATTTTTATAGCCAATAAGAAGGCAAACCAGCATCCAGGTATAAAATACACACCTATAAAAAGAGTGGGCATTTGCGTGCCGGGAGGGTCGGTGCCGCTGCCTTCTACCGTGATAATGACGGCAGTTCCGGCCCAGGTTGCGGGCGTGAAGGAAATCGCGGTCGTTTCGCCGCCGAGATATGAGGGCAGCATTCATCCGGTAATTTTAGCGGTCTGTCATGAACTGAAAATTGATGAAGTCTATCGAATCGGCGGTGCACAGGCTATAGCTGCACTTACATTTGAAAATAAAACAATTAAGGTGGTAGATAAAATTGTTGGGCCGGGTAACCAGTGGGTACAAACAGCGAAGCAATTGGTATTTGGGACGGTTGGCATTGATTCAATAGCTGGGCCAAGCGAAGTCCTGATAATCGCAAATGAAAAGGCAAATCCTGCGTGGGTGGCGGCCGATATGCTCAGCCAGGCCGAGCATGCACCGGGTAGTGCAACTGTTTTTACGGATTCACAAGAATTGGCGGAAAAAACCCTTGCGGAACTTAAGAAGCAAGTCGGCCAATTAAACAGGGTCAAAGAGACGATCAAATGCCTGCTGGAACTGAGCATTATCGCGGTGTTCGAGAATCTGGACAAGGTGATTTCCGCTGCAAACGATTTTGCGCCGGAACATTTGGAGATTCAGTGCGGAGGCCAGAGCAGAAAAATCGCCGACAAGATCGAAAATGCAGGAGCGATATTTATAGGTGATTTTTCGCCCGTTGCCGTAGGCGATTACTGGGCTGGGCCAAGTCATACGCTGCCTACGGGCGGATCGGCAAGATTTTTCAGTGCCCTTAGCGCCAACGACTTTATTAAGTCAACAAGCATTATTGAATACGATAGAAAAAAGCTGGCTGAAAGTGCCGAGGACATTATTCGCTTAGCTGAGGCTGAGGGCCTGGATGCTCACGCCCAAAGCGTAAGAATCCGGCAGCAATAAAATTTTATGGCATTTTGCGAACCGCAAAAAAGTCCTTTTTGTATTTAGCCCCAGGTTTTACCTGGGGTTTTCTTTCTAAACTTCCCAGTTGAGCTTATCCTGATACTTCCAATAGAACCTGCCCAACAAATGCGCGCCGATCAGCGCCAGATAGAAAAAAACAAACAGGAAAACGTAGCCCAGAATCCACGACCGCAGCAAGAAATAGCCGGCGGCGACTACTACCGTACAAAGCCCATAACAGAATATAACCAGACCGCAGTACAAAAAGAACGTGCGGAATATCGAACCAACAATGAGCATCGGATTCAAGGCACGAAGTGAGTCAAACGTTACTACTGCCAATAAGCCCATCGGCAGCAAAAAACCTCCGCAGGCGTACAGTACCCAGAAAATCGCATCGGCTCTTTGAGTGCGGCCAAAGTAGAACATCGCCGGCGCCATAAAAAAGGAAAGACATACCACCGACTTCAGCGTTTGCAGCAGAATATCCCACAAGCTTGGCGCAACTCCTGCGCTCTCGGGCGCTCTTATGCCGCCGGCGGCGCTATCGCGGACGCACTCGCACACGTACCAGCAAACATACAGCACGAATATGATAAGCACGCACCAGTGGACGATTATGAAAATGACAAGAAATACAAGCGCAGGCAAAAAAACCAGCGTAAACGCAGCGAGAGACTTCGTCAATATCCGAAACGCAAATGGGACGCCGGCGCTGACGGCGATGAGCGTCAGGCCGGGCTTACTCAACGGATAGAGCAGCACATCAATAATCCAGGGGAGCTTACGCCGCGGGTTTTGCTCGGCTTGTTGCGTCATAGAGCCGCCCTGAAGTTTTCGGAGCTGTTCGTAGGCAGTTTCGGCAGACTCAGGTTGCCCGGCTTGCTGGCTCTGGACCTTGATGTGCTCCGGGACATTCAGCAGAGTCAAGTCGTACGGAGAAGCCTTAGTCACTTTAGATTCGTCGGTGTCTGGCCCAGCATCTTCGGTTGGAAGCTGTGGCACTATGACGACGATTCCACATTTTGGGCACTTGCCTTTTTTGCCCGCATTTGCCGGCGGAACATGCAACACCCAGCCGCAGTTTTTACAGCGAAACTCTATCATGCAATCGCATCACAAGCCCCAGTTGAGTTTGTCCTTGTACCACCAGTAGAACCAGCCCAATAGGTGCGCCGCTACCATTGCAAGGTAAATAAAAGCCATTCCCGGATAGGTAAGACTTACGCGGAATAGACGCACCACGACTAACGTAATCTGGCCTATGCCCTGTTGTAAACTCTGCGTGCTCGATAGACTAAACGTATTGGATGCAATTACCGCAAGTAGTCCACCAAGCACACAGAAAAGGGGAACCACCGCACAGTACGGCAGAAATGTCCGGGCAATCGAGCCAATTATGAATACCGGATTAAGTGCATGTGTAGCGTCAAACAAAACCCCAGCAAGCAATGCCATAGGCAAAAAGAAAATCCCGCAAGCCGAAAGCGCCCAGAAAACTAAGTCGATCTTCTTAGTGAACACATAATAAAGCCCAGCCGGCCAGAAGCAGATAGCAATTGCGCCAAGAACGAGAAATAGTTGTGAGATTAGCTCGCCCGCACCGGGGATATCCAGGGTCGTGATATCCGGCGCCCGTCTGCCGCCTTTGGCGCTATCAAAAATACACAAACAGATGTAGTACAACATATAGCCTACGAGAAGCAAATAAACACCCACAGACAGAGGGACAAATATGAAAAAAAGGCCCATTGGCCCCAGACGAAGGAAAGCCCAGACCAGAGGTGGTAAGAACAGAAACATCGCAAGGTGGATTGCACCTGAAACACTTGCCGGGTAGAGCAATACGTCGATAAGCCACGGCAGCTTGTGCTGGACTTCCAATTGTGGTTCTTCGATTATTTTCAACTTCGCCGTCTCCCTCCCTTTTGTGGTATGCAAAGCATACCCTACCCGCTACCGGCGTTTGCTTGACGTTTAGCCGTCGCCGGTACGCCTACCCTGAGTTGCCGAACGGGGCGACGGGTATGGTTGATGTTTAGCCGTCGCCGGTACGGCGACGGTCAACATCCTACTGTTGCAGCTTTTTGCTTATCAGTTCCTTCGCCTTCGCGAGGGCCTCTTGGATTTTTTCGGGTTTTTTCCCGCCGGCCTGTGCCATTTGTGGTCGTCCGCCGCCGCCACCCTCAACTATCGGCGCAATTGCCCGCACAAGGTCGTCAGCTTTTATGCCTTTTTTGACCAGGTCGTCTGTCACGCCCGCCAGCAGTGTTACCTTATCGCCATCCGCAAAACCCAGGACTATGGCGGCGGATTTGACCTTCTTCTTGAGCATATCTATAGCTTCTCTAGCCCGTTCGATTGGCGTTGTGGAAATCCGCCCAACGATTATGTGCGCTGCGCCGATTTTTTCGCCCTCGTCCAGGAGTTTTTTCGCCTCGGCCATAGTGTCGGTGGCGCCCGCCGCCCTACCTGACTTGAGGTCCTTTGTGAGCTTTTTGTTCTCGGTGAGTAATTGCTCAACTCTGCCGGCGATAGCATCAGCAGGCACTTTCAGCAGTTGGCTAAGCTGGTCAACAATGTCACTACGCTGCTCAAAGTAATCAGTAAGCCCCTGCCCGGATAGGGCGGTAATTCTGCGGACGCCGGCTGAGATGCTTTCTTCCTTGATTATCTTAAAGCCAGCGATAGAGCCGAGCCTATCTACGTGCGTTCCGCCGCAGAACTCCCTACTAAAAGCATCGGCAATTTTTTCGCCGCTCGCAGCACCAATGCCCACTACTCGGACCTCGTCGCCGTACTTTTCCCCAAATAGCGCCATTGCACCGAGTTTCTGGGCCTGCTCTTTTGGCAAAACAGCGTATGTAACCGGCAGGTCGGCAGCGATTTTTCCCCTGACCAGACTTTCGACTCTTTTCAGCTCCTCCGCGGTGGGCGCTTTGGGATAGGTGAAATCGAACCGCAAATAATCTGGGGCAACGAAACTGCCCTGCTGCGTCGCCGACCTGCCCAGCACCTGCTGCAGCGCCCATTGCAGCAAGTGCGTAGCCGTGTGGTTCTTCTTTGTCGCGTCCCTATCTTTGCTGACGACAGCCTTTACCTTGTCGCCGACAGAGAGTGACCCTTGCGCCAACCGGCCTCGGTGAACCACGCAGTTAGCTATTTTCGCAGTGTTCTCGACAATAAATTCGCCCCTGTCTGATTTGATGACGCCGCAGTCACCAACCTGCCCACCCGCTTCGGCGTAGAAACAGGTCTTATCAAGAATAATAGCGACATCATCGCCGGCAACAATTGTCCCCTGATTTTTGAAACCTTCTTTATCAATCCAGCCCACGATTTTAGCATCGCAGTAGTTGCTATGATATTTGTGTATATCTTCAGTCACCGGCAACTCGGTATCAGTTAATGTAACGGAAAGCTGCGTAGTCTTTTGCGCTGCTCTTGCCCGTTCCCTCTGCTGCTCCATCAGCTCGCCGAATTTAGCCGTGTCGACCGTGAGGCCGCGCTCTTCGGCCATAAGCTGCGTCAGGTCGAGCGGAAAGCCGTAGGTATCATAAAGCTGGAAGGCGTCTTCGCCATTTATTGTTCTTTCGCCAGTATTCTCCGCCCGCTGCGCAGCGGCGGCGAAGATTTCGATGCCCCTATCGAGTGTTCTGCCGAAGCTCGCCTCCTCCGCTTCGACAACGGTTGCGACGTACTCGGCCCTTTCCTTTATCTCGCTGAATGCATCGCCCATAACCTGCACCACCACGGGCACAAGTTTATAAATAAACGGCTCGTGCACGCCCAATTCTCTGCCGAACCGCGAAGCCCGGCGAAGTATTCGGCGGATTACGTATCCTCGCCCGTCATTAGCCGGCGCTGCCCCATCGGTTATTGCGAAGGCCACCGCTCGAATATGGTCGGCTATCACCCTGAAGGCATTGTCGGTTTTGCTGCCGAGCTTGCTGGTATATCTATGGCCGATTATCTGGGCGATACTGTCGATTATGGGCATAAATAAATCGGTATCATAGTTGCTTCTTTTATGCTGCAGTACTGCGGCGACTCTTTCCAGGCCGGCGCCGGTATCAACGTACTTGGCGCCGAGGCTCAGCAACTTGCCGTCTTCGGTGCGGTTATACTGTATGAAAACAAGGTTCCACAGCTCGATGAATCGGCTGCACCCGCCGTTAACTGCGCATCTGTGGCCCGGCACATCCTTTTTGTCGCACATATCCGGCCCACGGTCGATGTGTATTTCGCTGCAAGGCCCGCAGGACCGGTCTCACCCATCTCCCAGAAGTTGTCCTTCTTTCCGCCGAAGAGAACTCTCTCCTTCGGGATGCCCGTGACTTTCGGCCAGAGCAAATTCGCATCGCTGTCGGGCGGACAATTATCCTGGGCGTCGCCCTGAAAAACCGTGGCCCACAAGCGGTCTGGCTCGATATGCCAGACTTTGGCCAGAAGCTGCCAGGCCCATTCGATCGCCTCAGCCTTAAAGTAATCGTCGAACGACCAATTGCCCAGCATTTCAAAGAAGGTATGGTGGTATGTGTCCTTGCCCACCTCTTCCAGGTCGTTATGTTTGCCGCTCACCCGCAGGCATTTTTGGCTGTTTACCGCCCGGCCGGCTTCCGGCTGCACCAGACCCAGAAAAATATCCTTGAACTGATTCATTCCTGCGTTAGCAAAAAGGAGGGTCTGGTTGGCGCTCGGCACTATCGGCGAACTGGGAATGAATTTGTGGCCGTGACCTTTGAAAAAGTCTATAAAGCCGCTTCTGATTTCCGCTGCACTCAAGTTAGCCATTTGACCGTCGTGTATTGATTAGCAAACCCCCAGTGAAACTGGAGGCTAAATATGATAAAGTATTTAGCCCCGCGTTTTACGCGGGGTTCGCCAGACCTTTGGCGACAAGAATTCGATTCTTTATCTGTTCACACAAGTCCTTGTTCTCAGCGAGGAATTTTTTGACGTTTTCTCTACCCTGACCCAGCCGAACATCGCCGTAGTTTAGCCAGGCCCCGCTTTTTTCAACTACCTGGCAGGCAAGACCCAAATCCAACAAGTCGCCCTCATAACTGATCCCGCTGTCGAACATAACATCGAACTCGCCCTCCCGAAAAGGCGGGGCGATCTTATTCTTTACCACCCTGGCCCTGACCCTGCTGCCTATGGCGCCGGTAGCGTCCTTAATCGTGGTCAAATGTCTCAAATCAATCCGTACGGAACTATAGAACTTCAGCGCCTTTCCACCGCTGGTGGTTTCCGGGTTGCCGAACATCACACCGATTTTCATCCGAATCTGATTTATAAACACCAGAGCGGTTTTGCTCTTACTGATGATGCCGGTAAGTTTTCGCATCGCTTTACTCATCAATCTGGCTTGCGCTCCCACCTGAGTGTCACCCATCTGACCTTCAATCTCTGCTTGTGGAGTCAGCGCGGCAACGGAATCAACAACTATGACATCTATCGAATTGGAGGCTATCAGCAGATCGACGATGTCAAGTGCCTGCTCGCCGGTGTCGGGCTGGCTGATCAAGAGGCTGCTGACGTCGACGCCTAACCTTTTTGCCCAGCTTGTATCCAGAGCGTGCTCGGCGTCGATAAACGCAGCCACGCCGCCTGCTCGCTGAGCGCTGGCAATGATGTGAAGTGCCAGCGTGGTTTTGCCCGATGATTCCGGCCCGAATAGCTCGGTGACTCTGCCTCGCGGAATGCCTACCCCGCCCAGCGCGATATCCAGCGACAATGAGCCGGTGCTAATACCTTCGATGCGGGCATACTTTTGCTCGTCCATCTGCATTATGGCGCCCTGGCCATATTGCTTCTCGATCTGTGCTATGACGCGCTGGAGAGCCGCTTGTCTATCGCCCGCTTTCACAGTTGTCTCAAGTCTCTTTGCCATTGTTAGTTTTTCTCCAACAGTTTGTAGTTCCCCAGGACAGTATAGATAGGGCCGGCAGGCGTCAGTTGGCTCTGGTAGACGCAGAGCGAATCGGCAGAGATAGTGCCGAGCTTGAGCTGTTTATAATTCTCAGCGACTTGCGCCAGCGTTATGCCGGCCTTTGAATCCTTCACTCGGCATAAAGTCAGGTGGCCGGTGAATTCTCTTTCTTCCGGCGGCCAGCCAGCCAAAGCCAACTGCTGCTCAAGGTCTTTCTGCAGTTGCAGCAGATTTTCGCTACCTTCGCCCGCGCCGACCCACAGGACTCTTGCACTTTTGCCGCCAAAGCAGCCAACCGATTCTATGCTCAACTGGAAACTTTTGTGCCGACCGGCAACGTCCTTTACGATATCGCAGACATCGGCAAGCTGCTCATCCTCAATTTCGCCGAGAAATTTCAGCGTCAGATGTATCGCGTCCGGCTTTACCCAGGTAACACCGCCCTTTTTGATGTCTGCCTTTTTCTGCAGCTCCTGCTGGAGATTGCCCAGTGCCGCCCGTATCGTCTGGTTGATATCTATCGCTATAAAGCACCGCATTCTACAAAGACCTCACGCAGACTAAAAGTGCGTTAGTTTTCGCAATGCCTGGAGTCTGTCATCAATATCAGCCCTATTTATGGCCGTTAATCCATTCAATGAAAAATCGGCGATAGCAAACGATGCCACAACCGTCCCGTATGCGACTGCTTTTTTCAACGTAGCAAAATCGGTCCTGCCGGTCTGAGCCAGGTAGCCCATCAATCCGCCCGCAAAGCTGTCGCCCGCGCCGGTTGGGTCTTTGACCTGCCCGGCTGGATAAGCTGGCAAAAGAAAAAGCTCCTGATGCCTCGTGTACGTCATCGAACCCGATTCGCCTTTTTTGATTATCAGCACACCGACGCCCATATCAATAATATTCTGTGAAGCCTTTATCAGATTATAATCTTTGCCGAGCAGCTTGGCCTCATCTTCGTTTATGATTAGGCAGTCAATTTTCTTCAGCAGATTCTTCAGATCGCCTCCGTGTCCTTCTATCCAGTGGTTCATGGTGTCGGCGCCCACGAACGTCGGCTGTGTCAGTTGTTCGAGCAGCTCGAGCTGAAGCCTCGGAGTCGTGTTGGCAAGGAACACGAACTTACTATCCTTAAATGACTGGGGAATCTTCGGCGGATGCTCAGCCAGGACATTCAGCTCAAGGTAGTCGGTTGTCCTATCGTCCATATTTTCGTGGTAGGTCCCGTGCCAGCGAAAGGTCTTGCTGTTTCTTCTAATTTCAAGACCCGCCAGGTCGACGTTCCTGCCGGCAAAGAGTTTTTCAAAATCAAACGGGCAATCCGCGCCCACGACTCCGACGAACCTAACCAGCCCGAAGAAGCTCGCCGCCATCGCAAAATAGACCGCTGAGCCGCCCAGGCATTCTTCGCTGACGCCATAGGGCGTCTTAACCGTGTCAATCGCAATTGAACCTGTCACCAACAGCGACACGCAATACCCTTTAGATCATACCCTTACAGGGTCTAACAAACATTGTAGCACCATAAAGATTGCTTCGTCGCTACGCTCCTCGCAATGACCAGAATATGTCATTGCGAGCGAAGCGAAGCAATCTCATTCTGTCAGAAGGTCTTAGCCTCGACAACTTGAATAGCGTTGTCAATTCTGGCCAGGGTCTTTTCTCTGCCCAATATTTCCACAGACTCGAAGATCGGTGTGCTAATTGTCGAGCCGCAAATCGCCACACGCAATGGCTGAGCGATCTTGCCTAAGCCAACCTGTTTTTGCTCAGCTAAGCAACGCAGCATACTCTCGATATTGTCCCTGTCGAACGGCTCTATCACAACGACCTTGTCACGCAGGGTTTTCAGAAGTTCAAGCCCGTCATTTTTCAAGAGGACTTTTTCGACCGCTTTCTCATCGAGCTTTATCTCGGTATTGGGCAAAAACAGAAATCTACTTTTTCGCTCAATATCTGCAAGGGTCCTGGCCCCTTCGCAGAGGCCTACAAGTTTTGAAAGAAGCTCGTCATTGGCTGATATTACGGGCGAGCCGAGAGCCTTCAGGTAATCCTTGAAGTGCCTGAGAAGTTTATCGCGTGACATCATTCTTATATGCTCGGTGTTAAAGGCGATGAGCTTCTGGCGGTCAAAGAGGCTGTTCGCCTTAGTGACACGCGAAAGATCAAAGCTACTTATCAGTTCTTCCACCGACATAATCTCGCGGTCGCCGCCCGGATTCCAGCCCAAAAGGGCAAGAAAATTGACCATCGTCTCAGGCAAATATCCGCTTTTGAAAAAATCCACAACATTTATTTCTGGCAGAGATAGACCCAGAAATTTTGCCATTGCCTCGACTACGGGGACATCAGGAGTAATTTCACCTTTGAGGAAACTTTTAAGTTCTTCGATTTTGATCTTACACCCGACAGCAATGCGTTCGAGGCATTCTTCAATAGAAATAGGTTTGAAGAGGGCTTCGAAACTGTCTTTAGCGTCAACATCTCTCCTCTGTCTCTCTTCCATCATCGAAGTTTGTGCGTTGATAGCCTTGCGCAACGCTTCCGGTCGCTCGCGCTTGGATAGTTTCCCGCCGCCCTGGCTGACTGTAACCGACATGTGGGCATATTTTGGCAGCGGGCCAAATCCAAGAGCCATCCATAAAGCCTGCTGGCCGGGCGTATTCATCAGATGTTCCTGGCCGCGGATCACATGCGTTGCCTTCATCAGGTAGTCGTCGACCACGCAGGCAAAGTTGTACGTGGGGAAGCCGTCACTTTTTCGCACGATAAAGTCGCCTATTTCTCCGGCTGCAAATCTGACCTCGCCGCGTACCAAGTCTTGCACAAAAATGTCTTCCTGCGGTACAGCAAACCGCACCACTACGGATTTGCCCTGAGCTTTTGCTCTTTCGACTTCCCTCCCATCGGGAAATTTGTCCGGCCGGCGATACGTCAAGTTCTTCTTCTGGGCTACCGCTTTTTCGCGCATAGCATCAAGCTCTTCGGGCGTATCGAAGCAATAGTATGCCTTACCTTCTTGCAGTAATTGATCTACGTACTTGTCGTATATTCCTTGCTCTTTACGCTGAGATTGCAGGTACGGCTCATTTGGGCCGCCGACTTCGGGGCCTTCATCCCAATCGATGCCCAGCCAGCGCAGGTCGTCTATAAGCTGCTGGGTGGCTGTGGGCGTATTGCGTTTAATATCCGTATCTTCGATTCGAAGGACAAATTTTCCGCCCGTATGCCTTGCCCAGAGCCAGTTAAAGATAGCTGTTCTTGCGCCGCCCACGTGCAGATAACCCGTCGGCGACGGGGCAAACCGCGTTACCACCATTGCAAGCCTCACAAGCTTCCAGAAACGTATCAACGAAAACCAAACAATAAATTATACTGAGGCTGCTGTCAAGCAGGCAAAAAACAGGATTGCGATTCTCCTGGTCAGAAACGAATCGGCGAGAATATGCTGTCAATAATCACGCTCGCGCGGTATCTTAGCCAGAGCAAAGGCGGGACTGGCGTCCGAACCAGGTTCGTTAAAAACGGACTTTATAAAAGAGGTGCCAAAAGATGTGGCCACGACTTGGATCATTCCCGACTTTTGGTCTACTGTACAGCGTTAGCATCTTGAGCCACTTTGTCATCAGCTACCTGATCGCCCGGCGCCTCGGGCTTCGCCATCGCGTTTGGACCGTCGTCAGTATTTGCTATAAGGTGGGCATGACCTTTGGAGCCAAAGCGCTATACGACCTCCAGCACGGCCAATTTAACTTGCAGGCGTTGTGCTCCATGAAACATTACCTGAGAGGCGGATTATGGGGCGGACTGCTGGCGTACCTTATGTTGGCTGCACCTTTAGCATTCATTTTGGCCAAGCGTAAACGGGCGGCGCTCTATCTGGTGGCGCTGTCGATTCCCATTCCCTGGATCTTTGCCAAAATGGGATGCCTATTGAACGGCTGCTGCTACGGCAAGCCATCTTCTCTGCCCTGGGCTATCACATTCCCTGAAAGGGCGGTAGGTGCACCGGCGGGCATAGCATTGCACCCAACGCAGATTTACGAAATCTTGATTATGGTGGGTGTTCTTGCGATTTTCAGAATACTCAAACGGGAGCGTTGGCAGGGAACAATGCTGCTGTGGTTGCTGATTCTCTACGGTCTCGGACGAGCGGTTACCGAGCTATGGAGGGGCGATTTGGAGCACGATGTGCACATCGGACCGCTCACTCTGTCACAGCTTCTCTGCCTTGTTGCGGTTGGCGTCTCAGCTATCATGCTGTACCTTTGCTGCTGCATCGATAGCAATCACAAACTGGACGGCAAAATAACAATGTGCTAAACTGTGGACGCTGATGACGTGCGAAAACACCCGGTTAATGACAAAGAGGTGTATTATGAATAAAGAAGTCGTTGTAAGGCTGCTTAAAGATCACATCCGAGAAATTTGCCAGCGTTTCTCGGTTGAGAGACTCTGCCTTTTTGGGTCAGTTGTGCGCGGCGATTCGGTTGACAAAAGCGACGTTGATGTTTGGTGGTATTTAGACAAAAAGCGACCTTTGATCGCTTCATGGACCTAAAGTTCTACTTAGAGGAACTGCTGGGTACGCGGGTTGACCTTGTAACCGACAAAGCGCTGCGCCCACAGGTACGGCAAGCAGTTGAGGGAGAGATTGTCGATGTCGTGTGACGAGGTAAATAGAAACAATAGGCTTCCTGCAATTCCAGGAAAGCTGGACTTCATCCGGCAGATTGTTGCCGAGGACTTGAAGACCAATAAATGGGGCGGACGGGTGGCGACAAGGTTTCCGCCGGAGCCAAATGGATATTTGCACATCGGGCACGCAAAAAGTATCTGCCTGAATTTCGGCATCGCAGCGGAATTCGGCGGCACCTGCAACCTGCGATTCGACGACACGAATCCGGAAAAAGAGGAGCAAGAATACGTTAATTCCATCATCGAAGATGTCCGCTGGCTCGGCTGGGATTGGGACGATAGGCTGTACTTCGCGTCGGACTACTTTGAGCAGATGTACCGGTATGCAGTCCAACTGATAAAAGCCGGCAAGGCCTACGTCTGCGACCTCAGTGCCGATCAAATTAGAGAATACCGCGGCACCCTGACCGAGCCGGGAAAGGATAGTCCCTATCGCAGCCGTAGCATTGAGGAAAATCTCGACCTTTTCGAGCGTATGAAAGCCGGCGAATTTTCCGATGGTTCCCGCACGCTGCGGGCAAAAATCGATATGTCACATCCAAATCTTAATATGCGCGACCCGGTTATGTACCGAATCCTGCACGCGACACATCACCGCACGGGCGATAAATGGTGCATCTATCCGACCTATGACTGGGCGCACGGCTTTGAAGATTCCATCGAAAGAATAACACATTCGATTTGTACACTAGAGTTTGAAAATCATCGGCCTTTATACGACTGGTTTCTTGACGCGGTGGGTGCTTATCATCCGCACCAAATCGAGTTCGCCCGGCTGAATCTCACCTACACTGTGATGAGCAAGCGAAAGCTCCTGCAATTGGTACAGCAGGGCCGTGTCAGGGGCTGGGATGATCCGAGACTGCCGACTATCTGCGGTCTGCGAAGACGTGGCTATTCGCCGGAGTCGATCCGGAATTTCTGCCAGGTTATCGGCGTCAATAAGTTCAACAGCACCGTTGACATCGCGCTATTGGAGCACTGCGTGCGCGAAGATTTGAATAAGACCTCGCCCAGAGTGATGGCGGTGCTTCGCCCGCTGAAGGTAATCATCGACAACTATCCGCAAGGCCTGGTAGAAGAGATGGACGCCGTAAATAATCCCGAAGACCCCTCCGCTGGCACACGAAAGGTCCCCTTTTCGCGCGAGCTCTACATCGAGGGCGACGATTTCATGGAAAATCCGCCCAAGAAGTTCTACCGCCTGGCGCCGGGCAGAGAAGTCCGCCTGCGATATGCCTACTTTGTCAAGTGCGTGGATGTCGTCAAGGATGCAGCCGGCCAAATCGCGGAGTTGCACTGCACTTACGACCCAGCCACGCGCGGCGGCGACGCTCCGGATGGCCGCAAGGTCAAGTCAACGCTGCACTGGGTTTGCGCCCGAGTGCGCACTAAACGCTGAAGTTCAGCTATATGAGAACCTTTTCACCAAAGAAGACCCGGATGATGCACCGCAGGGCCAGGACTTCACCGCCAATCTGAATCCAAATTCTCTTATTGTTCTGACGGACTGCAAGGTTGAGCCGTCGCTGAAAAATGCAAAGCCGTTGCAGCGTTATCAGTTCGAGCGCCTCGGCTATTTCTGTGTTGACCCAGACACACGTGACGGGAACCTCATCTTCAACCGAACGGTCACACTCAAAGACGAATGGGCAAGGATAGCAAAGGCTGTCGCAGAACCTCTGCGTTCTAACTGAACGTTTGCAAAATTGAGATTAGACACACTTTGAAAAGGAAAAATTTGTTGTCTTTTTTCCTTTTCAGCCACTAACAACGCTTATCAGGAGGTGAACCTAATGCCTGGACGGTGTCCTCTACATTGTGACGGGCGTACAAGGGTAACTCGGCGGGATTTCTTGCGCGGTTCAACGGTGCTACTTACTGGCTCATCGCTTCTGAGCGGCTGTGCATCATTGTGGCAGCCCACAAAGCCCCTGCCACAAGTGGCAGGGCTGATTAGCCCCCGCCCTCGGGCGGGGGGCCTGCGGCCCTGCGGCCCGGCGTCGAATTACATTCCCACGGTTAAGGCCGCGTTTGTACGCCGGAAAGAAGATTATGGTATGTTGTGGCCGGGCGCGGTTTATGATGGCGAAGCGGCCAGACAGAAATACACCGCACAATTGGAGGAAACAGCGCGGGTGCTCGGCGTGAACCTAGACCTGAGGCCCGAGCCAGTCTATAGTGCTGCTGAAGCCGATGCCTGGTTGGCTGAAGCGAAGGCTGCGCATGTCGATGGGCTGATGCTGCTGCTTTTGGATCGCCAGCAGCACGCTTGGCCGACTGCGCAAAAGGCGGTCGAGACCGGCATCCCGACAGTCATCTTTTCGCCGCTGGGTACATCGTTCACCACCAACACCATACAACTGGCAAATAAACCGGGCTGCGTCATTTATTCCACCGACGATTTCAGCCAGGCAGCATTCGGGCTAAAGATGCTCAAAGCCGGGGCAAAAATTGCCCGTGCCCGGTGTGTCGTCCTGCAAGGCGAGAAACGGTTCGATTCGTCGATGGCGGACCTGGGCATCAATTTGCGGTACGTGCCGGCCAAGACCTTCCTTGATGAATATCGTGCCACGCCCGACACAGCCGAGATTCTCGCTATGGCTGAGGAATATATTGGCCGTGCCCGGCGACGCAAAGGAGCGACTCGTCAGGACGTCATTAACGGCATCAAGAGCTATGTAGTGGCGGGCAACATATTGCAGCGTGAAGAATGTGACGCCATTACTATGGATTGCCTGGGTGCGTTAGGAAAAACCGAGGTGAGTCTGCCGTGCATAGCCTGGTCGCGGATGAATGACCAGGGGATTCCCGCAGCCTGCGAAGCAGATTTCGGCGCGGCCGCCTCGCACATGATTGTCCAGTATCTCTTTGACCGGCCCGGATTTCAGCAGAGACCCTGTCGCCGATACTGTGCATAACGCTATCATCGGAGCACACTGCTCCTGCCCGACGCGTCTAAATGGTTTCGACCAGCCACCCGAGCCGTTCGACATAGTGCATCATCACGGCAACCGTGATGCGGTGCCGCGCACTTTATGGCGAAAAGGCCAGCGTGTCACCAGCCTGGATGTGCTGCCCCGCGACGAAAATTCGGGCCGCAAAACGAAGCTGCTGATCTCAGCAGGCACCGTGCTGGATAATATCGATGTGCCGCCCTCAGGCGGATGCGTGGTCTCGGTGCGTGTGAAATTCGATGGCGACCAGCCGGTTCTTAGCTTTCCCGGCTTCCACCAGATTTTCTTCTATGGCGACTACAAGCAGCACCTTGTCGAATTCTGCCGGCTGTTCAATCTTGAAGCACAAGTAGTCTGAATCAATAATCTTTGGATTTTCTTGAACACCGGCCATCTTGCACTGTATAATGTCCACCCTGTTTGGCGGCCAGATGTAGGCAAGGGCAATTGTAAACCGATTGTTAAGGAATTTCCAAATGAAAAACGACGGAGGTTTTTCAGAGTCAAATTGTGGTTTGAGCAGGCGAGAGTTTTTAGGCGGCTGTGCAGCGTGTGCGGCAGGACTGGCGGGCCTGTCGGCTCTGGGCGTCAGTTCGGCCATAGCACAAGCGCCATACCCCAGCGAAAAGGCGAAGGTTCGCCTCGTCTTTACGCACATTCCGCCGGGGAGTCCGACCTGGCCGAATATCGGTTACGATTACGAGGGCCGCAAAAAGGAGCTTATCGAAAAGCTCCGCAAGGGCTGCCCACAGATAGAATTTCTGCCGGCTACGATCCACAATGTAGAAGAGGCCAAGAAAATCCTCGAGGCCGACAAAGAGGTTGACGGGTATCTAATCTACATGGTTGGCATCTGGACAGGTGCGCCGCAGACCATCGCCGCGACGGGCCGGCCCACGATATTTGTGGACGATTTCTACGGCGGGTCGGGCGAATTTCTGGTCGCCAATGCTGCTGCCAAAAGGAACGGGTGGAAAGTGGCGGCTGTCTCATCGTCGAACTTTGACGAGGTTATTCAGGCAGCCAGATGCTTTGATTGCCTCAAAAAGCTCCGCTCGTCGGTCATCCTGCGAGTGGGCGGTGGTTTTGGCTGCTCTGAAGAGGGCGTCGAGAAAGTGTTCGGGACCAAAACCATGCCCGTAAATTACGACCCGCTCAACGAGCTTTACAACAAGGCCGACCGGGCTGAGGCTCGAAAGTGGGCCAAGCGCTGGATTGACGGGGCGGAGAAAGTGGTCGAGCCGTCGCGCGAGGAAATTGAAAAGTCGGGCGCAATGTATCTGGCGATGAGCGAATTGATGCGGCAAAACAAGGCTCAGGCTATCACAATGAACTGCCTGGGCGGATTCTACGGCGGACACATCACCGCGTATCCGTGCCTGGGCTTTTTCCAACTCAATAACGACGGCTACGTCGGCGCCTGCGAATCCGATCTTACATCCACGATCACGATGCTGCTGATGAGCTATCTTGTCGGTCGGCCCGGCTATATTTCCGACCCGGTCATCGACACGGCCAAGAACCAGATTATTTACGCCCACTGCGTGGCGCCGAATAAGGTTTTCGGTCCCGATGGGCCGAGCAATCCTTACCACATTCGCAGCCACTCTGAGGACCGCAAAGGCGCAGCCGTGCGATCGCTTATGCCTTTGGGCGAGATGACAACCACGCTGGAGTTTAACCCCGACGCGCGTAAGGTGATAATTCACCAGGGCAAATCCGTTGCCAACATCGACGAGGATAAGGCCTGCAGAACCAAGTTAGCTGCCGAGGTGGTAGGAGATATTGATAAATTGCTGGGCTACTGGGACACATGGGGTTGGCACCGCGTCACTTTCTACGGCGACTTGAAGCGGCCTATCCAGAACATCGCCGCTTTACTGGGCTTTGAGGTGATAGAGGAAGCCTGAGTTGTGGGGGAAAAGCCGGGACGCCAGGAACCGGTGGTGAAACCGCTGGCTAAATATTTCGCCCCGCGTTTCACGCGGGGCTGGTTGTTGCAGTGCCTTATTGCTTGGGGCTGGAATGTTTGGGTCAGATAGAAGAGGACGTTAGCGGCGTTTATCCTGACGGCCTTCTGATACTTCGCTCAGATTTGCGTATCCGCCGACGATTTCTTTCCGAAGGTTTTTCATAGTAGGCAATGCGCTTCATGTCTCTGACTAAACCTTCTTTTTCGCACAGCTTCTTGAAGCGTTTAATCATTTGTTGAACTGATTCGCCTGAACGCGATTTAACTTTTAGCACTAACAGACTCCTTAAAAAGTCCACAGATTAAAGCAGGTACAAAAACACGAGACTATTCTTGGTTCGTCAGAAATTGTGACGTTGCTAATGTAATTTAAGCGGTCTATTCTTTCAAGTGAAAAAAATCTTAGCCAGCAGATTTTTGGGTCGACGCCGAGCTTGCTTATGCCGAAGCCTTCCGCAATCGGCTTAGAACCCCAGAATTGACAAATATTTCGGTCCTATTGAGTAATATGGGCAAATATGGTAAAATAAGAAGGTGGTTTTGGAGGTGCATTTTAGTTGGAGAAACTTCGCGAGACCCTAAGAGTCAGAAAAGAGCGAGCCATATTGGTGGCGGCTGTCCTGGGCAGCGACAGAGATGATTTAGTCGAGCTTACCGCTCTGGCCGAAAGTGCCGGGGCGGTGGTCGTAGATCGATTTCAGCAAAAAATCCGCACCATACATCCTTCCACGTACATCGGAAAGGGCAAGGCCCACCAGCTTGCCGAACGCGTCAAACGATTCAAGGCCGATGTCGTGATCTTCGACAATGACCTTTCGCCGGCCCAGATTCGCGAGCTTGAAGAGATCATCCGCATCAAAGTGCTGGACCGCAGCGAGTTGATCCTGGACATTTTCGCCACGCGGGCAAAGACCAAGCAGGCCAAACTGCAGGTGGAGCTAGCCCAGTTGGAGTACACTTATCCGCGCCTGACCCAGATGTGGTCGCACCTTGGATACGGTGACCGGAGCGGCGGAGCAACCGGCGGCGGGCGCCGTCGGCGGCATCGGCACCAGCGGCCCCGGCGAACAGCAGCTGGAAATCGACCGCCGGCTGGTCAACAAACGGATCAACG
The DNA here is from genome assembly GCA_963814265.1 of Sedimentisphaerales bacterium. GTDB lineage: Bacteria > Planctomycetota > Phycisphaerae > Sedimentisphaerales > Anaerobacaceae > JAFNGF01. The sequence continues at coordinate 2,124 of CAWFCJ010000065.1, read as the reverse complement.
AGCTTACGACGCGAATTGGCGAACATCGACCGACGCAAGCTCCGCGAGATCACAGGGCCGCAAGGACTTCTTCAAGATCTGCATCGTCGGCTACACCAACGCCGGCAAAAGCACGCTCCTGAACGCCCTCACCGACGCCGGCGTCCTGGTCGAGGATCAGGCTCTTCGCCACGCTCGACACGCGAACGAGAAAATGGACGCCGGCCCGCGGGTGCAGAAGTCCTCCTCAGCGACACGGTCGGATTCGTGCGGAACCTGCCGCACCAACTTGTGGCCTCGTTCAAGGCGACGCTGGAAGAGGCGGTCAATGCCGATCTGCTGCTGCACGTGATCGACGTGTCCAACCCGGAGGTCATGAAGCAGATCGAGTCGGTCAACGAGGTTCTGTCGGAGATTGGCTGCGGCGATAAGCCGACTTTGATGGTGCTCAATAAGGTTGACTGCCTGCAAAAGCTTGGCCAGCTGGAAATGCTACAGACGGTGTTTTCCGATGCGGTTCGCATTTCAGCCAAGACCGGCTTTGGCCTGGATAAACTCGCAGAAAAAATCGCCGAAAAATATAAGGGTGCCGAGCTTTTTGTCGGGTAAGTCCAGCCAAGCGAACGGCAAAGTCCAGAGTTTCTTGCGTGCTCACGGCCAGATTATGAATGAGCAATATCTTGATGGCTTTGTCCTGATTGATGCCAAACTCGGCCAAAACCAGTTGCCCGACCTGCGACTCCACCCCGACCAGCTCGAAATTATTGGAAGCTAACATAGAGCCAGCAGCGTAAGCGACCGGCTGTTTCGGAGGGTATCAGATTATCAGAATATCCGGTTGTAGGCTATTGGAAATCAGGGTATTGAGACCGGGCAATACCCGCGAATCACACAAAGCGTAGCAGGTATGCAGCGGCCTGCATACCCTACAATTGGCACTCGACTTGGTTGCGGTGATGGTGAGAGATGGAGGACATAGGACGCATGATAGAAGACCCCTGCCGCCAGCGGCAGGGCTAAACATAATCCCTGCGCCCGAGAGGCGCGGCTAAACGACCTCGGACAAACGAACCCTGGCGGAGTGCGGGCCGCCTAAACGACTCCTGCCGCAAGCGACAATAAGAATGCCCCTGCCCCAGATTATGAACGAGCAATATTTGGATAGTCTTGTCGTTATTGACGCCCGCCTCGGCCAAAACCAGTTGGTAGACCTGCGAAGGCCCCACCCCCGACCAGCTCGAAGTCATAGAAAGCTAATTGAATCTTTAGCCACGAAGGAACAAAGATGCATATCGAATCGATAGAGCAAAGTCAGTGAACCTAAGCTCTATCTTTGTGAGGATTTGCTATTCCATTTCTTGAGTGCTTGTTTTGGTAAGCACGAGGGTATATTGTATCCTGACACGAATTAAAGGGCTTCGCCAATGTGGTTGATGAAAACCGAGCGGGATTTGTTGGCTTATTACTACAATAATATGAAGGAGTGTGAGGATGGGTTCTCGTTCCCATCTGAGGAGACGCCGGAGAATACGAGGGATATACTCAGTAATCTGGGGTACTTTCCAGACGTTTAGAAAGTTCTTGCGAAAAGTAAAGTGTCAGCTTGGGCTTAAATGTGTCGAACGTGATAAACAAAAGAAACGCCTCAAGAAAAGTTCGAACGTCAGGTCTTTGCAGCAAACGCACGGCTAATGGAACGGAAACTTGTTATTCGGAAAACTGGGTCTTCCTCAATTGGCGAGGGCTTAGCGAAACTTTTTGGGTTGCGATATTTGAGACTAAGTATCCAGGGTTCGGGCCCTTGGTCGTAGGTACAATAATCCTTTAACCAGCTTAGGCCTATGGTTTGCCGAATACAAGGATCAGGGGTTAGGAGTGATATTCGGTTTTTTCGGAGGCATCTTGGGAGCGGTCGTCGTCCAATGGTTTTGCAGTAAGTATTTTCCAGGTTGATAGGGAAAATAGCCGGCGTGTGTTTTTTTGTCAACGGCAAGCTTTTTTACAAACGCCCGTTCCTGTTGCTTGGCTTGGCGGCGGTGATGGTGAAGAGAGATTGAAATTAAGATTCGAACTTTAAGTGTTCAAATTCACTGTAATACGAGGAAAAATAGAGAAATCTTCGCATTTGGATTATGCTCCCAAAAA
>CAWFCJ010000064.1:0-12726 GCA_963814265.1 Sedimentisphaerales bacterium | reverse complement strand
GGGTTTATCCTAATTCCGCAGGTTATATTAATTTTATGAAATTGATGCAAGAAGCTATAAAGGAACTGCTGAATGAACATGGCAAAAGCGAGATAGTAAAAAAGACTAATAGAACCTTGCCAAAATTGATAGACGAATACAACTGGAAGTATTTTAGCACTTCAAAATATGCAAAAAAAAGTTAATGTGAATATTTTGAAATTCGTGAAAATCCTGCAATCCGTGGTTTAAAACTGTTTAAGAAAACAAATGTCGTTTTCGAAAAATAGTCTTATATCGGTTATGCCGTACTTGTACATCACAAGACATTCTATGCCAAACCAAGAAGCACAGTTGGGGCATTTTTCGATTCGTCTTTTAAGAGCTGTAATTCGTACCAATTGTGTCTCCAGTCCGAAGACAGTGCGCCTAATAATGTGACGACGCCGATAAAAATCACTGCTAACCACAACTTCTCCCCTGTGGCCGAAAGTAATTTTAGAAACCGAAGAAGTAGTGGAATAAAAATAAGAACGTACCCGCCACAATAGAGAAAACATTGAACCTCTGCCCATCTGTCCAACCCTCTTTGTTTCGCGCTCGAATGGCGACGCTGCCCAACGTGCCAAATCCAACTTTTTTTGTGCATTGAACACCCTCAATTTTGTCTTGTTTTCGGTTGGATACAACTCTGATAACTTCAGAAATGCCAGAATAATAGGAAGCCATAAAAATCGGACGATGACACAAGTATGAATTGCGAAAATCCAGATGCCGAACAACATAGCACTAACAAGCATAAAAACACGACCAGTAGTATTGGGTTAGAACTTCGCATCTCTGTCCCCTTCTTAACTTTGGCAGGCAAATCCAGAATGACCGTCGCGCGGTTGGCAGCTCGACACGGTTACGTTTACCGTAAAACGTCAACCAAACGAGCATCGCAACCGATAGACGAAGTTCAAATTGAGGATTCAGAATTCAGAGTTCTGTCTTCTTATCTCATTGCGTTCGGTATTGACGCACTTTTTCAATTTTTTCCGCAGCGTTTTGCCTAACTGTGTTGGATCGAAAGGCTTTGTTATGTAATCGTCCGCCCCCTCGTACAACGCCCGGCCGACATCCGTCATCATGCCCTTAGCCGTCAACATAAAGACCGGTATGTTCTCTGTTCTTTTGTCCTGTTTGAGCCGGGAGAGCACCTCCAACCCGTCCATCTCTGGCATCATCCAATCCAGCAGAATCAAGTCGGGCATTAGCTCGGCGGCGATTTCTATAGCACCAGCGCCATTTTCAGCCTGATGCACCTCGAAGCCATCCAGTTGCAGATTGTATTGCAAAACCCTACGGATATGTTCTTCGTCCTCAACCACCAAAACAGAGATCCGTTCGCTCATTTGTAGACTCCCTCTAGTAATGTGTTCTGAGTTCATGGCCGATCGATGAACTATGAACAACGAACTATGAATCCAAGACCCCCAGTTTATAACCCCCACAAACGAGTTCCGATAAATCGGGACGTTTGCCAGTGAAATTATCGTCATATTCGGAAGGTAATTTCACTCAAAATTAACAATTCAAGATTGAATTTTTGAAAATTTTGCGTGCCCCGACTTGATCGCGGTCTTTTGCCTGGGCGTCTTGACAGTATGCAGCGATTATCATACTATCGCAATTATGGGCGAAAAGGTGCTAATCATTTTGCTGGTGACGGTGAATCTGGCAGCCGGGTTCGGTTTTGCAGTTCCAATCGCCAGGCTGCTGGGCGAAGTAACCAGCGGGCCGACCAGATTCTCTCGTCATTTTGCGATCCTGGTCGGCGCGTACTTTGTGGAGTGCATGGCTTTTTCCGCCGGAATGGGCACGCAGGTCTTTAGCATAGGATTGGCTTTCGTCTGGGGCGTCGTTTTCGGCCTGTGGCTCCGCGGACGTGCGGCGCCGCAAAAAGTGCTAAAAACATCCTTTCTTTTCGCCCTGTATTCGAGTCTGCCGACCGTTTCTTTCGGCGTCCTTATTCTGCTGGTCTGGATGGTTGGCGGATGGTTGGTTGGCGGTAGAACCATCGCAGAGACCATTTTGAGTACCGAGGCAGGCGCTGAACTGGGCGTTCCCAACTTTGTTCCCTGGCCGCTGAACACGATACTTGGTTTCTGCTCCGCCCTTGTGATAGGCACGGTTGTCCTCAAAACAGTGATTACAACCGGTGAGGTTAGCTTGCTTATTCACCTGAAGCGAAACGCCGGCGTTGAGGCTGAAAATTTATGATAAAACGTATCGCCATTTTAGGTTCGACAGGGTCCGTGGGCAGAAAAGCACTACGGGTAATAGATGCTCTTGGTCCTGAGTACGTAATTACCGCATTGAGTGCTCATACAAGCGTTGAGCTTTTGGCTGAGCAGGCCCGGCGCTACAGGCCGAAATACGTCGCCATTACAGATGCTAAGTATGCAGCGAAAGTTGGCGATTTGGATGCAGAGGTTCTGGCCGGGCCGGAAAGCCTGGTTCAGATTGCGGAGCTTGAAGAGGTCGATATCGTCCTTACTGCGGTTGTCGGAGCTGCGGGTTTGCCCTCGGCTCTATCGGCCGCAAGGAAGGGCAAAAAACTTGCCATCGCCAATAAAGAGCCGCTCGTTATCGCAGGCGAGCTGCTTACAAAAACCGCCAGAGAAAACGGCGCCACAATCCTGCCGGTTGATAGTGAACATTCGGCGATTTGTCAGGCTATGCGGTCAGGCTCACGCCAGGAAGTTAGTAGAATCATTTTGACTGCTTCGGGCGGGCCATTTAGAAAAGCCGGCATCGAGGATTTGCAGTACGCGACGCTGGAGCAAGCACTGGCACATCCCGTGTGGGACATGGGGCCGAAAATAACAATTGACTCGGCGACAATGATGAACAAGGCCTTCGAGGTTATCGAGGCCCACTGGCTCTTTGATATGCCGGTAGAAAAGATAGAGGTTCTGGTCCACCCGGAGTCGATAGTCCATTCGCTGGTCGAATTTGTGGATGGCTCGGTAGTCGCACAAATGGGGCAGCCTGATATGTGTTTGCCGATTCAGTATGCCCTGACGTACCCGCAGCGAGTCGCCGGGATCGGCAAGCCTCTACGGCTGGAAGAAATCGGCACGCTCACGTTCGAGAGGCCGGATTTCCAGACGTTTCGCGCGCTGCCGTTAGGGTACGAAGTTGCGCGGACAGGCGGCACGGCGCCGGTGGTTTTCAACGCTGCCAATGAGGCCGCCGTGAAGGAGTTCCTGGCGGGCACCATTAAATTTGTTAATATAGTCGAACTGATCGAACGCTGCCTGGATAAGCATACTGTTAAAAGACAGGTTGGCCTTGATGAGTTGCTTGAGGTCGATGCCTGGGCACGAAGAGAGGTCAAAAAAAGTCTAAAGCAAAAAGTTAAAAGTGTTTAGCTGTCGCCGGCATTATGGAGAACTCAAAACTGAAAACTAAAAACTCAAAACTAATGGGGCTTTTGTGGATACTTATTCTCGCTGCGTTTATCTACTTGATTATCCACAATATCTATGTTTTTGGCAACGTCCTTGTAGTGCTGCTTGGATTCGGAATGGTGGTTCTGGTTCATGAGTTCGGTCATTTTGTGGTCGCCAAGCTGTCGGACATCCACGTTGAGGCATTTTCTATTTTTATGCCTCCAATTCTGCTGGGGCTGCGCAGGACGCAGGCCGGCCTTCGTGTTCGCATACTGCCAAAATTTTTCCCGAAGGATAATGATGAGTCGGGCGAAGGTTCCCTGAGCTTTACGGTCGGGAAAAAAGGTAAAGCTGGAGAAACCGAGTATCGCATCGGCCTTATTCCCTTTGGCGGTTTTGTAAAGCTCCTGGGCCAGGACGACACCAGCCCGGCTCAGGCCAGTAATGACCCACGTTCGTTTTCCAAAAAGCCGATAAGCATCCGCGTGCCGGTCATTGCAGCGGGCGTTATCTTCAACGTCGTTAGCGCCGTAATTATTTTTATGATAGTTTTTCTTATCGGCATAAAGTTGCCGCCCCCGGTTGTAGGGATGGTGGTGCCGAATTCGCCGGCCGCTAAGGCGGGCCTGAAACCGGGCGACGAAATTATCAAGATTGCCGGCAAGAGTAAGAACCTCGACTTTAGCAATATTTTAATAGCCGCAGCTCTGTCAAAAGAAGGTCAAGAGGTTGCGCTGCGAGTCAGGCACGAAAATGGCTCTGAAGATGATTTCAATCTTGTTGCTGAGCGACTGCCGGGGTCGCAGTTGAGAGATTTTGGCATCGACCCGTCGATGAGTCTGACCGTAGCAGAGGTTGCCGACGCTAACACTTTGCTTAAAAAAACGGGTTTGCTTCCTGGCGACCGTATAAAAGCTGTCGATGGTAAAAGTGTGCAAACACACTGGGAATTGGCCGAAATAGTGGGAAGCACGCTTGCTCCTGAGGTGACGTTGTTAGCTGAGCGAACTGACAAGGATAAGAGATCGAATTTGGTTGAGAGCAAAATTAGCCTGAAGCTAATTTCGCCCAGCACCGGACATATCTACTCTATGGTTCCGCGTTTTCGGATGCAAAATATCGAAATTGAAAAGTCACTCTGGATGAAAATTGCTGCTAAGAAGCGTCAGGCATTAGAGAAAATCGGCATTAAAGAGCAGATGACGGAGAATCCCTTTTTGCAGAGCGGCGATGTTATTTTGAATGTCGGTGAAATTGCATGCCCTACAGGCGAGGAGTTCCTGGATACGGTAAAGAAATATGAGGGTAACGAACTACCGATAAAGGTGCTGCGAACGGACGCCAACGGTATTGAAAGGCAGCACTCAATTAGTGTCAGACTAAAACGAGATAGAGACACCAACGAAGCACGAATAGGAATTGCATTTTTGCCCGACTTTGATTTTGGGCATCCGGTTGTCGCTAACACTATCGCCGTGGAGAACGGTCCAGCAAAGTTGCAAATTCCGCGCGGCGCTGTGATTACGGCTGTTGGCGGCAAAGCAGTGTCGAACTTTTACGATATAATCACAGAAATCAGACAAAATGCCGGAAAATCTGCCACCATTGATTACAGCCTTGATGAGAAACCGGATACAGTTACTCTGGATACGGGTATCGGCAAAAAAGAGTGTATTACAGTCAAATCGGATTTTGCTGAGTTTATTCCTTTCAACCGTATGGAGAGACTCTACCAGGCCAGTGGGCCAATCGACGCCATCGCGATGGGATACAGAAGAACCATTATGTTTATTGCCCAGGCGTACGTGACACTTAAGCGCCTGGTCGGAGGAGCCGTTAGTCCGAAACATCTTATGGGCCCGGTGGGAATCATAGCGGTAAGCTACCGTGTCGTCGCCGAGCAGCCGCTGATTGATTACATTTATCTTCTGGGCCTGATAAGCGCGGTAATTGCGGTATTTAATTTAGTGCCCTTGCCGCCATTGGATGGGGGCTTGATTCTGCTAATGCTGGTCGAGAAGGTTAAAGGCTCAGCCTTGAGTGAGCGGACACAGGGCGTGATTGTCTATGCCGGCTGGGCGCTTATAGGAACGTTTCTTCTATACGTAACGTTTAACGATATCGTCAGAAGTTTTTTTAGCTGACAAGGTACTTCGTGATAAAATCGAAAATCGAAAATCGAAAGTCGAAATCACCGCCGCAGGCGGACGAGTATCACAAAGCCATATTTGACGCTCTCAAACAGGCGGACCCGGATGTTTATCAACTTATAGCCGGAGAGTACCAGAGGCGGCAGAGCACGCTGCAGCTTATCGCTGCGGAGAATCAATGCTCGCCGGCAGTCCTGGCGGCCCTCGGCTCGGTAATTCAGAATAAGACCACCGAAGGCTTTGTCGGCGCCAGGTTTCACGGAGGCTGTCAGGTCGTTGACCAGGTCGAAGAACTGGCCATCAAAAGGGCTAAAGATGCCTTTGGCGCAAAGTACGCAAATGTGCAGCCTCACTCCGGCACCGCCGCCAACCAAATCGTTCTGACCGCTATTCTGCAACCGGGCGATAAAATACTTAGTCTCGGACTCGATCAAGGTGGACATCTTTCACATGGGGCAAGAGTCTCATTCACCGGCAAATTCTTCAGCGTGGAAAACTACTACGTAGATAAGGAAACATACCTTCTGGACTACGAGGCGATCAGGGACAGAGCTCTATCGGTCAAGCCCAAGCTGATTATATGCGGCGCAAGTGCGTATTGCCGAACGATAGATTTCAAAAAATTCAGAGAAATTGCCGATGAAGCTGGAGCGTATCTGTTGGCGGATATTTCACACATCGCGGGCCTGGTGATTGCCGGCGCTCATCCTTCGTCTGTCGATTATGCACATTTTTCAACCACCAGCACCTACAAGCCGGGCGGGCCGCGGGGTGGCCTGATAATAATGGGCAAAGACTACAATTTAGAATTTAGAATTTCGAATTTAGAATTTCGACCCCTATGGGAGCATATTGAAAGGACGACATTTCCCGGCGTGCAGGGAACGCCGTATCTAAATAACATCGCTGCTAAGGCCGTCTTCTTCAAAGAAACGCTCTGTGAAGAATACAGAACGCGACAATTCAAAATCATAGAAAATGCCAAGGCACTCGCCAAGAGTCTTCTGGATTTGGGACATGATGTAGTAACCGGCGGAACGGACAACCACATGATTCTGGTCAACGTTGGCAATTTCCGCGAAGGGCTGACAGGCGTCATAGCGCAGAAGTGCCTCGAAGACTGCGGGATAATCGTCAACATGAATCGGCTGCCCTACGATAAAAAAGGCCCCAGGATTACCAGCGGCATCAGATTAGGCACGCCTATCGTCACTAAAGACGGCATGGGACCGCAACAGATGGACAGCATAGCGCAGTTGATTGACGCGGTGCTACGGAAGGCGGAAATAATAAGTGACGCCGAGTACAGAATAAACCAGTCCTTCCAGAACCAAACAAAACTGAAGGTAGAAGCGCTGTGCAGTAACTTTCCGATGCGATAGCGCTGCCGAGTGGTTACGGCCCATCAGGCCGAGGGCAGTTATTTGCTAACTGGTCGTCACGCTTCTTCCAGTTGGCTATCAGCATCGCCAAATCACTAGTGAAAACGCGATACCTCTGGAAAAGCTGGGCCTTGTGGTCGATGTCGGCACAAGGATCGGCAGTATCGATCTTCTTCTTCCAGTTTTTGATAATCAGAGCCAAATCATCCGTGAACACTCGGTAGTTGGTGAAAGTCTGCTTTCTGCCCGAAGCGTCGCCATCGCACTGATAATGAGTGCCGTCCGACCACGAGGCGCACCAGCAGCTTGGGTCAGCGCCGTGAGCGGCGTACTCCAGAAAATCAGTATACTGCTGGGCGTACTGCGGCGTGTCTGGAAAACAGTTCTTATGGACGGTCAAGGTGACCTGTACGGTTTGTGGGGTATTTAAAGCAAGTGGGGCTGAAACTGTAAGTTCGCAGTGATACTCACCCTCACTTAGGCCTGTTGAATTGACTCTGAGGTAGGCCGTGTTTTCCTGGCCCTGCGAACTGCCAGTATTGGGGTCAACAGCCAGCCAACTGCGGTCATAGCTGATTTGCCAATTCAGAGTTCCCGCTCCTGAATTTCGTATGATGAGAATTTCGCCAGCCAGGTCTGGGAAACCTATCGTGGCCTCGAATTCAAACGACCTGAATGGAATTTCGATTGCAGGCTGAGTTTCATACGCTCCCAGGTCGATTGCTTCGCCTACCAGTCGTGGTTGGCTGCTGAAGTCTGTTTCGTTAGGCTCTGGCAAATACTGTGGGTCACCGGCATCAATACACGGGGAATCCGGTAATAAATGGTATACCCCACGAGCTATGTTAGTAAACCGAGGATCCGCGTCTATATTATTTTTGCCTGGCCAGCCACCCTGGATGTCACTATATGCTATAACAATGGTGGAATTATCGTTGTTCAAGATTTCGTTGCCACCGCTATATAGAATTGAATTGGTCACGGTAACACTGCTGCTGCCGAAGAAAGAGTCACATGCAATTGAACGACCGAGCACAGCGGAGTTGCCGGCAAGGGTACAGTTATTCATTACGAGTCTACCATCTGGCTGGGCATCACAAAAGACAGCGCCACCATACTGAGCCGTGTTCTCACTGAAGACACACTGTTTTATTGTCAGGGGTGTATCAGCAGAATAAATGCCGGCTCCAAGTATTGCCAAATTTTGAACTATAGAGCAATTTGTTACTTTTCCGTTGATACACTTGGTGACATAAATGCCGCCGCCATAATCCGCGTGGTTCTGAGCGATTTTCCCGCCTGTTATTATTAGCTCACAGCCAGGTTCGCAATAAATACCGCCGCCGGTCCGCGCTGAGTTGCCGCTAAAGGTGCAGTTCGACAACCTGGGGCTGCTGGCTTCGTTGAGCATTCCACCGCCGTCACCGTTTGTGGAATTATCATTAAGTATACAGTCACTCAAGATTGGCGCAGCTTTGTCGCTGAATACTGCGCCGCCGGCCCATGTTCCCTGATTCATGCTGAACATACAATCTGATATTTTTGGCCTGCTCAATAGGCAGTACACCGCACCGCCGAATCCCGCCGAGTTTTTGTTGATGGTGCAATTTTCTATGCTCAAATCGCTGTTGTCGGAACAATATATCGCGCCTCCAAAGTCCGCAGTGTTGCCAGTAATTGCACAGTTTGTCACTGCTGGCCTTGCGTTGCTGGCAAAGATTCCGCCGCCCAAATCGTTGCGGCCGTTCGTAATTGTAAAGCCGGTTAAGATGCAATCAGCACTCTCACTATTATTGAAAGTCACCACTGAGCCATTTTGGCTGCCATTTATGACTGTCTTGGCAACAATATCGGGATTATTTGCGTCTTTGCTCGTTAGGGTGATATTCTTGCCCTTGAAGTTGATGTTTTCACGGTACGTGCCGGGATATGCTATGACCTTGTCGCCATCTTGTGCTGAATCGATGCCCTTTTGGATGGTAGCAAAGGCAACCTGCCGGTCAAAGCCATTATTCAAGTCACTGCCGCCGGTCACATCGACATAATAAACCATGGGCCGTGCAAAGCGGAAAGAAACGCAGATATCTCGTGTGGTCTGGTCTTCGCCAAGTTGTCTAACAAAATACAACGTGTCGCCGTCGCTGGTAAGGTATGGATGCATGCTGTGGCCGCCCATTGTGTCGGCAAACGACAGGTGCTCAACATTGCCAAACGGCTCGGCCAAAGACGCCCGCGCAGCGCGGAATAGCTGGAACGGCCCGTTACGGTTAGAATGAAAAACCAGCGTAAGACCATCGGCTGAAACAGACGCAGCACCTTCATTGGCAATCGTGTTAATCTCCGACAGATTTTCATGCCCGCTGAAAGGCGAATTCCTGTCCAGCCGGCTGGCCTTCCAGATGTCATAGCCTCCCTTTCCGCCGGGAATGTCCAACGCATCGAAGAAGATGGTCAACTCGTCGGACGTAAGCTTCGGTGCTTGGAGGTGCTGGCCAAGCGCGTTCAGTTCGAGAATACTCGTGCCCTCCGGCCAAGAGGCATTAACCGCCCCCCGCCTGCTGACCCTCAGCATAGTTCTGCCGCCAAACTCGTTGTGATAGTACATCCGCAGATTGTCGGGCGAAACCCACGGGAAAAGATTATGCCCACGCGACAAATTCAGTGCCCCATCTATTTCTCGAACCTCTGTAAATAGCCCGAAAGGCTGCTGGCGCGAAGCCTGGAATATTTGTCCATAATAGAAGGTTTCGCTGGAAACCCGCGCAAAGTAAAGCGTTAGGCCGTCAAGCGACAAAAATGGTGAGCGCTCCTCAGCAGAGGCACTATTGACCAGCGTTAGCGGCACCGGAGTCGTCCACTGCTGCTGCCCAAGCGCCTGTACGGCCCCGGAAGAGCCGGACAAGGCAAGGATCGTGACTAAAAGCAGATTAGTCCGCAAGTTCATGATTCCTACCTCCTTCAAAGCTCCCCTATTATACAATGTACAATGGCGTTTTTCAACCTGTAGCGATTTTTAGGCTTTTTTTGCCTCGGCAAATGATGTATAAGCATCCTTTATGAAAAGGCCAAAGGTCGGTCGTCGCGCGTCGCTTGGGTCACGCGCTACGGCGTACAGCGTGCAGCGTGGAGCGTTCAGTCTGTACGCTATCCGTTGTACGCTATCCGCTGTGTTAGTAGCTCTGGCTGTTTTCATCGCCCTTTTGCGGCTGCACACCTATAATGAGCCTTTTGAGAGAGACATTACCAGCCACGCTGTGATTGCTCACGAAATGCTCGCCGGGCGTGCGTTGTACTGCGACCTCTGGGACAGCAAGCCGCCCGCTATCTTTGTAACTTACGCATTGGCGGACGCCCTGGTCGGCTACGGCCCGGCGGAGGTGTATTTTATCGGCGTGGTCGCCGCAATAATAACCTTGCTCGGCTGTTACTGGGCGGGTGCTGCATACGGCGGCGTCGCCGGCGGACTGTGGGCCGCAGCTTTCTGGGCTGTTATCTGCAACGACCTCTGGCTCTGGGCTAATCAGCCCAATATCGAAGTGCCGATGAACGCCTGCCTTGTCTGGGCTTTTGCCCTGATGCTGACGGAGTTTAGAATTGAGAATTTAGAATTTAGAAATCGAAAATTCTCAATTCTCAATTCTCAATTCTCAATTTTGAAATGGCTGGCTATCGGAGGACTTTTTGCCCTTGCCACTTTGTATAAGACTGTCGCCGTCACCTTTCCCGCTTTTCTGGGACTTTTTTATTTATTATCTTTCCTTCGCGACCGCCAACGGCTCAGGTTGGCATTATTGCAGGTTTGTATCGTCGCGGCGGTGGGAGTGGCGGCCTGGGCGGCAGTTTTCGCATACTTTACTGCCACCGGACGTTTGGGCATTTTCTACGATACGATTTTCAAATATGCTGGCTATTACGCCCAGAGTAGGGGCGGCAACTTTCTCACCAATATCCTCGCGGGACTGAAATACGAATTTTTTGCCCGAGCAATGAAAAGTACGCTCGTGCTGATAGTCCTCACTGCTGCGGGAACAATATACGCCTTGGCTAAAGGCCCGCGTAGGCCGTGGCTGCTACTGGTTGGGTTTCTCATCGCGGCGTACTTCGCAGTAGCCCTTCCGGGCAGATATTACAACCACTACTATCAGCTCTGGCTTGTCCCTCTGGTTGTTGGCGCCGCCTGGGCGGTCTCCACAAGAAACTCAAAACTCAAAACTCAAAACTTAAAACTCAAAGTAGCAGTGGGTGCGGCGGGGTTCATTATTCTGCTGTGTTTTGTCCTGCCCGAATACAGGTTTTCTGCCGATGAATGGTCGGCGTATAAGCAGGGGCCGCAATATATCATCTCTAAGGCAGTAACTAAAGAGGTTGATGCACTACTTGCCCCGCAAGAGACGCTTTATGTGCTGGGCATAAACCCCGAATTTTATTTCTGGTCCGGCCGGCGACCGCCGACCGGCGTGATATGGTCTACCGACCTGGCAAACAACCCATTGGCGCAGGAGCATACCGCGCGAACTCTGGCGGATCTGGAGCGGGAAAAGCCGGAAATATTCGTTATCAATAGACTCCACGCCCAGGTCCCTCCGGACCATCCGGTGGTGGAGTGGGCGCAGAAACAATATATCCCTCTGCCCGGCAATCCGGACCGAGGCTTCTTGTACGGCCAACCTTTTTTCCGTATATTCATTCGCCGAGATGGTAAGCTGGCAGCGCGACTGGCGGAACCCGCAACAAGTTGCGGGGCTAAATATTTAGCCCCCAAACCTTTCCTGAGCCCGGTCGAAGGATTTATTTGGGGATTAAGGAAAACCGGTATGAAGAAGATTATTCACGAGCAAGAGCGCGGCCTGTGCGGGGACTTCTGGCTTTTCGGCGGTCTGCTCTGCATTCTGCTTATATCGATCCTGGGTCGCGACATGGGTCGGCCTTTCACGGGCCTGCATAGCTGGGGCGAAGCCAGCGGGGCCTGGGCGGCAAGAGCCCATGTAAAATATGGTCTGGGCTATACAAAGGGTGCGTCCACCTGGGCGGTGGGCAACCCACCGACAGAAAACCCCGCAAGATATTACGACCATCCGCAACTTTCCGTGCTAACGCTGGCGCTATTTATGTCGATCTTCGGCGTGAGCGAATGGAGCTATCGGCTGCTCAATTGCATCACATCGGTGCTGGCTGCGATGCTGCTACTGAAAATCTTTAGGGGGTTATTAAGCGATAAGGCCGCGCTGCTCGCGGTCCTTATCTACGTTTTATTTCCCGTTACCGGCTATTTCGGCTCCGGATGCTGGACCGCCTTGATGGTCTTCACAGCTTTCTGGTGCTATCTGGTCCTAATCAAAAGCCTGAAAGATGGGCCTGAGCCTGGGCCGATACATAAATGGGGCCTGGCAGCCAGCCTGTTTCTTGCGCTGCAGTTCAATTGGGAAGGCTTTTTCTACGCGATGGCTATCGGGGTGCATTACGTCGTGCGGTGCATCCGTCGCAAGACGTTTCCGCAGAAGACGCTACTTGCCATCTTAATTGTCGCACCGCTATCCAGTTTAGCCTTGAATTTTCTGGTGATGGCGGCTGGCTACGGATGGGATTTCAGCAAAATTACCGCCCTATACAGTTGGCGGGCAGGAAAGGGCGAGATGGCTGAATTCGACTGGGGCAAATGGTTCGCCAGGTTCTGGGAGTTCGCCGGGATGAATTTCACCCTGCCGGTGCTGATTATCGCTATCGGCTATCTAACCTTTGGCCAGCTATATGTGCTCGCCGGCGCCGCTTCGCGCA
>CAWFCJ010000063.1:0-84562 GCA_963814265.1 Sedimentisphaerales bacterium | reverse complement strand
TGGGTGTCATCCATAATGAACTTGCCGGTATTGCCGCCGCCGTCGATTTCTCTGGCTGGACCGCCGGCAGTAATCAGTCGCTTAATGGGCCAGGTCTTACCCTCGTCAAAAGATAGTGCTGCGAACATGCCGTACACCCGGCGTTCTTTGCCGTCTGCATCGCGGATAACCAAGCCATTTTTGCCATCGGCAAAGCTCACTAATAGAATCGGGCCTTCCCGCAGCCGGCACAGCACCAGGCGTTGTCCTCCGCCGATGGGTGGAAATTCGCTGGCGTGATAAGTCCAGTTTTCGCCTATGTCTTTCGAGATACTCATCGGCATCCGGCCATCGATGTTGTTGCCGCGTCCCAATGCCATAAGGCTTCCATCTTTCAACTGAACGACGCCGGCGTGAATTCCAGCGATCCAGGGGCCGCTCTCGCCCTGGGCGAATTTCGGCGTGGGGCAACGGCATCGGGGTCAATCCATGTCTTGCCGGCGTCCCGGCTGATATGGATGGCGGTGCCGCCGCTGCCGCCAGTGCCGGCGTCACAGGGCAATATGATGAACCCTTCGCGTGTTTGAAAAACCGATGCGATAGGCTGGTGGCGCAGGCCGTGCTCAGGGTCAATCAGCCAGGCGTTCGACCCGGTCGCGCCGCTATCAGTCGAGATCCGCATCACCAGGGCGAGATTCCCCCAGGTGGCCGCCGCCGAGAGGCCGTTGAAGTGATAGAGCGTTTTTTGCCCATCGAAAAATAAGGCTGGAGCGTGGTCGTTACGGTCGCGTCCCAGAATAGCGAGGCAGACTCCCACTGGTCGCTGCCATATCGCAGGCGGCTGGCCACAATGGCCAATTCCCGGCCGGCCTCTGTGCGGCAGGAATACCAGATGGTCAAAAGGTCGCCGTTCGGGCAGTCAGCCAGTGCTGGGTCGTGATTGTGCTTGCTGTACATCGGGCCTTCAGAGCCGGGCGGAATCTTGACGTACTCAATTGGGCCTTTGAAATAAGGCTGCTGCGGCTCCGGCCTTTGCCCAGGTCAGCAGGAGTATCCTGCCTGACGTCTCGCTGGTTCAATGGAGGTGCAGGCACGGGCAGCAGCTCGGTTTTGGGCAGCTCGCCCTGTACCACGCGGAAGCCTATCAGCCAGCTCTTATCTTCCGGCAGAGTGCCCAGACGGTTTGCCGAGCGCAAGTACGATATGTCGGTGCTGTGCCTGCCGCCCCGAGTGACCTTGAAATATCCGCCCCCCCGCCCTACCGGATCAGTCTGGTCAGAATTTCCGTACGGGCTGTACCAGTCATAGCACCACTCCTCCACGTTGCCGTGCATATCGCACAGGCCCCGGGCGTTGGCGGGCGTGGCGGCTACTCTCAGCGACATCGGCTCAGGGTTCCACGTCTGCTTCTGGTTCTTGTGGAAAACGTCCGGCAATTTATCGCCCGTATGGTAGTTGGTCTTAGTACCTGCCCGGCAGGTGTATTCCCATTCGGCTTCCGTCGGCAGCCGGTAGGATTTGCCCTCTTTCTTGGAGAGCCATTGGCAGAATGCTGCCGCCTCGTGCCAACTGACAAAAACGACCGCCTCATCGTCATCTTTGGAGAAGCCGAGCTTTCCGCGAAGTTTGCGATGTTCCGGGTCGAACTGCTCAAACTGGGCGTTGGTCACCTCCGTTACCGCCATGTAGAAAGCCTGGCTGATGGTAACTTTATGCACGGGGCGCTCGTCCCAATCGCCCCCCTGCTCTTGTCCCATTGAGAAATCGCCCGGTTCAACGCGGACAAATTCCATGCCGATGGAGTTGACAGACTTCTGCGGGGCCGGCGAAGAAGGCCGATTTGCCGCGACCCGCAAGCAGCCCATTAGCGTGCTCAGGCACATTGCCAATATTGTCAGCCATTTAGTTCTCATTTCAGAATCGCCCCTTTAGTAAATTTGGTTGCTGTGATTCTCGATATATTGACGGACCTCCGGCCTAACATAAACCGTTTCGATATCCAGCAGCTTTGCTACCGCCTCAGGCAAAGCACCGCCACCTCTGTTGATGGTGCCTGCGTATCCGCGAAGAAGATCCGCTGGCCTTTCACTGTACACAGCCCCCCGCCGCTGCCGCCAAGCGGCTCATTTCGGACTGTGACGCCATTTCCTTCCAATAAATGCAGCAGTTCTTCTAAGATTCTTTGCTCAGTCATCTCTTGTCCGCCGCACCAGGCGTATATACTTTTCAAGAAAAAGCCTGCCAAAGGTCGATAAAGTACTGGATACTGGATGCTCGGCGTGATTTGGATTTTATACCAGGAGCTGACGATTGACAAGCATTATAGAAAAACGTGTTTCTTTGCACCGGGACCTGGCAAATCAACAGCGGCAGAATAACGCTTTGCAGGCCCAGATTGCTCAGTTAGAGAGCCTTGCCAACATTGGCACGGCCAGCTATATGATAGCCCACGAGATCAATAATCTGCTGACGCCACTGGCTGATTATGCGGCCCTGGCACTTGAAAATCCAGATGATAAGTCTCTGACAAACAAGGCACTTCGCAAAACGGTCCAGAATTGTCAGCGTGCCGGCAAGGTGATGGAAAGTATGCTGGCGATGGCAAATGGCCGCCGACAAGAAAAGGAAAATGTCCCGCTGCGTGCCTTGGTAGAGGATGTTCTTGCCTGTCTGTGCAGAGATTTTGGCAAGGATGGCATAACCGTACAAATCCAGATGCCTGAGAATTTGACGGTCTGGGCGGTACCCGTTCAAGTCCAGCACGTCATAATGAATCTGATTCTTAATGCCCGCCACGCCATGCTGCCACACGGCGGCGTTCTGACCATAAGGGCCTCAGAGGCGACCGACGTCACTCACATGGAAGTCGCCGACACCGGCAGCGGCATTGAGCCAGCCGACCTGCCACATATCTTTGAGTCATTTTTCACCACAAAGAGACCCGAGCGACGAGCAACGAGAGACGAGAGACGGGAGACGGGCTGCGGGCTCGGCCTTGCCTTCTGTAAGAAGATAATAGATGCCCATCAGGGCTGCATTTCAGTCGAATCCCAACCTGGCCAGGGAAGCAAATTCAGGATAACGCTGCCCAGACCACAGTAAGATGGTTTTTCAAGACAAATAAAGCAGCGGTACAGCGCAGATATGGGAAAAGCGTACCACGACACCAAGCGCTTCATTCCCGACTGTGCCTATCCCTGGGTCGCCAGGCTTCGGGCGGAGAAAATTGCCCCCTACGTAGGCGAAAATGATACTGTATTGGAATACGGAGTGGGAACGGGATGGAATCTTGCCGAACTAAAATGTAAAAGACGGCTCGGCTACGATTTATCAGAGCACTTAGAGCCCGTGCTTGCCAGTCGCGGCATAGAGTTTCTCAAGGATATTACTACGGTAGCTGACGGCTCAATAGACGTAGTGATTTGCCACCATGTGCTTAAGCATACGGATAATCCGTCCGAAGTTTTGGAAAAGATCAAATGCGTACTTCACCCAAACGGCAAATTGCTCTTGTTTGTCCCTTATGAAAAAGAAAGGAGATACCGCCGTTACAATCGGCAAGAGCCTAATCACCATCTTTATTCGTGGAATGTGCAGACGCTCGGCAATCTCGTTGAGGATATCGGATTCAAAGTCACAGAGGCAAACGTGGGCAGGTTTGGCTACGATAGGTTTGCAGCGGTTTGGTTGGCTCGGCTTGGTCTGGGAGAACTCGGTTACAGATTCATACGAGGGGTGATTCACTTGCTAAAGCCTGCTTTTGAGGTGCGGATCATTGCTGTCAATAATTGCTTCTACAATGTCGTTTAACACCTCCCGACTTAGACTGCCGGCGTTATTGGCAAGGATCGAAAATATGTAATCGCCTCGCTCGGTGCTGCATACGCCGGAAAATGATTTGACGCCGCCGATATATCCAGTCTTACCGAATATTTTGCCCTTGTACTTTTGTTCTCCAAAATGTCTGGCGATTGTCCCATCCACCCCCCCTACTGCCAGCGAACGCTTGTAAAGTTGCCAATTCGCGTTTTTGTAGACGTCAAATAGCACTCTTGTTATGGCGTTTGCGGTGAGCCTGTTCTGTTGGCTTAGTCCGCTGCCATCGTCGACATAAAATTCGTCTGTATCGATGCCCAAACCTGCCAGGTAGCGTGCGATTATTTCCCGGCCATTGCTCCAACTGCCGCCCCTTTTATCGGCGTTGCTGTTGGCCGCGATAGTTTTGAGCAGCGATTCCGCTGCCAACCCAAGGCTGTCCTTATTACATCGGCTCAAACAGTCGATTAGGGGCGTTCGATATTCTGCCAGTGGCACCACATCTTGATTGTCGGTCACTGTTTTTTCTATGATTCGACCTTCTATGTTTATTCCTGCCCTTGCCAGACTTTCCGCTAATAGAAATCCGAAGAACGCTGCCGGTCGCTCAATCGCTACGAAGAACGGTCCAACCTTGTCTTTGCATTTGCCGAAGACAGCAATTCGATTAGCCTCTGCCGTCCGATAAGAGCCAACTGCTTGCGGGCCTGCCGATGCCGCTGTGATTTCGTTGATGACCTGCACATATCTGGTTTGCGGCTCGATGGAGACAGTGACTCGCCCGTTGCTATTCTCGGCGCTTACTTCTATGCAATTGTCGTTGAAATTCAGCCCGCTCACTTCACAAGCGTACCAACGGTTCAGGTCGTCCTTCGGCCAATTCGGGTGCACTCGCTGGTCATCGAATGCACCGCTGTCGATGACAATATCCTTGATGGCGGGTATGCGATTACGCTTTAATGCTGCCGCGATATCCTCGAATATCCAACCCGCTTGTCGTCCGTACCGGGCATCATTGGCTTTGTCGCCCAATAACGGGTCGCCGCTCCCTATCACAACCAGTGTATCGCCGCGTAGCCCCACCTTCGTTCTGTACTCGTAGTCATCGCCAAGATATTTCAGTGCTGCCGCGCTGACAATCACCTTCATATTCGAAGCCGGCACCAACGCCTTTTGGGCGTTGTGCTCGTAAAGCGATTTGCCCGAATTGGCTTCTATGATGCGAACGGAGAACTCAACGTTTTTCTGCGAGCTAACGATGGCGTCGATCTGCCCGGCTAAATCTGCCCTTGCAGAACTGCCAAGGCAAACACCAAACGCTGCCGCGATCAACAATTTCTTTAATCGTGACCTCATACGGCGGCTTATTATTCAATAGCAAGGCCCAAAGGTCAATACCTTATGCGTGCAGTAATTACCCCGTATCGGAAAATAGCAGGGGCCTATTCACCTTTGGCGAATAGGCCCCGAAATTAATAGTTGATTGTTCGTTGTTCATCGATGAACTATGAACGGTGAACAATGAACGATCCGATTACGGCCACAAAATCTCCTCAAGCCAAGAATCAACCAATACGGCAAAGTCCTTGAAGTTAATCGCGTTGTCCTGACGCAAATCAGCCGGTATAGAGAACGTCGATGTAAGGCCAGCAACCGACGCAATCTGAGCGTCAGTCAAAGCACGGCTGTAGATGCGAACCTCATCAATGCGACCAGGCCAGAAATTCGTATTGTCGTGACGCTGGCCCATGTGCACGTTGTTAGGCGTGTTCAGAACCAGAGTGCTATCGCTGCCCACGAGCCGACCGTCGCCGTAGTACTTTAACGCGGTGCCATCATAAGAGGCGGCCAGGTGGTGCCACTCAAGATCAATCGGCATTATCCTCCGCTCCCAGCCGTAGACGTGAATACCATAGCCGCGAACGCCTAAAGCCTCTACAACCTCGATATCAAAATGGAGGTAGTTGCCGGATGGCCCGGTGAAACCAAAGATGTTAATCCAGTTCGGCAAGGCGTCCACCAAGGCATTGGCCCTGGCCCAGCCGGCTATCGTACGAGGAGCAGCCCCGCTGATACCAACCGCGTTAACATCCACCATCTGGTCAACACCATTCAGTTGAATCGCCTGGCCTATCTTACCTGCCTCGTAGGTTGGCGTACCAACGACTGTGCCATTGTGGCCGCCAACAACATCATTGGTGTTGCCATCGAACGGAAAGTGCGCAATCAAACCGGTAGTGCCGGGATCAACCGGCGTAACCTGGAAGCCAGTATCCAGCCACAGATTAGCCAGAATATCCACATCAGCCGCGTCAACAACACAGTTGCCGCTCAAGTCAGCGGCGGGCGTACCCATTGAAGGAACACATCTGCTGGGATATACCCGAATGTCATCGATGTATATCGTGCCCGCGCCGCCAACCGTCGGACTGCTCCGGTTGCCCAGGCCAATATACATCTTCTTGACAGCAGCCAGATTGACGCCTGCAGCGCTAAATTGTGTCGGTTCAATGTTCCATTCACGCCAGCCCGGCTTCTGGGTCGCCTCTGGGTCAGGATGGTTCACGACCTTAACGTGGCCGGCATTATCTTCCAACGCCACATACAGTTGTGCAGCATCATTGGCAAGAGCGCCATAGAAGTACAGCGTCAACGCCTTGACGCTTCCCTTTGTCCAATTCTGCGGTGAGGCCCACTCACGGAAGGTCTCTGAGTAACGGCTTTTGCCGCCGGTTCCGCTGTTGTCGTAACCCAGCGGCATCGACTGGTCGCCGCCATGAACAGTGGTCTGCTCAGCAAATGGAGGCTGACTGTAACCTACAGACGACCCGGTGCCGTTACCGGGATAACCAGGTGCCGGCTCTGTGAATCCCCAGCCGTCCTTCCAGGTCTGGAAGATTCTGCTGCCAACATCATCTGTGTAGTCCTCAAAGTCATCCACCACGATAAAGTTGGCGGTTGTAAAGCTCCAGGTGCTACCTTTCCAGCTATTGGCGCCGTTCACCTCGTCTATTCGCCAGTAGTAGGTGCTGTTCCAGGCAAGCGGTGCTTCAGTGGGCACATAGCTTTTAACAGCCAGGTCCTGCTGACCTCGATAGATGCCTGCCGAAGCGGTAGTAGCGTTTGTCACCACCGCAGCATCTGTGCCGAAGTACACGTTGTGCTTAGCAGCTTTTTCGCCCGCCGACCATCTCAGAGTGGGTGTATCCTTGACATTTACAGCACCGTTGACCGGAATCGGGTTACCGGCTGCCAGGGGAAGCTGCAACGCGCCTGCGGGAATTATCTGTCTGGGTGTGGAAGGACTCTCCCAGAATAGTTGTGCCACTGCGCCTCCGCCATTTTCATAGTATTCCACTCGAAGGCCATATCGCTGCCCGGTAACAAGGTTGATGGCCGGGCTGCTATGCAGGGTTGCCCCCTGGTCTACCCAACTATCAATGATCAGCACGTCGTTCAGCCATACCCTGATTCCATCGTCACTATTGGTGGTGAATATGTAAGGCTCGGTGTATAGTGCCTCCACCACGCCAACCCACCGGGCGGAGAATTGATCCACATTGACCGCCGGGTCCGGCGAACCAGGATCGCCCCAGTTGAAGTTGATCGTGGGGTCTATACGGACCAGTACAGGAACGCCAGTTACATTCATGTTGTTGAAGTAGTATCCTCTGATACCGGCGTTGGCGCTGATCGTTGCAAAGCTCCAAACTGTGCCCGGATACTTAGTGCCGCCAGAGTCGTACTCATCGATCCTCCAGTAGTAAGTTGTATCCAGTGCAAGGGTTCCAGGCTCGTATGTTTTCGTTGTCTGCTGGGGGCTTTTCAACGTGCCGCCCGTACCATTAGCGACAGCAGTCTGGTTGGTGCCAAAGTACACATCGCGTCTGATGCCGGTTGCGCCTGCAGTCCAGCTAAGGTCAGCCTCGGTATCGACCCACTTGGCACCGTCAGCCGGGATCGGAGCATAGGCGTTCAAAGGCGCAGCGGTAAAGCTCCAGACATCGCCGGTGTATGTCTTTGTACCGTCGGCCTCGACCTCGTCGACACGCCAGTAGTAAGTGGTTCCCGGCGTAAGAACGCCAAACCAATAGACGAGGTACCCCTGTCGGCCTTTGTACTCAGCGGGACCAGGCGTAGGATTGGTGCCGTAGTACACATCGTGGAAAGCTGCGGTCTCGCCTGCCTTCCACGAAACCAGCCCTATCGTCACGCCGGTCTTACCGTCAGCGGGATCAGGTCCCCAGGCCTTGAACTGAGGTAGCTTGTCGGTAATATTGCCCGACAGCGTGACATTGTCGAACTGATACGTTCGGAGTTCGCCGGCGGCGTGCGACGTCACGCACAGCCCGATCAGAACCGGATCTTGCATGACGACCGTGTGAGGGTTGGGTAGCTGGGTCCAATTCACTCCGTTGGCTGAGTGGTAACCAGTGAATGTATTGCCCGCTCGCACGAGCCGGACCCACTGGGGCGGGTCCACGGCCGTCGCGGCACCGGTGCCTGTCCAGTTTGCACCGCCGCCCTGCGAATCACGCCACTGGAAGCCGGCGCCGTTGCCCGCCGTTCCGTCGGAGTTGTCCGTGATGACCGTATAGGCATCCGGCGAGCCGGCCGTGTTGTTGTCACGCATCATGACACCGCCCTTGGCCCAAGTATTCGTGCCGGTGCCGTGGTTGACGACCCGCGCGGTGATCGTACCGTCGCCGGTCAGCTCCTTGTAAACATAGCGGAAATCGTCGGCAGCGTCCCAGATGTCATGGCCGTTGCCTGTGATGGTGAATGTGTCACCGGTTTTGGTGGCGCTGCCGGCCAAGGGGACGCCGATATCTTCGTTCCACCATCCAGGAATGGTGCTGGGCTGAGCCAAGGCGTTGGCCGCTAAGCCAAGCACCAGCACAAAAGAAACTAAACAAAGAATTTTTCTGCACATAGTATTCCTCCCTCAAATGAAACAAAACAACCGCGTTTTGGCCACACGCCAAAACACCAACTGTCCTCGACAGGCGCCCAGATACTATTAACAATCCGAATCATCGTGCCCGTCTCGGATTACTGTCTATAAGACATCTGATAATAAATGGATTTCCCCCCGCCTCAATCGGCCAAAGGAGGACTGCTCGTGTGACACAACACCTCTTCTTGGGTTCGCTGTCACCTCCTTTCTTCAGGAGCTTCAGGATGAGGGGTTGCGTGAGGCGTACAAACCGCCGGCGCACGGCGCAGGGTTCGCATCAGACCTCCACACCATACACGATGCACAGCTCCTTCCTTGAAGAATCCCAATAGTTCGACAACCCGCAAATTATGAAATCGCAGACCCGAGCAACCCTATTTATACCAAATTGGCTACCTTTACTTCAAGAAAAAAATTGCAGGATTCTGAAGAGGCATCGTGTATGACTCTTTGTGCAGAACTGTCCGGCCGTATGTAACATTCCTGTTTGCAACAGGTTATGCGCATTCAAGCAAGGACTTTGTTCGCAATTGCTGATTTGGCAGGCGATTACCATCTTGCCAACACCGGCTTTGTGAAATCTGGCCAAGGCACTGCTTTTGCCCAGCTACAAATGCGATATGCTACAAGATTTGCCCTGTCTACGACCGCTATGCCAGCGCACGCAGTTAGGTTGCCCGCGCGAGCCGAACAGAATGCTGCGTCAGCCCAAGCAGAGTCACTTTGCAATCGCCGACTTCATCTGCGATATAGTCACTCCAAGTATCGCCTTGGCGACCGGATCAAGGTCAGCTTCCGGACCCTGGATGTGATATGTTCGATGGAGGTGCAGCAGCATCTGGCCAGGCGAGAGCCTTGCAGCGGGTGAAGATGTCTCCAGCTCATAAAATGGGCCAAGTGGCTTGGCGCCGGGCTGGGCAGGACCATCGTTGTACGAATTCACAACGTCGCCTTTATATGGTTGATCCTGCAGTTGCCACATTGAGTTCACGTAATCGAGGACGCCATCGGGTTTGTTGTACTGCACGATGGTCAGGACTTGGTTGACGGCGTCGTAACTGCCGAGGACGGGCTTTGCCCGTTGCGGGGACAGGCCGATCTTGCTGCGGTATTGCCCATCGCCGCTGAAGAACAACACGCCCTCCTTGATAATCAGCCGGTCTGCAGGGACCTTGCCGAAGTAGGCGTCGTTGACGATGGGACCAAGCTGCTCTTGCGAGCCTGCGTTGAAAGGAACTACAATCGTGGTTGCCGCGGACGGATTGAACATGCCGAGAATCCAGATAGACAGCAGGCCGGTTTCCTTTTCCCAGGCTCCTGTGCCGGTATTGGTCATCTTGTTGACGGATTCGAACGCGACCATTTTGGCCGAACTTGGGGGCGTGACTGCGAGCTTCTCAATCGCTTCAGCCTTATCAAGCACTCTGATTTCACGGTCTACGCGAATTTTGAAAATAGTGCCGGAGTAGTTTTCTAATTGCATATCTTTTCTAAGAGCTGCGCGGTTTTGTGATTTGGAGATGAGACCAAACGGCTCTGTGTCAATTGGTGCTGGCGTAAACCAGTGTTCGAGGTCGAAGGGCACATTTTTCTTAAAGAAGACGGAGAACTGGCCGCCCTCAGGCCCGATCCAGAAGCGGTCTTCGCCGCCGTAGACGTTGATGTGTTCGACGGTTTTGCCGGAAGCGATCAGTTCGCGATTTATCCAGCCAAAGCTCAGACCGCTCGTGCCCTTGGCGGAACTTGTCAGCACACGTCCCTGCAATTTTGGTGCAACCGCTACCTGGCTCTGGCCGGACGCATCAGATAGAACCACGACGTCTGTGTGCTTTTTTGTAAAGGCGACGTCGTCACCAAATGATTTTTTTGCCATTTTTGTCTCTTCCCCCATACAACCTGATGAAATCACAACACCCATCAGAGCAACCAACAATTTCCTGCACATTAAAGTATACCTCCATGACTTTTTGAGAGAACCGAACAGCCGCTCGGCGTCGCAAGACGACATCTGTCCAATCGTTGTGACAGGATAGCCGCAGCAAAGGACCCTGTCAACTTCAATTACTTGTTGACTAATGAATTTGCAGTTGGTAGTCTGCTGGCTATGTCTGAACAGATTGTCAGAGTTGGACTTGTCGGTTTCGGCACGGTAGGTTGCGGGGTCGCAAAATTGATAGCCGAGGAGGCCGATGTGATTGCCGTTAAAACCGGCTTGCGCCTGCAGCTTGGGTGCGTGGTCGATATCGATACGACGTTGCGCCGCCCGGTAAAACTGCCTGATGGGATTCTCACGGCTGACATAAACAGGCTCCTTAATGATGACACTATTCGAATAGGCGTAGAGTTGGTTGGCGGTACTGGAGCGGCAAAAGAAATTCAGATCAAGATGCTGCGGGCAGGTAAAGATGTGGTGACAGCCAACAAGGCATTATTGGCTGAGCACGGCAGCGAGCTTTACAAGGCCGCCAGGGAAAACGGCCGCTGCATAGCTTTTGAAGCAAGCTGTGTCGGCGGCGTGCCCATCATCTGTGCTATCCGGACTGGATTGCTGGCGAACAATATCAGAGCAATGTATGGCATCGTCAACGGCACCTGCAATTACATCCTTTCCAATATGACCTCCAAAGATGAGGATTTCGCCGAAGCCTTAGTCCAGGCCCAGAAAAAAGGCTATGCCGAGGCGGATCCAACGCTGGATATCAGCGGCGTGGACAGCGCCCACAAGCTGACTATTCTTGCCTCTATCGCCTTCGGATACGAAATCACGCTGGCAGATATCTATGTTGAGGGTATCGTGGGAATCTCGAAAGACGATATTCGCTACGGCGGCGAAATGGGCTATTGTCTGAAACTGCTGGCGATAGCGCAAAAGAATGAACGAGGCAGAATATCGCTTCGAGTGCATCCTTCCTTTATTGCTAAAGATAGTCGCTCTGGCTCGCGTGGAAGGCCCGTTTAACGCTATTAGCATTTTTGGCAGTGCGGTCGGCCAGGTGATGTTCTATGGGCGCGGTGCAGGAATGATGCCAACCGCGAGTGCGGTCGTGGCGGATATTATCGACGTTGCTCTGGGCAATTCCGGCACTACTTTTAGGCACCTGCATTTGAAGCCCAGGCACGAAGTTGAACCACCAATAGAGCCAATTGACGACACGATTTGCAGATATTACATCAAGGTGATGGCCAAGGACGAGCCGGGGGTCGTGGCTCGCTACGGAAAAGCACTGGGCGACAACCAGATAAGTATACAGGGGCGCTGCAGCACGAGGGCACAGGGCCTGACAATTCGGTGCCGGTGGTGATCACGACGCATCCGACTCGGCAGAGAAATATCAACGCGGCATTGCGCGATCTGGCAAAGCTGGATGTTCTCAGCGGCAAACCTGTCTGCATAAGAATAGTGGACATTCCGGAAGACAAGGAAAGTTGAATCGTAGCGGCAAAACCAGCAATATATGACTAAGTACGCCATAATAGTACCGGATGGGGCAGCAGATGAGCCGATGGAGCAATTCGGCAATAAGACCGTTCTTGAGGCCGCGGAAACGCCGAACATGGACCAGATCAGTAGATGTGGCAGGTGTGGTCTTGTTCGGACAATCCCCGCGAATATGGAGGCGGGCAGCGACGTGGCTCAGATGAGCCTGCTGGGCTACGATCCATCGCGGTATTACACGGGGCGTGCTCCCATCGAGGCGGTGGCACGGAATATAAAGTTGACGCCCAGCGATTGGGTCTTTCGCTGCAACCTGGTTACGATTGCCGATGGCAAAATGGCTGACCACAGCGCCGGGCATATTTCCAACGAAGAGGCGGTAACATTGGTCAAGCAGTTGGAAGAGCACCTCGGCAATAAACAGGTGCGATTCTATACGGGCATAAGTTACAGGCATCTAGTTGTTTTCAAAGGGCTTGATTTTGATGTCCGAACTTTCCCGCCGCACGATTCGATAGGCACGCCAATCGAGAAGATATTGCCCCGCGGCAAAGGCGCCGACGTGCTGATCGACCTTATGGCTCGCTCGCAGCAGCTTTTTACGGACCACGACATCAATAAAGTCAGAAAGGACCTTGGCGAAAATCAGGTCAGCTCCATCTGGCTATGGGGACAGGGTAAGACGTGCCCGGCTGGAAAGTTTCGAGAAGCGTTTCGGGTCCGAGGTGCGGCCATCACCGCTGTTGACCTTGTAAGAGGGCTGGCAAAACTTATCGGCTTTGACCTGATAGAGGTGCCCGGCGCCACCGGGTTTGTGGATACGAATTATCGAGGCAAGGCCTCTGCGGCGATAGAGGCGCTGGAGCAATATGACCTTGTTTTTATCCACATAGAAGCACCCGATGAAGCCTCTCATAGCGGCAACGCGGAAATGAAGAAAAAGGCTATCGAGCAGATTGACAAACACATTGTTGGGCCGGTCCTCGAAGCGCTTAAGAAACACCAAAACTGGCGAATACTGCTGATGCCCGACCATCCGACTCCGGTGCGGAACGGCGCTCATTCGCCTGAGCCGGTTCCATTTGCGATGGCAGGGGACAATATCAATAGCGTTGTGAGTCTGCCTTTTAGTGAAGCGAACGCCGCCAAGTCAGGATTTCGGATAGACAATGGCTCTGAATTGATGGAGTATTTTCTGAAAGTCTAAAGAAATTCTGTGCTTGAAGCCGAATTGATTGTATTGATACAATAAGGTCAAATTTTGGTGGAAGAACTATGGCAATACTTGTGCAAAAATATGGCGGCACTTCGGTTGCTGATGCGGCCAAGATTCGCAGAGCCGCCGAGCGGGTAATCAGGACGGTTAAAAGTGGCTATCAGGTTGTGGTGGTAGCTTCGGCACGCGGTCATCAGACAGACGAGCTTGTCGCCGACGCCTTGGAGCTTAATCCCAATCCGCCGACGCGAGAGATGGACCAACTGCTCAGCACCGGCGAGCAGCAGACGGTCTCACTATTCGCTATGGCGCTGGATGCAATGGGATACGATGCCATCAGCTTTACCGGCGGGCAGATTCGATTGCTCACCGACAGCATTTACACCAAGGCGCGGATAAAAAGCATCGACGCCGAGCGAATCCACAACCAGTTGGAGCAGGGCAAGATCGTCATTGTCGCAGGCTTTCAGGGCGTGGATGAGCTTGGCAACATTACCACGCTTGGGCGAGGCGGTTCGGACACAACGGCAGTAGCTGTAGCGGCGGCATTAGGAGCCGAGGAATGCGAAATTTATACCGATGTGGACGGCGTTTACACCACCGACCCGCGGATATTCAAAAAAGCCGTAAAAATGAACGTGATTAGCTACGATGAGATGCTGGAAATGGCCAGTCTCGGGGCCGGTGTAATGCATCCGTCGCGCGGTTCAGTTCGGCAAAAAATACGATGTCAAAATTCACGTCAGAAACAGTATGAACGAAACGGAAGGGACAATAATTACTCATGAGGTACCACAAATGGAAGGTGTAGTGGTTTCAGGAGCGACAATACAGAAAGATATGGCCAAGATAGGCCTGGTAGGTGTCGATAACGTTCCGGGCAATGCCGCAAGACTTTTCGCCCGTCTGGCGAAGGCAAAGGTAGTGGTCAACGACATAATTCAGACGGAAATCAGTCCTGAAAAGGCAAACCTGGCGTTCTTGATTGGCATCCCGGATTTGCCTGCTGCCAAAAAGGCCGTCGATGAAATTAAAGATGAGCTTGGTTGCGGGAGTGTGTTTATTCGCGATGATATCGCCGTGGTCTCCGTAATCGGCGTAGGCATGCGCAGCCACTACGGCGTGGCAGAGAAAATGTTCGGCGCACTGGCTAAGGCCCAGGTCAACATCGATTCAATTACCACCAGCGAAATCCGTATCAGTTGTGCCGTGGGCAGAGACGAGGCTGAAAAAGCCCTTGAGGCTGTCTGTCTTGCTTTTGAATTAGATAAGCCCGCCGAGCAGCGGGGAAAAACAGAGTAGCGTGGGCTTTAGCCCACCGGCAAGAAACTTGTGGGGCAAGTCCCCTACCACTCCTTGCGGAGTAGAGACTCATTGGCTGGCAGACATAATAGTGCCTTTGCGATGAGTAGATACCGCCGCAACGGCATAATGGTTTTGGGCCTGTTGGCGGCGGGCGTTCTTATTGCGCTTGACCACAGCCCGATCAGCTACCGCCGGCAAGGTCGGCCCAGCTCCGACAGGCAGATAAGAGCACACGATTTTCAAAAGTACCACGCCAAGACCTTCAAAGTAATAAATGTTGTGGATGGCGACACGATTGATATAGACATACCTGATAGTAATAGGGTTCACACCAGGGTACGGCTTTGGGGTGTTGACACGCCGGAAACCAAGGAGCCGAACGTCCCTGTTCAGTATTTCGGCCCAGAGGCTGCCAAGTGGACGGAGACCTCTGCACTTGGCAAAGAAGTAGTGCTATACCTCGATGAGGCAAATCGCACCAGAGACAAATATGGCAGACTGCTGGCTTACGTGCAGTTGCCCGAAGGTGACTTTTTGAACGAGAAGCTCTTATCACAAGGATTTGCCTACGCAGATTTGCGATTCGATCATAGTTTCTACAACAAGTATCAGCAGTTGCAGGCAAGTGCCCGTAGTTTGAAAAGGGGATTGTGGAAGAAAGTCTCGCGTGAGCAATTGCCGCAGTGGCTGCAAAGAGAAAGACCAGACCTATTGCAAAGTAGCAAATAGGTACAGAGCTCACAGAGAATGCAGCAGCCTTTTTCCCCTTTGAAATTGGCTTTGATTGGCTTTGTTTTCCCGGAGTCTCCAAATGGGCAATCTCTTCATAATCCTTTGTGCTAAATATGTTTATGTTAATTTGATGTTTTCGCAAATTGGCTTTGTTTTGCATAATTCAGTGAAAATGATCGCGCCGTTTCTAGCGTAAGCCACGGATTTCACGGATGAACACGGATTCGGTGAACGCCTTTATGTTGTTTCCCATTTTACCCACTTCCACATCGCCTCATCTACCTAAAAACCCTGTTCCTTCCTGATTCCCCGGTCTACTGATTACCTACATCCATTCCCGAGCGACGAATCTGGACCTGCTGGCCGTTTATGTTTACTTTCTATCAAACATAATAATATTTTAACATATTTTCAAAGAAAAGTCAACGCTAAATTTTTGGTGCTGCGGATTACCCCGATATTGCTGGCGTTAATGTAACATTCCGAAAGGCTCAAAAACCCAAACCCAAGCAAGAACTCCACTCCGACCTCGATTATCCCCAGCAGTAACAATGAGTATTTCTCCGGGCTGCCAATCTTGCACATAGGTATGCTATTGTGCATATATTGGCAGTTGAGGCTTATTGACTGTTTTTCTGATAACTGCTGTATTCATAACAAGTTATGCTTTGAGTTATTAGGTCCTATAACTTGGCACGGCTTTTGCTCTTATAAAAATGAGAAATTTCATGAAAATCTCAGAAGAAAGAAAAATTGATGTTCTCTTAGCGCAATTGCAAGAACGCTATGATGCGTTGCACAAGATGCGCGACCGAAGTATGCAGTTTGTACTATGGATCCTTGGGCTTGGGCTGGGCATGTCTTGGCTGTTAATTAAGGGAACGGCGCTGAGATGGCCTCAGCAGTGGGCGATTACTGTCGTATTAAATTCGCATCAGGCGTAGCCACGTTCTTATTTGTTCGTGCTATCGAATGCGGCTTTCAGAGCAACCGGCAAATCATGGTAAGGATTGAAACCGCGCTCAAGTTTTACGAAAAGGATTTTTACGGCACATCGGAGTCCGTCCTACCCGCACAATTCTCCTGCCAAAAGATCGGATGGACCGGTCATTTTGATACGCTCTATAGGCTTATTATCGTCGTCTTTTTAACTCTTTTACTCCTTACATGGGCGAACCCATCTAAACTTAGGTCAACGGGGGCTCGTGCACCATTGGACCCTAACCAAATAGAAAAAGAAACAATTATTAGAGAATGAGGTGTAAGAATGGCTGATTGCAATAATTTGTTTCTAAAATTTCTATCGGACATAACCATAAAGACTGAGTGTAGTAAAAATCTACAACGTGGTCGTGAAGCTATAAAAAGGGAAATAGAAAACTATTTTGCAAATAAGTTAAAAGTTGGGATGCCTGATTTTTATCTGCAAGGTTCTTATTCACTCAAAACTATGATTGAACCCTTAAACCCTAAAGATGAGTATGACCTTGACGATGGTATTTACTTGAAACATACCGATGATGATATTTCAAAACCAACGGCACAAACAGTAAGCAGTTGGATTATTAATGCAGTTAAAGATCATACCAAGAAGAAACCAGAAAACAAAAAGAACTGTGTTCGTGTCATTTATGCAGAGGGATATCACATTGACCTTGCAATATATCGTAAGATTAACGGTAAATATCACCTTGCAAGATTAGGTAAAGACCAATGGGTCCCAAGTGATGCAAGGGCATTTAACAATTGGTTTTACGAAAAATTAGCACGAAACGAGCAGATGCGCAGTTGTATTAAATATTTAAAAGCTTGGAAGGATTTCAATAGTTGTGACCTTAAAGGCATACATTTAACAGTTTTGGTCGGATTAAATTATGTGTCGGTTACGGATAGAGATGATAAAAGTTTAGTAGAAACAGCAGGGAAGATTATCAACTACTTGGAGCAAGAGAAGGCAATTTGGAATCCTGTGGATCAAAACGAAAACATGATAGCAGACTGGTCGGGAGAAAAAAAAGAGAAGATTATTGCAGTCCTCAAAGAGTTCAGCAGCGAAGGTGGCGACGCATTATCTGAACAAGACAAAAATAAGGCATCAAAGAAATGGCGGACTTTGTTTGGCGACAGATTCCGGTTACAAGATAGCGATAATAGAGGCAAAGTTGTAAATGGACCCAAACATAGAGAAATTAGCGGGGCAACAGAACCTTGGGGCGAATGTTAGTTCATATAGAAAAAATGTTGAATTATTTGAACGTGAATTGGATACGATTAGAACTGATTATCCTAATTTACATTATCGGAATACGCCTAATGGCTTGGTATTAGAAGGTGAAATTCCTTTTGATATAACCTGCACAGAAGTGGGCGAGAGAATTAAAGATTCCTATCTCGTTCAAATAGCTTTCCCAGATGATTATCCTGGAAGTCCTCCTTCAGTTAAAGAGACTGGAGGTAGGATAACCAGCAATTTTCATAAAAGTGGCGACACATGTTGTTTGGGTGTGCCTTCTGAAATTTATTTAAAATTCGCAGAAAATCCTACTATTCTGCATTTCATTCGAGGACTTCTTGAACCTTATCTTTACACGCACAGCTACTGGAATAAGCATACTGGAAAAACCCCTTTTGGTCAACGTCCACATGGCGGCGAGGGTGTACTTGAATATTATTCCGGGATCTTTGGGACAAAAGATAACGACGCTATAATCAGTCTTTTGGAAATACCTGCTAGCAAATCTTATAAGCAAAGCATGATATGCCCTTGTGGAAACGGAAAGAAACTGAAGAAATGTCATGGAAAAATAATTTTGAACATTCAGAATAAAATCCCCACCACGATAATCGACTACGAACTAGGTCAAATTAGAAAACATGTATATGGATTTGGGAAACTATAATCGACTTTTTTGCCAGTCACGTTTCAATCCTTTTGTGATAATTATTCGGCGGCTCAAAGGAGCATAAAATTCTTGCGTACACCCCAATGGCAACTCTCGCACTAGGCTACGTCCAGGCAGTCAAACCAAAAGTATGCTGGCGATCCACCCAAACGCGCAGATTCGCGCTAATTAAATGCGTATGTCGTATCTCCCTTCGGCCGCGCTCAGGGCAGGCTAAGGAAGCGTATCTCGCGGCTGAGATCCTTCGACTCCGCTGCGCTTTGCTCAGGATGACAAACGGACGATTCACAGAAATATTCCGCCCCTTGGTGTTTCCGTATTTAGTTAAATAAAATAGCGTAATAGACGGTAATAGTCAAAACCAAAATAAAAAATAACGACCAAGAAACCCCGCAATTCTTGCCAATTCTAAAAATCCGCGTAATCCGCGTAATCCGTGGTTAAATAGTATTGAATTCTCTGTGGCCTCTGTGGCGAAAAAAGATAGTGTTAATCCTGTGTTAATCAGTGTCTAAAAACCTCTGTGGCCTCCTTCGACTACGCTCAGGACAATGTCTGTGGCAAAAAAGACAGCATTTAGCGGGTAGTCTATAGAGATTGCCACGTCGCTTTCCTCCTCGCAATGACATCCAGAATCGAGGATCGAGCAACGAGCGATGAGATACCCTTCACTCTGTCCCCTGTACGCTAAACGCTATACGCTACAAATTATATTCCTTGATTTTTCGGTAGAGGGTTCTTTCGCCGATGCCGAGGATTTTGGCGGCTTTTTCGCGGTTGCCCTGCGTCCTAGTCAAGGTATCTACTATAGCCTGTCTCTCCAACTCTTTTAGCCCCTGGACCTGTGCCGGGGGTGAGCCCTGCCCACAGGCCCGTCCTGAGCCGGGTCGAAGGATGGCAGCGCTAAGTGCTGCCCCTCTGCCGGGAGCTAATTGCCGGACCTGGTGTATCTCAGGCGGAATATCGGGCACATCGAGCGTGTCCCTGTCACACATCACGACCATAGTCCTGATAGCAGTTCTGAAGCTGGCGGATGTTGCCCGGCCAATCGTAGTTCATAAGAACCGACATAGCCGGGTCTGTGATACCAGCAACTTTCGAGCCTGTTTCTGCGGCGGCTTCTTTTAGAAAATGTTCCACAAGCCAGGGTATATCTTCCGCCCTATCGCGCAGGGCGGGCAACGTAACGCTGACGCCTTTGATTCTGAAGTACAAATCCTGCCTGAATTTCTTCTCTTCTATCAGCTTGGTCAAATCGTGGTTTGTTGCGCTGATGATTCGGACATCCACCACCGTAGGCTTGTTCGAGCCAACCGGTATGACCACGCCGTCCTCGATAACCCGCAGCAGCTTGGCCTGCATATTCAGCGGCATGTCGCCGATTTCATCGAGAAACAGCGTTCCTTTGTCGGCCATTTCAAACAGGCCTTTTCTGTCGCTGCCGGCGCCGGTAAATGCACCTTTGACGTGGCCGAAAAGTTCGCTCTCCAACAACGTCTCGCTCAGGCCGGCACAATTTATCGGCCTAAATGGCTTATCCCTGCGCGGCGAGTTGTTGTGAATCGCTCTTGCCAGCAGTTCCTTGCCCGTGCCGGACTGTCCCTCAATCAAAACGGATATATTTGTTGGTGCTACACGCTTTAGTACCTCGAAAATACCCTTCATTGCTGGGCTGGTGCCCCGCACGCCGTCAAATTCAAACTCTTCCACATCTACTTTCTCAGCTTTTGATTCGCGGGCATACGCGGCCGAAGCTTTTCGGCAGCCTGGCCCACAAGTGTGCGAAGCTGATCAACGTCAATCGGCTTGACCAAGATAGTCGTAAGCACCGCGCCTTATAGCTTCCTTACAGGTGTCAATAGTTGCATAAGCAGTTATCAAAATAACTTCCGTGCCGTCATTATGCCTCTTGGCTTCCTGGAGTATGGCCAAGCCGTCGATGTCACTATCCAGCTTCAAGTCGGTAACAACAACATCTACTCGTTGACGGCGAACGATCTCCAGGGCATCCTTGCCGCTGTAAACGGCGATTGCCTTTACGGGCAGTTTTTCCAGCGCTTCGACGATTCCATCCGCGTGGTCACGTTCGTCATCGACAACCAGAATTGTGCCTTTATCTACCTTCAAAGCGACTCCTCGGCTAAGCTGCTATCCCCACCAGACAAGGGCAGTTTTATGGTAAAAAGCGTGCCTTTGCCCAGCTCGCTATTAACCGTGATTGTACCGTGGTTGGCTTCTACGATTTTCTTTGTTGTCGGCAGGCCTAAGTCCACTACCTTCCCGCCGAGATGACCGATAGGCATCAAAGATATTAGGCAATCTCTCCGGAGCGATGCCGCTGCCGGTGTCACTGATTTGAATCACTGCGTCACTATCCTGCCTATCGGTTCTTAGCATCAATTCGCCGCCGGTTGCCATAGCTTGCTGGGCGTTGATGAACAGATTCAGTATGGCCTGCTTCAACATTGCCGGGTCGACCCTACAGATCAGCGGCTCGCCGTACAGACCCTGCCGAATCGTTATTGAGTGGCCGGAAGCCTGCGGTGCGTAAAAATCTATCATGTCGTCCAACAGCTCATTAATATCTGCCACAGCCAACTGCGGCTGCGACCTGTCTATATAGCGTAGAAAGCCGTCGAGTATCTGCTCAAGTCTGCCTGTTTCCTTCTCAATCACGGCGATTTTTCTAAGCGCTCGTCTCAGCCTCTGCTTGTACTCATCTGAGCCTCTGTTTGCGGACTCCGCAGAATTTGCCTCTTCCAGCTCTTCGGCGATGAGCTTCAAATTAATCTTTATGGTAGAAAGCGGGTTCTTGATCTCGTGAGCAAGCTCGCCGGTCAGCTTGCTCAATTCTACGAGTTGTGAAGCCTGGCTGTTTCTATTTTCAGGCTGTACCACTTGTTAGCCTCGCCCCAAAGACCTGAAAAGCTCAAAAAAGTGTGATCCCGCAGATGCTATGTTTCTTTAAGAGGCGAGGATAGAACTTTCTTGGACAGCTATTCTACCCGTTTTGGTCTCGCCCATCAGCTTACCTGGTTGGTCCCCGACCGGGAGACTGCCTTCTGCGCTACCGGCTTAATTTCATTCTTTCGTGCCCAGCTCGGCAAGAGCCGCCTTGCGTGAGAGCTTGAATCTACCTTGCTCATCAATGGCTATCAGTTTCACCGGTATTATATCGCCCACTTTACAGACCTCATCAACGTTTTTGACGTAGCCTGTCGCTTAACTCGCTGATATGGCACAGCCCCTCCACCCCGGGCGCAATCTCGACAAATGCACCGAAATCCTTCACGGATACGACCTTTGATTGCGCGTATATCTCGCCCTACCTGCGGCGGTTGTGTGATGCGACTCGATCATCTCTTTAGCCTTCAGGTGCCCATCGCCGCCCAGGCAGCTTATGTAGATAGTGCCGTCCTCTTCAATCTCAATAGTCGTATCCGTCTGCTCCTGAATACTCTTGATCATCTTGCCGCCGGGCCCGATTATCTTGCCGATGTACTCAGGGTCGATCTCAATAGTTACCAGCTTCGGCGCATACTTGCTTAGCTCAGCTCTGGGTCTGCTAATGGCCTCGTCCATTGATCTTCAGTATCTCCAAACGAGCTACTCTTGCCCGCTCCAGTGCCTCAACCATAATATTGTGGGCCAGTCCCTCGGCTTTGATATCGAGTTGTATCGCGGTGATGCCGTCGGTAGTGCCCGCAACTTTGAAGTCCATATCGCCGAAATGGTCCTCTTCACCGATGATATCGGTCAGCAACTCATAGCGGCCGTTTTCATCACTGACCATTCCGATTGATATGCCGGCCACCGCTTTGCCAATCGGAACGCCAGCATCCATCAAGGCCAGCGAACCACCGCAAACCGACGCCATCGAACTGGAGCCATTCGATTCGGTGATGTCCGAAACCACCCGGATGGTGTAGGCGAATTTATCCTCGGCTGGCCTGACTGCCTCCAGCGCCCGCTCTGCCAGGGCCCCGTGTCCGATCTCTCTTCGGCCGGGCCCGCGAACCGGCCGCACCTCGCCGACAGAAAATGGCGGGAAATTGTAGTGGAAGGTGAACTTCTGAGTATATTCATCCAACAAGCCATCTATAATCTGCGCATCCCTGATAGTACCCAGAGTTACGCTTACCAACGCTTGTGTTTCCCCCCGTGTAAACAATGCTGAGCCATGGTTCTAGGCAGAATTCCCACTTCGCAGGATATGGGACGGATTTGGCTATAGTTTCTGCCATCGGGCCTTTTCCCATCGAGAACTAACTGGCGTACGACCTCACCCTCAATCTTTTCAAAGATGCGCTTGAACATCGCCTTATTACATCGCGGCTCAGTTTTATGCCCAAGCTGCGTGACCTCGGTCCCGGAGTCGGCTGCCAGGCCACAATATTCGACAAGGGCCCGATCCGATAGCTCCTGCACGGCAGTATTGCGCTGGCGCTTATTCAGATATCTGCTTGATCTGGCGTAGATTGTCAGCTATTTGTGTGCGCACTTGTCGGTAGAGTTCATCGTTAATTTCCACCAGCGGCATTTCCTTCTCGACGCCGGCCTTCTCGCGCAGCTCTTCAATTATTTCGCAAACCTGGCGGACAGTTGCTTGTGCGGTTTTGATAGCCTCAGAGACGACCGTCTCGGGCAATTCTTTTGCGCCAATCTCGATCATGTCCAGCCGGTCTTTACGCCCGCCAATAAGTAGATTCAGGTCGCCAAGCTCCAACTGTTTGTGTGTTGGGTTGACTACGAATTGCCCATCTATTCTGCCCAATCGGCAGGCCCCAAATTGGCCCTAAAAACGGAATCTTGCTTATAGCAAGTGCGGCGCTGGCGCCTATAATTGCCGGCACATCCGGGTCGTTTTCACGATCCGCACTCAAAACGTTCGCTATAATCTGCACTTCCTGCAGATAACCGTCGGGAAATAGCGGCCGGATGGGCCTATCGATCATTCTGGCGGTAAGGATTTCCTTGGTGCTGGGTCTTCCCTCGCGTTTGATAAAGCCGCCCGGAAATTTGCCGGCGGCACTTTGTTTTTCGCGATACTCAACGCTTAGCGGGAAAAAGTCGGCTTCATCCTTTTGCGATGGCGCCGTTACGGCGCAAACAAGCACTACGGTGTCGCCATATTGGACTGTCACCGCCCCATCGGCTTGTTTGCCAATCTTGCCTGTTTCGATAGATAAAGTTCGGCCCCCAATTTGTCCTTCTACCCTGTATACATCAGACATTTACTACCTCGTCAAACCATAAAACTCAGAATGAAGAATTGGGAATTCAGAATTTAGAATTTTCTTAATTCTCAATTCTTAATTTTATATTCTTTTTACTTTCTCAAGCCGAGCCGGGATATGATTTTCTGATAACGCCGGACATCTGCTCTGCCCACATACTTTAGCATCGCTGCTCTGGTCCCGACCATTTTCAATAATCCACGCCTGGATGAATGGTCTTTTGGATGGGTCCTGAGATGCTCGGTGAGACTATTTATCCGCTGCGTCAGCAGTGCGATTTGCACTTCAGGTGAACCCGTATCTGCCTGGTGCGTCTCAAAGTCGTTGATAATTTTTGTTTTATCCTGCTTCGTTAACATTCTTTAGCCAGACTCCTTATTTTTGTGACTGAACAAGCTCTTCGCAATCCAAACCTGGTATATTAATGAGCCATTGTAATAATTGCAAGCCTTTTTCCACCTGCCTTGGGAATAATCGTATCAGGCGGCGCCCACTCGACGGCCTTAATAACGGGGCAGGATGGATAGGCGCTACCCCCTACCGCTCTCTTCTTTGACCGATAGAGCTATCGGTTCAATGAAAAGCTCGATAGTTTTGTAGTCGCTGTTAGCAGCCTTATTTAGCGATTTTCCCGCCCGTGCAGCGACAATATCCAGGCTCGGTATCACCACAATCAGGCTGTCATATAGGCCCCACGACCAGTAGGCATCCCGAGGCACGTTGGCCATCGTGCCATCGGCATTATTCCACCACAATAGCCCGTAATGGTCCGATGCGTTAAAGTAAGTTTCGCCCCTGACAACGGGCAGGCCGCGAATCTCTTTTGGCACTATCCGCACGGCATCGACGAACCAGGACGGAATAATTTGCCCCCCCTGCCACCGCCCACGGCGCAGGTAGAGGCAGCCGATCCGGGCCATCGCGTCGACGTTGGCGCTGATGCCTGAGCCGAACTCGCGGCGTTTGATGCCATTGATTTCGTGCGGACGATAGGCGTTGTTTCGCCACACGAGGTCGGCGGGCTTTACCCCGATGGGGCCGAAAACCCGCTCGAACATCAGATCGTTAAGGTCTCGGTTGTATGCCAACGTGACACATTCGGCCAGCCAGTTCGGTCCGCCGTCGCTGTAAGACCACTTCGTGCCAGGCTCAAAGAGAAGCTCCGCATATCCGCCGGGCTTATCGAAGCCGGCGGTCTGTGTCGCCAGGTGAAAGAGCGTAATCTTATCCAGCCAGCCGGTCTGGGCGTTGGACTCAGGTGGAACACCAAAACCAGGATGATATTTCTTCGCCCGGTCATTTAGGCTATGGATTTTCTGGTCTTTCAGAGCTATGCCCAAAGCCGTGACGCCAATTGCCTTGGTGCTGGATTTAAGGTCGTATAGCTGCTTCTGATCGCCCCACTGCATAACAAGTTTGCCATGGCGGATGACACAGCCTGAGCCCTCTCCGGTCAGGGCATAGTCACGTGCCCTACCGAGGGTAGTGGCATCCATTCCGACCTGCGCTGGCTGGGCAGGCTGCCAGGCGGGCGCCGGCCAGATCTCAGGCGTGCCGGCCTGCGCCAGTGCCAGTGAATCTACCAGCACGATTATTGCCAGAGTTGCTGTTAGAGCGACTTGTGTTTTCATCGCGGGAAAAGAGCCGTGCCACTCCCTTACGGTCGCGGCTCGGTCGAAGTGCCGTGGCTCCATTTTAAGCAGGGGCACATATTACTTACGATCCATTTTGGCTCGCCCGATGTCCTGTTTTTCAGGCTTCTTTTGCTCGCCTTCAGCCGGTGCGGTCCCAGCGGCAACCTCAGCGGCAGCTTCCTTGGCAGGAGCCTCTTTCGCCTTTTGGCCGGCGTGACTCTTGCGATGAGCGACCTTCGGCAGGGCGAACACGGAGTCACCCTCGGCCCATCGCTCCTCGTCTTTCAACTGGTCGATGCGTTCGGCTCTGCTTAGAACATTTCGGTGCCGGCTCAGGGCGCCTCTAACTTTCAACGAACGATCAATAGACATTCAGCATTTCTCCTGGGAACTAACCATCAAGTTTGATGCCGTATGCATCCTTAAAAAGGTTCGGTGCAAAAGTCTCACTGCCTGGCGGTGCTTTATAATTAGCACCCAACTGAACTATCTTCTGCTTCATCAGATAGCCGTCTGTCCCCTGCCTCTGGGGATTTTGATATTTGTTTTTCGTAACAAGATAATACCAATCACCGATTTTTCTTATTTCAGTCTCTATGCCAAACTGAGCAAAATACTCCCTGACCGGCTCCAGCGGACTTCTAACCTGAAACGTCTGTATCACAATTCGATTGTTAGCGTCTGCGTCGGTCAGTAGGTCGCTTCTGTCGGGTGCGAGCACCTCTTTAGAGGGCGGCGGCTTTTCTGCTGCAGTGCTGGGGTCAGGGTTGGCCCCTAACCGATTACTTTGCCCGCCTGAGCGTACTTTCGCGGCTGAATCGGCTGCCTTTTGGCTGAATTGCCCAACCCGAAATGCCAACAGAATCAGCACTATCAGCCCCAAAAGTATTGCAATCGCAAGCTGATACGGTATTGATATCTCAATTCTGCCGGCATTAATCTGCACATGCTTGGACCTTGTCCACCATTTTGCTGCGCCTGCGGGCAGTGCCGGGCGGGGCTTCTCCGAAGTAGGCTCGTCTTTGATAGGCTCAGCCGGGCGCAACGGCTCTAATGTCTTGTCGTAGCTTGGCTTAAGCTGAGCCTTGCTCATCACCTCATAGAGCGATTTTTTTCCGCGGCGAAATCGTGCCATTGTAAATCAGTCCATCTTTGCAAATTGTGCCAGACGCAGCTATTCTACCAGCATCGGTTTGATCTACAAAGCCAAAACCGATCATCGTATGAACTTTGTACAACATTTTGGCTTCGATTTCAATGCCAATTTAGGGCACTGCCCGGCTGGGACTGCACTAAAGTTAAATTTGACTTGACAAGCCGGGCATTGCTAAATAAGTTAAGGTTCTTTAATATGTGAGTATCAATGATTTATTTAAGCAGCCTTTTTGGCTTAGTGGAGCAATTGTAGATGTTACCAGCCACCAGGACCAGTAAAAGTAAAGCTCGGATGCGCCGCAACCATCATCGGCTGAAGCCGGTAAATTACTCGATATGCCCCAAATGCAGCCAGGCTAAACTGCCGCACGCCGCCTGCACTAAATTGTGGCTATGTTAACCCAAACATCACCTTGAAAGTCGGCAAGGAGGAAAGCAGCTAACAATGCGAATCGCGATTGACGCAATGGGAGGCGACTATGCACCGGACGAAATTATTGCTGGTGCTGTGGAAGCAATTGCAGCTGCTCGACAAAAACGACGAGGTTATACTGGTCGGCCTGCAAGATATAATCGAAGCGCGACTTTCCTCGTTCGAGCACCGTCACGACAGAATAAGCGTGGTTCACGCCCCCGATGTTATAGGCATGGATGAGACGCCCATCGAGAGTCTGCGAAGAAAGCCCAAAAGCTCAATTGGGGTTTTCGCCAAATTGGCCAAGATGGACCAGGCTGACGCAGTTATTTCGGCGGGCAATACGGGGGCGTGCGTCGTGGCTTTTCAAATGCGGATGAGAAATCTGCCAGGCGTTAATCGGCCCGGGCATAGCAGTGGTGTTTCCCACGTTCGAGGGGCCGGTAACGATATGCGATGTCGGCGCGAATATCGCCTGCAAGCCGATAAATCTCTATCAATATGGAGTGATGGCCAGCGTATATTCAAAACACTTACTGGGAATTGAGAACCCAGAGTTGGACTGATGAGCATCGGGCAGGAAGATGCTAAAGGCAACGAGGTTGTCAAAAAGGCGCGTGAGTTGATGAAGGCCAATCCAAACATGAATTTTGTCGGCAACATCGAAGGCAGAGACATCTTCAAAGGTATATGTGATGTTGCAGTTTGCGATGGTTTTGTCGGCAATGTAATCCTGAAACTTACCGAAGGCGCTTGTTGACGGCCTATTTAAGGCGATAAAAGATGAGCTTATGCAGGAAAAGCTGGCACTGGCTATGGAGTTTAAGCCTGTGATTACAAGAATCTATAGAAAATATGACTATAATGAATATGGCGGAGCGCTTTTATTAGGCGTCAACGGCACGGCGATGATATGCCACGGCGCAAGCCGAAGCAGAACGATAAAAAACGCCATCTTGGCCTCCAAAAAATTCCACACCGAAGAAATAAACGATAAGATCATGGAATATCTGTCAGAGTCTTGCGTAAGGACGGCTGATGCACAAGTCAACTGACGATTGGACTCCCCCGTATCGTGCAGTTATTATAGGTTGCGGTTCATTTGCACCGGCAAAAATATTAACCAATGACGATCTGGCAAAGATGGTCGATACTTCAGATGAGTGGATCACAGGCCGGACCGGCATCAAAGTTCGACATATTACTGACGACAACGAAAGCACGGCCTTCTTGGCCACGGAAGCGGCCAAAAGGGCGCTGACTGACGCAAATACTCGAGGGCCGGCGACCTCGACCTTATTATTGTAGCTACAATTACGCCGGAGATGGTTTTTCCTTCGACGGCGTGCTTTGTACAGAGCGCCCTGCAGGCAAAAAAAGCCTGGGCGTTTGATGTAACGGCTGCCTGTAGCGGGTTTATTTATTCTGCATAGGAATTGTCCAGCAGTTTTTGGAAAGTGGACGATATCAAAAACGCCCTTGTAATTGGGGCGGAGACTCTAACTAAGATTACCGACTGGACCGACAGAGGCAAGTTGCATTCTGTTTCGGCGATGGCGCGGGGGCAGTCGTTCTGGAGACGAACTGCAACGACGGACGCAGGGGCGTTATGTACAGCACTATGTTCGCGGACGGCGATGGTTGGGAAAGCGCTTAATTGCCAGGCGTACGGCTCTCGCTACCCGGCATGTAAAGGAAGCTGGACGACCCGAAGAAAATCTATATGGAAATTAAAGGCAGAGAGGTCTATCAACAAGCCGTCCGGCGGATGGTTGAAACCGTTACCAACTGCCTGGACTACTGCGGCTTGAGACGGATGATGTTAAGATGCTGATTTCACATCAGATGAACGGAAGGATTATTGAGTCTGCGGCTAAACGACTAAAACTGCCCAGCGAAAAAGTCTATATAAATATCGATGAATACGGCAATACGTCATCCGCCTCGGTGCCGATCGCCTTTGATGAGTGCGTGAAGAAGGGAAAATCAAACGAGGGATATATCATCTTGTGTCTTTTGGTGCAGGTTTAACCTGGGAGCAAATGTGATTGGTTAACCTCGGGGGTGCGTACATTTGCATTCAGTATTGAGTAGATGAAGACTGCTTTTCTATTTCCAGGACAGGGCGCTCAGACAGTGGGAATGGGCGAGGAAATCGCACGGGCATTTCCTGCGGCAGCACTACTTTTCGAAAAGCAAACGATATTGTCGGATTTGAATTGAGGAAAATCTGCTTTCAAGGCCCTGCCGAGCAACTGAATACGACCACAATTTCCCAGCCTGCGATTTTTGTAACTTCCGCTGCTATATTAGAGGCTTTCAGAAATAATGCTGGCGGCAATACCATTCGCGCAGATGTCACAGCAGGTCTTAGTCTGGGCGAATACACCGCTCTTTACGCCGCAGGAGTGATTAGCTTTGAGGATGGATTGCTTCTGGTGCAGAAACGCGGCCAGGCGATGCAGGCTGCCGCCGATGCCACCAAAGGGGCAATGGTTAGCATTATTGGGCTTGATGAGGAGAATGTCCGCCAACTTTGTGCCGAAGCCAGCAATGACGAACTCCTTGTGCCTGTCAACTTCAACTGTCCGGGTCAGATTGTGATAAGCGGCAGCCAATCAGCCTGCTGGCGGGCAGAAGCACTGGCTGCAAAATACGGAGCTCTAAACGCCGTCCGACTGGAGGTTGCCGGTGCCTTCCATACAGAAATGATGGCAAGCGCTGCCGAAACACTTAAACAGGCCCTGTCCAATTGCGAAATGTCTGAACAATCTGATGTCAAGATTATTGCCAACATCAATGCTGAGTATTACGGCAGCGCTGAAAAAATTGCCGAAGGGCTGACAAAGCAATTGACATCTCCGATTCTCTGGCAAAAATGTATGGAGCGGCTGTTAGCCGATGGCGTGGAGAGTTTTACGAGATTGGGCCGGGCAAAGTTCTGACTGGCCTAATCAAAAGGATACACCGGAAAGCAAACGTCATAAACATAAGTAATCTGGAGTCGATAAAGCAATTTTCAGAGAGTGTTGAGACTGAATTGGTTTGACGGTTACGCTGCTCGTGTCGCAATTATCTTGGCATACTGGTAGTAGATCAAATCGCTTATCGTCTTTGTTTTGCCCGGAATTGGCATCTTAGGTATTGTTGCCTGATTATGTAATCGATTCAAATCCTTGTATTAGTCTTTTGCCACTTTGACTAACTAATGGGACAAGGCGTTTTATCTCATCACTCCTCACGTGGATTAACTGATTTAATCTCACGGTT
Organism: Sedimentisphaerales bacterium; assembly: GCA_963814265.1. Lineage (GTDB taxonomy): Bacteria > Planctomycetota > Phycisphaerae > Sedimentisphaerales > Anaerobacaceae > JAFNGF01. Next base: position 54,507 of record CAWFCJ010000063.1, on the reverse strand, counting down.
GTATCACCAGTATTACCGATGTACTCTTGATCCACTCGGCCCGCGTTATGTGTAAATATATGTCTTCTATTGAAAATCAGGTTTAGAAAATTTCTGTCAACATCTGTTACCCCTTCAAGGAATTCAAAACCGTACCACTCCTTAAGCTTCGTATTCGCCTTTGAAATATTTTGAAAACTTACCGAGGACAGGGCTTGCCTTCTCGATGGAGTGGCTGGGAAAAGAAGTAAATATTTTCGTACCTGATTAGCCATTGATTCAAATTCAGATACGGACTTGGCAAGAAGATTAATCCATTCACCTTCTCTCTTTCGTTTATCTGTGATATTTTTGTCAGATGCTTCGAATTCACTTTGCACTGCCTGCATTTTTCTATCAAAGACCATTTCGAGATTAGATTTTACACAATGAGGGCAAAGGCCATATTCACCTAAAATGTCATACCTTGTCCTACACTTAGGACAGCGATAGCTATTTTGTTGCGATTCCTCAGAATAGAGCCACTCCGGTTTGTTTTGTGGTAATTCCTTTTTTAACTTATCTAAATCAAGTATTATGTCACTACCTTTATCGTGCGCTCTGAATAAATGAATTGCAGAAAGCACCGATGTATCTTATTTGGTTCTGGGTGAGAAAATTGATGCTCTTCGCAGAACAACCACAATACGGGCAATATCGGTCACCCGGACATGTGTCGGTTCGATAATATGAATTGCATTTCGGGCAGTGCCGCCCAAACATTCCGTGTTGGTCTGAGAGTACTAAAACTAGCAATGATGGCTGCGGATATGTAATTGCTTGGAATGGAACAGTGTCAATGATTTCGCCGGTATATGAAACACAAATCTGAAACACAGATACCGGTAATGGGTCTGATCCTTGATATGTGATAGAAATACTCCCATCCTTTTGTTTTTTGAATTCTATTCTACCCCCAGAAAGGTAGATTTCCTGAAATTCTTTCTCCGTTCCCATTTTTTACCGTTTGAAACTATGGACTGTTACTTTATCATCCTGGCATAGTTCCTCTTTACCACGTGAGACAACGTGTTCTCAAAAGTCCAAAATCGCGTTATCTCGTGGCAATTCGCCGCCCACATGTATGGGTATCGCATAGTACCTCACAGAGTGAATTTTACCCTCAAAATCCGACAGTTAAAAGCCGAAAACCCCCTTGTGTAAAATTTTGGTAAGCGTTCACGGAAAAACCGCATTTTTGTCATTGCGAGCGAAGCGAAGCAATCCAAAATCGCTCGTTTTTGAGATTGCCTCGGCCTACAGGCCTCGCAATGACATAAAGACGCTGATTTACCGCCGTGAACGGTTACAAATTTTGTTGCCTTGCGGAGGTTGTTGGGGTAAAAGAGCGTTTAACATAATGAAAAAGACACGGATTGACACAGATTTATACTGTTTATAATTCATTTCCGCCTTTGCTAAAGCTTCGGCGGATAAATCTCTGTGTTCTCTGTGGCTGAACTTTTTTAGGAGAGTAAAAGGATGGCGGAAAAAAGGCTTGCAGTAGTGACGGGTGCGGCCAGGGGCATAGGCCGGGCCATTGTCGTTGAGCTGCTCAAGCAAGGCCGGATCGTCGCGGGGCTGGACATAAACGCCGAGCAGTTGGCCGAGCTGGACAATCTTGTCAAACAAGCGGGCTTTACGATTATTACTAAGTGCGTGGATATAACCAAGACGGAGAAGTTCACGGAGACGCTGGAGTCACTGGCCTCGGACATGGCGGGATCGGCATTCTCGTCAACAATGCCGGCATCACACGCGACAATCTGCTGATCCGGATGAGCGACGAGGAGTTTGACAAGGTGATGCACGTCAACCTGCGGGCGGCCTTTGTGGCAATGCGGGTCGCCGCAAGTCCATGATGCGCAACAAGTTCGGACGAATCATCAACATCAGCTCGGTTTCGGGCGTGATGGGCAACGCGGGCCAGGCCAACTACTCCGCCAGCAAGGCCGGACTTATCGGAATGACCAAGACCGACTGCCCGCGAGCTGGCCAAGAAGAACGTTACGGCCAATTGCGTTGCCCCCGGCTTCATCGATACGGAGATGGCCAGGAAACTGCCCGAGCCGGTCATCGAGGCGGCAACGCAGTTGATTCCGATGCGCAGGCTGGGCACCGTCGAGGATGTTGCCAAGGCGGTGGCGTTTCTTGCCAGCGACGAGGCCGGCTATATTACCGGCCAGGTCCTGTGTGTGGATGGTGGCATGGCGATGTAAGGAAAAAAAACTAAAAAAATGGTTGTGTAGGGCGTCAAGATGCCGGTAATATACCGGCCGAACGTATTGGAGCAGCCGGGTAACTGTCGTGACATTTGCGATGCTGAGGAGCCAAGTGTAACGCTACAAAGAAATTGCTGTTTGCTGTTAGGGAGGATAAACAAGTGAGTATCGATGAGGTAGATGTCCAGGCGATTGAAAAGAAGGTAATCGAGATCATCAGCGAGCAGATGGGCGTGGATAAATCCGAAATTACCCGCGAGACCTCGTTTATCAACGATCTGAATGCCGACTCTCTGGATACCGTTGAGCTCGTCATGGAGTTCGAGGACGAATTCGATATGAGCATCCCGGACGAAGAAGCCGAAAAGATCCAGACGGTCGGCGCCGCCATCGACTACATCATCAATGTTGCCCAGTCGAAGAAGAAAGAATAGCGAATAGCTTTGGCATGAATAGACGGCGAGTGGTTATTACCGGCTTGGGCTGTGTCACCGCCCTAGCTGAGTCCGTCGAGGATTTGTTTGCTGCATTGTGCGAGGGCAGGAGCGGGGTTTCCCCGATAGAATCCTTTGATGCCAGCGCCTTTCCCGTACAGTTTCGGCGGCGAGATAAAGAATTTCGATGCGACCAAGTACATCGATAAGCGGGACAGCCAAGCGGATGGACCGCTTTACGCAGTTTGCCATGGCGGCCGCCATCCAGGCCGTCAAAGACAGCGGTCTCGATTTCTCCAGGGAAGACCCCTATCGGGTGGGCGTCATTGTCGGCACGGGCATCGGCGGCATCAAGGAGATCGAAGAGCAACACATAAGGCTTCTGAAAAGAGGGCCACGGAAAGTTTCGCCCTTCTGCTGTTCCCCGACTGATGGCCAATGCCGCCAGCGGCAACATCGCGATCCAGTACGGGCTTACGAGGTCCCAATTTCTGTGTCTCCAGCGCCTGCGCCTCGGGCAACCACACGATTGGGGAGGCCTTTTGGAACATTCTGCCAGGGACGAAGCGACATCATAGTCACCGGCGGCTCCGAAGCCGCTCTTACGCCTATGGGACTTGGCTCGTTCTGTGCGGCCCGTTCGCTGAGCACTCGAAACGACAATCCGCAGCCGCTTCGAGACCATTCGACCGGGATAGGGATGGATTTGTTCTGGCCGAGGGGGCAGGCATCCTGATTCTGGAGGAATACGAGCACGCCAAGAAACGCGGCGCAAACATCTACGCCGAGCTGCTGGGCTATGGCGCCACCGACGACGGCTATCACATCACCGCCCCCCTGCCCGATGGCAGCGGTGCAGCCGCGACCATGGAGCTGGCCCTGGCGGACGCGGGCATCGAAAAAGACAAAGTTGACTACATCAATGCCCACGGGACCGGCACGGAGCTGAACGATATAGCTGAAAGCACAGCGATCAAGACTGTTTTTGGGCAGCATGCCTACGAAATACCAGTCAGCTCGACAAAAAGCTGTCTTGGCCATCAGCTCGGCGCCAGCGCAGCGGTGGAGATGATTTATGTGTAAAAGTGATCAATGAATCTCTCATCCCCCCTACTATCAACCTGGAAAACCAGGATGAGCGTTGCGACCTGAAGATGGATTATGTGCCGCTCAAAGCCCGCCAGGCCAAGGTGAATGTCGCAATGAGCAACTCGTTTGGCTTTGGCGGACATAATGCCTGCATGGTCGTCGGCAAAATCTGAACACGTTGTACACTGACGAACACGGACTATAACACGGACCGACACGGAGGACGTTTAGCGCTTCTTGTTTAGCCGTCGCCGGCACGGCGACGGGCTATATCAACCGCAGATTTCACAGGTGCCGTCCTGCTGTTGATTCTGTTGGACACAATTGCCCTGAGCGAATACTCGCCCCTTTGGCTGCAACTTTTGGCTTTGGCCTTTTACAGCCTTCTCTGAGCTTTGGTTGTATTGGCCGTATGGGCTATCATCAGGCGTTTTTTCTACTTCAAAGTGGCAATCTGCTCAAAGACCTTCAGATTTCCTTGAATTTTGGCTGGCCGTCAAAGGAGTGCAGTTATGACTGAGAAACAACGAGCCGTTTTTCCGCTGTATTTGGCAGTAGTCTTCAATGTGGTTCTGCTGACGTCGCTATTCTGGCAATGGTTCTTTAACCAGTTTTGGCTCTATGACAGTCAGAACCGCAATCTGAACCCGCAGCACTATGAGGCTGAGGTCCTGACGAAAGAGGAATTCAGCCGGCTGTCGGACCTAGAAGTAGCCACGATTACGCATGATGATGTCAATAGAGAGTTTACAAAGGCCGCTGGCAATGACTGGCAAAAAGGCCAATATCCCGAAATTCAAATCGGTCTACGATGGCAGATACTTCGTCAGGGTAACGACTAAGGGAACCGCACATACCTTGCGAGACTGGTATCCGACGTTCGTAATTGCCGTCTGCTTCAATTTGGTGATCCTTGCCGTGCTGCTGGTCTATCTCCACAATCTGAGTCCCCGAAGCAGCGCTGTCGAGCCAGGCCCTGCCGCGAACACTCCGGCGGAGTAAGACTTGATTGTGGTATGCCCAGCATACCCTACCTTTTATTCGGGCGTTGGCTGCGATGGTTCTTTGGGCTCAAATTCACCGCACCAGTGGTCGATGCTCACCTGGCACCAATTTATCTTTAGCGCGTTTGGCGTCGGTGCGTATCTTCGGCATTCGCCGAGCGTCTCCTTTTTTTCAATATAGAACCGGCATTGCCCACATCGTTCATTGTGTTTCATATCTTTTACTCTATGGAGTTTTACGCCCCCGGTCAATATGTGTTTCGAAGGTTCATCCTCACGCGGTCTCAGCCGTCCGATATTAGCCAGGATGCGGGATTCCGATGATATACTAGACGTCATAGGCCAGCGAGATTTTGTAACTTAAAGGACCAGAAAGGTCTTTTTGAGCTTGCCGATTTTTGGTTGCAAGCATCTGGAGCAGGTTTTGAAGTTTTTTTCCTTGTTACAGGCTGAAACTTCCGATATTTTAATAGGTGTGAAGCTTTTACCATGAAATGCTTGTTGAGAAAGCATAATCAGGAGACCTGAGATGAGAATCAAATCTTTCACAATAAAAAACTATAGAAGTATTAAGGAACTCAAAATAGATAATCTAAACCCTGTTAACGTATTCTTTGGTAAAAATAATGTGGGGAAATCGAACATACTTCGTGCTTTGCATTTGGCATTCTACTGTCTGAGAGTCGATACCGTGTTCTTCCCCGATGCTATGTTTTTCAACAGAAACATATACAAGCCCATTGAAGTTATTATTGACCTAATTCTCGACGGAGATTTCTGTGATGAGAAACAATTTCAGATTGATTTACAGGAAGCGATTCAGAATATAGGCTCCGTCGTTGCTTCGAAGGGGGAATTTTTGGCCGGTATGACAAACAAAATTGATGAGTTTGTCGAAAAGTCGTCTTCATTTCACCCATTGAAGGATCTACGCCTGAAAATACGTGCGTCCTCCGGCGAAAAAACTACTGATGTCGGAATTTCGATCGAGGATGTGCGTACAGATTTCGCGTTTGATTACCAAAGATATAAGGATTCATACAGGGAAATTGCACGACTTATCAAGGAGAAAATGAGAGGTGAAGCGGAAAGAACATTCAGACAAATTACCTCTGATTTAGGTCGTTTGGGTTTGGATTTGAAAGAGATGCGTTACTACCTCGATAGGTTCAGAGAATTTCCCGCTGACCCAGAGGAAACAGAAAGAATAATCTATCGTTTAGAGCGATCTCTCGACCAAATAGAAAATAGAGATAAAAGGCACGAAGCTTCGATGGTGTTAGCTCATTATAGGGAAATCTTGAGCGAACCAAAACCTGACCCTATAGAGGTTTTTTCGAAGCCTTTCGACATGGTCAAAGGATACTTCCATAAAATGTCTGATAACTTCGTTTTGATTCCAAATAAGGAATATTTTCCCAAGTCTCCATTCCTCGATAGGGATCGTAAAGAACGAATAGAAATCTTCGATATGAACAGGTTCATCGGTTGGTTAGTTTCTATCATTGGGTCGCCCAGCAGAAAAGAACGAGATTCAATTGATAAGTTCTATGGTATTTTTAACGAGTCTTATTCGCATTTAGGAAGACTTGAAACTATAACGAAGATAAGAAATGAAGTATTTGCAATTTTTGGTACGAGTATTACTTCGCTACCTATAGATGACCAGGGTCTTGGTGTTCAGGATTTGTTTCTCTATTTAGCACATATGATTTTATTAGATGCAGCCATAATTGCCATTGAAGAGCCAGAAGGAGGTTTATCTACAGAGAACCAAAAACTGTTGCATAGTATCGTCGAGGATGTTTACTCCGATAGTGATAAACAAATTTTCATAACCTCACATTCTGAGGAATTCGAGACGCCGAATAGCTATATTATTGAAATAGGATCGGATGGGACGAAACAAATTAGTAGAATGATAAAGCAAAGCGAATACGAGCAGAAGATAGAAAATGTGCTGATTAAAAGAAGACTTTGAGGAAGAGAAGAAGGAATACAAAGCACTCCTCACCGAAGTCAGTCAGAGACAGATGGCGCTAGACATCCTGACATATATCAGTAAACTCAAGGACGACGAGGGAGTCGACATAGAGGAGATTTCGAACAAATTGGGGTACCCAAAAGAGAAAGTCCAACAAATCCTGAACCAAGCTAAGAGGAAAAGATCACATGGAGAAGTCCCTTCGCAAAAAGGATATAAGGGGTTTTAAGAAAAGAATTAACAATTTGCAGGACGAGCAACGCAGAAGCGCCATCCAAATAATCAATAGGATAGACACCACGGCTTCAAATATAATTTCAGCTATTTTTTCAGAAAGCAAAAAGATCAGAGATGAAATCGGACACCATACGATAATGCTAAAAATGTTGGAGGATAATTTGCAGGCCATTAACTTTGATGATAGTATTGGTATATCATCAAAGATCCAAATCACGGTTGGAGGAGAAGTCTTCGGAACGGGGGCTAAATGGGTTTGGGACATTGATCTGGGTAAAGTAAGTCACCAGGAGGTTCTCAGAGCGCTGGAACTCACACCGGGAATAGCGAGCAGCGTAAAGGAGCGTGCAGCTTCGAAATTGCGGAAGTTGCTCGTAACCGGATAAAGGATTCCTCATTCCCTCGTGCGATATGAAATCAGGGCAACGGTAGTAATAGTCAGTTTTGCACCGCGCCGAAAATTCTTCTTGATCCTATCCCATTATGCTAAAGGTATTCTAGGGGCGATACCAGCGATGTAGGCCAGACCCCAGGCCACGAGGACCATTTTCGCCCGTCGCCGTTACTACTTCGACAAATGCTACGTAGTACAAGTCCGGCGACGGCTAAACAAAAACAAAGTCCGTGATAGATCCTTCGGTTGCGCTTGAACTTCCCCTGAGCTTTTCGAAGGGACACCGTCCGTGAAATCTGTGGTTACTAATTCACCGGGATCCGCACACAAACCAGCAGAAATATTCTGACGGCTGGCTTACGCTCGGGCGGCTTGCGTTCATCAGGGTTGAAGAAGATGCTGCCGGCAGGATTACTGAAAAATAGACCAGCGAGAGTTGTCAAATCGCCGATATATTTTTCCGGGCCGAGGGCGACAAAATCGCCTGAACTCATTTTCAATCCAAAGGCGGCGGCCGTGAACGGAAATTCGCGCGCTTTAGCCCGGGCAGCCAATTCCGGGATCGGACTGGTTATCGGCACCGTGAACACCGGATGGGCAACGACCGTGCACGCACCTTGTGCGGCGGGCATTTTTGTAGCCTTTATCCGTAGTGCAAGGATGCCCGGGCCAATGGTTGCACTTTGCGATGAGAGGTCGCCAGAGACGAAAGAGGCCTTCTGCTTGTAGTCCAGACCGGTGACGGCAAGATCGCTGGCCTGGTCGTCGGCAAGTAAAAGCGAAACCGTCCCCAACTCTTGGCCGCCGGCCGCACGCAGTAGAGCATAGACTTTATCCCACATCCTGACTTGGCCGAACCCGACCGAAAAAGAATTAGCTTTGAAGGCACTTGGACTATTGAATCTAAGTGGCCTGGCATCTAGCACAGACCAGAATTCCGCCAGTTTGTCGATGTTTTCAGCCGGCAATTCGATAATATAGACGCTGAAATTTATGGTCTTTAGCAATTCGGCAGCCGATTGGCCGCCCGCGCCGGATGGGCCTATGTCGCCGATCTTGACCCCTGCTTGCGCAGGGGAAGACTTATCTGCGGCCGCGCGGTCGCCGCAGCCTATTACGCCGAGCCCAACACAAATCGAAACTGCAATTTGAAGTGTGCGAACCATACTTAATTTTCGATTGTCAATTGTCAGTTTTCGATTGTCAATTGTCAATTGTCAATTTATCCTGTCTTAAGCTGCTACGGAACAGAAAAATCTTTCGACTGGAAAGGTGCAGAACAAATGAAAATTAGCAAACGAGCACAGGAAGTGCCGGCTTCAGCGACGATAGCGGTTACGGCGCGAGCCAAGGAACTAAAGGCCCAGGGCGTGGATGTAGTCGGTTTTGGCGCAGGAGAGCCGGATTTTGACACGCCCGATTATATAAAAGATGCAGCTATTGAGGCACTGAAAGCAGGCAAGACGAAATACACGCCGGCAGCCGGCATAATTGAGCTGCGTACCGCCATCGCTGCCAAGCTAAGGAATGAAAACGGCCTGACGTACAGCCCCGAGCAAATTATCGTCAACATGGGCGGCAAACACTCCGTGTACGAGGCAATGCAGGCGGTGCTTGATCCGGGCGATGAAGTTATTCTGCCGACGCCGTACTGGGTGACATATCCGGAGACAATAAAGCTGGCGGGCGCCACAGCCAAGATCATCGAGACCGACAGGGCAAATAGTTATAAAATCACGCCGGCGCAACTTGCGGACGTCATCACCGAAAAAACTGCCATGCTGGTGCTCAACTCGCCCAACAATCCGGGCGGTTTTACTTATACGCCCCAGGAGCTAAAAGCCATCGCCAGGGTCCTCGAAGGCACCAAAGTTGTGGTGCTATCAGATGAGATTTATGAAAAACTGGTCTACGGCGATACGAAATTCGTCAGCTTTGCCTGCCTCAGCGAGGATGCCTACAACCGAACCTTGACTCTCAACGGCTTTAGCAAGGCTTTCTCTATGACGGGCTGGCGGCTGGGCTACGCTGCCGGGCCGCTGGATGTCATAAAGGCGATGGGGCGTCTTCAGGACCACATGACCTCAAACGTTGTAACGTTCGGCCAGTACGCGGCAGTTGCTGCTCTTGGCGAGCCGGCAGCGGATTCTATAGAGCGTATGCGTGCAGAATTCGAGCGTCGCGGGCAATATATGGCTGAGCGATTAAACGGTATATCGGGCGTGGAGTGTCCGGAACCCACGGGCGCTTTTTACTGTTTCCCTGATGTTTCAACCCATTATGGCCGAACTATTAGCTGGGGCGAAAATTACCGGCAGCACGGATTTTGCCAAGGCACTTCTGGAGCAGGCTAAAGTCGCCCTTGTACCGGGCCTGCCGTTCGGCTGTGACGCCAATGTTCGGCTGAGTTTTGCCTGCTCGTTAGAGCAGATTCGTAAAGGATTGGATAGACTCGAAGAATGGCTCGGCCAATGAAGGACAGAAGACAGAAGGCAGAAACCAGAAAACAGAAGACAGAAGACAGAAGACAAAAAACAGAAAACGGAAAACAGAAGACGGAGGTCGGAAGTCAGAAATCTGTCCTCTGTCGTCTGTCCTCTGTCCTGGCTTGGCTGGCGATGCTCGTCTTCGCCATACACGCCTGCACACACATGGTCGCCGCCGGCGATACGTGGGTGGCAATGGCCTGCGGGCGGCACTTCATCAAACACGGAGTGCATACCGTTGAGCCTTTCAGCGCCAATTCGCACACGCCGGGACCTACTCCCGAGGAAGTCAAGACCTGGCCGGACTGGGCCCAGTACATTGTCGATAAAGTGGGCCTTGAAACGGTCAAGAAATGGCATCCGACAGGCTGGATTAACCAGAACTGGCTGACCCACGTAATATTCTACTGGCTGACGACCACGCTGGGCTCGGAGGAAAAACCATATTTCAACGCGCTGGTTTACTGGAAGTTTGCGGTCTACATATTGACCATTATCTGCATGTTCTACACGGGCAGATTATTGGGCGCCAATCCGTTTCTATCTGCGGCCTTTGCCTGCTTTGCAGTGTTTGTCGGGCGTTCATTTCTAGATGTTCGCCCGCAGGGCTTCTCAAACCTGCTCGTAGCCGTCTTTCTGCTGGTACTGGTTCTTGCAGCATATCGAAACATATTGTACATCTGGCTGGTTGTCCCGCTGACTGTTTTCTGGTGCAACGTTCACGGCGGATACATTTACGCATTTATAATGCTCGTGCCGTTCATAGGGCTGCATCTGCTCAATAGCTTCAACAGAAAATGGACTGCAATCCTATACAATGTCACCGCCTGGCCGTTCTACGCTCTTGTCGCGTCCAGAGCCGGTCTAACAACATCTACATTCTTGTTCTTGGTCTTGCTGATTGTTTTGGACATCGCACTGATTTTTTATAAAAACAATCTTGTCTCCATTGGTTGGAGGGGCATCCGCCATACAGTTGCAGCCGGCACTGTTGCCTTTTTCGCTATGGTGGTGGTTAATCCTTTTCATTTAACCAATCTGACTCATACTTTCGTCATCAGCGTCAGCGAGCATGCCGCCCGATGGCGTGAGATTCATGAGTGGCAGCCTGCCTTCGACTGGGATAATCCGGTCGGCACCGCCGTACCTTTTTTGGTGATGTACATTATTGCCTGGGTTGTCCTGGGGCTTTGGATTGTCATCCCAGCGTTGGCACGGTGCTCCGTGAGCCAAAACCGGTCTCGAAAGGCAGCCTCGGATGAATATCAATGGCCTAAGCTTAATTTGCCTTCAATGATGATTGCCGCTCTTACTATTTACATGGCCATCCGCTCACGCAGATTCATACCGATAGCGGCTATCGCGGGCTGCCCGATTATAGCGATGTTCGTTGACGAAATCGTCCGCGCAATTTTGGCGGCCCGCAACTTCCACAGGCAAAGATCCGCGCTCGCGGGACTGTTCGTCTCACCAATGCCCCGCAATGTACAGCTTTATCTGACGATTGCTAGTGCGGCGGCGGTCGTATTCTTTGGAGCGTGGTGGGGCAGCCGGTTTAAGCTTGTCTATCTTGACCCGTGGCCTAATGACCCGGAGCTCACTTCGATTTTTATGCGGATGACTGCCTCCGATGCCAAACCATTTTGTGCCGGCCAATTCATCAGGATGAATAAGCTGGCGGGCAATATGTTTAACTACTGGACCGAAGGCGGCTTCGTCGCCTGGGCGCAGGAGCCTGACCCGAAGACCGGTCGGACGCCACTACAGTTGTTCATGGATGGCCGGGCACAGGCTGCCTACAACCGTGAGACTTTTGATCTCTGGTCGTACATCATGTCCGGGGGTCTGCCCGGTTCGGAGGGGTTTCAGATAGTGCAAGGTGCCAGCATGAAGGCCAGAATGACCGGACAGGAGCTAAAAGACGTGCTGACCGTCGCCGACTACGTGAAAATTGGCCCGTCGATAGATCAGGCGCTCGGGGAGAGAAACGTCTGGATAGCCCTGATGCCGGGCGCTGAGTTCGACAGCATTTTTGTTAGAGGGCTCGAACATACCCTGAATTGGGTGATTGTCTTTCTCGACAATAAGCAGAAAATACTGGTTAATTATGCAACGGCTCAGGGCAAGGCGCTCTTTGACGGCATAGAAAGTGGTAAAACGCTTTATCCGGATGACTTCTCCAGGAAACTTACGCTGTCGCATAACATACTTATTTACGCTAAGGATGTTGCGCAAAGAAAGCGAGGTTTAGACTTTGCCACTGCGGCCTTCAATTTGAATCCCTCGCCGACGCCGATGCTGGAGATAATGGTTAATGCAGCCAGGTTCACCGACCTTGCTCCGCAGGTCAGCAGTTTCTGCAGAAGCTACGTTGACAGTTTCCCGAAAAACAAGCAAGTCTATGCCAGGCAGGATGGTTATCGCCTTAGACTGGACGCCGCACGATTGGCGTGTGTGCATCTGGAAAGGGTCGCCAGAGCACAGGCAAATGCAAAACTGGCAGAATCTTACGCCGCCAGAATAAGAGAATATGAAGCTGAGCGAGAGAAGATATCCGATGAACAAAGGTGGTAGCCAGCCCGCCGATGGCGGGAATCCCTCGGCTTCGCTCGGGACAGGTTTCGAATACTCCGGCCGAAGGCCGGCTATCACCGTTTTCTTTCCCTGCTACAATGAGCAGGACAATGTTGCCCGTACGGTCGAACGAGCGCTGGAGGTTCTGGAAAAGCTCAACGCCGACTTTGAAGTAATTATTGTTGACGACGGCAGCACTGATAGCACCGGTCGGATTGCCGATGAAATCGCCAGCCGAAATAACAAGGTCAAAGTCGTGCGTCATCACCCCAATTTGGGCTATGGCGCCGCTCTGCAATCGGGCTTCAAAGCAGCCACGAAAGAGCTTGTCTTTTACACTGACGGCGATGGGCAGTTCGACATTAGCGAGCTGCCGCCCTTGCTCCGGCTTATGGATGAAGCTGATATTGTCAGTTGCTACCGGCTGAACCGTCAGGATAATCTGGTGCGCAGAATAAATGGCTGGTGCTGGACAAAATTGGTCTGCTTATTATTTGGGATGAAAATCCGCGATATCGACTGTGCTTTCAAATTATATAAGCGCGAGATTTTTGACCACATTGAACTATCCAGCACCGGGGCCTTGATTAATGCCGAAATCTTAGCCAGAGCCGTCCGACAAGGCTACCGCCTGACCGAAAGGGGTGTGCACCATTATCCGCGAACCGCCGGCAGGCAGACCGGCGGAAGACCACGCGTGATCCTGCGAGCATTTAAGGAGCTAATCAAGCTATACAGCCGGATTAAAAAAGGAAGTCCCAAAAAAGCACCAATAGTTACCCCGACCAAATTGGGGGCGGGTAGGTGACATTTTATGGACGAAGCGAAGGTCAATCTGTTCATTTACGGGTCACTACTTGACCCTCAGATATTCAAATCGGTCAGCGGCTTAGGTTTCACCCAGGAACGTTCACGAGCCGGCGAAGACCGTCTTCTGGCTGAACCCGCCTTTCTGCCGGGCTACCGAAAGGTCAGCCCCGACAACGTGTATTTTTACGCCGTCGAAAGTCCACCATCCAGAATCGAAGGACTTGTAATCCACGATGTGCCAGCCGCAGCGATGGCCGAAATCGATAGGTACGAGGGGAAACGCTACGATAGAGATACCGTCAGGGTTAATACCGCCGGCGGTTTTGTTCAAGCCCAGGCGTATCTTGTCAGTCACGAGTCGATGAGGAAATACTTCGGCGATAGATTTCACGTCAATTTGATACACGAACTTTGGCTGCGCAAACGCATCGAAAAATTTATCGAGAAGCGAACTCGTCCCGGCGAGCAAACCCCCGATGCCGACCTGGAGCGGCGGGCGGACAGGCAGTTGCTCGCAACCACCGAGCGGGACTTAGTCATAGCTCACTACCGTAGAGACGCCGTTAGCGACTACTATATTGAGCACGAGCTGGACCGACCTCGGCCAAGCATAAAACATTTGTACGACGACCCGCAGGCCCAGCCATTCATCGAAAAGTATTTGGCCTTGGTCGTGAAGCAGGTTTTGCTAAACGAGTTAGACGAGAAGATTCAAGCTCGATTCCGTTTTGAGATCGAGCACATGCTAACTTCGGAGAGGTACTTCAAACGCTCAATTAGTATGCTGGCGGCCCTGCGAATGATAAATGACAATAGGCCGGTTGTTGACCTGCTAATTGAACGCTCTCTAAAGACGATGCCGTACCGCGAATATGACCTTATCGATTACGTCAAATATGCCGTCCGCGCCGCTGACAGTATGTTTGATAGCCGGGTCGCGGAATCTGTGCTTGCCTGGGTAAGGTCAAATCTCCAGCCGGGCCTTGTGCCTCTGGGAGCCGAGTTGGAATTGAGTAATCTTGGCCCCGCAGCCGTCGAGCCGCAAAGGACCGCCCAGAACGCTGTTGACCCGGCGTATGACGACTTTAGGTATTTCCATGATTTCAGCCTGGACGTGCTGGCGTGGAAACTCGGCGGCTATGTTGACGACCATAGCGGTTCCACCGACCGGACGCGCAGGCTCGGTTTTTTGGAGCTGGCGCCCGGCAGACTGAACATCGCTGGCGAGCTATCCCGCCCGGCGACTTCAGACCCGTGGCTGCTTAATAATCTGATACACGAGATTATCGCTTTCTATGATGTCCAGCCGCACAGTCTGCATCTTTCTTTTCAGTTGCGTAAAAATCAAATCGGCAAACAGAAAATCCTGCCGTTGCGCTTTGTGAAGTGCCTGCTTGCACTTGGCGGCGGCCTAAGACGAAAGAGCACCGGCAGACTATGGATCTCAAGAATGGGCTACGATGAAATAAAACAGTACGGAGCTGGCGAGGAGCTTGTCTTTGCTAGGACGAGTAGCGCAGATGGTATATGGGTGACGACGAGATCGCTGAAAAAGTGCCGGCCCAGGCGACCGCGCAGGTTCAGCAATACAAATTTATTCGCCTGGAAGAAAGAGCCAACTATGAGCCTCTAATTTTGTGCCTTAAGGGTCTTCAATTGGCTTACAATCCGGGCGACTATTTAAGTGCCGACCAATTAAACGCCGATGCCAAACTGCGGCGCGAATATGAGGAATTGAAAAGCTGGGCAGCAGAGCCTACTGAAATCAGCGATCAAACTATAAGTGAGTTCACCGAAACCATCCAGCAGGGCCTGATGAACGAGGCCCATCGCCGACCTGTTCACAAATTGCACTACATAGACTGGGCTTTAGCTGCCATCGACGTACAATTACGAATGTTCAACAAACAGGTCAAAGAATTGCCCGGTACCTCTGACGCGATTTTGTTTTAGACACGGATTTACACGGATTAACACCGTTCATAAATATACTGGTCTGTCCCTACATTACCGAAAGGCCGTCATTGCGAGGCCACGTAAGGGCCGTGGCAATCTCCATCAATCGCCAATCTGAAATCCCCAAAGCAGAAACCCCGCCCCACAATTTGCAAGTGCCCACTGGCGAAAAAGAGTCAATCTTGTTAAACTGCAAAGAAGATCTACAATGACAGACGCCCCTAAATGGTTGGGGGCGGTACACAAGAAACAATGACTGTCTCTGACAAACTATGTTAAGCGAAAGGAGTAATCCCCGTATGTCAGAAACAAAGATTGCCCGGTTCGTTGACATTCAGGCGTCCAAGAGCATATTCTCAGAAAAGAGCACGTTTGTACTGCGATCCCCTGAACACTACAGAAGATTATATGAGACAACCTATGGCAAAAAGGGTGATAGAGATGAAGGTCGTGCACACAACATCGATGGGGGACGGTCTGAATTCACAGGATTTGTGGTTAGCTGTTGGACCAAGATAAAAGCAGATGAGCCGACACCTGACGAATGGGACATCTTCAAAGAGAACGAACAGAATATTGTGGCAATCGTTAGTACTCCCAGCAAGGTCTGTGAGTTTCTGGATAAGGTGCTTGAAACAAAGCGGGAACGCACAAACCGTAGATTTCCTTTTTGGCCGGTGCAGCATAGGGAAGTAAATTATGAAAAGGTGCATGTTGACCACAATAATATCTTTGACGTCGTGCCATTTGCGAAAGATAGAAAATTCGTTAATCAGAAAGAGTATCGTTTCGTTCTCGAATATGACGAGTATCCTTGTCTGATTGATAGTTTTATCTTCTGCGGCGGCGTTGACTATATGGAAAAGTGTTTTGCCAATCCCAAAATACAAGACAAAGACAAGCAAAGATTAGGGCCGATCCTTGGAAACGCGATGGCTGGCTGTGGAGACTTTAGAGATAAGAAGATGGGCGAAATCATCGCTAACGTAGAATACTCTCTTTTGATAAACAGCCCACGCGGCTAAGAATGGTCCCGGTGGAGTTCACCTGCCATTTGTGTGTGTTGGCTGGCGGATTTGTCCGCAAAATCACGGTGTTAATCTGCGTCAATCCGTGTCTTACTCTTTCCCTTTTTTTTGCCCTTTGATTTTTCTCTGCGATCTCGGTGTTCTCTGTGGCTCAATTTCTTTTAATCTTGCGATTGCGAATTTAGTGACTTCATCGTGGTCGAAGGCCATATCGCGCGGCAGTTTTTCTATGTCGAACCAGCGAGCTTTTGCTGCATCGTCGCCGGCTTTTATTTTGGTCTTTCCAGCGCCGGCGATGCCCACAAATGCGATCGTAATCATTCTGCCGCGTGGGTCTCTGCCGCATCTGCCGAAGGTGTGCATTTGCTCCAGCGGCACACCGGTCAGCCCGGTTTCCTCCGCCAATTCTCTGGCTACGGCATCTTCCAGCTCCTCGTCTATCTCGATAAAACCGCCCGGCAGCGCCCACTTACCCTTGAACGGTTCATTAGCGCGATTGACGAGCAGCAGCTTGGCCCGACCACCAAAGAAGGCAAAAACTACAGCATCGACCGTCACCATCGGCCTGGGCCAGTCATAAACGTATCTTCCCTTTTTGGCCATACCGTGCTAATTTTCAATTGTAAATTGTCAATTGTCAATTTATTCTACTTGCCAATGGAGCTGAAAAACATCCTGATAATCAAGCCGAGCTCACTCGGTGACATAGTTTTGGCCTTGCCTGCTCTTTCTGCTCTGCGCAGAAATTTCCCTGATGCGAGGATAAGCTGGCTCGTCCGGCCGGAATTTGCACCGCTTCTGGAAAATCATCCTCACCTGACTGAGGTGATTCTTTTTGATCGCAAGAGGCTGGGCAAGGCGTGGTTTCATCCAGGGGCGTTTTGCGCTCGTATCGCTTATTCGCCGACTGCGCCGCCAGCAATTTGATGCGGTATTCGACTTTCAGGGGCTTTTGCGAACGGCGGCTTTGGCGTGGCTGTCAGGCTGCAAGAATCGCTTCGGAATGGCAAACGCCAGAGAGCTCGCCCACCTCTTTTACACACATAAAGTCGAGCAAGACCAGGATTGCGTTCACCTGGTTGACTATTATCTGAAAATCGTGCGACTGGCGGGGGCAGCGGATCTAAGCCCTGCCCTGAGCGGAGCCGAAGGGGTGGAATTTGTACTGGCACAGGATGCTGCTGCTGTAGACTCGGTTAGCAAGCTGTTGACAAGCTACAATATCGAGCGTGACAATTACGTAGTTTTTGTGCCGGGCTCTACCGACCTGGACAAACGCTGGCCGGTCGAGCATTTTGCCAGCTTGGCTGATAAGATCGCCTCACAATTCCATCTGCCGATAGTTGCTACGGGGGGCACATCGGAAGCAGGTTTGATTGAAAGGCTGAAGAGCTTGGCTCACGTCCCTGTGGCGAACTTTGCCGGGCGAACTTCGCTCGGCCAGTTGATAGCGCTGCTGAGAACCGCCAGATTGGTTGTGAGCAATGACACCGGGCCCGGGCATATCGCCGCCGCTCTGGGCGTGCCCTTGGTGTTGATGTACAGTTGGTCCAACCCGGCGAGAATTGCTCCCTACGGCAGGCCCGAGTGCATGGTGGCCCGCGAACCTTACGGAAGAGGACTGGACATAAAGAGCACCGACCCACGACACAATGTTCGCAACATTACCGTCGATGAGGTCTACCAGAAGGTGTGCGAGCAGTTAAATTCGTAGTGCGTACTGCGTACTGCGTACATCGTATTGCGTATTTTCCTTTGCGCAATACGCATCACGCACGACGCAGCACGGAAACGCATCGCTCACATAAATCCGGATACTCGCTATCCGTGCCCACGCTTGGCCAGTAGTTCCAGCAACGCTGGCACTTGTTGTGCCTGCTCTTTTCGGCGGCGACTATCGTCTGCTCGTGCCCCTTTTGTGGATTCACTTCGCTTACAATGCACAGTGCGGCAAATTGTTTGACGCCGAACTCATGCAGCAGGGCCGCATCTTGATCGTTGCAGTAGATAGTCACGCGGGCTTCTTGGTTGCTGGCGATTTTTTTGTCGCGCCTCAGACCTTCCAGTACTTGCAGCACTTCATCGCGCAGGGCCATCAGCTTCTGCCATCTCGGCTCGGTACTCTGCCAGTCAATCGAATCATCGACTTTCGGCATCAAGGCTAAATGTACGCTCCCAAAGTTTTGAGTTCCCTCGGCTCCGCTCGGGACAGGTTTGAGTTTTGAGTTTTGAGTTTGCATTGCTGCCCATGCCTCTTCGGCGGTATGAACTAAGATAGGTGTCAGCATTCGAACCAGGCAGTCCAGTATCCGGTGTACATGCGGTCTGGGCGCTTCGCCGGCTAGGGCTGTCGGCAGCGTCACAGTAGAGTCTATCCTTCAGCAAGTCCATATAGATGCTGCTCATCTCGACCGCGCAGAAATTGTACAGCAGCGAGAAGACCCGGTGGAAAGGCAAAGTTCTCGTAAGCCTCGGTGACGTCTGGCAATGAGCTTCTGCAACTGCTGCATCGCCCATTTATCTATCTCGAACATCTGTTCGTAGGGCACGGCGTTCGTGCCTGGGTCGAAGTCATCGATGTTGCCCAGCAGATATCGCAGCGTGTTTCTGATTTTGCGGTAGGCGTCCTGCGTTCGGCCGATCAGTTCGTCGTTGCAGCGTATATCTTCCTGGTAATTTACGCTGGCCACCCACAGTCGCAGAATATCCGCGCCGTACTTAGCCACTTCGTCCTGGGCATTGACGTAATTGCCGAGCGATTTTGACTGCTTCATTCCTTTTTCGTCAACGGTGAAACCGTGCGTCAGGACGCTCTTAAACGGCGGCTTACCTACCGCCCCAAGAGCCGGCAGCAGCGACAACTGGAACCAGCCTCGGTGCTGGTCTGAACCTTCCAGATACAGGTCCACCGGCATCGGCCAGCCTGCCTTTCAGCAGACGCTGTACCAGCTACAGCCCGACTCGAACCACACATCGAAAATGTTCTCCTCTTTCTTAAGCTCATCAAGATCAAATCCATCCGGCAATTTGAAATCTTCGCCCAGAATCTGTCGCGGCGAATCCGTAAACCAGCTATCCGAGCCTTTCTGCGCGATGTGCCTGGCCACAGCTAACACGGATTCTTTGGTCATCAGGGTCTGGCCGTCTGCGTTGATAAAGACCGGCATCGGCAGTCCCCAGCTCCGCTGCCTGCTGATGCACCAGTCGGGCCGCGACTCCAGCATCCCGGCGATGCGCTTCTGGCCCCAGGCAGGAATCCACCGGACTCTATCGATGCTCTCCATCGCCAGTCTGCGCAGGCTTCTTGCCCGACGCCGGGCAGCTCTTTGTCCACGCTGATGAACCACTGCTCGGTCGCCCTGAAGATCACCGGGCCTTTGCTCCGCCAGCAGTGCGGATAGCTGTGTGTAATCTTATCTTCGGCGAAAAGCCAGCCGTGTTTCCTGAGATAGTCATTGACCTCTTCTCAACCTCCAGGACGCTTTTGCCGCGCAGCCATTCCGGCACGGTGTCGTCGTACCGTCCATCATCCATCACCGGCGAATAGACCGCCAGGTCGTACTTCTGGCCGGAGACGTAGTCCTCAACGCCGTGCCCAGGTGCAGTGTGCACCAGGCCCGTGCCGTCCTCGGTCGTGACATAATCGGCCAGGATCACCATGTAGGCGTCTTTGTCTGTCGGATTTTTCTCGACAAAAGGATGCACGTATCGCAGGCCCTCAAGGTCGCTGCCTCGGACCGTTTTTTCGCCAACGCTGATACTGGCCTTGCTTCAGAGCCCTGCTCGGCATGACCGCCTCGACTCGCTCGGTTGCTACTATACGAGACGAATTTGCGGCCATCCCTTTCATAGCTGATCGCCGTGTAATCCAGATGCGGATGCACCGCTATTGCCAGATTTGCCGCCAGCGTCCAGGGCGTGGTCGTCCAGATCATGAAGCAGACCCGTGCATTCTCGCTTTGCCTCCCGTTCGACCAAGCCCAAGCTCGATCAGCCGCTCGATGCTCTCCTCAGCCGCGGGAAAATTGACGAAGATGCTCGGCGACGCGACGTCCTTGTACTCCAGCTCCGCCTCGGCCAGGGCCGTCTCGCACCGATGGACCAATGGATGGGCTTGAGCTGCTTATAAACCAGGCCCTTATCGACCAGCTCGGCGAAGACCTCCAGAATTCCCGCTTCGTACGCGGGCTTGAAGGTCAGGTAAGGATTCTCGAAGTCGCCGAATACGCCAAGCTCCTGGAACTGCTCGCTCTGGATTTTGACGTACTTGCCGGCATACTTCATGCAGGCCCTGCGGATGTCGAGCTTGCTCATCTGACTGAACTTTTTCGCCGAGGTCTGTCGACGACCTTCGATTCGATCGGCAGGCCGTGGCAATCCCAGCCCGGCACGTAAGGGGCGTCGAAGCCGGTCATCGTCTTGTACTTGACCACGAATATCCTTGAGGACCTTGTTTATGACGTGACCCATGTGAATATCGCCGTTGGCGTAGGGCGGGCCATCGTGCAGTGTGTACAGCGCCGCACCATGTCGAGCCTGCCTGATTTTGGCGTAGATATTCATCTTCGCCCAGTCTTTACGCAGTTGCGGCTCGCGCTGCACCAGATCGGCCTTCATCGAAAAGCTGGTCTTTGGCAGATTCAACGTATCACGATAGTTCTTCTTGTTTCCATCCGGCATCGCGGATACCCCTCGAAAAATCCCGGCCAAATTAAATTGCGCATCTTACGACTTCGGTCAACACTTGTCAACCGGACGGCTCCGGCGGCTCAAACGGACCGCAAGCCACGGGAAGGTCCATGAACATCGTGCTCAGATAAGGTTCGAATCCCATTTTCGTCCAGAATCGCTCGCCAATCTGGTTATGCGTCGAGTGACGCACCTCGATCCGCCGCAAGCCCCTTTGGGCAAACCAGTCGATAGAGAACCCTAAACATCAGAGTGCCGATGCCAGATTTGCGGTAATGGGCCGCGACAAAGATATCCAAGATCTGCCCGTAGTCCGGCTCTGCAACCGCAGGCGGGTGTCGGCCTACCATCCCCTGACAGTACCCGACCACCGTGTCCTCGATCGTGGCGACCAACGCGCACGCGTTATCGTTGCAGATATTCTCTTCGATAAATCGCGCAAACACTTCGCCAAAGTTGGCCGCCCGCGTGAAGAATGGGTCCTTGTCCTTGTGGAAGTCCATCAATGCTTCTGCCAGTGCGACGATCGCCGGAACATCCTGCCGGCTCGCCCTGCGTATGACGGCCTGCACCTGCATCGTTTTTGCTCCCTAATAAAAAAGCCTTCCAAAGTCTGCTGCTCTGGAAGGCTTGAATCACCCTCAATATGCCTTTCTCAGGGCAGCTTCAATCTGTCACCAATAATTATGATAATCGCGTTGTTCATAATAATCTTCATAACCCAATCCACGCCAAAAATGGCCCAGGTTTAAGTCGCATTTAACAAATTATTCGGCCAATGTCAAGTTCAAGTTTAAGAAAAATGACGCCCGAAGGCCGTCATCCCGAGCCCGGGAATCCAGTCACCGTTTTCTGTGCACTCGCCCCAGCCATTAACGGGTGGCTGTGCCTAATATTAAAAAAGCTCAAAACTGTGAGCCACCGCCCTGATCTCTGTCCTTCCCTATTGTCCCCGTCGAACCAACCTTCGGTTGCACCGATATTTGTAAACAGCAGTTTGTGCTTGACGATAGGTGAAGCCCATGAGTTCCAAATGAGATATACACTCTTTTGGTTTTCTTTTCGGGGCGCCAAACGTGTCCAGTATCTTCGCATATTCTTTGGCCGACCCCCAGCGTCGGCTCACCAAGCTTTCGCCGTGGTGCAAATACACATAGGCACCGTTTTTCGCTTGTCCGTACGAGTACGCATGATCCATGAGAATACGTTCGCACTCGGCTTGGGACAGGGCATGCGCCCTGGCCTTTACGCCGTCGAGAATAGTGTTGTACTCAGCCTGTGAGTTACGCATACCCCTAACTCTGTATTATATGGTTCCATATAACACGTCTAAGTTGCCTGTCCCTATTATTCGAAAGGTAAACACTCGCCTGTGGCACTCGTTCAAATCCAGCGACTTATTACGTCCAGTAAGACTTTTCTCATTCTGAACTTAAAGCTCTTGCTCTATCAAACTCGCTTTCCCGGGGAATTTTTCTTTCAAGAAGGATTTGATTCTATTACTCTCTACCATTTCGTCAAACTCTGCCGTCGAGATCTTTAGGCTGCGGGAGCACTCGGCACTGACAGTCTCCTTGGCCACACCCAATTTTTCAGCAATTTGTTTGAAAGCATCCGTGTGTTTCTTACCGGTTTTGATGAGACGAATGACTGGAATTAAGTAATCGGTGAGCTGTTCGTAGCCTTTTCTACCCAAAGGCCTCTTTATACCGGGAGGTTTTGGTTCTGGGAATACTGTAGGAGCTTCTTGTTTGGGTTGAGAGACATGGATGAAATTTTCCTTTTTGAGTTCTTGGACCTTTTGATTCTTTCTCGTGCTTTAAATCTGTGAGCTCACTTTTCTTCTGGTCAATTTGGAGCTGAAGAGACTTCACCTGCTCTTCAAGAGTGTTTATCAGGGTATCAAGGCTCATAGTTTTATCTTGATAGAGTGACTCAAGAGATTGTATTCGCTTCTTAATACTACTTATTTCCTTTTCCCTCTGCTCAATATGCTCCACTATGCTGCCGTCTTCCAAGAATTGTTTACCAAGGACCGCTTCGACCCTTTCAATCGTAGTCTCTTCGGAGAGCCGACGTCTCGGAATCGCATAGATTAGCCTTTCGGTGAAATCGGGCTTCTTGCAGAAAGGTGAGTAAAATCTGATTTCTTCCCCATTTGTTATCATTGCAATGATAGGTCCTTTTTCGTCACAGTATCGTTTGAGTTGCGGTATGTAATTGTCTAGATTCTTCCCGTAGCTTTTTGCCTCTATCAGAACACTTTGGTCGGAAACTTTTTCGATCAAAATGTCGATCCTACTACCTTGTGCTGAGTGCTCGAAGTCTAGTTTCTTCTTATAGCCGAATGATTCGAGGAAAGGGATTATGAAATTGTACTTAACACTATTCTCATTATCTCCTATATCATCGGCAGATAATTCTGCTAATCTTTGGAGTTCCTGTCTATGTTCTTGGATCATGTACAATGGTCAAGAAAAAAAGTATTATTTGCACCCAAACATGTATTATATGGTTTCCGTACAAGAACCTTACAGCCGCCCTGATCCTGAACCACAAATCCGAGATGCACTCGCTCATCAATGAGGAGTCTACACTATTCCAGCGGGATTTTCAAGAAAAAAATGAATATAGTGAATTGGTGATTGGTGATTAGTGATTAGTCGCGGGAGGGGCTTGAGATTGCTGCGGCTGATAGAATTACCGGCCATAGCCTTGACAGGGCAGCCGGCTATAAATAAAGTGGGGGCAATGGCGAAAAGACTATTCATAATTGACGGGCACGCACATATTTACGCCGCATACTATGCTAAGATGCGGCCACTAACCACCCCAACCGGCGAGCCGATCCAAGCAACCTATATCTTTACCACCGCAATTCTCGGCCTTATCCAGCGTCAAAAGCCAGATTTGCTTGCGGTCGCCATGGATAGCAAGACGCCGACCTTCCGAAACGAAATTTATGCAGAATATAAAGCCCAACGTCCGCCTATGCCTGACGATATGCCCGGGCAGATAAACCGAATTGAGCAAATTATGGACGCGATGCGTATCCCCATATTACGGGTCAATGGCTTCGAGGCTGATGATGTGATCGGGACGCTGGCGAAGAAAGCGGCCGCCGACGGATACGACTGCCTCATCTGTTCCGGCGACAAAGATGTTCTTCAGTTGCTGACCCCTGCTTCCGTAGGGGCAGGCTGCATCAGCACCTTTGACATCAAGACCGATACCCGCACCGATGTTGTAACAATGGTTGAACAGATGGGCGTTACGCCCGCCCAATTCGTTGACTGTCTGGCTTTGCAAGGCGACGCCTCGGACAATGTGCCTGGCATACCCGATGTCGGGCCAAAGACCGCGATGGGTTGGATCCGACAATACGGCTCAATCGAGAATCTTTTGCAGCACATCGATGAAATAAAGACCAAACGCGGCGACAACCTCCGGAAATACAAAGACTCGCTGGCTCTGAGCAAAAAGTTAGTGACCATTGACTGCAATGTCCCGCTTACAATAGATTATGGCGATTTGGCCATAAAGGAATTCGACAAAGAAAAGCTGGGCGAGATTTTTACTGAGCTTGGTTTTAGTCGGCTGCTAACGCAGTTGGGTTTGGCAGGTGATTCGTCGTGCGTCCCCTCGACTTCGCTCGGGGCAGGCCCGCGTGATGCGTATGTTGTACAACAAAAACGCGATACGCAATACGATATACGCAATACGAAAGTCGATTACAGGCTGGTAGATACGCAGGAGAAATTCGGGCGTTTTTTAGCCGAACTTAAGAAGCAAAAACTTTTTGCCATCGACACCGAAACAACCTCTATCCAGGCAATGCGAGCCGACCTTGTGGGCATCAGCTTTTCCTGGAAAGAGGACACCGGCTATTATCTACCCGTTAAAGCTCCGCTTGGCACAAAACATCTTGATATTGCGGCGGTCCGGCGGGAGCTGGCGCCAATACTTGCGGACGAAAATGTCAAAAAAATTGGCCAGAACATAAAATACGATATGCTGGTGCTGCAAAATGCCGGGATGCCGATAAAAGGGATCTACTTTGACACTATGGTCGCCTCTTATTGCCTCGACCCCGGCCGCAGCAGTCACTCGTTAGACCAGATGGCTCTGGATTTTCTCAACTACGAATCTATTCCCATCTCGGCACTTATCGGTAAAGGCAAAAATCAGCTTACCTTTGATATGGTAGATACCGCTGCTGCCTGCGAGTATTCCGCCGAGGACGCTGATGTTACTTTTCAGCTCTACAATTACCTGAAAAGCCGCCTGGAAGAAGAGCCTCTTCTCAAAAAATTATTTGAAGAAGTGGAAATGCCTTTGGTCTGCGTTTTGGCAGCGATGGAACATAATGGCGTTTCACTCGACACGGGGTTGCTTAGAACGATGTCTGGCGAGCTGACTGAGGAATTAAAGCAAGTCACCGAGCAAATCTATGGGCACGCGGGCTGCGTATTCAATATTGATTCGCCGAAACAACTCGCTGAAATCCTTTTTGACAAACTGGGCCTGAAGTCTATCGAGGATCGGCAAAGCCGGGCGAAGCACGGATGCCGCCGTCCTCGAAGAACTTCGCGGCGAGCATCCGATCATTGAGCCGATCCTGCAACATCGTATGTTGAGCAAATTGAAAAACACTTATGTCGATAAACTCGGCTCACTTATCAATCCGCGAACCGGCAGGGTACACACCTCGTTCAATCAGACCATTGCCGCCACGGGGCGTTTAAGCTCCAGCGACCCCAATCTGCAGAATATCCCCATACGCACGGAAATCGGCAGCAAGGTTCGCTCGGCATTTGTACCCGAAGATAGAAAGAATGGCTGCATCCTCAGCGCGGATTATTCCCAAATCGAATTACGGCTGCTGGCACATTTTTCAAAAGACCGGACGCTGATGGCTGCCTTTGCCGCCGACCAGGACATTCACCGCTTTGTTGCTTCGCAAATTTATAATGTGCCGATCGAAGATGTCACCAGCAAAATGCGCTCACGTTGCAAGGCGGTCAACTTCGGCATCATCTACGGCCAGGGAGCTTTCGGACTGTCACGCTCTATCGGAATAAGCCAAACAGAGGCAAAAAAATTTATCGACGATTATTTTGCCCGCTATAGCTCGATCCGCAAATTTATGGACGATTGTATAGCCAGCGCTAAACGCACTGGCTACGCTGAAACCATTCTGCACCGCCGGCGAAAAATCCCCAATTTAAGCAGCAAAAATGGCGGCAAGCGTGCCCAGGCTGAACGCCTTGCAATCAACACCGTCATTCAGGGTTCCGCCGCAGACCTAATCAAGATCGCCATGATTACCATTCAGGATAAAATTGAGAAAGAATGTTTGCCCGTTAAAATGATTTTGCAAGTCCACGATGAGCTGGTTTTCGAGTTACCCGCCGTCCAGGCCCAGAAACATGCCGAGTGGATACGCAAAGAAATGACGCAGGCGATAAAACTCGATGTTCCGCTGAAGGTCGATGTCAACTGCGGCCCAAGCTGGCTTAAATAGTCATTTTGTGAATCCAATATTTTGCCCTGCAATTCATCGCAGGGTTATAATTGCAGGGCAATTCAGGCAATTGTACAGAAATGGCATAATCAGAATCACGGAGGTATAAAACAAGATGACACGACCACACATTATAGCTGTTCTGCTTGTGGGAGCATTTCTGTCCGGATGCTCACAAGAATCAGGCGTGATTTGCTTTGCGCCGGTGAAGCCGTTTGAGCCTCAGTCGGGTGCCAAACTCCTTGAAGAGTTCAACTCTCATCTTCCGTTCAGAGTAAGTCCCCGGCATTTCGTGTGCAAATACAAGAATCATAGCCTCGTCGGTTGGGCAGTTGTTCGCACAATCGGGCAAAAAGACATCGTCAAGCAGAAACTCAGTCAGTCATCGACCCTGACTTGCCTGCAGGTCGAAGCCTTGACGCCGGAATTCAAGGCTATCGTCGAGCGGCAATGGAGACACTCACAGACAGTGACACCCGCCAAGAAGGAGCCCAGCGGCGACTCGGCGAGCCGGTCGCCTGGTTCGGCCCCATCGTAATGGACACTGAGGAAGAATTGCAAATTGACCTTTGAAAGGATTATCTGATGCCATTCAAAACATTTGGTCTTTCCGACCCGCTGGTGCAGGGTATTCTTGCTGCCGGCTACGCCGCTCCCACCGAAGTTCAGTTGCAGGTGATTCCAGCCGCAATTGCCGGCAAAGATATTATCGGCTGCGCCCAGACCGGCACGGGCAAAACCGCCGCTTTTGTCCTGCCCATTTTGAACCGCCTCAGCCACGAGCGCCTGCCCAAAAGGAGAGTTATTCGGTCGCTTATTCTTGCGCCGACCCGCGAGCTGGCATTGCAAAGCGAAAAGTTCATACTCTGCTATGGGCGATTCCTGCATTTGCGGACCCTGACCGTCTATGGCGGCGTGAATATCAAGGGGCAATTGACCGCGCTTCGTAATGGCGTTGACATTGTTGTCGCGACGCCGGGACGACTCCTCGACCACATGCAGCGACGCACCATCGACCTGCGGCACATTGAGGTGCTTGTTCTCGATGAAGCCGACCGGATGTTCGATATGGGCTTCATCCGGGACGTGCGAAAAATCATCAGCGCATTGCCCACAAATCGCCAGACTATGCTTTTTTCCGCCACAGTAACTCCTGAAATAAGCACGCTGGCCGCAGGCGTGCAGAAGTCGCCTATAATGATACAGATTGGCCGGCCGCGCAACCCCATCGAAACAATCACGCAACATATCTATCTGGTCGAGAAGGAGCAGAAAATTGCTCTTCTTCTGCACCTGCTCCGCGGCGCCCACTTGTCCAGTGTGCTGCTCTTTTCCCGCACCAAGCACGGCGCAGACAAGATTAACCGATACCTTGAGCGGGCAGGCGTTCTATCCGTGGCGATACATTCAGGCCGAAACCAGAGTCAGCGAGAGCGTGCAATGGATGGCTTTAAAGCCGGCAGATACCGGGTGATGGTTGCAACCGATATCGCCGCCCGCGGCATCGATGTCACGGGCATCTCGCACGTCATCAATTTCGATGTCCCCGTCAATCCGGAAGATTACATTCATCGCATTGGCCGCACAGGCCGGGCCGAGGCGACGGGAGACGCCATTACGTTTGTTTCCGCGAGGAGCAAAAGTACCTTCGTCAGATTGAAAGATTCATATCGCGCCAATTCACGCCGGTCGAATGTCCCGGCTTTACCTATACCAAATCCGTTGCGCCGAAGCCGCTGTTAGGGCTGCACAGAGGCAGATTTTCAGCCGCAGGCAGAACCTCCCGGCATTCCTATCGTCCCCGCCGCGCACGCCCAAGACGTTAGTAACCCGAAGCAGCGCTTCCAATAAAATCTGAGATTGTTTGACAAAGCCCCATAATGTGGTATAATTGGTAAAGTACAAAAGATTTAGAAAATCTTTAGGCGCAAAGGAATGCACCTAACCTTTACAGCTCATAGGAGTAACAATGGCAAAAATACTAAAAACCTCGCCTGCCGACAGGAAATGCACGTTTCCGCAGTGCACGCATATCTTGAGTATCTATAACCATGAGGCTTACTGCCATATACATCTGGATCAGATGCCCAAGGAGAAAAAACCTAAGATTTCACCTCATGCTCATGCGTAACAAAGAGGCGGATCATTGCCCCAGCGTGCGAAGTTACATGCCTGCTCTTTTGGCTCTTTTCTCAAGCCGTTTCTCTTTGAGTGTTTTTTGAGCTTTCTTTTTGACGTCTTTCTTTTGACCATGACTTTGGGCCATACATTTTCCTTTCCAATTAACCCGCTGATTCTATCGTGAATTGGCCGGCTGACAAATCAAAATTAAAAATTAAGGGCGTCTAACATAATGAAAAAGACACAGATTGACGCTGTTAATATTTGACACGGATTAACCTTGTCCCGAGCGAAGTCGAGGGAACGGGTTTATCCCGACTTGATCGGGATTTATAATTCATTTCCGCCTTCGCTAAAGCTTCGGTGGATAAATCTCTGTGTCGTCTCCGTAAGGAGTCCATAGGACTGTGTTCTCTGTGGCTAAAAATGAAATACATTCACTGAAATGCAGCTTAGCCGCAAGCTTACCCTTGCCGTTTCTGCCAAAACAGCTATAATTACAAACCAAAGCAGGCGAGGTCCGGCACCAGAATGATGGGTATAAATTATCGACTACTTGTAACGCAAAAAGTGGTGTATATTGTTGTGTTACCTTGATGGAGAAATATCTTGACGAGAAAAATGGAAACAAAAAACCCACGCAAGGCGGATGAACCAAGTAACGCGTCAAGTCCATCGCCTAGTCAAAAGCCAATGGAGCAACACCGAAAGCTGCTTTCTAGCATAATTCACTTTCTTAATGATATTGAGTCTATTCAGGATATGTTCTCATTGGTTATCCCTGACTTACATGGTCAAGATAAGAAGACCATGGAAGAAATAAAAAAAACCATGGCGATTCTTAGGAGAGATATTAAGGGAGATAGACAAAATCTGAGTAAAGTGGCGCGGCATGCCCACTCTCTTCTACACAGCATACATAGTCTTAACCGTTCCGATATGATGTTTCGTAGCCACACCCTCGTATGTATAGTCTCTCGATATGACTATTTCTTGTCTGATTTACTAAAAAATGCCTATCGAAAGAGTCCTGAGCGGGTAACAGGCGGTAACAGAGCACTCACTTACGAAGACCTTTTATCTTTAGATTCCATTGATAATCTTGTTGAGCTATTTATTTCTAAGGAAATTGATATATTTCTACATGAAGCCCACGAAAAGCAACTTAAAGTTCTCGATCAAGAGTTTAAACTCGGAATTGTAGATAACTTCAGTGAGCTTCCCATCTTCGTCGAAATGACAGAACGCAGAAACTTATTCGTTCATGCTGGCGGCATTGTAACGAAATATTATCTGAGAAGATGCAAAGAAGTCAATTATCCGGTTCCATCAAACGTCAAACTGGGTACAGTACTATCTGTCTCAGAAGACTACTTTAAAGCAGCAATTGCCTGTACGTATGAACTGGGTGTGAGGCTTGGATTTGCACTCGCATGTCGTTTGTATCCAGATAAGTTAGAAGATATACATAATATTCTACTTCAAGATATAGGCTTTCCACTCCTTCAATCAGAACGTTGGGAGCTAGCAAGAAGAGTATTTGATTTCGCACTATCCTGGCCTGAAAAGTATGTGCTCAATGATGAAGCTAGACGATATTATGTTGTAAATAATGCAATAGCATTAAATCATCTTAACCGGCACCAGGACGCTCTTGATTTACTATCTAGATATGATTGGACTTCGCAGAGCGAAAAAATGCTTCTGGCAGTCTCAGTCCTTCAGCACAAGTGGAAACAAGCAGAGACTATTATGTCTAATATGGATCGTGATAAGCCTTTTTCAGAAGATAACTATCGCACATGGCCCATTTTCAAAGAGTTTCGAGCCACAAAGGAATTTCGAAGGGCATACAAAAAGATTTATGGCAAAAGATTTGTTGTAAGGTTATCAAAAGCTGATTTAGAAAAACTTAAGAAGCTTACTCAGAAAGGAATCGAACATCCCGCTTCAGTTGACGTCACTACCGGGCCGCAACTGAGCTAATCATTATCATGCGTTGTTTGTCCGCCTGAGCAGGCGGATAAATTTTTGATCAGTGGTGCGAAGTATCGCACCCTACGTGGCTACGTGGCTCTCCTTATTTCTCTGGCTCGGGCGGGATCTCCAGAGGCGGCACGCGCAGGCTCTCGGCCTTTCGTATCCAGGCGGGGTCGCCGTAGACGCCGGCTTTCGTGTAGTCGAACGGCTCGAAGCCGAGCTTGAGAGCAGGGGAGTTCGGCTTCAGATGGAAGTCGAGATTCTTGGGATCGACAAACAGCGGGTCGGCGATGATCGAGTGCTCATCGTGTCCCTTCTGCTTCCTGCCATCTGTTAAGGCGTCGACCCGGCGAACGTGACCTCCTTGCCGGCCGTGTTCCAGTAGCAGTTGTTGTCCATGTTGATCGTGACCTTGGTCCAGGGACCGGCCAGCAGGGGACGCCGGTCTCCCAATAGACGATGTTCTTCTCGAAAGTGAACGACAGGTGCTGCTCGACCCGCGTGGCCTGGACCTGGTGAGCTTGCTGAAGGCCAGGATGTTGTTGCGGACGATGTTCTCTTTGCCGTAGTGCTGGTGGAAGCTGCCGGTCTTGGTGTTGTAGACGAGGTTGTTCTCCAGCACGATGCCGGTGCTGCCCTCGTCGGTGTAGAGGCCCCAGCCGCCGTAGGAGTAGGCATAGATATCGTGGAAGATGTTGTTGCTGACGACCGTGCCTTCGGAGGGCCCCAGCGTGTAGATGCCGCCCATGTCGCTGAGCACGCGCCCAGCCGAGATGGTGCACGTGGTTGAAGCTGATGTTGTTGCGTTTGGCATAGCTCTCGGCGTAGCCCCAGCGCCAGCCGACGGAGATGCCGGTGTAGAAAAAGTCGGCGATCTCGTTGTGCGTGACGGTGTTGTCGGCGCTTTGGCCGATCCAGACGCCGACGGCCTCGGCGTGAATCCGGCCGCCGGTGCGGATGATGTTGTTGTCGACGGTGATGTGGCTGGTGCGGGAAGGCTCGTCCGGCCGATCGCTCCTTCGCCGATGCGGACGCCGCCGGCGCCGAGGTCGTGCAGGTAGCAGCGCTCGATGCCGCAATCCCGGCAGCCCTGGCGGAACCACACGCCGTACTCCCCGATGTGGCCGATCTCGCAGTCCTCGATCACGATATTGCGCGCACCGTCCGCCATGATCGCCGCCTCGGTCGCATAGGCGGCCTGATATGGCGCATATCCGCCGGGCGGAAGCAGAGACTGGCTGTGCTGGAACGCCAGCCCTTTCAGTTGGACGTGCTCGACGAATTTGCCGGCCTCGGGCTTTGCCCTGCAAGATAACAAATTTTTCGACCACGGTGCGACGACCTCAGCCTTGGTCATATCTTCGCCCGGCAGCGGCTTGTAGTAGAGCGTGCCATCGCGGGCGAGGAACCACTCGCCCGGCGCATCCAGTGCGGCCTTGAAATTCTCCAGGTGAAAAGGCGTGTTTGCCGGCCAATCGGAATAGTCCTTGAGTTTCTCTCCTATTGTGACGATGGTATTGTGCCTGAGTATCGATGGCCGTCAAAAAACGCCGGGTAATGCACCACTTATGGTAGACCACCAGCGTGACGTCGCTGATTTCGCGCGGCTGAAGGTTTCGCAGCGGCTCCAGAGCATCCATGCAGGACGCACGTAGGTCGTTCGGCGGAACTTTTCGGGAGTGCCCTCGACGGGCACTTCCGATGTCTTACCCATATAGTGATGGAACTTGTTGGGCGTGCGGGCACGCACGGCCCGGCGGCCGTTGACAAACAACTGCTCGAAATACCATTTGCCGGCTGCCACCTCTGGTATGTGCGTACGCCAGACGCCGTCTTTGTCTTCTTTGAAACCGGTAATTATGCGCCCAGCAGTAAAAATCGGCTTGGCGCCGAGGGCCGCTTCGTAAGTAATCGGGCACTTTTCTGTCCCACTATCTTCAGCAGTAAATACAACCGCCTCGGCCAACCTGTAAGTACCGTCGGCAACGATGACGCGCACCGGCTCGGAAATCGGCCCTTCTGATTTCAATCGCCGCACGGCATCCCGCGCCAACGAGGGAGGCCAGCGGCCCATCGGTCCGCTCGGCATTCGGCTGAGCCAGCCGACCAGACCACGCGTCGTCACCATCTGGTGACACGTAGAAATTCACGGCCTGAGCGGAACTGACCGACAAGCCCAAAAGCAGCACCCAAACAAAAATCTCATGCAGTTTCGATTTCTGCTCTCTCATCGCATTTGTCTCCTGAGTCACGCCTTTGCCTACGCACTAACGTTTTCCCACTGGACGCCGAGTTTCTTAAGGGCATAGCCGGTCTCACGCAGGTAATCGCCGTAGCAGGTCATCCAGTGAAATCCCCGCATATCCTGGAGAAGTTTTTGCCAGTTGCCCTCGATCGTTATGTCGATTTGTGAACGGCAGATATCATAGAAAGGATGGTCGATGATTTTGCTGCGGCAGCCGACCCACTTCTTGCAGTGAAAGTCTGGCACAAGGTTCGTGACGGTCTCGCCTTTGCGCATCTGAACTTTCGGGGCAGCACCATAGTCCGACTCAAAGTGCGTGTGGATCCTGACCGGCTCAAGGTCCGTGCCATTCATCCTTCTCGGAGCTGTGCAGTGGGCTATGGTTATCATTCCATCGTGAGGATGCGTCGGGTCGTTCAGGAACACGGGCTTGCCCGAAATGTGGCGGAGCAAAATGCCCGAAGGAATAACCACGAAATCAGATTCGCAAAACGCCATCGGCCCTTCGTCATTGATGAGGCTCAGCGGCATGCACGCTGTGGTCTGGGCCATAGGAATGATTGTCCCCATACACTGATTGACAGTTAGCGCGGGGGCATCTTCTCTTTGCATCAGTTCCTTGAAGACCTTTGTCAACAGAAAAGCGTTCACCAGGAATTTCCTGTCGGTGTGCAGGGACACACCTTTCTGAGCCAGGTATTCATTTGTCTCTTGCTCGGCCTGCTGGCGTGCTTTTTCGTCGCCCAGGTTCTTTTTGATCATGGGCTCAAGCTCTTTGTAGGTCACGGGCCTGATGTCCAGCTTCCAGATTTCCTTTGCGGTCTGCGGGCCGAGTACATTGCCCTCGCCCCATCCGCCGGCATCGCCGATGGCTACGATTCTCGTGCCCACGGCATTTTTCAGCCCGTACAGTGCCCGCAGCCGCCAGAGAACCTCGTCATAATCATCGACCACGATGTCCCAGATATCCATATTCGGGTTTTTGTACTCGTCGGTAGCTCTGCGCAAAAAGTGCGGATGTGCGATCTCATACCAGAGGGACACCGGCCCGGATTGGTGCCGCAGGAACATAATGTTGGGCTTGCCGGAACCTGCCAGCGTGTCGAGTTCGCCCCAACCGCCGCTTGCGTAGACCAGAATCACATCGCAGTCGCTCTCTCCGACGGCCTTAGCCTTATCGTTATTATTCACCAGCGCCACCGGCTGAACCGTTATCGGAAAGTCTGACTTCGCCGACATCTTCTTCGAGTTCCTGCTCGATTCTTTTAGCCTCGTTGTCCACGTCGTTCTGATTGTGCAGACCGCCCCAGGGCCGCCAGCTCGTGGCCTCTCTTCTTTGATGGAACTGATAGACCAGGGCCGGCTGAACCCTCAGCGTTTTGCCGGGCTGAAAGCTCATGCCGGCAGCCGGCTTTCTAAAACCAGCCTCAACCTGACACGATGATGATACTGCTAATGCGCCCATTCCCGCCCCGAAGCCCACGGCCTTTATAAAATCTCTTCGATTAAAACCATTGTCCATTGTAAGCCCCTTTCCAAATTTGCCACTGCCGCCCCGCGCCAATGTGCGGGAAAAACTCCACCTTTTAGCCCCCAAGTTTACCTTGGGGGTCATTTGCTCGCGTAGTATAACTGAACGCCCACTCGAAAAAAAGCAAAAATATTTGGCACTCGCGCAGCCGGTGTGTGACCAGATTTTGTGGCAGATCCTTGTCATTGCGAACCCCGACTTGTCGGGGCGTGGCAATCTCAAAACTATCAATGGCAGAGATTGCTTCGGTCGCTTCGCTCCCTCGCAATGACAATGGGCTATAAGATCCTGTCACGAAAGTTGTTATAGGCCGCCAGAAAAATTAGTCACACACGCGCGGCGGTCGTCTTTTTCCACACCGACGTTTTTCCTTGAAAATCCTTCACCAGCAGTGTAAATTGGTGCATAGTAAGCGAGCACACCTTGGATTTGCGGTTCAGAGTTAGACCGTCGTATTGTGAGATATACGCGATGAGTGTAAGTGTTAGTGCAGTATGGTCTGAGACTTGCATTTTATGTCGTCAGTAATTTGCCCAGTATGCCAGACTTTTTTGAAGCCGATACTGCTCCCGCACGCAGCAATATGGCAATGTGCGTCATGCCAGGGAGTCATGGCGAACTTAGCCGTATTGCGGCAGTATCTCAGAAGCGACGTTATCCGGGGTTTTTGGCGCAAAGCAATCGCCGCATCCATAGCCACGGATAAAAAATGCCCGTCCTGTCGGCAGTCGCTTCGTACATTCACAGTCCAGCGAAATGGACAGATAGTCAATCTCGACACTTGTCGGCATTGTCAACTTGTTTGGTTCGATAAAGGCGAACTGGATGCATTCCCAAAAAGCAAGATAGAGCAACTGCCGCCGGAAGTAAGGCGCCATTTAGCTTTGATGAAGGTGCAGTCTGAGGCTGAACAGCGAGTGCAGTTCGAGAAAATAGCCGAAAGGATATTTGCGATTTTTGCTGCCCCGTTCTTCTTACCCTGGTACATTACCTGGATACTACCTATCTTGGACTTCCTCTGGCACAGTTGCAGCCGATTTGCGTTGATGAAGAAATCCAAGAAACCGTGCTGATTGGCATTATTAGGTAACGCGGGGATACAAATTCTGAAGTACAACAGCCCAAATCTTCGTATCCATACCTTTTTTCGTCATTACCGTTGCCAGAGCGGCAACG
This sequence comes from Sedimentisphaerales bacterium, assembly GCA_963814265.1. Taxonomy (GTDB): domain Bacteria; phylum Planctomycetota; class Phycisphaerae; order Sedimentisphaerales; family Anaerobacaceae; genus JAFNGF01. Next base: position 19,005 of record CAWFCJ010000063.1, on the reverse strand, counting down.
GTAAACGCGGCCTTGACGCAATGTGTGCAAGCCAATAGAATGCTCAGCCTGAATCAGAGAATCAAGAATCGAGCATAGAGGTTCGAGCATGATAAGAATTAACGAGAATTATCTAAAACTCCAGGCTGGCTATTTATTCCCGGAAGTCGCCAGGCGGGTCCGAGCGTATCAAGAAAAAAATCCAAAGGCAAAAATAATCAGCCTGGGCATCGGCGATGTTACGCAGCCGTTGGCGCCGGCTGTAATCTCCGCGCTGAAAAACGCAGTTGAAGAAATGGCCCAGGCAAAAACCTTCCGCGGCTACGGCCCGGAGCAGGGCTACGATTTCCTAATCAATGCAATAATAGAAAATGATTTCAAAGCGCACGGCGCCACCGTAGAGCCGGGCGAAGTCTTTATCAGCGATGGCGCTAAGTGCGACACAGGTAATATACAAGAGATATTCGGCCTGGATAACGTGGTTGCCGTAACCGACCCGGTATACCCGGTATACGTGGATACCAATGTGATGGCTGGCAGAAGCGGGCTGGTAAGCAAAACCGGCCAATATGAAAAAATAGTTTATATGCCGTGCACCGCTGAGAACAATTTTGTGCCCGATTTGCCAACCGAGCCTGTTGATATTATTTATCTGTGCTTTCCGAACAATCCCACGGGGGCGGTGGCTACAAAGGAAATCCTGAGCAAATGGGTCGCTTTTGCCCGCGACAGTAAGGCGGTAATTCTCTTTGACGCTGCCTACGAGGCGTTCATTACTGACCCGGATATTCCACATTCTATCTACGAGATTGACGGTGCAAAAGAGGTGGCCATCGAATTCCGCAGCTTTTCCAAAACCGCCGGCTTTACGGGCGTGCGGTGCGCCTTTACCGTTGTGCCGAAGCACTCAAAGCGTACACGCGCGACGGCACGGCAGTAGAAGTTAATCCCTTATGGAAACGCCGGCACTGCACTAAGTTCAACGGCGTCTCGTATGTCTCGCAGGCCGGCGCCGCGGCTATCTACACGCCACAAGGCAAAAAGCAAGTCCGCAAGATTATTGACGTTTATATGAATAACGCAGCTTTGATCCGCGAGTCACTGGCCAAGCTGGGCTACGGAGTCTACGGCGGCGTGAATGCCCCGTATATCTGGCTGAAGACACCAGGCGGGCAAAGGTTCCTGGGACTTTTTTGACCGGCTGCTGACTAAGGCCAACGTGGTGGGCACGCCGGGCGTCGGGTTCGGACCCGCCGGCGAAGGATACCTGCGGCTGACAGCTTTTGCCAGGCCGGACGACACCAAAGAGGCGCTACAGCGAATCGCTGATAACTTTGGAAACTTAAAACTCAAAACTTAAAACTGATGAGTCCCACGGCATATATCGGATTGGGCAGCAATTTAGGCGACCGTCAAGGGTCTATCAGGCGTGCGCTCAAATTGCTTGCGGACACCGAAGATATTCAGGTATGCGGCGTCAGCGAATTGATTGAGACGCCGCCGCTTGGCTACTTCGACCAGCCTAAATTTATCAATGGCGTCGCAGAATTAAAAACCACGCTCAGTGCGGAGGATTTATATAAAGCGCTGGTCGAGGTGGAAAAACGGCTCGGCAGAGAACGACACGGGAAATGGCTGCCCAGGACAATCGACCTGGACCTTTTATTGTTTGGGGCCGAGGTCGTAAATCTGCCATACTTAACTATCCCGCATCCGCAGATGCACCTCCGCTGGTTTGTGCTCAAAGGCCTGTGTCAGTTAAATCCTGATTTGCTGCACCCTACAATAAAGGTACGAGTCAGAGAATTAGCCGCCCGCTTGAATGAGGCGGACTTTGCTCTTAACCCGAATGTCCCGCAGGTGGTTAGCGTTGCCGGTGTTATCGGGGTCGGCAAAACCACCCTGGCAAAAGCACTGGCGGAGCAGTTGGACTGCAAGTTGCTGCTGGAGCCTTACGATACAAATCCTTTTCTGCCTGAAGTTTATGCCGGCAAAAAAGAGCTGGCGCTGGACTGTCAGCTTTATTTTCTGACTAGTAGAGCCGAGCAGTTAAACCACAGATCTCTGCGGCAAGGACAAATTGCTGTGAGCGATTACATTTTTAATCAGGAACGGATATATGCCAGTCGGCTGCTCAACGCCCAGCAATTGGCTTTGTATGAGCAGATTTACAAACCGCTTAGTGGCCGGATCACTGCGCCGGTTTTGGTGATATATCCGCAGGACTCTGTGCAGAAATGCCTGGAGCGAATCCACGAGCGTAACCGTCCTTATGAGCAGAAAATCAAGCTGAGCTTTTTGGAGGGTCTCGATTCCGATTATCGGCATCTCTTTGCCGGATGGACAGTGTGCCCCGTTATTCGTCTATCTATGTCCAAGTTCGATTGCCTGAGAAATAACGATATTGAGCACCTTGCAAATCAAGTGAGATATTATGTTGGTAGCCCTTCCGTCATCGCGAGCGGAGCGAAGCAATCTTAAAATATAATGGAAGTTGCCCAAACAATACAATCGGTCAGAGCGTTGGTCAAAGTGGCTCGTGGTCAGGGTCAGAAGATTGGCTTTGTCCCTACTATGGGGGCACTGCACAGCGGCCATATTTCGCTAATTGAAGCAGCCAAGCAGCACGCAGATTTTGTCGTTGTCAGCATTTTCGTCAATCCCACGCAGTTTGGCCCGGGCGAAGATTTCCAAAAATATCCACGACCTCTCGAGCAGGACCTAAAAATCTGCCAGGAGCAGGGTGTTGATTTAGTCTTCGCCCCCACGCCCGCGGAAATGTATCCGGGCGAAAATCTTACCTGGGTGACAGTCGAGAAACTATTTGAGCCTCTGTGCGGCCAATTTCGTCCGGCACATTTTCGCGGCGTCGCTACGGTCTGCGCAAAGCTCTTCAATATCGTTCAGCCGGATGTAGCATTTTTTGGCCAGAAGGACGCCCAGCAGGCCCTTGTCGTCAAACGAATGGTCGCCGATCTGAATATGCCATTGGAAATCGTTGTCTGTCCGACAGTCCGTGAGCCGGACGGCTTAGCGATGAGCAGCAGAAATCAGTATCTAAGCCCAAGCCAGAGAAAAGATGCCGCCTATATCTATAAATCTCTTCAAAAGTGCCGGCAGATGATTGACCACGGCATCAAGGATGTTCGCCGGATTACCGCCCAAATGAAGAAGATTTTGAATCAGGCGCCGGCCATAAAAATAGAATACGTAAGTATCGTCTGTGCCGAAACGCTGCAGAGCGTGGACCGAGCTGCCGGCAAAATCATGGCAGCAGTCGCAGTCAAAATCGGCTCAACCCGGCTCATCGACAATATTCTAGTGGACGCAAGCAAAAAGTAGCGTATAATAGTGGTTGTTGAACTTAAAGATAGCGTGAAGCACTTCCGACATAAGTGAAGCAACTGACGTTTTGCCATAGAATAGGTTAGCGTCGGCGTATTACTGACAGGCTGGAAAATGAACGAGGTCTTATCTCTTTCTGAGATTAAAGGGCGGTACGATTCTGAGTGGGTGCTTGTCGCAGACCCGCAAACTGATGACGGTCTTAACGTCAAGCAGGGCACACTATTGTGGCACAGTAAAGATAGAGATGAGGTGTATAGAAAAGCCAGGGAGATACACCCACGTCATTGCGCTATTTTATACACAGGCAAATTACCTGACGATGTAGCAGTCGTGCTATGGAGTTTGAATTTGATCCCACCCAAGGTTTAATCATCATCCCTACCCGATTACACGGCCTTGGGAGAGACATGATTGTCCGTCTGGCGTTGGATACCGGTGCCACTAGCTCAATGATAAACTGGGACATAGGAGTACTGCTCGGTTATGACCCTGCTTCTTCCAAAGAGCGTATCCAGGTAACAACAGGTAGTTCAGTGGAATTTGCACCCCGCATAACAGTTAAGAGAGTCGAAGCTTTAGGAATGTCTCATGAGAATTTTCCGGTACTTTGCCATACACTTCCTCCCAGTGCTAGTGTGGATGGTCTGTTGGGTCTGGATTTTTTCGTGGGCTGCGATTGGTTGTTGATTTAGAGAAAGGAATCATTACCTTAGGGGATAATGAACATCAAAAAGCATCCAAATCATAAAATATACATTCGGGTGCTCCGTCGGATGTCCCCTGAACAAAGGCTGCTCAAAGCGTTTGAGCTATCTGAATTTGCCAATCAACTTTTCATCCACGGATTACATAGGAGGTTCCCAAATCTTCCTGCTGGAGAATTCAAAAAAATGCTCTTAGAACGTCTCGAAAGATGTCAGAATCGGAATTATTAAGAAGGGTTATTCAAACACGATGTTTGTAAAGCTGTTAAAAGGGAAGTTGCATCAGGCGACGGTTACAGAGGCCAAGCTCCACTATGTCGGCAGCATAGCGATAGATTCTGCGCTGATGGAGGCAGCAGGAATTCTGCCTTACGAATCGGTTTTGATTTCTGATTTAACTAATGGCCACCGCTTGGAAACCTACGTTGTTCCTGCCGAAGCCAATTCAGGGCGAATTGCGGTGCTCGGAGCGGCTGCGCATCTGATAAAACAAAAAGACCGCATCATCATTCTCAGCTTCGGCTACTACACGCCTGACGAGGCCAAGAAGCACAAGCCGAAAGTCGTTGTTCTGGACGCAAATAATAAGATTGAACGTTATGAATAGGAAACCACGAATCAGACCGGCAACAGATCCCGGGGGCGAGCTGCGAAATACGATTTGAATGCATCCTAAAATCTTCGAGATACCGTTCCTTCATTTGACCCTCGGAACCTTCGGTCCGATGATGGTCATCGGCTTTCTGGCCGCGGTGACTATAATCAGGCACTCAGCCGGGACATCACACCCCATCCACAGCTTATAACTAACGCCGCCCTTTATTCGCTAATCACCGGCGTTGTGGGGTCGCGTCTATTTTACGTGGTGCATCATTTCGACCAGTTTCAGGGACGGGGCACGCTGGCGCTGTTTGCTGTCTGGAACGGCGGGCTGGAGCTTTTAGGTGGCGTAATCCCGGCAATCGTGGTTATCTTCTTTTATCTGCGGTATCATAAGCTGCCCATCCGCAAGTATTTAGACATTCTGGCTATCGGCTTGATGCTGGCGCTCCTGATTCGGCAGAATCGGCTGCTTCCTGAACGGCTGCTGTTTTGGTAAACCAGTGAAACTACCTTGGGCTGTGCGATTCCCATACGGCTCATTCGCCTACCGCAGCCAGGTTGAGCCTGACACGCGCAGAAACCGCTCACAGCCATACGTGGAATTGCCGGAGGATTTCTTCACCTATGGCTATAGCGGGGACGTGTCTGTGAGAATCCTCAAGTCGTATGAAGAACTGACTAACCGGCAGAAAGATTTGCTCAAAGGAGACTGATAGGCATCGCTCACTGGCGGTTCATCCAACGCAATTGTACGAATCGGCAGGCGGTGCCGTTTTGTGTGTTGTGCTTTATTCTTTTTGGCGCCGCACGCGAAATGCCGCAAACGCCAAAAGCACGGGCAAAGTTCTCGCCAGGCCCGGCAGTATATTCAGCTTGATGTTCGTGCTTTACGGCGTATTGCGATTCTTTATGGAGTTGCTCCGTGATGACAATCCCTTTGAGTTCGACAGCATGACGATCTCGCAGATAATCAGCATCGGATTGGTAATGGCAGGACTCGTCGTGATGACGGTCTTCCACCGCATGGTCGCCGGCCCCGCGCTCGATGATATTGTGTTGGCAGAGACACACACAGTTTCTCCCCGTTGGCCATTGGCAAACCCAGACATCGTCTCTATGCTCTCCGTAACGAGTCTACCAACGGGACATCCGTGATCGAATCACTCTACCACCGCGAGATTCTTGCCGCCGAACTGCGATCAACTACATTCGCGCAATTCTCAGCGCTCACCCGGCGCACCCACACTCATTTTTCAGCGGGTTTTTCCACAGGTGGCACAGCAGGTTTTTCTGTCGTCGGTTGAACAGGCTTTGTTGTCCGTGGCGTAGTCGTTGTGGGCGTTGTCGGTTGCGACTTCTTGCAGCCGCTGAATGTGAAAGCCACAACTGTCAGAGTTACCAGCACTGAGAGGATTACCTTCCTCATGCTCGTATCCTTTCAAAAAGCGTTTCGAACCATACGTCCGGCCAATTTTCGACCGTATTGACTACTCTGAGACACCAACTATAGTATTGTTGAAAACAAAGAGCCGAAATTCTTACACTTGCGGTAACCGTTCACAGCGGTAAATCAGCTTTTTTATGTCATTGCGAGGCCTTTAGGCCGAAGCAATCTCGAAAACGAGCGATTTTAGATTGCTTCGCTTCGCTCGCAATGACGAGAATGCAGTTTTTCCGTAAAACGCTTACCACTTGCGATGTAATCAAATCACACGTTTGCAGGAAAGTCAAAATAAAAGTATAGAAAGTGAATACTCCTGGGAACTTGAACATTCCGGGAAATTAACGATACTATATAGCAGAGTAGAAATGCCTCGGTACAGGCTGGCGGCGTATGCTTTTGCGAGCGCGATAATATGGGCCTCTATGACAGAGACTACACGCAGGATAACTTCCGGTCTCAATCTTCCGGAGCACCACCGATGAGGTTTGCCCCTGCTGGGCTTACGCGGGTCGTCAAGTGGTTACTGATCATCAACACAGCCGTATTCCTTGCCGTTTTCTTGATGCCTCCGGTCGAGCACTTCTTCTTGGAGTGGTTCTCCGTCTACCCGACCAGCGTGGGCAGGTCCCTCCAACTGTGGCGGTTGATTACATACCAGTTTCTGCACGGCAGTCCGTGGCACTTGTTTGTAAATATGCTCGCCTTATTCTTCTTCGGCCCTATGCTTGAGCGCTCCTGGGGCGGCAGAAAATTCCTGGTCTTCTATCTACTGTGCGGCATGACGGGCGGAATAGTATATCCTCTGCTTGTTCTTGCAGGATGGCTGGACGCGGCTTATCTTGTCGGCGCTTCTGGGTCGATTTTGGGGATGCTTGCCGCAGGAGCGATATTGTTTCCGAATCTGACCGTCTACGTGTGGGGCATATTCCCTCTGCGGCTGGTCACTTTGGCGATAATTTTTGCCGGCATCAGTATTATCACGCTGTTGCGTCCTGACCGATTCGCCAACGCCGGCGGCGAGGCTGCGCATCTTGCAGGCATGGTTACAGGAGCGGTCTACGTGCTTTCGCAGTCTTGGCGAGCCAGGCTCAGATTGAAAATCCGCAGCGGAGGGTGGGAGAAGAAGATGGCTGCCCAGCGAAAACTGCAGGGGGAAGTGGACCGAATCTTGCAGAAGGTGCACGACAACGGCATCCATAGCTTAACAGCGCAAGAGAAAAGAACACTTAAGAAAGCCACCGAAACTGAGCAAAGGCGACATACGTTATAAAAACAAAACCCTGCAAGAATCCTGCAAGGCTCTGCGGTTAGGTTAATGTTCCGGATTCCGAGTTTATTGAGCTACTGTCAAACACTTTAACTGGCTTTGGTCTCGGATAAGGAGCTTGGCAGGCAAACAGCCCAGCATTACGGCAGTCCCGGCGGCGGTTTGCTTCAGGAATTCACGTCTTCTCATGGGCATCTTTGTTCCAGGGTTCCTTTGTCTACCTGAGCCAGTTGTCGCAGAAAATGCAGAGATCGATCAGATCTATGGCACCGTCACTGGGTATAGAAATATCACAAGCAGCATTCCAGTTGGCATCACCGGGCTGACTTAGCCATGCAGCAGCGAAAATAGCAAAGTCTTTAAGGTCCACATCATTGTCATCGTCAAAGTCTGCCGATAAGGCCCGGTTCAGTCACAAGTTCGATGCCGGTTCCGTTGACAGGATCGAGGTTTCGGCTGTATTGCTTATTTGTAGAGTTGTTCCAGTGCTCGTGGACGCCGAGACTGGCCAGACGAGATCCGGTGCTGCCCGGATCGTAGAAGCTGCCCGAGGGCGGATTGCCCGCCTGGGCTGCCTCGTGGAGGTAATTGTCCACGCCTTGGCCGGAGCAGTTGTTGTTCAGCAGCGGTTCATTCCGCAGGAAGTCCAACATGACCGAATCGATTGCAATGGAGTCCTGCGACGCAAACACGCTGGCTGTCCAATTGTTGCCAAAGGAGCTGAAGCGGAGCACCCTGGTGATCGCGTTGTCGGAACCATAGAGACCATCCACCAGGAACAGCAGCGTCTTACCGCCGAGTTGCGGGTGGCCAATGAGATCGACAATACAGTTGTAGGAGCCCATAGGATTATTGCGAAGACCGAAGTTGTGCAGGGGCGAGGGCGTCCAGCCACCGTTCCACGACCCATAATTGGCATTCGTTCGCCAACAGATAGAGCCAAACCAGTTTTTGCCGCTCGCGGTAAAACCGAACATGCTATGCCCCGAGAGCGGGGCCATATTGATCAGATATTTGGCTTCGGTCACGCAGGTTGGCAGATAAGCCGTGGCATTGTTCGCGGGGCTCACGCTCGGATTGGCGAAGTGGACGGGATAAGCGGGGTCATAGACCGCACCGATGCGGCCGTTGCCTGTGGTATTGGCAACGAACCTCACGTTCTGGAAATTCGGGTCCGCATCGCCGTGGATCCGGTTGTAGAGCGGATCGGCAATGGCCCGCGAGGCATCATAAATGGTGACGTTTGATCCGGAGACATGCACCTTGTCGAAGAGTTGGGCAAGGAGGGAATGAATCATCTGCGGGCTTGGCATGCGGCCGTTGCCGCCGCGTGTCATAAGCGGGGCCGTATCCCTCCGCGTTCAGGTTGATCTTGATTGCGATCTTTTCGCCCGGCTGGTAGCCGACGTCACCAGCACCGTGAGTGCGATTGAAATAGCGAAAGATGGCATCCCAGGCGGCGGCATCATCCTGCTGCGCCGGTCAGAGTCCGCAGGGCACGCGAGACCATGTTATCCACCGCCTGCTGATCCAGATTCTGCTCGTCCCACCAGTAGCCGGTCACGCCATCCCACTTCGTCGCGCTGGGATCGTGCACCCATACGACCCGGCCCGGATAGATGCCCTTGCCGACGCCGATCGGGCTATTGGGCGGATCGATCGGGACGAACGCCGCACGAGCGCCGGTGTCGGCGGTGATGTTGATCGACCACCAGATAGCTGCCACCGCCACCGCCGCGAAGAGTCCGGCAGCCACGTAGCGGGCTCGGCCCGCCAGACGCTTGGCCTTGCGATACGCCAGGCTCGACACGACTATGCCGGTCAGCCACACCACGAAACCGAGGCCAGGGGAAAGGCTGCCCGCTGGCATGGATAGGCAGCCCGCGAGGGCTTGGGGATCACACGTATCAGGAACCACAGCAGTGACACCAGCCCCACGAAGGGCAGCGCCCAAGACGCCCAGCGGTGTTCCCTTCCGCGCTTGACACGACGCCCGGTCTTCGGACAAATCCTCTCAGCATTCTCATCGTTTCCCCATGACATGACCGAACCCTCCAAGAAAAGGTTCTTTTCTTGTGATTGTTTGCTAGTTATGCCAACGAGTCGCTGCCCATCCCTTTAATGTAAATTTTCGCATGACATGGAATTATTGGGTCATTGAGCAACTTTGACGACACTTCAACCGGCTCTGGTCTCGGATTAGGAGCTTGCCATCGGAAAGTGCCAACGGTGCCCAGTTCTGGGTTGAACCTCCAACTCTTGAAGCCAAAGGATCATTTTCTGATCCTGTTCCTCCTTCTGCAAGCACCTCTGCTGATGCAAGTGGCTTGAATCCAGACGGATCAGGCTCTATCAGATACAGAGTCTTCCTACCGTCGGTAGCCAGAATCAGGCCGTCGGCCAGAATCATACTGCCTTTGTTGAAATCAGGTGAACGTCCTGTTTTCCACATGATCTTGCCATCCATGCTCATACACGCCAGGCCGTCACGCCGGTCATTGGTTCCGTACTGAGCATAGAAATAACCGTTATGGAGTATCGGCGGCTTTGTTTGATCGCCGAATTCTTCGGTTGTGAAGAGTTCTGTTGTGCCGTAGCTGCCGTCTGCCTTCTTTTCGACCTTTATCATAACGGCACCGAGTTCATATCCGCCTACAACGAGTACTTTGTTATCACCGGCATCAACGGCACTCGGCACCGAAATGTGACACTGCCACTTATCATATTTCCAGAGAATCTTTCCCGTAAGGGGTTCTATTCCAACAACATTACCCAAAGCATTTGCCAGTTCTGGATGTCCGATACGATTAGTAGATGAAGTAACCATTACAACATGGTCTTTTCCGTCTATTTTTACAACTGCCGGACTGACATATGTTTCATTTCCAAGATTGGGCGTTTTCCAGACAATATTGCCTGTGAGTTTATTATAAGCAACCACACCAGCTTCAGGAGCTTGGGATGCTATAATAAGTAAATCACCGTAAATAAGAGGGCACTGAGTAATTGCCCATATCGGAATTCTGCCGCCGCCGAAATCCTTCCAAACGTTCTTATTCCAGACCGGTTTGTGTGTGTTTATGTCTATGCAATAGAGATCGCCATTGGGACCACACGAATAAACATGATTGCCGTCCAGGATCGGTACACTTCGCGAACCGGGAAACATAACACGTCCGGGAGCGTCATAGGCAAAATTCCAGAGTTCCTTGCCATTGGAGAGGTCTAAACACCGCAGTTTATCACCCACCTTATCATCCCTGTCGAGCAAGTACACCTTGCCGTCCTTGACGACAGGTCCACCATAGCCTATGAGTCTGTCCGACTAATTCATTCCGGCGAAGTCTTTCCTTTTCTGTCTCCGCTGTCGCTCCTGACTTGAGTGTCCCGCTCCCATCTCTGTTGGTGCCTGCGGTCACCCGTTCGCCACAAGGTCTCGACCCACCTGCAAGCCGTAGAGGCCACCCGATGCTCCGCCACAGTCATGCCTGCCGGGCCCTTACGCCACCCTCGCACGCTGAGCGGCAAACAGTTTCAGCAGATTGTGGGTCAGGCAGACCAACGACCACTCCCGACGCATCTTCGTCAGACCCCGCAAGGAGAATTGAACGAACCCGCGGGCCCGTTTGATCTGTCCAAACACCGGCTCGACGATGCACTTGCGTCGCGAATATCTCTGTCGCCCCTTCTTCGTCCGAAGCTTGCGGGCCATCTTCTCTTTGACCGTCAAGTCCTTCGCCATCCGACCCCGAGGGCATTTCGCCACGCGATCCGTATGCTTGAGCCGCTCGGTCGCAATGTAGGCATCGATCCCTTGACTCTCGGCGTATTGGACATTCGTCTGGCTGTAGTACCCGCTATCCGCCGAGGCCCCCTGGATCTTGTGCTGCGGCCCCACATTCTCCTGGGCCTGCTGTCAGCATCGGTGCGAACTGTTGCTTGTCGTTGGGCTGGTCCGTGACATCGCAGGCAACGATGATCTGCTTATGACCGTCCACGGCTGCCTGGGCATTGCCGCATTGGTCCCAGCCCTTATTGGAAGCCTTCATGATCTTCGATTCTGGATCCGTGAAGTTGTATTGCTTCTTCTCGGCGGGAAGCTCCGACACCTCCTGGGCATGACGACCACGCTTGCCAGGGGCATCCTCACGCTCCTCGGGCCTCTGTTCCTGTTCCCGCCGGGCCTGCTCAGCCGCCGCCTTCGCCTGGGCCTCCAACGCCTGTTTGGCCTGCTGAATCCGCTTGCAGCCGATTCTCGCGACGCGCCAATTCCTCGGGCAATTCATCCCCGCGACGGTCCGCACCATGCTCCTGATCTTCCTGCCCATCCACCGCTTCGGCCTGGGCCAGAAGCTCCTGGATCTCCCCTTGCAGACGCTCCTCTTCCTCTTTCATGCGACCATAGCTCATCGCCTTGTGACGCGAGGCGTTGGCCTTGATCTTCGTCCCATCCAAGGCAATGTGGCCCAGCTTCACCAGGCCCGCCTCCTGGCACAACTGGAGAATCTGCACAAACAGATCTGACAACTCCTTCAAATGCAGCTTGCGAAAGTCGCTGATCGTACGAAAGTCCGGAATATCGTCCCCGACGATCACGCGAAACGTCAGCCGCTCCTCACACGCCTGCATGATCTTGCGACTGCTGAAAAGCCCACGGCAATACGCATAGAACAACAACGCCACCATCATCCGAGGATGATAGGGTGGATACCCACGCTCCTCTTGTTCATACTTCTGCGTGATGGCCGACAGGTCCAACTCGTTGACCGTGTCCAGAAGGAAGTACACCAGATCGTTCTGCGGCAGCCAGTCCTGCGGCGACGGTGGAAGCAGCCATTGCTGATTGGGATTCCAGGGTCGATAGGTCTTGCTCATCCGTGAGTCTCCGAAAATCCGGCACTGGTCATCTGGGGCAGACCGCAGTATAACACGATCTCTCGCCCATGCAACGATTACTCGGACAGACTCCTAGTGCGTTTGGGCGATGGGTGTAAGTACAAGCCTTGCAACCGATTTGACTTTACCCAGCCGGTTCGGCTAAAATACTGTCGGTAGACCGGAAATCATGGAGGATAGCTCGCAGGAGAATTTTACCAAGTAATCGTTCAAGGGCACGGCGATGATGCGGAGAATGGCATTTCTGAGATGTTTGGCTATGCTGCCAAGCATGGTAAAAGCGGATCATATCACTTTTGAGAATATCCCTATTAAAACAGGCCAGGGTAGCCAGGGACCTGCCGTAATCTGGGCAACTATGTCGTTTGGAAGGTGCTCAAAATGAGGCTTACGACATAGCATTGCGGAAGATAGTCGAGATGCCCGGGCTGGCTGTTGCTGGAGTCCCAGCAATTTGGAACGACAAGGTGGTCTGGTCAGGCTCGACGGGTTATTACGACATGAGTTTACAGCAGATGGTTTACCCTGAGGGATTGTCCATCCCCGAGTACCCGGTGATCCCAGCTATTCATGACAAAGTCGTCTGGAGCAATTCGAAGGGGTATTACTACCTTAATTGATAACTACAGCGCAAAGTAAGCTCAAGAAATCACGCAGCCTGTGCCGATAACTTCTTATAAGCATGGTGCTTATAAGGAGAACCGGCTATGGATGCCAACACTATTAAAAACATGGGACGGCAGATTGAGAACATTTCTGGCTGAATTCGATGACTGTTTCAGCCGCAGCGACCAACGGGCAAACACTTGCAGAGCATACATCAATGGACAACTGTCGGATCTGGAACGCAAAAGCATTGAGCCGATCGCTCTGGCAGCAAATGTCCCGCCGAGAACTTTGCAGTATTTCCTTTCGGCTGCACCCTTGGGATGGGCCTCGCCTGCGGGATCGGCTTCACTGGATAGTTGCCCGTGATCATGGCCATCCGCGAGCTATCGGCATCATTGATGAAAGCGGCAACCCCAAGAAGGGAAAACACACCTGTGGCGTACAACGGCAGTGGTGCGGAAACACCGGCAAGCTCGATAATTGCGTGGTGGCAGTTCATTTGGCCTATGCCTTCAACGATTTTCAATGCTTGCTGGACAGCGATTTGTTCCTGCCGAAAGAGTGGGCAGATGATCCGAAGCGGCGTAAAGCCGCTGGTATTCCAGAAGATGTAGTCTATCGCAAGAAAGCTGATATTGCACTGGAACAAATCTCTCGAGCGATAAAAAACGGTATTCGCTTTTCGGCCTTGACTTTCGATGAATTTTATGGCCGGGACGGTGAGTTTCTGGATAGCCTTGATGCTTTGGGACAAGACTATGTTGGCGAAGTACCCAGCGACTTTACCGGCTGGCTGCATGAAGTGCGGGTGCTGCAAAAGCCGACCGCTGCCCAGAGGCGTAAACGAGGCCGAAAAGGGCACTTTCCACGTCTCGCTAAAAAAGCCTTGCCAGCCTGTGAGGTTCGTAATCTGGCGGTGTATTCGCGTGTGTTTCGCAAGCAGAAATGGGAACGTTTTCGAATCAAAGACGGCGAAAAAGGTCCGGTGATTTGGGAAGTCAAGCATGCCCTTTTTTATCGCAAACATGGCCAGTCCGCCAGGGGATGCCTTACGGCAGATGGATTGCCTGGTCCGGCTCACAGTTTGATTGTGGCTCGCAACGTTTTGGATTCGCATGAGATCAAATATTTTCTGTCGAATCGTGCGGTCGGCTCGGGTGAGGTTACGTTGGAATGGCTGCTGTGGGTGGCTTTTTCTCGGTTTTCCGTTGAGCGTTGTTTTGAACTGGGTAAACGTGAACTGGGGATGGACCATTTTGAAGTACGCTCCTGGCGGCGATTCATCGTCACTTGTATGTCAGCCAGTTGAGTCAGTTGTTTTGTGCCCGTGTTCATCAAGACCTCAGAGAAAAAAACAACCGACGGCTTGTACCTTACCGTAGAGCAGGTTCGCACCGCATCCTGTGCATGGGTAACCGCTCAGGCCTTGCCTTCTTCGGGCCGCATGATCTTCTATCGTCGGGCAGCCAAATCGATAGACTTATTATCAACGCCGCAATCCGTAAGGGAGGAAATCCCATCGCAAAAAGCTGCTTGGCCGTCTGCGAAACATAGGCATCAAAATCAGTCACTTGAGTTCTTGTATACCACGTGATTTATGAATACCTTGCGCTGTAGTACTAGAGCGGATGGTGTGTATCCCCCGGTTTGTCCATCGGCTCATATCCAGACATTTTCGCAAACAAGATAGTCTGGTCCCAATCAAAAGGATACTACGACATTGAGTTGCAACAAATGGTGTATTCGAAGGAGCGTCAGTAAACTACGCACCTGCAATTCATGACAATAAGGTGGTTTGGAATCATCTGGTAGGGGGATACTATGACATAACGTCCGGCACATATTACGGTGAAAACCCGTTGGTTGGAGCATCGCCTGACATCTACGGGGATGTTATCGTTTGGCATACCTCTCTGGCGGGATTCCATCCGTGCCCGTAGATGTTTGGATTTGGGATCGAATTTGCGGCAAAAGACAGGTTAGTAACTCTGGAGTTGCCATCGGCCCAAAAATCTATGACCGGACAGTCGTTTGGTCGGACGCCAGGGAAAATGGATCGGACATCTACATGGCTGAGATTCATGGCTGTTGTGGTGATTCAGAGCATCCCTCTCCGGTCGGTGATCTGAACAAGGATTGTCGTGTGGACCTTGTGGACTTGGCAATTCTTGCTTCGCACTGGCTCGAGTGTACAGCACCACAATGTGAATGAGAAGAAGCAGTCACTGCGATTGGCATAGATGAGGACGAGGCGCTTGTTGGTTAGAACATTTTGGAGGTTCACCCTATGAAGAATCAACAAGTCTTTTATGGGTTAGTGGTTGGCGTTAGCCGACTCTGGGGTGCCACCCTTCCGAGAAGATTGAATCCTTGGAGAGGAAACAGCCGGATATAGCTCTGCAAAGTCCGGGAAGAAAGGCAGGCGTTTTGCCTGCAGAGGGAGAGAGAGGAATTGGATGCCGAATCCATCCGCTGTCTATTGTAGTTTGTTGGGGTACAAGTACAAGATCGTCAGAGACAACGTGGGAAATGAATATGGGACTTGTATATTGCCTGACGGTACCCTCTGTGTCAGAATGCTTGAGACAGTACCTTGTCATCAATTAGAGTAGAGGGCAAGGAGGTTACAAGGATGTCTGAGATAACGATGGATATACCTCAACAACGGTTGTCATCCCCGCAATGGAGTGAGCCGAAGCGCAGCGGAGGCGAACGCAATGGAGGGGATGACAACCTCGCCGCGGCGTCCACCCCGGTCCCAGACCCCGAGGTCTCGGCCCGGCCAACCCGTCGCCGGTTCTCGGCCGAGTATAAGGCCCAAATCCTCGAAGAGGCCGGCCGCTGCACCCAACCCGGCCAGATCGGCGCCCTGCTCAGACGAGAAGGCTTGGTGTCCTCCCAGTTGACGCTCTGGCGAAGACAGTACCGCCAGGGAGTCCTCAAGGCCCTCCGGGACGATAAGCGAGGTCGTAAGCCCATCCACGACCCTCGGGACCAAGAACTGGACCGCTTACGTCATGAGAATGCGCGTTTAGGCAAGAAGCTCAAGCAGGCTGAAACCATCATCGAGATTCAAAAAAAAGTTGCGGCCATGTTGGGCAGCCCGATCGAAACACCCGAGGACATCGAGAATCCCTCATGAACCTGATCGACCAACACCAGGCAGATACTGCCGTTCTACCTTTGTGCCGGGCACTCCGGGTCTCCAGAGCCTCCTTCTACCGCCGCAGGCAAGCGGCCGTCCAGACCCAGTCCACAGTCGTACTCCGGGCACGGCCCCGTTTGGCCCTCTCGAAACCCGAACGCCGGGAGATCCTGGATATACTCCATTCGGAGCGATTCATGGATTTGCCACCCACGCAGGTCTATCCTATCCTGCTGGATGAGGGACGGTATCTCTGTTCGGTCAGGACCATGTATCGAATACTTACCCAGCAGCAGGAGGTCCGCGAACGCCGGGCCGTACTCTGCCGCCCGGTTTACGCAAAGCCGGAGCTGTTGGCCACGACCCCCAACCAAGTCTGGTCCTGGGACATCACCAAGCTCAAGGGGCCGGCCAAGTGGGTCTACTACTACCTCTATGTGATCCTCGACATCTTCAGCCGCTACGTGGTCGGCTGGATGGTGGCCCAGCGGGAGTCTGCCGCCTTGGCCAAACGGCTGATTGTGGACACCTGTCACAAACAGGCCATCCTTCCAGACCAGTTGACGATTCATGCCGATCGTGGCTCGTCCATGAAGTCCAAGCTCGTTGCAGAACTGTTGGCAGACTTGGGCGTGAGCAAAACCCACGGTCGTCCCTCAGTGTCGAATGACAATCCGTTCTCTGAAAGCCAGTTTAAAACCCTCAAGTACCGACCTGAGTTTCCAGACCGCTTTGGATGCATCGAAGATGCTCGGGTGTTCTGTGGCCCCTTCTTCGGCTGGTACAACACCCAGCATCGCCATTCTGGGATCGGGTTCTACAGACCCGAGGATGTGCACTACGCTCGTGTCCCACTGCTCCGAGCCAAACGTCAAGCCGCCTTAGACGCCGCCTACAAGCTTCACCCTGAACGATTTGTCCGTAAGTGTCCCGAGGCCTCTTGTCCTCCCTCGGCGGTGTGGATCAATCCGCCCCAGGACAAAGCGTTCAACGTCGTTGAGCAACCGTCTCGGCTGCTCGTTAATTCCCAAAAGCAACTGTCTCAAACTGTTTGACAACTACCGTTCACGAAATAATCGTTGTTTCAGCTCGAAAAAGCGTCTCCAGTATGTTTGATGGGCCGTTTTTGGTGTATCTTGGTATTCCAAAGCCCGGTTTTTCGCTCAGAATCGGCATTTTAGGCCCGTGAACGGTTACAAATTGTTTGACAACTACCGGCTTGCGAACGCTTTTTTAGACCAGCCGGTACTTCGCCGGCTGTGGAAAATGATGATTCCGATTCGCCGCCCCGCCGCAGGCGGAGCACCACCGTTTGCAGCAAAAATGAGCTTTTAGAGGTTGCCTAAACCTGCACAAGATAATAGAGTGCTCAATGTGCGTAAAAAAAGACGCTCGACTAATAAACATCTGCCGAGAGGATTGGCGATACTCTACGAAGATGACGATATCATCGTGGTCGATAAGCCTGCAGGGCTGTTGACAGTGGCACGGATTCGAACAAAACAAGAACGGCTTATTACATCCTGACCGATTATGTACGCAAAGGCTGTCTAAAATCGCGCAACCGAGTTTTCACCGTTCACAGGCTCGACCAGTGGACGAGCGGCGTACTTGTCTTTGCAAAAAGCGAAGAAGTTAAACTGCGACTGCAGGGGCAGTGGAAAGAGACGGAAAAGAAATATCTTGCGGTAGTTCACGGCCGATTAGACCAAAAAGAAGGGATTATTACCTCATACTTAGCTGAGAATAAAGCTTATGTTGTTTACTCTACGACAGATGCCACAAAAGGCAAACTGGCACATACCGCTTATAAGGTGCTTAAAGAGACCGGGCAATTCAGTCTATTGGAGATCAATCTTTTGACCGGCAGAAAGAACCAGATACGTGTACATCTGGCTGATAAGGGACATCCGGTTGTAGGCGACAGGAAATATGGAAAAGCGCCGAATGATGGGTCATAAGAGTCTGGCACTTCATTCCAAATCGATTTCCTTCAAACATCCCACTAGCGGCAGGCAGATGACTTTTGAAAGCAAAGTCCCGGTATATTTCAGCAAGCTGCTTGGTAATAACCCAGATGAATTATATTAAAATAACAATAAACCGGGCCCCAACATTTCGGAGCCCGGTTTTGTATGCTTAAGCAATAGTTGAATTTGACGATTTATTAGAAGCGTCTTCCGCCGCCCATAACCGCCGCCACCGCCGCCTCTTGGGCCTCTGTCACCAGAGCGACCGCCGCCGCCATAACCACCTCGTCCTCCGCCGCCACCACGGTCGGTCTTCGGCCTTGCCTCGTTGACGCTAACGGCTCTGCCTTTAATGTCTTTGCCGTTCATGCCAGCGATAGCCGCTGTGGCCTCTTCCTTTGAAGGCATCTCGACAAAGCCGAATCCTTTTGATTCACCGCTAAACTTGTCCGTTATAACATTGGCGGATTCGACCTGGCCAAATGCTCCAAAAGCCTGACGTAAATCGTCGCCGGTAACGTCAGGGGACAAATTGCCTACATAAATGTTCATTCCAATCTCCTTTCAAGAAAAATAGATTACACCGGACTCCCGATGTTTATTTAATTCCTTTACCAGGCCTTTCAATTGCTGTCGGCAGACAAGTTCACAATAATACCAAAATCTTCCTCGAATTACAATAATCTGAAGTAGAAATCGGGACGTCTCGATCCCACCGCGTTAAGGGGACTTGTAGATTCAGCAGTCAGAGGAAGAGGCAAAAAGAACGCTAAAGCTAAGGGGCGCGGCAAAGGGCGGGAAAGATCGAGCACCGGAATTCCACTGCCACTTTCTATCCAGACATGCGTTACCTCAGCGTCTCGCTGAAGAGAAAGGTTAGTCACATTGATAAAGTAACACTCAGGACCGTTTGGCAAAAAGAATGTGCGATGACACAATACTCGGACCAATTGTTTCAAGCTGCGTATCTTGAACAGCCACTCAATAACAGTTTCGATCATTTTCGATGCAACCTTGATCATATGCAGCGAACATTGTTT
>CAWFCJ010000062.1:0-141877 GCA_963814265.1 Sedimentisphaerales bacterium | reverse complement strand
AGGATAATTTCAGACCTTACATAACCGAAAAGCAGAGATTCAACAAATTTTAATTCGGACGTTCATTTTACTGTTTGTAACAAGTAGCTCACCGGCGCGAACAAAACGCACAGATTTTTTGCAGAGAGACTAAATTCAAATGGTTCTCAATTCGCCCAAAAAATACAGAGCGTTCGCCTGCGGTGCAGCTTTTGTTATGCCTTTTTTGAATTAATCTTTTAAAAACAACTTTCCAATTTTACTATTTGGGTAACCGAGCCCCAAATATGATTCCAAAAATTGGATGCAGTTTATTGGACGTAAAATCACTTACTTTCTCTGTATCTACTCGGTGAACTATAACCATTTTTGAGTCAGGGTAAATTCTTAACAAATGCACACCTAGCCCTGTATGCTCATATGATGCATATTTCATATTTATGGTCCAAAGCATTCCATAAGCAATTCCGAAATTTGTATCAGTAATTGAATATGGGGTAATGCTTTTCTCGATCCATGATTTTGACACAATCTGCTTTCCCTGCCAATTGCCACCATTTGCATATAATACACCGTAAAGAGCTAAGTCATATGCTGACATTCTAAAGTGATAAGCTGGAAATTTTGACTTACTTTTTTCATACTGATAAATTCCATCTGTCTCGGGAATCTTCGAATTAGGATCTTCTCCATTAATGATTGTGTAATCGCCTTTATAATGTAACATACCTAATGGTTGTGCTATCTCTTCAGCGGAAAGATTATAGATATTTTTTCCCGTCTTTTGTTCAAGAATTGCCCCAAGAACATTAAAATCCCAGTTATTATAATAATATGCCTCTCCAGGCCTGTGACTTCCTCGTACAGGTCTGGAGCTTTCCATCCCTTCTGACTCAGCTGCAGCAGGATGATAGATGCCGGAACGTGATTTGAGCAAATCAATAATTCTTGCACTCTTTTCGACTGGTTAATTTTGGCTCAATATCATCGATACCGATTTCCTCAAGTGTGGCACACGTGTCAATAATTCCTCTTTCAATATAGATACCATACAGAGAATTAAGGAGTGCTTTTCTAATAGAATGAATAAGATGCTTTTTGTAAATATTGCCCCATTCGAAAAATATTTTTCCATTATCGATTACATATTAAAGATGATGATCCAGCATCTTTGAGATAAGATTCTAATTCAATCAATTTCTCAGATGAAAAACCAGCCTGTTCTGGGGTTATTCGTATCAATTGATCATTCTGGGCATTAGCTGGAGATGAGATCAATAGTATGTAAAAAGTTAAAATCACGAGAAAATTAATTTCAATATTTGATAATCTATTCATCTATTTATTTTATTAGTTAACTTAAAGCATAACAACAATTAGATGTACCCGCATAAAATGCGGAATTCTTTGTTTCTGCCATATAAGACGCCTCTGAAAATCCTTCGCCTGGCGTCACAACTCTTTTTATATCAATAGGTTGTCGCTGCTTTGGCCATTTAGCTCGTCGTTTTATGCGGATCAATATAACATCCCCACTTTATAGCCCATCAATCGGGCTGCGTACACCAGATGGTCCACGGTTGAGAACATGGGTATAGATCATCGTGGTCTTAACGTCGCTATGGCCCAAAAGCTCCTGTACGGTTCGAATGTCATAACCGCTTTCGAGCAAATGGGTGGCGAAGGAATGCCGGAACGTATGGCAAGTGGCCCGCTTTGTCAGGCCCACCCTTGTCACCGCCTCTCGCACCGCCTTCTCAACAAGCAACTTAGGCTCGGTAGAGACATTCCCTTTATCGTCCACTTTTTTCCCAACAATGCTGACCACAGAGATAACCATAGCTTTTACCGATTGTTAGGTATTTCTAGGTTTTACGTCCGCCTGCTTTTATATATCAAGGTAACGGTTTTTTTCGATAGGTCAATAAGAAAAAGTGGGCAGGGCGGTTTTTTATTGTAACGCTCAGTTATCGCAGGTAAAATTTTTCCTCCTAACCAGTCAATTTGATTAAAACCGTGGCTAAGAAGGCATATACGGCTATTCTAAAATTGAAAAAACATAATGAGAAAAAAGAAATCGAGTTTGAATTGGATTACCTTAGGTCTTTAACAACCAGCCAGCGGTTTGAATTGATGTTCAGAAAAACCAGAGAAATGCGCCGATTATTGAAAAGAAATGAACGCAGAAAAATTACGGAGGTTATTAAAAGAAGACCGTGTTAGACCTGATGGATTCCCGCCTTCGCTGGAATGACGTTAAAGAAGATTCTCACGGTACCAGGCTATTGCTTTTTGGAGGCCTTTGCGGAAGGAAACTTTCGGCTTAAAGCCTATTAGCTTTTGAGCGAGGGTAATATCCGCGAGGGAGTGTTTTACGTCTCCGGGGCGGGGGGCGGCGTAAATCGGCATAATATTTTTGCCGAGGATTTCATTTATCATATCAATAATTGCATTGACAGTGACAGCTTCGCCGCAGGCAATATTTACGACTTCGCCTTTTGTTTGTTTTGCTCTCGCAGCAAGTAAATTAGCCTCGACAACATTATCAACGTAAGTAAAGTCCCGGCTCTGCTCGCCGTCGCCATAAATGGTCGGCGGCTTATCTTTCAATATGGTTGTCACAAAGGCAGGAATCGCGGCGGCATATTGGCTGGTGGGGTCCTGATACGGACCAAAGACATTAAAATACCGCAGCGAAATCGTCTCCAGGCCATAAACCTCGTAAAAAACTTTAGCATAATATTCGCCCACGAGTTTTCCCACCGCATAAGGCGAAAGCGGGCTGGGCGACATAGTCTCTACCTTCGGCAAAGTCGGCGTATCGCCGTAGGCAGAGGAGCTTGAGGCATAGACGAAACGCTTTACTCCGGCATCGCGGGCGGCTAAAAGAAGTGTGAAAGTAGCATCGACATATGCTTGTGCGTGGCGGCGGGATCATCAACACTTCGCGGCACCGAAGGCAAAGCTCCCTGGTGCAAAACAACATCAATATCTTTCATCGCCGAACGAGCGAATTCTTCATCGCCCATGTCGGCTTGGATGAATTCAATCCTGTCAATAATATCGGCAAGGTTTCTTTTTTTGCCGGTGAGCAGATTGTCAACTACCCTTACAAAACAGCCCTGGCGGACAATTCTTCTGCAGATATTCGAGCCGATGAATCCGGCTCCGCCGGTCACTAAGAACTTCTCCATTGAACCATTCCTCGTAAAAAGCCCTATCATAAAAAAAGTTCCCATTTTACGATTTTGTTCGCAAAATGGGAACTACGTTAGTCATTCTGCTGCCGGTCACGGCCGGGCAGATGCCAAGTTCAGCATAACCGTTAACCTGGGCTCACACCTGCAAGCTGCGGCTTGAGATACTCCTGATACGACTTGAATCTGCTCGTGGAAATAGCCGCCCTTCAGGGCCTTTGCCGCAAACAGCACACAGCCCACCACATTGGCGTCCACCTCTTTGAGTTCGCCTATTGTTCTGCGAGCCGCACCTCTGCTGGTGGCAGCAGCATTGAACACCAAAACGGTTGCTTGGACGATTTTTGCCAGCACCTTAGCATCGCTTACGAGCAACACTGGGGCACTATCAATTATGATATGGTCGTAGTTTCTGCGTGCTCCTTGAGCAGCCTTCCATCCGGGGCTGGCCAACAGTTCCGCAGGATTAGAAGGCATCGGCCCGGAATCAATTATGTCAAAGCCGTCTATGCCGCTGTGCCGTATGACGTCCTGGTAACCGCATTGGCTCGTCAGTACGCTGCTCAATCCAAAATCAAACCCCGCAGCCTCGGGGTCATTAGCCGCCGTCTTGGGGAATATTCTTTTCAAAGTCGGCTGTCTAAAATTGGCGTCGATCAACAGCACCTTCTTGTTCTGGACCACAAAGGTGGTCGCAAGATTAACCGCCACTGAAGTCGTACCTTCAGCAGCGTCGCCGCTGGTAATCAGCAGAGTCTTGGCGGCGTCTGCCAGCCCCGACAGCTCCAGATTCGTTCGCAGCCGCCGGTAAGACTCACTTATCAGAGAATAAGGTGCTTGACGGACGGCATGGCAAAGCTCAATACCGCGAACCTGCTTATCCTCAGATGCATCGGGAATAATACCCAACAATGGAATGTTCAGGAATCTGCCTACGTCGGCAGGCGTCCGCACAAGATCGTTGAGCATCTCTATCAGGAACGCAAGCCCTACGCTCAGGAGAAGGCCCAGGATAGTGCCTGCGGGAAACCAAACCCACCACTGCCGGGACGTCACCATCTCAAGCGGCTCAGGAGCAAATGCGAGGAGCCGTACCGTGGGCGCCTCATCGTGAATTATCCGCTGCTTTTCAATCTGCTGCTTGATGTCGTCAAGCATCTTCAGTCTTTCATCCCTGTTGGTTAGCTCGTCATCATATTGTACACGGGCTAGATCGAGGTCTTTTTTCTGCGCCGCGGCCTGGTCTCGCAAGTTATTCAACTCAGCCAATCTTTGCTGCAGAACAGCCAATCTATCCTGCGCATTCTTATAACTGGCCTGCCGGGTCTGCTCTGCCATCTCTTCCCTACGAAGGCGTCTTCTTTCCTTGATCTCATCTATCAACTGCTGAGTTTCCCGCACTACTCTGTGGTTTTCACCAAACCTGGAGAGTCTGCCGGATAGCTGAGCCTCCTGGAAAGCCAGTTGCTGAGCAAGCACAATCATAACCGGGTCTGCCTCTATCGCATGTTCGACCTGCACGGTAACGGGGCCTTCCGCCAATCGCTTGATATTTTCTACATCGGCTTCGGTTTGCCTTATTGCCAGCAGAAGTTCGTTTTGCTGAAGCTCGAGGTCGTCCAGTTTTAGTTCGTATGTGTGCCTCCAGTAGCGGCCTGCCGGGCGATCAAGGTCGGTTATGTTGGATTCTGTACGGATAGCATTCATCGCGTTGTTAGCGCGCACCACTTCCCGTTGTACCGCATCTTGCCGTTTGGTAAGCTCAGCGAGAGTTGTACCGACCTTCTGCTGCTTGTCCACTCCCTGCGAATTAACAAAAAGCGTTGCCGCCTCATTCACTATCAGTGCCGCCTCGGAAGCCTTACCGCAGGTCATCGAAACCCTGACATATTTAGCGTCCCTCTCAGGATAAGCAACAAAATCGCTTTGCAAGTACCTAAGGGCCTTTCTGATGTCCCTGCCCCTGCCCGCAAACCAGTCGGTTGCCTTGACTTTATCGTCCCTGAGTAAATCCTGCATACTAGTTTGTCCTTTTAGAACGTAAGCCATCGAGACCCGATGCTGGTATTGAATATCCTTTTGGACCTGAGCTGTCACGATCTGCATGGGGTCTGTTTCTACAGGCGGCAGGACTTCGATTAAGGTCTGTGCGGTATAGCTTGGAAAGTATCTCTTCGCAACGGCCCAACCAGCGCCGCCAAGCGCAAAACCGACCGCGGTCAAGACAGCTATCAGCAATATGTGCCGACGCAGCACGGCAAAAACTTCCTTGGATGTCATCGCGGCAGCCCCGACAGGTCGTGGTCTAGCCACTTTATTTCCAACTGTTGGTTTTGCTTCCACCATTTTCATCTCCAATCAGAATTCACCCACACTTTACCGTGAAAGGCGCTCAATAGCTGAGGTTATGCGATCCTTCACCGCTTTCGGCAATTTGTCTGCTCCTTTTTCCAATGCCAGTTTATAGGCATCGAGGGCCTGCTTTTTCTGCCCAAGCCTCTCTTTTATCATGCCTTTATGCTCGTACACCTCCGCCGGCACCATAATTTCTCTCTGCTCATACTGTTGCAGGGCAGCCGTCATAAATTCGTCAGCCTTGGAATCCGTGCCGCTTTTATACAATACGTAGGCGTATGTATCCAAAAAGACCGGGTTGTTTGGCGTTTGCTCCAGCGCCTGTTTTGCATATTCCAAAGCCTCCGGCAGCCTTTCGTTGTTCTCAGCGAGCATGTAAGCCAAATTATTCAGAACCGTGTCTTTATTCGGCATTTTAACCAACAGACTTTCGTAATCTCTGATAGCCTTTTTGAGATAGTTGTTATCGGAAGTCTTTTGATAGGCAAGGGTCAGAACCTCCGCTTTTTTTGCCATATAATCGACGCCGTGCGCGGTATCGGACCCAGTTATCTGGACACATTTGGCGACGTAATCCGCCGCCATATCGTATTCGCCCCTGATCTTGGCAAGATTGAACATAGTAAAATTGGTAGCCAAAGAATTAGGATCGGTTTGCAGCCTCTGTTGGCAATAGTTTGAAACCTCTTGCTCTCCCACCAACAAGAACATTCTCAGCAGAATCTCGCTTGCCAGTCTTTCATTTGTCCCGGCTTGATCAACAGCTTTTCGGCAATATTCTATAGCCGCCCTTTTGTCGCCGAGCTTCAACTTGGCCTCCGCCATTCGATAGTAGGCCACGGGGGAAAAGGGCGTATCGACGTACTTGGCACTTTCCTCAAAGACCTTATTCAACTTCTCCGGACGCCAAGGGGCGTCTTTTGTGTTCGGGTCGCCGGCTCCCAGCACCAGTGCCTGCAAATACCCATCCAGCGCCATCGCATATTGCACATCTCGCCAGCCAGCTTCCAGATTTTCCGCCAGATACGCTTGGCGTTTCATAAGACACGCTTTTTGGTACAATTGCTCTGCTTTGGCGAATTCGCCTACGACCATCTCAAAACCGGCTGCTCGATTATGCCAGAATACACTCTCCGGGAATTTCTGGAGGGTCTCATCATAGAATTTCTTCAGCGCGTCTTTTCTGCTGAGCTTAAAGTAAATCTGCTCGAGCAGAGACCGAGCTTCTATCGGAGCACCCGGCACGTCAATCGTGTTTCTCAGTTCGCTTATAGCATCGTCCTCACGTCCTGCCTGCAGATAAGCTCTTGCCAGCGCGATCCTGGCATCGGGCGTGCTGGACAGCGATGTGCTCCTTTTAAGGTCGATAATTGCCTGATCGTAATTGGCCATCAACAGATTTATCTCGCCTCTCAGCCGCCACGCACCGGCATTGTCCTGCTGCGCCTCAAGGTTTCGATTCGTCAGCTCCAACGCCTTTTTCAGTTGTCCCTGCCTCATCGCCAACCAGCTCTCAAGAAGCAGAACTTCGGCCTCCTGCGGGTACTTCTCCTTAAAGCTCTGCAGTTTGTACTCGGCCTCCTTGACAAGGCCAACCCTCAAATATGCCTTGATTTGGTCAAAACGGTTCTGGGCGTTTTCTTCAAGCGACAAAAGTTCTTCAGAATATCTCTTTATGGCATCCTGGTCGGCTACCTTATCGGCAACCAGAAAAAGTCCTCTGAGCACATCTCCGTCTTTTGGCTGCCGGGCATATAACTGCTGAAGAATCTTACTGGCATTGTCAAACTGCCCGAGATAAAAATAATGGCGCCAGAGCAAGGGCTGGTCTTTCGATTCGAGCAGCAACTTCTCAGCCTTGTCATTCTGGCCCTGTGCCCGGTAGTAGTCCGCGTAGGTTTCGAGCACAACTCTATCGCGTGGGTCCAAACGCCTGGCTTGGTCGAGAGATGAGTCTGCAATCGTAAGTAAAGTCTGCTTTCGCCCACTGTCACTTTCCTTTTGGGCTATTCTCGTAGCAAGTTTGGCAAGCAGTATGGCATTCTGCAGGGACGGCGCATTTTTCTGTAAGGTCTGACGAATTGCCAACGCCTTTAGCGGCTCAATGTCACTTATATACTCGGCATAGGGGCGCTAAGTATCGTCAGGTTGGCAGGATTCAGACGCATTGCAGTTTCTAAGGCACGCCTGGTTTCGAGCACCTGGTCTGCAGAAGCACTGTCACCAAGTTTCAGGTTTCTCCGGTACAGTGCATCGGCCAATCTTTTGGCAATAACACCGTCTAAAGGGTTCAGCAATGCCGCGTCCGGACGTCCTCAAGAGATGCGTGCTCACTACCAAGGGCCGCGTTAATGTTGGATCGGAGCATATAAGCACGAGAGAATACCGGCTTTTGTTTTAGACATTCGTTGATTTTTGCCAGCGCATCTTGGAAGTCCCTTTTAGCCACCGCCAAGCGTCCAGCAAACAGTTGCCCCTCACAGTCATCGAGGTTCTCACGCCGAACCGTTTCCACGACGTATGCTGCCAAATCCCAATTTTTGCTATCAGTTGCTATATCAAAAAGGTGGCTGGCCGCGATCTGCCGGGGACTTGCCCGGTCGCTCAATTTGAAGGCCGACGCGGCGGCGCTGCGCTCCGGCGAAGCCTGTGTTTCCAGCACCTTTCTAAACTGTCCAACCGCCTTGTCCGGCTCATTGCCCCTGCGATAGAACATTCCAAGCTCCAGAGCCTGATGAACAGGGTCAGCAATGCCTGATAAGGCATCCTTTTCTATCTCTTTACGTCTTTGCTCCGAGACACTCGCCGGCTGAGGTTCGGAAAGCAACTTCTTGTAGACCAGAACCACGCCACTATTGGGCGAGCGTGCCAAGAATCTATTCACTATGTTTGCGGCATCGCCTGCCTGTGGCAGTGAAATAAGGTCGCTGCAAACCTTAGCGACAGTAGCCTCATCAACAGAATCCGGCGAAACAGCTAAGCAGTTTCGCCACCAAATCAGCCCGCTGCTGTCTGTATTTATCCAACTCAGTCTTCATCAACTTTGCCGCGGCATCGGACTGAAGGTCCTGTTTTTCACCCACCTGGCCCGGCTGGAGAGTAAAGGCGGAATCTTCCCTTATTTGCCTTTGGGCAATAGCGCTTTGTAGCTGCTGCAATCTTAGCTTCCACAAGTACCAGACGCAGCCCGATTGTATTAGGATCATCAGGCGAAAGATTAGCCAATTCCTCTTCGGCCTCAGGGAATTGGTCTGCGCCAATCAAGGCTTTTATGCGGGTCGCTCGGCTTCTGGTGCTGCGGCCAAAACGCTCCTCGACGCTGCCTATATTGTAGGGATTAGCCGGCGAGATAACGTATGACCACATATTCAGCTTGCCGAGAGTATCCAGATAATCCAAGATCGCCTGCGGTTTGGTCAACTCAATTCCTGATTCAAGAGCACTAACCAGGAACTCTATCACGGCACCGACTTCAGAAGTATCCATGAAAATCTGTGCCAGCGTGTAGGAAAGCTGAGCATCCCTCTCCTGGGGAGCAGCTTTAGACGCCTTTATCCGCTGGTACGCCTCATAAAGCAGGCGCACCGCAGGGCTAAGATTGCCTTTGGCAAGGGCAAGCATTCCCTGCCACTTCAGCACCAGCGGGTCCTCGCTGCTGCCGGAAAGCTGCTCAATTTCGTGCACAGCCTTCTCGGCCTCTGCCAGCCAGGCCGCCGCTTGCGACTTCGATACTTCCTGGCTGCGCTCAAGTACCAGTTCGGTGTAGCAATTAGCAAGGAAAGAGTGCAATATGCCCCCGCTCATCCGGTTTGCATAGCTTCGTGGCCCTGTATCATTTGCGTCGGCCAGTTTAACTGCATCTTCAGCCACCTCGATGGCCTTGAACACCTCGGACTTCTGCCCGTGAACGGAAGACTTGCGATGGTACAAATCTGCGGCACTGATTGCGTACGCCACATTTTCTTTGTCCAATTCAATTGCCTTCGTCATTGCCTCGACGGCCTTGTCAAGATTCTTAAGACTTAACTCGTGGCTGCACAGCATCGACAGCATGAAACAGCACCTGGACTGCGCAGCGAACGCCTCTGCACTGGAAGGAAATTTCTTTACCAGCGCCGCAAAGGCCGGCTCCATCGCCTCAATCTGTTGCTTTGCCTGTGCAATTTCACCTTTTCGTATAAGATCCCGTACAAGACCCAGCTTCCAGGATAGAAGGTTGATCTGTGCCTGTGGGTCACCGCCGGCAACTTCGACCGCCTTTTGCAGAATCTCCTCCGCCTGCTTGGCAGCTTTTTCCTTTTCCTGGACATTTCCTCTTGAGGTAAGAATTTGCCCTTGCTCAACGATCGCTTGGGCTAAATACAAATAGGCGTCAAGGTTCTGAGGATCAAGCTGCTGCACCTTCTGCAGATCACTGACTGCTCTTGTCAGCAGTTGCTCAGGTGATGTCACCGCCCCCAACCTGCCTAACTCAAGGGCGGCTCTACCTCGGACTATGTATAGATAAGAGCCTAAAGTCCGGCCTGGGACGCGCCCAAGGCTTTTCTCTTCTTTCCCGAAGGCCGGCTCCCATTTGGCCCTTTCTTCGCCGAGCAAGCCCACCTCCTCGACAACATTTATGGCCTTGGAAGCCTGCGACTCGACCTCGCTCCAATACTGGCTATCGCTCCTTTCAAACTTAGCCAAACTATCGGCGACAATGTAACGATCTTTCAATTGTGCCAGTTGGGCCTTCACATTCTTGGGGTCTATATTGATTATCTGCTGCCAGCACCAACGGACTTTGAGCCACTGATCGGTTTCTATGTGCAAATCCGCAAGTTTGAAGAGCATATCTATCTTGAGCTGGTCTGACCTTGCCAGTTGGTATGCCCTCATGTAGCTGCGTCGAGCCTTGTCGTAATCCTTAGCCTGCCACGCTGCATCACCATCGCTCACAAATTTCTCGGGGTTTCTGCTCAAACGCAAGATAGCCACCACAGCCACTAACACTACCAACAGCAAAACTGCAGAGCCAATAAGTACGACTTTCTTGTTCAGTCCTCTTTGCCATAAGTTTTTCCCTTCCCATGCGGGCTTTGACCGAGATGAGAGGCCGCAGAACCCCGCGTAAAACGCGGGACTACATATTTAGCCCCCCAATTTATTGGGGGGTTTGCTCTCTACCTTCCCAGTCAGGCCAGTGGTCTTTCTCTAAGATAGGTAAGATAACGCCCAGTACCTTTTCGCTCGCTTTGATCGCCTCCTGTTTACTCGGTGCTGCCAAGGCCTGGTTGAAAGCCAATTCAATCTTAGAAAAGTACGAATACTTGCCGAAAAGGTTCTTGTTCAAAGCTATGCGAGCCTCATCTCTACTGCCGGCATACTCCCCATTGACCTTAAAAAGATACAGAACCTGGAATTCTCTGATGCTCTGCAAGAAATCAGTCTTTGTACTGCCGAAGACAAGGTATTTTCCCCGGATTTCGCTGGGCAAGTTGGGGTCAGTGATTCTAAATGTCACGTTATCGGTCGCCAGTCTTTGGTAGCCGCTGCCGCTGTAGCACTCCTCTGGCACGTGTGGCACCCTGTCTGGACGCTCGTAGTAAGTAATAAACAACATGAATTTGCGGACAGAACTTTCAGGTGCTATCTCTGTATCTTCCAGAATCCATTGAATATAGTCCTCCGTGCCCAGCTCTTTAAGGACGTTTCTGGTCTGCGATTTTACCTTTCGCTAATACTTTATAAGAGCCTAACTGCTTGTCATCCAAAAGGTCCAACGATTTCTTCAGCGGCAAGGGTTTCTTTTTGAGGTACATCCCAAAAGCCTTTATGGCAATAGACATGCCGGCTCCGGCTATAGCCAGCACAGCCGCGCATATCAAGAAGGCCGGCTGCAAATAAACTCGTGTATCGGATTTCACGCCCTGCATGACACATCTACAATAGCGATTGCGGTTTCTTCCTAACCACAACATCCCCGCCGGTCGCCTCGGCTTCTTCTACAAACAAACTCGACATAAACCACGATAAAAATCCATAGAAGGCAAATGCCAATGGCAGCATTCCTATTCCGAGCAGGTCGTGGTAAATGCCCTTGGTATATTCAGGGCTAATCAACACATAAATGAATCCCGTGACCGTGACCCGCACAATGTTGCAGAGTATCGCTATGGGTATCGTGGGAGCCTAACAGAATGACTCGCTGCCATACGGGTCTATGGTGCAGGTAGGCCATTGCCACGCCCAGCGCTAAAAAGGCCATCAGCAGCCGCATCCCGCTGCATGCCTCGGCCACATTGAGCGGAGGCTCCAGCCGCTGGCCCTTATAAATGATATCGATCAGGACGCCGCTGACGCTGGCTTCTATTCCGCCGACCAGATTCAACAAGGCAGTTGCTACCTTGGCAGCCAAGAACCGCATCGGCATCGTCAAACCGACATAGTACCTCCGCGGCAGCGGTACGGCAAATATCAAAAATACGATCGGCAGCCACGTATGCTTGACCAAGCGCCATCCGCCCAGAAACAATACTACCGCTCCAATCGCCGCTATCACAGAAATCGGGCGAAAATATGCGTACCCGGATGGGCTGACTATGTTAAAAAAATAGAACAGAATCCACCAAATTAGGAAAACCAAGCCCAAGTAGTTAGGCTTGACTTGAAGGTTCAAGATCTCTTTCCTGTGCTGATTGATGAAGTACAGGCTAAAAAGAGGGATCAGAAAACCGTGCGACCAACTGGCATCGGTCAGCCAGGTGCCGACAATAGCCCCAATCTCATTGCGAAAAAGAAAGCAGAACAGTGCCCCTATTATCGCTATCTTGGTGCAATTGTGCAGACCAAGGTCACGCCAATGCTCCTTATAAAGGATTCTACTAGAACCAGTGGGGCAGGCGGAAGCCCTTGCCATAATCTGCATCTCCGAAATTACGGTCATAGACGAAACCGAAGCCGTAAGTCGCTCTGAAGGCATTCCGCAAAACCGCACGCCACCTGGCGGTTGCATGTGAGCCGACGTTGATCAGGTCGTTCGGCTTAATAAAGAAGTCCGGCTGCTCACCGTTGGAAATCTTATCCAAATCTACCATTACAATCTCTTCTTTGTTTTCGCCGATTCTTCTTATCACTTCGCAGCGTTTTGGCCAGGCCAAAGGTCCCAGGCCGCCTGCCGCAGCTATCGCCATCTTCAAGGTCATTGGTCGGCCTGTTATATTGACATAGCCCCTGCTGTTGACGTTGCCTGTTATACAGAATTCGCCAATAATATCAACCGGCACGTGAATAGTATCGCCGGGCTTTATAACAACATTATACCGCGGATCCCGGCAAGCAATTTAGCTGCCGGAATCTTTATGACTCGCGCCTGAACCGCCTTTTGCCACTCAAGCTCCTCGGCCACAACCTTTTCCTCCAGCGGCACAGCGGGCCCTTCCGGCTCGAATTTTATCACGGGCTTGGTGGGCTTAGGCGGACCAACCTGGACCGGAACCCATTTGCCGTCTTCAAAAATCCATTCTACGCGGCCGCCGGCCTCAGCCTCTTTAGCCTTGGATTCAGCCGGTTTCGGCGGAGCGACTTGAACAGGTACCCACTTGCCGTCCTGGAATGTCCACTCCACCTGGTCACCGGGTTGTGCCTGCTGTCTTGTTTCGGGCACTGCTATTTGCGGCGGCCCCACTTGAATGGGAACCCATTTGCCATCCTGGAAGGTCCACTCAACATCTCCAGCGACTTCATTATTACTGGTCTGTTGCCCGGTCAGCGATGAACCAAATAGTCTGGCTGATGTGCTTGGAGTATAGCTGGTGCCAATTTGATCGCCTGTAATGCTCCGATCCGGCAGCCCCCAAGACGGCCTGTTCGGTGCGCCTCTTGTGGAAATCGTCTGCTGTGGGCGATTGGCCGGCATGTAAAAACTCGGCGGCGAAGTCACTTGGTCAAGCTCTCCATTCCTTGTCATCTCAGTGGAGGCTATAACCACTTTTTTGCTCTCAGGCCAGTTACGCCGCACCTGAGGCGTTGTCATTTCCAGCATTTCGCGTTCAGACTGAAACCGCAGCCCCCGGTCCTGCCGGGCAGGAACGCCTCGCTCAGCAGGCAGCCTAGACGTCGGGCCTATCGGCACAGATAGCTGACCTCTGGTACGGCCCGGCTGAAAAGTCTGAAGCTCGCCCTGCTTTGGCTCAACCACATCGAACCTGTTAAGGTCTAGCTTGCCGGCTTGGGGTTTAGTTGCCTCGGGCGATTCCTGTTTGCCTTTCTGACGGCGTGACACGTAGATGTAGCTGACGTTGAATTGTGCCGGCCCGCCTGCGGTGGCAAGGGCGTCGGTCAGCCTGAAATCATACCGGGGAATAAGGTATCTACCCGGCCCAGGCACGCCGCTACCTAAAATAGAAAACGTCCGCTGCTGCGAATTAAGCAGAGTCACAATCACTGAAGGCGCTTTCAATATGCCCGGCGCGAGTGTTTGTTTTATTTGGTCTTCGAGTTGTCTTTCGCTCAGTCCTGCCGCCTGGACAACGCCGACATCCGGTATCGAAATTTTGCCGGTCTCAGTAACAACATAATCATTTACGACCGTCAGCCCCTCTTGAAAGAGCTCAAAAATGGCTATCCTGACAACGTCGCCGGACGTGAATACGTAGTCACCTTCTACAGCGACAATGTCACTCGGTCGCGGCTCTTCAGCATCCTTGTAGGGTAGGGGCGTCTCCTCCGCCACGCCCAACGAATCGAGTATCACACTGACCGCAGGCGTGGGACGGAATCTTCCTATCTGGGTCGGATCAAAGAACTTATTTCCGCAGCCGCCCAAGTAAACACTTACAACAGAAAAAAGCAGTGCAATTGTTATCGTCTGCGCCCTGTTCATGTTATCAAAACTCCCAAAAAATTGCCGAGTTTCCAAATCGTTCTAAAGGCTCAAAAAACTGCCAATACACCTTGCTCCTCAGTGGAAATTTATCGGTTCGATACCCTGCCCGCTTAACTTTTTTGATGTATGAACCTGGGAGTTTTGTTCAAATAGTCATCAGGCCGCTCCTCTTTAAGCAGCAATAGACTCGGTTATATTGCCGGCTCGGAACCGGGTTTGTTCGGGCTGCGGAGTGTATAAGTCCTATAATCGCTTGTGTGCCGGTATAGATGAAATGTCTGTCAACTTCTGTCTTTCGAGATCTCTGGACGACTTTTTGCAGGCGATACTCCTAAACATTGGTCAGCGTACAGGCACCATTGCGCACAGCCGAGGTTTATCTTCGGATTGACCACAATACTGCCGCAATTACGGCACTTGAGCTTCGGCTCGTCCTTAAAGAACTCCACAGATGTGCCGCACTGAGCGCACTGCACCTCAAAAACATCGCCCGGCTTCCAAAACCGCTGATCTTGCCCAGGGCATCTGACCATCTTACGCTCTCCAATTTTTTGCGATTAGACCGTGTCTAAGCACGGATCATCGTCAACAGCATCTTGAATTTTGCGTCGGCAGAAACTGCGTGCGGTACGTTGGCTGGCATTATGATAATCTGGCCAGCAACAACTTCCACATCTTTACCGCCGATGGTTAGCCGAGCTTTTCCATCGAGAATCTGAACAACAGCGTCATAAGGCGCCGTGTGCTCACTCAACTTCTGACCCTTGTCAAAGGCAAATAAGGTAACGGTGCCGGCCGGTTTATCCACTATTGTTTTGCTGACGATGGAATCATCTGCGTATTCGCCAAGTGCCACCAGACTTTGTCCCTTGCCCACACAAGTCTGCAGGATAGTTGTCCTGGGTTTTTTAGTGTCCATCGCTAAATCGCTCGCTTTTGATGGCATCAGCGACTTTGTGGCCGAGACGCTCACAATTGGCAAGATCATCAACAGATGGCTGCCACTTGGCCAGCACTCCCTCTGCGGCTACAGGAATTCCACACTTGCCGAAATGCTCCTCAATTATTTTGACAGACTCGCCGCTCCAGCCGTAGCTACCAAAAGCCGCGCCGATCTTGTTCTGAAATCTCAGCCCTTTCAAATCTTCAAGTATGGGCGTAATCGTGGGTAGAAGTCCTCTATTCAATGTCGGCGAGCCAATTACAATTGCCCGTGCCTGAAAGATCTCGGCTATAGCATCATTGCGATCGGCCAGAGCCGTATGAAAGAGTTTATGCTCAATTCCTTCTGCGGCCAGGCCATCTGCGATTGCCTCAGCCATTCGCCGGGTTGCCTGCCACATAGTGTCATAGAGAATCACCGCTTTTTTCTGCGGTTTCTGCTCAGCCCATTGCTGGTATTTCGTTACTATCTGCAACGGGTCTTTTCGCCATATTACGCCATGACTTGGGGCAATAATATCGACGGGCAGTTTCAAGGATAAAACCTCGTCGATCTTCTTGGTCACCAGGTTACTGAACGGCGTGAGGATATTGGCGTAATACTTCATCGCCTCTTCATATAATTCTTTCTCATTGACCTGGTCGTTAAAACGAAATGCCGTGGCGTAATGCTGGCCAAATGCATCATTTGGCATCAAAATATTCTGCCCGGTAAGGTAAGTGAACATGCTGTCCGGCCAATGCAGCATCGGTGCTTCGACAAAAACAAGCTCATTTCCGCCCAGGCTGACCTTGTCGGCGGTTTGTACGGCCTTGAAGCTCCAGCCTTGATGGTAATGTCCCTCGATACTTTCACGCCCGCGCTTGGAAACGATAAGCGTGGCGTTTTTAGCCAGCCGCATAATCTCGGGCAGACTTCCCGAATGATCCGGCTCAGCATGATTGGCGATAACAAAGTCAATCTTGCTCGGGTCTATAATCTGCCGGATATTTTCGATAAATTCTCTCTGGAAGGGTGCCCAGACGGTATCGACAAGGGCGGATTTCTGGTCGATGATCAAATACGCGTTGTAAGTGGTTCCCCGATGTGTTGATAACTCATATCCGTGGAAGTGACGGATACCCCAATCCACTACACCAACCCAATAAACACCCTTTTTGAGTCCCGTTACCATATTGTATTTGCTCCCAAATTGTGTTGTTAAAGTACGTCTATCTGGCCGCTGTGGGATATTGTAACGTTCTTTTCAAATCCTTTGCCGGATAAAAAGCGATACTCGTCCTGTCCTTTCAGCACCACGCTGTCACTTTCTACTATTATTTCAATATCTTGTTCGGGACTTCTTTGATGGATTATGTTTGCCAGCGCCAAGGCCTTCTCAACTCCGTCGCCCCGACCATAGTTTACGACCTCATCGGGTTGGGCAAGGCGATCATCAGGATAGATGGACTCATTAATCAATCCGTTGAGCCAGCCGTATGCCTGCTCGACGGACATATTGCCTGTCATCTCTACCGAGACCGGATTTCTTTCCACCGCTGCCTTTATAAATGGGGTCCAATCGCAGGTTCCCATGTCACGGTATGCGTAGAACGCAAGGTCGGCGGTGGGATTGCTTGCGCAACTGTCGCAGATGGTCGATTATCTGCTCTCTGCTTTGCTCTGTAGAGATTTGAGCAGGAACGCCTGGCACAAAATTCTTATCCATCGCCGGCAGCCGCGGCTCGATGTGCACAAAATCCGCCAGCTCTTCTACAAACCGCTGGGCATCGGGAACCACACGCTCGATAAACTTTCTTAGGGCGGCTTTACCTTGTGGATTCCGGATGTCTATTTTCTGCCGCTTCAGAAACTCATCAAGCTCATCGCAGCGAATTCTGCCGGGAATCTCGTACGGGACAAAATCTTCATCCGAGACCTCAGCCAGCAGCTTTTCGTGCGTTGAGTCGGCGATTCTATAATTGCTGCTGTGCTCGTAGTGAAACAGTACCTCCGCCTCTAAGAACTGTGCCTGTCCGTGGCAGTCCCGACAAAGTTGAAAGTATTTCTGATAGTGACTACGACTGCGCAGGAAACTCGTAAAGACTCCGGGCGATAAATCCGCGGTCAGATACGCAGCCAGTTTGCCAGCGAACCTCTGATAAAGCGCTTTGTTCATTGTCGCTTCGTTGTAAAAGCAATGCACATAGCCGGTTGAATGAGCCACTATGGTGACGTTCTCATTGCGCAGCGCCCGCTGTGCTTTGTCGGAAATTTCCGTGCCGTTGAACCACATAGCTCTTGTGACCAGCCTTCGATTATTAGTCAAAACTCCATCATTTACATCGATGAAATTTTGTGAGTGCAGCGGCGTAAGTATCATATAAATATCTTCTAACGGCACCCCGCCTACGATAAAGGCTGCCGCGGCATATAGAGCCGCCAGCGAAACACACTCCCCTGCCCGTTTTGAGTAGTCTTTCTTGAACCGAAACGCATCCATCGCTTCGACAGTTTCGGTCTTCCAGTAAGGGATAATGTCACTATCATATTTATCCAGGCCGAAATGCCTGCGAATATCCACATCAAAATAATACTTGTCGCCCTCGTAGCCAAAAAGTGCGTTGGTTGCGGCGATATCCTGTGGTGACATGAACTTCTCAAACCGCTTCAGCTCTCTGGCCTTGCTGGTAAGGCCCCAGGTTTCCAGGTCGAGGTTGAAATCATATTCATCCATTATGAACTGCCGCAGCCGCATTAGTTTTCGGTAGCTGCTTTTGCCCTGCAAGCTCTTCAAACAGTCTATCTGGCGCCATTGCCAGATGAGGGGACTCATAATATTAGCCAAAACCAGGCTGTACGCCAGCTCTGGAAATACAAAGACCTCCATATCCGAAAGCGTTACCGCTGAGCTATATTTTTCCAATTGGCCCGAATCCATCTTCTAGCCCTCTGATTCCAGAGCCTCGGGCAGAGTTTCTATAAACGCTTTTATCTCGTCCCGCGTCTTGCGAAAGGCGTGCATAATTTGCTCTTCGCTGCCGACTACGGCAACAGGATCCTCAAAAGCCTTGTGAATGAGCTTAGCCTTGCCGGGAAATACCGGACACTGCTGCCTGGCATTATCGCACAGTGTTACCACAAAATCAAAATCGGTCCCAATGAACTCATCAACATGCTTGGATGTTTGGTCGGAAATATCGACGCCTGCCTCTGCCATTACCTTTATGGCTCCGGGATGGACGCCGACCGGCCAGACGCCGGCTGAGTACGCCTCAATAATATCGCCCTTTAAGTACCGGGTCCAGCCCTCTGCCATCTGGCTGCGGCAGGAATTGCCGGTGCACACAAACAGCACTTTTATCTTGTCTTTAGCCGGGCACATAACTTATCCAGCAAAAGTCCTTCGATAACCTGCAGCCGACTAACCGCCAAAACAATATCCAAGCAGCTCACAGTTTTTACAATGTTGCCGATAATTGCCATCGCAATTATTCATAATGCCGATTCGGCTCAGAGCAAAATCATATTTTACTGGGTCGGCTGGCTCAATTTCTGCGAAACCTTCTGTTATTTTTAGCGCTGTCACTAAAGAGACTGTTTTTCGGTCGTAAAACCCCAAAATCCTGCATAACCTGGCCATATGGACATCCACGGGAACAATCAGTTTAGCTTTGTCAATCAACTCCCACAAGCCAGGGTCAACCTCATCATTACGTACCATCCAACGCAAGAAAAGGTTCAGCCTTTTGCACGCACTTTTGCCGGATGGATTTACCAGCAAATACTTTAATCCGCGACTAATCCGCCCACCATGCTTTTTGGCGTAGACTCCAAGAAGCGATTCGGAGAATTCGGATAAGGCTGGAATAATATTCCTGTCTGTTTGCCTATATCCACGCAAAAAGCAGGCCTCTATACTGCCCTGGTCATTAAGTACCTGCTTCAAAATGTCCAGCACATCCGAGATGTCCTGTCCGGTTGTGAAACGATGCCTGAAACCTTTCAGGCTTTCTCGCTCAGCTTTACCGAAGCCTTTCACAAACGCAGACGGGCTTTTGCCCATACGGGCAAAAAGACTCTCCAGGCTTTTTTCGATTTGTTCCACCCTGCCGTAAGCAAGCGCCGCCGACAAAAAACCAACCACCTCCCTGTCGGCAAAGCCTGAGTACCTGTACAGGAACTGAAGAGGGTCCGGCGGTATGAACCGCCGACGATTGTATTTGTCGTACAGCTTCTCCAAAACCTGCTGTAGTTGGCCCAACGACACGTTCAATGCTTTTGCCCGCTATCGCCAAGATAAGCGATCCGAAATTCCGCCAACAGCGTCTTAGCTTCTCAACGTTCGCAAGGTCGGTGGTTTGCTTAGCCTTCATACTATAAACAAGCATCTGGTGCAGCAAGGTCAGTTGCTTCACGTACTGCCGGTAAGCATCACTGTCAGGCTTATCCACCGGCTTGATTCGCTGGGCCATAAAGTAATACGTCACTATTTCGCTCAGCTCGTCGGCGTGGCTATCCTTGTTCTGAACCCACCGGACTATTTGGTTGAAATTCGGTTTGCTTTCTTGCGAAAGCTCATTTATCTGATTCATGGACTTCTCAATAGTAGCGATATGCTCAGCGAGTGTAACAAAACGAGCCGGGTCGTCATAAATCCCGCACGGTATTTGACAATGTGAATACACTATCGACGCAAGAATCGCCAGCGGCGCCAAAACCGCCGGCACCATCAATTTGTAACTAAGTATGCTTCTCATTTTCGGTCCCTTTCCAAATGGATGATTCTTCAGTATTCTTCCAAATGATAAAACTCCGCATTTTCAAGCCAGGTCTGCGGACGAGAAACAAACTGAATGATATTCTCCAGCAAGAAGTAATGCTTCTTTTCTTCTTCGGCCAGCTTCAGGAAGATCTCCCGCTGGTACTGCTGTTCCACCTCGCCAGTTTTTTGGCGATAAAAGTCCTCGCTCTTTTTCTCAATATCCTGGGCTTTTTCATAGAGCTTGACCTGTTTGGCGCCAAAGTCAAAATTTTCGCCCGAGTTCCTCATCTGAGCGAAAACGTTCTTGGCATCGGCTAAGATGGTGGTCTCCGCCATCTGCGGCCTTTCGGCTCTCATTTTTGCCACGGTCTTGTAGTGTTTGACCTCTTCGCCAGCCAGCATAGTAAATATAGCTTTGATTCCCTTGTTATCTGTCTTTTTAGCCAACTGACGGTAGTAATCCTCGCCGTCTTTTTCCATTCGCATGGCGTAGTCAAATATATCCATTGCACAGTCCTTTCACAGGTCGAACCCTTGCCACTGCTGTAGCGACTGGTTGAGGATGCGAATGTGGCGTATCTCTTCTGCAATAATATCGTCTATCTTGTCTTTTCCAGCCCGGGTCGGGACAAAGTCCTTCAAGCCCGTATAGTAGACAATCGAATCCTTCTCCTTTTCAATAGCCTTAGCAATGACTTCTGCTTTACTCTCCTTGCCCGTCAGATCTTCAGCGGGGTCCGGCCTGATGCCAAACACAGCCAGGCCGGCCATCGCCTGGGCTTCCGGCAGCAGACGATCATCGGGCCTAAAAGTCCGTAACTGGCTGCTCTGCTCGAAAAGCTGCTTTTTCATATCCGCGAAAAGCTGTTCGTGCCCTTTTTCCCAACCAGCTAACTCGAGAAAGAGCTTGCCAAGGCCAGGGTCATCGAACAACTGCGCAGCCCTGCGGTAGAATCTGGCACCATTGCGCTCGATTCTCTCGGCTATTTCAAAGGCCTCGAACGCATTGAACTCGATACTTGCCATTGTCCTTTCCATAATGCACTCCCTTATGTTTATCCATTGAATCAATGAGCATGATTCTACTGCCTCGCTGCCGGCTTGTATCTTTTTAACATCAAGGAAAAGGTCACCACCGTAACGGAGCTCATAGCCATTGCAAGGCCTGCCAGTTCGGGCTTCAGAGTGATCCCAAAAAGCGGATACAGTGCGCCGGCGGCAACCGGAATTAAAGCAGAATTATATGCGAAAGCCCAGAAAAGATTTTGCCTTATCCTCGACATTACCTTCCTGCTCAACTGCACCGCCGAGGCCACGTCCATAAGCTCGTCCCTCATAAGGACTACTTGACCGCTCTCTATCGCGACATCCGTACCGCTGCCGATCGCGATACCGATATCCGCTTCAGCAAGGGCCGGGGCATCATTAATACCATCACCTACAAAGGCTACCACATCTGCTTCCTCCTGTAATTGTCTTACCTTGCCGGCTTTATCTTGTGGCAATACCTCAGCCAGCACATTTTCGATTCCAATTTCTCTTGCGATGGCCTTCGCGGTTCGCCGGTTGTCGCCGGTGATCATTACCGCCTTAAGACCCATATTCTTCAATTCGTCCACGACATTCTTAGCCGATTCCTTTAGTACGTCAGCAATAGCTACCACGCCGCAGAACTTACCATCCGCCGCAACAAGCGATACCGTTTTCCCCTGGCTTTCAAACTGGAAGATTTTCGCCTCAACTTCGTTAGGGTACGGCACATTTCTTTGGTCAAATAGAGCCTTATTTCCTATAAGAACTTCTTTTGCCCCCACTTTCGCGACGACGCCCTGTCCCTCGAACGTGTCAAAGCCCTCGCTTGGCTCTATCTCGATGCCGTCTCTTTCCGCCTTTCTGATAATCGCTTCTGCCAGCGGATGCTTGGAATTTCTCTCTACACTGGCTGCTAACTTCGAGCAGCTCTTTATCCGGCATCGGCATCCCGATTGTGTCGGTGACTTCTGGCCTGCCCCTGGTGAGAGTTCCAGTCTTGTCGAAAATAACTGTGGTGAGCTTATCGGATATTTCGAAAACCTCGCCGCTTTTGATGAGGATTCCCAGCTCAGCGCCTCGGCCGACTCCAACCGTCACCGCGGTGGGCGTGGCAAGTCCCAGGGCACAGGGACACGCAATGACAAGGACCGAAATAAGGGTGGTCAAGGCAAAGAACAAACTGCTGCCGAGGACTAAATACCACACGATGAAACAGCCAACCGCAATTGCCAGCACCGCCGGAATGAAGTAGCTCACCGCTTTATCGGCAATCCTCTGAATAGGTGCTCGTGAACTCTGAGCGTCCTTTACCAGCTTTATAATCTGGGATAGTACGGTGTCTCTGCCTATTCTTGTAGCTCTGAATCTGATTACGCTATTTTTGTTAAGCGTTCCTCCGACTAAGGCATCTTCGTTACTCTTCAAGACGGGCATTGGCTCGCCGGTAATCATTGACTCATCCACATAGCTTCGGCCATCAACAACCTGTCCATCCACCGGAATTTTTTCTCCCGGTTTCACGACCACTATATCGCCTATCTCCACGTCCTCTACGGGGATTTCAATCTCCTTGTTATCAGCAACAATAGTAGCGGTCTTTGGCTGTAAGTGCATCAATTTCTGAATGGCTTGCGAGGTTTTGCCTTTAGCCCTTGCCTCTAAATACCGCCCCAGGCTGAGAAACGCAGCGAGAAACACTGCCGTCTCGTAAAAAAGAAATTCGCGTGAAAGCACAAGGCCGAACGTAGATAGAACACTTGCCCCAAATGCAACGCCGATGCCCATCGAGTACATCACATCCATGTCGAGATTCCTATTCTTCAGGGCACGATACGCGGCGCTGAATATGGGCTGGCTTATGTAAATAAAGGTGGGACCTGAAACAACCAGCATTAGATATGCCATCGGGAGCGGCAAATGCAGCGGCAAATACATAAGAACCATCAGGAAAACGCCCGCCGCTAATCCGACAACGGCTCTGTTGCGCTTCGCTCTTAGGTCTTTCTCTTGGGCTATTTTCTCTGAACCTTCTGCCACCACCCGGTAACCTGCATCGGCGACCGCTTCTTCCAGATCAGCAATTTTCACCTTCGCGGAGTCATACTCAACCGTGGCGGTCTCATTGGCAAAACTCACCCGCGCGCCGGTGACACCGGCCAGATGCGACAGTGATTTCTCTATCGTTGCGGCGCAGCCTGCGCAGTGCATTCCCACTATTGTCAATTCAGTCCTTTGTATGTCCGCTTTTGTCACAGCATTTCCTTTGCCGCCTTTAGTGCCGCCTCGTAATCCGGCTCATTCGTCAGCTCCTTGACTATCTCGGTGTGGCGGATAATACCCTGCCTATCCACCACAAATACGGCCCGTGCAAGTAACCGCAGCTCTTTAATCAAAACGCCATAAGCCTTGCCGAATGAAGCCTCGCGATGGTCGGATAGCGTCTGAACATTCTTGGCGTCCGCCGCCCCACACCAGCGCTTCTGGGCAAACGGCAGGTCCATGCTTATCGTCAAAACCGCCGCATCCTGGCCAAGACTCCCAGCTTCTTCATTGAACCGGCGGGTCATCCTGTCACATACACTGGTGTCTAGAGACGGGACCGACGAGATGATA
Source organism: Sedimentisphaerales bacterium (assembly GCA_963814265.1). GTDB lineage: Bacteria > Planctomycetota > Phycisphaerae > Sedimentisphaerales > Anaerobacaceae > JAFNGF01. The sequence goes on along the minus strand of CAWFCJ010000062.1, from coordinate 118,148 downwards.
CAGACCTTACCGCGGAAAGATGAGAACTTCACCTGCGACAGATCGTTTGCGATCACTTCAAAGTTCGGGGCTTTGTCGCCCACCTTGAAACCGTCGCCCAGAAGGGTCAACGGCTGGCCCTTCATAGTCACCAAACCCGTCCGTTCCTTCATAACGCGAGCCTCCTATTATTACCTTGGTCATTGTGGGTCGTACCCAAGCTTACCCCAGTAGGCCTTCTGGATGTCTCTCAAATCCTGATTGTCAGGCTGCTCGACCTGTGGAGATGCCCGCAGTGCCTCAGCTTCCTGCCAGGAGAGTTTCGAGAGTGCTACGGTCCGCGGATCCTTCCAGTTCCACCAATCAGAGTGTGCATCGGCGTAAGATACGACCGTGCCAGGTCCGTGACGCATGGGAACCGGATTCCACCATCGTGGCTGGCTGTAGCACACTGTCCAGGCCGCGTCCCAGTCCTCCCCATAGTCGTCCACAAAGACAATACGCCTGGTAGGAAACCTGATGGTGTTGATGTTCGTGACGACCGGGCCTCCTTCCACCGCGAGCCCATTCATCGCATGTATGCAACTATATGTTCGCATCTCGTATTTCTTAGCCACGGGGCAGCGAAAAGCCTTGACGTTCGGGACATAAGGGAACAACTGGCCGTTCCTGATCGCATCGAGCTGGACTGCAACCGGCGCATCCAAAGGTGTCGCCTGATATGGAGCCGCAGCCCGCAATATCCAGCCCAATCGCTCGTTGCCGACCTCGTGTGCTTGACCATTTGGCAATCGACCATCATTATCACCGCAATACATAGTCCACCCGTAGGCGAGGCCCTTTGTGTTGTTCAGGCAAACCGCTCGCTTGCCTGCCTCTCTGGCCCGGTTCAGCGAGGGCATTAATATAGCCATCAATACCGCAATGACGGCAATAACGACCAAAAGCTCTATCAATGTGAACGCTGTTAGAAGGATTACCGACTTACCGACCAGATCACCTTCGGTTCGGACTGCCAAAAAATTAAACTGTCTTTGCCTGTTCATTTTGTGCAGCCCTCCATCTTGCCAATATTTAGCTTTCTGCGTATAGAATAACGCAATACTGATTTTACATTTTTCGCACGGCATTGTAAATTCCTTATTCCGTGTTTCATCAATGAATCCATTCGCTGTCCATAGCAAACAAACACTAACTGCGATAAAATCACGGTCCAAATGGACAAGATACAGCGAAAATTAGCTGTGATTGACAGGGAGCTTGCCGGCAAAACAAATCTTCATAAACTCATCATAGGCACATCCCCCCTATTATTTGCCGCGACCGGTTTGATAATCGGCATCCTATTACAGAGTCCGTTAGCCTTACCGATTGCATTTTGGCTGGCGATACTGGCCTTTTGCGCAGTCGGTACATTGCTATTCTTCGTTATCCAAAAAGAAACCGCTTCTGTATATGTCACAGCGTATACGGCTTGTGCCTGCTTTGTGTGCCTCGGAGCAATTCGCCTGACCGGCTTTCAGCAATTCAAGCCAGATGACATCCGGAATTTTGTTGGAAGCGAGCGAAGATTGGCAACAATTCGCGGCCTTATAATTACTCAGCCATACATCAACAGAAATGAGCAATGGCAATTTGCGCAGTTTACCTATGCGGACCCCGTCAGCAGTTTTTATGTTAGAGTCCGCGAAGTCAAAACGGCCAACGGCTGGGCAAAAATGTCCGGCACCGTGCGTGTGCAGGTCGATGAGCCTGTGCTGGACCTAACAGCCGGCGATTATATACAGGCGTATTGCTGGCTGGACAGGTTCAAAGAGGCCACCAATCCGGGTCAGTTCGATATCGCTAAGTATCTAGCCAGGAGAAACATTCTTGTCGCCGCATCCGTCCAAACGCGAGAGGGCATCGAGCTACTGCGAAAGCCTGGCAGCGCCATTCTTACCAAAGTAACTACAAAGCTCAGGCAAATAGCTACGCAAGCATTGCTTGGAGACCTATCGCCGGAGAATGCGAGCGAGGGCTTATTGCAGGCACTATTATTGGGTTATAGAGCAAACATCGACGTTAGCACCTACGAGGCCTTCCGCAAAACCGGACTGGTGCACATTATCAGTCTTTCAGGAATGCACTTCGCAATTTTGATAGGAAGCATCTGGTGGTTCTGCAAAGTTGTTGGGCTGCTGAAAAACGTAAGGGCGGCTGTGTGCTTAGCCGTTGTAGCGGTCTTTCTACTTGTCGTCCCGCCGGCGGCGCCGACGGTAAGAGCAGCAATTATGAGCGCCGCTTTCTGCGCATTCATTCTTGTTCCGCCGGCGTCCGAACGCCTATAACACATTATCGCTGGCTGCAATCGTTCTTCTACTTATTAGACCGACACAGTTGTTCGAGGCAGACTGGCAACTATCATTTACGGCAGTTCTTGGAATTCTTCTTTTCACCGGAAGAATCGAAAACCTGCTGCACAGCGCTGCCAAATATTTAGCCCCGCAATTCATTGCGGGGTTATCCATCCCCGTACGAGCGATAAAGTACTGCGGCGGCCAGGCAATAAGGGCATTTTCTGTAGGCATTGCCGCCTGGTCAGGCTCGGCAGGTGTGTTGCTGTTTCACTTTGGCACAATTACCCCACTGGCCAGTGTCTGGACGGTACTGGTCTCTCCGCTGGTCAGCGCAATCTTGACGCTCGGACTTCTAAAGATACTTTTATCTTTCCTGCTGCCGTCATTAAGCGCTATTCTTGGAGTCATCGTCACCAACTTAGCGGGCTTGTTCATCTCGATCACAAAGTTTTTCTGGCATATACAGATTTCGCAGATTCTGATAGGCAGGGTTCTCGTTTGCACCTGTAATCTTGTACTATTTTCTGCTTCTTTTTGTCCCCTTCGTTTATTTTCGTAGGGCTTTTTTGAAACGAGCCATGTCGACCGTGATGATTTCGGTGCTGGTTTGCACGCTCGGCATTGGACAGTTGCAGAAAAAACAGCGAGACGACTTGGTGCTGACTTGCCTTGACGTTGGCCATGGTCAGGCGATATTGGTACAGCTTCCCGGCAAAACCAACGTTCTTGTTTGACGCCGGCTCTATGTACAAAAGCGATATCGGCAGGCGCATCGTGACACCATTTCTGGATTTTGCAGCAGTAGGCAAAATCGACGCGATTATGATAAGCCATAATGATGTGGACCACATCAACGGTATACCCGAGATTGTCGAACATTGCAGGGTCAAGAGCATCTATGCTGGCGACCCGTTTTTTACAGATGCCAAAACCGACCCTTGTGGGACAGCAGAATTTCTTGCCAAATTGCTACATGAAAAGATGTTGGAGATAAAGAATATAAACAATATAGATGTAAAAATTGCCGCCAACATAAAGGTGCTTTGGCCGACCGGACAACTCCGGCAGGATGAAGCGTTGAGCGAGAACGATAAATCAGTAGTTTCGCTGATTGAATTTGCCGGCAGAAAGATATTGTTGTGCTCCGACATCGAAAGATTCGCACAACGCGAACTTCTGCGTCTTAATCCAAATCTAAAAGCCGATGTAGTCGTAGCTCCTCATCACGGCTTAGCCAAAACGCTGGACCTGGATTTTCTTGAAAAGCTCGACGCTGATATTGTGATATGTAGTTGTGACCAAAACCAATATGAAAGAATGCTGCCCGATACAATAAACAGGTCAACAACCCGGTACAGAAGGGGCACACAGACATTCTATACTGCCACAGATGGGGCCATCACCATTACAATCGAGAACGATAGCACGATAAAGGCCATGACTTTTGCAGGCACGGCTGGGGCACACGACCAGTAGCCAATTATCGCATGTGCACAACGATTTCGACTCTGCGGTTTTTCGCCTTGCCGGCAGTAGTTGCATTTGAGGCTATCGGCCTGGCTTCCCCACAACCGACGGCGCGAACCCTGTCCGCAGCTACCCCACGCTCAGTAAGATACCTGGTCACAGAAAGTGCACGCTCGGCTGAAAGCTCCCAATTGTCCTTCCAGGGGGATTTCTTGATGGGCTCGGAATCGGTATGACCGACCACGTCTATGTGTCTACCAGCGTACTTCTGCCGCAGCACCGATAGGATATGATCAAGCGGAGCACTGGTCGCGCTCTTAAGTGACGCTTGTCCGGAAGCGAACAATATCGCATCGGGAAGCGTTACGGTAATTGTGCCGGCCGAAGGGTCAAACTTAACATCATAGTCCTTTCCGAAACCTGTGGCTTCGGCTGGAGTCTTATTCATTTGTTCAATCTGTTTTCGCAGATCTTCAATCGTCTGCTGATCCTGCGAAATCTTGCCGGCAAACTGGTCCTTTTCCGCCTGAAGGCGCTCGTACCTACCTTTAAGATTCTGGTGCTCCACATCCAGGTACTCGTACTTCTTCTGCCAATCAGTGCAGCCTGAGAAAAGAGCAAGTGACGCCACACAGATCGCTACAGCAACTATCTTTCCATTAACGGCCTGCATTCTATGTCTCCCTTCATCTTGAAATCCCATTTCTTTATTTAGCCGGTACGTATGAGATTCCAGTAACCGAAAATCCAATCGTGCAAAATCATAACAGTAAATACGCCCAAAGACAAGAATGGACCATAAGGAATTTGCCGAGTTTTTTTAAAAAACATCTGGACGCCCGCCCAAGCCAGTCCGAAAAAGGCGCAATGAAAAATGCCACGACAACCAGAACCGGACCAACCACCGCCCCCGCAGCTCCCATCAGGTGCACATCCCCAAGCCCCATCGCCTCTTTTCCGAAGGCTAAAGTGCCGAGAATCCGCGTGGCCCAGACGACTCCACAGCCGATGAAATAGCCCCACAGGCTGCCCAGAAGCCCTGCAACGACAGGATGTTGCGAAAATGAAACCCACCAGGCGCGTATGGACTCATTTTCCCTGGTGAGCCAAAGGGCGCCGGCTGCGCAGATAAGTATGGGCAGTAGGAACACTATCTCGCGGCAGGCCTCCAAACGATGATTGAGTTGTCGCTGCGGGCACTTGTCCGGCTCTTGGGGTGGGTGCTCGGAGTCTTCCGATTCATAACTTCTTTTGATTAAGTTACTTACCAGGAGTATCCAGGATATCGCCAGTCCTATTGCCGCCCCGGCTGCCAGAGCGCCCGCCCCTGGCGATGCGCTCGGCAAAAGCGAGTATGCCCGGATCGCCGACGGATCAATTGCGTACGCGGCCACAGCCGAGGCAATAAGCCCTACCGCTGTAACCAACCAGCAGATAGATATGGGAATAACCCATAATTCCAGGTCGATTGCCGACGCGGCGATGAAAGCTGCCAACAATGTAAGGTGAAGAAGATAAATAAGCCAGCCGCCGGCACCAAAGCTGCCCATGCCGGCACGCAGGTCGGTCCTGAAAATACAGCCAGAAAAGACCGACAAAAACCACCCCTGTCAGCAGCTCAATCACAAAATATCGCGGCGAAATCGGCGCTCTGCAATCCCGGCACTTCGGCCGCAGAACCAGCCAGGAAATTAGCGGGTATATTATCGTAAAAACGAATTGACTTGCCGCACGCTGGGACAGGATGAGGGCGGCATTATCAACGACTTATCGCGCGGCAGCCGATAAATAACCACGTTCAGGAAACTGCCCACGCAGCAGCCAAATGCGAAGATAAAAACCAGCCATATCCAATCCGGCACTGACACAGCAATCCTTTGCGATTTATTATATCCGTTTTGTTCACTTCTTATGTTCTTAATCTCAATGCACTGCGGGCTATCTTGCGAAAAAAGCTGCAAAGACGTTTGGATTCAACCGCAGATTTCTTATCAGCAGATTCGCCGGGATAGCGAAATCGCCACAGCAAAATCCGAGAGGTAAGCAAGGTCCTCACGAAAAATTTCCCAATTAGGTTCAACTTTAAGAACTTGTTCTAACAATACAACCAGATCGTGAGTTTTACCAAAAGGAATTTCCGCTTCACATAAGCGGGCTTTGAGATATTTTTCAGCACATTGCTGATAATGAAAACAGATGCCATCATAGTTAGGATTTTTCCTCACCCGGCTTTCTCGTTGTGCAGTGGCAAAATCCGCCTCGGCCTTGGCAACCCATTCAGCGGCCATCTGGCTTCATAAAGCACCTTTCCTTTTTCAAGGATTTCTCGCATAAAGCAGTCGCCCATTTTTATTCGCTGATGCACTTTTTCAGGCGTCCTGATGAGAATGTCCACAGGAAATTGCGGCCGCAATTTCATTCGGATTTCTACGGATTTGTCAACACTTCTGCCTTTGAACGGCCCGATGACTAATAAATCAACATCAGAATCAGCAGTAGCGTTGCCCTGGGCATAAGAGCCGAACAGTATTACCCGTTCAGCGTGGAACTGCTCACCGATTTGCCTGCCGAACTTTTTTATTTTGTTTATCGCCACCATAGTCGGCACTTTTGTTACTTTACTTTCCAATGTACCAATCATTCCACCAAAGACAATGTTGAAGTTCTGAACATTAATATTGTTTAAGCAAAATCAATAGTATCACAGCTTACGACTGTAACCCTTGTCCGTACCTTTATCATAAGAACAACAAATGAATCGTTATCGTAAGGTTCTAACAGCCTATCGGTCACCACAGAAACTTTTGTGATAAGGTTATCGTCTTCCAGAAGACAAAAGAAAGGATTCTCATCTTCTTGCGGCTTATCATCTTTTGGAATTTCGTCTGTTGTTTCGGGCATTCTGAAAAAGTCAAACAGAGTTTTAAGGCGGTTATCTATGTCGCCGCCTTGAGTTACTATTTTTCCGGGAGCTTCAGGTCTTAACATAGTGATATCTATTTCAGCAACTAAAGCCAATTTTTGATTTACAAGAGGAGCAAAACGAAAGTCTCTGACTTTTTGTATAATCGATATGTCGTTCTCTGGTGGATTATCGTTAAGCCACTGTTCTTGTCCCTGAAGAGGTGGAATTGTCCATAAGCTTTTTAGTTGTTTGTGAAATACCCTGCGAATGGCTTGTTTGTGTTCTATCCAACCAGGTCGCTCTTTATCAGCTTTCAGAGGACCCTGATAAACTAAAGTAAATTCCATGGGAATACTTTCTCCAATCAATCACATAAAACAACTCATCTTTTTTTGAATAATGCTTTTCTATTAACCGCTGCGGCAACTCTCATCGGCAAGCCAAACAAACGAATAAAGCCGGTCGCGTCGCCTGGATTATACTCGGTACCCATCTTAAAGCTTGCTAAATCGGTGCGATACAAACTGTACGGGCTTTTGATGCCGGCTGGCGTGCAGTGACCCTTAAACAATTTCACACGCACTGAGCCGGTGACATTGCGCTGCGTGACATCAATAAACGCATCGAGAGCCTCGCGCAATTGGCAAAACCACAGGCCGTAATAAACCAACTCCGCATATTTTAGTGCAAGCTGTTGTTTATAGTGCATAGTTTCTCGATCAAGTGTCAGGCTCTCCAGCGCATTATGCGCCGCAACAAGAATCGTTCCGCCCGGCGTCTCATATACGCCCCGCGATTTTATTCCAACCAGGCGATTTTCCACCAAGTCGACCTGGCCGACGCCGTGCCTGCCGCCAACCTCGTTCAACGTGGTAAGCAGGTGGATGCCGTCGATTCTCTTGCCGTTAAGCCGCACCGGCTCTCCTTCCGTGAAGCCGATTTCAATGTAATCCGGCTTATCAGGCGCCTTTGAGACCGGCCTGGAGATCACAAACAAATCATCTTTCGGCTCGTTTGCAGGGTCTTCCAGGTCGGCCCCTTCGTGGCTGATGTGCCAGAGGTTGCGGTCGCGGGAATAGATTTTCTTCTTTGTCTGTTCAATAGGAATTTTGTGTCTTTTGGCATAATCAACGGCAGCCTCGCGTGAGGTCAGCGTAAAGTTGGGGTCTTTCCAGGGCGAGATGATTTTCAGCGATGGATCGAGCGCCATATAGCTTACTTCAAAGCGCACCTGGTCGTTGCCCTTGCCCGTTGCTCCGTGCGCTACCGCCGTGGCGCCTTCAGCGTGGGCGACATCCACCTGATGCTTGGCTATTAAAGGCCGGGCGATGCTTGTGCCGAGCAGATAGCTCTTTTCGTACACCGCGCCGGATTTGAGCAGCCGCCAGAGGTAATCCTCCACAAACTCCTTTCGCACATCCTTAACCACGCATCTGGCCGCTCCGCTGGCAAGGGCTTTACGTTTGATGCCGGCTAATTCCTCGCCCTGTCCCAAATCCGCCGCGAACGCTATCACCTCATAGCCGTAGGTCTCTTTAAGCCACGGCAGAATGACGCTGGTATCCAACCCCCCACTATACGCCAATACAACTTTATCTTTCTTTGCCATTTTTTACCTCTAAAGAATTCAGTACAAACCTGGATCATTCAAGCAGCAATGCTGATTATCTGATCGCCGATGCTGACAATACTTGCTTTTTTCATAAGTAAGATAACGACCACGCCCAGTTATCGCCACAGGCCGTCCGGTGCAGGAAATTATTATGAATTTCGATAAAGGAATAACTGCTTTTGTGCATGGTCTTCTTTCGGCATCTTAGCGACCGCTTCCAAATCGCTCGGCTGAAAAGTATTCCCAGCTCCCTTGGCCAATCCCTCCAAGTCATCGTAGCGGATGAAGTTCCATTTGGTCTTCCGGATAGTCTCAGCGAGGATTGGTGCCTGAAGCTTTCTGAACAGGAATTTCTCCCGCTCCTTGGGAATTATGATGAATCTCTTGGGACGTAGCCCTTCTGGGATGAAAGAGCCGCGAATGACGGCCTCAGAGATGCCTGTGGTATTCTCGACCTCAAACTCGTATGTGATTCGTCCATCTCCATCGAGCCACAAGACATCAATCTGTTGTATCTTGTCAAGCATCAGGCTGTTCTCCGGAACGTGCCGCCAGGTGCGGATGTAATCACACATCTCTGAGAGCGGCTTGTCCCTGACCCTGAACTTCTGTTCCTGGAGGCCCACCCACACCTTATAGCCAGCTTTCTTGCCCAGGTCAGCTATGTGATAAACCATGAGGTTGTGGATGCTTTCTCTGTGGCTCTGCTGTAGTTGCCGCTTAAGCATCCAACTGCCATCCGAAGTCTTGATTGCATATTCCTCTAATATGGCGGCTACGTCTTCGGTGTCTGGTGTCAGGGCGTTGGGAAAAAGAATGAAAACCTCTTGCAGCACGTCATCAAAAGATGCTTTGACCTTTCTGTCCAAGACTTGCAGGACCACTTTTTCCACCCTATCGCTGAGGGACGGGGTGGAGAAATTGGTGAAGTCCCTGCCTGTCAGCCACCATGCCTTGCCTTTCTTGCCTTTGGTGTCCTTGACGTCGATAAGTTCGAACTCCTTGCCAACGTGGTCCTTGAGGACGTCTTCGATGTTTCTTGCTCCGACCGGGACAGTCCGTCCGCCCTTCAGATCGACCATTATGCCGTTTAGGATATGTTGGTAGATGGTCGGCTCTCCCCGCGACTCTATTATTGTCCTGGCGGACCACACCACCTCGCGCTGGTAAGTCTCGTTGTCGGTAGCACTTTCTGAAGATGGTCTCTTGCTATCAGGCTTCCTGAAGCGGATGTAGTAATCGCCGACCGCCGAGCCATACGGCTGGAGCAGGCCCTTTGCTGAGGCTCTCGCTGGCGGCTGATAGACGATCTTCTCGAGGTCAAAGCCGGTCAGTACGACCGCTTTGATAATTGAGTTCCACACTCGGATCTCCGTGCTATGGAACGTGACCGTGAGGTATCTGCCCGGTTTCAACACCTGATACATTTCCCGAAAGGCAGCCTTGAGCATCTTGTGGTAGTAGTCAAAGTCCTTTTCCTGCTGGCTGTTTACAGTTATCTCGTCCGCATAGTCCATTTGCAAGTTCAGCCAGGCTGCCCAGAGCGTGCTCAGCTCAAAGTATTGAACCGCCCCGCCATAAGGCGGGTCGGTGAAAATGTAGTCCACTGAATTCGGAGGGATGATTTTGGTAAGTTCAAGCGCGTTTGCCGTCTCGAAGAGTATGTTTGCTCCGTCGTTGAATTCCTTGATTCTTTTTGCTCTCTTATAGAATCTTATCTGCTCTGCGGCGTCCGCTTTACCCTTAAGTACACCCTGCTTGCCGAAGAATGCACTTTCAAATAGCATCCATACGTTTGACTCCATAGAAAGCGGAGGAACCCAATAGCGATGGACAGGCCAGAAAAAGTAGCACTCAGTGCGTTCCAGTGTCCTTTTCCACCCTCTTTTGCCACAGGGCACATTATGCTTGCGAGATGTACCATTGATGTAAAGACAAATTTAAAACATTCCGCTTTCTCTTGTTTTCTATTTCTTCTATTTGTTCAAAAAGAAGAGATAAAGCATATAGATTTCTCTTAGTGAATAAAGAATCTATTGTTTCATATTCTGGAAGATGGGTGCCCTCCTTGAAAAGACTCCCATCGTAAGCTAACCTATTCTTGGGATGCTTTTTGGGCTTCAATCTTTCAATTTCTTTTAAGAGTCCTAAATCTCCATGTTTTGGCTCTGTTGCGTATTTTTTGCATTCCGGGCATATACACCTCATTTCCTTTGGAGATTCTGTACCTCTTTCCCAGATGGTTGCCAATATAATTGCCTTTTGATTGCATTTCGGGCATTTGGTCTCGTACAGTTCGTTGATTTTGTTTTTCAATTTGATTTCGATTTTCCTGAATTCTTTCTCAATGTCCTGCGGACGTACCTGACTGAGGGTATTCTCGATGATGAAGGCCGACATGGGATTCAGGTCTATTGAGATTGCCTTTCGGCCCGCCTTTATTGCCTCCATCGCAGTGACGCCGGAGCCGCCGAAGGGGTCGAGGACTATTTCGCCCTCCTTTGAGTAGTGCCGGATGTATTCTGAAACCACGTTATGGGGTTTTCTGGCCCAATATTTGTGAATGAGATACATCGGGGTATGGGCCTGAGCGATTATGGCGTAGTCAATATGTTCAGTGCTCGTCATTTTCCTCATTGCCCCCTTTTTGCTCGTCTCTGCCTAACTATGTATTATCCCGTTTCCGAATAATAGCTTTCGTCTGGCAGATTGGCTGTGTAACAAGATACGATATTAAAGTAAAGAAGGAAAACTTACAAGGGGAAAATGCGGGAGGATGTGCACGTTTCAGCTACTTTGGCTATAACCCGATTAGGGCTTTGATCACGCCGTCGCTATAACGGGCGACCATGTCGAAGGCCTGTTGCGTCTGCTGGAGTTTGAAACGGTGCGAAAGCCGCAGACAGCAATCCATAGTTTAGTCTTTACTATTACTAAAAAGGTGAGGCTGCGTTACCGTTGTTCCGGCTCTAATTCTCGAAAGTAGCCAGTATTTCTAAATTGTCCCCACAATATAAACGGTTTCTTGTCATACATTATCTCTATCAATGCCCTCATCAAAATAGATCGTAGATGAGCGTCTCAGGCGTTCCTCAGATTCCTTCCAAAACTCAACCATTTTCAGTCCTCTTCTTGCTCGGGCACCTGCGTACTGACTAAGGTCAAGCATATATGCTTCATAGATTTTGCCTTTTCGCCCGCTTACGGTAACCCTTGAACGAACCAAGTGAAGGAGTTTCAGGTCAACTAACTCATGAATTAAGTCGACTTCTTTCCCAGTCGCATTCTTGTTAATCAGGAAACAATTGGAATTGACATTTTCAAGACAGAAATCTCGAATTTTTTTAAATTGAGCATCCAACCCTTGCTCATCTTCGGCAGAATCTTTTTTGAACTCCTCTCGTTTCGAACTATCATGCTCACCAGTTGCCATATTGACATCTTCCACACTGATACGGTCAGCAGCACGTCCACCTCTTCGCTGTCGTGCAGTATCTATGGATCTTCTAAAAATGGCCAAGAAGTCTCTCGCTACTCCTCCGCTACCGAGAACGAGCCTGTCCACTGCACCATCAGTTAAGAATTCTATTGGTTGTAGGTTAGCCTCCTTGGCAAAGTTACTTAGAATTCTTTTCAAAAAATCTCGGGCCAGTTCGTATTTTTCTAGAGTTAGGTCTAGGTCAATTTCATCCGCATCATCACCAAGCTTGACTCCGGTAGGCGGGTCACCATGAACGTACCAATTTGTTCTATGTCGTATAGTACCAATTTTGAGCCATAGATGCTGACCTTTTGCTATCCGGTGAAAATAATCAACCACTTGGGGCTGATCCTGTCGCTTAATATGGTACAGATCGTCCAAAAAAAGGTAGCACTCTCCGGTAGATAGCTTGGACATATCTTGAAATATCCGTTGATAATCCAAAATGTGTCGGAGCAAAAAATCTATTTTTGAGTGCCTAAACCTTTCCTGAACTCCCTCAGTTTGCCGCTCATTTGTTTCGCCACCGAATTTCATCTCGGCAGAAACAATCTGAGAAGAAACAGCCGCACTAACATGGGTGGACTTTTCAGCACCAGTTTCAAATTCCGTTGTCCTTCTCACTTCTGCTTGTTCTGGAGCATGTAGTTGTTTTTCAAGGTCGGTAATCTGCTTCTCCAGTTTTTCAGAAAGCGCACTGCACTGCGCCTTATTATATGATGAACAATCTGGTGTCGTCCCAAACAAACGTTTCCAAAACGTTTTTTTTGTCGCAGGATAGATACCTGCACTATTGATCCATTTCTGGAATTCTCGAAAAGTAGCAATTAAAACGCTAAGGAGAACGTCAGGATAACTATGTCCCTTGAAGGCTTCTAAATCAACAAGTGCAATGGGACGGCGACTTAGGGTCAGATCTGCTCCAGCTTTTCTAAGCAAGCTGGTTTTGCCAGAACCACGTCGGCCAAAAACAATGTGGTGCCGCTTGCTGGTTGCTCTACGTAGAGTACCTTCAGCTGGCTCTACAAAGTACTTTACACCCTCCTCGGTTGATCTCATTGATTCCTCAACCATTGTGGCTAACTTTTGCATTCTTGTAGAATTTAGAATATTCTCTTGCATACGTTAGATTGCTCACCAATATTTTGACGTTCGAAACTCCTGAAATAAAACCGGCAAAGACCAAATTGCTTTGAAATACATCAATTACACTTCGGAAAGATACACTACCCAAAATTCTCCAATCCGTCAAATCCAAATTGAGAACCTATCTCTGTCCTCTCGGCGCCTCTGTGCCCAAACAGAAATAAATCTGTGAAATCCGTGTCTCTTTTTCTCTGTGACCTCTGTGGCAAAAAAATCTGTGTCTGACCGACCCCAAAACCGCAATTCCCGGCAAATTAAAAAATCTGTGTTACCTCGTCCTGAGCATAGTCGAATGGATTCGTGGCTATATTCCTCTGTGTTCTCGGTGGCCTCTGTGGCTAAAAAAAGTCAGTGTAAATCAGTCTCTATTTTCTCCATTTTAACAGGGCCTCTTTTTAAGGGTCGCTTTTCCGGTTTACCCTAAAAAACCTGTTCAAATCTCTCATTTTCTGTTCATTTTTTGTTAAAAAGCATTCATTTCTTGTCATTTTTCGTCACTTTCTGGTCGTTTTTTGCTCATTTTCGACCGTAATTTAGGAAAGATTTAACGACTACATTGATTGTAGTGGCGTGTTGCCCTCATTTCTGAGCTAAAAACAAGGATTGACCCCAAAAATCACCCGAAAAATATCCCCGCGATCCGACTTTTTTAAAAATTTGCCCCCAAAAATGACCCAGAAATGGCCGATTCTCTCATTCAATTTCAATTATTGCCTTGACCACGCCGTCGCTATAACGGGCGACCATGTCGAAGGCCTGTTGCGTCTGCTGGAGTTTGAAGCGGTGCGTTATCATAAAATCAACGTCGAGCTTTCCGGAGGCTATCAGGTCAATCGCCTTCTGTGTGCAATCGTTCTGCCTTCTGACATTTATCAGGGTGAGTTCTTTCCGGCGGAGCTTGTCGATAAGGAAGGAGATGCGCTCGATTCGGGGGATTCCAACCAGCATCAGTTTGCCACCCGGCCTGAGCAACTCAACCGCCTCATCAAGCGTCTCCTGCTGGCCTGCGCACTCGTAGACGATGTCTACGCCGAGTGGCTCTCGCCGGAGAATCTCCTTTACGATGTCCTGCGTTTGCGGATTGCCTGCCCAGACGGTGCCGGCTTTTTTAGCGATGCCGAGGCGGTAGTCTAACTTGTCGGTCACGTAGACCGCTTCTACATTTTCGGCCTGCGCCGCAGCCATGCAGCTAAGTCCTATTGGACCGCAGCCCAGGATCGCAACCCTGGCATTTTTTGGAGGGTCTGACTGTCTTACCGAATACACGCCTATGGCAAGTGGTTCGCACAACACCCCCTGCTCCAGCGAAATCGCACCGTGCGTGGGGAAGCAGCTTTCCTGGGGCATAACGATAAACTCGCAAAGGCATCCATTACCCTGTCCGGGCGTACCCAGAAAGCGCAGGTTGTAACAGGTGTTTTCTCTGCCGCGACGGCACTGGTCGCACTGACGGCAGGATACAGCCGGGTCGACTACTACCTGTTCGCCGACCTTGACGCGAGTAACGGATTTGCCTACGGCTTTTACCGTGGCAGCGCACTCGTGGCCTACTATAAAAGGATACTGCACAACCTGCGAGCCGATTCTGCCGGTCTCGTAGTAGTGCACGTCGGAGCCACAAACGCCAACCATCTCGATTTTTAGAAGGACGTCGCTATCCTTTTCTATTTTTGGCTCCGGCACATCCATCACCTGCATTTGGCAGATGCCGGTCAGTACAGCGGCTTTCATATAGCTACTCCGGTTCGTCCATCGCCGTACCGGCGACGGCTAAACTTATAGCAGAAATCCTGGATTATCGCCATGATTACTTCAGGGGCACGAGTTTTATCTCAAAGAGTCTGGGCCAAAACTTTCCAGTCACGAATAAACGGTCATTGGCAGCATCGTACGCGATGCCGTTAAGGACATCAACCTGCTCAGGTCGGTCCTGCAAGTTCAAAAGCCCGGTCAGATATATCCAGCCGGTTACCTGGCCGGTCTGGGGCGAGATTCTTGCGACCAGTTCTGTTGGCCAGACGTTGGCAAAAATCTGCCCTTTAATGTATTCCAGCTCATTGAGCCCACTGACAGGTCTATTGTTATCATGGACTTCAATATGACCGGTTTGCTTGAGCGTTTCAGGGTCCAAAAAGTGCAATGTCGATGTACCGTCGCTCATCACCAAATGCTTCCCATCGTATGTAATGCCCCAGCCTTCGGTCGAATAATTGAACTTTTGAAGCAATTCAAGGGTGTCTTTCTTGTAGATAAATCCGACACGTGACCTATAGGTCAACTGGATTATCCTGTCCTTGCATATCGTTATACCTTCTGCGAAGAATTCAGCCGGCAGTTTGTACATCTGCAAAATACGCCCGCTTTCTAATTCCACCTTGCGTAACGTTGAACCGCCCTGGAGTCCTGTGCTCTCGTACAAGAGACTATTTTCAAACGCCAGGCCTTGCGTAAAAGCCTTTGGGTCGTGGTAGTAAGTCTTAACGACCTTGTACGTGTAGACTGCCGGAGTCTGCGAAGTTTTTGAGTCTGAGCACCCTGAAATCAGAACCGCTGCCGACAAAAGAAGCAAAAAGGTTTTGAACATGGATTCGACAAGCTCACCACAAGTTTGAAATTCGAATTTTGATATTGTTTCGCATTTGGGATTTCGGATTTGTTGCTTGCCGATGCTATACATTGAATTTGAAGTTAATGATGTCACCATCCTGTACGATGTAATCTTTTCCTTCGAGACGGATTCTGCCGGCTGCCTTGAGGGCCTTTTCATTGCCGTACCTTTTCAGCTCGTCAAAAGCGAACGTTTCCGCCCTTATGAAGCCACGTTTCATGTCACTGTGCACTTTGCCTGCCGCGTCGAGAGCGGTGGTCCCTTGCTTTATCGGCCAGGCGCGTAGCATCATCCGACCCAATGGTCAAAAAGCTGATTAAGCCCATCGCATTGTAGCAGTTCTTAACGAATTTACCTGCTGCCGATTCGGTGATCCCCAAATCAGCCATAAACTCTTTTCTGGTCTTGGCGTCTAATTGCGTCAGTTCGCACTCCAGCTTAGCACAAATTGTAATGCTCTGCGCTGTACCATCAGTTGCACTGATGAAATCGAATTCTTTGCCCAATTGGTCTTCGCCGACGTTCACCGCCACTACCATTGGCTTTAGAGTCAAAAAGCCGAGCGATTTTATCATTTCGCGCTCTGGCTCGGTTTGGACAGCCGAACTAATCGGCTTTTCCGCCTCTATTGTCTGCTGAATCTTATTTGCAGCGCCAATTCCATCTTATCCTGTGCCTGGGTTTTGGTAGGTTTACCAACCTGCTTTTGGAGTTTTTCTATCCGGGTTGTCACCAGCTCTAAATCGGCAAGGAGCAATTCCGTCCGCAGTTCTGCTAAGTCTCTTGCCGGGTCCACGCTGTTTCGGTAGGGGGGTACAGCCGGGTTTTCAAACGCCCGCACCACCAGCACAAGCATATCGACGGTTCTTATCTGGCTGATCAATCGTCTTGCTGCTGCCCGGCCATGCTCATCGAGAAAGTTAAAGCCCGGCAGGTCAAGGCAGTCAATTGTCGCATAAGTGGTCTTTTTGGGTCTATAGTGTTCGGTAAGGCAATCGAGCCTCTCATCGGGAACATGGACGATGGCTTCTTCAATTGCAGTCGAGCCGGCAGGTGCGATGGGCCTGCCGCTCAAACTTGCAAAGATGGTGCTCTTGCCGGATTCTAACAGACCAAGCAAAGCTACTTTCAATTAGACATCTCCTTGCGTATAGACGCTATTTCCATAAGAATCGTAAGCCACAATAGCCGGGAAATCAACCACCTCCAATTTCCTTATGGCTTCGGTTCCGAGGTCTTCGTAAGCGATCACCTCTGCGGCAATAATGTGTTGCGAAAGCAGTGCCCCTGCCCCGCCGATTGTGGAAAGATGGACGGCGCCATATTTTTTTAAGGCCTGTCTGACTTCGGGGCCACGATAGCCCTTGCCCATCATTGCTTTTAGGCCCTCGGCGACTAGTATCGGGCTGAATGGGTCCATTCTGGATGAGGTTGTGGGCCCGGCTGCGCCAATCACCGTGCCCGGCCTGGCAGGTGTTGGGCCGACAAAATAGATGATCGCCCCCTCAAGGTCGAATGGCAACTCTTTGCCGGCATCTATCGCCTGGCACAATCTCTTGTGGGCGACATCGCGGACGCCGTAGATTACGCCCGTGACAAGAACCTCATCGCCCGCTCTTAGCGTGCGTACGTCGGATTCTGTCAGAGGCGGCTGCAATCTGCGTTTCTGGGCCATGTGAATACTCATCAACTATAACGGCCACCGTGAGAAATCGCAAATATCATAATTTTGCATTTTGAATTTTAGCCTTAGTACAATACCTGGTATAATTCCAAGCTATGGCTAAATATCCTATATTTCTGGAGTTGACAGGTCGGCGTGTTGTTGTAGTGGGCGGCGGAGCGGTTGCGGTGCGAAAGGCCCACTCGCTGCTGGCGGCAAAGGCTAGACTCGTCGTGGTGGCTGAAAAAGTCAACGATGTGCTCACAGGCCTGTGCACCGACAGCGGCGCCGAACTAATCAGGTCTAAGTATTCCAAGGATTACTTAGCCGGAGCAGTGCTCGTCATCGCCGCAACGAACGACTTGAGGCTTAATAGACGTATATATAAAGACTGCCAGGAGCTTGAGATTCTGTGCAACGTGGTTGACCAGCCTGAGCTTTGTGATTTTTTTGTGCCGGCGGTCGTTAAACGCGGCGACCTGCAAGTAGCAATCGGCACTGAAGGCGATTGTCCCGCTTATGCCGGCCACATCAGAAAGAAGCTGGAGCAAATCTTTACCGAAAAACACGGCGAGTTTCTGGCTGAGCTCGAGACTCTTCGGCAGCGCATTATAGAAGATGTGCCAGACCTTGCCGACCGCACGACCCTGCTGGGCGAACTGGTTGATGATGAGTCGTTCCAATACTTCGCCGAGAACGGTCCAGCCGCCTGGCGTAGCAAAGCCGAACAAACCATCACATCGCACAGGGCAAAAACCTAAAACGTGGGTTGTGCTGCCTATCAAACGACGACGGGCGTCCAAAGTCCGCCAGCGTTTCACTACCAGGAGGGGCGCCCACCGCCTCTACCTTCCCTTCGACCGCCACCGCCGCCGCCTCCTCGTCTGTCTCTGCCGCCTCTGCCCTCAGCGCGAGGACGAGCCTCGTTGACGGTCAGTGTACTGCCCTTGAGTTCCGTGCCGTCGAGTCCTGCAATGGCAGCTTCGGATTCGGCCTTGGCCGGCATCTCCACAAACCCGAATCCCCTTGACTGGCCGCTGAACTTATCCTTGATGATGGTAGCAGAGGTCACTTGCCCGAAGGCGCTAAATGCCTCTCGCAGGTCGTCTTCAGTTGCTTCAGGCGGTAAATTGCCTACATAGATATTCATTTTGCTCTCCTAATTGAGTAATTGATGGGTTGTTCGCTCCGATGGGGGCAAGGGCTAAGCCTCTATTTTGTCGACCGTTATTTCCAGATACTTCTGACGGTGGCCGATGCGCCTCTTGCTGCTCTTGCGTTTGCGAAAGTACATCGGATAAAGCTTCTTGCCTTTGACAACCGCCTCCTCAGCGGTGGTTCTGAACGAAGCTACGACTTTTGCTCCCTCCACGTACGGTGAGCCGATTTTTGTTTTTTCGCCGTCACTTACGAGCAATACTTTATCCAGCTCAATTGTCTTGACCTCGGGCGAGACCTCGGTAAGCTCGATATTCAGCCGGTCGCCTTCGGCGACCTTGTATTGTTTTCCGCCTTGCTCAATTACCGCGTACACCGTAGAAACTCCTGTTTTTTCACTTATAGGCCTAATCCAAGCCGATATACTACGGGCTGAACCTTTCTTTGTAAAGCAAATTGTAATATATTTTTGTATGCTGTTTTTGGGAATGATTATATGCAGTTGGCTATGATACAGGATGAAATTGTGCCGATGGACAAACTTCGCCGATTTACCTCGACCGGGGCATTTTCTTCGGTGACGGCGTCTACGAGGTGCTACGGAGCTATGATGGCAAGATTTTTGCCCTCGAAGAGCATCTGCAGAGGTTTTCCAATAGCCTGGCCGCGATCGGGATAGCTGGGGTAGATATGAACCAAATCCGCTGGCGCATCCAGAAGGCCTTTGCCGCAGCCGGTATCGCCAACGCAAAGGTTTATTTTCACATTACACGCGGTTCAGCACCACGCGACCACATCTGCGATGCCAACTTGAAGCCCAATTTCTTCTTGACCATCAGCGAACTTGCCGACAGCACAAATGAAAAGACCAAAGGCATCGCAGTTTCGACCCATCCGGACTGGAGGTGGAAAAGGTGCGACATAAAGTCGCTGAACCTGCTGCCCAACGTCCTTGCCCGGCAGGATGCCGCCCGCAAGGGCTGTGCCGAAGCAATACTGGTGGACGAAGCTGGCCTTATAACGGAAGGTGCTGCGTCAGCTTTTTTTGCCGTCTTCGGCAGGACGCTGCAGACCGCACCTCTTACAGCCAATGTTTTGCCTTCCATCACGCGCAACTATGTTGTCAAAGGCACCCAAATTATCGGATTGGACGTTGTCGAATCTTCCCTAACTCCACAACAGGCAATCGAAGCAGATGAGCTTTTTATCGCCGTGACCACCAAAGACATCGTGCCGGTGGTCCAATTTGACGGGGCACTTATCGGCGACGGTAAACCCGGCAAATATACAAGGCTACTGATCCAGGAGTTCCGCTCTTTTATGGCCTAAAGTCTGCATAGACACCCGACTTATCCCTTGAACAGCAGTAGAAACGCTACGGCACACGCAATCGTCAGCACACAAGGCACAAGGAAAATCGGGCGCCAGCGGAACTTGCCTTCCGCCTTGAACAAATCCATTACAGCGCCGGTAATCTGCGTGCCGATGAAACTGCCCAGTCCCAGCGTAACCATTACTATAAGTATCTGCGCAGAACCTTTGATGTCCGCAGGGGCTACTTCATCAACGTATTGCTGGCCGCCGAAGAAAAACAGCGTATATCCTGCCCCGTGAAGTGCCAGCGATGAAATAACCAGCCATAAAGGCTTCGTCATAGCGAAGATAATATACCTTGCCGGCCAGGCGATTACGCCGATAGCCAGTATCCAGCGGAAATTAGGCAGCAGCAGCGGCAACAGGACTACCATTCCGAAAATCTCCGCCACCTGAGCAATAGCCATTACCGCGGGCAGATTCTTACTCTGCACTCCCAAATCTTCCAGAAATGGAGCGGTCGGCACAAAATAAAATTGCAACTGCGTTGTGACGATGAACGAGATGATAAGGAAAGTCAAGAAGTTGGGGTCGCCCAGCATCCGAAAGGCAGCGACAAAGGCCAGCGGGGCGCTGGGCTGCTTGGAAGGCGGCGTATGTGGAAGAAAGAAACAGAATCCGCCCATTATCAGCGATATAATCCCCGCAAGCACCAGGGCATCGCAGCCGGCTACCTTCAGTTTGCCGCACCGGCGCCAAAGAGCCAGACCTACGCCGGCCACTATCCACCCGATTGTTCCCCAAACGCGTATCCAGCCCTGGACGGCTCGGTTGGTTTCGTGCGTGAACATAACCGAGTTGGTCAGGCCCATAGTCGGGGCGTAAAGCAGGGCGTAAAGTCCCATCAGGCCAAGTAAAGGCCAGAATTTTTCTTTTTTTGCTGCCAATAATAAAACAACACCTCCTGCGATCTGGGCTACCGCTAAGAACTTTTCCGCAGCCACCCAGCGGTCGGCGATTTGGCCTCCGGTGAATAAAGCGACGATGCAGCCCAGCCAGAGCGTGGCGTAAATCCAGCCGGTCTGCTTGCCCGTTAACTTCAAAGGACCAACTAAGTGCGACGCCAGAACCGGAAACCACGCCCCCCAGATGGCGTACTCCAGAAACATCATCAAGCTCAAACTAAGATACAATTGCCAGCTCATTTCATTCCCCCTATCGTCCGGTCGTCTGGCTTATCCTTTGAATAGTATCGCCAGCGCTAGAACACACGCCAGCATAATCGCGCCGGGCACCGTGAAAATTGGCCGCCACTCAAACTTGCCCTCTTGTCTGAATCTATCCATAACCGCGCCGGCAAAGTGTGTGCCCAAGAATAGTCCGATGCCGCTCTGGGCGGTAATGACCAGAGCCTGTACGGAAGCGCCGAACCCTGCGGCGCAATGGCGGCTCCAAACATTTGCCCGGCAATGATGAAGAACACGTACGCAAGGCCGTGAAAAGACTGCGAAGCGACGATTAACCACGGTGGTTTCGGAGCCACGTAGAGTATATACAGCATCAACCAGGACACAGCACCAATGGCGAGCGTCCATTTGTAGCCCGCCCCTGTAACGAGCGGACCGAGAAGGAACAACGTAGCGACTGCCTGCACCGCCTGTGCAATCGCCATCGACGCGGGCACATTTTTGGACGCGATGCCGTTATCTTGCATGAATTGTGCTGTGCCTAGAAAGTAGAATTGCATCATGCCGGCAGCGGCTATCGAGATGATAATAAAGACAAGGAAATTCGGGCTGCTGAGCATGTCGAAGGCCTTCAGTATGGGGATTTCTCCAGTCTTTGCCGGAGGCGTATCAGGCATGAGCAGACAGGCCACGCCCATGACTACCGAAAGCACCGCAGCCATAACCAGGCAGTCGCGTCCCTCTTCGCCGGTCTTGAATTTCCACCGCCAACCGGTCAGGAAGTAGCCCACCAGTGCCCAGGCAATCGGCGCCCACATGAAGATGTAGGTCGACCGCCCTAAGTCGATATTGTTGGCCTTCAAATGATAAAACATCAAGGAGTTCACCAGCGGTATGGTCGCCGCGTAGCAGAGCGAATAGAGTAGTATCACAGTAAACAGTGATCCAAAGTCCTTCTTCCAGGCCGCGATAAAAAGCAGCAAGGCCCCGACCAGATGGGCCGCCGCCAGAATAAGTTCGGTGTTCACCCACTGATCGGCAAGCTGCCCAGCCACCAACGGCATAACAATGCACGCCATCGGCAGCGCCGCGTATATCCAGCCGGTCTGCTTGCCGCTCAACTTCAGCGGTCCCAGCAGGCGAGCCGCCAGCACCGGATACCACGCGCCCCAAACAGCGTACTCCATAAACATCAGTACGCTCAGAGCTGAGATACAATTGCCAGGTCATTGTCGATTCTCCCCTACATTTTTAAGATTATCCTTAATCAAAGGCGGTTAACCTTTCGGCTGCCAGCTTTATGTCGCCGAAGCGGTCGTCGCCCGCCTCACGCTCAATCGCCAGAGTCCCTTCAAAACCAATCTTTTCGAGCGTGTTAAGAAATGCCTTGCTGCCGACCTGGCCGTCGCCCCAGGGCACCTCGTCCCCCAGGTCCCCGGCTTTTTTGTCCGAATCGCATCCTTGATGTGAATGTGCCTGACCCAGGGCGACAGTACCCGCACCGCCTCGATTGGATTACCCTTATCGTAGAGAATCATATTGGCGGGGTCAAAATTGACTCCTATCGCCGGGTGATCCACCTCTTCCAGAAAATGCCGCAGCTCCTCTGCCGTTTCCTGGCCGGTCTCCAGAAGAAGCATAATATCTTTCTTGCCCGCGGCATCAGCCAGACTTTTGATCCGGTCGTAGAATTTCTTTGCGTATGCTGGATTGCTTTCATCGATAAAGCCGGCGTGCATCGACAGGTATTTTACCCCCAGCTTTACCGTTACCTCGACTGCGCCAATGAATAGTTTGCGGTTCTGCTGCCAGTCCTTATCCGGGGCAATTCCGCCGGTCATCTTTATGCTTTCCAGCGTCGAATAGTCCTCCTGCGGAAAATCTATCATCGTGCTGCTTATCGTCCAGTCCTGCTTTTGGACCGTCGCCAGGTAATTCTCTGTCCATTTTCCTGCAAAGCCGGTCTTATCCCCAAGATGCACGTGCTCGAGCCCAATTTTTTCATCGCTTCTGCCACGCCCGCGACATCCGTCCGCAGCGACCAACTGCAAACCCCTATCGGCCAATTCTTGCATTTCATTGTTGCATTTCTCCAATACCAGTAGGATGGGTTCTTTGCCCCACCATCGATCTCCTCGGTGGGCTAATTTTTTATTGCTCGCCCTACGCCTTTTTTCTTGCTGATTCTTTTTCTGCCTCTACGATTTTAACCGAATCCCGTGACTGCTGTCAGGTGTGATCGGCTTTACTTTCTGGCCGCGTATAAGCCTGGCAAAATGCTCTGTCTGACGCGAATCACCATCTTCTTTTTCGACCTGCGGCGTGAATGCGCTCTCCCTCTGCCGGATAGACCTTGAACGTCGGCTGCCGTGTCAGGTCATACACAATCGTTGCCTTCTCCATCACAATATTAAAGCTCATCTCAAATCCGAATTTCGGCATCATCGCCCAGCCGCCCTCCGCTGTCACCACCTTTTCATCATCATACAGATATTGTGTTACGATGTGAACAGTCCGCCGGTGCCGGCTCTGGCCGCAAAGCTGCAAACAGCATGCGGCATGCCGAACAAGATACTGCACAAAATCGGTGTCGTGGATGTGCAGGTCCAATGCCACGCCTCCGCTGCGTTTTTCGTCTAAGACCAATTGTCTTGCTCCATGGTGGCGCTGACCCGAACCGTTGAAATGTAGCTGCGATTACTTTGCCATATTTGCCGCTATCGACTATTTCTTTTGCCTTGGCGTATTCCGGCCAGAATCTCACACAGTGCCCGATCTGCAGCATTTTTCCGCTTTTGTTCGCCGCGGCGATCATCCGCTTGCAGTCCTTCACATTCAACGCCATCGGCTTCTCACACAAAACGTGAACTCCGGCTCGCATCGCCTTAATGGAGAAATCAGTGTGCAGATAGGTCGGCAGCGTAATTGAAACGGCATCCAATTTGGCCTCTTTCAGCATCCCCTCGTAATCGGCGTACAATTTGAAACTGCCGAAATCAATCCCTGCCTGCGCGTCACCAATATTACCCACCGCATGTTGTGTGTCTTCTTTTATGCTCGGGTTCGCATCGCAGATGGCCACAACCTGCACGCCGGGCAGGGCCTTGTAGCACTTGTAGTGCATCCGCCCCATAAATCCGAGTCCTGCAATTCCCACCTTTATCATATCTGTCCCCTTTCTACTTTCCCGCGGACATTCTAACATTGATGATTGGCAATTGAAAATCGAAAATTGAGTCCGCTCTAAAAACCTGCCTTTATGCGGACTGAAGTTTTAATTTCTTCACGAGTCTGGCGAATTCTTGGCCGCGATGCTCATAGTTCTCAAACATATCGTAGCTCGCACAAGCAGGGCTCAACAAAACCACATCGCCGGACTCGGCGAGTTGATTCGCCAATTGGACAGCCTCGGCGAGAGAATTAACTGCCTCGATGCTCACCCCACGTTTATTGAGATTGCTTCGCTTCGCTCGCAATGACATCTTTGCGTTGCTTACTGCATCGGCGATTTTTGGAGCAGTTTGGCCAATTAGAATGGCTACTTTTGCTTTTTCGGCAATTTTTTGCCCAAACTGGTCAAACGGCAGATGCTTATCATAACCGCCTGCGATGATAATTATCGGCTGGTCAAAGGCCTCCAGAGCCGCGATTGCACTTTGTGGTGTAGTCGCTTTGGAATCGTTGTACCACCGGACGCCGTTGATTTGTCCAACAAATTCGAGCCGGTGAGGCAGCGGCTTAAAATGCGGCAGGCAATTCTTGATCTGCTCATCAGTGACGCCAAAACGCCCGGCGACGGCAAGGGCGGCGGCAAGGTTCGAGAGATTCGCCCGGCCTGGCAAAGAAAAAACGCGGCGAATATCTTCGCTCACATTGTCGGCTGAGAATCTGATGCAACTCCTGCCGGCATCTTTTTTGTATTTTTCAAACCATTGGGCGGCAATTTCGTCCTCGACATTGAAGATAGAAACCGCCGGGCAATTTTCATTAAGTTCTTGGAATTTGAAGATGTTTTCTTTTGCGGCGCAATAGTCCGCGAACGTGTGGTAGCGGTCGAGATGGTTTGGCGTCAGGTTTGTCAGAAGTGAAACGTTCGACGCTTTTTGGATTTCCGCCAATTGTTCCAGTTGAAAGCTGGAGAGCTCCAGCACGACCAAATCGTTCGGTCCAATCTGGTCAATCGTTGTCAGCAGCGGCTCGTTTCCGATATTGCCGCTGAGCCAAACGTTCTCGTATTTCGTATGTCGTACGTCGTATGTCGTGCCTCTCAGTAAGTGTGCCGTAAGGGCAGTCGTGGTGCTTTTGCCGTTGGCGCCGGTTATGCCGATTATCGGCGCAGGACACAACTCGAAAAAGATGCCTATCTGTGACGTGACGAACTTGTTGCACCGCCGAGCAAGCTGAAGAAACTCATTATCAGAAGCGACGGCGGGATTGGCTATGACAATGTCGGCTTGTTCAAAGTCAGCCGGGTTGTGCGAGCCGAGATGAAATATTATGTCCGGAAACTCTTCGAGCTGCTTTATCGAATCGCTTAGCTGCGCCTCTGAAGCGAGGTCTGTTACAATGACTTTTGCACCGGCACTTGTGGCGAATTTCGTGGCGTCGACTCCGCCGCCGAAACGGCCTAAGCCCATTATCAGGACAGTTTTACGACTGAGGAAGCCTGTGTCCATATCAATAAGGTTTGCCCAGTAGCTTGACAACCTGGCTATGTAGCAACGGCAGGTTTTTCGCTATGACATCCCAAACGACGGCATCCTCAACGAGGTCATAGCCGTGAATAGAGAAGGTAGGGTGGGGCTGGCCCCACCAAGACCTCGTTGGTGGGCTAAAGCCCACCCTACTCATATTGGTTTCAAGCTGCATAGAGCACCCTGCGGCTCTTGTTTATGGCTTCGAGAAAATATGGATTTCTCACCGCTCGCACCATTATCAAGTCAATGCGCCTGTTGAAAAGCGATTCCAAGGCCTCAAGCAGGCCAAAATATGTGTCCGCATATTCGCCAGTTTTTAGGGGCAGAAATTCAACCAGAAAGTCTAAATCGCTCGTTTCAGCATCAAAATTCTTGCCAGTCAACGCTGAGCCAAACACCTCCAGCCGCTGAACCCGATACTTCGTGCACAGTTCTTTGAGCACTTCGCGGTTGTCTTCGATAAGCCTAATCATAGTGTTTGCGCAAAAAAAGATGTTCACTCATATCAGGGTTTGCATTGCGCTTGCCAGGTCGACTTTTGCGTCGATGACGGCCTGCTCGATACATCTTTTCCAGTCATCGCCAAACTGGCTCTTATATTGCGGCTTTTCATAAGCATAGATTATCGAGCGCGATGCGTTAATTAAAGCTCCGGTGCCATCCGGTTTGCAGAATCGCACACAGTCGGCGGCGGAGGCACCCTGTGAGCCGTAGCCCGGCACGAGAAACCATACCTTATCATACTTTTGCCGCAGGATCAGTGGTAACCTCCGGCGCTGTGCCGCCGACCACCATTCCTACGTTACTGTAGCCGCTTGTGCCGATTCGCTCCGGCTTATTGGCGATTTGGCCGACGATCTCAGCGATCTTCTCATACATCGTTTGGCCGTCGGCATCGGCAAAATCCTGAATCGCGGCGGCAGAAGGATTGCTGGTGCGAACCAAGACGAAAACACCTTTACCCTGCTTGTCGGCCACCTCCGCAAAAGGCTCAATACCTTCCGACCCTGCAAAGCCATTGATGGTTATAGCATCCGGGGCAAGAGTATCCTCCAGGCCGACCAGTTCCGGATTTTCCAGGTGAGCAGCGGCGTAAAGTTCCGCCGTGTGGCCTATATCGCCGCGTTTTACGTCGCCGATTACTTCCAGGCCCAGATCATCGGCCTCGGAAATCAACGCATAGTAAGTCTCCATGCCCTCCCAGAGATACTTTTCAAAAAACGCGATATTTATCTTTACAGCCGGCACCATCGGCGCAACAATTCGCATCGTCTGCGTGCAGAAATCGAAAATTGCATCCACCGCGGCAGCCACGTCAAACTCATCGTTCATCTGGCGATGGCTTGTTATCACCGACGGCAGTCGGCTGTAAACAGGGTCCAAACCGACAATCAAAGAAGTCTTCTTCGCTTTTACAGCGTCACACAGACGGTCAGCAAAATGACTTGGCATTTCTTGAAAACCTTCCTTTCTTATGAACTGAACTTTTACAAAATTGAGATTAGGCACACTTTGAAAGGGAAAAATTTGTTGTCCTATTTTTCCTTTTCAAACATTGACTGCTTGATAGATAATTACTTAGCTCTATTATTTAAGGAAATCAAGAAACTGATTTCCTTAAATAATATGTGCCTAATCTCAATTTTGCAAAACTCTTGTTAAGAAGCAGCACTGCAAAAATACTTTTTGCCAACGGTGATAGACACTATAATCACACCAATTGTTTCAGGCAAGGCAGAAATTTGGTTTGATGTCTGGTAACTGGTCAATTGGTGCCGCAGGAAAATCCGCAAATTCGCAAGAAGCAAAGATACAAGAGGCTGATCTGCTGGCTTCTGATTGACTTGGCGGTGGCTATTATCATCCTTGCTCTGCTAATGTACAAGCCTTCGCGTTATGATCCGCTGGAAGGAACGGCTGCCGACCACAGGCAGGGGCAGGTAAGTCCGTATCTGACGCATTTATCGTCGCAGTATTATAATGGCGCGAGCGCCGCACCGCATTCGAGCTGGTCATCACGGAGGAAGGGATAAACCAGGCTATCAGGTGGTCCGATTGGGCTGTGGAGTCTGAAGGCATCTGGCTTTATGCGCCAGCAGTGGTCTTTACGCCGGGCACTATTGTCTTGATGGGTACTGCCAATGTAAAAGGAGCCGAGTTTGTCGTTACTATCGAGCTTGAGCCGAAAATCGACCAGCAGAAACTATTGAACTTGCAGGTGGCTAAGATCAAGATTGGGGCGATGAATATCACGCCTCTTGCCAGGCTGATAGCCAAGAAAATGTACGCAGACAGGCTTGCCGCTGTCCCGGTCGATGCAAAAGATTGGCGGGCCAAGATTGCAGCGGCGCTGCTAAGTGATGAGCCGTTCGATCCTGTTTTCCCCGCCGAAGATAAGAACGTGCGATTGGATAATGTCACCGTCGAGCAGGGCCGGCTGATATTGCGATTCGTTCCGGCCTCGCAGCGCAGGTCGCGGAGCACCTTCGAGAGCATCATCGTCTGGCTAACCTGTATAGCAGTAGAGGCAGATGAAGAAGTGCGCTCGTCAAGTCGCGTCCGCTGACAAGCCCAATTCGCTGGGCCTTTCTGACGATTTGGATGAGCTGCGGCAGATCGTAGAACTCCGACCGGATGCGGTTGCGGATTTGCCTGAGCTCCTTGCGTCCGTAACGGTCAGAATATACCGGACCGCCGATGCGTTCGTAGTGGTAGCCCGGCGTTTTCTCAACCACTTCTTTTAGGGGCGAGAACTTCTCGATGCGGAGTTTGTGGAAATTGATGGAATCCAGCTTGATCTCCTTTGCGAACTTCGGGATGTAGAGCATCTCTTCTTCTGTCTCGCCGATGTTGCCGTAGATGAAGTAGCCATGCAGAAAGAATTCGTATTGCGTCAGAACCGCAAACGCCTCCCGGACTTGCTGTTGGGTGATGCCCTTTTGGAGTTGCTGCAAGATGCGGTCGTGCGGCGACTCGACCCCGATCAGGAAGACCTTGAACCCTGCCTGCTTGCGCCTTGTCGAGCAGCCTGCGATGCCTGGCCACATCAACCCGGGCCTGGACAACAAAGGTCTTCTTGATCTTGTTCTCGATGATCAGATCGCAAAGCTGTTCGCTCCTCTTGGGGTTCGTGAAGAAATTGTCATCGCTGAAGAGCACGACATCGGCCGTAATCGTCTTGAATTCTTCGATGACCGATTCGACTGGTCGTTCGGTGTAGCTTCTCTTCTGGCCAAGCGGGTTGAGACTGAACGTGCAGAACTTGCATTTGAACGGGCATCCCCGCGTTGTCAGTACCGTGTCGAACGTGTGGCTGGCTGAATCGAACACCGTGCTGAGCAAAGTAATAATCGTGCCTTCGCAGCGACCGGTCCGGAAATGCAATATGCGCGAGGTCGGGCAGAGGATGGTTTTCGTTGTGGACGATTCTTCCGTTCTCCCGATAGGAAAGCCCGCGAATATCCTTGTACGGGACGCCCGTGACGATCTGTCTTATGATCTCTTCGCCCTCACCGCGCACGACCAGGCCGACATTCGGACAACGCTCGAACAGGTACTCGACTTCCTGCGTTGCTTTGTAGCCTCCGACGACCGTGCAGACTTCACGGGCAATTGAGAGACGAAATCGCAGATTTTTTTGAACTGCGATTCCCATCGGATGCTGATGCACAGAAGATCGACCTCGTTGCGGATGAACGCGCTGAGTAGTTGGGGGTCCTGGTAGGCCTTCTCATACCGAAGGTCGAGAAGCGTCACCTTGCCGACCAGGTCTTTCATGCTGGCGGCGATGTACTCAAGGCCGGTCGGCGGGAAAACCCCCATCGCCGCGGTAGAATCCCCGAAGTACGGGTTCAGCGCCAGAACGTGCTTGTATTTTACCATGCACGGATTATAGCGGGAAAAACCGCAGATGCACGCTTAAAATTGAAAATTGTCAATTTACAATTGAGCTGGCCTGGGCGTCCTTAGCTGCCTCGACATTGAACTCTGGCCATAAACAACGCCACCAGCCGCGTTACCAGCAGCGCCGTAGGCGGCGACTACAACCAAGCCGCGGGGTCGGTAGGCAGTAACTCGAAGGGCGGAATAGTCAGCAACTGCTATAGTGCCGGCGCGGTCATCGGAGTCGGGGATGTCGGCGGGCTGGTGGCAGAGAACAGTGGTTCTGTGACCGGCTGTTTCTGGGACACACAGACCTCAGGCCAGGCCACGAGTGATGGAGGCACAGGCAAGACCACCGCCCAGATGCAGACGGCCAGCACATTCCTCCCTGCCGGCTGGGACTTTGTTAATGTCTGGGGCATCGGAGAGAATCAGACTTACCCGTATCTACGCAAGTATTCAGCAGCGGATATCAACCAGGACGCCAGTGTCAACTTCCTCGACCTTGCGGCGTTGGCCGAGAGTTGGCTAACAGGCCTGGCACCATAAACCGCCACAGTGGACACAGAGGCCACAGAGATAAAAAAATAGAATAATTGCTCTGAGCAAAAAAATTGGTATGCACAGCATACCCTACCATTGGTTTGCAATAAAGCCTTTTGGCACGCAGAGCATATCCTACCGCTGACGGTAGAACTCACCGCGGAGAACGCTGAGAGCGCAGAGGAAAGATCGAAATTCAAATTCTCAGCGTCCTCCGCGCCCTCGGCGGTAAGAAACTTGGTATGCAGAGCATACCCTACCGCTAACGATGGGAGCGTCAACCGGCAAGACCTGATGGTCTTCGCGGATAGCTGGCTCAATTGCCCATAAGAACGGCTAAGAACAAACCACGACCAGATTTTTGGACGAAGGCGGGACAGTCTATTAGGGCTTTTGCCTGGCCTTATCATAAATGCCCGATTGGTCGGGGCGGCCCCACGAGGGTGGCAATTCTCCGATAAGTAAATTGCCGATCGGCCGAAGTGTCTCAAATTGCATCAGGATGATCCTTAGAATGCCTGTCAGCGGTACGGCCACAAACATCCCAGTTATCCCCCAAAGCAGACCCCAAAACGATAACGCCAGCAGGACAACTACCGGGTGCAGGTCCAATTCTTTGCCCATCCACTTCGGTTCGAGTAGATAGCCAAGAACAATCTGGATCGTCCCTGGAACGGCGACGATGAAAATAACAGGCCAGGGACTTTGAAACTGGGCGACTGCAATGGGAATTGGCAACAGAGTGGCGATCACAGAACCAATATTGGGGATAAAATTCAGAATAAATGTAAGCATGCCGAAGACACTGGCCAGCTCCAGCCCAGCCATTGCCAGAACAGCCCAGACCAGAAGGCCGTTTAATATTGATATCGCAATCATAATGGCAATGTACCGGCGTATTTGCAGGTCCACGTCCCTGTAGACGCCGGTGCGAACAGCGTAAGGATTGCGTCCTGCCAAGAGGAAAATAACGATAATTAATATAAGGAACACGTTCGATAGAAGGTTGAAAACCGCGCTCAGGGTACTAGTCACCATGTTAGGGACATTGTTTCGCAGGTCATTGATAATCTTTTCCTGATTGAATTGCTCGCCCCATGTACCCGTCTCCGTAAACGCTCGGTTGGCAAGGTCTGCAAAACTATTGCTGTACTGGCCCACGGTGGCGATGATGGTCTGAACCACCCGCGTCATAAAAAAACAGAAGACAGCAATCATCACCACGACGACAAGGAAGGTAATTGTAACTGCTATCAGACGCGGGAACTTCAAACGGATTACCTGAAAGTCCAGGATTGGCGAGACAAGCGAAACGACAAAAACGGCAAAAACAAAGGGAATCATCACGGCGCGGGTGTAACGCAGAACAATAGCTAAGGCTACCGCGGCAAGGACGATTAAAGAGCCCGTCATCAACCACGCAGATTCGTCGCGCTTGTCTAACATATTTGCCTATGGTAAACAAATCTGGCAAACAAAGCAAGCGGATTAACGTCGGCAAGTCTATTCGGATGGAACTTATTTTTGTACGCGGGGAGGTTTTTTGCGACGCCGTTTTAAGTGCACACTTTGTCGTGCTGCTGCTTCTTGAATTGCTTCAACGGCTGAGGCTCGGCGACTTTTCGGTAGCCAAGTGCCTTTATCACCTCCAGCACTTCGGTCCAGGTCGGAAAGGGTCTGGCGTTACTCTTTTTATACTCATCTATCGCCATAAGGAATTCAAGCTGCTCATCCGACATCTGTCCCTCTTCCGCAGATTTTCGCTCATCGCTTCTGCGTCTGCCGGGACCTCGCCGGCGGTCCAGACCCAACCGCCTATCGACAACACTTTCTCTGCGGTCTTTGAAACTACGCCGCTCTGTGAGGTATTCTGGATGCATCAATAGTCGTCCTCAAAGATATCGCTGTTGAAATCACTGTCCTGCTCTTCCTCCATGGCAAAGTCGTAGTAATCATCATAGGCATCTTGCGACTCGATGATTACATGTGCTTCATCAAGAGATTCCTCGGGAACCATTACGGCAATTTCTTTATCACCTTCTGACCCTTTCTCCTGTGTGCCGATAACGGCAGGGATGTCATTGACTCTAAGCAAAGTCTCATAGTCTCTGGCCTGCTCCCAATCCTTGGCAAAGGCAACAACAACAAATCCCTGCAGTTTGGCCTGCGATTTGTGCTCCTTTTTTGAACGCTTTGCCATTTTATCACTCCCAACAAAACTGATCCGGCCTATGGTGCGCACACCCTCGAAAACCTTGCGATAAGAAGGCTCACCTGAACAACTCAAGCCATCAAAGACGCCCCGCCGGACAAGCAAATCTGTCTGGCGGCTCAGTCGTATCTGATGCCTCTTGCGCCTATCGGCGCTATGAACACAAAAATTTAGTATTTTGCGCGAATTTTTTTGTTGAAAATCCAAAAGGTCTGTGTAATAAGAGACTCATAATGTGCCGGACCAAGGATCCGACCGGCGCAGCAATGGTCAAATTAGAACAGGGAGGATTTTTAGAATGGCAAAAAAAAGAGATTCTTTGGTCGTCGCAAGCAAAGTCAAGGCCTACATCAAGGGCAAAAAGATGATGACCGCATCGGATACGCTCGAGGCACTCAGTGAACATGTTTACTCGGTGCTCGATGCCGCCACTGCCCGCACCAAGGCCAACCGTCGTAGTACGGTCAGACCGCAGGATTTGTAGGCTGGTCGCGGCCAGAATGCTTGGGTCGCACACATCACACTCCCAGTAACGCTATCCGCGGCAAATCAATCTGCTTTTTGCATGGCGGAAAGGCTCGTATCAGTGACTGGCATCGGGATTCGAGGCTCTGGTCATGAGATCGACTCCCGCGCGTCAGGGGCGAGCTATTGGCCAGGGTTGCGGACAACATAAGTCAAGGCAGCGCAGCCCGCAAGGCGTATTCTGGGGAGTTTTCCGAAGTGCTTTCAGGTACAACTGTCGGCCTATAAGACCCAGACTCGCGTTTCAAAAATGTGAGGTTTTGCCAACTTTTGTCGAACCTAAGTAGGCAAGACCCCCTATGTATACGGGCAGAGATTTACGGAGGATGGGGCATTTTTGCGCGGCGTAGTTAAGGGTACATAATCCCTGGCCGATAATGAGCTAAGCGGCAAGCCACAAGTAAGGTTCGCTCAACACACGACGTTGCAGCAAACCGCTCTTTCTGGTTTGGACCGAAAATAAGAGTACATAAGCCGCTAAACAAAGGATAGTTATAGGAATGGCTCGGCGGAGGACAATGTGAGACTGTTCATGTTAGGCTGGGAGTTTCCTCCGTTCATCAGTGGGGGGCTTGGTACGGCTTGCTACGGGCTGACCAAAGCGATGGACGAACTCGGAATCGAGGTGACCTTTGTGCTGCCCAAGATGGTTGACGCAAGATACGCCAGCCACGTGAGGTTGTTGCGGCCCCAGCCTAGACAGCTTTCAGTTCGGCGGACTGAAAAACGTTAAGTTCCGCGCGATTGCATCATCACTTCAGCCTTACACAACATCGCAGGCTTACCGCCAGAGGATCGAGGACGCCCTGCGGCGAAAGCACCCCGGCAGTCTGGACCCATCCAGCCAACCTATCGAAGCGGTGGACTACAGCGGCGATATGTATTCGGAGGTGCACCGCTATGCTGCTCTGGCCGTCGAGATAGCCCGAGAAGAGCAGTTCGACGTTGTCCACGCCCACGACTGGATGACGTTTCCCGCGGCCATCGCTGTAGCGGCAATAAGCGGAAAGCCGCTTGTAGTGCATGTACACTCGACCGAATTCGACCGCAGCGGCGAACACGTGAACCAAATGATATACGACATTGAGAGAAAGGGCATGGAACAGGCTGATAAAGTCATCGCTGTCAGCCAGTACACCCGCAATATCATCATCAGCCGATATGGCATCAGCGGCGAAAAAGTCGAGGTGGTTTATAATGCCGTGGAACCCAACAACAATAACGGCGGACACACCGATAGCGTCATAGGAAAAGACGAAAAGATCGTTCTGTTTTTGGGCCGAATTACTATGCAGAAAGGCCCTGAATACTTCCTGGCAGCAGCCAAGAAAGTCCTTGAGGTAATGGGTAACGTCAAGTTCGTGATGGCCGGCTCCGGCGATATGCTGCACCGCGCAGTGCAGATGGCCGCGGAAATGGGCATCGGGCACAAAGTGCTCTTCACCGGCTTTCTACACGGCGAAGACGTGCAGAGAATATACCGGATGGCTGACCTGTACGTAATGCCCTCGGTTTCCGAGCCGTTCGGCATCACACCCTTGGAGGCGCTGAACAACAATGTGCCCGTCATAATAAGCAAGCAGAGCGGCGTGTCGGAAGTTCTAACACACGCCTTGAAGGTTGACTTCTGGGATATCAACGAGATAGCCAATAAGATTATAGCGGTCCTAAAATATCCGTCTTTAGGAATTACATTGGGCAATCACGGCAATTTTGAAGCGCGGAAGCTGCGATGGAAAAACTCGGCAGCGAAGTGTGCGAGAATTTACCAGGAGATGTTGGCCGCCGTTTAGTCGTGCGTCATGCGTAATGCGCCGTGCGTAAAACGCAATACGATATACGCAATACGAGACACAAGAAAATGCCTTCAGTTTGTTTCTACTTCCAGGTGCATCAGCCGTTGCATTTGAGGCACTACACGGTATTCGACCAAAGCGAACACTATTTTGACCACCACAAAAACGCCCTGATCTGCCGAAAGGCAGCAAACAAATGTTACCTTCCGGCAAACCGGCTGCTGCTCAAGATAATCCGGCGGTTTGGCGGCAAATTCAAGATAGCCTACAGTCTGACCGGCGTGTTGCTGGAACAGCTCCAGCGTTACTCGCCGGAGGTAATCAGCACTTTCGACGCCCTGGCAGAAACGGGCTGTGTGGAATTCCTGGCTGAGACTTATTACCATAGTCTGAGCTCTCTATATTCGCGCGACGAATTCGTCGAGCAGGTAGGCAAACACATCGATACTATCGGGCGTTTTTTCGGGCAAAGGCCGCGAGTCTTCAGAAATACCGAGCTGATATACAATAATGATTTAGCTGCTCTGGTTGCGTCGATGGGCATCTTCGATGCGATAATCACGGAGGGGGCAGACCACATCTTAGGCCCGCGGAGTCCGAATTTCCTCTATCGTCCGAACGGCTGCAGCAAACTCAAGCTGCTGCTTAAAAACCATTCACTCAGTGACGACATCGCTCTTCGGTTCTTCAACCGCCGCTGGTCGGAGTGGCCTTTGACGGCAGAAAAATTCGCCGGATGGATAGGCAATATCAACGGCAACATCATCAACCTGTTTATGGATTATGAGACGCTCGGCGAACATCAATGGGAGGATACAAGCATATTCGAATTTATGTCGCAACTGCCTGAGGAGATTCTGAATCGTCCCGGCAATGACTTCAGAACACCCAGCGAGGTAGCCCGACGCTACGAGGCGACCGATACGGTTGATGTGCCGCATCTTATAAGCTGGGCGGCAGATAGTGAAAGGGACCTCTCGGCCTGGCTTGGAAACGCTATGCAGTCCAGCGCCATTCACGAGCTATATAGGCTGGAGAAAACCGTCAAGCAAACCGGCGATGAAAAAATCATCGCCGACTGGCGAAGACTACAGGCGTCCGACCATTTCTACTACATGTGCACAAAGTACTTGGCGGACGGTGACGTGCATAAGTGCTCTAACCCTTATGATTCGCCGTACGATTCCTATATAAACTTCATGAACGTGCTAAACCATCTCCACAGCCGCTGCTTGAACGCCGCAATTGGGGGCGCCGCTCAGGATTTGGAACTCAAGATCGAGTCTTCAGAAGACCTTGATGCTCTGATTGTCTCGTGATATCCGAAAAT
Source organism: Sedimentisphaerales bacterium (assembly GCA_963814265.1). Classification (GTDB taxonomy): domain Bacteria; phylum Planctomycetota; class Phycisphaerae; order Sedimentisphaerales; family Anaerobacaceae; genus JAFNGF01. The sequence continues at coordinate 82,304 of CAWFCJ010000062.1, read as the reverse complement.
CGTTTATCGCTGTATCCCGATAAGTCGGGATTTGCCGTCTGCCTGGGAGTAGCACTGTGCTAACTCTACAAGAATCTGCGAACGTGCAAATTGTAGCTAAGGCTATTCACGATGAATCCATCGATAGCCTGTTGACCAAGGAATGGCTGCTGACCAATCATCGCGGCAGCTACGCATCATCGACTGTCATCGGCTGTAATACGCGAGGCTATCACGGCTTGCTCATCGGCTCTGTTGCCCCGCCGGCCAACAGGATAATGGCCCTGGCTAATTGTCTGGAAATGCTCAGAATCGACAGAAAGGTCTTTGAGCTTTCGACCTTTGAGTTCAGCGATAAATTTGCCCCGGCAGGCTTTAGCTACTTAAAGCAATTCCGCCAGGATACCGGAGCGCATTTTGACTATGAACTGGACGGATTTAAGCTCACCAAATCGGTTTACCTGCTCCGCGATATTGATACCGTATGCGTAGGATACCTTTTCACAAGCGTCGTACAGCCGGCGGAATTCATTTTGCGTCCTTTTGTAGGCTTGCGAGACTTCCACACGCTGCAAAAATCTTGCACATCGCTGTGTTCAACCTGGCTCGGTGACGCTCTACTGGTTCGCCACGATGTGCCGGGTAGTTGCGAATTGTTTCTCAGTTGTCCCGGCATGAGTTTTGAAAACGACCCGCAGTGGTGGTTCAATTTCATATATCGCCAGGATAGGGAAAGAGGCCACAGCTTCACGGAGGATTTGTGGACGCCCGGCCTCTTCAAATGCCGTATACAAAAACCGACCCAAATTGTCCTTTGGGCACGTTTAGCCGCCGCCGGCACGGGTCCCGATTGTGGGGGATGTTTAGCTGTCGCCGGAACGCCTGCCCTGAGCCTGTCGAACGGGGCGACGGACCCTAAACCATACGCCGACATTGAAACCGTAAAGGAAACTCTGGCCAGGCACCAAAACGAGATAATCACGAGCGCCAAAGTTAAAGACGAAAAATTTACAATCCTTTGTTCGGCAGCAGACCAGTTTCTCGTGTATCGGGAATCGGGGATGGGATATCGAACCATAAGCCACGAACCACGATGCACGAAGCACGATACACGAACTACGATCCTGGCCGGCTTCCCATGGTTTGCAGATTGGGGTAGAGACGCCTTTATAGCGCTGCCGGGCCTGTTGCTGGGAACCGGCAGATTCGAAGATGCGAAATCCGTCCTGTGCACATTCGCGCAGGCAGCAGACCAGGGCATGATTCCCAACCGCTTCGATGATTATAGTAACGCCGCCCACTTCAACAGCGTAGACGCCTCTCTCTGGTTCATCAACGCGGCTTTTGCCTACCTGGATGCTGCCGGCGACTCACAAACCTTTACGCAGCAACTGCTGCCCACTATCCGCTGGATTGTCCAATCCTACCAGGATGGCACGCGGTTCGGCATCCACGCTGACGCCGACGGCCTTATAATGGCAGGCGATCGGGACACGCAACTGACCTGGATGGACGCCAAATGCGACGGCGTGGCCTTTACGCCTCGCTACGGCAAGGCGGTCGAAGTAAATGCCCTGTGGTATAACAGCCTTCGAGCGCTCGCCTACTTTTACGCCGGCCGCAATAGCGAAAACGCATATCACTACCAGGCTATGGCAGAGAAAGTTGCATGGAGTTTCTGCCCGCTGTTCTGGAACGAAGCGGCAGGTTATCTGAACGACTGCATTCTGCCGGATGGTACGCCCGACGGGACTCTTCGCCCAAACCAGATATTCGCTGTTTCGCTTCCGTTCGGGCCGCCGTTATCGCTGCAGCAGCAAACCTCGATTGTTAATACGGTGCAAAGAGAGCTGCTTACGCCTTACGGCCTGCGAACGTTAAACGTCCAGCACCCCAACTACAAAGGCAAATACATCGGCCCACAGAAAGATAGAGACCAAGCCTACCACCAGGGCACGGTCTGGCCGTGGCTGATTGGGCCGTTCGTGGAGGCGTATTTGAAGGTCAATCAGTTCAGCCCGATGAGTAGGATAAAGGCCGCCCAATTCATTCAGCCGCTGCTTTCACATCTAACTGAGCAGGCCTGTCTGGGCAGCATTTCGGAGATATTTGACGGCGACAGCCCTCACACACCTTGAGGCTGCATCGCCCAGGCCTGGAGCGCGGGCGAACTCATCAGAGCCTACCAACTCATAAACAGTTAAAATTCTGAATGCTCGATACTCGATACTAATGCCCAATGCTCCCCGGGTCACGGGTCTGCCATATTGTCATGCTGAGCGAAGTCGGATGGGCTCAAGGCAAGCCTCTGTTCACTCTGTGTTCTCCGCGGCAAAAACAAGAACCGCATCGGCGGGCGCATTTGTCGAATTGTCTTTTGGCAAGATGGATTCGGCAGGCTCACCACAAAAGTCCGTTAGTTGTGAGAAAACAATCCGTCCAGTGTGCGTTGGCCAGTCCTTTCATTGAATCAGTGAAAGTATATTGGCCAAAACTTACGGACGATTTGAAATCGATCCCAACCATTTTTCCTCACAAGCTGTTGAAATTATTATCCTTATGTCAATCCTCTATAAAGTTAATGGGACAGTAGTGTTGAATTCCACAGTTTTACGTTTTCACCTTTGAATTCTACGCTTTCTCTTACAGAAGCTGCTCTGCGTTGTTATAGACCTTCTGTATTGCTTCTGCTATCAGGTCCATATTGGCTTTTGTGCCCATTAAAACGCAGTGGTGAAAACACACCGACTCTTCACGGTAGATTCTGTGACAGACCGGCAGCTCAAACCTCGCAGGGTCAATTTCATCCCAGTATCTATCGGTGAGTTTGTGCCGCCAGGGCTTGGTATGCGGCGTGTACAACGCACAGGCGTCGAGCGGCTCGTAACTCGGCTCGACTGGGCAGCCAAGCTCGGCGGCAAGAGCTTTTCTGAACTCTATCACCGGCAGCGTTTTGAATTCGCCCTGATTATATCTGAAAGAGAAGTTGTAATATGCAGCCATTGTTTCTCTATTGTCACGCCGCATCGGCAGCACGCCCGGAAGTCCCGACAGCAAGGAATTGAAATATCTGGCGTTATCTTCACGAAGGCGGTTCTGTTGCGGGAGTCGTTTCAGAGCTTCTATGAGTAATGCCGCCTGAAAATCGGTGATTCGATAGTTTCCGGATTGGATGAAATTGCCTTCGTCGCTATAGATGCCTGTGCCCTTCTCGGCAGAGGCTTTTTTTTCGGGTCTTCTGCCGCAATTTCTAAGCGCATCGAGTTTTTCATATAATTGTGGGTCGCTGGTGGTAAGAGCTCCGCCTTCTCCTGCTGTCATCAGTTTTGATAGTTGGAAGCTGAAACTTCCGATGTCGCCGATGCTGCCGGCCATCTTTCCGTTCCACTGGCCGCCATGCTTGTGGGCGCAATCTTCGATTACCCGAAGATGATATTTGGCGGCGATCCCGGTGATCGCGTCCATGTCGGCAAAACTTCCGTACAGATGAACCGGAATAATGGCCTTCGTTCGCGGCGTGATTGCTTCTTCAATCTTTGCCGGGTCGATGCACCAGGAGTTTCTGCGCACATCAACAAGTATCGGCACAGCATTCACATCCAGGACGCTCGCTGCCGTTGCCTGCCAGGTCAGTCCGGGCACAATCACCTCGTCGCCCCATCCGATTCCGCACGCTTCCAGAGCCAATTGTAGGCTCACGGTTCCGTTGGCGACCGATAGGGCATATTTAGTGCCAATAAATTCTGCAAAGGCCTTGTTGAACTGCGACTCCTTGGGACCATTATACGACCAGACGCCGCTTTTTAACACCTCAAGCAGGGCGTGTTCTTCGTTCTTATCCCATACGGGCCATTTCGGCCAGGGATTCCTTTTTATGTCACGCACGGGCTTTCCGCCCTTGACGGCGAGCTTGCTTACCATAGGCGAAGATTGTACATTGTAAATCTGTCCTGAGCAAGCCTGCGCTGAGGTTTCTCGAAGTGTCGAAGGATTGACAATTGAAAATGGAAACAGGATATTTACCACGGATTACACGGATTCCACTGATTGCAGTTCATGAAGTCTCTACCTATTTTCCGTGTTAATCTGTGAAATCTGTGGTTATGTTAAGATGTGATTGTCGAAATGTTAGGTTACTTACCTGCGGCTGGATGATTCAGTCTTCAGCCGAGGTTAAATGCCCCGCAGACGAGCTTTCGCAGCCAGGTTTTGACGCCCGTGGCTGGTATCCGGCTTCTGTGCCGTCCACGGCATTAGCTGCTCTGGTAGAAAACGGAGTCTACGCGAATCCCTATTTTGGGATGAATTTGAAAAAGGTTGCGACCGAGCCATTTGAAAATCCGTGGTGGTATCGGGCCGAATTCGAATTGTCGGAGGAACAAGCCGGGCGGACGGTGCTGCTGGAATTTGACGGGATAAACTACGCTGCGAATATATGGCTGAACGGTATGCAGGTCGCGACCTCGGGGCAACAGAAAGGAGCTTTCCGCCGGTTCCAGTATGATATTTCAAGGTCTGTCACCGCAGGGAAAAACGCACTTGCGGTGGAAGTCATTCCTCCTAAGCCGGGCGATTTTTCTATCGGCTTTGTCGATTGGAATCCGCCGCCGCCCGATCGCAATATGGGCATATTTCGCAGTGCTAGATTACGCTTCTGCGACGGCATCTCAATAGAGAATCCTTTTGTTCAAACAAAGTTGGATTTGAAAATCCTCTTTAGCCCCCGCCTGTCGGCGGGTATACCCCGGCCATTGGCCGGGGCTAACGCCCCCGCGCAAGCGGGGGCTTCGCTCACTGTCAGCGCCGAGCTGGCGAATCATACGGATAGGACCGTGTCAGGAATCCTTCAGGGTGAAATTGAATCCATAAAGTTCGGTCAAGCGGTAACTCTAAAACCATACGAACGCCAGACCGTGGAATTCACGCCCGATGACTTTCCAGCCCTGAGGGTCGAGAATCCAAGAATCTGGTGGCCGCACGATGTGGCACGGGCTTCCAGCCCGTGGGACCACGGCCAGGATGGCCGTGCCACGCCGAATCTGTACGATTTGCATCTGAAATTTGTGGAGGGCAACAAAGTTTGCGATATTGCTGATGTCAGATTCGGCATCCGTGAAGTTCAGGATTACATCAATGAGGGCGGCCACAAAGGATTTGAGATTAATGGCAAGAAAGTTCTGATCAGATCAGCCGGTTGGACGGACGATTTGTTCCTTGCCGATACGCCTGAAAGCATTGATGCCCAACTGAGATATGTCAGACACATGAACCTAAACAGTATTCGCCTGGAAGGTATCTGGGGCAAAGACCACACACTATACGATTTATGCGACCGGTACGGCATATTGGTAATGGTTGGCTGGAGCTGTCAGTGGGAGCATGAACAATATCTGGGTAAATCGGTTGACCCACGTTACGGCGGCGTGCTCTCGCCGGAAGACATCGAGCTTATCAGCAAATCCTGGCAAGATCAGGTTATCTGGCTGAGAAACCACCCCAGCATATATGTGTGGGCCGTCGCCAGTGACAAAGTCCCCAAGCCCGAGCTGGAGAGAAAATATATCGAGACGTTCAGAAAATATGATCCCACCCGTCCCTATCTCTCATCAGCGGGCGGTATTGGAAGCGAACAGAAGATCATCGGCTCTGAGGCAGTTGTCAGTGACATCAGCGGCTGTTCGGGCGTCAAGATGCTCGGCCCTTACGATTACACGCCGCCTGTTTATTGGTACACGGACAGAACCCGCGGCGGCGCGTATGGCTTTAACACGGAGACCTCGCCAGGCGCGATTGTTCCGCCGCTGGAGAGTATTAAGAGAATGATTCCACAGGGTCATCTTTGGCCCATAGACGAGTACTGGCAATTTCACTGCGGCCTGAATGAATTTAGCACACTGGACCGATACGAAGAGGCTATAAATCGGCGCTACGGCCGGGCAGATGGCGTGGAAGAGTTTGCCGGAAAAGCGCAGCTTCTTAATTACGAATTGACTCGACCTATGTTCGAAGCCTTTCGGGTGAATAGAACCATCGCAACGGGAATTGTCCAGTGGATGCTAAATGCAGCTTGGCCAAAGATGTACTGGCAGCTCTTCGACAAATATCTGATGCCTACCGGGGCGTTTTACGCCACGAAAAAAGCGTGCCGGCCCCTGCACGTGGTTTATAACTATGGAGATCGCAGCGTTTACGCTGTAAATGACAAGCTCGTGAGCTTCTCCACAGGACGCCTTACGGCGGAGAATTTGCGAGCCGAAGTTCGAGTCCTCGACATAGATTCTAATGAGGTTTTCGCCCGGACTCTCGATATCAGCCTGCACCAAGAGTCTTCGCAGAGCATTCTGGAGCTGCCTGAATTTAAAGATATAAGCACAACGTACTTTCTTGCTCTGCGACTTTATGATCAGAAAGACGCAGAAGTGGCAAACAATTTCTACTGGTTGTCCACCAAGCCCGATGTCCTGGACGGAGTTTACCCTGAGCGAAGTCGAAGGGATGCCAAAGTCGAGCCATGGCCCTATTACACGCCCAGTAAGCAGTACGCCGACTTTACACTGCTGAACAGTATGCCGTCTGCGAAGGTTGGTATTGAGCACCACTTCGATAAAGTCGGCAAAGAGCAACAGGTCGTCGTCAGACTCCAGAACAAGAGTAATTGCCTCGCCTTTTTCATTGAGCTTGGCGTGTTGGGGAAAACCAGCAGCCAAACGATCCTGCCTGTTTTTTGGGAGGATAATTACGTTAGTTTGCTGCCAGGCGAAACCAGATACCTCAGGGCTACATTTCCTGCCTCAGATGATGAGCCTGTGCTGACCGTTGATGGATGGAATTTCTCAGAACGTTCTGGATGAACGATCTGTCGGCTCTGTTCATTGAATTATCTTTAGATACCTTCCCATCCAGTAGGGCAAAAGGAATATGTCGCCGCTATATTCCTGGCGTCCATCATCGCCGCCGTCTAAGCGGAAAGCATTGTTATTATATTTGCTCATCGGGCGTTCATCGCCCGGCAGGACTTTCGATATAGTCTGTTGGCGGAAATTGAGGTCCAGAAAGTCCAAATCTTTCCGATGGCTGTTCTTTATAGTCCAGCCGATAGTGTCCAGCGGAAACTCTTTTAATGTCCATATACTTTCGTCCAAATCCAAGTCGGCGGCTCCCGTGGCAGCATAAATGAAATTCCACAGCGGATTTTTCTCCGGGCGTTCAATCTGCCAATGGTCCTTGATAGCCTGGCGATATTTTTCACGCAGGTCGTCCGAAAAAGCATATTTGTACAAATTCCAGTAGGATAAGAAAGCCAGCTCGTCGTCAGAATGGTTCCATTCGGTGGTCAAATCGATGCCGGGGACGCGAGCCAGTTTTGTTATGGGGGTCATAATGTTTTCCAAGTAGCCGTGCTTTTGCAGCAACTGGAGGGCCTTGTCTTTATAAATTTGCTTGCCCGTGAAATGATATGCGGCCTGCAGAAATGAAATAATCTCAATAGAGTTGAGTCTGCGGTCGCCGACCTGGCGTGGGAACTGATTGACATAGTCCGGATTCCACTTGCCCCAGAGGGTAGGCTTGCCATCGTAGTCGATAAGGTACAAGTTATTTCGCACAATATGGCTCATGATTCTATCCATCAGGCCAATCGCCCGCTGTCGCCACTTTTCGTCCGGGATTATTTCTGCAAAGATAGTGTATGTGAAAAAGTGCCCCACGATCTCATCGCTGCTGGTTGTGCCCTTCCAGGTCCAGTTACCATCTTCGGAACTGTGCCAGTGGGGCTTATCTGCCATTTCGTAGCCAACCCGTTCAAAGGATCGGGCCGGAAAACCATCCAGAGGATTGATGTGTTCCAGACGCTCCATCGCCTCAAATGACTCGTAGCAATTCTGCAACGCCTGGTCCGACTTGGTGACAGCGTATCGGAAAAGCTCTCCTGCCAAATACATGGCCGTCCATAAGCCGTCGTTATCCTCGTCAACCAGTGTCCCTGTTGATAAGTCGCCGGGCTTATCCATAACAAGGGTGCTGTTTAAGCCGTAGCGTATGTGGCGTTGTCGCGTAAGCCGGTCGAAGTGAGCTGCCTTTTCCTGAAGGGTTATCATTTTGAAGTGGATAATGCTCAACCCCCGTTCAGAAAGAATCAACACGGAGCCATCTGGACCTTCGCAAATATCAACCACATTGTCGTCCACCAGCCAGCGTTTTGAGGCGTAATAGTCTATTTGACCATCGTCGTGCAGAGCGAACGCCCCTTGGGGTGTTCCAAACCAGATTTTGTCGCCGATTTGCCTGATAGAACGTATATCCGTCCAGGGCAGTTTCGTTTGTGGAGCGGCCTCGTGCCGAAAAGATTCTGCATCCAGTTCGATATATCCATCTGTCGTGCCGACAAGAATGCGTCCATCGCTGGTCAATTCTAAGCAATTCAAACTTGGGCCTTTGAAAACTGTGGCAACTTCTCTTCCGGGCAAGAAGGAATCGAGCCGGCGGTTGGATAGCAGGAGGAATCGCTTGTGCTCACGGTCAAAAAAGAGCTGTTTTATCTGTATTTGATTCATCTGCTGCCTGGACCCCGCAATAAATTGCGGGGCTAACCGGTTAACCCCGCCATCACTATGGCGGGGTTCACTGCCCTGGCGAAAATAGGCGATGGAGTCTTCTGCCGCCACCAGAAAATCAAAATCACCTGCCATCTTGAATAGCCTGGCCTGTGACATCTGATGCGGCACAGAAAATCGGCCAGCCCAGGCGTTGCTGAACGCAATCTTGTCTGTCAGATAAACAAATTGATTGTCAAAAGTGTCCAGGTCTTTTATTTTCATGTCGAGCATAGACCTGTAGTGACGATCCGCTGTCAACTTTCCGTTGTGAACCTGCAAAAGTCCCTTGCTGGACAAAACGAGGATGCGGCCATTCCTGTCCGACCTGACCTTGATCAGTCTGGTGCCGGCCAGCTCCTCGGCAAGAGGAATCTTATCCGCGAAATCCTGCGAGAAAGGACGGTCCGGATATACCAATAACCCCGCAATAAATTGCGGGGTTAACCGGTTAACGCCGCCATCACTATGGCGGGGTTCACGCTCTGCGGAGAAAACAGGCGATGTCACGCAAAGTAAAACGCAAAGTACTCCATATCGTATGCTCATAATGTCACCTCTGGTTTGTCTTCACCCCTGCCTTCGCAGGGGCAGGCTCGCCCCCGCGGAAGCGGGGGTGGCTTCCGAACAAAGGCTCTTTATGCGACGCGACAGTCAGATACGCCAAAAGTAAAACAAACAGCGGGACCAACAACAATGCTACCCAGTATTTTAAGCCGGGCTTCCAGTCCCGTAAGGGATGGCCAAGCCCAAAGCGATCAGATGCCGGCAATTCTGATGCCGCCAGAGGTCCGGCCTGTCCGGATAGAGACAGCACAATTATCGAGCAGATCCCGCCGGTGATCCAGAACGTAGTGTGCACGAAAAACACTCCTTTAGTAGCCATGCCTGGAAACGCCTGCAACAGGGCACCAATAATTGGAATCCATAGGAGCATCATAAACAAGAGTTGCGCCCGACCAAAGGGACTCGAAGGCGCAAGCAGCAGCCTCTGGCGGCGGTGACGAACAACCGCTATCACCACCATAACGGAAAGCACGACCCCGATCAGCAAGAACCACCATTCTGTGTGGATGCTGAAAAGCTGCTCTGGGATGTGACGTCCTTTGGACCAATTGCGGACATTTTTCGATAAGTTGCTCCACATCATTACCAGCAGCAGAAATAACAGGGCTACGGTGTTGAGTTTTTCGTGGCTTTGGTCTTCTGGCGGCGGCCCCAGCTTGATTGTGGCACGGGCTTCCAGCCCGTGGGTCCACGGCCAGGATGGCCGTGCCACCGGTCGCAGAAAAGCCAGGCCTACGCCCAGGCCCATAATTAGTCCGAACAGTTGCTCCATCCATTTCCAATAGTCGAGGCCTTGTAGCGCTTCGTAGCGACCAATGGGGCCCCACTGTGCTCTGCCCAGCATATTCACAAAATCACCGGCAGCGAAACCGATTCCCCCGGCTAAGAAGCCGTAAAGCGCCAGTGTCAAGGCTGCGTGATTTTTTTGTTTGTATAGGTACCCCAGTAGTGCCACAAATAGGCCGATACAACCCGCCCAATTGTCGCTTCGAGGCGGCGTCATGTGAAGCCCAAGTAAGCCGGTCAAGATCAGATACCCAGCCCACCATCCGCCGGCAAGGACTGCAATTAGCGCACAGGCTGGCCGCCCGTGAGGAATGACGAGTGCATATATCCCCGCTACGAGCAAAGCCGCCAACGCTGCAAACCAATCGGTGTCATTGGCGTACCAGACCTTAACCAGCCATGTAGTTATGCTAGTCAGGTCCATAAACGTCCTTAGCAGCCAGTATGCGGCCAATGGGCCGGCGAAACGTTCAAGGTACGAGCGCGGCTGCGTCACGCTCAGCGCGAGAACTGCTGAACCGATGCCGGCCCAAAGTCCGCCGATTAGCAGTAGACATCCATAGCCGTAAGTGACATCCAGCAGTGACGAGCTTGCGGTGTAGCCGGTAATTTGCCCGTAGCTCATCTGCCCTCCGAACGCCCAGCCGATGGCCCCGCACATAGCCATTATTGTACAGCGCCGCCACCAGTCTTCCCTTCCAGATGCCAGGCAGATAGCCAGTCCCAGAATCGCACCCGGTATCATTGCGCCGGCTTCATGCCCGTAGTCGCCTCGGATGCCCCATCCCACCGACATGGCCAGTGCCGACAGCAGGATGCCGACCGCGGTCTCTGCGTGGGATTTTCCAGTTTTCACCGGTCATCTCCGGGCTTGCGGCTGAAAGTGATTTTTTGGCCTGGCGAGGTTTCAAAGACAAAGTCCTGTCCGTCCACGGTCACAGCTTTTTCGTCAATCCCTTCGATAGTGTACGGGCTTTTGCCAAATGGATTTTCAAGCCGACATACGCCACCTTTTTCAGACAGGATTTCGACAAATTGTGTCACGCCATTCTTGCATTCGGCTGAGACCAGAAATGCACCTTCTGCCCGCAGCGTTTGGAAAGAGACATTTTTCCAGGCTGCCGGAATAGCCGGGAAGACGCGGATAGTGCCGCTGTAGCTTTGCAGCAGCATCTCTTGCAGACCAGCAGCGGCGGCGAAATTACCCTCCAGAGTGAACGGCCTGTAGCGGAAGTTGGAATATCCTTTGCCCGACTGGTCCCCATTACAATGAAAGCTATTGCGCAGGCAAAAGGCGGTGGAGAAGACCTCGAGGGCTTTTTCTGCCTTTTCACCATCACGGGCGCGGGCGGCAAGGTTCGCCAGCCAGCTAAAACTATATCCGCACCACCATGTGGTGCCCTTATCTGTGAGGTTATCAAGAGAGGCCTTTATTATCGCCCGGTCTTCGGGGCCATTTTCCCATCGAATAGTGCCGAGCGGGTGAATCGCCATCAGGTGTGAAAAGTGCCGATGCGAAAATGGAAGCGGATAATCCTTTGCAACGAGCAATTTCTTAGTTCTTGGGGTCGATCGCCAGCTCCGGCATCTCAGCAAGAACGCCTCGCCAGTACTTTGCCTCCTGCGATTTGCCAAGTTCGGAAGCCACCTCAGCAGTCTTTTCGAATGCCCAGCGGATAAGTGTAAGGTCGTAGTTGGTGATCGAGGGAAACCATGCATCGAGCTTGTTGTCGTTGATCTCAGGCGAAGAACTCAGGGGCAAAGTTCGTCTGCCATCAGGTCCCTTCTCGGTGACTGCTTCGAGGAAAACAGATACTTCTTTGAGCCAGGGATATGCACGTTGCTCGAGAAAGTTTCTGTCCATGCTATATCGCCAATGCAGATAGAAATGATGCGCCAGCCAGACGGCGGTGGTGGCCGAGTGGGTGTACTGGTGCCAGCCGCCGATCTGCTCCTGGTTCAGGTCTGCCGTCATGGGCACATTCAGGCCCGGCAAGTCAAAGAATCGCTTTGTCCATGCTTTTGCGGTTTCCTTTGTGTTCCAGAGCCAGTTGGCAAATCCGAGAGCGCCTGGGAGATGATTACTGCTGTAGGCCGGCCAATAGCACAGCTCGGTATTCAAATCGTGATGGTAGTCACCCTTCCAGGGGGGGATTCTCATATCGTCGGCTGTCCATGGTCCTTGCAGGCTGATGGGCGGCGTATCCGGCCGAGCCGCCGCTCCAAATTTGTACATCTCCAGGTACCACTGTCTTTCGATGATTGCGTTTGGGACGCTGACCGAGGATTTGTCCCAGTAAGACCGCCACCACTTGCGGTGGGTTTCTGCCGCTTTAGCAAATCCTGTCGCCAGCGCCTTTTCGCAGTTCTTCTGTGCCATTAGCAGAGGGTCTTGTGATTCATTTGACGTTGCGATCGACCAGACGCCCAGCCATTTGTCCGCAGACTTTTGCCAAGCCAGCGCGAATGCAAAGCTGAATCCACCCCAACCTTTCTGCAAATATCCCGTCCAGTTATCGCCGGCGGATTCTACGGGTGCATCATACCTGAGACTGGCAAGGTCGCCTGCGCTGATTTTGCCCGGCCTGGCTTCTTCGGTTATCTTCGCCGCGAAGGGCGGAGCCAGCAGCTTGACGCCGACAGGCTGAGTCGAATTCACCTGAATCATTCCAAAAGGCTCTGTCGCGTGTACGAAGACCTGCACCGTAGTGCCATCTTTTAATTGGGTCGTAGCAATTGCCGTCGCCAGGTCCAGTGATGCCTGCTCGAAGACCGGGTTGTCGCCCAGGTTCAGTTCGATGCGTCCAGCGGGTATTTTTGTCGGGGCCCGGATGTCCGTAGGGGTCATCATAGAGACGGTGAATGTCCGCCAGTCTGCCTTGTTTTACCCACTGCCGCATTATTCGATAGGAGTATTCTTTGGTGTGGAATTCGGGCACAGGCCGAAGGTCCCAAAGATCCGTACGGTCCAGTGAAATCTTCAACGGGGCACCGTCTCCCCAGACTAAAGCCCCCAGCAGTCCATTGCCCAACGGAATCGCCTCATCCCAGACCATCGAAGGGGTGCCGAAGCGCAATCCATGTTCGGCTGCTGGATTCGCCTCTGCTTCAATAAAATAAGCAGCGGAAATCAGCACCCCGGAGGATAGTATTCGAACTATATGTCTCTGTATAGTGATTATTCATGATTAAGACCTAAAAAAATAAAAAAAGGGAACGCCCTGCCCTGAGCTTAGTCGAAGGGGTTCTATTTTTCCCTTTTTTCCTATGGTTCCTGATCTGGCCTGCTGGAAGTTACTGGAAACTTTTTAGCCACAGCCTGCTCACTTAACCTAGTGTGCGACGATAAAGGATGTGATGTCGTCAATTGCGGTCTGGACCACAGAGCCGGGTTTCTCGTACTCAGCGGGCGTGGCCATACCGGTTCCCCTCATGAAGAGGTGGTTCAGGTCTGGGTAGAGCTTGAACGTGACATCGGTTCGCGAAGAGAGCACATCCTTCCAGATATTGAAATCCGCCTCGATGGCCTGGTAGTCCCGTGCGCCCTGCATGATGAGCATCGGCTGTTTCAGCGACTTTGCCATCTCCGCCGCCGCCGGAATATAGTCTCGGAGATCCTGAGAGTATGAAGCCGGCGCGCTTTTCAAGAGCAATTGCAGCGCCTTGTCAATCTCTTTCCTGGTGTCATCAGTTATCGGCCCGCTTAGCGAGGCTATGTACGTAAGCTGCCGTAAGAGCACATCCTCTAATGGCCGTGTGCCGCACCCGGCCATCATGATCAGCCCGGCGATTTTGGGGTCGGCCTTCCCGATCCTCGGAATGAGAGTGCCGCCCATGCTGTGGCCAAGTATGTAGATTCGCTTCTGGTCTATCCCCTGCGACTGCCTTAGCACCTCGACCGCAGCCAGCGCGTCGTCTATCACTTCCTCTTTGACGGTATAGTTCTTGTCCCACTTCGCCGGGTCCTTGTATACCTTAGTGCGCTTCTCGTACCGCAGTACCGCAACTCCTCTTGACGCTAGGCCCCATGCGATGTCCTTGAACGGCTTGTTCGGCCCGAGGGTCTGATCCCGGTCCTCGGGCCGGAGCCGTGAACCAAAACCACGGCGGGGAATGGTCCTTCGCCCTTCGGGATAGTAAGCGTGCCCGGGAGTTCCCATTCTCCACCTTTGTTGACGAAAGCAGGGTACTCCTCGAATCGCTCTTTGTGAACGTATGACGGCAGCTTATACGGCACTTCTGCGGATGGTGTAGGGATTATCTGCAGCCCGCCCACTTGGCCGCTGCCACCAATGGACAGTATTATGTCCAAGCTCGCCTTCTCGAACTGGCAGGTTACATATACAGTCTGAAAGCCAGCGACCACCTGTACCTCACGGCTTCCGGTGCGTGACTTGAATGCCCCGAACTGCGCCGTCAACTGCGACCAGGTTTGGCCCAACCTCTCCGCGGACATGCCGGCCTTCACGGTGGCGTCGAAGTCCTTGGTCGCGGAGGCAAAGTCACCCTTGGCCATGGAGTCAACAATTCCCTCAGCCTGTTGGGTGGCGCTGGGTTTGGCGTAGGATGCAGATGGTAGCACTTCCACGCACATCATGGTCATGAGGATTATTCTCCCCATCGTCGTTACAAATCGATTCATCATGTTTTTCTTTCTTCTCATTGTATCTGAGATTGCTTTGTAGATTTTGCCCTTAAATAACCCTTAGACAATTAGCTATTTATCTAAATATTATCGTGTGGCGATGAAGATATCAAGAAACAAGGAGACGGTGGGGCCGTTGAAAAACCGTGTACAGTATGACCGCAACCAGCAGTTTTACGCAAACAACACGAACTAACATTTACTATGTTGCACTTTTTCAACAGCCCCACGGTTCTATTTTTCCTTTTTTCTGGGTCTATGGTCCGTGAGCTGACCTGCTGGAAGTTGCCGGAAGCTTTTTAGCCACAGCCTGATAAACCTCTAGGGCCTGCTCGTACTCGGCCATGGCCTTTTCAGACAGCTTGCCCTTCGCGCAATTAATCTGGTCCTTCACGCTGTCGGCGAGCCATTCAATCTGCCGCCGATCAGGCAAGAGAGGCAGGCTCGGATCGTCGAAAAATACTGGGCCGGTGTGGGCAAAGCGGATGTTATCCGGCAGCGGTTTTTCATCTGGCCATACAAGTGCACCGAGAAGCCCATTGCCCAGTGGCAGCGCTTCGTCCCAAACCATGGCAGGCGTCTGGTAATGCAAGCCATGTTTGGTCTGAGGCTGTCCATACGTGTAGGGGCAAAAGAACCCCGCACAGAAGACGGGCAAAAAAAAGATTGCAAGCTGATTTATCCGACGCATATAGTCAATTGTCAATTTTCGATTTCCAATTGTCAATTTACAGTTTAGAATTTTAGCAGGAGATTACGGTTATGATACACTATGGATTTGGCAGGGCAAACCAAGCGTTTCGGATGCGGATCATTTCTGCTGCTGTAACAGTCCATCTGTTAGTCAGCACCGTCGGCGGACAGGAACTTTCTTCGCCCAAGCGCGTGCTTAGCCATTCCGAGGTTGTGTTTATGTATGCCGCCGACAGCGATGCCTACCGAGCATACGATGCTACCTTTGTTGCCTGGGGCGGAGCGGACACGCCGCAAGAGGTCAAAAGGCATCACGACCTGGGAATCAGGTGCACCGGCTCGATGTGGTGTCTGACCGCCGGGGCGGAAAACATTCACAAGAACCCATCTCTGCGGCAAGCCTGTGCCGTTGATATCGAAGGTAAGCCTGTGGAGGTTCCCTGGCTGTTCGACCACACCTACCAGGGCACTAAGACATATTTCGGCTGCACCAACCATCCGGAGTTCCAGGCCTTGTGTCGGCAGCGTGTTCGCCAGGTTATGGCGGGAAAAGCCGACGGCTTGCACGTCGATGACCATCTCGGCACCGCCGGGGCTGCGTGGTGGCAGGGCGGCGGTTTCTGCGATTACTGTATGGAGGCATTCCGTGCATATCTAAAGCAAAACGCAACCAAAGAGCAGCTCCAGCAGGCATCTATCCAAAACCTTGATGTGTTCGACTACCGCACACTGGTCCGCAAATATGCCAAGACCCGCGCCGAATACAAAAAAGTCCAGCGTCAAATTCCTTTGATGGATCTATTCCTGGACTTTCACGTCAGGGCTGCCGCCGAGCACACCCGACAGTTAGGCCAGTTGGCTTCGCAGGTTATTGGGCATCCGGTGCTGCTCAGCGCCAACGCCGGCATTCCGAATAAGGCCCACGAGTACGTCATTAAGTACCTGACGCATGTCGTTTGCGAAGTAAATCAGAATGCCTCGGCGGGCACAGGCAACATCGACCACGCCATCCAGGCGTACAATCTTGCCACTAAACTCGGCAAGCCGCTGGCAGCCACAGCGTCGGGGTGGGACTGGGCTTACGTTAAAGAGCATCAATGCGAAGAGCTTGTGCGCTTCTGGATCGCCCTGGCATACGCGCACGGGCAGTGCTTTATGGTCCCGCATCCAAAACGGCAATGGTGCTTCAATGACAAGCTCGGCACACACTGGTATGCTGCCCCCACCGAAAATTTCGCCCCTCTATATCGGTTCATACGGGAAAACGCCTGCTGGTTCGATGATTTTGAGGCCGTTGACGCCGGCATAGTAACTGCGCCAAAAAATGTGCTCTGTACGGTCAGGCGCAAGGGCGATTCTTCGCAGGTCGTTATGCACGTTGTGAATCTGGCTTACGACAAAGACAACAAGCGTATGAGCCCGGTCGCCGCGGTAAAGATCAGTTTCAAGAAATCGTTGGTTGGAGACACTTTTAAACAGGCGAGAATTCTATCTTATGATGCCGTCCCGCGGACAATTCCGGTAAAAGAGAAAGATGGTATGCGGGAAATCATCCTGCCTGAACTGGAGCTGTGGAGCCTGGTAGTCCTTGAGTAGTCGCAGGGCAATCTTCAATTTTCGATTGTCAATTTACAATTTAGAATTTTACGTATGAGATTGCAGTTATGATATACCACAAGAGGTAGCGTAGAAAGACAAGAAGCCACAGAGGACACAGAGTTCACAGAGATAGAAGAAAGAATACTTCCTCTTGGTTCTCTGTACTCTCTGTGGCAAAAAATAAGGGCAGTAGAATGAAATCAATAAATCGCCGAGAGTTTATTCAAGGTTCTGTTGGTGCCGCTGCAGCATCTGCACTATTTTCGCCCGGCAGGGCGTATGCGGCCAGCGACAAAGTAATAATTGGAGTAATGGGGCTGGGGGGACGCGGAACATATCTCGCCGAGCAGTTTGCTAAGCGGCCAGATGCAGAAATTGCGTATCTCTGTGACGCGGACACCAGGCGTTTTGCGAGGGCCCGCAAGGTCGTGGAAGAATCTCAGTCCGCAGGACGCCCTACGGCGCATAAAAGTCCCAAGCTGGTGCAGGATTTCCGCAGGATTCTCGATGACGCCAGCATCGATGCCCTTATCAACGCCACGCCCGACCATTGGCACGCCCTTGGAACCATTATGGCTTGTCAGGCGGGCAAAGATGTCTACGTGGAAAAACCGCTGGCGCATAATATCTGGGAGGGCAGAAAGATGGTCGAGGCCGCCCGCAAGCATAGTAGAGTCGTCCAGGTTGGCATGCAGTCCCGCAGTGCTCCCTACGCCCACAAAGCCAGGCAATACATTCAGTCCGGCAAGCTCGGCGACGTTCATCTTGTCCGCGTGTTCAATATGATGCAGCATTCCAGGCAGCAAGACCGTCCCGAGCAGCCGGTTCCTGAAGGTTTTGACTATGATTTATGGTGCGGCCCTGCCCCGAAATTACCTTACAATCCGGGCCGGCAATGGCTGAACCAGTGGGAGTATAGTTGCGGCCCGATAGCCGGCGACGCCGTTCACCAATTAGATTTAGCCAGGTATCTGGTGAATGATCTGCCGTATCCAAAAAGTGTTTGCCAGTTTGGGCGTGTAGATGCTCTGCTGGATGGCCGCCAGACTCCTGATACTCAACTAGCCGTCTTTGAATATGAAAAGTTCAGCCTATTACTCGAGGCCGCGCTCTGGACGCCTTACATAACAAAAACGCCGATGGAGCTGCGGGATTTGGACCGGTTTCCCGACTGGCCCTTCAACGGTACGAGGGTCGAGGTTCTGGGAACCGAAGGCTTTCTGTATTTTGGCCGGCACGGCGACGGCTGGCAGGCGTATGATTCGGGTGGCAAACTGGTCAATTCGGAATATGGCCGGCAGGCCGATAAGGAGCACCAGGATAATTTCATCGACTGTATTCGCACGCGCAATAGGCCCATCGCCGATGTGGAAATAGGCCACCATTCGGTGCTATTGTGCCACCTGGCTAACATTTCATATCGCGTTGGCAATCAGAACCTGGAATTTGACGGGCAAACCGAGTCATTTAGAAACTCTAATGAGGCAAACAAATATCTGAGACGGCAATATCGCCAACCCTGGGTCGTGCCGGACGAGGTGTAGCACTACCTGCGACCGCTACGGGTTGGCAACGCCGGGGGAAGGCGTACCGGCCTTCCAGTTGGCTACGTCGTTGCCGTAAACACTCGGCGTTTTGCGAGAAAGTGACAAGCCGCCGCCATCGGCTTCGATAGGCCAAAGGTCTACGCCGCCTGGACAATCCTCCGGATGCGAACCGTCACTGTAACTTACCCTGTCAATCCGAATGTAATAACGTGTGCCAAATACGTCCACGTCGCCAGGCATACTTAGCTCTATCTTCTCGCCGCCATTCTGCAACTGGCCATCATAAGGACCAACAACCACCACGCCCACAGGCATCGCTCCATATCGGGCAGCAAAACTGTCCAGGATGCTTCACCACCAACAAATACCCGCCGGCAGGTATCGTAACTACAGGCTGGGAAGGAAAAACAAACTCTATGCCATCAGTAAAACGCCACGGCTCAGACTTATCATAACGATATAAATCCACCGGCTCGGAACTTATATTAAATAGCTCGATATACTCCTCATTCTGATTGCCAGAGCCGGGATTGTACATAATCTCATTGATTACGATTGGCCCAACCTTCGGATAGGCATTGGCCGCACCGGGCGTATTCTCGCTCATCGCCACGAAGTTGTAGTTATTCGTACTGCCTTTATAGTACCTGCCAAACGCTACGCCCGTCTCGGAGGCGTCAAAGTCCTCCACCTCCTGATAGCCGGTCAGGACGCCATCCTGAGCAGATGACAGATATACCTGGTCGCCATTCTCGCTTAAGGCAAAAGCAGTATGACAGCCCGGGATCAGCGGGATTACCGAAATGCTGGTCTTCATAGAATACAATATATCCACCGGCACCAATTACTGTGCCGTCGGCAATCTCGTATTTGGTCAAGCCTGTCCCGAGCAGCCGAGGGATCTGAGTCGGTGTCACTTAAAAACCAGCCGCCGATATTTATCGCTTCGCCGGTAGTATTGCAAAGCTCTATCCAGTCTGAGGCGTCAGCGTGAGCGTGTGCCAACACCTCGTTTATTACCACTGAGCCAGGCTCAGGAATAATGCCGGTGTCGTCCCAGCCGGGCGAGCCGCCGTAGAAATGCACTTGCCCGCCAGGCGTCTTTTTCGCCCCAGCTATTTGTATCCGGATTAGCCGGATTTACGATGGTCAGCGAAAAGCCTTGCCCATCGGTAATCTCACGCCAGGCATCGGAGTATTTGAAATCCAGTATCGTCTGGCCAACAGCATCCTCCAGGCGGATTCTTTCGCCATCATTAGCTAAACTGCCGGAGTACTGCCCGGCGATAAGACCAGAAAATTCCGGATAGCGGGCATAAAAAGCCGCCTGGTCTTTAACGATTAGCACGTATTTGCCCGCTGCAAGTTCTACGCTGGGGAAGATGAAGTCTATGCCGTTTGTGAAGCGTGCCAGATTCAGATTGATGGTTTCGCTGCCGATATTTTTTAGCTCGATAAATTCCTCATTCGCATCACTTGGGCTGTTGGTATCGGCTGGATGGTACATAATCTCTGTGATGCGGAGGTTTTCTGCCACCGGCCCAACCGCGAAGACCGCCTCATTAAGGGCGCTCCAGGTACTGCCGCTCAATACCCGCGCCTTAACGTGTGTGCTCTGAGTGAGCTTTATAGGTGCGGCATATTTGGCTGCGTGGGCGATGTTGACGGTCCCGCCTGGCAAGCGTGGGTCAGAACCATCGACGGTGTAGTAGATCGTGCCGGCCGGAGCCTGCATCTGCAGGGTAAATCCCCTGGCAACTAATCCGCCGTGCTGGCTGAATACTGGGGCAGCAACGCTCGGATACAGCGGAGCCAGAGCTCCGCTTCTTAGCCTGGTGCTCTTGAGCTGGCTGAGAAGGACCTGGGTTCGGCTGGGGAAGAAATTGTTGATTTCATTATTGATCGCGCTGAGCCAGGTATCCTTGGTGAGCGAGGCGTTTCCCCAACGCGCCGACTCTGCAATGATCGCCATATCGATTTGCTGGGCACGGGCACGGAAACGTTCGATAGCCGCATTGGCGGTCAACAGGCCGTTATTGAACAAGTATTTGTGCGCGGTCGGCAAAACGCATACAGTACTCCGGGTGAGCCATCAACTCCTGATGTATCCACTGCGGATTGCTGTAGCGGAATTGGTCGCCACACTGATAAGGTCCGGTTCTACTTGTCATGCCTCTGGACATAATGTGCTCGGCGTCGTGTACACAAAAGCGGAATCCTTCTTCACCATTGCGGTTGCGGACGCCATACCAGTTGTTTACCCTGGTATTGCTCAGGAAGTTGGAGATTGGGGCGTCGCGGTCGCCGTCATAAAAGATCATGATCATATAATCAATCAGGTTGTCGACATCCAGCAGTACCGGATAGCTCGGATTTCGCCTGCCGTCTGGATTCAGTCCCTGAGCACGATAGTAGCTGGCTGGATTTGCATATACGAGGTTGCCCAATTCCCATAGTTGTTGCCAGGCGTCGAGGTAGCCATCGGTAGCCTCAATAGTGTAGCCAGCGTTCGGACCCGTTGCCTTGACACAGTCCCATTCTTCTCGGTCGCCGCCGAAGTACGATGCCGCGAAGGCTGCTTCGGGGCGTTCCTGCGTCAGAAAGATGCCCCAGTACTGGCCGTTGATATAAAGGTGATAGTATCGGCCTTTGGTGTAGGCTTGGCCCATCTGCCCCTGCGAGTCGCGTGCCCAGATGTCACGACAGATCGTATTGGCGGTACTGCCCTCGAGACTCCAGGAGTAGTTCTGTGCGGTGGCGAGGTCGACCTTATCGAAGCTGTCGACGCCTTCGGCGCCAAACAGAGGATAGTTGAGTTTGCCATCTCCATACTCGCCGCGGAAAAAGAGCCGGAAGGCGTGCTTGGGATTACTGTCCTGCCGGCTGTACCCGCCTCGGATCCGCAGGCCGGCATTGATCTGAAACCCATCCCGCATGTCGGCCGGCAGTTCCCAGCGTATTCCTCCGTGACCATCAGGCGCCTTCACCAAATCGGGAAATCCCAGGCCTTGAGGACTGGAAGGGTAAATCAGCTCCAGCGATATCGGCTGTTCCCACGCGATGCCATGCTGATTGGCGTTGACGTAAATGCCTTTCGAGGGAGCGAACAGGTTGGCTACATCCGTCACAATGGACATTGTAGGGATCGAGGTCAGTGCTTTTTCAAGCTGAGGTCCCCAGACCGCGTGATTCACAATGTAGGAATTCATGCCGTATCTCAGCACCTGGCCATTGACGCCACTAGCGGGCCAGCCTGATCCTGGCGGGTCACCATTAGGGGACTGCCTTACCACGTCTTTAAGAAAAATGTACGTGTGGGTCACGGTCCCGGAAGGCTGCCAGCCGGACTTTATCGCCTTGGCCCGCAAATACGTGGTCTTGGACACGGCAATTGGACCGGTGTAGACCCTGCCGGTCGGAAATCGGCCTCCTGTCTGGTATGGCTCACTGCCGTCGGTCGTGTAGTAGATCACGGCGCCGTCGGTTTGCGTGCTAATGGTGAGATAGAAGCCTTCGTTATAAAAGCCGCGTTCGTGGCTGAATCTTGGGTCGTTAACAAAACCCTCATAGCCGCCGACATTTTGCCAACCGGGGCTGGCAAAGGCCATCAATCGCAAGTCATTGCCCGCATCGGGGAATCGGCCAAACGAGATGTCGGTCCTCTGGTCGCCAAAGCTAATAGTGTCGATCAGGGTGTTGCCATCGGCTGCGAATAGGCCAATATCTTCGCCACTGGTACTGAGCTGGAAATTAGCGTGCGGGCCAGCATCAGCTATGTCGCCGTCCGCCCATACCAAGAAATAGCCGCCCGCAGGGATAGTAGTCGCGGCGGGGTAATCCGTAGGAATCTGCCACATCGTGGGCTGGTCCAGATTGTCGGTGAGATACATCCCGCCCACGTTAACGGCGGTGTTGCCGTAGTTGTAGATTTCGATCCAGTCATCATATTGGCCTTGTGGGTCCTTGACAATCGTACCGTTGGATGCCAGGACTTCGTTAATCACCAGGGCAATACCGGCCTTCTGCCAGCTATCGGCCAACAGAGAGAGGTCGACCATATTGACGCTGTCGTCACCATTTAAGTCGGCGGAGCTATCCGGAGGGGTCAGCCATTGTTCAGCCAGAAGTGAGAGGTCCTGTAAATCGACCAGGCAATCTTTATTCACATCGCCCAGCGGGCAACTTGCGCTCACAGAGCTAACCAACAGAACCGCCAATACCAGTGATGATAGCCATATTCTCATAGCTTGCAGCCCTCGACCCGCGATACTTGATGCTGTGGCACGGGCTTCCAGCCCGTGAAAACACGGCCAAGATGGCCGTGCCACAATCGAGCATACAATAAGCGTATTCGCATTTTAACATATCTGAGCCACCTCAATCAATACTTATCCGCCGGATGTACGGCGGATTAAGCCCTAAAGAAATGGTGGACAAGCCAGCAAGAAAGAGCGTTAATATCACGCGTGACAGGAATAATTGCGACTGTGATTTGCCTGACTCTTGCGGCACCGCCGGTTGCGGCAGCGGTTCAGTCGCCTGAGGCCGACAGTACAAAGAGACTTATTCTGCTGCCCGAACCACAGCAGGTCAATTACTCCCCTGGAACGTGCAAGCTGACGCCTGAGCGGTTTATTTTCCTGGACATAAATTCGCCGGAGATTCGGTTGAACATAGGACGAATTATCCAGCAGTCTCTGGCGAAGTGGGACTACCTGGCAGTTGACTGCGGCGAAAGGAAGTAGAGCGAAGTACATTGGCGCTAGTGTCACAATTGACGCATCGCAGATTTCCCGGCCAGAGGCATATCGGCTACTTATCAATGAAGACCAGATCCGGATAGTAGCCCATGATCCGGCGGGAGCTTTTTACGCCGCACAGACTCTCAGGCAGATTTGTAGACAAAGGGCAGCGACAAACCAATTGCCGTGCATTGAGATAGATGATTGGCCCGACTTTGCCAATCGCGGTGTGCTGCTCGATATCAGCAGGGACAAGGTTCCCACGATGCAGACGCTGTATGAGCTGGTCGATCTGCTCTGCCAGTGGAAGATAAATCAGCTCCAGCTTTATACCGAACATACCTTCGCCTATCGCAATCACGGAGTTGTCTGGCAGAACGCCAGCCCGATGACGGGCGAGCAGATAATGGCCCTGGATGCTTACTGCCGAGAAAGATTTGTCGACCTTGTGCCAAACCAGAGCTCATTCGCCCATCTGGAGAGGTGGCTGAAACATAAAGAATATTTGCATCTGGCCGAGCGGGAAGATTACCCGT
This sequence comes from Sedimentisphaerales bacterium, assembly GCA_963814265.1. GTDB lineage: Bacteria > Planctomycetota > Phycisphaerae > Sedimentisphaerales > Anaerobacaceae > JAFNGF01. Next base: position 58,619 of record CAWFCJ010000062.1, on the reverse strand, counting down.
TTAGCTTGAGTCCGGCAGTGCCGGGGTCAATAGAATTTATGGCCGAGCTTTATGATGAGCTTCTTCCGCATTTTTCCAGCAGGCAATTCAACGTGAACTGCGACGAGACCTTCGATCTGGGCTCGGCCAAAAGCAAAGAAATGTGCGATAGGCTGGGCAAAGGTAGGGTGTACCTGGATTTTCTTTTGAAGATTCATAAGCAGGTTCAAAAGCATGGTCGCACCATGCAGTTTTGGGGCGATATCATATTGCGCAGTCCGGAGTTAATACCTGAGCTTCCTGCCGGGGCGACAGCAATGGTCTGGGGCTACGAGGCAGATCATCCCTTCGCGGAGCAGTGTCCGAAATTCGCCGCATCAGGGGTTCATTCTACGTTTGCCCGGGCACGTCCAGTTGGAACAGCATCGTAGGCAGGACTGAAAACGCGATCGGCAATCTCCGCAATGCAGCCGAGAATGGCCTGGCTCACGGCGCCAGCGGATACCTCAATACTGACTGGGGCGACAATGGGCACTGGCAGCCACTACCGGCGTGCTATCCGGGATACGCATACGGAGCGGCAGTGAGCTGGGCGACAAAGACCAACAAGAATTGCAATCTTGCAGCGGTACTCAATCACCACGCGTTCAAGGACAAAGCTGCCGTTATGGGAAAGATAGTCTGCGACCTGGGCAATGCCTACAAAGAGCCAGGCGTGCTGTTGGGCAACCAGTTCATCCTCTTCTATATTCTGCAGAATCCTGACTGCCCTATCCATTCCGGCCCTTATGCGAATTTGATAGTTGAGCGTCTGAAAAAGACGCGCGATTACATTGAGGATGTCATACAGCCACTTGCCAGCGCCCGGATGGATCGTCCGGATGCCGGCCAGGTTGCTGATGAAGTGTCCAACGCAGCCGGGCTTCTACGTCATGCGTGCTCTTTGGCAATAGCCCGGCTGCAAGCACCGGATGGGAAAATTGCCGGTATTCCACCTGATGTGCGCAAAGAGCTGGCAGTCGATTTGGCCAAGATAATCAGCGAGCACAAGCGTCTTTGGCTTCTGCGTAATCGTGAGGGTGGTTTGGTCGACAGTGCTGCCCGTATGGAGAGGCTGTTGGCGCTGTATCAAAATAATTGAAGACATCAACTCGCGGTGCCTTGCAAGGTCAGGGCATGAAAAAAGGCTGCACGCAGATGCTTGCAGCCTTTATCAATCCAGGTTTTGTGGCTCTTACAATGCTCTTCGTCTTCGAAGCCAGCCGACAAGGCCCACTCCAATCCCGCCCAGCAAAATAGCGCCAGGAGCAGGAATGGGCGTAACGGAGATATCGTCAATCAGCCAGTACTTACCCGTACCAGACGAGGTGACTACGAGTTTATCGACAAGCCCACCGAGATTGGGTGTCCATGCGACGAATTGGTTCGGGGGCAGGTTCTTGTAGGTAGCTGATCCCACCATTGTGGCCCCTAGGTAACCAGTTACTGTCATAGACGTCGCGGACCAAGACTGATACGCATCATTCATTGCAAATGATGAGACATAGAGTTTGTCCAGAGTGAACGCGACTGGACTGACCACGGTAACATTGAGGTAGCCGCTATCGCCATTGTAAGCTGCCCTACCATTGCTCGGAAAGAGGTAATGGTTGTTGTAAACACCCTGATAAGTTTTTCCAGGACTGGGACTACCCTTGGCAACTTCCCATCCTGTCCATGTTGCACCCATGTAGTTAGATGGCACAACACCCCAATCACATATGCCTGCTCCGCTGTTCGGCGTGGGGAGATCATCAAAGTTAATTGTCATCCCCGCAAAAGATGTACACGGAATCGCCATTACCACAACTATCGCACTAATTGTCACTAACTTCTTCATTTTTCACACCCCTTTTATTCAAAAAGGTTTACATTAAAAAGTTCTGCGTCTTCGAAGCCAGCCAACCAAAGTAATGCCAATGCCCCCCAGCAAAATAGCACCCGGAGCAGGAACCAACACCAGTTGATCCTGTTTGGCGTAGCACTTGTCCCCCAAGTGTCCTTGTGCATAGAGGTTCAATGCCCGGACGTTGCGTATATCTGTCCAACCTGAGTTCTGGGCAGCGCTGTAGAATGTGTCCTCAAGCGAATTATCGCCGGGCATCCATGTCCGGTAACTCTCGTCTTCGATAAACCAAATTACTCTCTGAAGAGCGCCAGCCGAGGCCACCCGGCCACTTCCAGCAGTGTAGTTGTAATATGCAAGTGTTCCCGCGCGGAACTGGCTGTATAGATAAGCCGTCATAGGGTCGAGCGGGTCGCCGCCCAACGGACCATTGGGACCCTTATTAATACCTCCACCTATCGATTCGGTGCTCACCATCACATCATAGGTGCCGCCAATGCCAATGTATTCTTGTTTCTCTATGCAGAATGTCTGAAAAGGCCCCGTCTCCGCAGTGATGTTTTTGAGTTCCTGGTTGGGCGTCAGCGTGAACTCCCCACCACTTCCGCTATAGTAGCCGTTCATGCGGTTAACTGTGACTGTGGGAACCGCGATGGCAGAAGTCCCGGCCAGAAGACAGATTGTCAAAATACAGACTGCTCTCTTAACCATCGAATTTCTCCTCCAAATAACTTGGTTTCTATGAGTGGCAATCGGTAGGTGATCTTAACATTGTACCTCCAGATTCCCCAGGATGCCGACTAATTATATCGGTATCATACCTTATGATGTTCGTAAAGTCAAGCATTTTCTTGGTGGTCGGCCGAAACCTGTTGGTTTTCTTGATTGATCAGGTGTAATAAGACAAACAATGCCGTTATTATAGGCCTTTTAACGGCGATTTGAGCAACCGTGCTCACAGATTCTTTGTAATCCTGATGCAGGATATTTGCAGGCAATGATATATTGACGACATGGGGCACTGGCAGATAATATTTGTGTTTGAAGGCTTGTAGATATTTCTTTTGGTTAAGACATGGGAAATGACACTGGAAATTGCGAAAGGGAAACAAAATGAACAAAGGTGTGTTTGGTCTGAATATGTTGATAGGTATCGGGCTTTCAGTTCTTATTTTTATCGGTGGGGCGTATGCCGGTGAAGCAGATCAGGCAAAGCAGAGCGGATTGAACCAGCCGCCCAAAGGGTTTGTGGCCCTTTTCAATGGCAAAGACCTAACGGGTTGGAAGGGACTGGTAGGCGATCCGAAAACTCGCCAAAACATGGGCCGTCAGGAACTTGCTGACGCTCAAGCTAAGGCTGATGAGGTCATGCGCGCACACTGGAAGGCAGTTGATGGGGTCCTTTGTTTTGATGGCAAAGGACATAGCCTGTGCACGGCAAAGGAATATGGCGATTTTGAACTACTGGTGGATTGGAAGATCGAAAGCGGTGGCGACAGCGGCATTTATCTGCGTGGCTCGCCCCAGGTCCAAATTTGGGACCCTGCGAACAGGGGCGTCGGTGCAGAGGTCGGTTCGGGCGGCTTGTATAATAACCAAAAAGGTTCGAGTAAGCCTCTGAAGCTGGCTGACAGGCCAATCGGCCAATGGAACACGTTCAGGATCGTTATGATCAACGAATTGGTAACAGTGTATCTAAATGATGTCCTGGTGGTTGAGAATGTGGTCATGGAAAACTACTGGGAACGGGATAAGCTGATCTACTCCATAGGCCAGATAGAGCTGCAGTCGCACAGCAGCCCCCTATATTTTCGCAATGTATTCATCCGTGAAATCCCGCGAGAAAGCGGTACTGCAGGGCTCAGCGACCAAGAAAAAGCTGAGAATTATGTGTCTTTATTTAACGGCCAGGACCTGACCGGATGGACGGGCAGCACTAAGGGCTACCTTGTCAAGGATGGCAAGATAGTTCTCGACCCAAAACTCGGCGGCGGCAATCTGTACACAGTCAATCAATACAGTGACTTTGTCCTTCGTTTTGAATTCAGACTAACGCCCGGTGCGAACAACGGCCTGGCGATTCGCGCCCCGCTGTCAGGCGACCCGGCATACGTCGGCATGGAGATTCAGATATTGGATGACACCGCTGCCAAGTACAGCGGCCTCAGGCCATACCAGTATCACGGTTCCATTTACGGTGTGGTTCCTGCCAAAACGTGGCTACCTCAAACCTATTGGCCAGTGGAATTCAGAAGAGGTGATAGCCAGGGGCGGCGGATCTCAGTAGTGCTAAACAGCACTACTATTGTCGATGCGGACATCGATGAGGCGGGTAGACCCAAAACCGTAGATGAACGCGACCATCCGGGGCTGAAACGGCAGGAAGGTCATGTTGGCTTTTGTGGGCACGGTGACTACGTCGAATTTTGCAACATAAGAATCAAGGTGCTTCGGTAGTCGCGCAGGTGAGGCGAATCAGCCGCCGGTGGTCCGGATTGCGGCTAGAATACCCAATAGACCCAGCACAAGCAAAGCCGCCCTGAGTATGCGCATGAATTGCGTTCTGGGCTCGATGAGACACCAGACGCATGCCCACAGTGCTGCGATGAGGCATATACGCAAGAGCAACGATAAAACTCCTCCGAGCATGGCAAAATTATAACCTATTTTCGCATCCGAAGTCAAGAGGAAATACGCCACTTTAACACCAAATTAGGGCTTTTTGCATCGTCAGGGGTCTGCAGCCGTGCCTGCCAATGGGCGGCAGGCATACTACAGGTGCGTTGATGGGTCGAGGTGTTCGCTGGCACAGGCGGCGGATAGAGGGGGGATACATGCCATTATCAGTGCTGATAACACGGTTTTGGGCGTGTAATTGGTACCTGAGCCGGGGTGTGTGATTCAGTCGTGACCAGGAAGATGTGCCAATATTTTTGGCCACAAATTTAAAGTAATCGGACTCAACGAGCCGAGAAAATGCCAAGATACTGTTTCGGTTTCACGATTTTACCGGCACTTAATTAGGAGAGACAAGGATGCATTTTCTGGCAGAGATAAAGAGATGGCTGGGCGAGATTACGGAAATCTCACTACTGCTGATCGCCCTGGGGATTGCATTTGAAATCCTGTTTGGCGAGACAGTTCCCTTTTTCGGGAAGATTGTCACCAATCTGACCGGGTTGATTACGGCTCTGGGCGAGAACGGGCTGGTCGGCCTGATTGCTTTGGGCATCATTTTGTTCCTGTTCTACAGGAAGAGAGTGGTTGCATAGCATAGGCTGATACGCTCTCTTTCTATCCCGAGCAAGTCATACGAGCCAGCGCTTTGGATCGGGCAGGCCGTTAGTAAAATGGCCTGCCTTTGATTTTGAAGCCGCAAAGCTTCTTCGCAGTGGTCGGGCGGCGGGCGAAATCTCGCGTCTGAGGACGTCCTACCGGGCAGTTAAGAACCCCCAACGGAGATGAATATGAGCACGAGATCAGCAGGTGTATATGGACTACTGGCGGCACTTATCGGCGTCGCCGGTGGTACGGGGCTTGAGCCGATTGAAACCGTCGGGATAGATGCAAATCGGGCTATTGTCGTCAACCAGAAAGTATTCTTTCCCATTATGATCTGGCTGCAGGATCCGGCAAACTTTCCATCGGCTCGTGCGGCTGGAATCAACACGGTAGCAGGGTACTGGCGGGGCTCCGGCGGACCAGGGATGTAGTCGAGTATATGGAGCTGGTCCGAAAAGCCGGCTTCTACGCTGTGATGCCGTTTGACGAACGGTTGAAAGGCAATCCGGCGCTTCTGGCGTACATCCATGAAGACGAGCCAGATTTGCCATCTTCAAAGAGTGATGCCAATATCGTGCCCGGCAAAGGGCCTGCGGATCAATGAGAAGAACCCGCTCTGGCAGATTTTTGACGGCGCCACACATAGCTGGTCGGTCCTTGACCCGCTGCAAGGGGCAGAGTTTACGCTGAGACTGAACCAGCCTGTTGAGGTGCACAGTCTGGCTGTCTGGCTGACCGTCTCCGAAGGCCTGGCTGTCGCGAAAGATGTTTCATTCTTAGCCGACGGCACTGAAATCGTGCGAAAAGCACTTGAGAACAAGAACAGGTAGGCAGCAAGTTGACCTGCCAGCTCCAGCGCGGTTCAGGGAGCTTTGTTGCAGAGTCCATTCAACTTATCCGGGCGAGCAGGCCTGGGGCTCTATCGGTGAGATCGAGGGATTCGACAAAAACGGCAACAATGTACTGCTGTGCCCGAACCCGGCAGGTTCCCCGGAAATGGCCGGCCAAGACACAGCAGCAATATCGTAGCATAAAAGCCTCAGACCCCACCCGCCCGGTTTTTATGACCGTTACGGGCTATTTTCTTCCGTTCTTCAAAAAGTGGTCCGAGCAAGAACGCAGCAATCTTTACCCGCAGTATGTCGCAGCGACCGATGTCGTCGGGTATGATATATATCCTATCTATGGTTGGAATAAGCCCGAATGGGTACATCTTGTCCACGATGGCACGGCAGCGCTGAGTGACCTCGCAGGGAATAAGCCTGTATACGTCTGGATTGAAACTTGTCGTGGCAGCCAGTGGACGGGCCCGCTGGAAGGGCAAAAACCTGTGACGCCCGTGCACATTCGGGGCGAGGTCTGGATGGCCATCTGCCGGGGCGCGACCGCAATCGGATATTTCACCCACATCTGGAAACCGGCGTACAGGCAGTTTGGTGTGCCGCCTGAAAACGTCCAGGCGATGAAGGATATCAACGAGCAAATTACCCGCTTAGCGCCGGTTATCCTGTCTGAGCCAGCACAGGTCAAGGTAAGTGTCGCTTTCGAGAATCAGCTCAATGGTGACATCTTGGCCAAGAAGTGGGGCGGTTACACTTACCTTTTTGCAGTCAATTACGATTCACGACAGCTTGCCGGCCGAGCTCGGATCCAGGTAGAGGAACTCAAGGGCGGTACAGGGGTCGAGGTTATTGATGAGGACCGCACGCTCACAGCCGACAGCGGCTGGTTTGCGGATCAGTTTGGCCCGCTCGGCGTGCACATCTACAGGATAAAACAGTAGCAGCCCTTTCTGGACTCCAAGCCGCCCAACCGCGTCCCTCGTGCCTGCGTGGTCTCGGCGGCTGCAGGAGATGCCTGCTCGACCGTTGAGCCGAGAGTACTATGCTTTTTTCGATTTAGCCTTACTCTTGGTGCTTGTTTTGGCTTTTGCTGATTTCGCCGTCTTTTTGCCCGACTGGCATCCACATGTCCTACACATTTTTGCACCTTTCAAAAAGGTATTAACGACAGACTCTGTCAAGCGAACCCACGGGACCCACATTCGCTTTATTTATCGGGGGTATTTCACGGTACAACCATAAGGCTTAGTTTTTGCGGTACTGACTGGCTTACCCGCCAGAAGCTCCGCCAGAGCCTGGTCAACATAGTTAATCAACTTTTCGCCGGCCTGCGTTTTGCCCAGCGGCGAATTGTCAATAGCACCTTCGTACACGATGCTGCCTCTCCAGTCTATTATGAAGATATGGGGCGTCGTCTCGGCGCCGTAGGCATGGCCCACCTGCCCTGACCTATCGTCGAGTATCGGATACGGCAGCTTGTGCTTCTTAGCAAATTCGATGTTCGCCTCCGCAGTTGTGTGGCTGGTGCTGTTCATCGAAAGCCAGACGACATTCTTGTCCTTGTACTTGTTGGCAAGGTCGATCATCGTAGTAGCCTTATTGTAATGGTACTGAACGAACGGGCACTCGAAGTTGAACCACTCCAGCACCACAATCTTGCCCCTGTAGGCAGAAAGGCTTACGCTTTTGCCGTCAAAACTCTTTAGGGTAAAATCCGGCGCCTTCTTGCCTGCCGGTTCGACTGCCGGCTCCGCCGCCGGCTTTCTGGCTGCCCTGGCCAGCAGCGACCGTTGGATCTGCTGCCGTTTCTGCTCCAGCTCCTGCAATCTGCCTGTGAATTCCTTCTGCTGCTTGGCGATCAGATTTTCCAGACGCTTGGCAGTCTGCGCAGCCTTTTCTTTCACGGCTATCTCGCGGATTTCCCGCAGTTCGCCGATATACTGCTCGTGCTCGGTTTTCAGCTTGGCAATCTGGTCTTCGAGATTTTTAGCGCCGCCTTGCGGTCGAGCTCAGGCCGTTCAGACTGCAACTTCTCGCGCATTTGCGGCCTCAAGCTGCTGCTTTTCCTCGTCGGACATCTGTTGCCATTTTTCCTTCCACTTAGCCTTTTCTTCGGGCGAAAGGTCTCGAAAGGCTGGTCCGAGGGCTTCTTCAGCCTCCGCACGCAATGCCCTTTTTCTTTCTGGCTGGGGCTTTTCTTCCTGCCCAAGAGCAGGCCAGGCCACCACCAGAACCGTTAGGGCCACGACCATTGGCAGTAGATACTTTTTCACGGTAGTATCCTCCAAGAATCAGAACCGTTTACGATTGATCCAATTGGTGCTCAGAGCACCACGCCGTGCGCAGATTAACCCTTTTCCTACAGGCACGCAAACAAAAAAACCTGGGCAAAACGCCAAAGCAAAACTGCTCCGGCAGATACCGGAGCAGTTCGCTCGACATAATCTCTTTCAAGTGTCTAAAGTGCGAAGTGCCTAATGTGCCTAAAATGTGCTCACTTTAGCCACTTTACAACTCAAGATTCTCTCAATTTTATCTTTAGGGAGTCCCGGCGCTTCGTTGACGGCCTCCTCCCTCGCCCCGCTGGCCACCACCGGTTCTGCCGCCAAATCCTCTGGTGGGCCTTTCAATCATCGCTGTGAGACGTTCTTCGGTTTTCGTGGCCTTCTCTTCTACCGCCAGCTTACGAACCTCCTTCAGATCGGCAGTGTTGACAATGATGAACTGCTCACCTTCAGCAGGCGGCTGCATTCGGCCTTGTAGCCTGGCAAGTTGCGTTAGAATCGTTCCGATCGCTGCCTGCCGCGCCTCACGGGCCTTCATAAACTTTTCCCGCAACTGGGTTTTCTCTTCCTCAGAGAGGTTGGCAAATCCCTCCGGCCTTGGCTGGGCTTTAAGGCCTTCTTTGAGTTTGGCAACTTGCTGTTCAATCGCCTCAATCACCTTCTGCTGATCTTCAGCCGACATGAAGCCGCCACGACCAGCGCCCCTGTGCCTCTGCCCGTGCCTCGTTCCTGGCCAAATGTGACCCAGGCCATCGTCAAAGCCACTGCAATGACGACGATTACAGTTAGGTACTTCTTCATAGTTACTGACCTCCAAAAGTATGTTACTGAGTTGCAACTCAACCAGCTCCCACAGTGAGAGCCAGCAATTGACTGTAGAGTGCCTAAAATGCGGAGTGACTAAAGTGCCTAAAATTATGACTCTCGACTTTAGCTCACTTTAGACACTTTAGCTCACTCTAGGCACTTTCGCTCACTAATTCAAGATTATCTCAGCCTGCCCCGCCGGGAGCACCCGCGCCACGCCGTGGCCCTGGCCCGGCCCCTCGCTCGCCCGGCTGGCCTGGAGGCCCGCCCGGAAACGGAAATCTGCCAAATCCAAACCCTCTCTGACCCGCTTCAACCAGCGCCGTGAGACGGTCTTCGGTTTTCTTGGCTTTCTCTTCTACCGCCAACTTACGAACGTCCTTCAGATCGGCAGTATTCACTATGATAAACTGTTCGCCTTCCGCAGGCGGCTGAACCCGACCTTGCAGTCTGGCAATCTGGGCGACAATCGCCCTGATCGCGTTCTGCCTTTCCTCGCGGGCTTTTGTGAACTGCTCTCTTAACTTGGTTTTCTCTTCCTCAGAAAGGTCCTGGAATGACGTGCCCGGTGCAGGACCCGGGGCTTGCATGCCTGCCTTCAGCTTTGCCAGTTGCTCTTCAATGGTTTTGATCGCCTCAAGTTGGGCTTCACGCCCGAACATCGCACCTGCGGCGCCGAACCTTTCACGCATTTGGTCCTGAACTTCTCCTTTTCTTCCTCGGTCATGTTCTGCCAACGTTCACGCATCTTGGCCCTTTCCTCCTCGGACATTTGAGGCCCGAAGCGCGGACGTTCTGCCGGTTGGCCCTCGCGCATGCCCAAATGCGGTCCAGGCTACCGCCAAAACCATCAAGACCACGACCATTAGGATTGAGTACCTCTTCATATTACTATCCTCCAAAAAGCGAAAGTCTTAAATTCGACCAACGCGGACTTTCTCCGCTGGGCCGCACATACATCTTACTACAAGGGGGACGCAAATACGCAGGGTTTTATTGCGTCAAACCCAAAAAAGTCGCCAAGCTACCAGGACAAAGGCTGACGATTCTCGCCCGAATGGGGTTGCCCTTGCACGCGGCGCCGGGTTATAATTGACCAAGAGCGTCAGTTAAAAACTGCTATTCAGGCCGAAGCGGCAGTGCCGGCTATGCGACGAAAAAAAGCCTTCACACTAATTGAGCTTCTGGTGGTAATTGCCATAATCGCCTTACTTATGGCGATATTGCTGCCCAGTCTGCAGCGAGCCAGCAGACAAGCAAAGGCCGTTGTCTGCCAGGCTAACCTGCACCAGTGGGGCCTCGTTTTTGAGACGCGCATCGCAGACGACGCAGGGCGTTTTGCCGCCAACGCAGAACACCGCTGGGAGTGTCCGGCTGATCCAATTCTATATTACGGCGGTGCTTTTACGGAGCATTTCCTCTGCCCGATGGCGCGAAAATTCGGATTCGCACAGCAGGTTGGAACTTTCCAGGCCTGGATTTGCCCCAATCACCTCCGGCGATGCGGCAGCTACGGCTCAAACGGCTGGTGCTTTGCTATGAACTACGGCGCTCCGAGAAATCTGGCCGAAGCTGCATGGCAGCACATCAACCACAAAAATGCGGACAATATCCCGGTACTGTTGGATAGTCGTCGGCCCAGTGCCTGGCCCGAAGCTTCTCCAGGCCCACCTGCTTATGAAGATGCACCTGACCTGAGCATTTGGCCGGGACAAAATATGGATTCTTTCTGCATCAACCGCCACGATGGGTCTGTAAACGCCCTATTTTTGGATTGGTCGGTTCGGAAGATCGGACTGAAACAGCTTTGGACGCTGAAATGGAGCCGCAAATTCGACACCTCAGGTTCCTGGACCAAAGCCGGAGGCGTCAGGCCGCAAGACTGGCCTCAATGGATGAGACACATGAAAAACTACTGAAATTCAGCCAACAAATTATTTGGCGGTTTCCCCCATCATTTCCCGATTGCATACCGGACTTCACCAACAAAACTGGAGATTTCGGCCAGCATTTTTTCTTTGTCGCAAAGGTTTCGCTCGATCAGGTCCACTATTTTCGAGCCAATTATTACTCCGTCAGCGCCAGCCCGGGCGATGGCGGCTGCGTGTTCGGCTTTGCTGATTCCAAAGCCCACACAAACCGGCACGGGCGTAACCTGTTTCAACTTGTGGACCAGTCCTTCAACCAAATCAGAGAGCTGTTCCCTGCCACCGGTAACCCCTAAAAGCGAGACTGTGTAGATAAAGCCTGTTGTTTTGGACGTGATCTGCTTCATCCGCTCCGGGGCGGTGTTCGGCGTAACCATAAAGACCGTATCCAGGCCAGCGGAGCGGGCAGCATCATATATCTCGTCGGCATCATCGATACTCAAATCAGCCACCAAAACACTATTGACCCCAGCGTGATGGGAATCTCGGAAAAAACTCTCTATGCCATACTGATAAATTAGGTTGTAGTACATCAGTAATCCGATGGGGATGTCTTTGTGGTCCTTGACCTTGCGAATAAATTCCAGGGCTTTTTGCACTGTCATCCCACTTCTCAGCGCCCGGATATCAGCCTTCTGGATTGTCGGCCCATCTGCTATTGGATCGGAGAACGGTATGCCCAGCTCGAGGATGTCCGCCCCAGCATCGATAGCGGTGTTCACAATCGCAGAAACTTGTGTCAAAATCGGGGTCACCGATGACGAAAAACGGAATCAACGCCAACCTCCCAGACTGCTTAAGTTCGCGGAAGGCTTGCTTATATGTCTTCATCTTCTGCGTGCCTTTCCCAATTAGAAGTTGCCCATCTTTCAGAGGCTATTATCTCTTCACAGTCGATGGATCCTTGTTGTCTTGGGCAGCGGAAAACTGCCTCCTGCCATCGGTTTAGTCATAATGTGCGACAATACGATTTGTTTCTTTCGGACACTCGGTCAGCACAACCCATTCTTTTTCGGGGTCGAAGTTTTTGTAGGGTTTGCCGTTAAGTTCGCAGCGGGTGATTTTCTTGCCTTCGGGGTGGCGGAAACGGACATAGATTTTCTTCGGCGGATTTCGGCGAGGCGGGTCGAGTGTTACTTCGATTCGGCCTTTGGCGGCGTTGGATTCGTACTTGACCGACATCGGGCCGAAATATGTGCGGCGTTTTCTATGCCACAGGTCTTGCCATCGGCCAGCCAATAGCGTGGAATCGCTGCGCCGAGCCACAATTCGTCTCCTCGTTCCTGGATGAACATCATTCGCAGCCAAAAAGTAGAATTGGCTTCGTCGGAGGATTTGTAGTGGTCGCCACGCTAGTCGCCGATGTTGGGAAGCGCGTGCTCGGTCATCATCCGCGTATCCGGCCAATAACTTACCGCAAAGGCGTTGAAATAGGCGCGCAGAAAATGCTTCGGCTCATCTCGCAACAGATATGGAATCGGATTGCACAACAGGTTCGCCTGCATGGATATGCCGCCCCTGCTGAACCAATAGCGGTCGAATTCTTCGCCGGTGATATTATAGCCATACTGCTCGGAGATGTAGAGATTGTCCTCGAAGTCCTTGATGATCCAGGTGGACATCCGGTCCCAGGGTCAAGCAAGCCGGTACGAATCATAGATGGATTGGGCCTTCGAGGGTTTCGGTAATCCAGCCGAAGGTCCGGCCCCGGCGGTGCACCTCCGGCGGAATGTGCGGAATCCAACTGCCGTCCCGCAATCGGACCACCGGCGTCCGCCGCATCGCCTCGGTAAATGCCGCGAGAATATCTTCACGGTATGCCTCGGCCTCCTTCGCAAGCAGGCGCTTGCCTTCGGGCAGGCCCGCATCGGCCAGTGCGGCGGCGGCGTTGTGCATTCCCCACCAGGAATAGACATTTTTCGACAGCCAGCATCGCCAATCCCTGATATCCTCCAGCGAGCCTGGCGGCAACAATCCTCGCTCAATCGCCCGGATCGGCGACTTCTCCGCCTGGGCGATGGTGCGCTGCCGCTGGCGGATAATCCACTCGCAGCCCTTTACGATTTTTGGCGCCGCTCGCTTTAACCAGTCGGTATCGCGGGTGTACCAGTAGTGCTCGCCGAGGCACCAGAGGACAAAGCCGTGGTGCTGGTTATAGCCGCCGTCCTCGTACCCCCCTGCCCCATAGAACTCGCCCTCCTTGCTTGAATAAGTGCCCGGCAGGGCCTCCGTGCCCTGGTAGTGCAGCCAGGTTTCGAGGGCCTGCTTCTGCCCGTTTATGATAGCCGCGGCGGTCGAGGTCGCTGACCATCATGCACGACTCATTGCTGAACGCCCCGTACGAGAATGTCCCCACTCGCGCGACGTATCGGTCGCTTTGGTCCCACCTCGCGGTCGGTGTTGAGCAACAAATGCGAAACGTGAGCATTATAGAAATCATTTATCATCGGCTCAGGCGTAATTATCTTTGCCCCTTGCGCAACGCGCTTCCGCCAGTAGTTCCGTACATCCTCGAAGCCTGCTCAAACCTGACAGCGCGCAGCTTCGCCCATTCTTTCTCCTCCGTCAGCGTGATAAACGGAATAGCGACATCCACTGTCCGCTTTGGCCTTTCGCCGGTCAAAACCGCGCTATAGGCCAGTTTTTTGCCTTCTTGCTCCAGGCGATAGTCCGCTGCCGCATCGGGCGAGCTAACGAGCATCCGCAATCGTCTGGGCTTGGTGCCTTGAACGAATACCAGCCCCTCACCCACCTCTAATGGCTCAGCCGCACGAGCAGCAACCTCCATATCGAGTTTTGCTTCGGCCTCTTGGTCGCTGGCCCGTTCCATCTCAAACTGCGCCATCAACACGAGTGTATCGTCGGCATAGATTCGTTCGCCCGGCTTCGGCACGCCATCGAATGGAACCACAAAAGCGGTCTGGCGATACTGAACCCCTTCGCGCTGCCATTGGGCGACCATCATCGGTAGGCAGCCGTCGATGGTGTGCCGCTCGACTAACTTTGCACCGGATAGGCCAAACGCGTACCGGATCGAATCTCCATCATACAGGCAGCGTTTTGTGTCTTTGCCTGGTATGCGGGCCAGCCAGTTGTGCCGACAGAACACACTACCATCAGCTTCCAGGCCGAAATACTGCCGCCCGCCCTCAAAGCCCAGCGGTATATAATGAGGCTCTTTCTGGGGGACATCCTTCCACGCGCCCGTCAGCGTCTGCTCAGGGACTTCATTCACCCGGGCGTAGATATTCTTGAGGCGATTTTCCTTCCATGCCCGTTCTGCCTCAGCGTATGTCACCTTATCGCCCGACTTGCGAACAATCACACCGAAATCGGGCGAGAATATGTGGCCATACCTCAAAAGGTCTGATGCGGCAAAAGAAAATGTCTCGCAGGCAGTCCGTACAGTCACGACCGTCTCATCGAAGGAATTATAGCCAACGGGCTTGGCGTATAGGATACTACTGCGGATGCCGTCCATTCCGGCGTGCACTTTTGACGTCCACTTACGTTCGGGGCCGACTTTCACGTTGCTGGCGGACGAAATTGACTCAATCTGCTCGACCACACCATTGAAAGCCTCCAAATGTCCGCCCCAGTTTTGCTCGCTTTGGCCGGCAGTTCCGCCCCACTGCACGTCAAACTCAAGCCTATCCCAGACCGAATCGGTGTAAGCCTGCAAGGGTTCAATTGCCGGCAGTGGCTCATCAGCAATGACCCGCAGCTTCAACGTTGAACGATAGCGCGCTGAAAAATCCTTCATATCCGGGAATTCGCTGGCATTAACCGGATTGAAGGTAAACGTATATGTCACGCCCTTGACATCGAGATTGGTGTCGGCTTTTAGCCATTTGCCCTGGAACCAATCGCCCACGTTAAGCCAGCCTGAGCTGCCGGCTCCGGATGGACTGTCGCGCGGTATCCGATGCCGGGGCCACGATAGACTGCCAGTATTCCAGCCTAATGGTGTTCGGATTGGGCAAGGTTATAGCGTCCGCGAATTTGACCTCTACACGGAAGATGTCCCTGGGGTCTTCCCAGACCACGCCATAGTCTCTGCTCTGCGCTCCCAGGTCTTGAGTTGGCCGAACGGCACGACATTCACCGGCTCACCCGGCTGCGCCGCCAAACACAGTGCCAATGGCAGCGCGAGGTTCATTAAAGAAACCATTACAGCAACTCTCATTGGTTTTGTCTCCTTCAATAGAAACTTTCGCCGCGATAAAGATAACCTGTTTCTGATACGATTCATTCGCCGCCATTGTATCACGCGGTTCCTATTCGGCAACATTGACATACCCGCAGTTGGTCGGTAACATTACCGCTTTGGGATTATTGGAGAATCAATAAATGCCTACCGTGACGCTGATTACGGGCGACGGAGTTGGGCCGGAAGTGGCTGAGGCTGCGCGAAGGTGCATCGACGCAACTGGTGCAGGCATCAACTGGGAGATAGCCGAAGCCGGCGTCGAAGTGATGGAACGGCTGGGGACTCCGCTGCCAGAGACAACTGTCGAGTCTATCAGGAAAAACGGCGTCGCCCTGAAGGCACCTGTGACTACGCCGGTCGGGAAAGGCTACAGAAGCATAAACGTGCACCTGCGCCAGACGCTCGATCTATATGCGTGTCTGCGCCCGTGCAAAAGCTATAAGGGTGTGCGCAGCAGATACTCCAACATCGACCTTGTAATTGTACGTGAGAACACCGAGGACCTTTATGCCGGCATCGAGTTTGAAAAAGGAAAAGACGACACGGCTGAAATCATCAACTGGCTAAATAAGCACAGCGGGCGAAAAATAACCGGCGACTCCGGCATAAGTATTAAGCCCATCTCGGTCAGAGCAACTGAGCGCATTGTCCGCTTCGCGTTTGAATACGCCCGCAAGATGGGACGCAGAAAGGTAACCAGCGTTCACAAAGCCAACATTATGAAATTCTCCGATGGCTTGTGGCTGGAGGTAAGTCGGCAAGTCGCAGAGAAATATCCGGACATAGAATTTGAAGACCGCATCGTCGACAATATGTGCATGCAGTTAGTTCAAAAGCCGGAGCTTTACGATGTGCTCGTGCTGCCAAATCTGTATGGCGACATAGTCAGCGATCTATGCGCGGGGCTGGTCGGCGGCCTGGGCGTAGCGCCGGGTGCAAACATCGGCGAAAAAACCGCTATCTTCGAGGCAACTCACGGCAGCGCCCAAAATACAAAGGGCAAAACAGGGTTAATCCTACCGCCCTGATACTAAGCGGCGTGATGATGCTGTGGCATATCGGGAAGAATCCCGAGGCCGATAAGCTCGAAGCAGCGGTAGCCGCTGTAATCGCCGAGGGCAGAAATGTAACTTATGATTTGAAAGAAGACCGCGACGACCCAACGGCTGTCGGCACAAAGCAAATGGCTGATGCCATCATTGAAAAAATCAAAGTATAACCCCGCAATAAATTGCGGGGCTAAATATTCAGGATGCACCGCAGTCTGGAAGAACTTGCAATTGGACCACCATGGCTTCTGCAAACTGATTTCAGGCCAGAAAGGCGGACTGAGCGCTAAAATTTTGCGCTCCTTCTTGGGCTGTGCTGCGGCATTTTACTCAGTCGCGATCTGGTTGCGAACATCTTTGTACTCTAAAGGACTTTTGAAGACTCATTGCGCCGACGCAAAGGTCATAAGCATCGGCAACATAACGGTCGGCGGAACGGGCAAAACGCCACTTGTAATCTGGCTATGTAATTTGTTGCAGCGAAAAAAAATTCGCTGCGTAATACTTACACGCGGCTACAAGGCAACTAAAAACTCAAAACTCAAAACTCAAAACTATTTTGATGAGCCGGCGATTCTTTCGCAAGGCTGTCCAGAAGCCAAAGTAGTCGTAAATCCGGATCGGGTCGCAGCCGCCGCTGAGGCGGTAGACAAATTCGGCGCAGAAGTACTTATTATGGACGATGGATTTCAGCACTGGCGCCTGGCAAGAGAACCTGGACATTGTGACAATTGACGCAACAAGAACCTTTTGGCTATGGCAAGTTACTTCCGGCAGGGCTGCTTCGAGAGCCTGTCACCGCACTTGGCCGAGCCGACGCAGTCGTTATTACCAGGTGCGACCAGATCAAAGAATCTGACTTGGCTGAGCTTGAACGGAAACTGCAGCAGATTAACCCTAATATGATAATCGCCTGGTCGATCCATGCTCCTATCTGCGCAAAATCCACAAAGAACAAAGAAATCAATCTGGAAAGCCTCAAGCTCAAAAAGGTATTCGTCTTCTGCGGTATAGGTAATCCACAGGCATTTCTGAACACGATCAACATGCTCGGCTGCAATGTCGTCGGATCCAGGGTCTATGATGACCATCACTATTATGATTCCGATGATGTTGCCAGTATTTATGAACAGGCGATGTGCGGCAAGGCAGAGCTGATCCTTACAACGCACAAGGATTGGACCAAAATCGTCCGGCTGGGCGATTTAGGAGAGAAGATGCCCCTTGCGTATTTGGATATTGAGCTTAAATTCATAAGCGGAGAGGACAAGCTAAGAGACTTGATTGAAAGCACGCTTGCGGGTAAAATTCCTACAAAGAAGAAAGGACCCGCGTGAAACGTATATGGGTCAACTGAGGCGTTGCGCAATGAACCGTAGCAAGAAGGCCTACAAGTCTGTAAAGACAAGCTCAGAGTGTGGAACGGGGTACGGCAGATAAGTTACGCCCAATCGACTCGCTGCTCGAGGAGCTGTCGTGGCACCGAAGGCAAAAACAGATTATCGTCTTTACAAACGGCTGTTTCGATATCGTGCACAAAGGGCACATTGAGCTTCTTAAGCTATGCAGGCAGCAAGGCGACATAGTTGTCGTCGGATTAAATAGCGATAGTTCTGTAAAGGCCATAAAAGGTCCACAACGGCCTATAAATAATCAGTATGATAGGGCCGCTGTTCTTGCCGCCCTTGAGTTTGTAGACTACGTCACAATCTTCGATGAGCCAAGCGTGCTCAGCTTAGTCAAAAAAGTCAAACCCGACGTTCTGGTAAAAGGGGCAGACTGGGGACAAAATGGTGTGGTGGGACGAGAGTTTGTCGAATCATACGGCGGCAAAGTTGTGCTTGCGCCGCTCGTTCAAGGCCAAAGCTCAACGGCAACCATCGAGAAAATAAAAGCGTTGCAGAAGTAGCCATTATGAAAAACGCTACAAAAAAGCAAATTACAGCCGCGATTGAAACGCATAAAAAAATGCTCGCGGAATTTGAAGCGCACGCCCTTGCGACGATTGCCGCCGCCGCCCAGGCAATAATAGGAGCATTAAAGCGGAACGGCACGATATATCTGTGCGGCAACGGAGGCTCAGCAGCGGACGCCCAACATATAGCCGGTGAATTAGTCGGCAGATTCAACAGGCAGCGAAGAGCACTACCTGCCGTGGCGCTATCAACCGATACTTCTGTCCTTACCTCTATTGCCAATGATTATTCTTACGAGCAGGTTTTTGCCCGACAGGTAGAAGCGCTTGTCAGAAAAGGCGATGTTCTGTGGGCATTTTCGACCAGCGGTGCATCGCCAAACATTATTGCCGCAGCAAAACTGGCAAAGAAAAAAGGGGCTTGCGTATTGGCTTTTACTGGGCGGGCCGGCAGCAAGCTCGAACAAATCGCCGATCTTTGTTTTTGCGCTAGTGACGTCTCGACAGCCCGTAGCCAGGAGATGCACCAGCTTGCGTACCACATAATTTGCGACCTCGTGGAACAAAGTTTTGCTGATAGTTAGACCGGAAATAGAGCTATTTGGGTATGGCTGAGAAAGCGGTATTTTTAGATCGCGACAACACCTTGATTGAGGACCCCGGATACATCAAGGACCCGAACCAAGTGAAACTGCTGGACGGCGTCCCTGAAGCACTGGTCGAACTCAAGGCTCTCGGATATAAGCTGGTGGTCGTATCTAATCAATCAGCCGTCGCACGGGGCATCGTCACGGAGGAAACTCTCGATGAGATTCACGACCGCTTACAGGAACTGCTGGCGGAAAAAGGAGCAACTTTAGATAGAATTTATTATTGTCCCTATCATCCGGACGGCGTTATCGCCAAATACCGCAAGGACAGCGACTGGAGAAAACCAAGACCCGGGTATGCTGCTGGCCGCCGCTGAACAGATGGATGTCAACCTTGGTCAATCGTGGATGATCGGCAACAGCGATAGTGACATTGAAGCCGGCTCCAGAGCCGGATGCAGGACTATACTATTAAGGCCACCTTCGCATTCCAAACAAGCCGACCCGCAATCTTCATCGGCAGGTCCAAAGCCCGATTACACCAGCGCAAATATGGAAGAAGCCGTGAACATCATAAAAAAATGTGACGGTTCGCGTATTGAAATGAAAAACCAGAATCAATTAGCCGTCCAAAGCCAGACTCAGCAGCCTATAGAAGTTGAAGAAATGCCACCGGCGCCGGAAGAGCCGAAGCTCCAGACACCTCCACCACAGGCAATCGCATCGGCTGCCGAGCAGCAGATCACCGGTGAAAAGAGCGAGCAGTTGCTGGGCAGCATTCTCGAACAGCTAAGAAGAATGGAAAGGGCCGAGATGTTCGGCGAATTCTCCATAATGAGGCTGCTGGCTGGGATTGTACAAATCCTCGTTCTATTCTGCCTGTTGATGGCAATATGGTTTTTGACCAGCCCAACCAGCCGAGGCAACGCTGTCTCGATATCGCTTGGATTCGCGGCTGTTCTGCAGTTGATGGCGCTAACCTTCTACATGATGCAGGGGCGAAAGTAGTGCTTTGTCGCACGTTATTTGAGGAGTTGTCATTGCGAGGCCTGCCTTGTAGGCCGTGGCAATCTTATTATGAAACAGCAGAGATTGCTTCGCTTCGCTCGCAATGACATCCATCATCTGAACGGCGACAAAACAGTAGTGCTTCGACGAAGGTAAACCCCGCAATAAATTGCGGGGCTAAATATCGTTTACCGGATTGAGAGACGCAATGAAGGAGCATCTCGATACAGTTAAGACACTTATCGTCCGCTGCCCAAACTGGGTGGGTGACATAGTTATGGCCACGCCCACGCTTGATTGTCTGCGGGAGAGTTTCCCTGCGGCAAGAATCGTCGGCCTATTGAGGAAAAACGCCCACGGTATAGTCAGGGATGGCCCCTGGTTCGACGCACTGATTGATTGCCAGGACAAATCCTGGAACGGAATCTGGCAGACGGCAAAACGGATACGCCAATACACAGGCGATGTGGGCATTATACTGCCGAACTCCACCCGCTCGGCGATGACAGTCTGGCTGGGCGGAGCAAAAGAGATTTACGGCTATCGCCGCAGTTTTAGAGGCGTCTTTCTGTGCGGCGGGCCTGAGCCAGTCCGGGACAATAACGGCATCCAGCCGCTGCCTATGACCGAGTATTATCTTGAAATCTGCCGTTGGCTGGGCTTGAAAACCGCCAAGCAGGTAAAACCGAGGCTTTTCATTGGTGAAGAAGTCCTCAGGCGCGGAGAATCGTTAATCCGAAAGTACGGCATCTATGAACAGGACATAGTGATCGGCATGAACCCGGGGCGAGTTTTGGAAGCTCAAAATGCTGGCCCGCCGAAAACTTTGCCGAACTGGCTGATCTATGTGCAAGTCACCTCGGTGCCCGCATTTTACTTTTCTGTGGACCAGGTGAAGAAGATATTGCGCAGGCCATTATCGCAAGAAGTCACGCTAAGATTATCGATACCAGCCGAGATAGAATTGACCTGGAGCTTTTGAAGCCGCTGGTTCGGCGATGCAATCTGCTGATTACAAATGACACCGGCCCCCGCCATTACGCGGTGGCATTTGATGTCCCGGTGGTAGTCATTATGGGGCCAACCGATCCTCGCTATACCAGCAGCAATCTGGAGCATACAATCGTTCTTAGAAAGGAGTTGCCGTGCTCGCCTTGCCACAAGAAAGTCTGCCCAAGCCGGCACGAGTGCATGACAAAGATAACCGCCGGCGAAGTTTTTTCGGCGGCAAAAAAACTTCTGAAAGAGTGCAAACAATATGGAGCTCTCCATATATCGCAAAAAATGGCTTAGCATAAGAAAGGACTCCTGCCCGCAGGACGCCCTCTTACGGTTGTCGCGGCAGGTTGCCTTATCTTTCGTAGACCGGTACTACCAGAACGGCGCCTTTGAGGCCGAATATATGACTCTGCTGTGCGAAATGGCAACATCGTTCTCGGATGCGGAGCTGGCCAATAACCGGCGTCGTCGGCTCTTTTTGAAATCATCGTTGAAAAGCTGTGCGACGACTTTGAAGATATGCCGGTGGAAATCTACTGCCGGGTTATGTCTCAGGTCATCTCTTACTGCCGAAATGTTCACCAGGGAGCAGCTCTTGACAAAGCGCTGGCCGATTTCGGGATTCTTTCACTCGACGACCTTTACGAGCGGGCAATTTTCGTTCACACTCATCACTACAGCTACAACAAGACAAAGCCGCCAGAAAAATCATCTTTCTATCGCGTGTGACTATCGGCGCAGATGTTGCCATTCTAAGCGTAATGATACAGCGTTTTACAAGAATTTTCCCTCACGCAGAAATTGTCGTCATAGGCAGCAGCAAGCTGGAAGGCATTTTCGGCGGAAATGAGCACATCCGGATATGCCCGCTTGAATTATGCTCGCAGCGGCGGACTTATTAGAACGATTCTCAAGCTGGCATGCCGCGCTGGATATTCTGGCAAAGCGAAATGCCGCCGGACCAGGAAGATCGCACGCTATCCTGGTTGACCCGGATTCCCGAATCTCCCAGCTTGGAGTTCTGCCGCTAACACACAGCGACAATTATCTATTTTTCAACAGCCGTCAATACGCTGCATCCGTGAAGGACGCCAGCATGGCTGAGCTTGCAAATCACTGGATAGACAGCGTCTTCGGCGTATCAGAGTTTTGCTACCCGAAGGTTTGGACCATCCCGTCGATAAGCCTCAAAGCACAAAAACTAGTGGCACTACTTCGCTTAGCAGGATGCGAGCGGATTATCGCCGTCAACTTCGGCGTTGGGACAAATCAGCGCAAAAGATTAGGCTTAGATTTTGAGAAGAAATCTGCTGCAAGAGATACTCAAAGAACCTACAAACCATAGTGCTTTTAGATAAAGGCTTCGGACAGGATGAGCTGTCACGATCGGCAGAATTGCTGCGAAGTATAAGCAATCAAGGTTTCAACACAGCCGATATGCGCTTTGACGATTCGGAATACCCGAGTTTTTCAGCACGGCTTGATCACCATAGAGTGCACTGTGGGCGAAATTGCAGCACTGATCGGCCAATGTGATGAATTTATCGGATACGATTCTGCATGCCAGCACATTGCTGCTGCTGTCCAAACGCCGGCGGTAACTATTTTCGCAGGCAGCAATGATATGAATTTTGTCAGACGCTGGAGCGCGTGTGGAAACGTACCGCATAAAATCGTGCACGTTGACACGCTCACCGACCCGCAGAACATCAATACAAACGAGGTCATCTCGCGTATCATGGCAGAAAGACCGAAAAAGGAGACAGAAGACAGAAGACGGAGACAAGACAGAATTCAGAAATCAACTCTGGATACCGACTCTGTTTGCCAAAACCTGTGCCCGATTTCAAGAAGCAGACGTTATGAAGGTGCTATTTATCTATCCGTCGGCCGGGTCACAACTGGGCTTTAATTACGGCGTGGCTCATATAGCCGCGGTCTTGAAGCAAGCCGGCCATCAGGTCGGCTTTTGGCAGATTTGTGATTGACTTGAGCCGCTGCCCACCGAAGAACAATTTATCGCCCGCGTTACTGATGAAAAGCCGGATATCCTCGCCTTTTCAGTTGTAACTAATCAATGGCCGTACGCGCAAACGCTCGCATCCTGGGCACGGCAGTCAACTATCCATACCTTTTGTGATCGGCGGCATACATGCTCTGGTCGCGACGAAAGAAATCCTTCAAACCGGCTTTTTCGACTATGTGTTCCGCGGCGAATGTGAAGAAGCATTTCTTGAATTTGTGCAAAAACTTGAGCGCGGAGAAAACGTGGATGACGTGCGAAATCTCGCCTTTGCACGGAACGGCCAAATCAAAATCAATCCGGTAGGCCATTGCCGGATTTGACGCAGGCTGCCGCCGAAAGATTACGAGAGCATGGATATGCAAAGACTCATCGATGCAAAAAACGGATGGGTGGGCTTGATGGCTTCACGCGGATGTCCCTTCTTCTGCACATACTGCTTTAATCACGTGATGGTGGATTCATACAGAACAAGACCTCAAATGCAGGTTCAAGCAGCTTAATTATATCCGGCGGTTCAGCGTTGAAAATGTAATTCAAGGAAATAGAATATCTACAAAAAAACTATCGCAATATCAAGATGTTCATATTCGACGATGACCTGTTCACCTTTGACAAATCCTATGTAAAGCGAATTTTGCCAGGCCTATAAAAAAATCTGCAGGATTCCTTTTGTTGTTAATGCCCATGTAGGGTTTTTCGATGAGCAATGTGCTCGCCACCTTGCCGAGGCCAACTGCAAAATCGTCAAATTTGGCGTGGAGTCAGGCAGCCCCAGAATTCGCAGCAAAATCCTCAATCGGCACATGAGCAACGAAAAAATAATCGAGGCGATAGAGATCGTCGGCGAATACGGAATGCACAGCTCCATTTTTTTGATAATCGGATTTCCGCACGAAGGACGCCAGGACGTATTTGAAACGATTAAACTTATGGCCGCAGCCAAGCCCGGGCCGATTCCGCTGGACGTATTTCTTTCCGTTTCCCGGAACAAAGGCGCATCAAATCAGCCTGGATGGCGGATATATAAACTTGCAGAAAATGAAGGGACTGAAAAACTTTACAGATGAGTCCTGTCTTGATTTTGGCCCCGAACAAAACCTATTGCTTGAAAAAATTGGCGCGCATTATGCCCTGGTTTGTCAACGCCTATTCGGACCTTCCCGTTGCTGGGTTTTACGCTGAAAAAATCGAAGAAATCCTGGCAATGGACGAAGACCAATGGAACAAGGTATCACCCAGTCTGCTGGAAGAAGACAAAGAATACTCTCACCGCCACTGCGAAAAAGGATTGTCACATTATGCCGTGAAATATAATCCATTTATGGGCGTCATTTCCGATTATTTCCTAAACGATGACCCACAGCGTGAACCATAATCGCCGGACCGGCTATAGCCAACGGTTCGTTGAGATTTCAAAATCGCTTTTCGTCGATGCGGACTTCGAGCCGCTTCTCAGGAGACTCGGTTTGACCTCCATTGAGGCTGTCTTTTCTTATAACGCCGGTGTAGACCTGGCCAAGAAAAATCTCGCCGGCTACCGTAGCCGCCTACAGCTTGAGACGGATCCGCCGGGCACCACATTGTTTTTGAAACGCTATGATAAACCGCCGGCCTTGGTCCAGCTCAGGAACTGGCTGTCGCATCACAGCCGCAAGAGCTTCGGATTGGCGGAATTCGCCTCGGCAAGCCAACTATCGGCGGCAGGTGTAAATACGCCAAAGACTGTCGCATACGGCGAACAAGTGGGCGTTTTCTTCGAGAAAAGAAGCTTTATAATAACCGAGAGAATACCGAACGCCGAGTCGCTGGAGCGAAAACTGCCGGCTTTTTTTACCGGCCCGACAACGGCGGAAAATCTGACGCTGCGGCGAAATTTCATTGCCGGGCTGGCGGCTTTTATAAGAAAATTCCACCAGACACATTATCGCCATCGAGACCTTTACTTTTCGCACATATTTTACGATGATTCGGGTACATTTTATCTAATAGACTTGGCGCGGGCCTTCAAACCCGTCCTTTGGCGCGAGCGATTCCGAATAAAAGATATTGCCGAGCTACATTATTCAGCACCAGCTAAGTACTTTTCACAAACGGACCGGCTGCGCTTCTACCTGGAATATGCTCAGACCGATAAGCTCGCTGGCAAGGACAAATCGTTCATCCGAAAGGTGGTGGGTAAAGCTCAGCAAATGGCCCGCCGTAACGCCAGGCACGGCAGCAGCGCACCATTTGCGAGCTGAACAAACTTGCGGTACTATGGAGCGATGGGCAAAAAGATCGCTATCATAATAGAGCGGATAGATACAGCCCTGGGCGGAGCTGAACGCTCTATCCTGGAGCTGTCAGAAGCCTTATCTGTGCTCGGCGCCGAAGTGACGCTACTTGCCACGAAAGGCCAAAGGCAGACCGAGAATGTCCACGTTTTGTGCGGCAATAAATCGGGAAGGCGAACTTGTCATCGTACTTTCGCACAAGTGCTGAGCAAACATCTGTCGGAAAACCGCTACGATGTAATTCACAGCGTTCTGCCTTTTGACTTTGCCGACGTTTATCAGCCGCGCGGAGGCACGTATGTAGAATCTATTCTCCGCAATGCCACCAGCTACCAAAACCCGCTGATAGCATCCTACAAAAAGCACACGGCTTTTGCCAATCTCCGCCGAGCGGCGCTTATGCGGGCGGAACGAAGGCTGTGCGAGCAGCCCGATGGGCCGACAATCATAGCAATCTCGCAGTACGTTTCCGAGCAGTTCAAGCAGCATTATGCCGTCGCTCAAGAGCGCATCGTGGTTATACCCAACGGCATAAAGATAAATGCCAAACCCAACGGAACAGAAGCAGACAGACTCCGCCGGCAAATACTGGCCCGCCTGGGCATAGAAGATACCGAGAAGCCTGTTTTTTTCTTATTCGTCGCTAATAACTTTAGGCTAAAAGGATTAGCAACTCTAATAAGAGCGATGCACTTGGCAACGCGCCGGCGAACAGCCAATGCCGCTTTTGCAATCGTCGCCGGCAGTGGCAAAATGCGAAAATACTACCGGCTTGCCGAAAAACTCAACGTGCACAAAAAATTTATCTCTTTGGGGCCCGTCCAACAGGTCGATGAGCTTCTGTCGATAAGTGATGTCGCCGTCCTGCCCACTTTTTATGACCCATGTTCGCGGTTTATTCTGGAGGCGTTGGCCGCAGGGGTGCCTGTAATTACCACCAGATTCAACGGGGCAACCGACCTATTCGTTAATGATCGTCACGGCAAAGTCATCGACAGCCCTGAAAACGTTTCTCAATTGGCAGACGCCATTAGCCATTTCACAGATAGAGACAACATCCAGAAAGCCGCAGAGGCAATCGTTGCCGACAACCTAAGAGAAAAAATTTCGGTCGAGCGGGTTGCAAAAGAGATGTTATCTGTCTACGAGTGTATATCCCGAAAAAAGAGTGCCAGACAATGTACGCAACTTTCACAATAACCGTTATGGCGGCGTATTTGCTCGGCTCGATACCCTTCGGGCTGATCATCGCCAGAGCACACGGCAAGGATTTACGCTCCATAGGCTCGGGCAATATCGGCGCAACAAATGTCGCGCGGGCACTCGGCAAACGCTGGGCGTACCTTTGCTTTGCGCTCGATATGCTCAAAGGCATGCTGCCGATGCTTGCCGCGCGACAAATTTTCAATTTTCAATTGTCAATTGTCAATTGTCAATTTTTGTGGCTCTGGCTGGCGGTCGGCTGCGCTGCAATCCTGGGTCACATCTTCCCTGTCTATCTGAGGTTCAAAGGCGGCAAAGGCGTCGCCACCAGCCTGGGCGTGGCATTGGGCCTTTGGCCATACTTTACAATTTGTGCCGCCGCTGCCCTTGCAGTATGGGTGCCGACTGTTCTGGTATGGCGGTATGTCTCACTCGCCTCTGTCACGGCATCTATCGCGTTTCCTATCGTTTTGATTTTAGCTGTAAGCCTGCTGCCGGCGTGGAATTTCGCCGATCTCTGGCCGCTGCTTATCGCCGCAATCGCGATACCGCTGATGGTCATCATTCGGCACCGCGAAAATATAAAAAGGCTGCTCGCAGGAACTGAAAACAAAATCTCGAAAGACAAGCCCAAAGCGGATTGATCGACCCCAAAACGCTCCTGAGCCCTTTTACCTGATATTTCCTCTTGACGCCATAGCGTTTTTCCGTATCATTGCAATCAGTCTCCAGCAATCAAGGGAACAGACTAATGGCCATTCTCAATTTCAAGGGAAAAGCGTTTGTTCAGAACTACCACCTGCAGGTCAAATACCATCAGCTTATCCCACGCAAAGAAAAATCCTTAACCGACAAGGTCTCCCTGCACGACAACCTCATAATCCACGGCGATAACCTCAAGGCCCTAAAAGCCCTTCTGCCCACTTACGCCGGCAAAATAAAATGTATCTACATCGACCCGCCTTACAACACCGGCAACGAAAAATGGGCCTACAACGACAACGTCAACTCCCCTATGATGCAGGACTGGCTCGGCAAAGTCGTCGATAAAGAAGACCTCACACGCCACGACAAATGGCTCTGTATGATGACGCCTCGACTCAAATTGCTGAGAGAACTGCTCACCGAAGATGGCGTCATATTTGTTTCCATCGACGACAATGAGCAATATCGTCTCAGAGCTTAATGGATGATATATTTGGTGAAAACAATCTTGTTGCATGCCTGCCAATCAAAGCCAATCCACGTGGTCGACAATCTGATGAGTATATTGCAACCGTCCATGAATATTTGCTTCTTTACGCTAAAAATCGCGAGTATTTGGAATTGAATGGTCTGCCACTTTCAAAGGAAGATATCGATGACTTTGACCAAGAAGATCCCGATGGTAAAAAATGGCGAGAGTTAGGGCTTAGACAACGTGGTGCAGCATCTTTGAGAGAAGATCGCCCCGATATGTGGTTTCCAATTTTTGTTGATCCATCTTCCGGGAAAGTTAGTCTGAAATCAACTCCTCAACATACCATTTCTGTTTACCCTCGAAAGTCTGACGGGAGAGAGGGACGTTGGATGTGGAGTTCTAAAAAAGTAGCAGAAGAAATCGATCGCGTGTATGGGCGTAAAATAACCGGCAAGGACAGATTCGACATTTTTATCAAAGATTACATTGACCGAAATGGGGATCAGAGAACAACAAAGCCAAGGTCTATGTGGGTAGACAGTGATGTCAATACAGAACTCGGTGGAAAGTTATTGAAGGTTGTTCTTGAAAAGAAGACTCTTGAATACCCAAAACCTGTTGGTCTTATAAAACGTGCTTTACAGATTGCCTGTGATATAGACTCTATCGTTCTTGATTCTTTTTCCGGTTCAGGCACTACCGCTCACGCAGTTTTGGCGTTGAACAAAGAGGACGGCGGCAATCGGCGGTTTATTTTGGTCGAGTGTGAGGACTATGCGGATAAGATAACCGCCGAGCGCGTTCGGCGGGTGATAAAGGGCGTCAAAGGCGCAAAAGACGAAAATTTCAAAAAAGGTCTTGGGCGGGACGTTCAGTTATTTCGACCTTGGGCCGACCCGATTGAAATGGAAAGTATCCTTGCTGGCGATAAACTGCCCTCTTACAAAGACCTTGCCCGTTATGTCTTCTATACCGCAACCGGCGAAGAATTTGACGAAAAGGCCGTCGATGAAAAACGAAACTTCATCGGCGAAAGCAGGGAATATCTCGTTTATCTGTTCTATAAACCCGATATCGATTACTTGAAGGCCACCGCCCTGACGCTCGATAGGGCCAATGCACTTGGCCCTTATAAAAATAAACGCCGACTCGTCTTTGCCCCGACAAAATATCTCGACCAGGACCACCTTGACCAACTGCGAATCGACTTTGCCCAACTACCCTTTGAAATTTACAATCTGGTTAAATAATAGGATTCCCGCCTGCGCGGGAATGACAAATTGGATGGAACCAAAAGAATATCAAATAAAAACACTCAATCGCGTCAAGCGATACCTCGATTTGCTCTACCAATGGCGGGAAAAGGCCATCGCCAACCCCGACCTCGAAATCGATTTCCCCGCAAAGGCCTGGGACGAAGATGGACGGACTCTATCGCGCTTATACCTCCCGCCGCGACGGCCTCGGCAGACCCCTGCCCTGCTTTTGCCTGAAAATTCCCACTGGCGGCGGCAAAACATTCCTCGCTGTCAAAACCATCGACCTTGATAAATACCGTTTATCGTAAAACCCACACCGGCCTTGTCCTCTGGGTCGTCCCCACCACCCAGATATATAACCAAACCATAAAGAATCTGCGAAACCGCGACCATCCATATCGCCAGCACTTGGATATCGCAAGCGGCGGCAGAACCCTTATCCGCGAAAAGACCGATTTGTTCTCGCCTTTGGACGTCTGCGAGAATCTCGTCGTCCTTATGCTTATGCTGCCCTCCGCCAACCGAAAAACCAAAGAAGTCCTGCGTATGTTCAAAGATAGCGGCGGCTTTGCGGAGTTCTTCCCGCCCGAAGACGACCTCGAGGCAAACGCACGCCTGCTGGAAAAAATCCCGAACCTCGACACCTTTGAAAAAGAATCCCGCTTTCTGGGGAAAGCAGGTCAAATCCTCTCTCGGCAATACCCTGCGAATGCTCAATCCCGTAATCATTCTCGACGAAGGCCACAAGGCATACAGCCAAATCGCTCAGGAAACTCTCGAGGGATTTAACCCTTCCATCATCGTTGAGCTTTCCGCAACACCGCCGGACCAAAGCAATAAACTCGTTGATATAACCGGCATCGAACTAAACCGCGAAGAAATGATAAAATTCGACCTGCACATCTTCAACAAGGCAAATCCCGACTGGAGAGAAACGCTCCTCGAAGCACATAACCACCTCGAAATGCTAAAAGCTAAAGCCAGAGAATATCACGCCAACACCGGAAAATACATCCGGCCTATCTGTCTTATTCAGGTCGAACGCACAGGCAAAGAACAACGCGGCAAAAAATTCATCCACGCCGAAGACGTCCGTGAGCATCTTATAAACATCGTTGGATTGCAGCCCGAAGAAGTCGCCGTCAAAACAAGCGAAAAAGACGAACTCAAAGAAGTGGATGACGTCGGCGGCCTGATGTCTGAGAACTGCCGAATCCGCTACATCATCACCAAGCAGGCCCTTCAGGAGGGCTGGGACTGCGCCTTTGCTTATGTCCTCGCAATCCTTACCCGCCCCGGCTCAAAAACCGCCCTTACCCAACTGGTCGGTCGAATCCTGCGTCAGCCATTCGCAAAAAAGACCGGCCTAAAAGAACTCGATGAAAGCTACGTCTTCTGCTATCAGCAAAAAGGCCAGGAAATTCTCGAAGAAATAAGACGCGGATTCCGCGGCGAAGGACTCGGCGACCTCACCGGGCGCATCGCTATGGACGATGAAACAGGCGAAGAACCGGACGAGGAAGTTTTCGCAGAAGTCAGAGAAAAATTCAAAAAGGCCGCCGACCAGGTCATTCTCCCTGTCTTTGCCATCCGTGACGGCACCGGCTGGCGCAAAGTCAATTACGAAATGGATATCGCAAGCCAAATACCCTGGGATAACGCAGACCTGACAAAACTCTATAATAATATCACCTTGTCAATGCACGAACAAAAAGATATCGAACAGGTCGCAACGCTCTCCGAAGACCAGCGCGAAGTTATCAAACTCAAGCAGTCTGAATTGCTTAGGGCCGGCGCGCTTCATCTGGACTCGGTTTTTCTTGCCCGCCATCTTCTCGATATCGTTCCCAATCCCTGGGTCGCCTATGAATTCGGCAAGACTGTTCTTAACAAGCTTCTTACGCGACTACGACCGAAAAGTTGTTATGAACAACTTTGTCTTTATCATTGAAGAACTTCGTAAACATCTTGCTGGTGAAAAAGACCGCCTCGCCGAACAGGTTTTCCGCGATATGATTTCACAGGACAAAATGCACTTTGTCGTCATCGCCAACAAACTCGGCTACAAACTCCCGAAACGCAAAAAGGTCTCGCCGCCCAGACTGACCAAGTCCGATGGTAACCAACTTGAACGGACTCTTTTTGATTATGTCCCCGCTGATGACTTCAACGAAATGGAACGGAAGGTTGCGTGGTATCTCGATGATCAGGACAAGCTGCTTTTCTGGTACCGCAACATACCCAGAGAGGACTACGGTGTCCAAGGCTGGCGCAGGCACCGTGTCTATGCCGACTTCATCTTCACTGACATATCCAACGGCAATGGTTTCAACCGCGTCTTCGTTGTCGAAACAAAAGGTCTTCACTTAAAGGACGCCGACAGAACCGAATACACCAAAAAGCTATTCAATCTATGCAGCGAACGCGCACGCGAAATGACGCTGACCGAACTTGGCCTAAAGTTGCCTGCTAAGCAGATATCTTTCCGTGTCATCGCCGAAGACGAATGGCAGAACTGCTTCAACGCCCTCTTCACCGCTTGAACACGCCGCATCGTCCGTGTGACCCGTGGTTAAAAACAGAGAATCGCGGAGATTTGTCCGGAATCTGCTTGAAGGCGAATGCTGTGTCAGGTATAATATATATCTAACAAATAAGCCAAAGGCTTATGAGTAGATGAGAAAATAGGTAAATGAAAAATCACATAAACACTTTCCCCAAATCCGCGGAATCCGTGGTTTATGCTAAGAAGATGTCGATCATTTTTACTTAATTATGCAAAACAAAGCCAATTTCTAACGGGAGAATACAGAATTCAGAATACAGAAGACAGAACGCAATCTGATAATATTTGTAAAAACAAAGCCAATTTAATAAGAGCTAAAATGAACGCAAGTTCAACAATGGCAAAAGATTATAAGAATAAATGCCCTTGCAGGCCACAGGGAAAACAAAGCCAAACAAAGCCAATCAAAGCCAAAGTCAATGTTAAGATGAGTAAGTCGTATTTCTCACAGCGGAGACCGCGGAGGTCGCAGTTGCCGCGAAAAGCCGGCCTGTCCTATACCAGCTCCCAGTCGCGCAGCCAAGTGTATTCCTCGGGCAGGGCCGCCAAGCGTTGGTCGGTAGTCCGCGTAAGCCACGCCTGGTCCGCAGGCATCATAGCAAGCGACCGCGTGTATGAGGCTCTGGCGGCGTTCTCAACCTCATAGACCGTCGAAAGCCCCGGTATCACAGCCGTAACGGCATCGTTCAGATTAAGGATGCACTGAAGCGTCAGCAAAGCCAAGTCGTTGTCCTCTTTGTTGCCAATGCCCAACCTTGCCTTGCCGTGGGTCTTGAAAACGCTGCCGCCGAAGAACGGCTTTATGGTTATTAGTCCCACATCCTGCTGCCGAAGCGACTGAAAAATGCTCTTATGTTCAGGCCCGTAACCGGCATTGACCTCTTCGATATTATCCTTGGCTGGCGGCCTGCCTTTTTCTTTGGTCTTGGCGGTACAGGGAAAGATGAACATTTCGACCTGGGGGTATTTCTCAATCACGTGCTGCGCCCAGGGTCGGCTGTGGCTGGAGATGCCAAGATGCCGGACCTTGCCCTGCTTATGCAGTTTTTCAAACGCCTCTATCATCACCTCCACATCGGCGTCCGTATTGGTGCCATCCATCTTGGCTTGAATGCGCCATATATCAAGGTAATCCGTCCCGATGTGCCGCAGACACTCTTCGACGTTGTAGAGTTGAGCCTCAACGTTGCAGTATTGGTCGTGCCGGGGGCACAGCTTAGAATCGTCCGCACCGACAATCATTTTCTCTCGCCGACCCTTTAGTGCCGCACCGTAGCACAGGCATTCCTCAGCGCCCGTGATGTCCAGATAATTCATCCCACAGGTCTATCGCTTTGGAGACCACCTCGGTACGGTTCTTGCCAACATCGTCAGGGACTTCCTCTTTTACGAATTTGCCCCACCACCAGCCGCCACTTTGGTTCTCTCCACGGAGCCTGCCAATGCCCGCCCAGCCCAATCTCAGAGATGATAAGCTGCGTCTTGCCCAGTCTACGGTAGCGCATTTGGGGGTTGTAATTCAGGATCTTCGACGTGTCGGTCGAACTGCTACTCTTGCCCAAAACTGGCCTTTGGCTGGCCAACACGCCTGCGATTGTTCCCGCGGCCAGCATCGAAGTATCGTGGATGAAAGACCTTCTTGAAAGTCTGTGGTTCTTCATAATCTATCTCCCTCTTTAATTCGGTAGAAATCTGCCGTTCAGCAGCCGATACACAGCGACCGCCGTGCCGTTATAACTGAACTTTTGCAAAACTGTTGTTATATTAGGCAGCTTGACACCTACATTATAAACCGCATCTGCCGGAATTGCCAGGGAGAGGGTGGTCACATTGCGTTACTGTGTGTGACCAGATTTTGTGGCAGGGCCTTGTCATTGCGAGCCCCGACTTGTCGGGGCGTGGCAACGAATCGCTACGGGAAGCGGTCACGAAGTGGGACTATAATGAGAAAGACCCATTGAACCAGACCAAAACCTGGATGGCCAGTTTGTAGCAACGTCAGGGGGCGAGCCAGTCCCAGGCAACGCTGAGATTGTGATGGCCCGACCGTAACATACGCTCCTGAAGAGACCTCGGCGAGGCAGCCTGCCAATCCCGACCTGTCGGGACTGGCGCCCCCCAATTACAACTGGCCACCGCTACTTCTTAGCTCTTCTCGCCCTCCGCTCCCCCAGTAGGTCCATCGGGCCTACTAACAGACCCGATACTGCCGCTATTATCGGGCAAATTGGCAAGAGTGCATAGGTAGGAAATCCCTGAATTTGCCTCTGCCAAAGACTACAAGCTAAATAGAGAATCCCTACTATCAGCCCAGGAAAACACTACTTCGACGTACCAAAACCCCCATTATCTGAGTCGAGCATAATCTAATTACATATATTTCGTCATAATGACGAGGTTTTCTTTAATTTTTCTGCCTTACCGTTCAAGAGAAGCCAACCCTCCGAGGATAGCAATCTTCACCAAGTCAGCCACGCTGTGGGCACCCAGCTTTTCCATTATCTTGCGGCGGTTGGCCTCGACAGCCTTGGTGCTTACGTGCAGCGCCAGGGCAACCTGTTTGGTATTCTCTCCCTCGCAGACGAGCTGAAGCACCTCACGCTCCCTCTCTGTTAGGGCATCCAGAGGCGACACGGCCGTCGCAGATAATCGCTTCACGTAATCGCTGACCACTACGCCGGCAACTTTCGCACTGAGATACGTGCCGCCGCTGGCTACGGCGTGTACAGCCTCAACAAGGTCGTCAAACGTACACTCTTTTAGAACATAGCCGGATGCGCCAGCCTTGAGCATGTCCGCGACAAATGCCCTGTCGGAATGGATGGATAGGGCAAGCACCTTGACTTTGGGAAAATCTCGGATAATCTGTCGGGTGGCATCGACCCCGTTCAGATTCGGCATGGTTATGTCGGTAATCACTACATCCGGCAAAAGCTCCCGTACAAGCTCAACTGCCTTTCGCCCGTTTTCGGCTTCGCCAACCACTTCCATATCCGGCTGCTTCTCAATCAGGCTTCGCAGTCCCTCGCGGACAACTGCGTGGTCGTCAACCAAGAGAATTCGTGTCTTCATACTTTCCACCCAATTTAAGTTCCATCGTGTTTGAGCGGTGCCTTCATCGTAACCTTACACCCGTGGCCGGGCTTGGATTCAATTTCAAGATGTCCCCCCAAATATTCCAGGCGCTGACGAATACCAAAAAGCCCAAATTCAGCCGCCCTTGCTGCTACTTCTACGGGGTCGAACCCTACTCCATCATCTTCAACACTGACACATATCTGGCGAGCGACTTTGCGGATAGAAACCTTTACTTTATGTGCGTCTGCATGCTCAAGAATGTTGTTAAGCAGTTCCCGCACATCTCGGAATAGAAGCAGAGAAATATCATCACTCAGTGGCTTGGGCTGGCCATCATCTTCAAACTCAGTCCGGATTCCGTGCTTTTTCTCAATTTCTGCGCTTAGCCAGTTAGCCACACCCGCCTCGAAACCCAGCTCATGTAGTATGGGTGAACTCAGGTCAAACGCCAACGACCGTGTCTGCTCAACAGTCTGGCCCAGATGGTTACAGATTTCCGCCAATGCATCCTTAAGCTCTTTGCCGCACGCACAATGCCGAAGCGCATCCAGCTTGATCTTGGAGATAACCAGAGTCTGGCTTATGCAATCTTGCAGGTCCTTAGCGATGCGGCGTTTTTCACGCTCCTCGATCAGCGCCAATTCGGAAGCCAGAGACTTAAGCTGCTCCTGGTATTTCATAGCCCTTTGCTCCGCCCGCATGCGCTCCGCGTTTTTGGTGAGTGCCCACTTACCTTCCTGCTTAACCAGAACCAATTGATGGTTGTTCACCACATCTATGATCTTAAGCGGTCCGCACTTATCAAGACAATACGTGCAAAGCACAAGCATCCGATAGCGGTGGATTGATTCATTTACCTGGTGTTCGTAATCCGCAAAACTTCTCCAAAGTCTTTTTTCAACCCACATCGTATTACCTGTCACTCTCATCCCCGCGTAACCCCTGGCCAGGGCTCTATCGAGTCTATTACTCCATCCTTTCAGGACGGCTTGCGGATCGAATGTGCCGTCTTTAAGATAACATTCGCTGTACGGAAGGATTTCTATTTGTCCTGTTTTTAGGTATTCATCAAAATTGGGCACAGCTTTTCTGATTGCGTTTTCGGCTTCTTTTTTGCTGAGAGGTTCTGAAGTAACCCACATACAGAATTCATTATTTTCTAATCCGGCTTTGAAGTAGGGTACAAGAATTTCAATTAAGTCTTCCTTGGTCTGGTAAAACGCGGAGAAGTGCGTCCCCCAGGACACACTGCCTAATGCATCGATTCCCGTTTTTCTAACTAAGTCTTTAGATTCTTCCATCGTTGATTTCCCCTTCTTTTTTTAGCGGCGCTGTCATTGTAACTATACACCCGTGCCCCGGTTCGGATTCAATTTGGAACCGGCCCCCTATTTGTTCGAGCCGTTCTTTGACGCTAAAAAGCCCAAACTTGTCTTTTCTGGCTGCTTCCGCCAATGCTTCGGTAGGATTAAATCCGACGCCATCGTTTTGCACGTCGACCTGTATCTGGCTGCCGATTTTTCGAACAGAGACTCTCATCTTATGTGCTTTTGCGTGCTTGACAACGTTGATGAGTAATTCTCGTACATTTCGGAACAGGATCGTGCGAACATCATCATCCAGAGGCTTGGCCTGTTTGTCATCCTCGAATATCGTGGAGATATGGTGTTTGGCCTCGATTTCTTCGGCCAGCCAGGAACCTACTCCCGCCTCAAAACCTAACTGGTGCAATATAGGAGAGCTCAGGTCAAACGTCAATGACCTGACCTGACCGATGGCCTTGCTAAGGCAGTTACAGACCTCCTCCAAGACTTTGGCATGTTCGCCGGTCTTCATAGACTGATGCAGGGCGTCGACTCTGATTTTGGAAATGGTCAGCGATTGGCCGATTTGGTCATGTAACTCGGTTGCGATCCGGTGTTTTTCCCGCTCTTCGGCAACCGTCAACTGCGAAGCCACTGATCTAAGTTGCGACTGATACTGGAGAGATTTTTGTTCGGCCTTTCTTTGCTCAGTTATGTCCTCTCCGGAGCCCAAAGCAGCAATAACTTTGCCGGCACCGTCTCGCAGCACTGTATTGTGCCAGGCCATCAGTCTTTCCTCTCCGCTCTTAGTCAAGATCGGATTCTCGTAGCGTTCGGGTACGGTCCGCTCCTGTTGGCACATCAGCCTCTGAAAAATCGCTTGCACTTCTCTTTGCACGCGTTCCGGGAGAAAATTCTTGAACCAATTCTTGCCGAGGATTTCTTCTTCCTTGTACCCTAAAATCTCACAGCCTTTTCTGTTTATAAGTCCGACTCTTTGCTCAGAGTCGATAGCTACTAACACAACGCCCGCAACATCAAGATATTTTTGCGCTTTATCCCTTTCTTTTCGCAGCAATTGCTCGCCCCTTTTGCGCTCGGTGATGTCTCTGACGACCGCCTGAATACCGATGATTTCTCCCTTTCGTTTTATAGGGTTGTCAACATATTCTACTGTGAAGATTCCCCTGGGAGTTACTACGTCCATCTCACCTCTTACCGGATTGCCACTGATTGTGGCCTTAAAATCGTCACTCCCTCGTTCTCTGTGCTGTTCAACGATAAAGTCAAATATGCTTTTGCCGACTAACTGCTCTTTCTTGAAACCGTATTCCTCAACTAACTTATTCACGCCCGTAATTTTTGCCTCCACATCTGTGGTAATTATGGCGTCTCGTGCACTTTCAAAAAGGTCTCTATATTTTTCTTCGCTATCTCTGAGCGCATCTTCCATCTTCTTGCTCTCGGTGATATCCCAGAAGATGCCCAGTACGCCGGTTATATTACCTTGGCCGTCTCGTACCGGGGTCTTAACTGTGTGGATGATGACCTCTCGTCCATCCTGGATATATTTTTCTTCGATTTCTACAGTTTGTCCTGAGCTGATGATTCTTTTATCATCTGCTCTATATTTTTCAGCCAGTTCTTTGGGGTAAAAATCATAATCTGTTTTTCCAGCAATTTCCTCGGGGTTTATCTTTAAGTCGCGGGCATAGTTTTCGTTGCACGATATATAGACAGAATTGCTGTCCTTAAGGAATATTTTCTGCGGCAGATTCTTAAGAAGTGTTCTATATTTATTCTCACTTGATCTTAGTGCCTCTTCCGTGCGCTTGCGCTCAGTGATGTCTGTGCCTTGGGCGATGGTGGCCAAAAGAGTCCTCCCATCCTTGGCATAAATGTTCGCCGAGTTCCATAGTGCTATGCGTACCTCTCCATCCTTGCAAAGGATCGGGATTTCCACCACCTCCCAGTATTCACCGCCCAGGGTGCCTGCGATCTTGCCCAGCGACTTGTCTCGGCTTGCTACAGGAAAGAGTGCACTAAGTTCTTGGCCGATGACTTCGTCTGCCTGATAACTGGTAAGACGCTCGAAGGCGTGGTTGAACTGGACTATCTTGGACTCCGGGTCCCAGACGATGATAGGAGCGTTCGCATAGTTAATCAAGTTCTCCAAGTAGTCTCGCATCTCCCGCAACGCATCCTCTACCTGCTTGCGCTCGGTGATGTCAGTTGCATATGAATTTACATATCCGCCTTCAATTACGGGAACCAGGTCGAATAAAAATACTCTTCCGCCAAGTTCGACTTCTGCTTGTTGTCTCTTCCCGGAATCATAGGCGTTCTTGATCATATCAACCCATTTTTCAGGTATCTTATCTCCTATTCTTGTCTGATCTTGCAAAACTAATCTTCTGCTGGCAGGGTTGGCATATAACAATACGCCGTCTTTTGAAGTCCTATATACTGGATTTGAATTTTCCTCCGGGAATTTGGCAAGGTTCTTTATCTTTTCCTCCGCCTGTCTGCGTTCGGTGATGTCAACTATCGTTGAAATAAAGCATTCCATGCGTCCGATGTTTATAATATCGACAGAGATGATGCCATCAAAAACCTCGCCCGACTTCCTGCGAAAACGGGCCTCCATATTGCGCACAGCGTTTCCTCTCTGTATGCTCTGCACCACGATATCGCGGTCATTATAGTTGGCCCACATATTCAATTCCTTCGCGGTATGCCCCAGCACCTCTTCTCGCGTATATCCGAACACTCTTATCGCGATTTCATTCAGGTCGATGAACCGCCCTTCTTTAAGCGTGGTGATGAAGATTGCGGCAGGGCTGGAATTAAACGCCTTGGCGAACTTCTCTTCAGAGAGGCGACGCGCCTCATCCGCCTTTTTGCGCTCGGTGATGTTGCGCGTTATGTGCACTGCACCGACAAGCTTTCCCGCCTGATCCACCATCGGGTCAACGGTGACCAGCAACCAGCGGTCGCTGCCCGGCACTTGAAGTTCTGCGGTCTCGCGCTGACGAGTGTGGAGCATCTTTTGCAGGGGCAGCCGGGGATAGGTTTCTGTGAGCCGTGAACTAACTTACAGCAGGATTGGCCAACTATCTCGGACAGCGCTACGCCGGTAAACTTCTCCGCTATTGTGTTGGTACGCAGTATACGGCCTTTAAGGTCCGTGATCGCAACCCAGTCAGATATGGCATTGAACGCGTTTTCCCAATCTTCCTTGCTGTGCTGGTTGGCCTGCTTGGTAAGGGCTTGCAGCTTCGCCTTGCCCGGGCGCACCGGTTGAACCTCATTGATGCGCCGATTTTTCCCCCGCTGGAACTTTGCATTGCTCGGCCTCCTTACAACGAGCAGTGCCGACGATACCCCAGGTGCAGCCACTACGAGCCGGGTCTGCTCACACTTTCACCCTCCGGGAAATCGGTTGATATGACATATCTGTCCTATTCTCGGACCTTGACCCCAAAAGTCAATCCTTTTTTTGCCGAAACATCGGAAAAATGCTTAGGCAGGAATGATGCACAGCATTCTCAGAATTGACTTTCCGGTATTTTTGAATTGGTGTTCTTTACCCCCAGGTACAAATATCACGTAGTCGCCTTCGAAGTGATGCTCCTGACCCTCGTACACAAAAGTACCCTGCCCTTCAAGCACAAACACCTCATGCTCGTTAGGGTGCGTATGAAGCGGCGTGTGGCCGCCAGGCTGAAATTCAAACATCCGCATGGCAAAATTCTCAGCGCCATCATCTTTAGAAATCAGCCACCTTATGGCCACATCTTTTGCCCCTTCAGCCTCTACGGGAGCTTTCCGAATATTACCGCTCTTTTCTATCTTCATTTTGTGTCCCTACCCTATCCAAGTTTCTGTGCCAGGATTTCGGAAACTATTTTTGGATTCGCCCGGCCCTTGGTTTTCTGCATGACCTGGCCAAGCAGAAAGCTGCGAGCCTTATCGCTCTTTTTGCCGCCGGCGGTTACATCTTCAACCGCCCTGGGATTTTCCGCCAGCACTTGGCCAACTACCGCTTCCAGCTCGCCCGCGTCACTTTTCTGAATCAGGTTAAGTTCCCTTGCTACGACTTCCGGGCTTTTTGCCGGTCCCCACCATTGCGCCAAATATAGGTGCGGCGGAGCTAACACTTACCGTACCTACTTGAATCATTCCTGCCAACTGCGCCACATGTTCTGGTTTTATGCCGAAATCAGCTACACTACATCCTTTTTCATTGGCTACTTTAAGGCCCGTCTGCGTTATGAGATTGCATACTCGTTTTGGGTCGCCTCCCGCGGCAACAGCCTGCTCGAAGAATTCGGCGGTCGAGCGTTCGGCAGTCAATACCCCGGCATCATAGTCAGTCAAGCTATACTCGTTGACAAAACGCAACTGCTTACTGATGGGCAACTCGCACAGCCGCGACTTGATTTCTGCAGCCACTCCTCCGACAATTGGACCGGCACAAGGTTGGGATCAGGAAAATATCGGTAATCGGGAGCATCCTCTTTTTCTCTTTGCAGCACCGTCACTTCTTTGACGTCATCCCAGCCTCGCGTGGATTTGCTGCCTGTTTCCAGTGTTTTGCCGGTTTCCAAAAATTCATCAATTTGCCGGCTTACTTCATAATCGATGCTCTTTTCCAACGCTCGGAAGCTGTTAAGGTTTTTAATTTCGACTATCGGCGTTTTGTATTCGATGCCGTCTTTAGTAATAATCAGGTTGACGTTCGGCTCAAAACGCATGTGACCTTTCTGCATATCCGCTTCGGAGACGCCCAGGTATCTGACCATTCGCTGTAGTTCCACTGCCAACGCTCGGACTTCAGCGGCGCTATTCATATCAGGCTCGGTGACAATCTCCAAAAGTGGCGTGCCTGCCCGGTTCAAATCAACCTGTGAAAAATTGCCGGCTGTGTGCAGATTCTTGCCCGCGTCTTCTTCCAGGTGTGCTCTTATTATCCTTATCGTTTTGGTTCTGCCGGACTCAAGCGGTATTTCGATGTACCCGCCGGTACTAAGTGGCAAGTCGTATTGACTTATTTGGTAATTCTTCGGCAAATCCGGATAGTAATAGCTTTTTCTATCCCATTTGGTGAATGGTGCTATTTCGCAATTCAGGGCCATGCCTACCAGGACCGCGTATTCCACTGCCTGCTTGTTCATCACCGGCAGGACGCCCGGCATACCCAGGCACACGGGACAGACCCTGCTATTGGGCGGTGCGCCAAACTCCACCGCACAACTGCAAAACATCTTGCTCTTGGTGCACAGTTGCACGTGTATTTCCAGGCCGACAACGACTCTATATTTCAG
The DNA here is from genome assembly GCA_963814265.1 of Sedimentisphaerales bacterium. GTDB lineage: Bacteria > Planctomycetota > Phycisphaerae > Sedimentisphaerales > Anaerobacaceae > JAFNGF01. The sequence goes on along the minus strand of CAWFCJ010000062.1, from coordinate 17,624 downwards.
TTCGCTCATTTGTTGGTTCTAAACATACGGTCGTCGCCGCCTCGGCGACGGCTAAACATTGGCAATCGGTGGCTTCTTCTTGTGCCAGTTTGTCTGTGCCTCGAACATTCTTGCTATCCGCAGCAACTTGTCTTCGCTAAAGGCTGGCGTGAGCATTTGAAGGCCAATCGGCAAATTATTCTGGTCGAAGCCGCACGGGACGCTGATGGCCGGGATGCCCGCTAAGTTAGCCCCGATCGTGTAAATGTCCGACAGATACATGGTAAGAGGGTCGTCAATTTTTTCGCCCATCTTGAAAGCCGTCGTCGGTGAAACCGGCATCATGATGCAGTCGCACTCTTTGAAAACCCTGGCGAAATCACCGCGGATTAGATTCCTGACCTTCAGCGCTTTTAGATAATACGCATCATAATAGCCGCTCGAAAGAACATAAGTGCCGAGCATTATCCGTCTCTTGACTTCTTTGCCGAATCCCTCAGCCCGCGACTTGGAATACACCTCGATATAGTCTCTGGCTCTGTCACTGCGATAACCATAATGGACGCCATCGTAGCGAGCCAGGTTGCTGGAGGCTTCAGCGGTAGCTATTACATAGTAAGCGGCTATTGCGTAATCCAGATAAGGCATATCTACTTCTATGACTTCTGCGCCCAGCTTTTTGTATACTTCTATCGTCTCATATAGGGCGTTTTGTACCTGCTGGTCGGCACCGGCGTTAAACTGCGGCACAATCGCTATCTGGAGTTTCTCTATCGGCTCATCGAGTTTTTCAAGATAATCGCAAATAGGTGCGGTCTTTTCGTCCACGCTCGTGCTGTCGGCAGGGTCATGCCCAGCTATAACGTTCAGCATCAGTGCCGAATCGGCGACCGTCCGGGTTATAGGCCCGATCTGGTCCAGGCTCGAACCATAGGCGACAAGGCCGTATCGTGAGACTCTTCCGTACGTCGGCTTTAGGCCGACCACCGAGCAGAAGCTTGCCGGCAGGCGAATTGAACCGCCGGTATCCGAGCCAAGAGCAGCGTAACACAAGCCCGCAGCCACGGCTGCTGCCGGACCCCCGCTGCTTCCACCCGGCACTCGGGTCGTATCCCAGGGATTGACGGTTGTTTTCAGGGCGGAGTTCTCCGTGCTCGAGCCCATGGCAAACTCGTCCATATTCGCCTTACCCACTATCACGGCATCGGCAGCAAGCAGTTTTTCGACCACGGTGGCGTTGTAAGGTGCGTGGAAATTCGCCAGTATTTTCGAGGCGCAGGTTGTCGCCCCAAATGTTGTGCACATAACATCTTTTACAGCGACCGGAATGCCGGCCAGCGGCCCTACTGACTGACCGGATGCTATCCGCCTGTCAATATCTGCAGCAGTCTTCAGCGCTTCATCGGGGCATGTGCCAATATAAGCGCCGATGATGGGGTCGAGCCTTTGTATTTGTTGAAAAATCTCGTGCGCCACCTCGACACAAGTAATTTTGCCAGCGGATATTTTTTCGCGTAGCTCTATTGCGGCTAAGTGCTCCATTGCAGAAGGTCACGCACTATTTTGTCTTATTACTTTTGCGATGCTGAAGAAACCAGTCGTAAAGCTCCTGATTATTATATGTAGCCGTCCACGAATCATGGCCGGCATCAGGATAAACGGTCAACTTTGCATCGCCGCCGGCGGCTTTGATGGCCTGTACCATTTCTTCGGATTCCTTTACGGGAACGACGTTGTCTTTGCCGCCATGAAAAGCCCAGACGGACACGTTTTTAAGGCTGCCGGCCATAAAACGCTTGCCACCGCCGCAGATCGGCGCAATGGCAGCAAAACGCTCTGGATACGCGGCAGCTAAGGTCCAGGTCCCATACCCACCCATACTCAGACCGGTCAAATAAATCCTCGTGGCGTCGACTTGATAGCGGCCTGTAACATCGTCCAATAGACTTGTCAGCACTTCAATTTCGTCTGTCCACCAGGAGCTGCCGGGACACTGCGGAGAAACTACAATAAATGGAAAATCTTTTCTTTGCTCGACGATTTTGGGCGGGCCATGCTTTTTTACCAGTTCCAGATCACTACCGCGTTCGCCGGCGCCGTGCAGGAAAAGAATCAGCGGCCAACGTTGATTTTTCTGCCCATAACCTTCCGGCAGAAACAGCAGATACTTGCAGTTCAAAATCTTAGTTATCGTCTTTTCAAATGCCTGGGCGTGCTGGCCGGGCGGCAAAACGGATTCAGACCTCATTTCAACTTTCTCCACACTCGCACAACCCACCAAAAACAGGCCAAATAGCACCCACAATGCCGAATGAACTGCTTTCATTGATAGATACCTCCAAATCTGCTTGCCAGTAAATTTCACGAGCCGGAACTATCATCCAGGATTTTCGGCACTTTGAAAAATTCTCCATCCCGCTGCGGGGCGTTTGCCAGCGTCTCTGTCGGTTCCCAGCGACTCTCGGACCTCGTCTTCCCGCAAAACGTTGGCAATTGGCAGACAATGTGCCAGAGGCTCAACATTGTCGGTGTCCAGCTCATTCATCTTTTCCACATAATCGAGTATTGCGCGTAGCTGGCCGGTAAATTCCTCAAGCTCCTGGTTCGTCAGGTCAAGACGCGATAACCTGGCGACTTTTCTGACCTGGTTCTGGTCAATCTCTTTTGTCATTTTTCGGCAGGCTTATAATTTCGCTTAGGCGGCTTTTGAACAAGCCCCATGTGAATGGCTTTAGCCGAGACCTTGACTCTGGTAACTCTGCCGTCAACAACAGCCCGTACCTTTTGTATATTAGGCTTGAATTTCCTTTTGGTGTTGCCGGTAATTTTCCTGCCCACGCCGCCAAGATATTTAGCCTTACCACGTCGGGTGATTTTTCTACCTGCTGCTGTTCGCTTGCCTGTAAAATAACATACTCTGGACATATAATGTGCTCTGATTCTTGTAGTCTGTACGCTGTTGCCGGCATGTCCGGCAGAGCAAGCACTAAATAGCGATTTTCCTTAAGAATTGCAAGGGCAAAGAAGAATATTTTCGGTCGAAGAAGAATGACCCCGGATTGCGAATTGTTGGGGTAGATACAGTTTTTTTCAACCCTCAGGCTGTTGGACTCTGGCTTCGCATCAGATCAATGCTGGCTTGCTCGCAGGGTTTTAGAGAAAGGGGCTCGTCAAATTGAACCGCAACGCGGCACAAGGAACGGTTTATTTTCTCAACCCGGCAAACCCGGGGCGGTGCGAGTGAAGCTGGTCATATCTGAGAACTCGTTTGCTTCCAGGCGTGGTATGCTAAAGCGCGTGATTAGCCGTTGGCCCGGCTGCGGGCAACTCTCGTGGACATCACACGTAAAAGCCATGCCCCCACTGGAAACGTCGACCATCAAGCCCTGGGAAACTGTTTTGGCAAAGTCTTCGGCAAACCAGATAGGCCACTGATAGCGTAATCTTGGTTCTATTCTGCGTTCTCTGGCATCATCCATTATCGGTTCTCCCACAGATTCTGCCCGTATAATGGAAAAATCGACAGATTTAACGGCTTGCTTTAGAACCATTGGGCAGCGAATTTTCTTCAAAAAGCAGATTTCTGCCAACGGTCAAATGAGAAAAATGGCATTTACACAGTTGCATTTTGCAGAATTGTTTAGTAGTATAGGCGCATTGCGGCATGTACAGCACCGCCAGATTGTAGGCTATGGAGCTATCAGATTCAGAGAATTACTGTCTTAGCCGGCTACAGTAGGCAGATATGTGAGAGGCAAACGGATGAGTAATTACCAAGCAAGGTGCATAAGCAATAGAGCCTGGGGGTTCACCTTGATAGAACTATTAGTGGTCATCGTCATCATTGCCATATTGATGGCAATATTGATCCCTACCCTCCGCAGGGCCAAGGAACAAGCACAAGAGGTCAGTTGCAGATCAAACTTGAAGCAGGTGGGGCTTATTATCTACCTTTATCTGCAAGACAATGATTTTGCAATGGCGAACTGTCACCAGTATGCTCCACACAGCGACAGTAAGTGTAATGAGTACTACTGGCGACATTCAAACGGTACTTTTTATAGACATGATGAGGATGACTCTTATTGGGCTGTGGCCTATATAGATTACATAAAGAACACAAAGGTTTTTGGCTGCCCAAGTTTCAAGAGTGCCGCTGAATTGCTAATAAGCACTAAACTGTATGGTTATGATCCCAAGGTGTTTTACGACTCAGCGTTTGCTCTCAATGGCTGGCTGGACAGAGAAAAGACCACGAGCATACGAACTCCCACAGAGGTTGTTTTATGTCAGGACCACATTGAGCCGAGGATTGAAAACGGTGTCAACGATATGCTTTTTAATAACGGTCCTGGCACGATGAATTTGACTCAGTATCGAACAGGCGGACGTCAGGATTGGTACAGGGGGATCTTCAGGCATAATATAAGGTCCAGTGATGAATTCAGAACAGGGGGAACACTGAACATGTTGTGGCTGGACAACCACGTCAGTGTTATCAAAGAGACAACAGGCGATGATTTTCCCAAACGGTACTATGACCCGCTTCGTAAAAACTGATTCCGGATTCCTGCTGCATCACGTGATTGTGGAATATGGAGCTATCAGCTTCAGGAGGATTGTTGGCTTAGCCGGCTGTGGTTGGCAGATATATGGGAGGCCACCAGATGGGTCATAGCGAGGCAAGCCACATCAGGAAAATGGCCCGGGGATTCACCTTGATAGAATTATTGGTGGTTATCGCTATTATTGCCATATTGATGGCTATCATCATCCCTGCTCTGAGGAAGGCCAAAGAGAGTACACGCGAGACAGTCTGCAGGGCGAACCTGAGAAGTGTGGGAATGGGCATATTTCTTTACCTGCAGGATAATGACTACGTGATGGCTAATACCAACACGACCAATGGTTTTTTCTGGTACAACGCGGCAGGCAACTTTAGAAGAACAGATGACGGAGACGCTTATTGGGGTGTTGCCTACAAGGATTACGTCAGAGACACTAAAGTTTTCGGCTGTCCCAGTTTCAGGAAGGTCGCTGAGTTAATATATTCTGTTGATCCGATGCTAATTCAAGAGGCGGCGTTCGGCCTGAATGGATATGTCAGCCGCAACGAGAGTGGACAGTTCAGGCTCTTAAAGACTACTGACATTCGGGATCAGTCAAAATTCATTATAGCTCACGACCATGCTGAACCGCGGATGGAGCAAGGTGCCCGCGACATGTTTCATAATACCGGCCTTGGCACTATGAATCTAACGCACTATCGACAAGGAGGCAGCCGGGCGAGGTTCTATCCGGGCATTTTTAGACATAATATGAGGGCCAACGAAGCTTTTAGAACCGGTGGAAGGGCGAACGTTCTATGGCTTGATGGACACGTATCGCTTCTTGAAGAGACTACCGGCGACGATGTTCCTAAGTGGTGGTACACGGGCGTAAAGTAAGATTAAACCCAAACGTGCCTGGCGGAACACAGCGAGAAATCAAACGTCAAAAATTAAAATTGCGGAGTTGCTGCGCCGCGGCATTCAGGCGTCAGGCTGCAATGGAACGGACAATAGACAACATCAGCCGGCGCAGAAAAAAGGAGACACAGGCGACTGATAACCAGCTTGCCATCACCCTGTCTCCACCTTGTGAAGTGCCGTGATGTGCCCCTGCTCCTGTCTTCCGACAGGAAGACGCAGGGGCTTCGTAGCGAAAGCCGCTCTGCGTGCACTCACAACGTTAATATCATATCAAACAGGCAGACACATGTCAAACGAATTGTGGCTAACATCACTCCAGCGACCTATGGTTCCGATAAACCTTCCTGCTTTTCTGAGGTGGAGGGATGATACTTCAGAGGCCACAGTCTCTATCTTAGAATTGTGCAGAGGCCTGTTCTCAACAAAAAACGATTTGAGTTTCGGGTAGTGGGGCGGCGGGTGTGATATGTTAAGAATCACCGCTGTTGTCTACAGACCAATTGCATAGAAAAGTGCCTACTACCAGTTGGACACATAGACATAAACCCCCGGTTCTACGAGCAGCCATTCCGCGAACCATTCCTTAAGTTTCGATGCGGGGATTTCCATATCTTCCATCCCGATGGTCAGCCCCCAGTGAAAGAAGCCTCCACCCTCGACAATCCTGATTTGTGGGTTACCCTTCTGGTCCGCCTCAAGGAAAACCCTGGCGCCGGGCTTCAATTTTCTCAACGATTCGGGCCATTTTTCAGAAGGCACACGGTCACCAAATTCATCGTAGTCACTTCTGTTGAACGTTCGCAGCCATGCTCGTATGGATGGAATGTCCGCCTTACTTCTGATCCGGTCTCTATAGCCGTATGTGAAACCTTTGCCGAAAGGCAACAGCCACACCACAACAAACACTATCGGGATGCCGACTTCAGCGACCATCAAGAGTCTTTTTTTCCGAGTGTGTTTCCCCCAACCGATGAATAATCTCACAATGCTTACAAAGAAACAGCAGACAATGAAAGCGGCTGCGCCCCCATGGAACATAATAAGCAGGGCGGCGTGCCAGTTCAATCGCCCATACATGTAGAGGATGGCTCCGGTAGGAACAAAGATGGTCAAAACGAGCGGCAAGACCAGCCAAACAACATCCGACTTGTTCCAATTCCAGCCAGGTACCGTTCCTTTGCTCCCCCCTTTTTCTCTATTGTCCGTTCTATCCATACCAGACTCCGAAACGGCAGTATGAGGTAATCCCGCGTCTCTGTATTATATTCCTTATTATATTCCTTTTCCGGCGTTTAGTCAAACGAGAGTTTTGAGGCAGTAACAACATGAAATTTTCATAGGTCCTGACCCCGCCTGAGTTCGTGCGTTTGAGCGATTGAAAATGCTTCGGGGTATGAGATTGTTCTTGTTGAGTCAATTAGACTTTGATGCTGAATGCTAAAGTTTTTCGGGGAACGCAAAGTTAATATTCATCAACTGTATCACTGGCGGCGCATGGGACGAGGGCATTTGTCGACAAATTGAAGTGCCTGGTCGATAAAGATTTCGCCGGTCATTTCGCCCAGGCAAGTTCTGCTTATGTAGTCATAACGGGCGAAACTATTCCAATCGACCTTCGTCAGAATATAGCCGAAGGCATCGTTGGTAAGACCAAACAGGAAATTATGCTCGCCGTGCATCTTACGCTTGAGGTAGTAACCAATATTGGGCAGGGCTTCGCCGGGAATTGTGAGAATCTGAGCGTTTCCAAGATTCACCACGTTCACTTGTGTGGCCACCGCGCCTCTTTCATTCAGTTTGAAACCCAATGGCGACAGCTTGATCACGGAGCGGATGACTTCGCTTTCGACAGGCAGCTCGATTGTTGTATTACCGCAGAACAGCGTGGGATTTTTCTGGATAGGCGCACCGGCGATAATACGCAGCGACTCGTCTGCCAAAAGCCGGCCGATGCGGATACACTCGTCCCAGGTCCTTATGTCTTTGCCATCCGGGCCTCGGCAATCAGCCGTTACCATCCCTCCCAGCGCGCCGTTCATGAAGATGCCGATGCCGCCGCCGGCCTGTTCAATACGGTCGTAGAGTGGGCCCACGAAGTCGGGCGACAAAATGCCCTGGTCTGGCCCGATGACTTCAGGGTGGCAGGCGTAATTGACCAGCGTAGCAACAGGCTTATTTTTCGTGTCAAGTATCTGCATTACATGGCAGCGAGGGTCGTACAATTGCTCTGCGTAGTAATTGTACGCTATTTTGCCCTGTGCCTTGCCGGTGGCAATCTTAACGGTTGCAGGCTGTAGCCTGGCGACAGCTTCGTTTATGGCGTCGGCCAGCCTTGCGCAAACGGATTCCAGGTACTTGATGTCGGCGGCAGTCTTGCCGCTTCGATCCGGGAATCCGTAGCAGTCTGGGCCGCTATGATTATGTGTGGCGCCGATAAGGATATTCTGCGGCGGGATGCCTGGAACCTGTTTGCGAACCTTTTCGCCCAGCGCGCTTGGAAAACCAAGAAAGTCGGTGCTGCAAATTGCGACCCGCGTGCCGGAGTCATCTAAAACCAGCGCTCTCACAGTGAGCCTGCCGAATTTTTGCATGACCGGTTCGGAAGGGCCGATACCGCCAGAGACAGGCAGAAGTGGATCGGGAGTCACGTCGCGGATCGCAACCGCCGCACGGAAGTCTTCTCCAGCAAAACTGGCATTGACCAAAAAGAAAACCGCCACTACTAGCAACAGTATGCCAACTGACTTACTGCTTTTGCCGCCCATTGTTACTACCTTTCAATTCTGCTTATCCATAAGCCAAAACCGTCTTTGCTGGCGTCCAGCACGATTGAAAATTGTAAATCGCAAATTGTGCGCATCAGAGCCGCCACGGTGCGCGCATCGCACAGCAGCACAGCCGGTTCGCTGATTCGTCGCGGGGGAACTCTTCCTTGGCTGGGTCCCACTTCAAGGACCGCCCCAACTTGTATGCGATGATGCTTAAATGTCCCAGCGAAGCCGACCGATGACCAATCTCCTGGTCACAGTTTGGCTGCTGGCGAGTCCGAATGCACTCAAACCAGTTAGCGTGATGGTTGTTGTCGCCGATGTTCACCTGCCGAGTCTTCAACTTCATTTCCTCGAAGATCTCGTCAGGGCCGCCTTCGACGGCCCCGCCGGTTGACATTGATGTGACCCAGCCGCGTTCCCCGACAAAAACCCCTCCGAAGTTTCCCTCCAATCGGGCCGTTGCGGGAACCGCCCTATAGACATCCTTGACCATCCCCCAGTGATCAACCAAGTGAAGGAGTGTCCCATTGGCGTACTTACAGGTAAGAGTCGGATACACTCCGCTGCTGGGATGGATGATCTCCACCGGCCCGCTATTCTCCATGCCCAGCGCATACTGAATCACGTCCGCACTATGAGAATGATGCCAGGTTACCGAGGCCGTGCCGAAATCCTCGCAGAATGACCACGGCACCACGCCCGGCGATGGATTGATGTGGTAAAGCTGGTTGTACGGGTGCCAGGCGGCTGGGCCAACCCACAAGTCCCAGTCCAAGCCTTCCGGCACCGGTTCAGCCGGCAGGGCAAAATCCAGCGGCACGTACGAGCTGCCGGACTTCTCGACATCCATCACGCCGGCGTAGGGCTTGAAACGATCAGCTCCGATGAAACCTGCCAAGCTGTTCCACAACGTGAAAACCGATTTGACCTTACCGAGCCCACCGCTGCGCACAAACTCGCAGACCTGGCGGATCGTCGAGATAGAACGGTACTGGGTTCCGGTCTGGAAAACCCGCCCGTACCGGTGCACCGCCTCGGCAAGTTCGGCGTCCCTGGCGAATTGTTATCGAGATTGGCTTTTCGCAGTAGATGTCCTTGCCCGCTCTGGCTGCGTCAATCGCCTGCAATGTGTGCCAGTGGTCGGGCGTGACAATCACTACGGCATCAATGTCCGGTCGAGCCAGCAGTTCGCGGTAGTCATTATACGCTGCGCAGCCGTGATACGTGCCGCTGGAACGGTCGGCGGCGTAGGTTTCCTCTACGCGGCGCTTGCCGTCCTCGCATCGCAGACGGTCCACATCGCAGACGGCCAACACTTGAACGTCGCGGTCGCCAACCAGGCGGTGCAAGTGGCCGCGTCCCATCAGCCCATTTGCCGATCAAGCCCACCGTGATCCGCTCGCTCGGCGCCGCATTACCGTCTGCGCCACGTACCGATGCGGGGATGACCCACGGCGCTGCGACGATGCCGGAAAGCGCAGCCGTGCGGCCCAAGAACTGACGCCGCGTGATTCGGTGGATGTCGGTTTTTGTGGAGTTGTCCGTTCGTGTCATTGCTCACCTCGTTTTGTCGGTTGGATGCTTACCTTGTTGAATATATCGATGCTCTGGATGATTGCGTGCATTAGGCCGGACTTCTCAGACCCGTACTCGATGCTGAACATGTGGGCTTGAGGTCGAGACGGTGGATTTCCTCAAGAAGCGGACCGATTTTTCCAGCATCGTTTGCGAACTGGAGGATAATCAGGCGGTCGCGGAGCATCGAAACGGTCTCTGCCGTCGGGGGGACGCAAGCACCGATTCGTTTGCTTCGGCCTTGGCATACCTTCAGACCTCGTGGGCAAGACCTCCGTTCCGTGAGAGATTCTGGTCGCGATTGGGAATGGCAAGATTGATGTCATACTCGTCGCAGAGTCTCTCGACGGTATCCAGCACGTTCGGGCAGAGGCTCGGCAATCAAGGTCTCGATGCCCATTTTCTTGCCGAACTGAAATAAGCTGCGGCAGCCGGTTTCATCGGACGGCATCGGGCCAATGCGATATGTCAGCAGACGAACGCCGGCCGCATCCAGCTTCAACCGGACCTGCCTCAGCTCATCGCTATTGAGCTGTCCATCGAGGTTCTTAGGAATCTCATGGCTCACCGTCTGCAGACTCGAACCACCAATATACAATAAGCCCAGTTCAGCCGTTTTGTCGATAGCCTCGAAAAGTGTGATGTTGCCCGGAGTAATTCCAGAAGTAGGCGGCGTGAGCCCCAGCCGCCAGCCGAACTGCTCCTGCGACAGGATAGCCGGCGTCAATTTGCCGCTTGGAGTTGTCGGCGCCGGCAGGTCGCCCAGGACGAACTGAGCAGCCGCCAGGTAGAACTGCAACATCTTCGGATCCCAGAAGACGTAGGGATTGTGCGCGATCGTGCAGTAGAAGACGCGGCCTCGACCATATTGCCGCACCCACGACAGTGCGTAGTCGTTGTCCTGCGCGTTCGAGCTTGCCGTAAGCCGGGCCCTGCTGCATGTCCGTCTTCTCGGTGTCGATGCTAAGGAGCACCCGCACGCGGTTACGAGAGTAAGGCTCATGCACCCGGAAGAACTCGTCACGGTAGTCGAAGCCCTGGCCGGCGAAGGCCTGGTTCACCGGGTGAGCGACATCGTCGAGCTTGATGAAAACATGCTCATCGCTGGCACGGTGATTCGCGCCGCGCGCGCCGAGGCAAACGCCGAACTCGGGCCAGTCCTCGATCGCGCCGGGCCATTTGGTGAAGGCCACCGATGTGCCGTGAACACCCATCAGTCCGCCGCCGCCATAGACAAACTCAATCAAGTTTTGTCTCAACGCCGGGTCTTCAAAAAGATTGCCGACTGTGTTGTTCAGAAACACAGCATCAAACTGGCTTAGATTCTCAGCCTTGAAGATGGATGGGTCTCTGCTGATAACCGTCTGGAAGACGCCGGTTTTTTCGCCCATCATCGTAAAAGCCAGGTTGCAGGTAGATATGGAGCGGTGCCCGCCGTATCCGACGTTGAGGTCGAAAATCAAGAGCTTGCGTGCTTTGCGAGGCGGGGCGATGGCTTTGGCGGGAATCGCCGCCTCAATCTTTTGCCGCTCCGCAGGCTCAGGGACAACCTGCGAGCTTGCCGCGCCCAGGCCGAGCCACGGCACGGCGATGATCCCGGCCGCGCCGCCCAGAAACTCACGCCGGGTGATAGAGTTCGTTGGTGTTACTACTTTTCGCATAACCTCAATTCTCTCTTTGCCGTGCTCACGGCTCAACACGCAGGACTTGTTTCACGTCGCCAGACCGCACCTCGTGCGACCCCGCAGCGGGCGCGAGCAGCCCTTTGAACACGATGTTCCTTTTCTCGTTCGACCGCAACCACACGCAGCGCGTGGTCACTTGCTCAGCCACGACTGCCTCTACCTTCGCGAGCCCTTCTTTCGCACCATTTTCTAACGTCACGCTCAACGAGTACGGTTTACCAGCAAGAAAACGGCTCTGGGAATCCTCGGCAATCAGTTCCAATCCTGCGACGCAAGGGACCACAGTGGGCAAGTCCGTATCGCGGAGCTGGACATCAGCCACATCATTTAACACCAGCGGATCGGGCGCGCCAGCCGGGCGCTGGAATTTGAAGCTATCCAGCGTAAGCCGGTCTACGGCGTCGCATATCAGCACGGGTCGCAAATCTTCTTTCTCACAGCGCAGACGGACATTATCAAATTGGAGATTCCGGACATTCCGTGCGTAGAATCCCCAAGCTGGCAGCGGCCTGGCGTCAACGCCAGGGGATTTCACCGCCAAGCGCGCCTGCTCCAGCGTGCCGCCGCCTTTGAATTCGATGCTCACATCACGAAAAACTACGTTTGCGAACGGCGTTTCTGCCCAGCTTTCGACCGAAGACGCGGCCCGGTACACGCCGGTAGCTGTCACCCGGCTGACGACGATGTTTCCTGCGGTGTTACCGGTTTTCAGCGAAAAGTGAAAGGGCGTGGAAACGTTGTGCATGGTGACATCGGAGATAAGCACGTCATCGAGGCTGCCTTTGGTGGCGTCCCAGCCGCCAGGCTGCAGATTGAGGCCGGCCAGCATATTGTGCCGGTTCGATGTGCGGTGCGGATGTATGCCAGGTCCATAGAACAGGCAGTTGTGAATGATCAGGTGGGTCGCTGGGCCGATGAGCCGGACGCCGTTGCATGAGGAGTTCACAATGCAATCGGAAATCAGTGTGTTTTCCCAATAGCGTCCGGCAATGGAGTCGTCGCCTGTGAAGAACTGGCAGCCAACGATGCTAACGTCCCGGCAGGGCCGGTCCGGCACCCCGCGGAAATGCACGCCGTCCCAGCCGCCGGTGATCTTGACATTACGAATGTCCACCTGGTCGCTGATTTGGAAAAAGATTGCATAGTTGGCCGAGTCCACGAACGAAACGTCGCGAATCGTGACATCGCGGCAACTGACAAATACAAAGGTATGCGGCCCGCGCATTTTCTCCTCGCCGGTGGGATCGAATACTTTATTGCCGTCGATGACGCCCTGTCCGGCAATCGCTATATCTTCCAGCCCATCGCCGAGGATCAGTGCCCTGTGCCACTTGCCCCATCTTGCTTCGGGCATAAAGGCTGGAGGTGTCGGATGCTGGTATTGTCCGAGGTCCGTGGTGCCGATAAGCCTGGCGCCCGCGTCAAGAAACAGCGTGACGTGGCTCTTGAGGTGCACCGTGCCCGATAGGTATTTGCCGGGCGGGAGCAAGACCTGGCCACCTCCAGCCGCGGCACACGCTTCAATCGCCTTATTTATCGCCGCGGAGTCCAGCGTCTTGCCATCGCCTGTCGCGCCATAGTCTCGAATGCTGAATACGCCCGACGTGGCGGCGACCGCTTGGGCGGCAGCCATCAAAGCCGCTGTGACAAGCACCAGCCAAACACTTTTTGGCACGCCGCCACGAGGCCGATGGACATGATTCCGGTGCATCATAAGTCACATTATAAGGCTTGAATCAGGTCGCGGCAATAATATAGACGCCGGCGTGAAAAAGTCCTTGTGAACTGCGGCGACATAACTATAATGGCCAGAGCGCAGTGCCAAGGGAGTCCCGGGCAAGAGTGAGTTGTGACGCCGGGCACAAATGTAGGATGCAAAACAATCATCTATTGGTAGGAGAAAAAGAGCTATGAGTCAAGCAACGGCAAACACATCGCGTCGCGAGTTTTTGAGAAACACTGGTCGGGTCGCCGCAGCCTCTGCGCTGGTGGGGGCGTTCGGGCCTACGATCTACGCCGGGGAGAATAATACGATTAGAGTGGCCCTGGTCGGCTGCGGCGGGCGAGGCAGCGGCGCAGCGTCGGAGGCCCTGTCCGTCAAGAACGGCCCGACCAAGCTCGTCGCTATGGCCGATGTTTTTGAGAACCGTCTTGCCCGCAGTTACAAAAATTTGAAGGAGCAGCACGACAAACAGGTGGATGTGCCCGAGGATCGCAAGTTCGTCGGCTTCGACGGCTACAAAAAGGCAATGGATTGTCTCAAGCCGGGCGATGTGGCAATTTTTGCGACGCCGCCGGCATTTCGCTGGGTGCATTTCGGGTATGCCATCGAGAAGGGCATTAACGTCTTTATGGAAAAGCCGATCACGGTGGACGGGCCGAGCACCCGCAAATTCCTGAAGCTTGCGGAAGAGTCCGTCAAGAAAAACCTCAAGGTGGGTGTCGGCCTGATGGTCCGCCATTGCAGAGGCCGGCAGCAGCTTCTCGACCGAATCAAGTCGGGCGAAATTGGCGACATCGTTATGCTCAGGGCCTACCGGATGGGCGGGCGGGCGGCTACCGACGGTCCCAAGCCGGCTAATATGAGCGAGCTGCTCTACCAGGTCCAGCGTTTCCACAGCTTCCTGTGGGCCAGCGGCGGCATGTACAGCGACTACTATATTCACCAGATTGATGAGTGCTCCTGGATGAAGGGCGCCTGGCCGATCGAGGCCCACGCCACCGGCGGCCGGCACTACCGCGGTGATGCACGTTGACCAGAATTTCGACAACTATTCGGTCGAATATACCTATCCCGACGGCACCAGCTTTTCTACTACGGCCGCAACATCACCGGCTGCCAGGGCGGGTTCTCCAGCTATGCCCACGGCACAAAAGGCTCGGCTGTCATCTCTACCTCAGCGACACACGCCGGGCAAAGTCCGCACCTACAAAGGGCACAAAATGGAGAAAGGCGACCTGATATGGGCATTTCCGCAGCCTGAGCAAAGCCCTTATCAGCTCGAGTGGGACGACCTGATAGACGCCATTCGTCAGAATAAGCCCTATAACGAGGCCGAACGCGGCGCCGAAGCCAGTCTGGTGAGCTCAATGGGTCGGATGGCTGCCCACACCGGCCAGATCGTTACCTACGACCAGGCGATGAACTGCGAGCATGAGTTTGCTCCCGATGTCGACAAGCTGACGATGGATTCTCCTGCCCCCGTGCAGGCTGGGCCCGACAGCAAATATCCTGTCCCGCAGCCGGGCATCCTCAAGCAGCGGGAATACTGAGGATGCGTTTGATAATCTAACCCTCAAAATATACGCCGGCGTTTTCAAGAGCCTTTCTTAGATTGGCGTACGGAAGGTCCCTTGCTCCGTAATTTTTGCCGGCGCAGAGAGCCGCCGCTGCCCCGGCAGCCTGGCCTTGCCCCATACAGCTAACCGTATTTCTGGTGGACATGTGGGCGTCGTGGTTGGAGGTAATCATCATACCGGCAGCCAAAAGGTTGTCTATCCCCGCCACGCGCAGCGCTCTGTAAGGTATTCCATACGTGCCGCCATTTTTTATCTGCAAGCGCGGCGCAGAGTCGTGAAAACCATAAGCCATGACATCGTCATCAAAATGCCTGCCTTCGAGCACGTCTGAAAGCGTGATGTCGTAATCACAGGCTATCAGTCTGCCACGCCTGATGCAAAGCTGCGGGCTCGTTCGGGCGATGAATGCCTTTTCACAGCCGGGCACACATTCTCTGAATAGTTCTATTGCCTTTACCTGACGCCGTCTTAGCTCCAATTCGGCTTTGGCCACCTCGTCTCTATTTGTGGGACTTACGGGCATTTTGAGATTCAGCTTGATGAACATAAAGTAGTTGTCGTGAACGGTGGTTGTGACCATCGACATGCCGATTCTGCTGCTTGCTCCCTGAACTGCGAAGGAAGAGTTACCACCCTGCCGTCCAGCCGCACGATTTGCCCGTCTTTTCCGTCGCGCAGACCTTCGGCGTATTGAGTCAGGGCATCGTGCGATTTGAGGAATTCGTGGTACTTTTCAACGCTAACGTTGGCGACGCCGATGCTATTTGCGACCGCGTAATCGTTCGGCTCGCTGTATTTAGCGCCGGCGTAAGCGGCAAGGTCGCCGTATGCCGTGCAGTCAACGAACGATTTTGCGTAGAACGCCTCTCTGCCGGATCGGCTCTCTGCGATCGCGCCCTTAAGCCGGCCACCCTCCATAATTGCTCCCGTCAGAAGAGTATTGACGCATATAAAAACGCCAGCCTGGGCGAGCATTTCGAAAGTGACGAGTTTGTACATTTCAGTGTCAATGGCGGTGCACACCGAATCGAAATCGTAGCCTTTGAGCATCTCAGCGTGCCCCGAAGTGCCGCCGACTTTCGCAAGGCGATCAATAATCTCCTGGGGAATCCCTCGGACGACCTGGCGTTTTTTGACCCCGGGAAAAGCCTTCCAGAGGTTATAGAAGCTATGAAGGGCTGTGCCGCCTTCTACGACTGTTCCGCCCGGATAACCTTTTGCCTCTATCAAAGCTGTTTTTGCGCCTTGACGGGCGGCGGCAAGAGCTGCCACGACGCCTGCGGTGCCGGCACCTGCTATGACGACGTCGAATTTCCTGACGGGCAGTTTTTTCGCCGGCTCCTGGTAATCATCACTGGATTCACCGGTGGTTCTTGCCGGGCTGGCTTTTGCCAGGCCGGCATGGACACCCATTCCAAGCATTAGAACTTGTTTAGTAAAATCTCGACGATTCATTCTTATCCCCTTTCTTAACCTGAAGCATACCGCCAAATTCTCCAAATGGTATGCAGAAATCTGCATACCCTACGGCTTTCGTAATTAGTAGGGTATGCTCCGCATACCGCCAAATTCTCCAAATGGTATGCAGAAATCTGCATACCCTACGGCTTTCGTAATTAGTAGGGTATGCTCCGCATACCGCCAAATTCTAAGCCCACAGCATTTGGGTTTATACGGCAATTCTATCAGACCCGGCGCGTGGCGACTACTGTCCGCCAGGCTAATTTTGATGACCCGGCACAACGTGTCTGGTATCATGTCGAAGTGAAGGAGATAACAGACATGGACCGAAGAGAGTTTATGAAGACCTCGGTGGTCGCGGGGGCGTATGCCATCGTTGGGACGCCCTGGAGCGGCGCCGCCGAGCGCGAGAAACAATGGTTCGACCGCCCTATGCGCTGGGCACAACTGGTCTTAGTGGAGAACGATCCCGGCCAGTTCGACCCTGAGTTCTGGCTGGACTACTTCAAGCGCATCCACGCCGACGGTGCCTGCCTGAGTGCAGGAGGCGTTGTCGCATATTATCCCACACAAATCCCGCTGCACCACCGAAGCGCATGGCTTAAGGATACTGATCCATTCGGCTATTTGGTAGGGGGATGCCGCAAGATGCAGATGGTTGTGATCGCCCGCACCGACCCGCACGCGACGTGGAACGACGTGTATCACGCCCATCCGGATTGGATCGCCGTCGACTCAAAAGGAGAAAAGCGCCGTCACTGGTCTAACCCCGAATTGTGGGTCACCTGTGCGCTTGGCCCGTACAACTTCGAGTTCATGACAGAGGTTCACCAAGAGATTATGAAGCTGTATCAGGTGGATGGGATATTCTCCAACCGCTGGGCCGGCCACGGCATCTGCTACTGTGAGCACTGCACGAGCAGTTTCAAATCGCTTTCTGGGATGGACCTGCCGCAGACAACCGACCGTCGTAATCCGGCCTATCACAAATACACGCAGTGGCGTGTCGAGCGGCTGAAAGAGCTATGGTTTTTGTGGGATCGGACAATTCGCAAGGTGAGAGCCGCCTCACGCTATATTCCCAATGGATTTCCCGATAATATCGTCACGGGGGCCTTGGCAGATATTTTCTTCACGGATCATCAAGGCAGAAGCGGTGTGATTCCGCCCTGGTCGAACGAATCTATCAATGGCATTACCGCGCCGAGCCTTACCTGGGGAACGTTGCATCACTCGCTGGCGTGGCGATGGTTTATCCCGGGCAGGCAAACCGCTACTATGGCGGGGAACGATGGCAGGAACCAAGCGTCGGCCACGGCCTGGAATGACCACGCCCTAATCGAATCGCGGGTACCGTTCAACCAGGCCCGGGACGGGTCTGC
>CAWFCJ010000061.1:0-32644 GCA_963814265.1 Sedimentisphaerales bacterium | reverse complement strand
CCGCCTGTGGGACGTCGCTCAGACCCGTTATCTCTACAGGCATAGCACTGGTCGCGGTCTTAATACTCTTGCCGAGGCTGTTTTTGAGCATTTTCACCCTGCCATAAGCGCAGCCCGCCAGGACGACGTCACCCTTACTCAGCCGGCCTTCCTCTATCAGCAGCGTGGCCACAGGCCCCTGCTGAGGTGACATCCTGGCCTCGACGACCCATCCCGTGGCAGGAATAGTATCATCGGCCTTGAGCTTAAGCAATTCAGCCACATAATCCAGATGCTCGAGCAAATCCCGTATGCCCTCGCCGGTAATTGCGCTGGTTTTGACAACTTCGGTCTGGCCTCCCCACTCAGATGGTGGTAGGCCGTGCTCAGCCAACTGCGAGTAAACACGATTGATGTCACAGCCCGGCAAGTCCATCTTGTTCAGTGCCACAATAATAGGGACGCCGGCTGCCCGGCTATGCGCTATTGCCTCGATGGTTTGAGGCATCACTCCGTCGTCGGCGGCAACCGTCAGCACGACAACGTCAGTCATATTGCGCCTCTGGCTGCATAGCCGTAAAAGCCTCGTGCCCCGGAGTGTCAAGGAACGTCACTGTTTTGCTGTCCCAGGTGACCTGAGATGCGCCGATATGCTGTGTGATGCCGCCGGCTTCTCCAGCCGTGACATTAGTTGACCGGATTTTATCCAGCAGGCTGGTTTTACCGTGGTCAACGTGCCCGAGCATAGCAGCAACCACCGACCTTTTCTTTGAGATTGTTTCTCTCGCTTTTCAAACTCAGCGCGGATTTGTTCCTCCTGGGTAGTTTTGTGCTGGACCACAAGCTCGGCATCGAACTCAATAGCAATTAGCTCCGCTGCCTCGCTCCTTATAACTTGATTGGCGGTTGCCATAATTCCCTGTTGCACCAATCTAGCGATGATGTCGGCCGATTTGACCGCCAGAGCCGCGGATAAATCCTTCACTATAATCGGCTCACTGATCAGGACTTTTTTCGGCCTTACCGGCCCCGCAACCTCCCGCTTGGCTTTGGCAGCAATCTTGCGAGCAGGCCGGAGTCGCAGACCTTCGCCGGCGGCAGCCTCAAGTCTGGCTTGTCTTTCCTCAATATCTCTTTGTCGCCATTTACTCTTGAACTTCGGCTTCTCCGCGACCTCCACATCTCGCCCTGGCTGCCGGTGCCCGACTGTTCGCTCTTTGTGCCGCCGGGACGGATGCTTCTTTTCTCTGGTTGGGGCAAGACCCGGCCTCTCGTCATCATCTGCACCATGCATCAACGGCTCCGTCACAGGCATATCGTACCTGGGCCTTGGTCTTGGCCTGGGCCGCCGCAAAGGTTCCGGTGCTTCGACTCGAACAACCCGCGGCCCGCTTAGCCGAGCCGGCCCGGGCTTCTCCAGCATTGGCCCAGCAGGTAATATGAGCTCAGGCTCCGGCGGCAGCACTTCCACTACAGGCTGTGGCAGCGGTTGCGGTTTTTCTTCAGCTACCTGCGGCAACGGCTGGAGTTCTTTGGCCGGCAAGGGAATCTCCGCTATCACCTCTGCCTGTCTTTCCGGCTCAACTTTAACCTCAACACCAGGCTCGGCAGCAACCTCGGGTATTTCAACGGTTGGCTCAACCTCCGCAGTTTCTGGAGCTTCAGCCGCTTCCGCGGGAGCTTTTCGCTTGGGCCTCTTTATGACGCGAACTTTCTGCAAATCCACCTTTTCCGCGGTCTCAACGGTGGTGATATTGTCTCCTTCGGTGAACCACTCTCGGATAGTAGCTGCCAGACCTGCCGAGATCGCCGACATGTGGTTCTTGACGTCCAGACCCTCATCCTGGCACTTTTTGACAATCGCAGTGCTTTTTACCCCAAGCTCCGTAGCCAGAATATAGACCCTTGTAGCGGCCAAGAAAGCCTCCGGTCATTAACCTTGTTCTTCTTTGTCAGTCGTTTTTGCCTGCTGAGCCAGTTCCTTTTCGGCCTGTTTTTGCTTGGACTCAGCCGCCAGATTCCGAGCTTCCTCGTGTGCCGCCGCGACCAGCCTCTCGGCAAGGGCCGGGTCAATCTTCAGCTCGTTAGTCAGCGGTTCAGCCCCTACGTCATCCAGATCGAGAACGGATATGACTCCCAGTGCTATCAACTTGTCAACGACTATTTCATCGGCGCCTTCTACGCCTTTGACACAGTTTGTGAGGGTCTCAATGCCCTGATTGTATTCGTCCGGCGTCAGGATATCGATATCCCAGCCGGTCAGCCTCGCAGCCAATCGAACATTCTGCCCGTGCTTGCCGATGGCCAGGCTCAGCTGGTCTTCTCCGACCACCACCGTCGCCCGGCCCAGCTCGAAACACAGGGCGATTTCGCTGACTCTTGGCCGGCATTAGCGCATTAGCCACCAGCACCTGTGACGATTCGTTCCAGCGGACAATATCTATCTTTTCTCCGCCCAGCTCATCAACGATATTCTTTATTCTGCTGCCCCGCACGCCCACACACGCCCCGACGGGGTCAACCTTGTCATCGAACGAGGCGACTGCAACCTTGCTGCGGTATCCGGCTTCTCGAGCCAGCGCCCGGATTTCGATAATCTTTTCAGCGATTTCCGGCACTTCCGACTCAAACAGTCGGCGAATAAAGTCCGGATGCGTCCGCGACAGGATGATCTTGACCTGATTGGAGGTCTCCTTCACGTCCAGAATCAGACACCGAATTCTCTCGCCGGGCCGATGCGTCTGACCCATTATCTGCTCTGACTTTGGGCATAAAGCCCTCCGTCCGACTGGTCCAGATTGACGATCAGCGTTTCCGCCTTCGTACCGCACGACCGAGCCGCTTACGATCTGCCCCTTTCGCTGGACGAACTCGGTATAGATGCTGTCCCTCTCATCCGCCCTTATCTTCTGGATCATTACCTGCTTGGCGGTCTGAGCGGGGATTCGACCGAGCTGCTTGTATGTCAATTTCCTTGATCGTCTTTGAAGGCAGTGACCTGCCCGGTTGCCCTGTCAATACGCACGACTATGTCGCTCTTCTGGATCGCCGAATGCTTCCTGACCGCCGAGACCATAGCCTCTTCCAGGTCGACAAATATAGACTCCTTGTCGATATTCTTGTCGCGGGCTATGTTATCGACAATTCTGAGCAATTCCTGACTCATTCTGGCCCTACTTTCTGCTCCGGCACCGCAAATTGGTGCTGGACAAAAAAAAGTGGAAACTTCGATAGTCTCCACTTCAAAGACACCGCGCCGAACCCAGGTTGTAGTCTACCCTTAGCTACATCAGTCAGCTCCGATAAGGTTTCCAGTCTGCCGTTTCTGGACGAATATAGGAACCCGACTACAAACCCATTCGCTTCACGACACTGAAGCAGAAACATCGATTCCCAAGCCGCCATTGCCACGCAAGCACAGCAGCGTAAACGACCTCTTGGCCTACCGTGCCGCACTGGACACCCGCCCTGTCGAAAGCATTTCAAGCACCTCTTAAGCAAAACTTAGCCTTGGCAGCCGTTAATCTTCATAGGCAAACTCAATATGCTAATCGTCAAAGACCCTAAGAGCAATAATTTTTTTGTAGAATCTGCACATTTTTCGGCACACATCGGGCAAAGAACGCATTCTCAGGCCAAAACCTGCCAAATGCCTAATAAAGTCCTATAATTTCCTTGACATTCTTCCCCGTTCAAATGTATCCTGTACTCAGTTTCAGGAGGGAAAAGTGCGCGGGTAAGTTACTTCAGACAGGGCAGGGGTATGTGTGCAGATTGTACCGCGTATTGCTGGATTTGACCCGGCCAGAGAACATTGTGTTCTCGCGGCCGTTTTTTTTATGCGCTTGTGGCAGAAGGGAAGGTGTCGAGTGAAAGCCTTCATTTGTTCTTGTCGAGCGCAGTCGAGACATCTGGTCACGGACTATGCTCGCTCTATATTCGCAGCCAGATTCCTCCACGCAGCCTGCCCTGAGCGTAGCCGAACGGGTCCCGACTGGTGTCGGGACTTCGGTTGGAATGACAAAACGGCAGAAAGGATAGTGTCAAGTGAAACGGTTTAATGATTCGAGAATAACTTTACTGTTGCTGGCTTTCGTGCTCACGCTCGCGCTTACCGCTGGAAGTGCGAACGCCGATTTTGTCTTCGGCAAGCCCGTCAATCTCGGGCCGAACATCAACAGTTCGTCAGTCGAGATTGACCCAAGCATCTCCGGCGGACGGTTTGGAACTATTCTTCGAGTCCCGCAGACCTGGCGGGCATGGAAGCGCTGATATATACGTGTCAAGACGGGCAAGTAAAGATGACCCTTGGGGACCTTGTATGAATATCGGGGCCCCGGTCAACACAGCGGATTGGGACGAATCCCCGAGTATCTCGGCTGACGGTCTCTCGCTGTACTTTTGCATCTATGGCCCGGTGCGTATGGCATCGATGACCTTTGGGTAACCACGCGAGCAAGCGTCTCGGATCCCTGGGGACCGCCTGTGAATCTCGGAGCGACCGTCAACAGCTCGTCTGACGACTGGGCCCCGAGCATCTCAGCCGACGGTCTGATGCTTTTCTTTATGTCCGCTCGGGCTGGCGGGTTCGGGCGGTGACGACCTATGGTTTACAAGCCGGGCAACGAAAAATGACCCCTGGGGCAGTCCGGTGAATTTAAGGGCCACAATAAACAGCTCTCTTAATGAGGGTTTGCCGGACATCTCTGCCGACAGCCGTATGTTATTCTTCAGCGATCACGGGTTTGGGCCATGGCGACCCGGCGGGTTGGGCGGGTGTGACATATGGATTACGACAAGGGCAACAACAAACGATCTCTGGGGAGAACCGATGAATCTTGGACCAGTTATCAATAGCTCGGATCACGACCTTTCGCCGAACATCTCAAGCCGATGGTTATACGCTCTACTTCTGTTCCAACCGTCCCAGCGGAATTGGCAGCTACGACCTATGGCAGGCACCGATCATTCCGCTCGTTGACTTCAACGGCGACGAAAAAGTCGACCTAAAGGATTTTTCCATATTGGCTCATTATTGGGGACAGAATGAATCATCTGTGGATATGGGGCCCATGCCCTGGGGCGACGGCACTGTGGATATCCAGGACATGGCTGTTCTGACTGAATATTGGCTGAAGGAAGTGTTCCCCGTCGAACTGGTGGCGTACTGGAAATTCGACGAAACAGAAGGCGGTATTGCGCACGACAGCATCGGCGATAATGACGGCACGCTCAACGGCAATCCTGTCTGGCAGCATACGGCTGGTAAGGTAAACGGAGGGCTCGAGTTCGACGGCACCGATGATTATGTCAGCACGCCCTTTATCCTGGACCCGGCAGCCGGGACGTTCAGCATCTTTGCCTGGATCAAAGGCGCTGACCCAGGCCAGGCGATCCTCTCTGAAGCCAATGGCCAAAACTGGCTTTCGGCGGAAACAGGGACCGGGGCATTGATGAGCGACCTCGCAATCGGTCTGGTCCCCAAACCACCATCCTCACAGGCTGTCATTACCGACGGTGACTGGCACCGTGTGGGGGTTTCCTGGGACTTGGCCAGCCTTGTGCTGTACGTGGACGGCGTCGAGGTCGCTAAAAAGCGCCAGAGCGGGGAGTGCCGGGTTCTGCGGGCGGACTTTACATCGGCGCTGGAAAAGGCCTTGAGGCCGGCAGTTTTTGGTCCGGCCTGATTGACGATGTTCGCATTTACGACCGACCGGTCAAACCATAAGTTACAGGCTTTTTTCCGCCGTCTTTGGATGGGGGCTTATGGCCAGAGTTTGCTGTCCAGCCATTCGGTGGCCAAAAGGGCGAAGTCGCGGAGGTCTATCCGGTCGTCAGTGTATAAATCGGCAGGCGACAGAAGCGGCAAGTCAAAAACGCCCGTGCCATTCGTAGCAACGTACGCAACCTCGGCCTGCGAAAGAGCGTAATCGTAAATACGAAAATCGTCGACCAAGCCGTCATACCGGCCATACCAGCCGGAGCCAATCTCAAACGAACTGATGCCGCTTAGGGCCGAGTTTGCATTTTTCCGGCTGTCGTAAAGAACGCCATTGAGAAAAATCTGCATGGTGCCGGCAACAGCATCTTTAGTGAAGGCCCAATGGTTCCACCTGCCCGTCCAATCGGCCTTAGAACGATGGAAGCCGCTGATGCGGCTGTCGAACGACCACGGGTAGCCGCAGTCCCAATTGTATTTGCCGGCCAGGGCAACGCCCTGGACTGGATCAAACCGGCCTTGAGGCCGGTGCCAGCAGCCGAGGTTTATAGCTATTGTGGGATTCCGGACGCCATAAGTATAATTTGAACAGCACACCGTATCGGTATGGTGCGGTGAATCTTTGCCGTATTGCCAGAAGGCAACCGTTATCTTCTTGTTGACTTTACTAAACAACTCAGAGGCCCCATCTATGCTCACAGAGTCATCGAAGCCATCGAAGCTAATCGCCTGCCCGAACACGCCGAGGGCATACGTTGGGCTGCCATGAGGCTGGCCATGTGCGCTGCCGATGCTATCGCGGGTGTCGCCATTGAATTTATACCAGGCCAAGGGTGCCTTGGGTGCTGCTACCGGATAAACGTTATAGCCCCTGTCTAGCCAACTATCGGTCATTTGCTGAACGTCTTCAAAATCAACGGCACAATCGCCGGTCAGGTTGGCATAGGGCCTATTCTCCGGCAGGCATCTGGCCGGATGCAGAGTAATATCGTCGAAGTACACGGTGCCGACTCCGCTGCCGGGCGGCTCATTCACCCCGGCGCGAAAACCAATAGCAATAGTCTCGACATTGGCAAGATTCAGCCCAGTTAATTCTTGCAGGGGAATCCGCCAGGTCTGCCAGGTTTGCCTCTTGATGTTGTTTGCGTCGCCGTCGTACGGCACGCGCACGGTGATATTGCCGTCGCCAAAAGCGACGTACATCTGTCCGTCAGCCTCATTACCTGGCCGACCGTAGAAAAATATCTCCAGAGATTTGACGCCGGCCGCAGCCCAATTCTGTGGAGGGCTGAAGGTGCGAATAGCCTCGGAATAGAACTCACGGTCGTAGTAGTAGTCGAATTTCATCGCTTGCCGGCATGAGTGAGCCGGATCAATCGAAATATCTACGAACGCCTCGCCTATTTGTCTCCAGGTCTCATATATCGGCTTATTTTGCCTGTTGTAAGACTCAAAATTGTCCAGCACGATGTGGTCAACAACTGTGAAGGTCCAAATGCTGCCCATCCGGGGACTATTCGGATTGGCATCGTTGACCTCATCGACCCGCCAGTAATAAATTTTGCCCAATTGCAGGCCACCGGGATCGAAGCTATTGGCGTCCTGCGGCTGCACAGGGCTGCTGACAGGAGCGGCATTTGCGCCGACGTCGTCCGGGCTGGTGCCGAGGTAAACTACGTGCTTTGCTGCGAACCGTCCGGGCGACCAGCTAAGGACAGCGCCGCTTGGCACATTTTCGGCACCGTCGGGCGGGACGGGGCTGCCAGCGGTATCGCCGCGAGCAATGTAAATTCGCGCCATCACACTCGCTATATCGAAACCTGGCGAGCCGCCCTCGTTATCTGCCGCGACAATACGTATGGCAGAAGGTAGAAACGGCAGCGACAGACCGGCGATATCCAGAGCAATCAGAGTCGATATATCCAGGCCGGTATCCAGACTGCGTACTGCGTCAAGCAAGTACTCTTGCTCCGCACCGTCTGTGAGGAAAATGAGGGCTTGTTCTCCGCACTGACCTTGCTCGATAAGGAATATGTCGTCGCCTGGGCCATCCACAATTGGGCCGCGGAACTGCAGCTCCACCCAATGGTCGGTCGGCAGGGTAACTCCGGAGACTTTTGACGGCGGAGGCCCGACCAACAACAACGCCGGCTCTACCGAAACGGGCCAGCGCCCATCGACATCCATACCCTTCCAGCAGTTTGGTCAGAATTGTAGATATCGACAAGATGACAGGGATATTCAAACCTTTGTTCGTCAGCTAAAATGTCGCCGCCGAACAGAATGAGCAAGGAAATAACGCCTAAGGTCAGTGCATCAACTTTTCTCATTGTTACCCTCCAGCTCAACTGCAGAGCTGAATTATGAGGTAGCAAGGCTCGGAAACTAAAGGAATTATATCAGCTTTGTTTTGGTATTACAAGGCAAATGCTGGTAGACTTGCGGCGGGTATTAAATAGCGGTAGGTGAAAGTAGCACGACAGAACCGTGCAAGAAAGGGCAACGATAATGACTGATTATTCAATAAGTCCGGCAGGTGAAAAACTTCTGCTTCCCCCACAAGACCAGTACCCCGCAGAGTTCGAGCGTATTCAATCACTGGTAAATCTGGCCCGCAGCGAGGGCAAGGAAATCGTGGTGGTGATGGGCGTCGGTTTTGTCGGCGTGGTTATGGCAGCCATTATCGCCGACACTTGCGACAGGCAAACCGGCAAGCCCGGCAAGTTTGTCATAGGTTGCCAGCGGCCAAGCCCTCGAAGTTACTGGAAGATTCCGCTGCTCAACCGAGGCCAGTCACCGGTAAAGGCCGAAGACCCTGAGGTTGTACCGATGATTGCTCGCTGCGTGCTGGAGAAAAAGACGCTCGTCGCCACGTACAACAGTGACTGCCTCAAGTTGGCTGACTGCGTGGTCGTGGATGTCCAGTGCGATTATGCCAAGCAGGACCTGGGCAATATGCGTACCGGCAGAGTCGAAATGGGTGCTCTGGAATCAACGATGAAGACCATCGGCGAAAAAATACCGCCGAAATGTCTGACGCTGATAGAAACCACAGTCGCACCCGGCACAACGGAATTTGTTGCCTGGCCGATTATGAAAAAGGCTTTTGCCGCGCGGGGCATAGCGTCTGAGCCGCTGCTGGCACACAGCTTCGAGCGGGTTATGCCGGGCAGAAATTACGTCTCCTCGATTCGCGACTTTTGGCGGGTGTGCTCCGGATGCAACGCAGAAGCAAGGCAGCGAGTAGAGAAATTCTTGCGAGAAGTCCTGAATACGCAAGAGTTCCCGCTGACCATTATGGACCGACCCATCGAATCAGAGACCACCAAAATTGTGGAGAACTCGTTCCGGGCGACGATACTGGCGTTTCTTGACGAATGGAGTCTGTTCGCCGAGCGTAACGGCGTGGACTTAATTAAGGTCATCGAGGCGATCAAGGTTCGGCCCACACACAACAACATTATATTCCCGGGCCCAGGCGTAGGCGGATACTGTCTGCCGAAGGACGGAGGCCTGGGCTACTGGGCATACAAGCACATACTTGGTTTTGACGACGAAATATTCAGGATAACCACAAGGGCTATCGACATTAACGACACTCGCGGTCTTCACGTGGCGGAACTAACAAGAGATGCTCTGCGAAATATGGGCCGGCAAATAGCGGGGACAACGGTGCTTTTGTGCGGCGCCAGTTATCGCCAGGATGTCGGTGACACCCGCTACAGCGGCTCGGAGGTAGTTGCCCGAAGACTGACGGAGATGGGTGCAGAAATGCGAGTCCACGACCCTTATGTTGAGCACTGGTACGAGCTGGAAAACCAGGATGTGTATCCGGCAATCGGCCAATCCTTGGCGAGATTTTTCCGCAACCAGGAGAATCTGGTCAATATCAGGGTGCAACGCGACCTTCCGGATGCCCTCAAAGATGTTCAGGCAATTATACTCGCTGTGCCGCACAGGCCTTATTTGCAACTCGAACCTGAGAAAATAGTCGAATGGGCAGGCTCGCCGCTGGCAGTGATTGATTGCTACGGGATATTAGATGACAGGAAAATCCGCCGATATTTTGAACTTGGGTGCGAAGTGAAAGGTCTTGGCCGAGGACACATCCAGCGAATAAAGGAGCAGGTACGCAAAAAACCTTGAAACGGGCAAAATCCCAAAGGCTACTACCATACCATCTGGGCAAAAGAGGTGCTCAAAAATGATCAGGGTCCTGTTCAAAATCGCGATTCCGACATGCTCAAATCTGAACATGGACATGCTCAAAAATGCGCACCTACTATTAATAATACTATAAAAGAGAACAATGAAAGAACCATTGCGTCGCCTACGCCTCAGCCTGTGGGGCAGGCTTCGGCGACGCTTGCGCATCGCAGGGGCGTTTCCGCTGAGGGGCTGGAAAAGTTCAAGGCACTTTTTGGCCGAGCAACCGTAAGTTGGACTCCATTGACGCAGGAGCAGTTCGCCAATCGCCGAGTGGTCATCTTCGCCTGTTGTCCATCAGCAGCATCGTCCGGTCGTATTTGTCCGGCGGCAAGGTCTTCTTTAGTATCTCGCGAATCTCCCGCATGGGCGTTCGCTGTGTGGTATGGGCAATAATGATATGTTCGTTTTGCAGCTTCTGAATTAGCTGGGCAAATTCGTTGACGTGCATGTGTTTGCCGGCTTCAGCTCTTCCGGTGTGATCTACCTCATAAAATGTGCACTCGGCGATCAAAATCTTACTTTTGACGATATAATCTAGCTGCGAGAAGTCCACGTACTGCGTGTCGCTGATATAAGTGACAATCGGGACCTCAAGCGGATAGTCAATTTGGACTGCCTGTTTCTTTAGCTCGACGATTTGCGGTGCGGTGAGTTTTGCATACTCAGGCCTAATCTTCTTTCGCTTTTCGATTATACTATAGCCTACAGAGCATTGGCCGTGCTTCGTGGGAAATACCCTGGCAAATAAATTCGGCTTTATCTGGTATTCGTCGCCGGGCTGGACGCCGACTAAGTTATTGGGCACCTTATTTCCATCAAGCCGACCCCACGCATCGATTATTTCTCTCATCGGGGCGAGGAGATCCCACGGAGCCAATATCGTTCCGGCTGGTAGGCCGCAAAAATTTCGCTGCGACAGATAATACGCAAAGCCCGCAGCGTGGTCCATGTGCCCGTGTGAGAGCAAAACATGGTTTATGGAGATTATCTGATCGGGGGCCTTGCCGACATCGAAGCAGACGTCCAACTGTGGTATGGCGACCACCGTTTCTTCGCCTGCAATCGAGTAACCGATGATTTCCAGCTCGTCTATCTTGACTTGTGCTAAATTGTGGCTCGCCATTTAACTTCGAATAACGTAAATACCCTTTGAGTACGCTGAAAAATGCAGTCGCCGCCCGGCTACGGCTCGGCGCTCCGCCGAGACGAGTGCCGGCGACCACTAAACTAGATAGTAGACCGGTATTTCTGCTGTGTGTCAATTTGTTTTTGACGGGCATAGAGCAAGCCAGTACACTTAATTGAGACTTTAAGGCTGGGAGGAAAATGACGATGAAGATTTTCAGAACACTTCTTGCCGGTTTCTTGGTTGTTGTTTCAGTTCGAGCGGCAAGCACTGCCGCGCAACTTGACCGAGACAAACTGCCCGGCAGACAGGTCAAGGTGGCTGCCATCTGCATCGGCTTCGGCGGCGACCGTGACGTCAAGCTAAAGCAGGCCATCGAGCACCTGCATACAGCCGGACAAAATGGCGTGGATATTGCCTGTCTGCCCGAGGAATTCGCCGGCACTAAAGCCGAACCCATTCCAGGCCCTACAACAGAAGCCGTGGCAGAACTGGCTAAGAAGTACAATATGTACGTTATCTGCCCGATACGCGAACAAGCGGGCGACAAGCAGTACAACACGGCGGTCCTAATTGACCGCAAAGGCCAGGTCGCCGGCTACTATCGCAAGGTTTTCGTGTTCTGGGGCGAAGGGCTGCATTGCAGCACCGAGGGCGTCAAAGTCTTCGATACCGATTTTGGCAGGATAAGCATCTTGACCTGTTTTGACCTGAATTTTCCGGAGCTATGGCAGCAGTGCGACAATCTGGATGTGGACATCGTTTTCTGGCCGATGCTTATGGCGGAGGCTCGCCGCTGAACGCCTACGCGATACTTTATCATTACTATATTGTGCCGGTAGGAGCCGGCAACATCATTGACATCACCGGCAAGACCGTCGAGGACATCGAAAAGCCCTGCCCGAAACAGTTCATAGCAACGCTTGACCTGGACCGTGCGTTTACCCATCACGACTTCAATCGAGAAAAGGTCGAAAAAATGCTCAGCGAACACAAGGACGAGATAATCGTTGAGCGCAATCTGAGCGACGAGGACCTGGCGCCGTGGTGGCTGTTCAAGGCGGTCAAGCCCGGCGTTCGCGTGCGAGAACTGCTAAAGCAATATGGGATCGAGACGCTTCGCCAGTATCAGCATCGCAGCCGAATGCAGATCAATGAAGCCCGCCAGCAGGGCAAAAGAATATAACCGGATGGAGGACTTTCCTGATGCCCGATAGGCGAATTCATAGAGGGCCGCATCCGCAGGATGCGAAATTATTTGCGCCGGATAAAATTGACGCTCTACAACTGGCGCTTGCAGACTTTTCGCTACTATTGACCAAAGGCTACGCAGGAAAAAGTGCTTTGAAATTGGTAGGCGATAAGTTCTCGCTCACCGAAAGACAAAGATTGGCTATTATGCGACAGCGCCTGCTCCGACCAGCAAGTTGCCTCTCGGAATCAACGCCTCATCCCAATTAAGGGTCTCCGGGGGCAACGTATTGCTATCGACGGTTACAATGTGCTGATAACTGTGGAAGCAGCGATGAGCGGGGGCGTGATTTTCAAAGGCCGAGATGGATGTTTTCGAGACCTGGCAAGCATTCACGGAACATACCGAAAGGTAACCGAAACGATACCCGCGGTGCAACTTATCGGCGATTTTCTAAAAGAGATGACGGTGACAAGTGCTCTCTGGCTGCTGGATAGCCCCGTCTCTAACAGTGGCCGGCTGAAAACCTTGATCGGTCAACTGGCTCAGAAAGACAATTGGAACTGGGAGATTAGGCTTTCCTTAAGTCCCGATTTTGAACTTATAAAAACCGACCTGATTGTAGTTAGTAGTGACAGCGTTGTGCTCGACGGCTGCAAGAGATGGACTAACCTCGCCGCTGAGATTATCACACAGAAACTCCCAGCCGCAACCATGATCGACCTGGCTCCTGAACACTCCTGAACGCCTAGAAATAATTAAGGCGTCCCAGGAATTAACATTTTGTCCCCAGAATTCTGCCTTCGATCCAAGCCGAAGCAGCTTTTTCGACAAAGGTTTCGTCCAGACCTTTTGAAGGCACGTTCATTTTGGCACCTCGAAAACCAATACGGTCAGAATTATTTCCCGGTTCTTATCGTCCCGATGGTGCAGCACAAAGCGGTATCCCGTTTCTGACGGGTAAGGCAGTTGGCGCTTGAAATTCGTATGAGACTTCACAAGGTCGGGTATTTGTGCCAGCACTTGTGAAAGATTCTTTGTACGATTGAATATGAGTATAGCAGTCTTCGTATCCCTCCAGCTGGTGTAACCGAGCAACTGATCTATAGTCTCGGTGACCTCCTTTGGGCCATGCCAGAACTTGCACTCTGCGATGAAGATGTTCCTACCCTGGACCCTAAGCAGGATATCCGTTTTGCCTTCGAAGTTGAAGGTTTCGCCTGTTGCCTGTCCCTCATATTGGCCATTAAGTTGAACCAGAAAATGTTGTCTAATATCCTCCTCTTTCATTTCCTTGAAAGCAGCTGGGCTACGCTCCATTACAGATACCATATTCGACAGAATTGAGAGGATGTTCTCATACTCTTGCATATCAAGGGCAGGCTCAGGCACAAAGGGCTGAACACCCGGCGAAGGCATCTGTAGCTTCGGCTTTCTTCTTTCCACAGGCGCTACGTAGGTTTTCTGTACGTCGTCCCTGCGTCTCAATGGAAAACCCAATGATGCGGCTAATCCTTGGTCATTCAGGAGTTTTTGCCTACGGGATTCAATGCGTGCCTTTGCCTTGGACCGTATAGATCTATTGTGGTTTTCTACGTCTTTTCTCATACAGTCCAAGTTAGTCTTGATCTCGCCCAGTGTTTTCTCGAACTGACTCTTAAGTCTATCAGAGCTGCTTGCCTCGAACGTAAAGCGTATTCTCAGCTCGCCATTCCCAATCTCAGCCCGTGGAGGATTGAAAGTGAATGTCGATGCGTGTAGCTTAAATAAGGAAGCATCACCATCAAATGGGACAAAATAGGTTACGTTGGTGCCGGCTACATATATCTTTTGTCCACTCGGAACGAACCTGAATGGATCATGGCTTACATCTATCTTTGCCTCGGTCTGATCAACCGTTATCGCATTTTCTTTTAAGACAGGAACGTTGATCCTGTATTCTTGCTCGAAGTAGTCACATAGGTCTTCAACGCTTGTATTGAGCAGCCTGTTAGCATCGATGGCATCTATTGCCTCACACATTTTCGCCTCGAAAAAGCGCGGCAACTCAAGGATGCCGTCCTTGCAAAACAAAAGGTCGTCAGGTTCCCTCATGCCAACTTCTCCATAACTTTCTCTGCGTCTTTAACTCGAATCTCGCCGGAAAGTAGCTTTTAATTCTGGGGCGTAATTCTCTGGATATCATACTCATGCTACTCTGCGACCCATCTTCAGTAAACGAGTTTCGGTCTTTCCGCTTTCGCGCGAGGGACGAAGCCGCTTCGATGGAGTCCCTTTACAAGTTTCTCGTCAAGTCGGCCCAGCTCCACTATATGCTTCGCCGGAGTCGAGAGGCCTTGCCGTAGCTCTGATCACCCAGATTTATTTCGCCGTAGTACCTGGCCAACACTGTTTATACTGATCCGCATAACGGCCACATTTGGTTCGCTAACAGAGAAATCATAGCATGGCACATCGGGCAAGTCAATAAAGTCAGCAAAAGTCCGTCGCTCGTGGCTCGTCGCTCGTATCTCGTAAAAAAACACTGGTTCCGCCACAGAGTTCACAGAGCCCACAGAGAGAATAAGTGGTATCTTTCTCCCACTCTGTGTCCTCGGCGGTCTTGGCGGTAAAAAATATAGGTTAGTGAATAAGCGTTCGAATGGTCTCGAGGTCAATCTGTTTAAGAGAATCGCAGACTAAATCGGCTTGGGAGAGATTTGCTGCGGTGGTTGAGTTCGTCACAGCGATACATTTTGCACCGGCGGCTTTGGCAGCTTGGATACCGTTGGGAGCATCTTCTATAACGACGCAGTTGGCAGGTTCGACGCCCATGCGCCCGGCGGCAAGCAGGAAAAGCTCAGGATGCGGTTTCTTATTTTTGACTTCGCTGCCGGTAACGTAAATCATTCTCTTGTAGGGTACTTTCGCCGACTCCAAGATAGCCCGCGACAGTTCAAGCGTTGCAGATGTGGCGATAGCTAATCTAAAATCCTGCCTTTGCAGCGCCCATTTATCAACTCCAAAACGCCCGGAAATGCAGGCAATGGTTCGTCTTGCATTGCGTTTATCAGATACTTCTCACGTAACTGTGCTGCGGCTTTGGCCTGTTCATCCGTTAGTTTCACAGCGTGGACTTCAGCCGCCGCCTGGATATACCGCTCAGCTCCTCGGCCAATACCGGCGGCAAAATCCTCAGGCTTAACGCCTTTTACGCCCAACATGTCCTCGAAGACCCTGATAGTAACTTTGGCGTTAACCGGCTCGGTATCCGCAATCACACCATCAACATCAAATATTAAGCCATACAATGGCGACATATCAAAAATTAAATATCAAATATCAAAAATACATATTGAAAATCAAAAACTGTGTTAATTTTAACGTGTCATTTTGCATTTTGCACTTTGATTTGCGATATTCGTGGAAAATGAAATTGACGGCTCAATGAGAAAAAGCTACCTTGATTCCGGATAGAACCAAGCGTCTTAACAGGAATCCGAATAATACATCGTTGTTACCTTGCAAAAATTTCAAAGAGGAATTAGAGAAAAATGGTACCCATAAAACTGCAGAAAGACGGTTCAATTTATGAGTTAGGCACAGAAGAGTTTAGCAGAAGTATTATTGAGGTGTGTGAAAAGCACAGAAAAGAAAATAGAGCATTAGCATTTGCCTTTATACTGTATAATTTTGAAAATCCACAAATAGTAAAGATACTAAATGATAAGAATTACTGGAACGCATTAAATACCATTTCAGACCATTATTTAAGTATCTATTATATTAATTCCCAGAGAACATAATTTTGGTGAAGATTTAGCAAATATTAGTCATTATGAAAAAAGAGCACTATTCCCGATTTATAGTAAAAATGACCTGAGTGCAATACTACCAATGCTCAAAAATTACCTTGAGCTTGATGAAGATGCGAAGATACCATCAATTTTATTTTTTCAAGTAGAAGACGCTTTGATTTCAGACTATTTCCTTATTGAATTATCTGAGGAAAAAATTGAAGAAAGTTTCTTAGAATTAAGAGACTATATTGTATCAGCCGTAGATAGATTAAAAATGATAGACCCAGATAATTACGGTAATTTTCAGCCAATTTTTGAATCCCTAAAGCAAGGAGTGAAATCTACACGGTTTAGAAGAGTTCTGTTTAAGAATGTTCAAAAATTCCCTGTTCAGTTATTAATAAGCTGGTTTGTTGGAAAAGTGTGACTCGATTGCGAACATCTGCATGTAAAAGACGCTTATAAATTCGCTCCTCCGATCAAGCCTTTATTTTCCTACTCGTCTCGGCCCAACTTCTTGCTTTCGCAATCACCGGGATGGTTTACGCCAGAAAGCAGGGGGTAGCCGGTAAGGAAAGGGAAAGTCAAATATGGAAATCGATCTCAATAAGCTTGCACGCGCGTGATGCGCATGACTTGTTAGCAAGTGCAATAATACCACGGCCAATTGCCTGGGTGTCTTCGGTCAGCACACAGGGGCATATAAATCTGGCCCCATTCAGTTTCTTTACCGGCATCACGTGGCGGCCGGCTACGTTAGGTTTTTCGGTTGTCAACCGTCCGGACGGCAGTCGCAAGGATACGATACGCAACATCGAAGAAACCAAAAACTTCGTCGTGAACATGGTATCGCAAGACCTGGCTTCTGCCATGGTGAAAACATCGACGACGTTCCCTTATGGAATCAATGAGGCAGCCGAGGCAGGAGTTCCGCTTGTATCATCGAAGATTGTTGCTGCTCCACGGGTAAAAGAATCCAAAGTCGCCTTTGAGTGTGCCCTTGACCGAATCGTTACCGTAGGACAGGGGGCTTTTGCGGGCAATCTTGTCCTGGGCGCTATTCTCCTGGTGCATATCAAAGACGAAATTCTGGAAGCGGGAAAGACCGTTGACCCGATTAAATTCGATGTTATCGGTCGCCTGAGCGGCGGGAACCGCTACTGTAGGATGGGTTCAATATTCGAGATATGAGCGGAGGATGTGAATAGAAGATAACACTAATTTGCAATTCGCAGGCGGCATCTTTTGTGCCAGAAAGATGGCCGTGGGCCCGGCCGCCCACGGCCAGCAATGTTACATACACGCCCCCCTATTGCAACTAAACGTGTATTTGTTGGCATTGAAACCCCGCAATAAATTGCGGGGCTAAATATCTGGCGGTGTTTTGGCGCTTCCAGCGCACGATGTCTTGCGCTCAACCGCTGCCTTGAAGAGGCTTTTGGGTTCGCTCATCCAACTCTTCTTTCATCAATTTGGCGGCACGCCAGGCAAAATCTTTGCCCAGATCAATGCACTTGTGCATCCCCTGATTGAAAAATTTGGCCAATTCGTCTGATTTGAATGCCGCGTATGTAAAGTCTTTAGCACCCGCTTGGTGAGCGGACTTTTCCGGTGCAGGCGCCAAAGTATAAATTGCCGTGGCAAAACCAGAAAAGTAGACTATCAGCAAGAAAATCAGTTTGCTTCTCCAGCCGCACATTGGAGGCTACCCCCCTTCCGAATGCTATCTTCGTTTCGGCACTCCCCCGCCCTATTGCTTCGCACTTGCCTTTAATAAATACTTACGATAAAAAAGCCCGTATGTCAAACGAAAATCTCGACATTGGATAATAAATCATGTCGTTGCCAGCGTGGGCTGTTTGTGCTCCTCAAATTGAATTCTGGCACGAGCTTGCTCCCCGGGTCTGAAAGGCAGAGGTTCCGCGAATCGAAGGGCAACCTGCCGAGAAAACCTGTGCACCTCGTCGACGCGGCATATCCGACCGGAGCGAGTGAAATTTGTCATCTCGAAGGACGCATCCGAGCCGAACAGAGGAACACTGAAGTGAGCGGTTATGCGCTGGCCGCGATAAAGACAACTGTCGTCGATGTAGCAGCTAAACGCCGCACCGCTACTGGAGATGTCGAGCATCTTGCCTTGTGAAAGTCCTTCGTCACAATCCTCGGTGAACCAGATGGGCCAGTAATACTCCAGCCGATGCTCTGTTCTTCGCTCATTCGTTCTGACCATCTTGGGCTATGCGTCCGCTTCCAGGCAAAGTTATCTGCTATTACGTGCCCTCATCCACTGTTTGCGATCCCCCCACACATAAATTCTAACACAAAAAACGCCATAGCCAAATGATTAGCGATTTTTTTGTATAGAACCGAGTACAGTAGGCAAAAAGAAGAAAAATGGATTTGCGCGGATACCAAAGGGAAATCTTAGTTTTTGTTGTAGTGATATGGTATAATTTAGCTCAAAGGTAAAGGGGACGATCAGGTTTCTGGAGATAAGAGGTGTAATGGATACGAAAAGGAAAATAGAGTATTGGCTGGATATTGCGCATTACGACTTGGCCAGCGCAAAAGCGATGCTGCAATCGAAAAGGTTTCTGTATGTCGGCTTTCTTTGCCATCAGGTGGTGGAGAAATGTCTGAAAGCCTACTTTTAGTATACTCAGGAAAAAGAGCCGCCTTATAGTCATAATCTTCTCTTGCTCTCGGAAGAATCGAAATTTGACGAAATCGCCGACGAGGAGCATTTTTCGCTTTTCAACGAACTTATGCCGCTTAATATACAAGCACGTTATCCTGAAGATAGAGAGCTTTTATTGAAGGCTCTTACCGCGAGGCAATGCGAAGAGCTTTACGTAGAAAACAAAGAGATTTTACGCATGGATAAAAAAATTGTCGAAATAGCCAAACTTTATGCCCAAAAAGTAAAAACCTTTATTCCCGTAAGCATGGTCGTACTTTACGGCTCGTACGCCAGAGGCGATGCTAAAAAAGATAGCGACATCGATATCGCTGTGGTAGTGGATAAATTTTGTGGTGATTATCTCAAAACAAGTGCTGACTTGTTTAATCTTGTGCGCACCGTAGATAAGCGCATAGAACCTGTGCTGTTGTGCCGTGAAAACGACAAAAGCGGGTTTCTCGAAAATGTGCTAAAGCACGGCAAGATTATTTATGGGTCGGAAGATTACCGCTGTTCTGTATGAACGTTGTTGATTACATAGTTCAGATGGTAGGGTTACGAGATGTCTATCAAGTTTTCGTCTAAAACTTCTTTTAGCGTGCTGCAGACGGCTGCAATCTGGTCTTTGGTCAGATTATTATAGAATGGCAAAGCGATTGTTCGCTCACAGACGGACTCGGCAATAGGAAAATCGCCCTGCCTGTAGCCGAACTGCTCAGCTATGAAGGGCTGCAGATGTACGGGCGGAAAATAATTACTGACCTGAATGCCCCTACCTTTCATATCCTCCAAAATCTTGTCGCGCTGCTCTAGGAGTAAATCTCTCTGAAAGCCGAACGACAAAAACGAACCAGCTCAAATCGCAACCCTTTGCGGCTCGGCAGGCACTATCAGCCTATCATCATCCGCCAACATTTCCTGGTACCATTTTGCGACCTGCTGGCGTTTGGCTTTGATTTGGTCTATTCTGCGAAGCTGCACAATGCCGAGCGCACAATTTATGTCGCTGAGCCGGAAGTTATAGCCCAGCCGCTCGTGAGCCAGCCACTTGCCGCCTTTGCCCCTTCCTTGATTGCGCAGCGATACACAGATATCCGCCAGGTCATCGTCGGATCGGTCGTAATCATTCCGCCTTCGCCGGTGGTTATTTGCTTATTCGGATAAAAACCGAAGACGCTCATCGTACCGAATATGCCGGCTTTTTTCCCATTCAATGTCGAGCCCAGCGCTTCACAAGCATCTTCGATTACCATCAGATTATGTTTCTGGGCAATCTCACAGACCTTGTCGACCCCGGCAGGATTGCTGAAAATCTCTACCGGCAAAATCGCCTTTGTCCGGCGGGAAATCTTGGATTCAATTTTCGCAGCATCTATATTTAGGCTTTCCGGGTCAATGTCTACAAAGACCGGCTTGGCACCGGCCATCATAATAGAGGTCGCAGATGCGATGAACGTAAACGGCGTGGTAATGACCTCATCGCCGGGCCCAACGCCCAGTGCCAGCATACATAAGAATAAGCCGCTGGTTCCACTGTTGACGGCCACCGCACGCTTAGTGCCGATGTAGTTGGCGAATGCCCGCTCAAATTCTGCTACTTTCGGGCCGAGTGAAAGATCGGGACTGCGAAGGACCGAACAAACGGCTGCGATTTCTTCTTCAGTGATGTCCGGCCGCGATAAGTATATTTGCATTAGAAGAATCTCCTTGTCAAACTAATACTGCACCAACCTTACAGAGGAATTGTACCGCTCGTAAATGGCAAATCAAAGACATTTTACGCCCGTGCGTCACGGCGATAAACGCAACAAGAGTTTATGGGACGCAACGTTCCGGAGACAGGCGTTTATTAGCTGTAAAGCGAAAATTGTGACTCCTGCGCTAAACGACCACCGATTTAAGGCCGAATTAGAGTATGGTTTGAATACAACTTACCGGGAATTCGAACAATGGCAAAAGGCAAAAACGTACTGACAACCGGCGATGTAGCCAGAATTTGTAACGTGGCTCCTCGAACAGTATCGAAGTGGTTCGACACCGGCCAGCTTAAAGGCTATCGCATACCGGGCAGCAAAGACCGCCGAATACCTCTGAGCGAACTAGTCCGCTTTATGAAAGTACACAATATGCCCTCGCTGGCGCTGCCGGTCGGCAAAATTCGGATTCTAATAGTCGACAACCAGCAGGAGTCAGCATCTGCTTTGGCTGACGCCTTGAAGACCAAAGGCGGTTACGAGGTGCAAATCGTCCAGAGCAATTTCGAAACGGGCTTAACCATCCACAAATTCGCTCCGCATGTCCTGCTGGTAAACCTTTTGGCAAAAGGCATAGATGCGACAGGTATCTGCGAGAGCATTCGTGCAGACGAAGACCTGCAGACCATTAAGATTATCGCTCTTGCCAACCGTTTAAGCGGCTCCGAATCCGCTGCACT
The DNA here is from genome assembly GCA_963814265.1 of Sedimentisphaerales bacterium. Taxonomy (GTDB): domain Bacteria; phylum Planctomycetota; class Phycisphaerae; order Sedimentisphaerales; family Anaerobacaceae; genus JAFNGF01. The sequence continues at coordinate 11,526 of CAWFCJ010000061.1, read as the reverse complement.
GCTGCAGAGAGGCTTTGACGGCTCGGTATCTGACCCTTCTGACGTCGCCAACCTTATCAAGAACATCGAGCAGGCAACCGCCATTATCTATTAGCCCACCATTGGCGGGACGACTCGCGCTCAACCGCAAAGGAAAAAGCCCTTCCAAAAGACGGGCTTTCTTTGTAATGTGAACGCTGAGGTCTGTTTAGCCGTCGCCGGTACGCCTGCCCTGAGCCCATTCGGCTTTCGCTCAGGGCAAGCTCTGCCGAACGGGGCGACGGTATTTGCAAGGGCGTAGCACGCGATATGACATTCTTACCAACACACATCAAGCCTCTCAGTAAAGCCGTTCAGCAGTTGTGGCAGCGGATGAATCCGTGTGCACTTTGTCCGCGTAAGTGCAAGGTCAATCGAAGCGAGGGACAAACCGGCTTTTGCGGCATTGCCGATCTGCCGGTAGTTAGCTCCGTTGGGCCTCATTTCGGCGAGGAAAGCGTCCTGGTGGGACGTGGCGGCTCGGGCACGATATTCTTTGCCGGCTGCAATTTAGGCTGCGTCTTTTGCCAGAATTTCGATATCAGCCATCACCGGAACGGACGCCAAGTTACAATTGAGCAACTCGCCCAATCTATGGTCGAACTGCAGGATTATGGCTGCGCCAATATCAATTTCGTCACGCCCACGCACGTTATTGGAGCTATTGTGGCGGCAATCGAATTGGCGCGAAAGTCCGGCTTGACACTGCCAACCGTTTATAATTCGGGCGGATACGATTCGGTCGAAACGCTCCAGTTACTGAAGGGCTACATAGATATTTATATGCCGGATATGAAGTATTCGGACTCCGCAGTGGCTAAAGAACTCTCGGCTGCGCCGGACTATCCTGAGGTAAACTTCGCCGCTGTCAAGGAGATGCACCGGCAGGTCGGCGACCTTCAGGTGGAAAATGGCCTGGCTACACGTGGCGTCTTGGTAAGGCACCTGGTGCTGCCGAACGGCCAGGCCGGCAGCTTCGCAATTATCGACTTTTTAACAGAGCAGATTTCACCCAAAACGGTGATTAATGTTATGGACCAATATCGTCCCTGCTACAAGGCCTTTTCGCACCCCCAAATCAACCGCCGCCCCAGCCTGCAAGAAATCGACTCTGTCCGCCGGTACGCTATCGATAAGGGGCTGGATGTGATTTGTCGATGAGCAGTTCGCCCACTCTTGCAACGTAGACGTGCAATTCGTGCAATTTACAGGTAAAATTCTACTTACGATGTCTGTAACCGTGAAAACTCGAATTCCTTTGCGGGTGGTTGACTGCGGGTTGGCCAACTACCAAGAGGTCTTACAGCAGCAGCACGAGTTGCACGAGAAGCGACGCCAGGGCGAAATGCCAAATACTGTTCTAATCGTCGAACATCCGCCTGTTATTACGCTCGGCGCCCGGCAAAGTGCCAACAAACTGCTTGTCAGCCGAGAAGACTTGGCGGCACGACAGATTGATGTTGTCGACATCCGTAGAGGCGGCGGAGCAACAGCGCACAATCCAGGCCAATTGGTTTTCTATCCAATTCTGCACCTGCAAGAGCTTGGACTCGCAATCAACGAATATATTAGACAGCTCGAAACAATAGGCATAGAACTGCTGGAGGAACTGGGTGTGTATATCCAAAGACGTACGGGCTTGCCCGGATTATGGGTGTTGCAGGAAAACTCAAAACTCAAAACTCAAAACTCAAAACTCCGGAAGATCGCCTCTATCGGCGTGCGGGTATCCAAAGGCGTCACGTATCACGGTATGGCGATAAACATTCAAAACGACCTGAGCATCTTTGATTTGATGGTTCCTTGCGGCCTGACCGGCGTAGAAATGACATCGGTGCTCAAAGAGACCGGCAAACAACGTTCGATGAGCGAGCTAAAAGAAAAGCTATCGCAATTGCTTGTCAGGCACTTTTCAACCAATCACGAGCGACGAGTCACGAGCGACGGGCAACGGAAGCTGCCGGCCTGGCTGCGTCGGCCTCTGCCAGCCGGCGAGGGCTTCGCTCGCACAGAAAAAGTCTTAACCTCACTGGGTCTTGCGACAATATGTAATAATGCGAATTGTCCAAATCGAGGCGAGTGCTGGTCAAGGGGCACTGCGACAGTCCTGATCCTGGGCAGCGTCTGCACACGAAACTGTAAATTCTGCTCGGTGGCAACAGGCAAACCCCTGCCGCCGGACCCTGCTGAGCCGGCGCGTGCAGCCGAGATGGCTGAGCAACTAAACTTGAAATATCTGGTCATTACCAGTGTGAACCGGGACGATTTGCCGGATGGCGGCGCTGCACATTTTCTGGCCTCTATCAACGAGGTAAGAAAGCGTTGCCCCGATATGAAATTCGAGATACTGACGCCTGATTTTCGCAACTGCCAGGAAAAAGCCCTGCAGACTTTGCAGGCAGCACTGCCGTTTGTATTCGCCCATAATGTCGAGACGGTGCCAGCCCTGTATCCGATTGCCAGAGCGGGCGGAAATTACCAGCGCTCCTTAAATCTACTCGGGCTGGCAAAAGAATACTACGGCAACATCGTGACTAAATCCTCGATTATGCTCGGGCTGGGCGAAACGGACGCCGAGGTTGAGCAAGTGCTAAAAGATTTGCGAGAAGTGGGATGTGACAGGATTACGATCGGGCAGTATCTTTAAGCCGTCAAAGGACTCGCTGGACGTGGTCGAGTACGTAATACCGGCGAAGTTTGACTTTTGGAGGCAAGAAGCAACTCAATTAGGGTTTTCTTGGGTCATTTCATCGCCTTTTGCCCGCAGCTCATACTTCGCAGAGCACGTTTTGCCTTAGCACGAAACATTTTCTATACTTTAGTTGGCACATAGAATTTGCTGAAACACAGTCGAAGCGGGGTTTCTGGGGGCGGTTGTATAATGACATCCATTAAGAAGCTGATGTGCCGAATGCGCAGGTGTTGCGCTTCTGCTATCAATGATATTCATTGCCGTGTTCTCGGCCTTAGCCGTCACCATGGCAACCATGTCCGGTGCGAACGTCCAACTTGCCTCAAATCAACACAAAATCAACGCAGCTTTCTTAGCTGCGCAATCGGGCCTCAACTGCGCAAAATACATCGCTGGCACGATTAGTTTGGATAAGACCGGATATAATTATGTAACTGACGGCCAGGCCCTCAAAGCCTGGCTCGACCTTTGCCAGTATTTTCAAAACACCAGCCTTGATGGGCAGATAGTCGGATCTGCGACGCCATTCACCGACGCCCGTGGCAGCGGCGACCAGATCGTTACTTCACCCATCAATTTCGGCAGCGCCGATGTGGGCTTTACCATAAGGTTCTGCCGCTATGACAGCGACCCTCGCACAATCAAGCTGCAATCCACAGGAACCGACGGCGACGTGACTCGAAAAATAGGAATGGACATGAAGATTACTAAGGATAGGAGCGTCTTGAATTATGCCATCGCCAGCAGAGGGCGTATGTGGCTGACGGGTGACACAACTATTCACGGAGACGTCTTTAGCTCCTGGAACCGTGCCGCGATATCGCCCTACAACATGACCAGCGATTCAAAGATACTGGGCACCATCAATACCGTTCTGACCTTGCCACAAATTCAAGCACAAACTTATCAATTGGAAACCCTGGACGAAGACGGCAACCCAATGTTTGATGAGAACGGAGACCGTATTTACAGCCCAGGCGACGAAATTCAGGCTTACCATGAGGGCATCAACTATGGACAGCCTTACCAAGATATGCCCGGCATGAAGATAAGCGATTACAACACCGACTCGTATAATGTTGGACTTGCAATTGTGCCGACAAGCGCAAAAAAGGTAGTCGAATATTTCCCTCATCACGCCGGCAATTATTCGTTGCCCAGAGACGGTTCCAGTACATCCTTCACCCGAAATGTGTACGAGAATCAGACCTTCACAAATGCATCGGTACCTATGAACAGGCACGCACTATTCAAAGACTGCACTTTTGAAGGTGTGCTGTATATTAACTGCTCCAAAACCAGCACTTCCAAATCGTACACAAATAATGTGCGATTCGAGAACTGCACCTTCAATGGCACAATCATTACGAATGTACCGCAGCCATTTAACTGGGTAAACAATTGTCTGTATTTCACAGGCGAGGCTGCGTTCAACAATCAGTCCGGCATTCAGGAAGCCACGATCTTCGCGCCGCATTTCAACGTGAACCTCGGCAACACTAACCCGGACAAAAGCGACAACAATGTGCTCACCGGAGCAATAGTAGGTGGGATTGTTGATGTGCGCGGCAACGCCCAAATCTATGGGACGATTATATCCATGTTTGATACGACCCCCTACAGCAGTGGTTACGTGACCAATATTGGCGCTACCCTTGACGATGGCGGCTCCGAGACGACCGAGTTAGGTGACATCGGCGTGATCAGTATTACCCCTGAAGTAGAGAAGATGCTGCCCAGCGGCATCACAAGCCCCATCGTCATCAGGCCTCTGCAAAACACGTACTGCGAAGGATAACTGAAGTAAATGATAAAGAATGGATTAGAAGCTCACTTACTGATTTCTCCAACAACTTTAAGAGGAATGTAAAATGAAAAAGTTAATGAACATTATCGTGATTGTTTTCGTTCTGGCAGTGCTATCCACGGTCATTCTGAACGCAAGCAACACAAGCAGGCTTACTAACAACCAGGCCAATTACCTGGACGATGACCCCAATGAGCCGGAGTTCGCAAGTGTATTAATCGGTACCCTGTTTAGCAGCCCTGACGACGATCCTAACGAGCCCGAGCTGCTGTAGCATCATTTAGTTACTCAGACTGACCGATTCATCGTGTCATTCCTGCGAAAGCAGGAATCCCTTAACATATCGACTGAGTGGATTCCCGCTTGTGCGGGAATGACAAATTGTGGTATGTTAGTGTTGAATACTCACTTATGACAGTGTTCAATCCCAAATCGGTCAGTTTGAGTTAGTTAGGTAACCTCGCCGGATCAAAAATGCCTTCCGGAAACTCCGGATCGGCATCCAGATATATAGTTTCTATCTCCTGCCGCTCCGGCGGGGTCACGTCCTGGCGGTTCTCTCTGGCGAGGATCTTTCTGGGATACCACTGGCCTGAGTCTGTTTGACCGTATTCGAGCACTTCTCTGGAGTAGTAACGGTTAGACCGTGGATACAGCTCATACTTCTGACAGATGTGGTTGCGCTGCGGATTAAGATAGAAGAAACTTCCCTGGGAAACCCCGCCATCGCCAGTGAAACTTGACTTATCCAAAACCGCAATACAAAGAAGATTATTGCTCCTGGAGTAGTCGTCCTCCACTAACGATACCTTCCAACTGCCCGTAGTTTTCAGAAGGCAATCGGTCCATCCGAGCTCGGACAGAATGTTGCGATAAACCACATACCTGCCCAGAGTGCGAGGACCCAGCCGGCTTTTACCCGGCGAATAACCCCGGTACAGGGTTACCCAGTCTTTGCTGTCGCCGGAGCGATGCAGCCAGCAGGTGTACTCTTCGCCATATAAGGAGACCTTTTCATGGCTTATGCGGAGCTCCGCTTTAGCTGGGCTTATCCACCATTTCATGATGGAGTCAAAGGAATTGCCGGCTTTTTCGATGAACTGCTGCTGCGTGATTGGCTCGAAAAAGCAAAGGTCGCATCTCTGCAGGTAATCATCGCAGTAATGTACCTCCACACTATTAATTAGATTGGATTCGGGCGGTTCTTTGTAGCTGCCGGTCACAAGTATTGCAATGTACCGCCGTGGGCTACCTTCTCGCCCGGCTCTATATCCCGCGACCGCCTGCAGCAACTCAGGCGTGGGCGAATTGTCCAAGACCTTCGCCGTTTCTGGGGCAGCCCAACTCATAGATATCGTTCGGGCCTTTTTCGGGATAACTATATTTCGTATCTGTGTCGGTGTCCAGTGTTCCATCAGACATCCAGAACTTGAATGAAGTCGCCAGCGGAAGGTGCCTGTTCCTATCCACAATCAGGATAAACTCAGAGGCTACATACCGACTGCCCTGCTTCGTTGTCCCATAGTCGGTCGAACAATAAGTATCCGCATCCATGCCCTCGTATGAGCCTGTTTGATGGGTAACAAACTTTCTACCTTTCTCGAATTCTTTTTTCCATCGCTCGACAAGAGATTGTGGCGTGGGAAGCCACCAGGGATCGTAATACTCGGGCCTATAACCGATCACGACCGTATCAGCTTCTCGGTCGTAAAAAGTCTCCGTACAATTAAGATAATCCTGGCAAGAAAAATCTCCCTTGTCAGATTTCTTAAAGACCAATTTCGCTTTGTAAGAACAGCCATAAAAAACCCATTCCTCGTAGCGGCCTTTATCCCTAGTGCGTTTATTTTCAACTTCATGCACCCAGGCCACTTTTCCCATAGCTTCTACCATCTCGGCGAACGCCGGAGTAGCCATATCAAGGGGGCTGTTGCCACGACGCATCATCAAGGCCACGGTTACGACAATGACCGCTGCCGCAGCGAATTTTGCTGCTCGGCTCTTCAGGATTGTCGCCAACACCGAAGCCCTGCCGCCTGAATCACCCGATCGCGCATCCGCAATCGCTTCGATCACCCTGCTTTCGAGCCGGGCTACCATCGGCTGCATTGCCTCGGCGAACTTGCCGAGCAGCTTATCGTCGGCCTGCAAGGCTTCAAGGTATGCCCGGCAAGCGGCACAGGTGCTTATATGTGTCGTCAATTCGACTGCCAGTTCAGCCGGCAGCACTCCTGACACAAGCTCTGCAATTTGCTCCTGGATATTCTTGCAGTCGTTTTGCATTATGCACCTCGCTGGGCTTCTAATAGTCTGCGTAACTGTTTTCGGGCGCGGCAAAGCCGGGTTTGGGCCGCACCCTCGCTGATGTCGAGCGTTTCCGCAATGTTTTTGGCACTTCGCCCATCAAAATAGTACAGCGTCAAGGTGAGTCTCGAATCCTCCGGAAGTTTTGCCAGGGCAACTTGAAGCTCATCATAATCACGCGAGTCCGGCTGAGCTAAACCTGCTTGGCGGTCAGGTACGTTTGCCCTGAGCCTGCGTTTTCGGATAAAATCAATGCACAAATTTCTCGCTATTCGGCTGATCCACGCCCCAAATTGGTCATCGCCGCGAAGGCTACTTATGCCCGTAAGACCTTTTAGAAGCGTTTGCTGGGCAATATCCTCAGCATCATACTGATTGTGGAGCATAGCCAGGCAAATCGCAAACACACGTGCCGAATAGGCCCTTACCAGGTCAGTATATGCCGATCTGTCCCCTACCCGGCATCGCGCCACCAAATCTCTTTCCAAATCGCCTTGCAATTAGATCTCCAATCTGGTTTCCTTAATAATGACGAATGACAAACCGAATGCTGACAGCTTTTCCCAGGCCTTGCTCATAATTTGCTCGCTGAGCCTGCTGCGGCGCAGAGGTTTTTGGCTTCAGTTTCTACGGCCAATTGTATATCATTTAAGTCCGAACAAGAACCGGTCGAGTAAGATATAAATGATGGATGGCCTGAAAAACCTCGTATCCGTTCACCACGGCAGGTTCATGGAAATGGTAGAAGAAGACACAACGACCAGCGAGCACCGGACCGCCGGCGAAAAAACGGCGTCACGCAACAACAATCAGCAGATGAACCTGCCGGAGGTAATTGGCATCCTGCCGATTCGAAATGTAGTAGCCTATCCGGGCACGGTTACACCATTGGCCGTTGGCCGAGAGACAAGCAAAGCTTTACTCACTGACACTCAGCCCAACGAGTCGATAATAGGTCTGTTGACGCAGCGTAATCCTCGAAACTGAGCAGCCCGGTTTTGACGACCTGTACTCGGTCGGAACTGCCGCCACGGTGCTCAAAGTAATCAAGATGCCGCAGGGCTCAATCAACGTGTTTGTGCACGGAATAGCCCGCTTCATAATGATAGAGCCGGTGACCACAGAACCATATCTAAAGGCAAAGATACAGACTCTGAACATCACAGCAACGATGACCAAGAAGCTCCAGGCACTTATTGTCAGCGTTCGCCAGACGGCCAACCGGGTCATAGCCCTAAGTCCCAATGTGCCTGAAGAGGCGTCTGTCCTGCTGGAAAACATCGAGGACCCTTCGGCACTGGCTGATTTCCTGGCCGCCAACCTCAACCTGGAATCACCAAGAAACAGGAATTGCTGGAGGAGCTCGACCCTGCAAAACGTCTGGAAAAAATCTCGGTCGTCCTGGCAAGCAACTGGAAGTTCTTGAGCTGAGCCATAAAATCCAGGGCCGGGTCAGAGAATCCATCGACAAGAATCAGCGAGAATATTTCCTGCAGGAACAGCTAAAAGCCATTCAGTCCGAGCTTGGGCAGAAAGACCTGCGAACAGAAGAGCTCAAACAGCTCTCCGACAATATCGCAAAGGCAAAAATGCCGCAAAAGGTCGAACAGGAAGCCCTGCGAGAACTGGATAGGCTGAGCAAGATTCCCGCCGCTTCGCCGGAATACGCGTCATCCGCACCTACCTGGACTGGGTCTGCGAACTGCCCTGGTCGATTCAGACCGAAGACCAGACTTGATATCAATAAAGCCGAGCGAATCCTCAACCACGACCACTATGATCTGACAAAGGTAAAGAAACGCATCCTGGAGTTTCTGGCTGTCCGCAAGCTCAACCCGACCGGCAAAAGTCCGATCCTCTGCTTTGTCGGCCCGCCCGGCGTGGGCAAAACCTCGCTGGGCAAATCCATCGCCCGCGCCATGGGAAGAAAATTCATCCGGATATCACTCGGCGGAATGAGAGATGAAGCCGACATTCGGGGACATCGAAGAACTTATATCGGGGCGCTGCCCGGAAGAATACTGCAGGAACTGCGAAAATGCCGGAGCAGAAATCCGGTATTTATGCTCGATGAACTGGACAAGATCGGAGCGGACTTCAGAGGCGACCCGGCAGCGGCGCTGCTGGAGGTGCTCGATCCCGAGCAAAACTTCACCTTCTACCGACCATTATCTCGACCAGCCCTTTGATCTATCGAAAGTGATGTTCATTGGCACCGCGAACTATACCGAGCCGATTCCGCCTGCCCTGTTCGACAGCATGGAGGTCATCGAGCTGCCCGGCTATACCGAAGTCGAGAAACTGCCCATCGCAAAGAGATACCTCGTTCCGCGGCAGCTCAACGAGCATGGCCTGAACAAAACGCAACTGGCCGTAAAGGACGAGGCACTGCTCGCAATCATTCGCAATTACACGCGCGAAGCGGGCGTGCGAAACCTCGAAAGAAATATCGCGTCGATTTGCAGAGCCGTCGCCACCGAAATCGCAAAGGACAAAAAAAGCCGGGCGACTATTGGCAAAAAGGACCTCGCAAAAATCCTTGGGCCAACGCAATTCGAGTCCGAACTGGCGCTGCGAACCGGCATACCAGGAGTCGCCACCGCCCTTGCCTATACGCCGATCGGCGGAGAGCTGCTGTTTATTGAGTCGGCTTCAATGCCGGGCAAAGGAAATCTCCTTCTCACCGGGCATATCGGCGATGTAATGAAGGAAAGCGCACAGGCGGCATTTTCCATCGTAAAAGCGAATGCGAAAAGTCTGAAAGTTGACCCGGATCAATTTAGCAAATCCGACTATCACATTCACGTCCCCGCCGGGGCGATCCCCAAGGATGGCCCAAGTGCCGGCGTGGCGATGTTCACCTCACTAGTCAGCCTTCTGCTGCAAAAACCTACCAGGCCGGATGTAGCGATGACTGGCGAAATAACGCTACGGGGCCTGTTCTGCCCATTGGCGGCCTGAAGGAGAAAATCCTCGCCGCCAAGCAAGCCGGCATAAAGACCGTCATTCTGCCCGCTCGAAACAAGAAGGATTTGCCCGAAGTCCCCAAAGAAGCCAAAAAAGGCCTCAAATTCGCATTCGTTAAAAACGCAGACGAAGCACTCAAAATCACGCTCGACTCGTCCACCCAGTGAAACGCTCACCCACAAAAGGCAGGATAGATTTTTCGCCTTTTCTGCACTCTTTTGATTGTACAGCCGGACAAATTAGGGTAAATATGAACCGCCGCCGATACCTGCCGGCAATAGATTCTTGTCAGAGCTTGCAGCGTAAGTCCAACTGCACAAGGAAGTTACAAAAAAAGCAAGAACAGGCGAAAGGCTTGGTTAAATGAAAGGGAAGAGCCCATGCCAAAGATAGGAATGATCGGAGCTGGTTTCGTGGCTGCGTTCCACGAAAGGGCATTATGCTCGGTACGGGGCGTGGAGCTGGCTGGCGTCTACGCCCTCAAAGGAGCAGAAGACCTGGCTAAGCGAGCGCGCGCAGATGGTCTGGGCAAGACCAAAGTCTGCAAGAGCATTGCCGAGCTTTGCCATGCTGTGGATGTTATCTGCATCTTTGCTCCTAACTTTGCCCGTATTCAAATGATGCAAGACATAGCACAGGCCGTTGGAGCTGGAGCGAAACTGAAGGGCATCATCTGTGAAAAACCCCTTGCCAGGAATTTAGCCGAGGCAAACACCCTGGCGAATACCGCTAAGAAGATTGGCGTGCCCACCGCTTACTTCGAGAACCAGATTCACATGCCGGGCGTGGTCGAGGCCAGGCGTCAACTCGCAGCCGTAGAAAAGCAGATGGGCCCGGTGCATTTAGCCCGTAGCGCAGAGGAGCACGGCGGACCACATGAGCCGTGGTTCTGGGACCCCACAAAGCAAGGAGGCGGGGTCTGTTGCGATATGGGATGCCACAGTGTGGCTGCGGGCATGTACATGCTAACGCCCAGTGGAAAGCCGCCCAACTACCTTAAGCCGGTCTCAGTTTCAGCGAGCATGGCATTACTTAAGTGGGGCAAAGAGCCCTGGATAAGCCAGCTTCGCAAAAGAGGCGTGGATTATTCGGCGACGCCGGCTGAAGACTATTCGAATGTCTCAATCACGTTCCAGGACCCGCAGACGGGACTTCGCGGCGTAGTCGGCGCGATAAATTCCTGGATGTACGACGCGCCGGGACTGCGACTGCTTACCGAAGCCTTCGGGCCGGGCTATTCGTACACGGTCAACTCTCTACAATCTCCGGCGGGGCTTTTTATAAGTGACGCAGCGGCGACGGCTGTTGCCGATAGTGAACTTGCCCTGGAGAAGGCACAGGCGACACGCGGGGCCTTGGTTCTGCAGCCTAATGAACCTGACCTCTACGGATATATCGGCGAGTGGCGAGACGCAATTGCAGCCTTTGAGCAGGGCAAAAATGCGCTACTCGATTTCGAATATGGCCGGCTGATTACAATGCTGATTATGGCTGCATACATGTCCCACGAGCAGAAAAGGGTTATAGACCTTACCGATTCCAAGGTATTGAAATCGTTAGACAAATACGTTCCACTGATTCAGCTGGGAAAAGGCGCAGAAGTGCTTTAAGAAACTTCTTATTGAAAATCGACAATTGAAAATTGACAATTTACGGGTTGGCAACGCCGGGGGAAGGCGTGCCGGCCTTCCAGTTGATTACGTCGTTGCCGTAAGCAGAAGAAACCCGGCGAGATAGT
>CAWFCJ010000060.1:0-11291 GCA_963814265.1 Sedimentisphaerales bacterium | reverse complement strand
GGTGCGCTGGTCCTGTGGGGCAGATTGGCCTGGCTATCTGCGCCGGAGCCGGCAAATAATCGGCCGAGTCCGAAGCCGGCGCCGGCAAAGACCACTACAATAGCACCCAGTATTATCCACGGTAACAACCGTTTGATTGAGCTCTTTTTGCCGGTCTTTTCTGCCTTTGGCTCTTCTTGTTTTTTCCGTTCTTTGTTCTTTTATGTCACTTTCATCTGCCATTTTTGCCTCAACTATTACTTATTCGAAATACTGTTACCGTATTGTCTGCAGGCAACCTTGCCGGCGATACCGGTGGATTTTATCTCGCAGTGTCCGGTCACTGATGCCCAGCACCTTCGCGGCCTTTGTCTGGTTGCCTGCTGTCTGGCGTAAGGTATCCAGAATTGCCTGCCGCTCTATCTGCTCAAGTGGTATTCCGCCGAGTCCCGAAACTTCCCCGCACCAATTGGCTGTCGGTCACAGTGCGGGTTTGAGGTTCGAAATTTCGGTGATAGACGCTGTCGGCTCTGACAATTGGTGCGGATGCGTCGTTTTCCTGTGGAAGCGGCTGCAATTCGTCAAAAAGCCACGAGACATCGGCTAACGAGAGCGTTTCGCCGACCCCTAAAATCAGCGATGTCCGCACGACATTTCGTAATTGTCGGATGTTGCCTGGCCAATCGTATCTGGCAAAAATCTCCATCATCACAGGGTCAAGCCGGGTGATACGACGCTGCACTTCACGGGCATAGAGATTGACAAAATGCCATACGAGGTCCGGCAAATCCTCTCTGCGGTCTCTCAGAGGGGGGATAACTAATCTTACTCCGCTTATCCGATAGTAAAGGTCCCGGCGGAACCTGCCTTGCTGGACTTCCTGTAATAAATCTTTATTGGTCGTGCTTATTATTCGCACATCAACTCTGACGTTTTCATTTCCGCCGACACGTTCAAAATCCTGCTGCTCGATTACTCGCAATAACTTGGCCTGGAACCTCGTCGGCGTTTCGCTGATTTCATCTAACAGCAAAGTTCCGCCATGAGCCATTTCGAATCGGCCTTTGCGCTGGTTATAAGCCCCTGTGAAAGCGCCTTTCTCGTGGCCGAAAAGCTCGCTTTCGAGAAGTGAGTCGCTTAATGCCGTGCAGTTGACTTTGATGTATGGTCCCTGCGTCCTTCTGCTTTCCTGGTGGATAAGGCAAGAGATTAGCTCCTTTCCCGCTCCACTTTCACCGGTTATCAAAACCGGCACCGAGGTAGGTGCTACTCTTTTGGCCAGCTCGATGGTTTGAGTTAGTTTTGCACTTTTGCCCACAATTTGATAAAGGCGGTTGGCCCCTTCGTAGGCCGAAGCTATCATTGAGATACGGTGGTTGGGTAGTAGAGTATCCAATAAGCTCTCAACTTTTCCACGGTCGAGCGGCTTGACCAGGAAGTCGCAACAGCCGCCACGAACAGCTCTGACTGCTGTCTCGATAGTTTGTTGCTCGTTTTGCATCCTCCGGTTTTCGGCGTCCGCTATCATAACTACCGGCAGTTCCGGCCAATTTGCCCTGATTTTCTCAAGCAGCTCGAAACCCTCCTGTGACCGGCTGGGCAGGTCAGCTTCCTGGCCTATTTTGTCGCTGGTAAATATAAGGTCGCAACTGCCCTTCTCGATAAAGTCAAGAGCGCTCTTTTTGTCGTTGGCGATGATGCCGCGAATTCCTTTTTGAGCTAAAATCCCGAGCATAAACCGGGCTCATCTCGGCGTCGTCGCCGACTATCAGCACATTCGCGATATCCTCTTGTTGCCGGTTTCGGCTCACGTTGTTTACTTCAACCTTACTCACTTCCGTGGCACTCCGTTTTTCATCGAATCAGCTGCCGTTTTGTGCTGCACCGCAAGATGAGGTCTGTGAAATCTACAACTTGCGTTCAGCAATCGACTCCCGGGGTTTGTCTTTCTGGTACCAGTCAATCAATTTCTCCAGAGTTTTCGCAATCTCTGTCCAGGGTGCACTGGGATACTCTGTGATTAGCTGCCTGTATGCTTTCATTGCCGTTGGCGGGTCATCGTTTCGCAGGCAGTTACCTATCTGAAACAATATCCAGGCCCTGTCCTCAGCCGGCCTGCTGCTGTCCTTACCGATGCGATTAAGGGCTTCCTGGTAAAATATTGCTGCTTCTTTCAGACAGCCGCCCAGAAACAGAATCTCCGCCAGTTGAAAAGGATTGTTGACCTGATCAGGGTGTTGCGACAGGTTCTTGAGTATCTGCAAAGTCTGGTCGGCTATCGGCTCGTAGGGTAGTTTCGCTTCAGCCGTTTTTCTTTTGTTCCCTTTTTGGCTCTCTACATTCAGAGAAGTTTTATTGGGTTCCGTTGTCGGTGCCGGCTCGACGGCAATAGTGGGTTCAGGGCTCTTCTGCGGCTTAAATTCGATAGAGCGAACCTGTTGGATTAGTCGCTTAAGCTCATCTTTGTTTTTGTTGTCCTTTTTACTTTCAGGCACACTGAGTATAGCCTGCCGCAGTTGGCCTTTTGTATAACTGGTTGTGTTTCCTGCAATGATGAACCTGTTCGGCTCTGATTTCCCTTGCTGGTTTTGGATAGTGGTGCGTTCACATCCTGCGAAGTTTCCGCTAACCGGTTTGCGGAGAAGTTATTGCGGCCGATGTTTCTGATGAGCTTTCGGCGCCGGCAAAGGATGTTGACGGGCGAAGCGGCAAAGATAAAAGGGTAAAAATGCAAATTGAAAAGTGCAAAGCCATAGCATAAGACCGGAAAGGTTTTAGGTTCAGGATTATGGTTTCTCGTTTCTAACATTATGCTTTTAGTTTTAATCTTCATTTGTGGTAACTATCCTGTTGTGTTATTGGTTCTCCTGCAAATCATTGACCTGTAACTCGCCCTTGTGGGGTGCTTGCAGGTGCTCTTTTTTCATCTGGAGGTTCATTTTCGTCCCATTTGCCGGCAAGGGCCATTGCCGCCTTGTCATAATTTTTTTGCTGCTGATATGCCGTTGCCAGAATGTTCAAAGCTCTCTGCTTTATCTGTGCTGACGGCCCCGAATCTAATAGCTGCGAGCAAATCGAGATGGTTTGGGCAGTTTGGCCGAGTTTCAAACAGACCTCTGCCAGTTTGAGAGCGACTTCGTGTGCAAAGGACCCGGGTTCAACAAATGTAAGAATTTCGGTCAGCTTGCTGCGAGCAAGTTCCAAATCTCCCTCAGCGGCCAGGCACTCAGCCAGCTCGAAAGATACTTTTGCTTTTAGCTTTGGGTCATCTAAATATTCCGCTCTGTCACCGAGTGTCGTAATGGCTCTACCGACCAGACCCATTGACCGAAGAACTTTGCTCTTGGCAAGCAGAATCTGGATATATTCTTTCTGCGAGAACTGCCAGGGTTGCATGTTCTCCAGCAGCGCAAGCGCCTCTACGAAATGCTGCTGCTGTGTTTTTGCTTCGACTAAAGCCGAGACGGTTTCTATGTATTCTTCTTTGGAGAGCTGTCCGGCTAACGCATATTGGAAAGCATCGCAGGCCTGTTGGAGCTTTCCTAAAGCCAGATTAGTTTTGCCCAGGAGAAAATAGGCCCTGCACAAGTCGTTGTTTTCGCGGGTTCCGGCAAGTTCGATGTAGCGGGTCAGCCACTCAGCGGCACCGGCGTAGTCTTGTTTTTCGTAGGAGCATCTGCCTGCTCCCAGAGCCGAGGCAGTCCGTGATTCTAATGACAAACCGAGATTATGAACTTTGCGATAGAGTCGCACGGCTTCGTCCCAGAGTCCGGCTTTCATTGTGGCATCGGCAAAATGCAAACAGGCCTGGCCGTAAAATTCGTTGTCAGGGTATTGTTCGACAAGCTGTCTTAAATCTTCTCTGGCACCGGCATAGTCGCGAAGACCGCTCTTGAGCTTGCTGGAGTTCAGCAAGGCAAACGGCGTCAGAGATGTTTGTGAGAAGCGGTTGGCCACCAGTTTGTATTCCGCGATTGCCTCTGCTACCTGGCCGTTTTGAGAGTGCAGAAGTCCAAGGGCAAAATGACCGTTAGGGATACGCTGGTCATTGTGGAACGCAAGTAAAAATCCTTGCCAGAGCGAGATGGCCTCCGGAATGAGCAAAGATAAGTGTTCTGATAATGAGGTGTAATCTGCCGGGTCGAAGATATTTACGACCCCTTTCTCGTCCAGACGCGCCAGCAATCCTACATGTCCTGCTGCCATTGAGACAAATTCCTGCATCGTTGCCGCCGGCAGACATAAGCTCACCGGTCTTTTGCGAATAGCATCTTTTGTTTCTCCCTCGGCTGCTGAGACGGACGGAGCCCAGGAAACATCGATGCCGGCGTTGGCGGCAAACCTTGCAAGCAGCTCATCAATTGGTGCCCCGTGGCAGACCACCGACCACCGGGGAGGCCTTTCCGGATGCTCAAGTTTCTGGATTTGCGGGCTAAGCAGTCCTTTACTTAATTGGTCTGAGCCGCGGCTTAAAATTGAACGTAATTGCGACTCGTCTAAGTTCGTGAAAGGGTCGGGTTCCGCAGGATGGTCCCACAAATCTCGCGGGATGTCCCTCTCGGCATCACAAAGCGAGAGGATATTTCTGGTTATGGATTCAGCAACCATAAAATGACAGTCTCGCTGGATTGTTGCCACCCACTCTTTATCAAAATCCGCCGCTCCGGTTAGGGCAATGGTCTGATAAGCCCTCGTTCGTGCTTTCAGGTATTGCCTGTTCTGCATTTCGAGCAAGGCCAGGTGATAATTGGCCAATAGTCTTATAATGGGTGAGCGGCTTTGTGAGAGCGTTCTAAAAAAATGGCCGGCCTGGTCGGGGTCGGCTGTCTTTCTTATACACAGAGCCATTCTTAGCTGGAGAAAATCACTTATTAGCTCCTCCTCACCTTTTGTTGGAAGGTTTTGGTAAAGCTGATTATAGGCGTTATAAGCTTTGTTGTAATCCTTTTGCAAATAGAACGTCTCTGCAACCTTCAAAGATATGGGTTGTGTTGATTGAGCCGCAGATTCTCGGTTTTTCTACTCACTTTCTGCGTTACCTGCGTGGAATCATCAGTTGACGGTTTGGTAAGAGGCGGTTGTTGCGTCGCAGGTAACGCTGCGATGTTATCAGGAGGTTTTGATGGAGTTTTCACCAACGCGTATAGCAACATTGCCACAATAGCAACGATACTGGCGGCGATGATTTTCTGAAGAGTTGAGAATCGCCCGCCTCGGATTACCGTATGCCAGAGTTGGTTTGTGCCGGCAGGTTGTTGGGTAGAGGCAGCTTGAGCGGAACCTGCGAGGAGTTTGTAAAAATCTTCGTTTCCGGCAAATACTTCTCGCTCCGATAGCCCCTCGTGAGCCTGACCTGATAGTTCACGGTCTGATAGCGTTTCGGGAGAGTTCTCTTCAAGGATAGCGTGTTTATTTTTTGTTGCTGCCATAGTCCTGCAACTTGGCCCTCCAGGACAGGCCCGATAAATCGCAGTCTTTTGAATCTGATAAACTGTCCCAAAACACAGCACGTCATTGTGGCACAGCCATCCCTTCGACTATGCTCAGGACAGGCTTGGCCGTGTCTTCACGGGCTGGAAGCCCGTGCCACATAGGGGTGACGTTTTGGGATAGTCACTCAAGGCGTATTTCAAAAACGTCTCTTCCAAAGAATGAGCAATAATTGTGCCAGATTTTTACCGGCATCGGTATAGAAGGGATTTAGGCGACTTTTACTGAAAAAATTGGCCTATCGTGCTATATGTATGCTGCGCGTATTGCAAAAAACGTCAGGATTCTATACGAGCCGATAGATTTTCTGACAGAAATTGGCTCTTTTTTTCGCGAGTGAGGTTAGGCCCTTATGGGCAGACTCACGCTGGGGCTGGGACTTCATTTTGCACTTCCCTTGCGATATACGAGCCCTTCTCAATATTGTACTGCTTGACCTTGGCATAGAGTGTGGCTCTGGTTATGCCCAGAAGGGTAGCGGCCTTGGTTTTTTGCCAGCCTGTTTCCTCCAGAGCACGGGAAATTAACTCGCGTTCGGCCTTTGCCAGCGAAAAACTATCCAGCCGACTGGCTGTTGAGCCATCAGATAACTCGCCATCAGATGGGTCGAGTATTATACTGTTTAGGCCTATTTTGTCTGTTGTTTCCAGCAGGATAGCTCTTTCAATGACGTTACGCAGTTCACGGACATTGCCGGGCCAATCATGTCTCTGCAGGGCCTCGATGGCGAATTTAGTCAGAGAGGTTATTTTGTTGCGTTTTTCCGGAAATATAGTTGACGTCATTAGAAAGTACTCAGCCAGCAGTTGGATGTCTTCTCTTCGTTCAGGTGACCTTAGAGGAGCAATGGTAATGGGACTGACGTTGAGGCGGTAATACAGGTCACGCCGGAACCGGTTGGCCTGGGTCTCTTGCTGGAGATTGCGATTGCTCGAGACTATTATCGTGGCCTCGCACTCAATGTCTTTGATGCCCCCGACCTTTCGGAAGGTCCTTTCCTGAAGGACACGCAGCAGCTTGGCTTGCAGGTCCATCGGCATTTCACTTATTTCGTCGAGAAAAAGCGTCCCTGAGCCGGCCAGCTCTAACAGTCCTGTTTTTTCGTGGTCAGCCCCTGTGAAAGCCCCCTTCATGTGTCCGAAAAGTTCGCTTTCCAGCAAGCTTGCCGTCAGAGCCGCGCAATTTACAGCTACAAACTGCCTGTGCGGATGCCTGAGAATATGTACCGCCTTGGCTGCCAGCTCTTTGCCTGTGCCTGTTTCTCCCACTATTAAGACCGGGTTGCACTTGCTGGCGGCAACAAGTTTAATCATTTTGAGCGTATTGACGATTGCTTTACTGCGGCCGACTATCGGAATGGAGGCAGCATAGTCTTCAGCAAAGAAACGGCTCATATTTTCCTGCGATGTCAATGGTGTTGGACTTGCTCTTTATCCGGCTTACAATTTGCTCCAGTCGGCTGTAATCTTGCTTTCCCTGCAGATAGTCACAGGCCCCCATCCGAATAAATTCTGCAGCTTGCCAGTGTCACTATCATCCTCACCAACTACTATGACGGGAATGTTGTTTGAGTTTTTATCGGCTGTATTGAGTAGTTCACTGGATATGTTCTGGTCCAAACCGATGGTCGAAAAGGATTAGGTCCGGATTGATTGTTTCAATAAGATTGAGGGCGTCAGCCGGGCTGTCAGCCGCAAATATTTCCTGGCCAACCTGCTGAGCCAACTGGTGAAGTTCGGGTTCTTTGCCTACTGCGAGGATTCGGGACAAACTCATTTCATTCTAAAACTAACCATAAGCGTTGTCCCCCACTGTGCTGTTTTACGGTCTATTTGTATTTCCACTTCATAAGATAATAGTGGATAAGCCATACCCATAATCGACAGATGACCGAAAACCACTTTAATCTTTTTATGGGACGGGCCAATAATGTCACTTGAAAAGTATGGATAACTACCCGAGAATATTATGGGACATTTTACACCACTAAATAGTGGAATTAAAAAGCTAAAACTTGTAGCAAGGCAGTGTCACTTCTTATGGGACGTCTTAGTGACACCTGCTCAGGCTGACAGAGGACAGCAAAACCTCTCACACGACCGTCAGCCCGAAACCGGCAAAATCTTCTCATGTTTAGGAAAATTTGTCCTCTGCCGGAATTCTCTGAAGAATTTGATTTCGGTCTTATTCAAATTTTCGAGTTCGCTAATGTTTGTTGTAACAAGAGGTTATCTGCAAGTAGTCCAGGCGACCAGTTCAGTGTGGCACGCCGGTTGCTCTCATTGATGTGTTCGAAGAGAAATCTGTATGGTTTTTTGTCTTCAGAAGGAATTTGGAGAACTTATTATGGATTCAGTGTCGGCAGTATCATCAGCAAGCAAGATTCAGATGGATTATATGAAACTTCTGGTAACCCAGTTGCAGAACCAGAACCCTCTGGAGCCATTGGACAATAACGAGATGGCTTCTCAACTGGCGCAATTCTCACAGTTGGCACAGCTTGAATCAATGAACTCGAGCTTTGCGGGTGTCCTTGCTACTCTCCAGCGCACTTACGCTAATTCATTGATAGGCAAGGATGTCGAATTCGCCGTGGAAACAGATACAGGCGAAGAAAGTACTATGAGCGGCACAGTTGAGCAGGTTTACAGTAACAGCTGATGGGGAAATCTCTTTGACGGTAGGCAGCTATACGCTCGGTTTGGAAGACGTGATGTCGGTGAAACTAAAGTCAGATTAACAGTTAACGATTTAAGGAGAAACAAAAATGAGTTTTGCATTGTCATCCGGAGTAACCGGCCTGCAGGCGCATCAAAAAATGCTTGATGTTGCCGGTAATAACCTGGCTAATGTCAACACCACCGCTTTTAAGGCCAGCAGAATAACCTTCTCGGAACTGCTCAGCGAGACAATAAAAAAGGCATCGCAGCCCACCTCCAACGTCGGCGGCACCAACCCTCAGCAGATGGGTAGCGGCGTTGGCATAAGCAGTATCGGCCCCAATATGACTCAGGGCAATATCGTAAATACCGGCAATCCTTTGGACCTGGCCATAGAAGGGGAAGGTTATTTTGTATTGAGTGACGGTCAGCAAAACATCTACACACGGGCAGGGGGGTTCGCGGTTGATGCGGACTCGAATTTGGTTGACCCCAACACGGGCTACCGTGTCCAGCGTATCGGCTCAGAAGGCGAAGTGGAAGGTTTCCAGATTCCCGGCAACAGCGACCTTCATGTCCCTTATGATGTTGCTATCCCGGCAAAAGCTACATCACAGATAGTGGTCGTCCGGCAATCTGAGTGCTGATGCAGCCCTTTCTACGCCACAGGCGCAGGTGCTTACCTCCGATATAGCCTATACCTACGATGGCGGCACCGCAGCCACAGCAGAGCACAGAAATTGACCAGCTTGACCAATTCAGCGGAGGCAGCGAAAGCGATGGACAGTTAGGCGTCGGCCAGTCAGGAACAATTACCATTTCTGGTTATCATCCGGATGGCACCGCATTCAGCAGCGGCCTGACGTTCACCGTTAATCCTGACACCACTCTCGGAGACCTTATCGACCATTTGAATAACAATGTCCTTACCGGTGCTACGGCATCTTTGGTCAACGGCCAAATCCAGATAACCGATAATAATAGCGGCTACAGCAAGTCAGATATCACCCTGGCATATTCAGGTGACGGCCTGCTAAAGGTGCCGGGATATTTTGAGATATCGACAGTCGGCGGGGAGGAAATCAAAACCATCAATATCGCAGCATACGACTCGCAGGGAGGCAAGCATGTTTTGTCGGGCGCTTTGTCCGGACAGATACTCCTAATATCTGGGATATGGTCCTGACCTCAATTACCGGTGACGTCCATCAGATAACTATGGAAGGTCGCCGCATCGAAGGCATAACATTTGACCCGGGTGACGGCTCTTACGCCGGTTTGAGTGGTTCCGATTTGGCCCAGTTTGTAATAACCTTTGAGCATGATACTTCGAGTCCGCAAACCATTCAGTTGAATCTTGGCACGCCAGGCAAGCTGGATGGTCTGACACAGTTCGCCGGAAACTCTACTGCTGTCGCAAGAGAGCAGGATGGCTATGGAGCAGGCCGGCTTGCCACTGTCTCCGTCAATAATGAAGGAATACTCATCGGTGCGTTCTCCAACGGCATTAAGAAAAATATCGCGACCGTACAGATATCGCTGTTCCAGAACACAGCGGGTCTGGAAAGTATCGGCGGCGGGTATTTCATTCCTTCGGCCAACTCAGGTGAGGCAGTGGCTACACAGGCAAGGACAGGTGGCGCCGGCACGGTTCATGGCGGGGCGCTGGAAAAGTCCAACGCCGATGTGGCAACCGAGTTCGTTAATATGATTCAGGCTCAAAATGGCTTCCAGGCAAACGCCAGAACCATCAAAGTCGCCAATGATATATTAAGCGAATTGAGCAATCTCATTCGTTAGATTTTGTGACAGACTCGCAAAATGATAGCACGCTTTGAAAGTTTAAGATGATGACAGCACCTTAATTACAGCAGGCTTGAACGCCATTATTTTGGCACTTACGCCTCTGGAGCGGTTGAAGGCCACAGGCAGCCGGTTAGGCGCAAACTTTGAGACGGACTCTTGGTTTATTCTGGCCGCACTGGTTGCCATAGTCATACTAACAGTGATGTTTTTAGTGGTTAGCTACAGTCGAGTGATGCAGCAACGTAGGGCTAACGGTCGTTTGTTCACTGAGTATGCCCACAAGAGCGGTTTGAGCCGATATGAGTCTGAGATTTTGTTCGAGGTAGCACAGAAAGCGGGACTTAAGCAAGGTGAAGCGGTTTTTACTATGGCTGATGCCTTTGACCGCGGAGTCGCTAAAATGATACAAGAAGGTCTTCCAAAACAGCCGGCGGAGGAGAGCGAACGGTTAAAAACCGAATTATCCTTCCTGCGCGAAAAGCTCGGTTTCCAGAAGAAGTCTCCCGCCGCAATAGGCTCGCTGGAAAAATCGAGAAAGCTAAGTTCCAGGCAAATCCCGGTAGGAAAAAAGCTCCATATAACACGCCGTAAAACACGCAACTTAGCTGACATTGAGTGCACAGTTGTAAAGAACGATGATGTGGAACTTGCGGTCAGATTGGCGATGCGGGTGGAAAGTGCGCCGGGAGAGTTCTGGCGTGCGCGTTATTATTTCGGGGCCTCGGTTTGGGAGTTTGACACTTCTGTGGTCAGTTGCAGCGGTGACATTCTGGTTTTGAATCATAGTGACGATGTGCGGTTTATTAATCGCCGCCGTTTCCTGCGTGTCCCGGTTAATAGGCCTGCCTTTGTTGCGAGATTTCCCTTCGCGAGGATGCTGCCGAATGGCGACAGGATAAAGGCAGGTTCCGGGGCCAAGCCGGGTTCAGCTAATCGCCGATAGCGGCTCCTGGGGACCGCCGGAATTTGTGCCGGCGGTTGTTACTGAGCTGGCTGGTCCTGGTTTGCGTATAGAGCTTCCACTGGAAGTAAAGATGGGCGAAAGGGTATTGGTGGTATTTAAGCTGAATGGAAAAACCGGCCAGGATTCAGATTTGCAAAAAGCCGACAAAACCGCACCGGTAAGAATAGTAGAGGATGTTGGTGAGGTTAGACACGTCAAAGCTATAGAAAATGGTTTCTCAATAGCGGTTGAACTGACCGGACTGGGTGACTCAGATGTCAATGAGCTGATTCGCGCTACCAACGCAGCTTCCCTGATGGCCAGAGCCGAAAATCAAGACGTTCCGGACTCTTCCGGCAGTAAGCAAAGCCCCGAAGAAGCTGTTCGGGAGCTTGTTGCTGTCCGTGGAGTAT
>CAWFCJ010000059.1:0-12452 GCA_963814265.1 Sedimentisphaerales bacterium | reverse complement strand
CCAGATAGTTTCCCGGTATAAATATAATTTGCGCAAAATATCGTGATCACTTCGCCGAGTAATTTCTCGATTCCTTCACCTTCTTCCGTCTCGACAATCCGTTTCATTTCTTTCTCCTTTTAAGTGGCGGGTCATGCCCCCCGCCTGTCAGCCTCTTTATCTCAACTAAGGAATTTGCAAGATCGTCGGCTTGCGCCCGGCATGTGACGCTACCTATCTCTCACGCCTTTTCCCGGAACCCGGTCGGCGCGTAGATTGATGCGTGCCTTTTCCTTCTTTGCATGGTGACTGCGTTTCTTTTCGCTTCACATTCGGCAAGCAATTTCTGTAATCGAGTTACGTTTGATTTTGCTTCGCGCAATAATTGTACATCCGATTTTCTCGGATAATGTTGCGGATGTCCATCGGGACAGAAAAAATGTCATGATCCGTCCTCCTCCGGTCATTATATTCATCGGTTGGGGACCCTTGTAGGTCAACAGATTCTTTTGCCTTCCGGCGGTGACCTGCCGCCTTAGTCTGAGCGCCTGGTCACTGTTTCGGAAACTGGAGCCGGCATTGTCGAAATAATAGTCTCTCTGAAGCTCCTCCGCGAGAAACTCAGCACCCAGCTCAGTTAGCTTTTGCTCTATCTGTGGCAGCGAATCAACCTTCAGCTTTGCTTCAATCTCAGTACACATCGGTATCAGGTGATTATGCTTACTATCCTCGGTTTTACCACGATGATTTTCCTGGCCGATTTGCCCGCCATAGCAGCCATCACTTTTTTGCTGGCAAAGACCCTTTGCTTTATCTGCTCCTCATCAGTCTCTGCGCCAACAATAATTCTATCCTTTATTTTACCGTTGACCTGCACGGCCAATTCAATTTCCTTTTCCTTGGCAAGTTCTTCATCGTATTGCGGCCATGGCTCGTAAGCGAGGCTGTCGCTGTGACCCAATCTTTGCCAGAGTTCTTCAGCGATATGTGGTGCAAAAGGCGCAAGAATCAGGATGAACCTTTCGACCGCCGATTTAGGTCTGACTGTCTGGCTGCTAAGATGATTGGCAAAAATCATCATCGCGCTTATCGCCGTATTGAAGTTAAAGGTCTCAATGTCATTACCGACTTTTCTTATCGTCTGGTTCAATAGTCTAAGGGTCGTCTCGTCTGCCGGGACCTCTTTTACAGCCTCGGCAAGCTCGCCTGTATTCCCCGCTTGCGCGGGGACAAGCCTGCCCCTGCGAAAGCAGGGGTCAACAATCATTCGCCAGGTCTTTTGCAAGAACCGATACAGCCCCTGCACCCCCTGCACACTCCAGGGCTTGACTGCCTCTAAAGGCCCCATAAACATTTCGTAAAGCCGGGTTGAATCGGCGCCATAATCTGCGACAACCTTATCCGGATTTACGACATTGCCGCGAGATTTACTCATCTTTTGGCCGTCTTCGCCCAAGATCATTCCCTGATTGACCAGCTTTTTGAACGGCTCTTTGGTGCTGACATAGCCCAGGTCGTAGAGAAATTTGTGCCAGAAACGGGCATACAAAAGATGCAGCACCGCGTGCTCGGCGCCGCCGATATACAAATCTACGGGCATCCAGTACTTTTCTCTCTCCGGGTCGCAGGCTTGCTGCTCGTTGTCCGCGTCAAGGTATCGCAGATAGTACCAGCAACTTCCGGCCCATTGAGGCATCGTGTTTGTCTCACGCTTTGCTTTTGACCCGTCAGGCAGAGTGACGTACACCCACTCACCAATACTGGCTAATGGTGACTCGCCTGTTCCTGGAGGCTCATAGTTTTCCACCGGCGGCAGCTCTAAAGGCAAATTCTCTTGGCAAAGGCCAATCACCCGGCCATCCTGCGTATGCAAGAGTGGGAACGGCTCGCCCCAGTAGCGCTGTCTGCTAAAAAGCCAATCGCGCAGTTTATAATTCACCGCTTTTTTGCCCAGGCGTCTCTGCTGGAGCCAATCCGTGATTTGCTCTTTGAACTGTGGCGTTCGCAGACCGTTGAACTGCCCGCTATTTATCGCTGTGCCGTCGCCGACAAAGCAAACCTTGCCCTGCCTGACCAGCTCAGCTTGTTCAGCATCGTCTGGCTCAACCACCGGAATAATAGGCAAGTTGAACTTATTAGCGAACTCAAAATCTCTTTCATCGTGTGCCGGCACTGCCATAATCGCGCCGGTACCGTAGCTGATAAGCACATAATCGCTTATCCAGATCGGGATTCTCTCGTTGTTGACGGGGTTTATTGCGTAAGCACCCAAAGGCTCGCCGGTCTTTTCTTTAGCCAAATCAGTTCTATCCAGATCGCTTTTGCGTGCAGCCTCCGCGCGATATTCTTCAATAGCTTTTTTCCTCTGATCGGCTGTGATTTTATCCACAAGCGGGTGCTCCGGGGCAAGCACCATATAGGTCGCCCCAAATAACGTATCCGGCCGGGTCGTAAATATGGTGATCTGTTCGTCAAAACCATCGACTTGAAAAGTAACCTCTGCTCCGATGCTTTTGCCTATCCAGTCTTGCTGTAGCTTTTTTATCGACTCCGGCCAATCAACCTCTTTCAAATCGTCGAGCAGTCTCTCAGCGTATTTTGTTATTCGCAGCATCCACTGCCGCATCGGCCTTCTAACGACCGGATGTCCGCCGCGCTCGCTCAGCCCCCCTACCACTTCTTCATTTGCCAGAACCGTCCCCAGAGCCGGACACCAGTTGACAGCAACCTCAGCTTCGCAAGCCAGTCGATGGTCGTCTATGTACTCTTGCTTCTGGGCGTCAGTCAAGCCAGGCGGAATCGGCAACTGTTCGATGGGCTTGGCCTTTTCCTCGATGTCATCATAGTAACTATTAAAGAATTTCAAAAATATCCACTGTGTCCACTTGTAGTACTTTGGGTTGGTGGTATTGACTTCTCTATCCCAATCATAGCTAAAGCCCAGAGACTTAATCTGCTGGCGCATCTGTCTACGTTCTTTCGCGTGGTCTGGGCAGGATGAGTGCCCGTGTCGATAGCGTATTGTTCTGCCGGCAGGCCAAACGCATCCCAGCCCATCGGATGCAGGACATTAAAGCCCTTCATTCGCTTGTATCGGGCGACTATATCGCTGGCGGTATAACCCTCGGGATGCCCGACGTGCAGGCCGGCCGCACTGGGATAGGGAAACATATCAAGCACGTAATACTTGGTCCTGGATTTGTCACAATCAACGGCTCTGAATACTTTATGTTCTTCCCAGAACCGCTGCCATTTCTTTTCGATCTCGGCGAACTTATATTGTCCTTGCCTGGAGCACATCTATCCTTCAATCTCCTGTAAAACCTGTGTAATCCGTAGATTCATGCACGCGACACAATAAAACAGAATATCGGGCAAAAAACCAGTAAAATCCGCGCAAGCATTTGTTTACCGCGGAGTCCGCGGAGCTCGCAGAGTTCTTTTTTGACGCGGATTTACGCTGATTGACACTGGTGGAAAGCAAATATTTCGAATCTGTGGTTTGACTTGGAGTTTTCCGCTCTGCGATCTCATGCCTCTCTGCGGTTAGAACGGCCCGCCGCTTTCGAGCCAGTATGAAGCTAAAAGCGCAAAATCGGTCATATCCACAACGCAATCGCCGGTTATGTCACCTAACAAGCCGCATATATAGATGGAGAATGGCTGGTCGCTGACGTCAAAAACGCGCAGATTATATCTACTGGCAACGCGAACCAGGCACAGCTTAGAATCAACCAATGGGACAAGCCAGTCGTATTTTCCGGCGTTGCCCACATTGGGCGGGTAAACTTCGACCCAGGTGCGGCCGGCGTCAATAGAAAACTCCACTAAAACGTCCTTAATAATCCCTTTTGTTTCCCATTTAATGGTCTGGATTGTGGCGGCGGCCAGGACTTCCCAGCCTTTAGGGAAGGACACTATAATAGACGCAGACCCGCCAACCGCGGGGCGCAACTGACCGACGTCCTGCATGCCACCCCATCGGTTGGGAGAGCCAAAAGTACTGAATTCTTTGCCGTCATCGTAATACCGCGAACTGGGCGTAATCGCGGCGTTGGGATCGGCTTCGAGCTCTAAACACCTCCGTGTTACTGACGCCGTCCACCTGGCTGATTCCCTCACCGGCTGGACCAAAGATAACCTTGCCTGCAGAGTCTCTTATTCGAAGCTGCCAATTACTGCTGGTGACGGGAAAATTAGCAGCGTCGATGTAAAGGCCGTCCGCGCCGGTACGTGCCTGAACGTTTATCCACCAATCGCCGGATGCAGGGTCGTAGCTCACATCGCTGGGCAGGTCTTCGGCCACAGTAATAATAGTGCCGCTTCGTAAATCCGACCAGATAGAATGATTAGTCAGGTTCAGGGTTCTATCCAATGCACCATTATTGTAAACATCAAGTTTCCACGCCCGCATATCGAGGTGGTCTTTAATAACGACTAACTCGAACCAATCGCCGCCGTTGCCCTGGATGCGGCCAAAATAGGCATCAAAGGCTCGTCCGCCATCCTCGTCTACCGCGGCGTTTCCTCCATTTAGAAAATCGGTCGAGCCAACCGCATTGTACTCATTCAAGATAATATCCGCGGCGAATGTCGCCGTAGAGCAGGCCAAAACTAAACAAACAACCTTGAAAAAACTACATTTGCTCATTTTTCAGATACCCTTTCCTTACGAACGGGATCAGATGAACGTGCCGCACTCTTGGCGACAGAGACTCTCTCCCACATTCCATCCGGCCGGACGCCGAAGCACCTCGCTATTACAATAAAAATTCAAAGTCGCAACCGCATAAGCAACCAGAGCCTCGGTAGCTTCATTCTGAGCATCGAATAAATCCTGCTGGGCATTAAGCAGCCGCCGGCTGCTTATTCGACCATACTGAAGTAACAGAAACGCCTCGCGCAGGCGTTTGTCGGCTAACTTAAGAGCCTCCGACAGAACCTTATAACGTTTTGCCGCCTCGGTCAGGTCGCTGTAAGCCTGGCGGACCTCCAGCGCAACGGTATCGGCCATACGCTCGTACTCGCGATGCCGCTGGTTCAGCGTTATCAAGGCCGTCCGGTACGCGCCTTGCTCGGCCACTCTATCCAACGGCAACCCGAATTCAATCGCGAGGCTGTACTCATCGCGTAACGGCTTCAAAGTCGCCCGGCCAGCCTGGTCGGTCTGTTGCGATACTATGGTGCTGGCGGTGCCGACCAAGTTTAGGTCAGCCCTGAGGCTGTCTACCGCAACGTAAACCTTACGCTGGGCGTCGATGATGGCATCGGCGCTATTGATTAAATCCAGGCGGTGACACAATCCCGCCTCAACACCCTCGGTTTCAGAAAAGTCGGGCTCCGGCATTCCAGCAGATCGAAGCGATTCAAGTTCGCTGCGGTCCAATTGAAACTCGGCGGTCGGAGGCAAACTCAAAGTCATCTTGAATAGATCAAACGCCAGCTTGTACTCCTTCTCCGCCTGGATTTGTGCATCCTGAGCTTGCAGCATAGCCTGCCGAATCTGGCCCAGCTCGTACTTAGGCAGTGGCCCGGCACTGGCTAATTTCTCCGAACGCTCGTACAGGCGATCCAGGGCAATGTAGTTTTGTTCCGCATTCTTAACGGCATCGAGAAGTTTCAGAACCTGATAATACTGGGTAATAACTGAGACGACAAACGTCTTGCGGTACCGATTGAACAGCCGAACCTGATACAGCGTATCCCGCTCAGCCTGAGTTAGGTTCTCCAGAACAACTCTTCTGTCACTGCCGCGAAGAAGAGGCTGCGCAACGCTGGCAGTCAACACCGTCGCCAAGCCTCCCTCCATATTGCCAAGCAGTACGCGGGACCAGGTAGAAGCAACGTTGGCACTAATCGCTGTACCTGTAGCCAACAGGCGGTTAAAGCCGAGGCTGGCTTCAGTTGAAACGACCTCATCATTCCAGTCTTTGGCATATCCGCTGCCCAGCCCGCCGAAGAAGCGGGTCTCGAACTGATGCCGGGTCAGCTTCAAGTTCAAAGCCATACTGTAAAGCAATTCTTTCTGGGTCTGATAGTCGCGGTTGTGAGCCGTGGCGATAGCCACTGCTTGCGGCAGCGTCAAAATGCCTGAAACGGGAACGGCCTTTTCGATTTGAATATCATTTGGCGAAGGAATGGTATCGCTGATATGGTAATTAGCTTTGGGGCCGAAACTTTCCTGCCATTTACGGTCGATAATCTTGTAAACCTGCTCGTCAGCCTCAGCTTTATAGTTGTGCGGCGCACAGCCTGCCAAGCCCCACAAAGCAGGCAAGACTGATATTATCCAAAACATCAACTTGTTTATATCATAGTTGTAAATCATGCCTAAGCGGATTCAAAATTCTGTATTCCGTCTTCTGTATTCCGTCTTCTGCTTATAGCCTTCGTATGCCGACTCTTTCGCCTATCACCAGCACCATCGCAGGTGGAATCTTGACCAGGAACGGCTGGCCCCACTCAGGGACAGCCGGATTTCGCCATAGCCGCTGGGGCATCTGCTCGATAGTCGGCCCAACACGCGATATCTGAGAACGCGCAATCTGAGCCTTGCCACCGCTGCGAGCAAGCTCTCCCAGCTCTACCGCCATTCCTTCATGAACCCATTTGACCTGGTTTTCACGGGCGTAGGCGACGACTTCGGTCGGCTGGCGCTCCGCTATGGTCAGTATCAGATCGCCGGCTAAGACGACCTCACCGGGTCTACGCAAAATGCCTTCGCCGGGGCGGCGAAAGCAGCAACATTGGCGTTTGCCTGAATCTGGATGACGATGCCGTCGGCCGGAGCCTTAATCACCAGCGAATTACGCTGGACCAGCAACCGTTCTAACAGCTTCTCTTGGACCTTTGCTTCTTTGCGTATAAACCTCCAAAGCGCTATCTACCGAGGGGTGCTGCAACTGCCGAGCGACAAATTCGTCACGCCTCTGCTGGGCCTGTTCCAGGTCAATCTTGGCCTGCTCCAGCAGATGCTCATTCTCCTCTACCTTCTTGGCCAGACTATTGTATTGGACCTGTACCCTCTGCAGCTCGTAAGGGGCGATTGCGTCTTGCTGCACCAGGTCCTGGGAGACCTTCACCTCAATAGCGAGGTCTTCCAGCGTGATACGGTCAGAGGCAATCAAGGCCCTCAATTGCAGTATGCGGAGGCCGGCGTTCTCCACGTCGACAAAAAACCGCCTCTGATCTGCGACATGCGTGGTTTCCAGATTTGCTGCCTCGGTAACCAGTTGCTCCTGTGTGGGAATAAGCCGAGCCATCAAGTGCTCTATTTCAGCGCCGATAGCAGCCATTTGAGCCTTGACCAGTTCGTCATCGAGTGTTGCCAGGGTCTGGCCTTTGGTGACTTCATCAAATAAGTCGACGCAGACAATTTTTAACTGGCCGTCACAGGGAGCGGCGACTTGATGTACTCGACCCTGAACTATGCCGATGACTTCAAACCGCTGGGAGCGGTGATAAAATAGCCCCACGACGCACAACAGCACCGCTACCCACACTAGGATGGGCAATAGCCGTTGCACTTGCAGATAACCGGAGCGGCACCTTGTGAAGGTTTTTTTTTTCATCACCAGCTAAATCTCCAGCAACTGCTCCTGCATTGTGAGGCTGACGCTCTCAATACCTGCGATTTTTTCCAGCTCGGACATCATTTGCTCGTTTCTGGCGGCATTCCTTATCATCAACTGGTAAGCGTATTCAGCCGGCCCGCCAAAGCCGGTATCCTGCACAGATATAAGTGTGAAACTGCCGCAGAAGCGCTTGAGGATGGCGGTAATCGGATGGTCGGGACCAACGTGACCTCTGAGGCTGAAACGCAGAAAGCCGTTATGTGGCTGATGGCTGCCGAAGCCTGTAAGATGTAAATACAGGGCTATCGAACTTAGGACGATAGTTCCCACGATGGCGGTAGCGTATCGCTGCGAGCCGGCTGCCATGCCGACGACCAGCGAACAGAAAATGAATGCTACGTCTCGAGTATCCTTGATAACGTTGCGAAAACGTATTATCGCCAAAGCGCCCATCAGTCCGACAGCGGTAATGATGCTGTTGCCTATCACCGCCATAACCATCGCCACCACGACCGTGATCAAAATCAGCGATTGGACAAAAGACTTCGAGTACGATAGGCCACTATGGGTGAAGTAGTACACCCATGCCAGGGCCTGACCGAGAATAAAAGCCAGCAATAGCGACAAAATGATGTCTTGCGGGGTGAACAATCCGCCGCTTAATGCCGTATCTTCCAATCTCTGCCAAGCACTTTCCATGTCAGGCCCCTGCTACTTGTGGTGCACAAAATCCCAGCGAACAGGATTGCCGTATTGAAGTAGCATACTTTGATACCGAATCCTGCTGCAGGTCAAGGTATCTCACCATCTGACTCAGCCACGACGGATAACGATTGGTGAATTTAATCTCCAAAATCACGTTTCCCATAGTCACAGAATTGTGCTGCCAGCCTGGACCTCCAAGCCGCACTTGTGGTGCTCTGGTCATGCAATAGCACAATTCTCGATCAAAAGTCACCCTGACTCTGGTTTCCGAATCACCTTCAAACGCCTGCCGCATGTAGCGAACCAGCACGACCGGCCTGGCGTCAATTCTCCTGACATACAACTGAAATTGACTAAGTGCCTCTTCGTCGGTTGTATAATCTTGCGGCGGCAGAGGCGATCCAGCAAGCAAAGCCGGCACATCACGCTCCATAACTCAAGATCTACTCTTGATGATGATGTTGTTCAGCCGACGCTTAATTTCAAAATAGCGAGGATACTCAGGTTCGTCAGTGTAGCTACGGACCCGCAGTTTGAAGCGATTCTTCTGCCCAGTCAGAGTCTCACGACAGAGCCGTAAATCGTCAGAGTCCAGATAGAGGCTGACGATCGGATATTTTCCACCTCGCTGCAACTTGCTGTAGCGGTCCGGCTGCAAATAGGGCTTAATGAACTGCGCGATCACCTCGGCTTTGGCCTCGCTGATGAGATACTTGATCTCGTAGCGGCACTTCAGCGTAAGGTCGACAACCGCCCCAAGTCTGCCTGGCGTCCCCGCATTGCTTTTCTGACGAAGCTGACTGGTTTTCCTCCTGGAATTCCCTTCAAATAATTCACTTTCAGACATAATTAATACGTAACCCATCAACTTTACTTATTCTAACATAAACTGAATGGTCAAGTCAACACCTTCTTGGACTTAAATTGGGTAATATAACCAGATCAACCATTGACAGCGCAATTTACACCGAGACTTTTGGACCTATAATCAGTTGCCCGGCGTAGTTGAAGCTGCCCGCCAATTGCCAGGGTCGTTGCCGGAATGGTACTGGTCCGCGTGGATTCTTTCTAAGGCCTGTCCTGTCCCATCTGTGGCATCGGGCCAGGGCAGCGTATCCGCGTAAATCACCTCATCCACAATCACCCAGGAACCTAAATCCCCCACCTGGTCAGGAGCTTGCGGTTTTTCCAAAGCGACGCGCTCGCTGGCGTTGGAAAGGTTACCTGACCACGGACCAAAGATGTCTACGCCAGGCGTTAGTATGCCCGTATTGTACGCAGCAATAAAAGCCTGCAGCCGAGACGTCTCATCGCGAGGGTCGAAGCCCACCACTAATAATCTGCCGCCCGCAGGAATTGAGGTGCCGGGCGGAAATGTGTAATCCACCCCGCCGTCAGAACGCCACGTGCCGTCAGGATCTTCCAGCGTAACCTGGTCTTTCGTGGGGTTGCATAGCTCAATATACTCCTCGTTGGCATCCGCAGGGTGGTACATCAATTCGTCGATCACCACATCAGGAGTTATCGGTTCTCTATTGGCAGCATTTTTCGACGGTGTCATATTGAACCAATATCTGCCGCCATCCGTGTACCGTCCGAGAGACACGCTATTTTCCTGACCCTTGAATCCCACACAGTCAACAACGCGGTCCTGGGAGGTTGCCCGGCAGATAAGATAGAAATACCTGCTCTCCCGCCTTATCCAGGCCAAAGCCGGTAGTGATGGGATTGTGGAAGCCGGTAACCTCATCGAAGCTCAGCCGGCCATAGCCCGCAATCAAAACGGCGGGAATAGCCCATTTCTTCAAATCATCGGCACTATCGCTAAGATACCAGTTCTGCAAACTGACAGGTGATGCGGCAGTATTGTAAAGCTCGATCCAGTCATTTGAATCATAATCCGGATATAATGGATTAGTATAGTCGGTATGAGCCATAACCTCGTTGAGCACGATGTTGACGACAGGGTCGGGGTCGTCCTGGCCCGGAGAACCGCCGATGTAAGTGCTGGCTCGGCAGTTGCCTCCATAATTCAAAGAACCTTCCGGCTGACCAAGCAACGCCGAATCAAGCGGAACCAACGAATGTCCCGCGCCATCGGCAGATAGTGGCCAACCTCTACCGTCATTGTACTGAAATTCGGCAATAGTTCCATTCCAGAGATCCACCAGGCTTATTGTCTCCCCCTCGTTGGCGAGTTTCCCGCTATACTCTCCGGCGATTTTGCCCGACCATCCGCTGCCGTAGCGCGACTTGAAAGCATCCTTATCCTTTACAACCAGGACAAAATCGCCGGCAGGTAAATTGGTCACCCCGCCGCTGGCAAAATCAAATGTTATGCCGTTAAAAAAAGAAACGTAGTCGTCAAATCGAGCGTCTCATCGCCGATGTTCTTCAGCTCGATGAATTCAAACTCGTCGTTGTCGGTGGCGTCGCCAGATGCTGCAGCAGCAGGATTGTACATCAACTCGGTAATCCGCAGGTTTAGCAAAGTGCCGGCCGCAAGACGGCTCTCCTGCCACAAACTGCACTGGGCTCGACCAGTGACTCCACCTGCCGGTATTATCCTTCATCCGGCAGCGAACACTATACGTTCGACCGGGCCTTACTGCACTTGCAGGGATGGTTACAGCATTATTAAAGCTCGTAATCTCTTCGCTCTGCCAGACAGCATCGATCTCATATTTGCCCGGCTTTTTTCCATAACTGCCCGGCGTGCCCGGAGGCTCGCCCGTCTGAGTCTTCTCACCGGTTAATCGAATATCGATGAAACAATCAGAACTGCTTTGTATGTGATAATTGAGTACCTGTACGGCCACTACATTGGTCCCTGTAGTAAGATAGCTGCCCGGTTGACCCAATTCGTATCTTACAAAGTTGAGGTTCTCTATACTACCGCTGGCCGTAGCCGTATATGGCAGTTCCACAGACGCAACATTATCCGACGCCGCGACCTTGCCGTTGATCCAGACATTGATGCCATCATCATACAGAACTTCCAGTATCAGCTTATCGAATCCGGTAAGACTTGCCACTTCAAAGGTCTTACGCAAGTACGCTGTGGTATATCCGGCGTAGCTGCCACCTTTCCTCATGTCATTCAATTGGGTGACAATGAAGGTTTCGCCATAGCCGATCGGCGTGCCGCCGACCAGCCAGCCCCCGTCATCAAAACCGAGTTGTCGCCAGGTGCCTTGTGTCGGCGAAGGTTCCTGTGTGCCTTTGAAGTACTTCCATTGAGCACTATCAGGTATAAGAACCACAGCCTGGGATTCCGGCGGCGGCACAGACGAACCGGCAGTCACTTCAGCGATACGCCAATGCATCGCAGCGAAGGTATTGTTGCCCTGCGGGTCACTAAAGGGCGTGACTTCAAACGTCAACGCATTTGCCGGGAAGCTATTCGGACACGTCGCGGTGACCACGGACGTCTGCGGCACCTGCGCGTCCTCGGTATATGTGTTGAATGCGCGGTTGCTTGACGCGATGTAGTCCTTCATGATCTGCACCATGCCGCGGAAGTCCTTCGTGGCAGCCTTTTGATAGAAGCGACCCGCGCCCGCCTTGCTGGCGTTGACGTAGGCCGATGTCATAATCGGATTGTAGTCCCACATCGCGCGGTCGGCGTCGACGAAGGTCGCACCGCCGGTCGGCGGATCGATCACATCCGCTAGGTCATCCAGCACCTGGTAGGCCTGGTCCTTGTTGTAGAACAGGTCCATGAACTCCCGCTGGCGATTCTGATATTCGATCTTGAGGTTGGCGTTAGAGAAGACACTGTTTCTGGTAAATTCATCCGCGCCGCCGCCATACATGTTGTTGGCCCAGGTTAGGTCGAGGTCCCAGGGCATGATGGACCAGCGATTCGTCATGGGGTCGTGATAGAAGAACCAGTTTTTGCCGCCCTCCATGTCGCCGTGATGCACTCCTTCTACGACGCAGCGGAAGCCGTAGTACGGCGTCAGATTGACATTCTGTCGCCACCAGGGTTCGGCTGGCCGACTTTGATAGCCGCTCTTAAATGCGGTGAGGTCTGAATTGTTGGTCGGCTGGGTCGGCCCCTGGTTGTTCGAGGAGCCGCCGCCCGGCCCTGCGTCCGGAGCGCCGCTATCCATTTTGTACAGGTTGCCATCGGGCAAGCCGTGCTCATCGAGGAATCGCCCGTCCATCTGCTCCAGCGTCATATACAGCCCC
>CAWFCJ010000058.1:0-104668 GCA_963814265.1 Sedimentisphaerales bacterium | reverse complement strand
TGAGGATTATGGCTATGCTGGCGACAACGCTTCCTGGAAGGTAGTGGTCACCAACTGCGGTAACCAGCGACCTCACCAATGTCACCATCACCGATACCAACGGTCATAACTTTGGTGATGCCTTCAACCTGACTAAGGGTGAATCCAACGGCAGAATTCAACTACCAAACCACAGGTGGATGTGGATACCACCAACAATGCCACCGTCACGGGCCACTGACGCCCTGGGCGGCACCGTCTCTGACTGGGACATTGCCACCAACCTGGTCATCAGCCCCAAGATTTGCATTGACAAGACCGTCGACTGCAATGGCGATGGTATCTTCAAAGATGAGGATTATGGCTATGCTGGCGACAACGCTACCTGGAAGGTAGTGGTCAAAAACTGTGGTGACAGTGACCTCACCAATGTCACCGTCACCGATACCAACGGTCATAACTTTGGTGCTGCCTTCAACCTGAGTATCGGGCGAATCCGGAGAATTCAACTACCAAACCACAGGTTGATGTGGATACCACCAACAATGCCACCGCCACGGCTACTGATGCCCTGGGCGGCACCGTCTCTGACTGGGACATCGCCACCAACCTGGTCATCAGCCCCAAGATTTGCATTGAGAAGACCGTCGACTGCAATGGTGATCGTATCTTCAAAGATGAGGATTATGGCTATGCTGGCGACAACGCTACCTGGAAGGTAGTGGTCAAAAACTGTGGTACAGCGACCTCACCAATGTCACCGTCACCGATAGCAACGGGCATAACTTTGGTCCGGCCTTCAACCTGAGTGTCGGTGCGCCCCGGTAGAATTCAACTACGAAACCACAGTTAATGTAGATACCACCAACAATGCCACCGTCACGGCTACTGATGCCCTGGGCGGCACCGTCTCTGACTGGGACATTGCCACCAACCTGGTCATCAGCCCCAAGATTTGCATTGAGAAGACCGTCGACTGCAATGGTGATCGTATCTTCAAAGATGAGGATTATGGCTATGCTGGCGACAACGCTACCTGGAAGGTAGTGGTCAAAAACTGTGGTACCGGCAATCTCACCAATGTCACCGTCACCGATACCAACGGGCATAACTTTGGTCCGGCCTTCAACCTGAGTGTCGGTGCAGCCCCGGTAGAATTCAACTACGAAACCACAGTTAATGTAGATACCACCAACAATGCCACCGTCACGGCTACTGATGCCCTGGGCGGCACCGTCTCTGACTGGGACATTGCCACCAACCTGGTCATCAGCCCCAAGATTTGCATTGAGAAGACCGTCGACTGCAATGGTGATCGTATCTTCAAAGATGAGGATTATGGCTATGCTGGCGACAACGCTACCTGGAAGGTAGTGGTCAAAAACTGTGGTGACAGTGACCTCACCAATGTCACCGTCACCGATAGCAACGGGCATAACTTTGGTCCGGCCTTCAACCTGAGTGTCGGTGCGCCCCCGGTAGAATTCAACTACGAAACCACAGTTAATGTAGATACCACCAACAACGCCACCGTCACGGCTACTGATGCCCTGGGCGGCACCGTCTCTGACTGGGACATTGCCACCAACCTGGTCATCAGCCCCAAGATTTGCATTGAGAAGACCGTCGACTGCAATGGTGATCGTATCTTCAAAGATGAGGATTATGGCTATGCTGGCGACAACGCTACCTGGAAGGTAGTGGTCAAAAACTGTGGTACCGGCAATCTCACCAATGTCACCGTCACCGATAGCAACGGGCATAACTTTGGTCTTCCATTCAACCTGCCTGCTGGTGCAGCCCCGGTAGAATTCAACTACGAAACCACAGTTAATGTAGATACCACCAACAATGCCACCGTCACGGCTACTGATGCCCTGGGCGGCACCGTCTCTGACTGGGACATTGCCACCAACCTGGTCATCAGCCCCAAGATTTGCATTGAGAAGACCGTCGACTGCAATGGTGATCGTATCTTCAAAGATGAGGATTATGGCTATGCTGGCGACAACGCTACCTGGAAGGTAGTGGTCAAAAACTGTGGTGACAGTGACCTCACCAATGTCACCGTCACCGATAGCAACGGGCATAACTTTGGTCCGGCCTTCAACCTGAGTGTCGGTGCAGCCCCGGTAGAATTCAACTACGAAACCACAGTTAATGTAGATACCACCAACAATGCCACCGTCACGGCTACTGATGCCCTGGGCGGCACCGTCTCTGACTGGGACATTGCCACCAACCTGGTCATCAGCCCCAAGATTTGCATTGAGAAGACCGTCGACTGCAATGGTGATCGTATCTTCAAAGATGAGGATTATGGCTATGCTGGCGACAACGCTACCTGGAAGGTAGTGGTCAAAAACTGTGGTACCGGCAATCTCACCAATGTCACCGTCACCGATACCAACGGGCATAACTTTGGTCTTCCATTCAACCTGAGTGCTGGTGCAGCCCCGGTAGAATTCAACTACGAAACCACAGTTAATGTAGATACCACCAACAATGCCACCGTCACGGCTACTGATGCCCTGGGCGGCACCGTCTCTGACTGGGACATTGCCACCAACCTGGTCATCAGCCCCAAGATTTGCATTGAGAAGACCGTCGACTGCAATGGTGATCGTATCTTCAAAGATGAGGATTATGGCTATGCTGGCGACAACGCTACCTGGAAGGTAGTGGTCAAAAACTGTGGTACCGGCAATCTCACCAATGTCACCGTCACCGATACCAACGGGCATAACTTTGGTCGGCCTTCAACCTGACTACGGTGCGGCCCCGGTAGAATTCAACTACCAAACCACAGTTAATGTGGATACCACCAACAATGCCACCGTCACGGCCACTGATGCCCTGGGCGGCACCGTCTCTGACTGGGACATTGCCACCAACCTGGTCATCAGCCCCAAGATTTGCATTGAGAAGACCGTCGACTGCAATGGTGATCGTATCTTCAAAGATGAGGATTATGGCTATGCTGGCGACAACGCTACCTGGAAGGTAGTGGTCACAAACTGTGGTGACAGTGACCTCACCAATGTCACCGTCACCGATACCAACGGGCATAACTTTGGTTCGGCATTCAACCTGAGTGCCGGTGCGCCCCGGTAGAATTCAATTACCAAACCAAGTGGATGTGGATACCACCAACAATGCCACCGTCACGGCCACTGACGCCCTGGGCGGCACCGTCTCTGACTGGGACATTGCCACCAACCTGGTCATCAGCCCCAAGATTTGCATTGAGAAGACCGTCGACTGCAATGGTGATGGTATTCTATCAAAGATGAGATTATGGCTATGCTTGGCGACAACGCTACCTGGAAGGTAGTGGTCACCAACTGTGGTGACAGTGACCTCACGAATGTCACGGTCACGGATACCAACGGGCATAACTTTGGTTCGGCATTCAACCTGAGTGCCGGTGCGCCCCCGGTAGAATTCAATTACCAAACCAAGGTGGATGTGGATACCACCAACAATGCCACCGTCACGGCCACTGACGCCCTGGGCGGCACCGTCTCTGACTGGGACATTGCCACCAACCTGGTCATCAGCCCCAAGATTTGCATTGAGAAGACCGTCGACTGCAATGGTGATGGTATCTTCAAAGATGAGGATTATGGCTATGCTGGCGACAACGCTACCTGGAAGGTAGTGGTCACCAACTGTGGTGACAGCGACCTCACCAATGTCACCGTCACCGATACCAACGGTCATAACTTTGGTGCTGCCTTCAACCTGACTAAGGGTGCATCCCAAGAATTCAACTACCAAACCAAGGTGGATGTGGATACCACCAACAATGCCACCGTCACGGCCACTGACGCCCTGGGCGGCACCGTCTCTGACTGGGACATTGCCACCAACCTGGTCATCAGCCCCAAGATTTGCATTGAGAAGACCGTCGACTGCAATGGTGATGGTATCTTCAAAGATGAGGATTATGGCTATGCTGGCGACAACGCTACCTGGAAGGTAGTGGTCACCAACTGTGGTGACAGTGACCTCACCAATGTCACCGTCACCGATACCAACGGGCATAACTTTGGTTCGGCCTTCAACCTGAGTGCCGGTGCGCCCCGGTAGAATTCAATTACCAAACCAAGGTTAATGTGGATACCACCAACAATGCCACCGTCACGGCCACTGATGCTCTGGGCGGCACCGTCTCTGACTGGGACATCGCCACCAACCTGGTCATCAGCCCCAAGATTTGCATTGAGAAGACCGTCGACTGCAATGGTGATGGTATCTTCAAAGATGAGGATTATGGCTATGCTGGCGACAACGCTACCTGGAAGGTAGTGGTCACCAACTGTGGTGACAGTGACCTCACGAATGTCACGGTCACCGATACCAACGGGCATAACTTTGGTTCGGCATTCAACCTGAGTGCCGGTGCGGCCCCGGTAGAATTCAATTACCAAACCAAGGTGGATGTGGATACCACCAACAATGCCACCGTCACGGCCACTGACGCCCTGGGCGGCACCGTCTCTGACTGGGACATAGCCACCAACCTGGTCATCAGCCCCAAGATTTGCATTGAGAAGACCGTCGACTGCAATGGTGATGGTATCTTCAAAGATGAGGATTATGGCTATGCTGGCGACAACGCTACCTGGAAGGTAGTGGTCACCAACTGTGGTGACAGCGACCTCACCAATGTCACCGTCACCGATACCAACGGTCATAACTTTGGTGATGCCTTCAACCTGACTAAGGGTGAATCCAAAGAATTCAACTACCAAACCAAGGTGGATGTGGATACCACCAACAATGCCACCGTCACGGCCACTGACGCCCTGGGCGGCACCGTTTCTGACTGGGACATTGCCACCAACCTGGTCATCAGCCCCAAGATTTGCATTGAGAAGACCGTCGACTGCAATGGTGATGGTATCTTCAAAGATGAGGATTATGGCTATGCTGGCGACAACGCTACCTGGAAGGTAGTGGTCACCAACTGTGGTGACAGTGATCTCACCAATGTCACCGTCACCGATACCAACGGGCATAACTTTGGTTCGGCATTCAACCTGAGTGCCGGTGCGCCCCCGGTAGAATTCAATTACCAAACCAAGGTGGATGTGGATACCACCAACAATGCCACCGTCACGGCCACTGATGCTCTGGGCGGCACCGTCTCTGACTGGGACATCGCCACCAACCTGGTCATCAGCCCCAAGATTTGCATTGAGAAGACCGTCGACTGCAATGGTGATGGTATCTTCAAAGATGAGGATTATGGCTATGCTGGCGACAACGCTACCTGGAAGGTAGTGGTCACCAACTGTGGTGACAGTGATCTCACCAATGTCACGGTCACCGATACCAACGGGCATAACTTTGGTTCGGCATTCAACCTGAGTGCCGGTGCGCCCCCGGTAGAATTCAATTACCAAACCAAGGTGGATGTGGATACCACCAACAATGCCACCATCGCTACGCCTCACCCGTTCTGCCGATGTCGGCGGCGTGCCGTTGGACCAGAACTGCTCCTACAGGCTCATTTCGAGAAAGTGCGCCGCCAGAACCCTGGGGATTGTGGCACGTTATACAGTGATCAGTGGCTCTGAAAACCCGGTAATAATTGCTGACAAGAACGCCGCTGCGTTTGGCAAAGTCAATTTTTCATCCCGCCCCCGCTCAGGGTCCTCGGCCTTTAGAGTCTCGATTATTTTTCTCTCCTGGTCGGTTAAGTCTACTGCCGGGCGGGATGCCCCCGGCGACTTCGCGGCGACGCCAAAGCGTACCCAACGTATGTGGGCGTCGTTTGGATCAACGGCAAGTCCGCTGCTATCTAGCGGTGCAAGGGCCATCTGCGGCGAGGGCGGCTGGCCGGGGAACTTGAGCTGGAAGTGGTTATGTAGCAGCAGCGTCTCGGCTCTTGCCCGTTCGCTGTCGAGGTAATCCTTCTTGGTAAGCTGGCTCATCCAGACGTAAGGCAGAAGCAGAGCCAGCGCCAGGGTAAAGACCACCGCCACGCCGAACGTCAACTGGCACTTCTTGGCCAGCGACAGGGGCGACAGCCGCAGAAGCTTCAGAAGTTTCTGCCAGATACGGCCTACTATGTGAAATCGTATCTTGAGCAACGTGAAACTCCAATGTGCCCGGGTAAATATGTTTAGCCGTCGCCGGTACGCCTGCCCTGAGCTTGCCGAACGCGGCGACGTTTTTCCTCACGTCTGCGGCGGCGATTTTTCCTCCTCCCCTACTGTGCGGAGTGCCTTTGCATCCGCAGATTAAGTTCCTCCAGTTGCTTCGGGTCGACTTCGCTGGGCGCATCAGTCAACAGACACTGGCCTCGCTGGGTCTTCGGAAATGCGATGACGTCTCTGATGTTTTCCGTGCCTGTAAGCAGCATAATCATTCTATCCAGTCCGAAGGCAATTCCGCCGTGCGGCGGTGCGCCGTATTCCAGGGCCTTAAGGAAAAAGCCGAACCGCTCCTGAGCCTGCTGTCTGGAGATATTAAGCAGGTCAAAGACCTTCTGCTGCATCTTGGGGTTGTGGATACGGATGCTGCCGCCGCCGATTTCCGAGCCGTTGACGACAATGTCGTAGGCCTGCGAGCGGACGTGCGCCGGGTCGGTGTCGAGCTTATCCAAATCCTCCGGCAAAGGCGCCGTGAACGGATGGTGCATCGAATCGTAACGCTTTTCGTCCTCGTTCCATTCAAACAGCGGAAAGCCCACCACCCAGACAAACTCGAATCTCTTTTCGTCGTAGAGCTTCAGTTCGCGGGCAATTCTGCATCGCAGCGGGGCAAGAGCCTTGTTGGCGATTTGCTCTTTGTCGGCAACCAGCAGAATCAGGTCGCCATCTTTTGCCGCGAAGCGCTCGATCATTTGCTGCTGCACCTGCGGGCTGAAGTATTTGCCCAGGCCGCCGATGAATCCCAGCTTGCTGGACAGGCTTGCCCCTGCGGAAGCCGGGGTGCACTTTCATTCTTAAGCCTTGATCCAGCTAAGGCCCTTGGCGCCGTAGTCGGCGACAAAATCGGTCAGCGTTTTTTCGATGTCACTTCGGGAATATTTTTCGCCCGCCGGGGCGCAAAGTCCTTTTACTACCCCGCCCTTTTCGATGACCGAG
Organism: Sedimentisphaerales bacterium; assembly: GCA_963814265.1. GTDB lineage: Bacteria > Planctomycetota > Phycisphaerae > Sedimentisphaerales > Anaerobacaceae > JAFNGF01. The sequence continues at coordinate 97,589 of CAWFCJ010000058.1, read as the reverse complement.
GTAAATACGCTTGAAGGTGCTTTGCTTGGCGATATCGGATATGTCTCTTAGCTTCAAATCGAATCGCAAATCCGGCCTATCTATGCCGTAATTAGCCATCGCCTCCTGATAGGTCATTCGCCGCATCGGCGTCTTGACATCCACATCCAGGATATTCTTCCAGATTTTTGCCACAAGATTTTCGTGAACGCCGATGACATCGTTGGTGTCCACGAAACTCATCTCCACATCTATCTGGGTGAATTCCGCCTGTCGGTCGGCTCGCGGGTCTTCATCGCGGAAGCAACGCACTATCTGGAAGTATTTCTCTACGCCGCTGACCATAAGGATTTGCTTAAACAACTGCGGCGACTGCGGCAGCGCATAGAAACAATTCTGCTGGAGTCTGCTGGGGACAAGAAAATCTCTTGCACCTTCGGGCGTGCTTTTTGCCAGCATAGGCGTCTCGATTTCCCAAAAGCCCAGCCGGTCGAAATAGTCCCGCGCGATTTTAGTGACGCGATGTCGGGTATTCAGCCTGCGCTGCATTTCTGGACGCCGCAGGTCTATATATCTGTGAACAAGGCGAACCTCTTCGCTGGTCTTTTCCGCCTCGCCGATCTCAAAGGGCGGCGTCTTAGCGGTGTTGAGTATCTCTAATTGCTCGACAAGCACCTCGATTTGGCCGGTCGCAAGTTTGGGATTTTCCAGGCCCGGCCCTCGCGGCCTGACCAGGCCGCTGGCGGCGACTACCCATTCGCATCGCACGGTCCTTGCGATTTTGTGAATTCCCGGCTGCGTTTCGGGATTGAAGACAAGTTGTGTCAGGCCTTCTCTATCTCGAAGGTCGAAGAAGACTAAGTTGCCGTGGTCGCGGTAGGAGTGCACCCAGCCGGCCAATGTTACTTTTTTGCCCGCGTCTTCCAGCCGAAGCCGCCCACAAGTATGCGTTCTTTTAAGCATAACAAATTTTCCAGAATGGTGATGACTTTTCTTTCTGTCTGAAGAGCACACGTTCGCTCATATTGTCAGTTCGGGGTAATCGACTTCGATACCATCTTCAACCTCTGTGTAATAGACGATTTTGGCCGCGATATCTTCCTGAAGCTCTGGTTTGAGTTTATACGTCATAGGTTTTATTGAAACCGGTGTCTCTCCGATAAACCCGTCAACTCCTTTTGATTCCTCTTTTGGCTCTGCAAGGCGATAGTCCAGACCTGTCATTTCAGCCCATTTCTTAAGTATCGCCTTTTGCAACCGCAATCCCTGGAACGTCTTGACGATTACCAAATCCCTCACCCATTCCTCCACCATCATACTGTCAATTTTGGTGGACGCATCTGCTAGATTACCGAGCATCTGTACTATCTTCTCTGTCGCAGCCTTGATTGCGTCAGGGTGTTGTTTCAGATACCACCTCTCCCATTCATCAAGAGTGTTGCCAGGGAAGCACTTAAAAAGTTCTGTCATCTGGCCAACGACTCTGGGTTTTGTCCCTTGGGCATTCTTGTTTGCCAAATTGATTAACTGCGTCACATACGTTGGAAATACAAAAGCCTCAATTTCCGCCTTTGGCCCTATCTCATTCTTGCCAAGTCTAATCTTCATCGTTATGGTTTACCTTGAAATCAGGGCCAAAAATTTGTTTTTCATTCTATATTCCGATTTAGTATCAACATCGACGAGGTTATTCTTAATCAGATAGGCATTCACAAATGTTTTGTTCTGCAGATACAAATAACAAAACAGACTATTCTCTTTTTCGTGCTTAATGTGATCAAATTTCAGTGATACTTTTTGGCCCTTAGTCAGATTTTCCAGAAATCGAACAGCATCGGTTCTCTTGCCGTTCGGTTTCACCCTAGCAAACGTATCTTCAGCCCACTATCCAGTAGGAGTTCAGAAGGCGAGAGGACTTCCCTGACTGTATAGTACCTTTGCTTTTGAGGCTCTTTTGCGCCTATGCGCGAGCCAAACCTCAAAAGCTTTGGGTCGATTTTTCGCTCAAATGGTAAAGGGTCCTTGAAAATATATGGCAGGTTTTGGATCTCCTTTTCAAAATCTACGCATTCCGCTGTCTGTTTAATAACCTCTACATGGGCATCTTTGTCGAAGATGCCGATGCTTTGCCTGAGCCTTTGAGTGATGACGGGCAAATAATCCTCATTTATCTCATAGCCCACGGAGTTTCTGGAAAGTTTTAGTGCGGCAACTGAAGTTGTGCCGCTGCCTAAGAAGGGGTCCAGCACCGTATCGCCAACGAAGCTGAACATCTTGATTAGCCTTTTGGGCAGTTCCTCGGGAAAAGGCGCGAGGTGCTTATCCTGTTTTTCGCCGCTGAAATTCCAGTGCCCGTAAAAGTACTCGTTCCATTCTTCGCCGGAGAGTCTGGATTTTTCTTTGGTCTCCTTTGAGACCCTCGGCGGTTCTCCGAGCTTTTTGAATATCAATATAAATTCGTAGTCCAGTTTGACGATTCCGTTTCGCGGATATGGAAAAGAGCCCATTATAGTTGCGCCGCCGGTTGTATTGCAGGTAGTAACTTTTTGCCAGATGATCGCCCCCATATAGTCCAGGCCCATCGTCTCGCAGAACTTTATAATCTCGGTGCGAATGGGGATCACCTTGTATCTGCCATAGTAAACCGAGCGGGCGAATTGGTCGCCGATATTGATGCAGAGCCGGCAGCCTTGATGAAGTACACGGTGACATTCTTTCCACACCAAATTCAGGTTATTGATATAATCCTGGTAGCTGTCGTTGTAGCCGATCTGTTCTTTTGGCCCGTAGTCTTTTAGCTGCCAGTAAGGCGGAGAAGTAACAATCAGATGCACCGACTCATCCGGCAGTTCGGCCATCCGCCGCGAATCACCGATTACTATTTTATGGCAGCTCATTTTTCATCGCCTGTGTCTTGGAAGTTGTATTCTTGGCAGGTCAGCATAGCCCAATAGAGCACTTCCGTCAATAGCGGCTTTTCGATGTGAACTGCGGCTGATTGGAGACCTGCTGGGGCAGCAGCGCTATTTGCCGGGCAATTCTTTCAGCATATTGCGAAGATAAACGTGCTCATCGCTGATCCAGGGCTTGGAGCAAATATCAATATCACCGTCGCGGTCAACGTCTGCCGCCTTGGCTTCGTGGCATTGCTTGCCGGTCAGGACTATGTGCTCCTTCCAGTCGCCGGCTTTGCCGTCGAGGTTCTCCCAGATAAACCACTTGCAGTCGCCCCTGGTCAGCGGCCCGCCGCCGGAAAAGACGTCGATATCGCCATCGTTGTCGAAATCCGCCAGCGCGAGCGAATGGAAATCCTGCTCGGTATGGTCGGCGGAAATCAGGTGGAAAACCCAGTTTTTGCCCTTGCCGTCGGCGTTTTCAAACCAGAAGGCCCGGCGTCTGCTGCATCGGCTTCAGCTTGCACAACGTCGTTATCGCCGTCTTTATCCATATCGTATATCCAGGTTTTTATTGCCAGGCCGTACTTGTCGGGCCGATTTCCGCCGGCCGGGATAAGGTCCTTGTGCATTTGCCATTGTGTGCCTTTGGCGTCGAGATTCTCGAACCAGGCGTCCGCTCGGACGACATCGGCGTCGCGGTCGCCATCTATATCGCCGACGCCCGCCGGGTCGATTCCGCCGTGGACCGCTTCGCCGATTCTGGAGCCTATCCACTTTTGTGTCGGGTCAGCAGGTATCTTGAACCAGAATAAGCCCGCCCGGTCGCTCAGGGCCACAACGTCGAGTTTGCCGTCGCCGTCGATATCGGCTGCGACATTATCGTGACTGTTTATGGTGGCGTTTTCGTATCTGATGAATTGCTGCTCGCGAGGCTTGCCCGGATTGCGGAACCAGTGCCTGCCGGAGACCTGATCTATCCAGCCGTCACCGTCGATGTCGAAAGCGGTGCCGCCGACCTCGGTTGGGACTTTTTGGGCGATAAGGTGTCTGACCCAGTTGTCGGGCTGCTGATATTCGAACCACCATAGATCGCCGCCGTTGCAGCCGACAATCCAGTCCAGGTCGCCATCTTTATCCACGTCCACCAGCGAAGTCTGGCCCATCTGGTTTCCGCTCCGGCCAATTTGATGATACTCGAACGCCGGGAATTCTGCGTACGCCAGCGGACATAATATAAGGACCGGCATGACCACAATGTGCCAAAGGATTTGTACTCTGTATCTGCACCAAAACATAACGAGTCCCTTTCTATTTGAGCAGCTTTGTGCCTTAGTTACTTTATGGTGTGCCGAGTACAGCCTACTTAATGTAATAGCCGGAGACACGCCATTTGCCGTCTTTATCGAGCATCGGCGTTACCGTCTCGACGGCGGTCTTCTTGTTCTCAAAGCTGCTGTCGTACTGGATTATAACATATTGGCCATCCGGCGCGCCAGGGGCGGTGGTCGTGTAGAGCCTCGATTTGAGCGTTCTGGAAACAACCGCGCCCAGCGGCTTCCTAAAAGTCTCCATTGATTTTTGCCAATCTTGCTGGGAGAGGGCGTTTCTAAAGAATTCCGCGGCCTCCTGCCAGCTCTTGTCGTACTGGCCGACATCCACCAGTTTCAGCCAGACATCCGCAGCCGCTACAGCGGCTTTTTCAGCATCGGGATTGCTCTGTGATGGCGGCTCTTTTTTGCGCAGCCGGTAAATAGCCCAAACAATAGCGTCCCGATTACAAATATGGCGATAATGTTTTTCATGGCTCTATCCCTTCAATAATCCAAAAAGACGTGCGATGGGCTCTGCCCACCATTTCTGCAACCCAATTATGGCTGATTTTAGCCGCAAAGGAAAGAAAAAATCCGGAGCTCGTCGCCCCATTCGGCAAGCTCAGGGCAGGCGTGCCGGCGACGGCTATTGAAACATGTAAAACTAATGTTAAAGAAGGTTGTTTCAACTTGTCACTCCTGCGCAAGCAGGAGTCCAGAACACGATTATAAAACGGCTGGATTCCCGCTTTCGCGGGAATGACGTCGTCACTCTATACTTTCTGTGTATTATCATTATTTATGCAGGAATCAATAAACTTATAGGAGGGCTGTGCTGAAGTAGCGCTCGGCTCTGTCGGGTAAAACCGTGGTGATGTTGCCAGTGATGGTTTCTGCCAGTTTTCGTGCCGCCCAGATATTTGCGCCGGAGCTGATGCCAACGAGCAATCCGTAATCTCTACCTAATTGGCGGGTGGTTTCTATCGCCGCATCGTCGCTTACCTCCACGACACTATCGACCAGAGAAACATCCAGCACATCGGGCACAAATCCGTCGCCAATGCCCTGAATCTGGTGCAGCCCAGGCTCGTGGCCGAGGATAGCTGATTTGCCTTGCGGCTCGACGGCCACGATTTTTGTGCCCGGCCTTTGTTCTTTGAGAAACTTGCCGACGCCCTGGAGTGTGCCGCCGCTTCCGACCCCGGCTACGAAACAGGCGATTCTTCCGCCCATCTGCCGCCACAGTTCGCGGGCGGTCTGCTCGTAATGGACGCGAGGATTTTCCGGATTCTTAAATTGCTGCGGCACAAAAATCCGCTTATCCTGGGCAGCCATTTCCTCGACCGTCCGCACGGCGCCTGCAATACCCTCGTTGTCCGCTGTCAGAACGAGTTCTGCACCCAGGGCCTTGATCAGTTTTTTTCGCTCTTCGCTCATGCCTTGCGGCATTACGATCCGCACCTTATAGCCCATCAATCGCCCCACCAGGGCCAGGCCTATGCCCGTATTTCCGCTGGAAGGCTCGACGATTATGGAGTCGGGGTTGAGTTTTCCATCCCGCTTGGCTGCCTCCAGCATCGCCAGGGCCACACGGTCTTTTATACTGCCGCCGGGATTGAGAAATTCGGCTTTGGCGAAGATTCTTTCGCCTTTCAACTGCAAAAGGGGCGTATTTCCAATAAGCTCCAGGATGTTATCTGTCAGCATAGGCGAACCTGCAAAAAATTTTTAGTTTTGTCGGCAAATTATACTTGCGTCTATACGAATAGTCGTGTAAAATGCAGTTTGAGATGGGCAAAGACGCCAGAATTGCTCAGATACGAGCGTCTGGCAGCCGGGAATTGCCACCTGGCGGGATTTCAATGAACAAATTTTTGCTGGAAAAGAACGTTTTCTGGCAAAAAAGTATGGCCTCTTAGAGCTTTTTGATATAAGATACACTTGAGCATTCAACAGGGCTGAGGATATCTCGCTTTTCCTCTCCCTCCGCACCTCAGCCCTGTTTTTTTTATGCGCTCATCGTAGTAGGGTCTATTCCGGTTGTATCACGTTTATCAGTATTATCGTTTGGACGTGGGCGGTCTTTAGGTTTGCCAACCCCAAATAAATTTGGGGGCTAAATACTGTCGGGATATTCGTTGTTCAAGAGTTTGATCAATTCATCGGCGATGTAATCGTTGGCAAAGGCCAGAATGTCGTTTATTTGTGCTTTTGTCAGGTCGTCTTTGATTTGCCGGTTATTGATGTCCACATTAACCATTATGCCGAACCTCATATCTCCTGCGGGCACATCAGCCGCCGGCCCGCTTCGTCGCAGGTAGGTTGGCTTTATCTCAAGGTTGATGTTTTTATCCTGCCTCGGAGTTTCCAGCAGGATACGCAGATTTTTTACCTGCTCTCTCCAGACGTCATTTTTTAGATTGCTGGCGACAATCTCGACCGAGTCTATTGTCCCGGTGTCGAATACAAGCTCATGAACCACACCCACGCGCAGGATTTTGCGCTCTGGAAATTTGCCGCGCAGCTCATCCAGGGCTTTACGAAATATCTTATCTCTATCTGGAATATCCAAATCCTGCGGCTGGTCGATAAACAGCCGCTGCGGAAAGGTAAAGACGGGGCCTGCGCCGGTCAGTATGAATGTCGGCAGCTCGGCACGTTTATTGTTGGCCAGCAAAAAACTCTTTTGCACGTGCAGTTGAGCCGGCCCCGATAGCAGCGTCTCGAAGGCTTCTGGGAACTGTTCTATCAGCCAGTTGCAGTAGTCCTGGAGCTTGGTCTTATCGTCCTTGAGGGTGACGGCCGGCTGAACGTGCGCCCCGTATTTGACGATGTGCTGCGATATACTGTCTTTTTCAAACTGGTAGTTCATTATATACGATGCAAGCAGGAATGACCGTTAAGCAGCTCACACGTTGTATGCTGTTGATGCGGTTTCGCCGCCCCGGCCAGTCCAATTAGTGTGGAAGAATTCGCCCCTGGGCTTATCCACCCGTTCGTAAGTATGGGCGCCAAAATAGTCCCGCTGAGCCTGCAATAAATTGGCGGGCAATCGCTCGGCGCGATAGCCATCATAAAAAGATAGCGCCGAGCTCATCGTAGGTATAGCAATGCCGAGCTTGACCGCAGTATTAACGACCCGCCGCCAGGAGGTCTGGCCTTTTTCGACCGCACGCTTGAAGAATGGGTCAAGCAGCAGATTCTCCAGGTTGGGCTTTTTGCCGAAGGCCTCTTTGATTTTACTCAGAAAGGCAGAGCGAATGATGCAGCCGCCCCGCCAGATCGAGGCGATGCCGCCGTAATTTAAGTTCCACTTGTGCTCCTGGGCGGCGGCCCGCATCAATTGATAGCCCTGGGCGTAACTAACAATCTTTGAGGCGTAAAACGCCGCCCGCAAGTCGTCAATGAATTTGGCCTTGTCGCCTCTGAATTGCGTCTTTTGGCCCTCTGAGGATTTTCGAGGCAGTGACACGCTGCTCTTTTATGGCGGAAAGGCATCGGGCGAAGACCGCCTCGCCGATAAGCGTCAGCGGCTGGCCTGCATCCAGCGCCTCAACGACCGTCCATTTGCCGGTTCCTTTTTGCCCAGCGGTATCCAGAATAAGGTCGATAACCTCGTTGCCGGCTTCATCTTTGTGGGCGAGGATGTCCCGCGTGATCTCGATAAGATACGAATTTAGCTCGCCCTGATTCCACTGGGAGAAGACCTGGTGCATTTCTTGGTTGGTCATGCCCAGGCCCTGTTTCATCATCTGGTAGGCCTCGCAGATCAACTGCATATCGCCGTATTCGATGCCGTTGTGGACCATTTTGACAAAGTGCCCGGCCCCATTTTCGCCCATCCATTCGCAGCAGGGCAGGCCATCGGGTGCTTTGGCGGCGATCTTCTGAAAGATGGGCTTTATATGCTCCCAGGCCGGCGGTGAGCCGCCGGGCATAATCGACGGGCCGCGCAGCGCCCCTTCTTCGCCGCCCGATACGCCCGTGCCGATATAGAGTTTGCCCTTACTCTCGACGTACTTGGTGCGGCGGATGGTATCGGGGAAATGCGAGTTGCCGCCGTCGATGATGATATCACCATCTTCTAGGTGCGGCAGAAGCTGCTCGATAAAATCGTCGACCGGCTGGCCGGCCTTTACCATCAGCATAATCTTTCGCGGCTTTTTGAGCGACGCGACAAATTCCTTGATTGATTTACAGCCGATGACGTTTTTGCCTTTTGCCCGGCCGTTTATAAAATCATCCACCTTCGAGACGGTTCGGTTGTAGCAGGCGACGGTAAAGCCCTTGCTTTCCATATTCAGAATAAGGTTTTCGCCCATTACCGCCAGACCGATCAGGCCAATATCTGCTTTTGCCATTCTGGAATGTTCCTTTCTGTTCTGCATATCGCCGCTGGACAAACGATGCAATACTTCGCCGGCGTGGCGAACAACTAATATACCGTCGTCTTCCCTGTTTTCGTAGTCAGATATATCAATACTATCAGGATTCATATAGCCGAGATTTACTTTTTCGCAGCGCTGCTGGCTGATGCCGGTAGCCAGCACCACATTGATTCTGGGTTTTTCGACGCCGTTTATGTATGTGCCGATACCTTTAACGTGCGTGGAATGTGCGATGACCGCCCGCGGGATGCCGGCGAATTTGTCCAGCCGGCCAAGAAAATAATCGCGGGTGTGGTAGCCGATTCTGTCGATAAATTTGCCGTGCGTGTACGAGATTTCGGTTATGTGCGGGGCATAAATAATCAAGGTCGCACCGTCAGCGGCGATAGGCTCTAATTTGTACATAGCTTTCGCCGCCGTCCATAAGTCGTCGTACATCTTCGGCGCGATGCCAAGAATCATCTTGTAGGGTTTATCCTTATAGATTATATGGACTTGCTGCGAGAGGTCGGCTGCCTTTTCCCAGGTCTCGGTGCAATCGCCGATAAATATGCCCTTGAGTTTGTTCTCAACCGCCACCACGGCGAACAATTGCCGCGGCACTTTTATAAATGAAGCTGCTTTTTCAACAACGTGGCGGGTTGGCGTCCATTTATTGCCGTTTATAACGGGGTTGGTGATCACGGCGCCGAGCCAGTGAAAGAAGTTTATGATCTCCTCGCCTGCGATGCCGGGGAAGATATATTTATGCCCTCCGGAAAAGCCGACAACTTCGTGCGGGAAAACAGGACCCAGGATGACAATTTCATCGTAATCAAAGATCAATTTGTTGACCGCTACGCTAACCTCTTCGCGGAAGAAGCCGCCGGTGATTTTCTCGACTTCGTCAGCGTGGATTTTGCCGATAGTCGTGAATGTTTCCGGTTTGTTCCATTCGTGGTTAAAGAACTTGACGCCGGCGTATTTGCTGTGCCGCTCAGCCATCGTAATCGCCAGCCGGGCACAGATCTGCTCTTCGCTCAAAGGCTGGTGAGTCCCCAGCGCAACCAGGCAATCAAGAGCCTTTGCCTTTCGCTGCAAACATTCATAAATTATCTTGAATATGTCGCCTATTGGTCCGGAGCGGGTGTTGTCGGGAATGATCAGCAGGATGCGCTTACCGCCGTAGTCCTTCTGCGCAAAGAACCGGCCGATTGCTTGCCTGGCCTGGCTAAGCGTAACAGCCCCATCTTTGTTTTGTCGTTCAATCACCATAGACTATTGCTGCCAGGGCGGCGTCTCAGGCAGGCATTTTTCAAACTCGGCGATCAGCTTCTCCTCATATTTGCCTGCGTACCCGCCTTTGATAAATCTGTCGAACGCCTCGTCGCGGAACCGCTTCCACGATTCGACCTCGCCGCCGGGATTAACCGGATAAAATAACGCCTTATTTGCCCCGGCTGCTTTCAGGTCTCCAAGCGCATCGCCGATCATTAGGATGTGATTATTCTCGTATTTGCCTTTGGCGGCATATTCTAAATGCTGCGCTTTTGTGCCCATCTCCTGGCCGGCTATAACGTCTACGTATTTGGCAATGTCGTGTTCTTGCCACTCGCGGACCAGCGCCTCGCCGGGCGTTGCGGAGACCACAATTACGTCCGCCAAAGGCCCGATTTTTTCCAGGCTCTCCCGCACGTATGGGAACGGCGGCATCTGTTTGACAATCTCTTTGATAGCCCAATTGACTCGCTGACTCCAGACGAGCACAAGTTCCAGTTCGCGCTTTGCAGCCGGGTTCGAGGCTTTTTCTATTGCTTGTGTCAGGCCATCGTCGCTGAGCACACTTTTAGGATCGTCGACCCAGGCGAAATAATGTGGAAATTGTGGAACCTTAAAATTCCTTTCCTTAACCATCGGATGCGACGGCAGCAGTTCGGCTAAAATACGCTTGATCGTCTTATGCCGATTGGCCCCGCGCATATTGGAGAAAAGGTCTGCAAAATCCTTGCATTCGCGGGCGGCTTGAGCTACCGGCTGGAGACCGAAGTGTCCAATCATCCAGGGACAAAAACACTCCCGCTGTTTGATGCCCATGCTGTCGAAGGCACAGCCATCCGAATCGATACCCACAAAGAATTTCTTTTTGGGCTTAAATTCCTTCAAGGGTTTTGCCGGGTCGAGATTAGCCATGTCTCTCTCCTGATTATCAACAATCATTAAGCCTATTCTTAGACTCCACTAAAGGCTGAGAATCCGCCATCAATAGGCACGACAACTCCGCTGACGAATTTCGCTGCGTCGCTTATCAGCCACATAACCGTTCCAACCAATTCTTCCGGCTGGCCAAATCTGCCCATCGGCGTATGCTCGATAATCTTCTTGCCGCGATCGGTCAACGCACCGGTCTTCTCATCGGTCAAGAGAAAGCGATTTTGCTCGGTCAGAAAAAAACCCGGTGCGATGGCGTTGACGCGAATATCTTTAGAGTAGTTCTGGCATACGTGCACCGCCAGCCATTGTGTGAAGTTGCTGACCGCGGCTTTGGCCGCTGAGTACGCAGCCACTTTGGTTAAGGGGCGAAGTGCAGTCATGCTGGAGATATTCAATATTACGCCCGTGCCTCTTTCGGCCATCTCTCTGGCGAAGACCTGCGTGGGCAATAAAGTGCCGATAAAATTCAGCTCGAAAACGAGCCGAACAGCTTCGGTCGGCAGGTCAAAGAAGGAAAGGTCCGGCGAGGTAGTGGCTTCTTTTTTGTTGCCGCCCGCGCCATTGATCAGCACGTCAACTTGTCCGAGCCTGGCAGCGATTTTCTCTTCAGCATCCTCCAGACTCTTTTTGTCCAGCACGTTACATTTGACCGCAATAGCCTGACCGCTGCTGGATTTGACTTCGTCTGCAACTTTCTTTGCGGCGGCTTCGATTAAATCCAGAACAGCGATTTTTGCACCGGCTTTAGCCAGCGCCTTGGCCATCGTTCCGCACAAAACGCCGCCGCCGCCCGTAATGGCGATTACTTTGCCTGAAACGTCGAATGGTCCGTTCATTTTCACCTTCCGCTGGTAGTATTTTGCCAATTGTCAGTTTACTACTTTCAATCTACAATTTTGAATTTATGGTAGAGAAGTCTCGGCAGAGTATACTTGCTATCCGCCGGCTTTTCAAGGGCATTTGGAAGATACGGAGTTAGCCATGACAAACTATATGATAGCACATTTCGACCAGATAGACGCGGTAACCTGCCCGTGCGGCTATGCGCAGCGGGCATTCGTCAGCCCCGATAATAAAGCAGCGACTTTGCACATAGTTGAGATTATCGAAGATTCCAGGGTGCATTACCATAAACAGCATACGGAGATTTACCTTGTCCTGGAGGGCGACGGCTTTATGGAGCTCGATGGCAAACTCGTGCCCGTTAAGCCTTTTACTTCGGTGCTGATTAAGCCCGGCTGCCGCCACCGCGCCTCAGGCAGAATGCGGATTGTCAATGTCTGTATCCCGCCATTCGACGAAAAAGACGAGTGGTTTGATTAGATGCAAACTGGCAGTGGCTGTGGTATAATATAACTGCGATGAGACTTCAGAAAAATAAAGTCAGGTTGAGGAAGCTGAGCGATGAGGAAAGCGGTTATATGGACGCATCGCCAGCCGAGCGTCTTAGTTTTATCTGGGAGCTGACCGAAGAAATCTGGTCTCTGCGAGAGAAAAACCGTGCTCAACAGCGACTACAAAGACATGTTGCAAGCCTTGTTAGACAACAAGGTTAAGTTTCTCCTGGTCGGTGCATACGCGATGGGAGCTCACGGCTATCCTCGAGCGACCGGTGATATTGACATCTGGGTCGAACCATCTATAGATAATTCCAGGCGCGTTTATCGCTCACTCGTGGCGTTTGGCGCCCCGCTTCACGAGATCGACGAGGCCACCTTCACAAAGCCCGGCATCGTCTTTCAAATCGGCGTCGCGCCCGACGGATTGATATTATAACCGCCATCAGCGGCGTCAGGTTCGATGATGCTTACCAGCAGTGTCAGATCGTCCAGATCGAAGAATTGCGCATTCCAATCCTGTCACGCAATGACCTGATTAAGAATAAACGTGCCACAGGACGAGATAAAGACCGCCTCGATGCAGAACGACTGGAGAATGGCACCCTACGTGGCTAGCTCTCCTTGCTAATATAGACCCACGTCTTGTATGAATTGGTGAATGGTTTTGTTATGGCGCACCTCGTATCCAGTCCCCATCATTGAGCAGAAAAGGGCGTTACCTTTTCTTGTTCTAAAACTCTCCAAAAACTTCCGTCGATCTGCTGCCAGACCATATGTGGTACACTGCACGAAAGGATGATCCAACCTCTCCAACCTCAGCCTTGCCGTATTCACTGGATGAAAACCGAATCCCAAAAAGAAAATCTTCTCTGCGGCTCGCAGCAATTCGAACGCCTGTAAGAAATCCGGTGTACTACCAATATCCTCATGGATGATTTTGATGTTTCCGGCTGCCACCTGCAAAAAGCGGCGCAGCTCATCCTGATCCTGTACGGTGCCTGTGATCCCATAGGGAACAGGTTCACGTATGCAGGCGGGCTCCAATTTATTGTCAGGCTCTTCCCATGGGAGACGACCCAACTTACCGTGAACGTGAACTATCGGAAGAGCTTTGAGCTTTTCGTAACACTGGGCTGTGCTCTTTCCATAGAAATGGTTTTGCAACGCCACAATTAGATAATATTCAAATGATCGATCATAATTAAAGGTTATTACGGAAACCTGATTCTTGCCGAATTCCTCAAACCCCACGCTCTCGCTAAGGAGCCAGAATAATTGCTGGTACCACGAGTGGGAAGGTTTCTTGTTCCCAAGCAGTCTCGACTCGTGTTCTCGCGGCAACAAGGCCGCAGCGATAGCTTCTTTACCCAAATCGAGAAATGCCTGGTTCTCTTTCTTTTCAAGAAAAGCATCAACTGAGGTGCAGTCCGAGCGAACGAGCCTGTCTGCAAACTCCCTCCATATTGGCAAACCTTTGTGATGGGCACACCCGAAGAGGCGGTCCCCCGCCCTAATACCAGTGACGAGCTCCTTCACAAGCTCACTACCAGATGGAAAACCATAGTCTATGCTTGCTCCAGCCCCCAGTATCAACACTGTCTTTTGAGCGAACATACTACATATCTTACGCTCGCGAAGAATAAGATCAACATTTAAGCGCGATAGGGCTGGCAAAAATGCCAGTGATGTTCCCTGTTATGCCTCGAATTGGACTCGACCTGGTTCGTCATTAGTAGTTCGTGAATCGTCTAACTCGTTGCTTGATTTTTCACCTTCCTCGAAAAAAATTGGGAAGGTTGATTGCGTTCTGGCGAGAACTTGATCCCTCCCTCGCATCGAGAATTAGCAGGATTTTCCTTTACGGCCAAGCTTTTTTCCGATATAATATGCCCGTAAATAATGGAATAGAAGCACACTAAAAAGAGCAGAAGACAGAACACAGAACACAGAATACAGAATACAGGAGACAGAATACAGAATACAGGAGACAGGAGACAGGATACAGAAGACAGCCTGTCCGGCGTAGCCTTGGCGAAGTCGGAAAAACAGTAAACAGAAGCATGACAAATAGGGATGATCGGGTCTTTTAGGCAAAAGAAGGCCAATCTCCACAGTGTTTTATGCAAAACAAAGCCAATTTCCGAAGAGCCGAAATGAACGCAAAGGCTTTTTCACAAAGGGATTATGAAAAAAAGTCGGGTTTCGCAGTCCAAGAAAACAAACCCAAACAAAGCCAATCGGGAAACAGAAGTCAGAAGACAAAAGTCAGAAGCCTGCCCCGTTCGACAGAGTCTACCCTGAGCGCAGCCGAACGGGCTCAGGGCGGGCTTAGGGTTTGCAGTTGGTGTGTTCTTTACAGAGTCATCGGTAATCGCTATGATGTCGGGAGCGTATAACGTGCAGCGTTTAGCGTGCAGCGAACAAGTAGATAGTAACGCGTCTACTCATATACGCAATTACGCATGTACCCATTTACGAGCGACGAGTTTAGGCCGATGTAGCTCAACGGTAGAGCACGGCTTTCGTAAAGCCGGGGTTGAGGTCCGAATCCCTCCATCGGCTCTGTGAATATACAAGAAAAACACAATTCGCTTCAGGAAATCCTCAAGAAACTGGGGCGAGTGATCATCGCATACTCCGGCGGCGTGGATAGCACATTCCTGCTGAAAGTAGCGGTTGATACGCTGGGGGCGGAAAATGTCCTTGCCTGCATAAGTGTCGGGCCGGCTGAACCTGCTAACCAACTGCAAAGAGCGGCTGAAGCTGCAAAAAGTATTGGCGCAGAACTTCAGATTGTTGAGGCGAACGAACTTGCCGACCCGAATTTCACCGCCAATAAGGCCGACCGCTGCTTCCACTGCAAATCGCACCTGTGCAAAGTTCTGCTGGATATTGCCCGGCAGCAGAGGCTTTAATCACGTTGTCTTTGGCACTAATTACGACGACCTTGACGATTTTCGTCCCGGCAATCGCGCTATGAAAGTCTTCGGCATCCACTCACCCTTGGCAGAGGCCAAGCTCACCAAGAACGATATTCGTCAACTAAGCAAGGAAATGAAACTGCCCACCGCTGACTTGCCGGCTTCGCCCTGCCTGGCTTCCAGGATCGCGTATGGCCTGCAAGTGACCGAAAAACGCCTAAGGCAGATCGACGAAGCGGAGGACTTCTTGAGGAAGCCTGGGTTTGGTGGAGTTCCGCGTTCGGCATCACGATACCATTGCCCGAATTGAGGTCAATCCGCGGGACATCGAAAAAATTGCCGCCGATCCGCTCCGCTCGCAGATCGTTGACAAGATGAGATCGCTCGGCTTTAAGTTTATAACCGTTGACCTTCAGGGCTTCCGCTCCGGCTCGCTTAACGAACCGCTCTCGGAGCAGGAAAAGCTAAGAACCTTTAGGTGGAGCCAGTGTGTGTTGGTCGTTTGGAGTCCAGCACAAGAAATGGGAGACGATAGAAATGAAGACGATCTCTAAATTCTTGCTCCTGTTTTTGGTGACTATATTTGCCAGGGCTATCTACGCCGGGCCACTGGGGCCAGGCAAATACTATGGAATCGTTGTATTCGACCGATGGGATGGATGTATCCTTTACAGGGGCATCTATGTTATGTACATCTCGGAAAATGTGAAGGACCAGCTTCGTAAGTATGCTGGGCAACTCATAGAAGTATATGCTGCTGATGTATTCCAGCCAGTTAATCCCGGGGATGGGCTTATCAAAGAGGTTGAATACCTTGGTCGTCCTGCCGAAACAAAAGAGAACTTCAGTCTCGATGGACTCGAGGTAAGTACTTTCCCAGCATTCAGAGACGGAAAAAAGCCGACGGTTGCTATCCAAATTATGAATACTGGTATCAAGGATTGTCAGGTTCTGCCAGAAGAACTTGCACCTACATTGCTGACTAAGCAGCCCGCCGAGCTGAGACCATTAAGTCCGTCGGACGGCCCGTCAATCGCGCTAATGACTCGAAGTAGCATTCAGAATATCGCTAAGTACGGAGGCAAAGGTAGCGGCGTTGCTCAAGGGTACCATACTCATGGAGCATCGCTGGAGACGAGGCTGTGCCGCGCCAGTTCGTGTTGAGGCCTGGTGAGGAAAAGCAGATTTCCATGACCTTCGATTTGCCCGCCGGTGAATATGAATTCTTCGCAGGTTATGGGGGTGCGCAGTATGGTAGAAAGTGCATTATGAGTAACTCAATATGCTTCGATGTCGGCTGCGACGGCAAAGGGAAGATTGTCAAGGATGCGCAAAACAGAGGTTCCAAGGCAGCAAATGTCAGAGGTCGTCAATGGTCTTCAATTGAGTCTTATGTTTAGGCCACGCCATGATGGTTGGGACGAACTTGCGATCGGCTTGAAAAACGCTGGTTCTGAAACGTTTGACATTGGCAGCAGGGTTTTGGTGTTTCTGGAGGCAAGAGTTGGTCCGGATGCTGGCGGGCTTTTCAGCACTCTGGTTGGTATCTTGGTGGGCGCGAGCAACTACTAACGCTTCAGCCCGGCCAAGTCGAGTCCAGAGTCGTGACCCTTCGCGAGTTCTTTGCATTTACCCCTGGCGAATATCTGGTTCGCGTCACTTTGGTGGTCGATCACGACACCGCGCAGAAGTACAATTCCAATCGTGTTTGGACAGGCGTAATCCGTTCCAGCCATGTCGAAATAACGGTGCTTCCGCAAGAAACCAAGGCTTCCAGCAGACCTGAAAGTGAGTCACCGTTGTGAGCGTTTGCATTAACTCAGTGGTAGCGTGATTCTGTTTTGGATAGTTCTAATTCTGGATTGAAAAGGCGTAATCATGGATACCCACAGAGACTGTGTAAGAGCGCGATTGAGTTCGTCGCTGCCTGGTTTTTTTGCTTTGCTGGTGCTTCTTTGTTTGTTTTACTGCAATTATGGCGAGGAGGCTGTTTGTAGCCCTCTGACGGCCCAGAGGATCGAACTGCGGGTCGTGACTTTCAATATTCTGCACGGCAACGCACAGAAAAATAACGAAAGCCGCTGGGAAAACCGACGCGAATTGGTGCTGAATATTCTGCGCGAGAACCAGCCTGACATCGTGGGATTACAGGAAGCCCTGCGTTTTCAGCTCGACCAGATTCGGCAAGGATTTGGCCAATACCGCGAGATAGGAGTAGGACGTGATGACGGCAAAACGCAAGGAGAGTACTGCGCAATTCTATACCGCCTTGACCGTTTCGATGTCGATGAATCGGGCACTTTCTGGCTCTGCGATACACCTGAGGTGCCCGGCTCAATCACCTGGGGCAACGCCTGCACCCGAATCTGCACCTGGGCAAGATTTATCGAGAAGAAATCACGCCTGGCTTTCTACGCCTTCAATCTTCACCTGGACCACGTTTCCCAGCCTTCCAGAGAAAAAAGTGTGGTGCTTTTGGCCAAGCGTATCGCCGGCAGAAAATGGCCTGACTTTTTCATCGTGACCGGCGATTTCAACGCCGGCGAAGATAATCCCGCCATCTTGTATCTAAGGGGCAAAAGGCTCTCGACAAAGACAATGCAAGCACCACGCCAAATCCGGTTCTTATGGTCGATACGTTCCGTGTGCTGCATCAGGACGACAAAGAGGTTGGGACATTCAATGAATTGCAGGGGAAGCGCAGCGGACCAAAAATCGATTACATATTTGTGCCAGGCGATTTGGAAGTCCTGCAGGCCGAGATAGTTCGCACGCAGTACGGAGGCCGTTGGCCTTCCGACCACTTCCCGGTCGCGGCTACGCTCAGGCTTCGTGCTGGCGAGCGGAAGCAGCAGAAGTGATCCGGGCTTTCAGCGCAGCACGCTGATCGCGCCCCTTTCCTCGAACATATCGCGATAAAGAGCGGGATGATACAGCTTGAAATCCAAAGCTCTTATATATTCTTCCGGGCCGTAGTGACGGACGTTCTCGATAAGGGCGGATATTTGCCGCTGCGAGCGAAAAGATTCGATTGCCGCCAGCTTATTGTCCAGATACGACTGCGGCGTCCGCATACGCAGGGTCGGCGGCGCAGCAAAATCGCAATAAACAGCGTACGCGTGGACGTAAGGGACGCTGGCCAGGGGCTTACCCAGCTCCGGCCAAATGTTGCCGGCGGCGTGGAATAAACTAATAAGAAATTCCTCATAGACGATGCGGTGATCGGGGTGCAAGTCATTCCACGTGGGCAGAAAGCACTGGGTGGGCCTTACGCTGCGAAGGTGATAAGTGAAACTATTTTGCAGCCCCGTAAAACCGCAGATTGCCGGAGGGTCACCTGGTTTGGCCGGCCTTCTGCCGCGATAGTCATTTAACTGACAGTCAGGAAAGTCAAGCCGAACGATATTGTCCTTCGGTACGCCCAAGCCCTGGTAGCATTGAAAACTCTCACCGCGCCTAATTTGGATAATGGCATCTTTTTCTTCGAGGCTGCAATAGCCCATACTGCCGTCGGTAACGATTAGCACATGCACGGGCACATTTTCTCTCTTAGCTAACTGTATAAGCAGTCCCGCTCCCAGAACCGCATCGTCATCGTGGGGGCTTACGACTAAAAAACGCTCCTTTTTGTCCTGCCAGTGTCGCGACACGCTGCCAAGTGTCGGGCCTACCCGCCTTTCGTTTCCTACTATGCGTACGAATTCAAATTCGTTTTTCAGCATTAGTTTGTCCCAAAACAGCAGAATCGGCAGCGGCGGGGCGGACCGCCTTAGCCATCGCAATCAGATTTTTTCCAAAGTCCGGTTGAAAAAGCGAAGCTGCCCTCTTTTTCGTGGTGTTTACGCCCGCCACTATTTTGCGCATTCGTTTCTTCTCAATGGATGTAAGTTGCAGCGGGAATATTTTGGCGGCGTCGATATCGCGGATACTTTGTATCTTTCCCAAAAAAGAAGACACATAATAGCCTTTATACATCGTTACGGCAACGTTCTCTATCTTTTCCTTAGCTATTTTGGCGTACTCAGGGTCAACATCTATTCCCACAAAATGGCGCCCCAACTTTTTGGCCGCAACCGCTGTCGTACCTGTTCCTAAGAACGGGTCTAGTACAACATCGCCCGGGTCCGTGCTCATTAGTACAATGCGCTCCAACAAGGGTATCGGTAATTGGCAAGGATGCTCATCGCGTCGGACGCTGTGCCTTATTCGATGAATATCCGTCCAAACGTCGCTAACTAATGCCCCGAAAGAGTGCATCTGGTCTTTTTTGCCGCCGTAGTCTTTTGCGTAACTGTTACAGATGTGGCAGCGCTTATGGGGAGACCGGATTTCATAGAACTTAAAACCGCTCCGCGATTTTGTATAAAACAGTATTCCGTAGTGGGCGGGCAAAAGCGTTTTGCCAAGTGGATTGCTCATTGCGTCCCAGGCTATCCAGTGCCGAAAGTAGGCAATGTCGTTCAAAATGCCGGCAAAGTACGTCAGCCATTTAGGGATGTTATGTACAAATATCGAGCCGGTGGGTTTAGTTATCCGTACCATCTCGCAGAGCCAATTTCTGCACCAATCCAGATATTGCTCACCTGGTTTTTGGTCTTTATAAGATGCGTACTTTTTCTCGAGATTAAAAGGCGGATCGGCAAAGCACACGTCCACGCTGCTATCTTCGATGTTGGACATGACCTTGAGGCAATCGCCGATTGTTACTCTGTCTATATAATCTGCCAACATGGGAACCATCTATCTCGGCGTGCTACCCGACGCTGGGTCGTACGGCAGGTCAATTTGTCAGCCCCGCGATTGCTGCGCCAATCAGCGTAGCATTGTCGATATTTATGATCTCGTAAAATAGCTTTTTCCTCTCCACCAGATATTGCTTTAGGTAATACTCAACCCTCTGCCTCAGCGACGTCAGGTGGTAGAAAGTTGTGCCTTCGGCCACGATGCAGATCGGGCGAGTCGGATTCTTGCCCTTGCCGCTCGCCAGCGCCACGCTCGATAAATTTATCGCCGTCAGCTTAGCCGCCCGCTCGATCATCCTGTCGATGAGCAAGTAAAGTGTCACGCGGTCTTCTTCATCGGCGTCCACCATAGCCGTCGAGAGCGGACTGTCGCCGGCTTGCGGATTATACATAAAGTTGCTTGCCTGTTTTGTGCTCAGCTCTTTTATGCCGGCGAGTTTCTCGGCTGGTGTGCCGCTAAACAACTTGGCCTTTACTGCCGCCTGAATCGTCCAAAGGCATATCGGTCCGAAGTACGCCCCTGATATCATCTTCTCAAATACGTTCACTCCCGGATTGACCAGTGACTTATCGAACTTCTTATCAATCGCTCCTTGCGGCGCCTTGCCGAATCCGCCGGACTCGACGTTGATGATCTGACTCTTGGCGGGATCCAAATCTCTGGCCTTGGTAATGCTCTTATTCTGCTCGATGTAGCTGCAGTTTGTGCCCGCACCCAAAACAAAGCCAATGTAGCTGTCGAAACTCCTTCGGCTCGGGTCCGCTCTGCCGGCTAAAAGTGTTGCCACCGTGTCGTTCAGCAGGACCATTTTTTTCTTCCCGCTAAGTCCCGCCCGGCTTATGGCAAGGTTCAAATTCTCGCCTATCATCTGGCCCTGGACCTCCGGCGCCTGAATCTCCTTAGAAAAGTACAGCACCCGGCCATCCTTGCTCGCAGACATCTCTATCGGATATGAAAAGCAAAAGCCGACACGATCACTCTTTTTTACCACATGCTCCATATAGCCGGCCATTGTGTTGAAGAATTCCGCCTTGCCGATCTTGCCCGTCAGCCCGGGCATCTTAAACAGCTTAAAATCCTCAATGTTTGGCTTTCCATCATCTGCAAAGACAACCGTCGCAACGCGAAAATTCGTCCCGCCGGCATCCATCACTATGACGGGCTTATTCGGCGGTATCTCAGCCTCAGTTTCTATGTAAGTCGGCAGCATTGCCAGAGAGCTTTTCGCCCCGGCAAGGCCCTTTTGCATCTCTCCGAGAAAAACCCGACAAACCTGGTCGATATTTATGTCTGCCGAGTCCATGCCGTTTTTTTTCACGAAGTCTTTAACCTTGCTCATCACGTTCTTCACAGATTAACCTCCTTATAAACTTCGAGCTTCTAACAAAATGAGATTGCTTCGCTTCGCTCGCAATGACATATTGTAGTCATTGCGAGGAGCGTAGCGACGAAGCAATCTCTCTGGTGCTGCAATGTGCGAGTGTTTCATTTTGTTAGAGCCTCTTAAAACTGGAAGGTTAAAGCGTAAAACCGAACACTTCAACAGTTTTTAGTTTTTCGCTCTAAGTTTTACACTTCAATCAGGATAACCATCACGATACTGGTTGTGCCACTGCCAGGCGGTGGCGACAATTTCTTCCAAGTCGGACAACTGCGGCCTCCAGCCCAGCTCATTGTATGCCTTTGTCGCTTGGGAGGTCAATACCGGCGGGTCGCCGGGCCGACGGTCTGCCTCTGTAACCTTGAAATCCTTGCCTGAGACTTTTTTGACGGCGGCAATTACCTCTCTGACCGAATAGCCCCTGCCATTACCCAGGTTATACACCAATTCCGGCGTTTGCTGTAATTCGTCCAGCGCAAGCAGATGAGCTCTGCACAGATCATCCACGTGAATGTAATCACGGATGCAGGTGCCATCGGGCGTAGGATAATCGGTGCCGTAAATTTTGATCCCATCGCGTTTTCCCATTGCCGCCTGGATGGTCAGCGGAATCAGATGCGATTCGGGCCGATGGTCTTCACCAAGCCGGCAATTATTGCCGGCACCGCAGGCGTTGAAATACCTGAGCGATACGTATCGAAGTTTGCCTGCCCGACTCTGGCAGTGACACATCCTTTCCACCGCGTGTTTGGTTTCCCCGTAAGGGTTAATCGGCTCTTTAGGCGAGTCTTCGGTAAGCGGCACTTTGGCAGGCATACCGTATACCGCGGCGGAGCTGCTAAAAACGAATTTCTCCACGCCGGCTGCTTCCATCGCCGAAAGCAGATTCTGTGTATTACAGACATTATTTTGATAGTATTTAAGCGGCGTTCGGACCGACTCGGCAACTTCTATCAGGGCGGCAAAGTGCATTACCACCTCGATTTTGTATTTTTTGACCGTATTGACGAGCAATTCCCGGTCGGCTAAGTCTCCTTTTACAAACTCGGCCTGCCGAGCCGCTGCCCGATGGCCCCTGCTAAGATTGTCATAAACAACCGGCTCGTGCCCCTCGGCAGCCAGTATTGCCGTCATATTGCTTCCGATATATCCTGCTCCGCCACAAACTAGGATTCTCATTTCTCGTCGCTCATCGCTTGTGACTCGTCGCTCGTTCGTGACACGAGAAACGAGCGCCGGGCCAGTATATGTTTTTGTATGTGGTTTAGAATCTCGGTAGATAGCATGGTGTCGTTGCCTAAATCTATCCAGGTGAGACCTTTGCCTTGTTCAGGACTAAGGCTCAGCCTTTTTGTCGGGGCAGCGGTGGTGCCGGCAGGTTCATGCCCAGGCAAACTTAACTTCTGTATCTGGACGTCACAGCGAATAAACACTCTGTCGCCCTGTTGCTGTATGCATACTTCCGCGGTTCTTCGAATACTGTGCAGATTTGCCAGAGCGGCGTTGAAAGGTCCGACATTGTCAGTCCGCCAGAATTCGAAGAATTGTGCCGCCGCCAAGGGCCTTGTTCTTATAAGGCCAGTATCGGCGTCAGCCTTTTCGATGGCAAAGTGCATTTCAGCCAGCACGTCCTCGGCTATCTGCACCGCCTGAGACTTGTCGATATTAGTGGCACAGACTTGTTCGACCTTAGCACGTTGCTCCTGGCGAGCCGGCGTTGTCGCACATCCCGCCCACAGACCAAGGGTGACACAGCCGGCCAGCAGAAATAGTCTATGTCTTGCCATATTTGCGTACCGCATTGACCTATCGGTTCCCTGAACGTTTAGCCGTCGCCGGCACTCGTCTCGGCGGAGCGCCGAGCCGTAGCCGGACGGCGACGGAGCCCCCAATAAATTGGGGGCTAAACATAAGATTCTAAGGCCTAATTCAAAATTGACAATTGCCAATTGAAAATTCTCAGTGCACCAGCCGGGCAGCCGCTCGAAGACCTTTTCCATGTAACGCCGCGGTTGGCGCACTAAAGATTATTGCGACCGAACGCCGATAAGAACTTAGAGTTGAGAATTAAGAACAAGAGTTTTGCAACATGGAGATTAGGCACATATTATTTAAGGAAATCCGTTTCTTGATTTCCTTAAATAATCGAGCTAAGTAATTATCTATCAAGTAGTTAATGTTTGAAAAGGAAAAATGAGACAACAAATTTTTCCTTTTCAAAGTGTGCCTAATCTCAATTTTGCAAAAGTTCAGTTAAGAATCAAGAAAGAGCAATTCTCAATTCTACATTCTAAATTCCGGTACTGATGCCCTTGACACAGACACAATCGGTTGCCGAAAAACTGCTCTGTCTGCCGCTGGGACAGACTGTTAGGCAATTCCTTGATTACCTGACCGTTGAGGCAGGTCTATCCGGCAACACTATCCTGGCTTACGGTCGTGATCTCAAGCAGTTTCTGGAATACTGTAAATCCAGCTCGGTCGAGACGCTGGAGCAGATAAAGCCGGTTGTAATTCAGGGTTATCTCCGCGGCCTCGGCAGAAGCCAAAAGAGCGAATCATCGGTTAAGCGGGCCCTTGTAGCCATACGGATGCTGCTGCGATTTGCCAGGCTTATGGGACTGGTCAAAGACGACCAGGCTGCAACTACGGAGTTCCCAAAGGTTTGGCAGAAATTGCCTGTCGTTTGCAGCAAGCAGCAGGTTGTCAACCTCCTGGATGCTCCTCAGCCTTGTGAACGCTTCTACCTTCGGGATAAGGCAATGCTCGAATTACTTTATGCCACCGGAGTGCGTGCCAGCGAGCTGGCAGGCCTGAAAATGCCGGACCTGAACCTGGATATTGGCTACCTGCGCTGCGTGGGCAAAGGCGGCAGGGAGCGAATAATACCTATGGGCAAAACCGCCATTGCAGCGGTAGCCGAATACTTGAGAAACCTACGGCCCAGATTGGCGCGTCCGGGCAGAAATTTAACCGCGGAGAATCCCCGCCTGCGCGGGGACAGGCTTGCCCCTGCGGAGGCAGGGGCCACAGAGGAGAAATCGAAGTCAAAAACCTTAGCGTGCTCTGCGGACTCGGCGGTAAAACGGGGCGACGATTTTCTGCTGCTCTCCCGAACAGGCAGGCCTTTGAGTCGTATTGAAATCTGGAGATTGGTAAAAAAATACGCAGCCCGTGCCGGTATGCCCAGAAATCTAACTGTCCACACGCTGAGACATTGTTTCGCAACACATTTGCTGACTGGAGGAGCTGACCTGCGGAGTATTCAAGAAATGCTCGGCCACGTGGATATAGCGACCACCCAGATATATACACACGTTGACCAGGAAAGATTGCGAAGGATTCACAAGAAATTCCACCCGAGGCCATAAGATTGTCAATTTTCAATAGTCAATTGCCAATTTGGAGTTCGGATGTTATCATAACGGCAGCGGGCGGACCTGCGCCAAAACCGCAGGTAAGAATACCCCAAAATGAATTTGGGGGCTAAATATTTAGCCCCGCAGCTTGTTGCGGGGTCGGGGCTACCCGAATGGGCGTCAATCGCTTGTATGCGGCGATACTGCTGTTGGCAATAGTATGCCAAAAAGTTGGGCTCGGCCAGGAGCAGCCAACCTCACCAGTCAAACAGGCAGCCACAGAAGCCAAGCCCGACGAACAACTGGAAATCAATAAAAATGCCCTGCTGCAAGGCCCAAGCGAAGAAATACGCACAAAAGCGGCGGCAGTGATGCTGTTTAGTGAAAACCCGCTGGCAAGAAAAATCTTGCTCGACGCCCTGAAACAAAGTGAGAACGCCCCCGCCCGGATGGCGGTCTGCAAGGCGTTGAGTCAGGCCAGGTTGGTGCAGAAGCCTATGCAGAATGAGGGTGATTTTGTCGAGCCTTTGATCGGTATTCTTGGCAGCAATGAGGATACGGCTACGACAAGATTGGCGGCTGAAGCAACCTTGATGTTTGAGTATGATCTGATACAGAAACAGCTCGAAGAAATGGTGACAAACACGGCCCTGCTGGCCCAGGTAAGACTGAACGCCATATACGTACTGAAGCTGTATCCGGATATCAGGGCTGCAACCAGACTTATAGCTCTGGTTGATGACCCTGATAGTAAGGTAGCTGCCGCTGCGCAAAAAGCCTTAGATAGCCTGGGAATACCTATAGACAAAGACGCAGAGATGCGAAAGCAAGACATAAATAGACTTCTGCGCCAGGGCCAGTCGCGTTCTTGCGAAAACGGTTGATCCGCTTGGAAACAGAGCTGCGCAACCTGGACACGGAGATGAAATCGTGGCAGAACCGGTATCTATCAGAGTTGAGCAAGAGATATGATTCCATAGCCGATGAGGCAGCCAGAGACCGATTTCCTGGCCGAGCAATTAGGCAGCTTAGACCCAGTGGTGAAATTGTGGGCGGTGGAAAGGGTCTATCAGAGCCGAGTGGGCAGCCCATCAAAAACGACATTGCCGGCTAAGCTCGGGCCTATTCTGATCAGCTTGATTTCGGACGAGAACGGTGGTGTTCGGCTCAGAACTGCAGAACTGCTATCCCTGATGGGGGAGTTGAATTCAGCCGAAAAACTTCTGGAACAGCTTTGAGAGTGAGCGGGATGATGAGGTCAAGACCAAGGTCTTTATCGCGCTGGGAGTGGCAGTTTCCAGCGCCAGCTTGTCCAACCCGCCGATCAAGGTTTCGCCCGAGATAAGAGACCGGACGTTGGCTTGGGCGGCGAAGTTTCTCTCCGAGGCCGAGCCGCAAAAAGCACAAAACGGTGCTGAAGTTATAAAGAAGCTCCTCGAGCAAAATGGATTAACATCGGACCAGATTGCCAAATACCTTGGTCTGCTTGCAGAAAAATATCGTCGGCAGAAAACCAAAACTGACGGCACCCTGCGTGGCGAGCTGCTTAGCGCTATGGCCAGCTTGTGTGCGCAGAGAAGCGTCTGCCGGGCTGAAGCGGCGAAGACCTTCAGGCCTTTATTTGAGGAAGCGCTTAAAGATGAAAGTACAGACCTGGCCCGGCAGGCAGCAATAGACGGCCTTATCAATATCGATAGGGTAACCGCGCTGAGCAGACTGAGAAAAGACATCGTCAACGACCCCAGCAGCATAGTGAGAAAAAAACTGATAGACCTAGCAGGAGAGGTGGGCGGCCAGGAAGATTTGGCCTGGCTGGCGGAGAAAATAGGCACAACCGGTGAAGACCAGCCGGCCTGGCAGGCAATGCTTAAGATATTCAGACGCCTGGGAGCGGATGCCCTGAGCGAATGGGTAGCCAAATTCGGCTCAGACAGCAGCCAGAACAAGGCATCGGTCGAGCAAAGGATATCTTTTCTGGAGATCGCAGAACAAAAGGCATTAGCCGAAAACAAGCCCGCAACGTTAATGAATCTAAGAGCAAGGCTGGCTTGGCTTTATAGAACAACCGGCCAGTTTGAGCAAGCGGCAAAGTATCTGGAGTTCGTGCGAGAAAGTGCTCGCACAGCAGAGGAAAAACAAGCGATTTTACCGGACCTGCTCGACACCTATTTGAGGTGGCCCAAGATTGACCGTGCGGCTAAATTGGTACAGAACTGTCTGCTGGAGAGGGATTTGGACGCAAACAGCAGCGTTGTACGCTCGATTGATGATTATCTGAGCAGTCCACCGGCTGGAGCCGATATTAACGCTGTCATGCAGGCCATCTTTGAAATAGAGATTAAAAACCCGCGGTCCAGACCGATGTGGCTGGGGCAGCTAAAACGCTGGGCCGAGCGGCTGAGTAAGCTCACCGGTGCGGACGAACCAAGGCAAGGTAACAATAAGTCGTGATATCGCCTTTACTGGATAGTGGAGACAGCGGGAAATTCTTTTTTTAGATTTTTTCATTTTATGGTTGCCTTATCCGTGATATTTTCATAGATTACAGAGCTTATAATTAGAACAAGAGTTTTGCAAAATGGAGATTAGGCACGTATTATTTAAGGAAATCCGTTCCTTGATTTCCTTAAATGATAGAGCTAAGTAATTATCTATCAAGTAGTTAATGTTTGAAAAGGAAAAATAAGACAACGAATTTTTCCTTTTCAAAATGTGCCTAATCCCAATTTTGTAAAAGTTCAGTTAGAAGTGCGCAAGTACAAACCTTTGGTCGTGCGTCACAAGCTTACGCACAGAGCAGACAGTAAGGAAGGTTTGTTTTGCCGGTTTGGGGAAACAAGAAGGCTTTTTTTGTCTTTTGACTTAATGGGATAGGAACCAAAAGAAGACAGTTACATTGCTGCTGTAGCTCAGCCGGTAGAGCGCGTCCTTGGTAAGGACGAGGTCATGGGTTCAATTCCCATCAGCAGCTAAGTGCAAGCAGGCCAGGAGCGATATAGCCTGAAAAAAGCATGGGCTATGTAGGTGTCTGCTGGTTAATGGGCGTAAATAAGTTTTTTCCGAATCAGGTGGTAACGGGCAAGTAAAAATATTAACCCGGCATATTGGAGGTTTATGTTAAGATGGCTAAGGAGGTATTTGCACGGACAAAACCGCATATCAATGTTGGAACGATCGGTCACGTGGATCACGGCAAGACAACCTTAACGGCGGCGATGACCAAGGTCATGGAATTCAAAGGACTCTGCAAGTTCAAATCTTATGACGAAATTGCCAAGGCGTCGGAGTCTCAGGGCAGACGCGACGCAACGAAGATTCTGACGATCGCAACGGCCCACGTGGAGTACGTGACGGAAAATCGGCACTACGCCCATATAGATTGCCCAGGCCACGCCGACTATGTCAAGAACATGATTACCGGCGCAGCCCAGATGGATGGTGCCATCTTGGTGGTCAGCGCGGCTGACGGTCCAATGCCGCAGACTCGTGAGCATATTCTTCTTGCCCGCCAGGTCAACGTGCCCAGCATAGTAGTCTTTCTCAACAAGGTGGACCTGGTTGACGACCCTGAATTGATTGATTTGGTCGAGCTGGAGATAAGAGAGCTGCTGAATAAGTATGAGTTTCCAGGCGACGATACTCCGTTGATCCGCGGCTGTGCCATCCAGGCGATGAGGGCTGAGAGCATTGATGACCCTTCCTGCAAGGCGATCATCGAGCTGCTCGATGCGATGGACAACTATATCCCAATTCCGCCTCGTGATATTGACAAGCCGTTTCTTATGCCGGTTGAGGACGTGTTCAGCATCAAGGGGCGGGGCACGGTCGGCACTGGCCGCGTTGATCGAGGCAAAGTCCGAGTAGGAGAGGAAGTTGAGATCATTGGACTTGCCAAAGAGACCCGCAAGACCATAGTAACAGGGGTGGAAATGTTCAATAAGACCCTCAACGAAGGCCAAGCTGGAGACAATATAGGCCTGCTTTTGCGTGGCGTGGAGAAAAAAGACCTGGAACGCGGACAGGTTATCGCAGCACCCGGCAGCATAACTCCGCATACGAAGTTTCAGGCTGAGGTTTATGTTTTAACTAAAGAAGAAGGCGGTCGTCATACGCCGTTCTTTGCCGGCTATAAACCGCAGTTCTATTTCCGAACTACCGATGTGACGGGTGCTGTGCTGGGACTGATGAGCCGAGAGGGCAAGAGCGCGGAAATGTGTATGCCCGGCGATAATATTGCGATGGAGGTGGAGATAATTTCGCCGATAGCGATGGAGGAAGGTCTGCGATTTGCCATTCGTGAAGGCGGACGGACCGTCGGTGCCGGTGTTGTAACCAAAATCATTGCTTGAGCATCTCTGCTTAAACATTGAAGCCGAACAGTGCAAAAGGCAAATGCACCGGCGCTAGCGTAGTAGATTCCGAGGCATCTATAGGCAAAATAGGTGCTTTTCATAGCAAGTTAGGCTGCCCGGCAGGATGGACGTCTATGGCTAAAAAGAGCAAAAGAGAATGTGTGTGGCTGGAGTGTGCCGACTGCACCAGCAGGAATTACCGTACAAGCATTAGCGTGGCGGCAGGTGCACCGAAATTGGAACTCAAAAAATTCTGCAAGAAGGAGCATAAACACACAGTTCACAAGATAAGACGCAAGTAAGATTATCGAACAATGACGACAGTAGACACGTAGGCCAGTAGCTCAATTGGCAGAGCGTCGGTCTCCAAAACCGAAGGTTGGGGGTTCGATTCCCTTCTGGCCTGATCTGAGCAAAGTCGATTGTCGGCAAAGAGGCAAGAGAAAGTAAAATAGGGTTCACAAGGCGTGGCTTTTGATATTTACAAGCGCGGCCAGGGCAAGTACACACGGATATGGACTGCTGTCGCAGCAGTTATAGTTGTAGCATTGGGTTGTCTACAGCTTTATAGGAAGTTGCAGGCCGCTTACCTCGGATTGTGGATCGAAACCATGGTTCCGGTTGCTGTGCTTGTCGTATTGAGCGTACTGGTTCTATGGCTCGTGAACAAACCCAGCGTTGCGGATTTCATGATCGCCGCTGAAGGCGAGATGAAAAAGGTAAGCTGGTCAAGCAGAAAAGAAATAATGGTTTCGACGCTCGTGGTTATTGTGGTTGTAGTTTTTATGGCTGTGCTTTTGGGAACGACCGACATAGGCTTCCGACTGTTTTTTGATCGGCTCCTTCGCTGAAAAATTGCGATTGACAAGGGCGGGACGCTGCCCGGCACGAGATATAAAATGCAGTGGTATGTTTTGCGAGTTGCGGCAAATAAAGAGGCACAAGTCAAGGAGACCCTTGCGCAAAAAGTGACGCAGGAAGGTCTGACTGATGTGATCGGCAGAATTGAGGTCCCTACCGAGCAGATTAAGCGCATCCGCGGGGGCAAACAGACAATCCATAAACGCAAGTTGTATCCGGGCTACGTTTTTATGGAGATGCAGCCGACCGAAGATGGTAGGGTTCCTGAAAAGGCCTGGTTTATGATCAAGGCGACCGGCGGCGTTGGAGATTTCATCGGCACGGAGGGAATGCCCACAGCGATGCGCGATACGGATGTGGCAAAAATGCTGTTAGAGGCCGAAAAGCCCGAAGAAGCACCGAGCATCAAAGTCGAGTTCAAAAAAGGTGATCAAATTAAGATTCGAGAAGGGGCCTTTGACAACTTCGAGGGCTCCGTCGATTCGATTGACGTCGAGCGAGGCATTGTCAGTGTAATCGTTACTGTTTTCGGCCGAAGTACACCGTTGGATATAGAATACTGGCACCTCGAAAAGATTTAGTTTGAACGACGGCCCCGGAGTTCGTAGGCCGCAAACCAGATAATAGAGTCAAAAGATGGCAAAAGAAATCAAACTAAAGATCAAATTGCAGGCGTCGGGCGGTCAGGCAACGCCCGCCCCGCCGATAGGACCGGCGTTGGGTCAGCACGGCGTTAACATCGGGCAGTTCGTTTCGCAGTTCAACGAACGAACAAAACAGCTAAATGGCACGACCGTGCCGGTTGTTATCACCGTCTATATGGACAAAAGCTTTACATTTGAAGTCAAAAGTCCGCCGGCGGCGGTGCTGCTGAAGCAGGCTGCCGAGATAGCCAAAGGAAGCGGTGCACCAAATAAGGAGAAGGCCGGAAAAGTCACAGCCGAACAGGTCCGAAAAATCGCGGAAGCAAAGCTGAAAGATTTGAACGCCTACAACTTAGAGGCGGCAGTGAAGATTATAGAAGGCACCGCTCGCAGCATGGGCATAGAAATAGAGGCAAGCCAGTAGAAGATTAGGATATGAGACCGAGAAGCAAGAGATACAAAAAAGAGGCGCAGCAGATCGGCAAAGAACCGGTGAGCCTGGCCGAGGCAGTCGAAAAAATTAAGTCTTTCACGTCGGTCAAATTCGACCAGACCATCGAATGTGTGCTGCAACTGGGCATCGACGCTAAACAGGCCGAGCAGTTGATCCGCGGCTCAATATCATTGCCTCATGGGATCGGCAAGCGGAAGAAGGTCATCGCCTTCTGCGAAGATTCCGGCATCGAGGCAGCCAAAACGGCTGGAGCTATCGAGGCCGGCTGCGATGAGCTGATCAAGAAGATTTCCGAGGGCTGGCTGGATTTCGATGTGGCAATCGCCTCGCCAAAAGTGATGGCCAAGGTGAGCAAGCTCGGCAAAACACTTGGCCCACAGGGAAAGATGCCTTCGCCCAAAAAAGGAACGGTAACTGAGGCTTTGGCAACTACCATAGCTGAATTCGCTGCCGGCAAAGTGGAGTTCAAAAACGATGCGGGCGGCAACGTTCATCTGGTAGTTGGCAGGCAGAGTTTCGAAGCTCAAAAACTGATAGAAAACATCGAGACGTTTGTCTCACACATAAAGAAAATTAGGCCGGTAACTGCCAAAGGCACATATATCAAAAAAATGTGTGTATCTGCTGCGATGAGCCCCGGCGTGGCGGTGGCTGTCTGAAAGGCGGCAGAGAGCATCAATTGCTAAAGGTTTACGGGTAACAGTAACATGAGCAAGTACGTAAAAGAGCAGCTTCAGGCGGAACTTGAGAAGAAAATTGCTGATCAGAGCCTAAATGAGTTCTTGGTGGTCAGCACTAAAGGTGTCAATGGCGTCGACAACAACCTGATGCGTGGTGCGCTCAAACAAAAGGGCGTTAGGTTGATGATAGTGAAGAACTCTCTGTTCAAGAGAGCAATGCACAGTCGCCAGATGGATGCGGCGGCGGCCCTGTTTTCTGGTCCTTGTGCAGTCGCATACGGCGGCGATAGCATCGTCGACGTGGCAAAAGAGCTGGCTGAGTGGACCAAGAAAATCCCGGTGATCCAGATCAGGGGCGCCTTCCTGGGTGGCTCAGCTTTAGACGGCCAAGCAGCGGTGGCTCTGTCAAAGATGCCCACACGGACTGAATTGCTGGGCCAAATTGTCACTTTGATACAATCATCGGCAGGCAGATTGATTGCCAGCTTCGGGTCACCTGCAGCAGCTATTGCAGGTAGCATAAAGACTATCGTCGAGAAGACTGAAAAACAAGCGGCGTAGTGATGTCTTAAAGGTGCATAAAAGCGTGCGGTACACGATGAGTGCTGCCAGCTTGCGGCCGCATGCGGAGGTTTCAGTTCCGGTGAATCAGGGTCAACGATTGTTGTTGTTTGCGTGGTTGTCCCGGCAACGGGTCAAAACGAAGCGATGGAGTTTCGGCTACCACCAGACACTATCTAAATAGGAGTCAGAAAATGGCAAAAGAGCAAGCAAAAGAACCTCAGC
This sequence comes from Sedimentisphaerales bacterium, assembly GCA_963814265.1. GTDB lineage: Bacteria > Planctomycetota > Phycisphaerae > Sedimentisphaerales > Anaerobacaceae > JAFNGF01. The sequence continues at coordinate 65,304 of CAWFCJ010000058.1, read as the reverse complement.
AGGTAGAAGAGCAAACCCAGCAGGCTGAACAGCCGGAACAGGCAAAGAAGGCTGAGGCCTCACCGCAGGCCAAACAGACAAAGAAGTGGAGCAGTCAAATTAAGGAAATCGGAGACAAAATCGTTGGCCTGACATTGATGCAGGCTAAGGAGCTTGGCGATTACCTTAAGGACGAGTACGGCATAGAGCCTGCCGCAGGTGCCGTAATGATGGCAGGGCCCGCAGCGGCGGCAGGTGCGCCAGCCGAGAAAGCTGAGGAAAAAACCACCTTCGATGTGGTGCTAAAAGCGTTTGGCGATAAGAAGATTCAGGTCATAAAAGAAGTCAGAGCCTTGACAACATTGGGATTAAAAGAAGCTAAGGAGCTGGTCGATGGCGTTCCCAAGCCCGTCAAACAAGGCGTCAGTAAGGAAGAAGCTGAAGCAGCCAAAAAGCAGCTCGAAGCTGCTGGTGCGGTGGTGGAATTGGTGTGACCGGAAAGTCTATGTTAAGCCGGGGAGTGTCAGATGGCCTTACAAACGGTTCGCAATTTTGGCAAAGTCCAGGAGACCATTGAGGTTCCGGACCTCGTTGCCATACAAAAAAAGAGTTACGAACGCCTGTTACAGAAAGACCTGCCGCCAACCCAGCGCAAGTGCATAGGGCTGGAAGCTCTGTTTCGGGAGATATTTCCCGTCGACAGTTACGACAAGAAGATGTCCTTGGGATATCTCTGTTATGAATTGGAGAAGCCGCATTATACACCGATCGAGTGTCGGCAATTGCGGCTGAGCTATGCGTACCCCTTGAAAATCCACTGCCGACTTCGCACCGCTGCCGGCGAAGATTTGGCAGAGCAGGCAATCTATCTCGGCGAAATACCCGTGATGATCGGGGGCGGAGAGTTCATCATCAACGGCGCCGTCAGAGTCATAGTAAACCAGCTCCACCGCAGTCCGGGTGTTGATTTTCTCATCGAGAGCAAAGAGGGCGACAGGGTCCTGCACGGCGGAAGAATCATACCCGAAAGAGGCAGTTGGATAGAGATAGCTGTCACCCAGAGAGACATCTTGGTTGTAAGAATCGACCAGTCCAGCAAGATCCCGGCGACTGTTTTTCTGCGAGCGATCAACCCCGGCTATAGTACTACCGAGCAGATTTTGCGGCTGTTTTATCCAACAAAGACATGTTCCGCAGACAAACTCGTACCTTCGATGTGGTCGGTCGAGCCGATTGTGGATACTGAGACAGGCGAAATCATCGTGAAAGCCGGCACGCAGATCAGCGACAAGGTCTCCTTGATACAGCAAAGCGGCGATCAAGAAAGATCGAGGTCATCGAAGACGTTCGAGATACGATCATTCTGAACACGCTCGGTGAGGATGATTGCCAGAGTCATGAACAGGCGCTGCTGAAGTTCTATATGAAGCTTAGACCCGGCAACCCGCCCAACCAGGAAAAGGCTCAGACCTTCTTTGCAGAGAAATTCTTTGATGTGAACCGCTATCGTCTGGGCAAGTGTCGGCAGGTTCAGGCTGAATCGAAGTTCGGCCAGACCGTCGACGAAAACGAAATGACGCTTCGGCCCGAAGATTTCCTCAACACGATGAAGTATATAGTGGCCTTGCGCAACAACGAAGGTGAGGTTGACGATATCGACCATCTGGGCAACCGAAGGCTGCGGACCATTGACGAACTGGCCGCCGACGAGATTCGAAAAGGACTGCTGAAGCTCAGAAGAACCGCTCAGGAACGGATGAGCATGAAGAGGGATTCCGAGGAGCCGGTGCGGGTTGCCGATCTGATCAACTCCAAAAGTGTCGCCAGCAGTATCAACTTTTTCTTTGGTCGCAGCGAGCTGAGTCAGGTTGTTGACCAGACCAATACTCTGAGCCAATTGACCCACGAGAGACGTCTGTCGGCTCTTGGGCCCGGGCGGGTTGAACAGAAGGAGGGCGGGCTTTGAGGTGCGCGACGTGCACATCAGTCACTATGGTAGGATTTGCCCGATCGAAACCCCTGAAGGCACAAACATTGGCCTGATTTCCTCTTTGGCGATATTTACCGCGGTTGATGAATACGGATTTCTGCTGACGCCTTATCGCAAAGTCAATAAAGGCAAAGTCACAGATGAAGTGGCATATCTGCGGGCCGATGAGGAGATGAGGGTTGTATTTGCACCGCCGAGCGAGGTCGAATCCGCTCAGCAGCAAGATTGACTCAGGACGTTGTGCTGGCGAGAAAAAGCTGGGGAGTTGGCACATGTTTCCAGCGATGAGGTTGAGTATGTTGATGTTTCACCGAAGCAAATTGTCGGGGTTTCGGCTGCGCTTATTCCATTTCTGGAGCATGATGATGCAAACCGTGCCTTGATGGGTTCCAACATGCAGCGGCAGGCGGTTCCGCTGCTCAAGACCGAGCCGCCCTTGGTCGGCACCGGCATGGAAGCAAGTCGTTGGCCGCAACTCAAGTATGGTGGTCCGCGCGAAACGGCCGGCGTTGTGACCGCCGTTGATGCAACTAGAGATAGTCATTAACCATACCGATGAGTACAAGCTTGAAAAGTTTATCGGCCTGAACGAAAGGACCTGCCTGAACCAAAAGCCCATAGTCAAGCTCGGCGAAAAGGTCAAAGCGGGCCAGATTATAGCGGACGGCGGCGGAACCGCTCAACGGCGTTTTGGCTCTGGGCAAAAATGTGCTTGTTGCATTTGTTTCGTTTGACGGCTTCAACTTCGAGGACGCAATTATCGTCAGCGAAAGGCTTTGTAAGAACGACAGCTTTACGAGCATTCATATCGACGAGTTCACTGCTGAAGTCCGTGAAACTCGCCTGGGCAAGGAGGAATTCACGCGTGACATTCCCAATGTCGGCGAAAAAGCGTTGCGAAACCTTGATGAGCATGGAATTGTCCGCGAGGGAACCAGGGTATGCCCCGGCGATATTCTGGTCGGCAAGGTAGTGCCCAAGAGTAAGACCGAACTTACGCCGGAGGAAAAACTGCTGCATGCGATATTCGGCAGGGCAGGTGAAGACGTCAAAAACGACTCGCTTGAGCTGCCCAGCGGATACGAGGGCGTGGTGATAAAAACCGAACTGTTCACCAGGCGCGGAGCCGGCGACGACGAACAGAAAAAAGCATTTGACGACCAGATAAAACAGTATGAAGACGCAAATGAGGGCCAAGCAATGCGCGATATTCAGGCAGATGATCGATGCCATCCAGGCGAAATTTGACGTCACCATCGTGGACCCATCCACACGCCAAAAAGTCGGCGCCAGTGACGACGACGAGGTTATTTACGAGCAGATAGAAAACTTCGATATCAAATGGATCAAACCTGCCGCTGTCAGAGACGATGTGCAAAAGATCGTGGATAAATTCTGGGCCAAGATTACCGAAATTCAGGAAGAAACAGACCGCAGGGCTGAGAGAATGAAGCACGGTGATGAGCTGCCCAGCGGCGTGCTGCAGATGGCCAAAGTCTACGTGCTATCAAAAGAGCCCTGTCAATCGGCGACAAGATGGCCGGACGGCACGGCAACAAGGGTGTTATCGCCAAAATTATGCCCGAAGAGGATATGCCATTTCTCGAAGACGGCACACCTCTTGACATACTTGCTAAATCCGCTCGGAGTGCCGAGCCGGATGAATGTCGGCCAGATTCTTGAAACGCATCTGGGCTGGGTGGCGAAGGTATTGGGCTTCAACGCCATAACGCCTGTCTTTGACGGTGCCACCGAAGAAGACATCCAGAAACTCAACGAAGAAGCAAACCAGCTTATGAAACGCCGGCGTGCCGAGCTCGAAGAAAATGGCGAAGCACCGTCCTGACAGTGAGTTCTTCATACATGTGCCGAAGACCCTGAAGACCCAATTATATGATGGAAGAACAGGCGAACCCTTTGACCAGCAGGCGACTATCGGCTACATCTATATGATGAAACTGCACCATCTGGTCGACGACAAGATTCACGCCCGTGCAACCGGACCATATAGCCTGATTACGCAGCAGCCTCTCGGCGGCAAGGCCAGAACCGGCGGGCAAAGGTTCGGCGAAATGGAGGTCTGGGCACTGGAAGGCTATGGCGCCGCCTATGCGCTGCAGGAGATGCTGACGGTAAAAAGCGACGACGTAGAGGGACGAACGAAAATCTACGAATCAATGGTCAAAGGACAGAACACGCTCGAAGCGGGCACACCGCTGTCCTTTGATGTTTTGTGCAACGAAATAAGAGGATTGGGATTGAATATCCAGCTTGAAAAGAAACGGCTCGGAAGCAGTCCTTTATAAAGATTGATTCTTGAGCTTGCCGAAGTCGATTATGAGAGGTGTATAAATGTTAGGGAATATTTACGATCGTATTAACGACTATGGTTCGGTCAAAATTTCGCTGGCCAGTCCCGAATGATATTCGCAGCTGGTCGTTTGGCGAGGTGCGCAAGCCCGAAACCATCAACTACCGCACGTATCGGCCCGAGAAAGGACGGCCTGTTCTGCGAGCGGATCTTTGGGCCGGAGACGAGACTGGGAATGCGCGTGCGGCAAATACAAGGGCACAAAATTCAAGGGAATAATTTGTGACCGTTGCGGAGTGAAAGTTACTCACAGCCGGGTTCGCCGAAAACGCATGGGGCATATAAATCTGGCGGCGCCGGTCGTGCATATATGGTTTTTCAAGTCCATACCGAACCGTCTGGGGACCATTTTGGGCATGAAGACCTCGGACCTCGAGAAGATTATTTACTTCCAGGATTATGTTGTTACCGATCGCGGGTCAAAGCCCGTTGAAGCGGGGACAACTGCTTAGCGAAGATGATTGCCGCGACGCCACGAACAAATATGGCACGTCGTTCAAGGCCTTTATGGGTGCCGAGGCTATCAAGTCGCTGCTGGAGAACCTTGACCTTGAAGTACTCGGTGCTCAGCTTAGGCAGGTCATAGCAAAGACCAACAGCAAGCAAAAAATCAAGGACCTCACCAAACGTCTGAAGATATCAATGAGCTCCAAAACAGCAATAACAAGGCGGAGTGGATGGTGCTGGAGGCTGTTCCGGTCATACCGCCGGACCTGCGACCGTTGGTTCTTCTGGAAAGGGACAATTTCGCCACCAGCGACCTGAACGACCTGTACCGGCAGAATCATTAATCGCAACAACCGCCTCAAGAAGCTCATGGACCTCAACGCCCCTGAAGTGATTATCCGCAATGAAAAACGGATGCTTCAGCAGGCGGTGGATTCGCTGCTGGACAATGGCCGCTGCCGAAGGCCCGTGCTGGGCAGCAATAACCGGCCCTTGAAATCCCTGACTGACATGATCAAGGGCAAACAGGGTCGATTCCGCGAGAACCTGCTCGGCAAACGTGTGGATTACTCAGCTCGGTCGGTCATTGTGGTCGGACCAAACCTGAAGCTATATCAATGCGGCCTGCCCAAGAAAATAGCTCTGGAGCTGTATCAGCCCTTCATCATTCGTAAGCTGAAACAGCACGGTTTTGCCGACACCATTAAAAGCGCCAAGCGAATGATTGAACGGCGGGATGACCAGATCTGGGACATCCTTGAAGAAGTCATTCATCAACATCCGGTTCTGTCTTAACCGTGCCCCGACTCTGCATCGAATGGGCGTTCAGGCCTTCGAGCCGGTCCTGGTGGAGGGCAACGCGATTATGCTTCATCCGCTGGCCTGCAAAGGCTTCAACGCGGATTTTGACGGCGACCAGATGGCGGTGCATCTGCCGCTGAGTGTCGAAGCTCAGGCCGAAACTCATATCTTGATGATGACCACCAGCAACATCTTCTCGCCCGCGAATGGCTCTCCGATGGTCGGTCCGTCCCAGGACATGGTGATGGGCAACTATTATCTGACCCTATGTGGACGAGTTATCCACAGGACAATAGCCGAGGAGGTTGGCGTTTCCGAGATACCTTTGAGGCGATGATGGCCTATGAGATGGGCAAAATCGGTCTGCATGACAAAGATCAAAGTACGGACTCGGCAGAGATAAAGTAATCGTGGCAAGACGGAGATAAAATCAAGAGCGCAGACCTCGCAAATCCGGCCAACTGTATCGTTGAAACAACCGCAGGCGATGCATATTCAACGACATGCTGCCGGCGGGAATGCCGTTCTACAACATGACGATGTCTCAAAAAAGGATCAGCCGGGTAATCAGCGATTGCTTTCGAATTCTGCGGCAGCGCCGAAACCGTGGACCTGCTTGACAAAATAAAAGACCTGGGCTTCAAATATGCCACTCTTGCGGGCCTGAGCTTTGGCCTTACCGACTTGAAGATACCCGCAAAGAAAGCCGAAATTATCGACGAGACAGAAAAAAAGGTCAGCAAAATCCTGAAGAACTACAACGACGGCGTTTTGACCGAGGGCGAAAGATACAATCAGGTTATTGACGCCTGGACAAACGCCCGCGTGGCGGTCACTAACGAAATGATGCGCGGCCTGAAGGAAGACACCAGAGAAGATGGCACGCCGTATCTTAATCCTATATACCTTATGACCGACTCCGGGGCCAGAGGAAGCACCGACCAGATTCAGCAGCTTGCGGGAATGCGGGCGTTGATGGCCAAGCCCAGCGGCGAGATCATTGAAACGCCCATCAAATCAAACTTCCGCGAGGGATTGACCGTTCTTGAATACTTCAGCTCCACGCACGGAGCCCGCAAGGGACTTGGCCGATACCGCCCTGAAGACGGCCAATTCGGGTTATCTAACGCGAAAACTCATAGACGTAGCCCAAAACGTCATCATCATCGAGCGCGACTGTCAGACCTTGCAGGGCATTACCAAAAGCACGATAAGCAGAGGTGAGCAGGTTGAGATATCCGCTTGTCTCAGCTTATTATCGGCAGAACCGCCAGAGACAACATTCGCAACCCGATTACCGATGAAATGATTGTTCGTGAGAATGAGGTTATAACTCCGGATGCGGCGGCGAAAATCGAAGCTCTGGGGCTTGATGCCATCAGAGTCAGAAGCCCGCTGACCTGTGACAGTCCGTTCGGGATCTGTGCCAAATGCCACGGCTGGGATATGAGCACCAGCCGGTTGTCGAAGAAGGTTCGGCTGTCGGCATTATCGCCGCACAGTCAATCGGTGAACCCGGAACCCAGTTGACGCTGAGGACATTTCATACCGGACGGCGTCGCCTCCAGAGCCATTCTTGAGCGCGAACAGAAGCCACCCACACGGGCAAGATTCAGTATCGCGACATAAATGCAGTTGACCATCAAGCAGGAAGACGGCATGAGCAGATGTAGTTGCACTTAAGCGCAACGGCGAAATAGCATTCTCGACGCCAAAGACAGAGAGCTTGACAAGTTCAAAGTGCCGTACGGTGCCATATCTTGTAGAAGACGGCCAGAAGGTCAAGGCTGGAGTCACGCTGTTCAGATGGGACCCGCACCGTACGCCGATCCTGGCGGAAGTATCCGGTCTTATACGGTTTGTGGATATCGTCGAGGGCGAAACCGTCAGGCAGAAGAGTTGAAGATGAAAGCCACGAAGCAAAATCGGATTCAAAGCAGGAGCAGCTCCTAGACAACAAGATACGGAAAACCTGTCGTCATCGAGCACAAAGGCGATAAGCATCCACAGATTATCATCGAGGATGCCGGACGGCAAAATACTGGATGTTCACTATTTGCCGGCGGGAGCCAGAATCGAGGTTGCTGAAGGCCAGCAGGTTCAGGCGGGACAACTGCTCGCTCATCAGCCCAGAGCCACCGGCGGAACGCAGGACATCACCGGCGGTCTGCCGCAGAGTCACCGAAGTGTTTGAGGCTCGCAAGCCGAAGGACCCTGCTGCGATGGCTGAGATCAGCAGGCACGAGTCGAGCTGCGAAGCGATAAACGTAAGGGCAAAATGACGATTACCGATCCGCTCCGAAAGCGGAATGGAAAAGGAGCATCACGTCCCGCGTGACAGACATCTGAATGTTCACGCCGGCAGATATGGTCGAAGCTGGAGATGCTCTGACCGACGGGCCACTGGTTCCCCACGATATCCTGCGAATCAAAGGCGAAGAAACCCTGCAGAGATATCTGATCGCAGAGGTCCAGAATGTCTATCGCTCACAGAATGTCAATATCAACGATAAGCACATCGAGATCATCATTTCGCAAATGATGCGGAAGGTGAGATCGACTCTGTCGGCGACAGCTCTTTTCTGCCGGGTGAAGTTGTTGATAAGTTCGTCTTCCGAGCAGAAAATGAAAGATTAACCAACAGCATTAAGATCGCAACAGTCGGAGACTGCGACCGAATTGCAGGAAGGTCAAATTATTGACAAGAAAGACCTTGCCAGTATTAACGAGAAGGTCGAGGCAATCGGCGGCGCGTCTGCTAAAGGCAAAAAGCCCAAACCGGCAACTGCCAAGACGCTTGCTTCTGGGCATAACTAAGGCATCTCTTGTGGTCGGACAGCTTCATTGCCGCCGCCAGTTTCCAGGAAACAACTAAGGTCTTGACGGAGGCGTCATTGGCTGGTAAGGTGGACGAATTGCACGGCTTGAAGGAAAATGTGATACTCGGTCACCTGATACCGGCAGGAACCGCCTTTAAGCAGTATCTGGAGATGAGGGTCAAACATCTCGCAGAGGCGCCGTTGCCGAAAGAATTTGGAGAGGTCAAAGAAGTTAAGGACGCAGAAGCAAAAGCCGATGCTGCTGTTAAGGAAGCACTGGGATTGTCGCCATGATGGCGTGGAGCGTACAGCGTGGAGCGTATAAGAGAAAAAAATAGCGTAAAGCGTCGCGCGTGGAGTTCTGTCCGCTGAACGCTATACGCTGAGGTAGGAACTATGCCGACTATCAATCAGTTAGTCAGAAGTCCAAGAGCAAAGTCTAAACGGAAAAAAAGGGTTCTGATATTAGCGGTTCGCCGCAGAAAAGGGGTGTGTGTCTGATTGTCCGGACTCAGACGCCCAAAAAGCCGAACTCGGCACTACGAAAAATCGCCCGGGTTAGATTGACTGACGGCAAAGAAGTAACCGCTTACATCCCTGGCGTCGACCACAACCTGCAGGAGCACAGCACGGTTCTGATTCGCGGAGGCCGCGTCAGAGATTTGCCGGGCGTACGCTATCACATCATTCGCGGCGTTCTGGATTGTGCCGGCGTAGCCGGTCGCAAACAGGGCAGAAGTAAATACGGCGCAAAAATGCCCAAATAGAAAATAGCCACAGAGGACACGGAGTCCACAGAGATAGAAGAATAAAATACACATTCTCTGAGTCCTCTGTGCCCTCTGTGGCAAGAAGCTCAAAGGCAGTGTCGAGGTAAATAATGGCAAGAAAGAGGACCGCTTCCAGAGAACAGCTTAAGCCTGACCCGAAATACAACAGTAAGCTGGTCGCGAAGTTTATAAATTGCATGATGTGGACGGGCAAAAAAAGCATCGCCCAGCAGATATTCTACGAGGCTATGGATATCATATCCAAAAAGTTGCCTGCCCTGAGCAAGGCCGAAGGGAAGGATACCACCGCCCTGGAAGTGTTTGAAACGGCTGTAAACAATGTAAAGCCTCTGCTGGAGGTCCGCAGCAAACGAATTGGCGGAGCCAGCTATCAGGTGCCGATGCAGGTGGGTTCCAGGCGCCAGCAGTCACTTGCCTTTAGGTGGATCATACTGTCCGCCAGGAGCAAGGCGGGAAAACCGATGTGCGATCGCCTGTCCTCTGAGCTAATAGATGCCTATAACAGACACGGCGGGGCAATGACCACCCGCGAAAATATCCATAAAATGGCTGAGGCAAATAAGGCTTTTGCCCACTTCGCTTGGTAAAGATGGCGTATAGCGGATAGCGTTTAGTTTCTGCTATACGCTATTTTTTTGCTGTCCGCTCAACGCTAAACGCTCCACGCTATGGAAAATATACGCAATATCGGCATTATGGCCCATATCGATGCCGGCAAAACCACATTGACCGAGCGCATATTATACTACACCGGCAAGACTTACAAGATGGGCGAAGTCGACAACGGCACTGCGGTTATGGATTACCTGGAGGAGGAGCAAAGAAGAGGCATAACCATCACTTCGGCGGCAACCAAATGTCCCTGGAATGGGTCGCAAATCAACCTGATCGATACGCCTGGCCACATCGACTTTACCGCCGAGGTCGAAAGGTCGCTGCGCGTCCTCGACGGTGCTGTGGCAGTATTTGACGGCAGCGAAGGAGTGCAGGCCCAGAGCGAGACGGTTTGGCGACAGGGGCGTAAATACGACCTTCCTTGCCTATGCTTTGTCAACAAAATGGATAAAATCGGCGCCGATTTCCAAATGAGCGTCCAGAGTATTCGGGAGAAGCTCCTTGCTAGTCCTATCTGCCTGCAAATCCCCATAGGGGCGGACAATTCCTTTGCCGGTCTAATAGACCTGATTAAGATGCAGGCAGTTTTCTACACAACTGAAGAATTAGGGTCAAAGTTTGAGGAGACTGAAATTCCCGCTGAATTGCGGCCAAAGGCACAGAAGCAAAGAAACGCAATGATTGACCTGGCCGCCGAATACGATGAAGAATTATTGGATTGTTACGTTCACGATAAGCCAATAAGCAGCGAAATGATTCATAGAGCCATTAGAAAAGGGACTTTAAGCAACAAGCTTCATCCGGTATTTGTCGGCTCGGCCCTGAAATACATCGGCGTACAAAAGCTGCTCGATGGCGTGGTCGCATACTTGCCTTCTCCCCTGGATAAACCTGATCTAACCTGCCATAGACCTGCCGACAAGAAAAAAACGGTGTCGATTAAATGCGATCCCGCCGGCAGCCTTGTTGCCCTTGCGTTTAAGATTATCAGCGATGCCCACGGGGATTTGACCTTTCTGAGAATCTATCAGGGCACATTGAAGTCTGGCATAAGAGTGCTGAATCCCAATCGTGATAAGCGGGAGAATATTACCAGGATATTCGAAATGCACGCGAACGAGCGAAAAATCGTGGAATCAGCCCGTGCCGGCGATATTGTGGCAGTGTTGGGTCTAAAGCAAACCCTTACCGGAGATACCCTTTGTGATCCCAAAAATCCTGTTTGTTTGCCCAGTATTACATTCCCGCACACCGTGATCAATATGTCGATAGAGCCCAGAACCGCAGCAGAAAGGCAAAAACTGGTGGATGCACTGGATGCTTTGAGGCGAGAAGACCCGACTTTCCAGTGCAAAGTGGACAAAGAAACAGGCCAGACCATTATCAGCGGCATGGGCGAACTCCATCTGGAAGTCCTTCAGCACAAACTGGTTAAGGAAAAAAAGGTCAATATCAGGGTCAGCAAGCCACGGGTGGCTTATAAAGAGGCTATTACCAGGGCTGCACAAGCCGAAGGCAAATTCATTCACCAAACTGGCGGCCACGGGCAGTACGGGCATGTCGTTCTGGTCGTTGAGCCTATGCTAACGGATGACGGCCATTGGGCTGCCGATACGGAATTTGAGGCCGAAGTAGGCTCGGACGTGATTCCGCGGCAATACGTTCCTGCCGTGGAAAGAGGTGCCCGCCAAGCCCTGGGCAGCGGCACATTGGCAGGCTATCCCGTTGTGGGAGCTAAAGTTACGCTAATTGGCGGCTCGTTCCATTCGGTGGACTCTTCCGACTTGGCTTTTGAACAAGCAGCCGCGATTGCCGTAGGAAAATCACTGAAGTTGGCTGGTACTGTTCTTCTTGAGCCGATAATGCACCTTCAGGTGGAAGCGCCCGAAGCCTTTTTTGGAGCCGTCCAGGGCGGTATTCTTGCCAAAAGGGGCTTGATCACAGGCTGCCGGGTCCACGGAAATATGCGGGTAATCGATGCCAAAGTGCCTTTGGTTGAAACTTTCGGTTATTCCAGCCAGATTAGAAGTCTCACAGCCGGCAGGGGAACCTTCACTATGGAACCGCTGAGTTACGAGAAAGTTCCCAATGAGATTGCCCGGCAGATTACTCTTTAGAAAAATGATAATTTTTTTGTATTTAGGTAAAATTTTTTGCCGACATTTTATTGACAGGTTGTTTATTCCGTGTTAATTTCAAGGTTTTCCGCCCGAGCGAGCATCGCCACAGAGGGCTTTGCGTAAGTTGGGCTGGGGCATATCTTTGCTTTTTGGACATCAAAGATGGTTCATTGGTAGTCTGTTAAGTTAGGGGTGCAACAACGGTATTGAACGCTGACGAACAGCCTCGAGGCGACCCGAACCCCAATCCTTAAGGAAGGCGAAGTTGATAATTGATTATTGACAACCAAGATAACAAACAATGATCAACAATCAACGGCAAGGCCTTTCCTGCCAAAGTAAGAACCAATTAGTGGATGACTCAACAGCTATATGTTGAGGTGTGAGGTTTTTGTTTCGCCTTTTGGCCCGCAAGTAAGAGGAAGCCTATGGCTGCTGAAAGCGAAAGAATCAGAATCAGGATGGAAGCATACGACCATCGGGCGCTCGACGCATCTGCAAAGGAGATAGTAGAGCACGCTCGAAAGACCAACGCCCGCGTCAGCGGCCCGGTGCCGTTGCCTACCCGGATTGAACGGTATACCGTTTTGCGTAGTCCCCATGTTGACAAGAAATCACGAGAGCAGTTTGAAATGAGGACTCACAAACGCTTGATTGACATTTATGAGGCCAACGCACGAACGGCTGAGGTGCTGAACCGGCTGGTGGTGCCAGCGGGGGTGTTCGTAAAGATAAAAGCCTGACGGGTGACAGAAAAATGGCGATGTTATTGGGCAAAAAAGTAGGGATGACTCGGCTGTACGACAAATCGGGCAGCTTGGTGCCCGTCACCGTCATACAGGCTGGGCCCTGCACAATTATGCAGGTTAAAACCAGCCAGACAGATGGCTATGATGCTATCCAGATGGGCTACGACGATGTAAAGCCCTCGCGCGTGAAGAAGCCGCAAGTCGGGCATGCTCAAAAGGCAAATAGCACTCCCAAGAAATTTGTCAGGGAGCTGCGGCTGTCCGCTGGCGCCGAGCCAAAGCACAAAGTCGGAGATTCTATCACGGTCTCTGCTTTTGCAGAAAATGATCTTGTCGACGTTGTGGGCACCAGCAAAGGCAAAGGATTCGCCGGCGCAATGAAGCGACACGGTTTCACCGGCTTTCCGGCCTCTCACGGCACAGAACGAAAGCATAGGGCACAAGGCTCGATATCGGCTTTCGCCACCAATTCCGGCATGAGCGGAGGCCCCAAAAAAGGAAAGAAAATGCCCGGCCACATGGGAAACTGCCGGGTTACAGAAAAGAATCATACCTTATTAGCAGTAGATCAAGAGAAGAACCTTCTGGTCGTTAAAGGTGCTGTACCAGGACCTGCCGGTGGCTATTGTATCGTCCGCAGCATCAAGAAGCCTAAGTAGCTGGAGATGCAAGACTAAGAAATGATTGAGGTGGCTGTCTACAATACGCAAGGACAAGAGGTCGATAAGTTGAGCGTAGATGAGTCGGCTTTGGGCGGCAAGATAAGGTACTCTTTGCTCAAGCAGGCAATCGTTATGTACCATGCTAATAAGCGAGTCGGGACAGCCGCAACCAAAGATAGAGGCATGGTAGCCGGCTCAGGCAGAAAACTCTACAGGCAAAAAGGCACCGGCTTTGCCCGAGCCGGACCCGCAGAACAAACAAACGTGTGGGCGGCGGAGTGGCGTTTGCAAAAGTCGCCAGGGACTTCAGGCAAACCATGCCTAAAAAGCAAAGAAGATTAGCCAGAGACTCAGCAATATTGGCCAAGATTCTGGGCAAAAACGTCGTGGTGGTTGACCAACTGAACCTGGAGAAGCCGAAAACCAAAGATTTTGTGAACCTTCTGAATAACCTAAAGATAGAACGGAGCTGCCTTGTAACCATAAGTGATTATAACGATAATATTTACAGATCAGCTCGGAACATCCCTAAAGTAGCAGTTATGCCTGTAGCTGAACTTAACGCCGGCGACATCTGCAACTACCAAAAAATGTTGTTTATTACTAAAGAGGCGTTTTTATCTGTTTTGAATAAGAACCAGACACACCAGGAGCAGCAGTTAGCAACGTGAATGATACCAGCGTAATAATTCGGCCTTTGATTACGGAGCAAAGCACCCATCTTGCCGGCACAAAGGGCGCATACTCTTTCCAGGTCAGCAAAAGCGCCAACAAGACGCAGATAAGGAACGCCGTGCAAAACTTGTATAGCGTAAAAGTACGCAAAGTTAGGACTGCCAACCGCAGGGGCAAAACTCGCCGCAAAGGCAAAAACATTGGCATGACGGTAAGCTGGAAAAAGGCTGTTGTGTACTTGGAAACTGACTATCATATAGACCTGTTCTAAAATAACTGAAAAGACGGGAAACCATGGGCATCCGAAAATATAAACCGACAAGTCCAGGACGCAGGAGCGGCTCAGTCAACGATTATGCTGAACTGACGGCCACCAGGCCCGAAAAATCGCTGTGCAGGCGGATAAAGAAAAACGGTGGAAGGAACCATTCTGGCATCACTACTGTTCGCTTTTTAGGTGGTGGGGCAAGAAGAATATACCGCATCATCGACTTTAAGCGAGACAAGGATGGCATCCCGGCGAAAGTGGCAACGGTTGAATACGACCCGAACAGGAATTGCTTCATATCTCTGTTGAACTACGCTGACGGCGAGAAAAGGTACATATTGGCGCCGCTGGGCATAAATGTTGGAGACCGAGTAGAAAGTGGCCCTTCCTGCGAGCCCAAGATTGGCAACGCAATGCCGTTGGGGGCAATTCCTGCCGGTCTGGAGGTTCACAATATTGAAATGACGGCTGGCCAGGGCGGAAAACTGGTTAGAGTCGCCGGTAGTGCTGCCAAAATCGTGGCAAAAGAGGGTAACTGGGTAACCGTCGTCCTGCCAAGCGGCGAAATGCGTATGCTGCGCAAGGAATGCCGGGCAACAATTGGGCAATTGAGCAACCCCGATGACCAGAATGTAAGCCTCGGTAAGGCTGGCCGAACACGCCACATGGGCCGCAGACCGCACGTAAGAGGCAAGGCCCAGAACCCCGTTTCGCACCCCATGGGCGGCGGTGAGGGTAGGGCAAACGGCGGAAGACACCCGTGCTCGCCAACAGGCGTACTGGCAAAAGGTGGAAAAACCAGAAACCGAAGAAAGCCGAGCAGTAAAAGGATTATTCGAAGACGAAAAGGCGGACGTTTCCAATTCGTGGCGTAATTAGCGTGTAGAAGGCAAAAAGGGATGGTCGCGTAATTATTGAAGTTTGAAGATTGAGTAAATCCGAATGGGAAGATCTCTTAAAAAGGGGCCGTACGTTGATGAGAAATTGTTGATTAAAGTCAACAAGCAAGTCAGTTCCGGCTCCCGTGAGCCGATAAAAACCTGGGCAAGAAGATGCACCGTAATTCCTGAGTTCGTGGGTTTTACCTTTATGGTGCACAACGGCAAGATATTCAACAAGGTTTTCGTTACCGAAGATATGGTGGGCCACAAGCTGGGCGAGTTCTCGCTCACACGGACATTCAGAGGCCACTCGAGCAAGAAAATAAAATAATCTATGTTAAGTGCTACTAAATTCAAAGAAATCTGTCAGCAGCGGCGGGTAGACATCGAGCAGTTGGCCGGCCAATTGGCCAGACCAGGACTCGATAAGAAGAAGGCTGTTGCAGCAATTAAGAACTGGCAAAATGGCCTTTTTAAGCCGCGACCACGGAAAGAGGACATTAACCGCCTGGCGGCCGCGCTATCCGTTGAGGTAAATAACCTGGCTGACTGGCGTTCATCTTGTCTTTATGCCCCCTTCTCAGCCCGCAAAGCCAGACTGCTTACGCAATTGATAGCGGGCAGAGGCGTTCAGGACGCTATGGACATCCTGAAGTTCACCAGAAAACGAGCGGCATCAATGGTGCACAAGGTGCTGAAAGCCGCCGTAGCAGATGCCGACGAGCAGCAAGCGGACGTTGATAACCTCTACGTTAGCCAAGCCCGTGTTGATGAAGCAGGTATCCGGCTGGGCACCAAAAGATGGATCGCCAAGGACAGGGGTAGGGCGCACCCAATACGGAAAAAAGCCTGTCATATACATGTAACGGTAACGCAGACTTAAAGTGAAATGTGAATTATGGGTCAAAAGACATCACCAATAGGTCTTAGGACCGGCATAAGGCTTGGGTGGCAAAGCACTTGGTTCGCTCCAAAGGATAGCTATGGGACTTTTCTTGTCGAGGACCAGAGAATCCGTAGGTACGTCGACCAGAGATTCAACCGGAGTATGCCCAAAGGCGCGGTGGCAAAGACCGAGATAATCCGGACACGCAACGAGGTCAACGTGACGTTGCACAGCGCTCGTCCCGGCGTGGTCATAGGCCCCAGAGGAGGCGAGGTGGACAAGCTGCGGGAGGAGCTCGAGGCAGTTACAGGGCGAAAAGTAACCGTCAACGTCATCGAGATCAAAGACCCGGACCTGAATGCTATGCTGGTAGGTGAGGCGATCGCCGAGCAACTGTCTAAGCGAGCTTCGTTCAGGCGTACGATGAAACAGTTTTGCGAATCAGCGATGAATGCCGGCGCCAAAGGAGTCAAGATCGTCTGCGGAGGCCGGCTGGCAGGGGCTGAAATGGCGCGTAGAGAAACCCAAAAGCTCGGCAGCATTCCGCTGCACACTTTGGACGCCAACGTGGATTACGCCACGGCAACGGCGAGAACCACGTATGGGGCCATCGGCGTTAAGGTCTGGATCTATAAGGGGAAATTCGGCGAAGAAACTCCGCGAGGTCCGCGCCGTCGATCTCGACCGTCGCGGCACCCCGGTCCTGCGGCAGACCGGGCCGCTGCACCTGAGGCTGTGCCGGCAAAACAGGATAATAAACCCACTGAATCTGGTCCGCGTACCGCCGCCGGCGGACAAAAGACCGCATAGCAAATATCTGTCAGGGCAAGAAAAATGGCATTGATGCCAAAGAGAGTGAAATATCGCAAGAGCCAGCGCGGCAAGATGAAAGGCAACGCGACCAGGGGTAACTATGTAGCCTTCGGCGACTATGGGCTGCAGGCATTGGAGACCAGTTGGGTAACCGCCAAAACCATTGAGGCCGGCCGAGTGGCTGCGACCCACTTCCTGCATCGGGAAGGCAAAGTTTATGTCAGGATATTTCCTCATCAGCCTGTAAGTGCCAAGCCATTGGAAACTCGGATGGGAAAAGGCAAAGGCGAGCCCGAGTCCTGGGTCGCCAGGGTCAGGCCAGGCCAGGTCTGTTTTGAGGTCGGAGGAGTAACCGAAAACGTGGCAAAGCAAGCGCTGCTTAGAGTCGCTCACAAGATGCCGATAAAGTGCAGGTTCATCAAGCGCAGACGTTCACTGTAAAAGGAGACCGCCGAATGAAGGCGCAGCACTACCGCGAAATGAGCCGAGATGAACTGGAAAGCACACTGCAGGAGATACAGAAGCACCTGTTTGAATTGCGTACACAGGCTGTTACGGAGACTCTTGAGAATTCCAAGGCCATGCGTAATGCCAAGCGTGATATTGCCAGAGTTCAAACGATACTGCGTGAAAAAGCCACGGCAGAATGAGTTGAAAAAGACTTTGGACCTTTGATCAAATAGTATGAAGATGCAAGAGAAAACACTAAAAACGCGGACCGCCGTAGTGATAGGCAAAAGTGGAAACAAAAGCGTTAAAGTGGCCATTGACTATCGCGTTAAGCATCAGAAATACAACAAGTATCTCAGCCGCAGAACAAAGCTTGCCGTTCATGACGAGCGCAACCAAGCCGGCCTCGGAGACCTTGTCGAGATCGCCGAGTGCAGGCCGCTAAGCAAGACCAAGAGCTGGCGCCTCATTAAAGTTGTCCAGAAGGCAGCGGCGGTTTAATCAGATGTGAGAACAGCAACGTGATTCAGCAAGAAACAATGTTGGATATAGCCGACAACTCCGGCGTCAAGTCGGCTTTGTGCATCAGGGTCGTCGGACGAAGCGGCGCTCGGGGAAAATTTACCCGCGCCATGGCCACGGTGGGAGATGTTGTCAGTGTGGCGATAAAAAAGTCTCTGCCAACCTGCCAGTTGGACGATAAGAAAGTCCACAGATGCGTTATTATCCGCACCAAGGCCCCCCTCAGACGTCCGGATGGCAGCTACGTGCGATTCGACAGCAACGCGGCGGTGATGATCGATAACGAAGGCAATCCAATAGGAACCAGAATCTTCGGGGCGGTTGCTCGTGAGCTGCGTGAAAAAAACTATATGAAGATAATCTCGCTGGCAAGCGAAGTAGTGTAAGCGCGTTAGGATTTTATGGCTCTACATATCAAAAAAGGTGACACGGTTCAAATTGTAGCTGGTGACCATAAGGGCATTACCGGTAAAGTGCTGCGCGTTCTACGTGAGAAGAACAAGGTGGTCGTGCAAGGTCAGAATCTGGCCAAAAAGCACGTTCGGCCTTCACGGAAAAATCCCCAAGGAGGTCGAATCAATGTTGAGCAGCCCATCCATATAAGTAACGTTTTGCCGCTGAATCCTAAAAGTTCCAAAGGCACCAGAGTCCGCTACCAGGTAAACGAGGATGGGAGCAAAAGGCGAGTCGCTGTCGACGGGACCGAAATCGGCGTCATCAGAAGGGCGAAATAAATGGCACGTTTGAAGGACTTGTATAAGTCTAAGATAGTTGCCGAATTGACTAAGCAGTTCGGCTACGGAAGCCCTATGGCTGTACCACACGTCGAGAAGGTTGTTGTCTCTATGGGCGTGGGTAAGGCGACACAGGATAAGAAGTATCATCGAGTCAGCCAGGAAAGAGCTGATGATGATTACCGGCCAGTTGCCTGTCGTCTGCAAAGCCAAGAAAAGCGTCTCCAGCTTCAAGCTCCGTCAAGGCATGGAGATTGGTCTGAAAGTTACTCTTCGCGGCGTAAGAATGTACGAGTTTTTGGATAGACTTATCAATCTTGCCATCCCGCGGGTAAGAGACTTTCGAGGGCTTAATCCGGATAGTTTTGACGGCAGAGGCAATTACTCGATGGGTCTGACTGAGCAGACTGTTTTTCCGGAGATTAATCCGGCTCAAATTGAGTTTCAGCAGGGTATGAATATAACCTTTGTGACAACAGCCAAAACCGATGAAGAAGCAAGAGCAAATGCTATCGCTTTTTGGTATGCCTTTTAGGAAATAGAGGACAGAATGAATTATTAAAGTACAGCGTATATGCTAATACAGACTAAACAGGAACGTGTAAATGTCAACAAAAGCGCTGGAAAACAAGGTAAAAAAGAAACAAAAATTTCGTGTTAGACAATATACTCGTTGTGAGCTTTGTGGAAGAGTCCAAGGCAGTTTATCGCAAGTTCAAAATTTGTCGGATTTGTTTCAGAACTTTGGCTAATGAAGGAAAAATACCGGGAGTAAGAAAAGCCAGTGGTAGAGGATTAACGTGAAAATTAGGAACCAGCGGATTAAGGAAGGATTATGACTTGGAGTGACCCAATAGCTGATATGTTGACCAGAATTCGCAATGCTGTAAGGATTAATAAGGAACAGGTTAATATCAAAGCATCGAATATTTGCGAAGGCATAGCAGCCGTTCTGAAGAAAGAAGGTTACATTAAGGATTTCGACCGAATTGATGACGGCAAGCAGGGAATACTGAGAGTAACCCTGAAGTACGACCAGGAAGGGCGGTCCGTCATTAACGAAATAACAAGGACAAGTAAGCCCGGCTGTCGAATCTATTCATCTGTTGAGGATTTGCCGCGTGTTTTGGGCGGTATGGGCATTGCTATTGTTTCGACGAGTAAAGGTGTTATGAGTGATAGAGAATGCCGCATAGCCAAAGTCGGCGGCGAGATTCTTTGTACGGTGAGTTAATGAGTCGAGTCGGGAAAAAACCTGTTGCCATCCCGACGGGAGTGAAAGTTGAACAGCAGCCGGAGGCGCGTCCATTAAAGTATCGGGACCGCTCGGCAGCCTGCAACTAGATTGTCACCCCCTGATTGAGGTCCAAATCGACAGTAAGGCAGGGCAGATATTGGTCAAGAATGAGCACCCTGAAGATCGCTCGGCTAAGCAGTTGCACGGCACCATGCGTGCACTAATTGCAAATATGGTGGCCGGCGTCAGTAAGGGCTTCGAAAAGAAATTCGAGATATATGGCACCGGCTTTAACGTCAAAGAACAAGCTGGAAAGCTGCTTTTTCAGGTTGGCTTTTCAAGCACGGCGGAAAAACAGATACCGCAAGGCGTAAAAGTGAGCATTGAGGCTGGCGCAACCAGAGGCGACGAGTGCCGGCCAAGTTCACTCTTTCCTCGCCGGACAAGCAATTGCTGGGGCAGTTCGCCGCCGATATACGCAAGATAAGGCCGCCGGAACCTTACAAAGGAAAAGGTATACGTTATGCGGGTGAACATGTACGACGCAAGGTCGGCAAGGCGTTTACTTCGGGAGCGGCATAGTTGACAGCCTGGTTTGTATGCAGATTGACAAGATAAAAAGAGCGGCACAGAGGCGGCAATATCACGTAAGGAAGAAGGTTTCTGGAACGGCTGGATAGGCCCGACTGTCGGTATTTCGTTCAAACAAGCATATTTATGCCCAGATTATAGATGATGTGGCAGGAGCGACTCTTGTTTCAGCCAGCACAAGGGCCAAAGGCCTGCGCGACCAACTGTCTAAGGGCGGTAACATGAAAGCCTCTCTAATCGTAGGTGAAGCAGTAGCAAAGCAGGCTCTCGGAGTCGGAATTAAGTGTGTTTGCTTTGATAGAAACCGCTACAAATACCATGGCAGAGTCAAGGCACTTGCGGAAGCGGCAAGAAAAGCGGGATTGGTTTTTTAAGAGTACTTAAAGAGATTTGGAGAAAGCAATTGCAAGTAGAAGCCGGTGTACTGACTGGTCAAGAAGAAAAGGTGCTGGAGGACACAGTGTAAAAGTGTTCCGCACGGCTAAAGTGGTCAAGGGCGGCCGAAGATTCAGCTTTGGGGCGTTGGTTGTAGTTGGCGATCGCGCCGGAACCGTAGGCATCGGTTACGGCAAAGCTAACGAAGTCCCGCCGGCAGTCGAGAAGGGAATTAAGGATGCCAAGAAGTCTTTGCAGAAGATAGCCTTGGTCGGACGAACGATTCCGCACCGGACCATCGGCAAGTATAGGGCCACACGGATAGTAATGGTCCCGGCAAGTCCCGGCACAGGAGTCATCGCCGGCTCTAGTGCCCGTGCGGTGCTCGAGTATGCCGGTGTGCAAGACGTACTCACCAAGATATATGGAAGTACCTCCGCCAAGAACGTTGTCAAAGCTACCATGGATGGGTTGCTCAGGTTACGTACCAAAGAGCTGGTGCAGTCACTTCGTGGCGTGCAATTAACAGTTGATAGTTAGGTGTTTAGATGTTGAATCACCAGATTACATCCGTCGCAGGCAGGCATAAAGCTCGCAAGCGTGTCGGGAGAGGTTCCGGCAGCGGCCACGGCAAAACTTGTGGGCGTGGGACCAAGGGCAGCCTAAGCAGGGCCGGCGCTATGGTTTCGTCGCTCTACGAAGGCGGGCAGGTGCCTTTATTTCGCCGACTGCCCAAACATGGCTTTAGCAACTACAAGTTCGCAACCCGATTTGAGATTGTCAACATATCGCAACTGGAAACGTTTCAGGACGGTGCCGATGTTGGGGTAGAGCAATTGTTGCAGGCGGGCCTAATCCCAAGCTGCAAAAGCAAGGTCAAGATTCTCGGCGACGGCGAACTGACGAAAAAGTTGCAGGTCACAGCTCACAAATTCAGCAAAACTGCGGAACAGAAAATCGTGGGCTGCGGCGGTACGACAAAGAAAATAAGTGACGTGAAAAAAAGGTAACACTAAACAATTGTGTAGATTCCGACTCAACGGTCTGTTCATTCCTCGATTTTAATCTTATTGAACGGACCCTCGGAGAGAAAAAATGTTTAGTTCGGTGTTTAACATCTTCAGAATTCAAGATTTGCGCAATAAGATTCTTTTTACCGTAGCGCTATTAGTGATATACAGGATAGGCTTTCATATTCCTGTTCCGGGTTTTGACCAGGCCAAGATTGCCGGACTTGCACAGTCAAGAGGCGCGGAGACCCCCCTGGGCAGAGCTGCCGCGTACATGCAGATGTTTACAGGTGGAACCCTGGAGCGAAGCAGTTTATTCGGCCTTGGAATTATGCCTTACATTACCGCCTCAATTATTCTTATGCTCTTGGGCGAGGTAGTTCCCACCTTGAAGAAATTACGGCAGGAAGGTCAGACAGGGTACAAAAAGATACAGGAGTACACGCGATATTTGACCGTTCCGATATGCGTTATTCAAGCCATAATGTTTATGAAGCTGCTGGGGGCAGGGGAGGGATTGACCTACGCTGGTATGTACCGCCAGGCCATGTTCATGGGCGCTGTAGGCTCGACAGCCGGCACCATCTTTCTCATGTGGCTGGGCGAGCAAATAGATGAATACGGCATAGGCAACGGCATCAGTTTGATAATTATGGCCGGCATAGTCGCCAGAATCCCCTGGGAAGTTCAGTGGCTTTGGCAAAACGCCAGCCTCACGGTTGCCGCACCCGAGGGTACGGTAGGCCCGGCAAAGCTGTTGTTCCTGGCGGCAGCGTTCGTATTCGTCGTTGCCGCGGCAATATTTATTACCCAGGGCCAGCGCCGCATACCCATTCAGCAGGCTAAGCAGATGAGAGGTCGCCGAATGTATGGCGGCCAAAGGCACTATCTGCCACTGCGAGTCAATCACGGCGGAGTGATGCCGATAATCTTTGCATCCAGCTTTATGATGTTTCCGCCGATAGTAATCAATCAGTTGGCCGACAGGTTCATCACTTCGGAAATCCTCCAGACCTTGAAAGACGCCTTGGGTTACCATGGCTATACGTACAATGTCCTGTATGTGGTGCTGATATTTCTGTTCTCTTACTTTTGGGTGACGGTACAATTTCAGCCCAAGGAGGTCGCTAAAAACCTGCGGGATTCGGGCAGCTTTATTCCGGGTCTTCGCCCCGGACGTAGAACCGCCGACTATTTGGAAACTGTAATGACTCGGATCACCTACTTCGGAGCGGCATTCTTGGCAGTAATTGCCGTTGTGCCGACCGTGGTCTCAGCCGCTTTGGATATTCCCTGGATGGTAACAACATATTTGGGCGGCACAGGCTTGTTGATAGTTGTCAGCGTCTCGCTGGACCTGGTGCAGAAGATCGAGGCCAACCTGCTGATGCGCAGCTATGATGGGTTCAGTTCAGCCGGCAGGATAAAAGGAGCCTACGCATGAGGATAGTCCTGCTGGGCGCACCCGGCGCAGGCAAAGGAACCCAGTGCAAGCGTATTGTACAGCGATATGGGCTGCTGCACCTATCCAGCGGAGATATATTAAGGCAGCAAAGGGCGCAAGGCACGGCGCTGGCAAGAAGGCGCAGAGCTATATGGATGCCGGACAACTTGTGCCGGATCAATTGGTAGTACAGATGATGATTGACGCCATAAAAAAAGTTCCTGCCGGCGGTTTTATACTGGACGGCTTTCCCAGAACCGTCAATCAAGCTGTCGAGCTTGATAATTCGCTGGCTGACAACGGCCGGTCTGTGGATGCGATCTTGAACCTGCAGATAGACGACCGCGTGGTGGCCGAGCGAATGACGGGTCGTAGAAGCTGCCCGAAGTGTGGTGCAGTGTATCATCTGAAGAACTTGCAGCCGAAAGCTGATGGAATATGCGACAACGACGGCACTATATTAATTCAAAGACATGATGACAGCCCCGAAGTGGTGGCCAAACGCCTCGAGACCTACCATCAGCAGACCGAGCCGGTTGTGGATTACTATAACGAGAATGGCAGAACCGTTTTTGATGTCGACGCCAACGACGGCGCCGACGAAGTAAGCGATTTGATATTTGAAGACTTGGACGCCCTCGCCAAGGCGTGATGCGATACGCGAAATGCTTGGTACGGAACAGAAGATACAAAGTTGAATGGCTATAACGCTTCGCAGCCGAAGAGAAATCCAGTTGATGCGTAGGGCAGGGGCTGTTGTAGCCGATGTTCTTTCAAAACTCCAGGAGGATCGCAGAGCCCGGCGTAGCGACGGACCAATTGGATAAGATCGCTGCGCAGATGGCTGTGGATGCCGGCGCTGAAGCGCTGTTTAAGGGTGTGCGTAGTCCGCACGCCAGGATGCCGTTTCCAGGGGCGATTTGTGCGTCCGTGAACGAGCAGGTCGTCCACGGAATTCCATCAGAGAACGCAAAACTCAAACAAGGCGATATATTGAGTATTGATTTTGGAGTTAGACTCGAAGGCTATTGTGCGGATGCGGCGATCACCGTCGGCATAGGCGAGGTTTCTCAGGACAACCGCAGGCTTATGGAGGTAACGAAGCAGGCTCTGCAGATGGCGATAGCAGAGGCTAAGCCGGCTGTTAAGTGGAGCGAAATTGCCGGGCGGATGCAGCGTTATGCTGAGTCGGCCGGGTTCTCGGTAGTAAGAGAATTTGTTGGGCATGGAATCGGCAGAAAAATGCACGAAGAGCCGAAAGTGCCCAATTTCGTCAGCGAGGAATTGCTGGCTGACGATATTGTCTTAGCCGAGGGAATGGTTTTGGCTGTTGAGCCGATGATTAACGCCGGCAGCAGTGCCGTGCGAACGCTGAAGAACGGCTGGACAGTAGTAACAAAGGACGGCAAGTGCTCGGCTCATTTTGAGCATACGATCGCGATAGTAGGAAATGGTTGCCAGGTGCTGACGGCAAAATAATCAGAAGCTGCAAAGTCCAACGTCGGAGGCTTTGAGATTTGTAATTACTGCTTCAGAGATGTTTATGGTTAAGAAGGACGCAATTAGGCTGCAAGCCAAGGTAACCGAAGCTTTGCCAAACGCGATGTTTAGAGTTGAGCTTGAGAACGGCCATAAGGTCTTGACTCATGTTTCAGGCAAGATGCGTATGAATTTTATCCGAATTCTGCCGGGAGACACGGTTACCGTGGAAATGTCACCCTACGATTTGAGTAGAGGCCGAATCATTCTGAGACATTAGCGTCAGAACTGCATCTATGTAAGTTAGGCGAGAAAAATGAAAGTCAGAAGTTCTGTAAAACGTATCTGTGAAAATTGTAAGGTTGTCCGCCGAAGGGGCGTTGTGAAAGTGATCTGCACAAACCCACGACATAAACAACGTCAAGGTTAGCCCACGATGGATCGCAAACGGCAGGTTATAATATGAAATATAAACAGGAGCTAACATGCCGAGAATAGTTGGTGTTGATATTCCCAATGAAAAGACAATATGGATTTCTTTGACCTACATTCCTGGCATAGGAAAATACACCTCCAGACAGGTTTTGAAGGAATCCGGCATTCAGGAAGATGCAAAGGCCGGCAAGCTCAGCGAAGACGAGCTGAGCCGGATAACTCAGATTATAGACCGCAATTATGTCGTGGGCGGCCAGCTTCGTAGACAGGTTGCGCAAAACATCGCCCGGCTGCGGGACATCAACTGTTACCGGGGCATTCGTCACAGAAAAGGCTTGCCCGTTCGCGGCCAGCACACCCAAACCAATGCTCGCACCCGCAAAGGCCCACGAAAGACGGTCGCAGGAAAAAAGGGTGTAAAGGAAAAACATGGATGACCAAACTGCTCGCCCTGGCAGTGGGCCTGGTCACAGAGATACGAGAATCGTTATTCATGGTCGGCTATAGGTTGCACGCAAGAAGAGAAAAATAATGGCAAAAGGTACGAAGAAAAAGGTCAGAAAGAACATAGTTCGAGCCATTGTGCACATTAAGGCAACGTTCAATAACACGTTGATTACGATTACGGACCTGGACGGTGACGTAATTTGTTCCAGCTCGGCGGGCTGTGTCGGCTTCAAGGGCTCCCGCAAAAGTACGCCGTTCGCGGCCCAGCAGGCGGCACAAAGCTGTGCTAATGCAGCTATGCGTAACGGCGTGCGTGAGGTTGAAATCAGGGTCAAGGGCCCCGGTTCCGGCCGTGAGTCCGCCATCTCAGCGCTGCAGCAGGTAGGATTACGCATCACTTCCATAGAAGATGTCACGCCTATACCGCATAATGGCTGCAGAGCACCAAAGCGAAGGCGAGTATAGAATGACGGTCAACCGGAAACTGTTTGGAGAAGAGTAAAAATGGGACGCTACCTCGGGCCATCCTGTAAAATTTGTCGCCGGGAAGGAGTAAAACTGCTTCTGAAGGGCCTCAAGTGCGAAACAGCCAAATGCCAGATCGAGAAGAGACAGCGGAATCTGGCTCCCGGTATGCATGGTTGGCGCAGGGGCAGAGGAAGTGAATACGCTGTTCGGCTGCGGGAAAAGCAGAAAGTCAAGCGATACTATGGTCTGCTGGAGCGACAGTTCATGAGGTGTTTCCATACCGCCCAGCGCACGAAAGGCAATACCGGCGCGACCTTGCTGCAACTGTTGGAAAGACGCTTGGATAACGTGGTATACAAATTGAATTTCGCACCGTCCCGCAAGGCTGCGCGAATGCTGGTCACGCACGGTCACATACATGTTAATGGACGCAAGGTTAGCGTGGGCGATTTTACCATACAA
Source organism: Sedimentisphaerales bacterium (assembly GCA_963814265.1). Taxonomy (GTDB): domain Bacteria; phylum Planctomycetota; class Phycisphaerae; order Sedimentisphaerales; family Anaerobacaceae; genus JAFNGF01. The sequence continues at coordinate 38,783 of CAWFCJ010000058.1, read as the reverse complement.
GTTGGCGACAAAATCAGCGTGAAAAATTCCGAAAAAAGCAGCAAAAAAGTAAAACAGCACTTGGAGAGTAACCCAAACTTTACGACGCAGAGCTGGTTACAACTGGACCGTGAAAAGCTGGAAGCTACCGTTGTGGCGCTACCCAGCCGAGATGACGTCCAGATTCCGGTTCAGGAACAGTTGGTCATAGAGTTGTGCTCGAGATAGCTGTGCGGCGGTGTGGTATAAAAATGCTAAAAGGGCAGAAAAAGGCGATAATTCGAAAACAAGCCAAGAGAGAGTCTGCGTGGGGCCTGACATTTTTGTATTTAGGTTTTGATCGGAGGCCGGTATGCGAATAACATGGCGTGGTATAGAACTGCCCGCCCGCGTTGAACGGGATAACCAGATATCAACCGACAAATACGGCCGATTTTTTATCGAGCCGTTTGAGCGAGGCTTCGGCACCACCATCGGCAACAGCCTGCGACGTGTACTGCTTTCCTCCTTGCAGGGCAGCGCCGTAACGTCAATCAAAATAGCAGGCGTTGACCACGAGTTTACCTCGATACATGGAGTAATGGAAGATACCACCGATATCGTTTTGAATGTCAAAAGCCTTGTCATTCGGCTTCAGAACGGCGGCCCCAAGACGATGAAGGTCTCGACAAACAAAGCCGGCGTCGTAAGGGCTGCCGACATAGTTGCCGACCCTGCCATAGCAGTTATAAATAAAGACCTTGTCTTGGCTACACTGACTGAAGACGTTAAGTTTGAAATGGAAATGGTAGTCGAAAACGGCCGTGGTTATGTCCCTGCCTCTGAACGAATTGCCAGCCTGGACAGATTCGACCAGGAAATCGGCAGAATTCTGCTTGACGCCGTCTACTCGCCGGTCACCAGGGTTCGCTATATAACTGAAAATACGCGGGTCGGCCAGCGAACCAACTACGATAGACTGATCTTGGAAATCTGGACAAACGGAACAATCACGCCTGAAATGGCCCTTGTAGAGGCTGCTAAGATATTGCGCAAACACATCAATCCGTTCGTGCAGTATTTCGAGATAGGAGAGCAGACTGTCGCCAGCCAGATTGCCGAGAAGGCGCTGGAAGAAGAGGCGCATGACGAAGAACTGGAAAGAAAACTAAGTATGCCCGTTCAGGAATTGGAGCTGTCGGTTAGAGCGAGCAACTGCCTTGAATCAACAAAAATCGAAACGGTTCGTGAGCTGGTTCAAAAGACAGACGCCGACCTGCTCGCGATTCGCAGCTTAGGCAAAACAAGTTTACGAGAAATCAAAAGAAAACTTGCCGACATAGGTTTATCTCTGGGGATGAGCGTGCCGGCAGAAAGTAGCCAATAGACTAGGAAACTAAGCCTATGCGTCACAGATTGGCAGGACGTAACTTAAGCAGAACCAGCAGCCACCGAAAAGCTTTGCGGCGAAACATAGTCCGCTCGCTGATTGAGCATGAAACGATCTCCACGACCATCGAAAAGGCTAAAGAGGTCAAGGCCTTTGCCGAAAAGCTGATTACACTGGCCAGGAAAGGCACCCTTTCGGCCAGAAGGCGGGCCATCGCCCTGCTGGGTAATCGCGACATCATAAAATATGAGGATAACGAGGCGGTCAAGAAAGGCACCATAATTGGAAAGCTGTTTAGCGAGCTTGGTCCCCGATACCTTGACAGACGCGGGGGGTATACAAGGATCATCCATCTGGCATTGAGAAGATTAGGCGACAACGGCCAGCTCGTGTTGCTACAACTGTTGGGCCCAGATGAAAAGCCCAAGAAAGAAACTAAGGGTGCTGCAAAGAAACGCGCGGCACGTAAGAAAGAAAAAAAGGCTGCCCATGCCGAAGAACCGGCTCAGGCCAAAGAGCTTAAACCAGCCGAGCAGGCCGCTCAGTCCGCAGCCAAGAGCAAACCCGATAAGTAAGCTGGCGAGTCTAATCGACAAAAAATAATGAGTGTGAAGGACTGCGTTTTCTGTAAAATGGTAGCCGGAGGGATTCCGGTTACAAAGGTTTTTGAAGACGATGTTGTCCTTGCTTTTTTGGATATTGGCCCGGTAAGTGACGGTCATACGCTGGTAGTTCCGAAGCAGCACTTTGAAAAGCTGCACGAGTGTCCTGCCGAGCTTTTGGGCCAGATTGGCTTACGCCTCGGCAAGATCGCCGGGGCAGTAGTTGCGGCGATGAGTTGCGACGGCTATAATGTGCTCTGCAATAATGGTAGAGCGGCCGGCCAGGTTGTTGAGCATTTGCATCTTCATATAATTCCGCGCAAACTGGGCGACGGTGTCTTTGACCGTTGGCCTGCTTATAAGTATAGGCAAGGATTGATCGAGATAATTGCTGCCAAGATTCGCAAAAAATTGTGATCTTGAGCCGGCGGCCTTGATAAAAAGTAGTTTTTGGCTATATTATGGTTTGGTAGATTGATGATCGCGGGGTAGAGCAGCCTGGTAGCTCGTCGGGCCCATAACCCGGAGGTCGCAGGTTCGAATCCTGCCCCCGCTATTTGGCAAAATCCTTTTCACTCAAGCTATCTGCGCTGGTGCTCCGGTTGGCGCTGGCAGCCATCGTAGTTTGCTCAACGCCTTGGCCAGCAGTTGCGGCTGAGCCGCCCGTATATCGCATCTATCCGCTGCGAAATGGGACGTGTAAGATTGCGGGCAATCACGCCTTTCACAAGGGCGACAACGCCGAGACATACGATTTTGCCCTTTACGCCTGGCTCATCCTCGGCGGCGAAAAACCTATATTAGTTGACGCTGGGCTCAGCAACGTCGGTGAGATGAACCGCGGCGCGGCCCACGTCCTGCGCGAGCCAATCCGCCAGAATGAGCACGAAAGCATCATCGTCCAGCTCCGCAAATTTAGCCTGACGCCGGAAGATATAGGCCACGTCCTTATCACCCATTTGCATTTTGACCACGTGGATGACCTGCTCAACTACAAAAACGCCAAGGTGTATGTGGGCAAAAAGGAGTGGGAGGGAGCGACATCGGCAGCCCCGAGCTGGGGTCACGGACGCATCATGGATGAATTCAGCAACGATCCAAACTGCCGGGGGCGATTAGTGCTGCTCGAAGACCAGGAGATTCTCCCCGGTATCGAGTCGTTCTGGATCGGCGGGCACACGCCGGGTTCGATGGCCTACCGTGTCAACACCGCACACGGCAAGGTTGTGCTCACCGGCGACGCCGTACAACTGCTGGCTAATATCGAGCAGAACATCCCGCCGGGCATATTCACCAGCTACGAAGAGTGCCTGGCCGCGATGCAGAAAATCCGAGCAAAGGCAGACATATTCCTGCCCAGCCACGATCCTGGCACGCTGGATCGCTGGCCGCCGGTTCCTAAAGGCGCACCGCGATACACTATTAGGGCGATAAAAGTCGGCCAATGCGAGGTCCGCGATTACATAACCTTCCAGGATAGCGACAGCGAGCAGACCAGCACGTTTTATCTGTACGTCTGGGTGATAGAAGGCGGGCCAAAGCCCATCGTAGTTGAGACCGGTCCGAAGTATCCGCAGGAGTTCAGCAAAAGCACCGAGAGGTACATCCCAGGCGGAGTCACACAATTGCCCGAGCAGCGCACGCCTGAAGCGTTGAAGCGGCACGGCATCGATCCTGCCGATGTAAGCCACGTGATAGTGACACACCTGCACGCAGACCACTACGATTACTTCGATGCGTTCCCCAACGCCCGCTTTGTAGTCAATCGGCGAGAGTACGAAGAGACTGCCGGCCGACAGCCCGGGGGCAGAGACCGTCTTGCGCCAGATGTGCGAAAGGCGCTGAATGACAGGCCTGATGCCCTGCAACTGGTGGACGACCAAGAGGTTGTTCCGGGCGTGCGAGTCTTGCCCCTCGGTTGCCACACGCCGGGCAGCCAGGGCGTGCTCGTGCGCACTTACGTGGGGCCGGTCATTATCACAGGCGACGTCGTATATAAGTACGAGAACATAGAGAAGAATCGGCCGACCCGTAGTCCCGACGAGCGCCCGTGCCAGCAGGCTATGAACCGAATCAGGGCGTTGGCGGACATCGTTCTGCCGGCTCACGACCCGGCTACTCTCCAGCGCTGGCCGGACGGCATCATCGGCACCCGCTGAAGAGTTTGCGTCCTTGACGGTCATCAGCCCGGACCATCGCACGGTAGTAGTAAAGGCCGGTTTCGATATCGAACTGCCGGCCGGTGAACATAAAAGGATTGGGATGATTTGGATCCGAAGCGGCCACGTGGCCGTAAACCGAGTACTCGTACATACGCGTAAAAACGTATACGCGCATACTCGTATGTGCGGGGCCACGACGCTGCCCAGACCATCGAAGTGATAGCCATTTGAATGCCGGTAGGCAGAACACACGTTACACGGCCAACAGCCTACTTCCATCGAAGCTCCTGGAGTTCTTCCTTGGTGCGAATAAACTTAACTGTGCCATCATTGAGTAAAACGCAGCCGCCCTTTGGTTCGTGGTTGTCGAAAGTAAATAGTTCAGGCCCGCCGTGCTGATTCCATCCGGCTTTGGTCTCGAATAGAAGTACCATATCCAGGGGTGAATCCAGTTTGCAGTTGGGATTCATTGCATAGTGGCATTTACCTTGCCCCACACTGGGGCATATATACGGCCTAATAAGATTCTCGTGACTGATTTCTATTGCACGACTATAGGACCGCAACATAGAATCACACCATGTATTTGTCGGCGGACATGGCTTGCTCCAGAGTCTCCTCAAAAACGCAAAACGGAGCGACCCTGCAGCTTTGCCATACAAACGAAGGCGGTACCACACGTTTTTCAGATTCGCTGCACACCGTACTCGCAGTTCAATCGCCTGTACCTGGGGTGTGAGAACCCTCAGGCTTCGGAAGCCATTCACGTTCCGGGGGCGAAACAGGCACCTGCACTCGGTTACGATGCAATCATCATTGTATATGGGAAATGACATCAGACGCTGGTCGTCACGATAGCCGACCACATGGGCCACACTTCTCTGACGGGCAATATCAGCCCAGGGTTTTACATTCTTTACATCATCGGCAAAGGCCTTGAGATTGTCCGGAGTCTCCACTGTGATGGTTTTACTGGCCTTTAGATACTCTTTCTCTACCGAACTCAGCAGACTCTGCTGTCCAGTATAGGGAAAGAAGAACTCAAGTATTGAAGGTTGATACTGAATTTCGACTCGTGTACAGGGTGTCAAATCGGGCGGATAAAAGATTGGTACATCTACTTTCTCCTCATATGGAATTCTGAGATCCCTGGCGGTTACTCGTAAGACCTCCTCACCCGTGAAAGCCTGACTCGTATAAGGTATTAGGATCTCATCATCCCGACACCTTACGCATTCATTCAGCCTGTTTGATCCCAGCAATCCTCCAAACCATCCGCTAATACTGTTTGAATAGGAACCGTCAACAGCGCGGATTATACGAGGGTTTTTCTCGTCTTTTTCAATTAAGCGACGGATCATGCCGGGCAGGTCCCCTGTGTAATAGCCAATTTCGATAGTTAAGCGCGTTGCGTATTCAAGGCCTTGTGCCTTTCGCCCGCCCACTCCGATCCCGTATTCGGGGTACACAGGTATAGCGAGCGAAACTGACTCAGCCTGGGTTTGGCGAGCGGGCAAACGAACGTATCTGCCATTACAGACGGGAAAAGACGCTCGTTCTGGTCTTGCCGGCACATCAAGTCTTCTGCTTAACAGGAGAGTTCGGTCATCTTCGTCCATGAATGCCGAAATGTCCGCACCGGATTCACCTAATCCAGCCAGTATCCAGGCATCTTTCTCTGAGACGTTTCTGATTTCCCAGCTTACCTCAAGGATCTTGTCACTCACGTTGAGCTTAGTGATAGTGATAGTCGGGGCACTGGCATTTTTCTTGACTCTTGAATTGGCTGCTACTCCTGGATTCGTTGGCGGTGCCAGAACAAAATTCAGAGAGAACACCGCAATCACAAATATGGCTCTGCCCATCTTCTAATACCTCCTATGGTATACCAAATGGTTAATCAAGTAATACGACCTATTGTAACGCTTCCAGGCCCATTCAACAGTCCATCCTAAATCTTTGTCGCCTGTTAGAGGCCTGGGCCAAATGTTACTATATCCTGGAACAACGTAGTAAAACGCCCAACGCGCAGCGTTTTCATACATTATGGCGAAGGGCTGACAAGTTTCGCGATAGATGACAAGTTCATAAGCATGTCCGAGTTCGTGGGCCAAAGCAGCCTCGGCCGGGAAAACGTGCCAGTTGCGTGATGTGTCTCCGCTAGTTCCTTCCGTCAAAGGCTGCCAAGTCGTCTCGCTGGGGTCCCAATATATAGTAGTTCCAATATAACCGTTGGCTGAATTACCAAAAATCTTCCTTTCCTTCCCCCGATTGTCTACAATGCTCCACCCTTCCTTCTGTATTGATAATATCTGTTCGGAACTAAAAACATACAGAAATTCAAGCACTTTAAGGGCCAAAAATATTGTCACGTTTCCTCCCGAGAGTGTCCATCCCGCTGGTGAGATATCCTTAATGGATTGCCAATTGCCTTCTTGGCTAGCCCACGTATAAAATTCATCGAGGTTACTAAAACTCGGGCTTAGGCTTGGCTCAACAATCTTGCCATTGACCCAATAGGCAAGTGTAAGTTTACCTCCCACGTATCCAGCCTCACCAGGTTGTAAGAAAGCGAGCCTATGTAGTAAGCCGCTGGGCGCGGTTCTAAGTCCGCTGGGATCGACCAGGGACGATGGATTGTTGCGACAGTAATTGTACCGGTTAATGCCATCGCCGTAGCCGACCGGGTCGGTCTGGAGGAATCGGCCAAGATAAGGATTATAGTACCTGGCACGGTAGTAGTAAAGGCCGGTTTCGATGTCAAATTGCCGGCCAGTGAACATAAAGGGATTGGGATGATTTGGGTCCGAAGCGGCTACGTGCCCGTAGACCGAGTACTCATAGGTCTGCACGCAAGTGCCGTTTGCATCGGTCAGGGCCACCACGCTGCCAAGACCATCGAAGTGATAGTAGTAGACCGCGTTGCTATCAGCCAGGTCTATCATACAGACCGGCTCGTCAACGCGCGGACCGTAGACGTATTTGCGCACGAGGTTGTTATTGCCATCGTATTCGGCAATAATGTGGTCGCCGTCATAGAGGTACGTGGTGGCGTAGCCATCGACTGTCTTTTTGATTCGCCTGCCGGACGGGTGTACGGCGTTGACCGTCCCGTTGCGAACGTCCCATTATTTGGTTTGTCTGGCTTTGTTCAGCAACTCCCTCACGCGTGCATACGTTCATCCGAACCAAAAAAGAGGTTATCGGGAAACTCGTAATACTGGACGATCCCGTTCAGAATCTCCCTGCCCAGATAGCAGTTCAGCCACATCCCCGCCAGGTATTGCAGCCGGAGGTTCCGGTCGGTATTGATTTCGCGCGTTCCTCGTCCATTCCTGCAACCGGCTCGCCTGGCCTGCGTAAGTTGCCAGTAGATCAATCGCCGAGTGGAATCCCACCTCCTCAAGCGACTGCGCCACGGAACCGTTGCCGGTGCTATCCAGTCGCCGCTGCAATTCGTCGACGTTAATCCGCCCAGAGCCGGGGCTGGACGGGTTCGCCGGTTCAGCCTGACCGAACAGGACGGCGTCATATCCTTCACCGTCGATATCATTGCTCCAGAGAATCCCGTTGGGGAAGACCTTAAAAAAGGTGGCGATAAAACTCTTGGCCGTTTCCGTATTGCTCTCGTACAGGGGCATCCACAACGTCATGATTCCGCCCGGCTTGAGGTGCGCCTTGCACATCCTGTAATACTCCTGCGTGTTGAGTGCCGCACAGCCCTTGACCCACGGATCAATCGGGTCGGAGGTGATGATGTCGAATTTCTCCGATGTTGTGCGGATGAAATGCCGCCCGTCATCGCAGATCACTTCTGTGCGCGGGTCGTTCACCACGCCGTAGTTCTCCTTACTGAATTTTGGAGCCACATATTTCGGAACGAGCGGCTCAATGTCACAGATGACGATGCGCTGAATGCCGGGGTATAGCACGAATGTGCCGGCTGTCACTCCCGCTCCACAGGCCACCACCAGCACCGACTGGGGATTCTCACAGGTCAGCCCCGCAATATGTCCCAGCATCCGCTGCAGCCGCATGTCCTGTGGGTTATTCGAGGCCTGCACTTTGCCGGCGCCGTGAAAACTCCGCACGCCTTTCGTTGACTCGGTCACGGCGATCGAGACGTTCATTCCTTCGCGGGCGTATGTACAAAAGATGTCTGGCCGGCCGTCTCCTAAGGGAATGTCTTCTTCTTCGGTGATCCCAGCAGATAGGCGGTCGACCCACGTTGCCATATAGCGTCCGTATGCAATCAATCCCCATGGAACCGTCGGCACGCTCCAGATCAGTAGGACCGCCAGCACCGGCACGATGGCCAATCCGGCCCAGGCTGAGCATCCGGCGATTCCCCACCGACTGGTTTTGCTGCCAGAGAAACGGGCTGTCCACCACGCCCGAACCAGCGACGCTAAGATCAGTAGCGCACCGGCAGCCGACAGCCCAATCATCAATTGCTGACTAACCCGTGTGCCCAGCCAGGGGATCAACACCATACTAAAGGCCAGCGAGCCGATGATCGCGCCGACCGTGTTGGCCGCATACACGCCGCCAACCAGACGCCCCATATCCTGTCCCGGCGACGCCACCGACGCCAGCGCCAGAGGAAAGCTTGCCCCCCATAGAATCGCCCCCGGCAGAACCGCCCAAACGCAACGCATCAAATCAAGCTGGAAGTTGAGCCAGGGACTCGTGGACAGTGTTGGATTAACCGGCCAATAGGGCAGCGATTCGGCAAGCATGTACGCCGCCCAGGCAATCGCCCCCATCAGCAGCAGTTGACAACCGCCCAGCGCCGCCCGCGGTCGTGGACTCTGGCGTGAAATCACCGACCCGATGCTGCTGCCGATGCCTAACCCCACCAGGAACACCGCCAGAATAATGGAGAACGTATAAACCGTTCCCCCCAACAGCAGCGACAGGATCCGTGTCCAAATGACTTCTGCTCCCAGGCGCACAGCCCGGATAGGCCGATCACAAGGTACACAATCTTTGCCCCAGGTGCCCGGACAGCGAACTGCTGCGTTGGGCTGACCTGCGGCGCCTGGTAGGCCGTTCGGCTAGCCAGAAGCAGGCCGATCACGGCCACGGTGAAGTTAAGCGTCGCCGCGACATAAGTGGCAAGGGCCATGTCGTGGACTCTCAAGCAGGTAGAATCCCGCCAAGAGACAGCCGAAGGTCGCCCCGGCGATATTGCCGCCGTAGAAGAATCCCAGCCAGGAGATGCCTTGCGGCGTGGCCTCCACCCAGCGGGCAATCGCCGGCAGGGTGGCGCCCATTAGCAGCGTGGGCAGCAGCAAACACATCGCGCAGACCGCCCCGCGCATTATGATGCTTGCCAGGCCGTGTCCGACATGCGTCGCGTAGAGTTGGTCGACGTAGGGCATCCAAGAGAGCACAGCGATGCCGATGATGCCGATGCCCAGCTCCATAAGGGCGTACACGCGCAAAGGATGCCGCCTGGGTGAGATGACCCGCGGAAAGGCGAGGCTGCCCAGGCACATACCGCCCATGAACGTTCCCAGCAGGACGCCCAGCGACACGGCGGATGAGCCGATGACCAGTTGGAGCAACTGGAACCAGATGATCTCATAGATCAGGGCCGAGCATCCGCTGCCGACGAACAACACCAGCAGTACAGCAAGGAACCGGCGTGACGCTGGCAGACTATTCGGTAGGCTTGGATTGTGTTCGGTCATAGGATCACAGCGACTCCACAATATTGAGCAGACTCTAACACAAACCAACTACTGTTTTCAAGTCTCGCCCGCAAAAAAAACCACGCTGATTTCAACGGATGCGGCCAAGAAGTATATCCCCGGCAATTCGCCAGCCTGGAGTTTGGTGAGAAATAAAGGCAAGAGTGCCCACGGACATAAAGAGCGCAAAGAAGATACTGCATGCTCAAAACCCTGCAATACCCGACCACACGTATCTAAAACTGCATTTTGGCGGGCAAAAACGAGGTTTGCACCTGATGTACGATGGGGGTTGTGAAAAAATCCCTAAGTTTAGAACACAAATCTCTTGATTTTTGGCACTTATGAGGGTAGCATAACTTGATTGTAGGCGTTTACGAGATTCGCAACTTAAAGGGGAAGATGTTCGCAGGTAGAATTCGCGCAAAAGAAGTGCTTGCTCTGTATGATTCTCGTGAAATGCTCAGCGTGGATTGGAGACCGTCTCATAGGTAGGGGCGGAGGTATCTTGTTTGAGAACAAGATAACAATGGAGGATTGTTCCTGCACTTTCAATAACAACTCGCGAGAAACATTGTGTGCTATCGTCATTGTTATTTGACCATTTTGAGGGAGGACTATTATGTGTAGAAAACTTGTTTCTTTAGTCCCTTTTATTTTGGTATTTGGCTTCACTGCTAACGTCTCAGCGTGGACCGGTGTTGACATCGGTGATGACCCGGCGATAGGCAGTCACACATACGACGACGCCAGCGGCGCGTGGACAATTTGGGCTGACGGCCACGATATCTGGGACAACGCTGATGACTTTCGCTATATCTACAAGTACCTACAGGGCGATGGCACGCTGACCGCACGCGTGGTGAGCATAAGCGGACCGGGCACTAACGAGTGGGTCAAGGCCGGGGTAATGATGCGCGAAACTCTCACCGATGTGTCCAGACACGCGATGATGATTTACACACCGACAGCAGGACATTCTTTGTCCTGGCAGCGACGGATGACTACCGGCGGTGCGTCGGACCACACAAGCGGCGATTCAGTGAACGCTCCTTACTGGGTCAGGATAGAGCGCATCGCCGACCAGTTCAGAGGTTACCATTCGCCGGACGGAACTACCTGGACGCAGTACGGAGCGACTCTAACCATCAACATGAGAGGCACAGGAAGTGCCTACGCTGGTTGTTACATAGGCCTATGTTTGACGTCGCATGAGAGCGGCATACTAAGGCAGGCTGTGATTGATAATGTGGGCTTTACAGGCAATGTTACGGACGAACCGCCATCAGTGGTGTTCAACGCATTGGCGCCTAATCCGCCTGACGGAGCGATCGATGTTCAGGTAGATGTGCCTTTGAACTGGGAGGCGGGAAGCGGTGCGATTTCACATCATATTTACTTTGGTACAAATCAAGCTGATGTCGGTGCTGGTACACCCAGCACAGATATGGGCAGTCAGCCAGGAACTACCTACGATCCGCCAGGAGGCCTCGCATACGGCACCACTTACTATTGGCGGATAGATGAATTCGACGGCAGCACGACTTATACGGGTGTTGTCTGGAGCTTCACAACAACAAGTCCTTATATTCCTAGTCTTGTCGGCTGGTGGAAATTCGACGGCAATGTGCTCGATAGCTCAAGCAACGGACGTAATGGTTCGCTACAAGGCGATGCTCACTTTGAACCCGGATTGTTTGATCAGGCTCTCGCGCTGGACGGCAGCGGTGATTACGCCACCATAGATGGTTACAAGGGCATCCTGGCCGGTAATCCCTTCAGCGTCAGCGCGTGGATTAAGAGTACATCTTCCGGCGATGCTACCATGGTAAACTGGGGCTCGCAGCCAGGGGGTCAAAGAGTAGACTTTCGCCTTTTCCAAGGGAGGCTGCGCGTAGAGCATGGAAACGGCAATTTACAGGGCAACACGACTGTGTCGGACGGCGAATGGCACCATGTCGCTCTAACCGTCACAGCGAATGCTCCGATTTCATATCCACAAGTGATACTCTACCTCGATGGTGAAGATGACAGCCAGACAACGACGGACCCTGACACATTCAATATTGTCGCTAACGTAGACGTGACGATAGGTCGTCGGGGTACAAACAATGACCGTGCCTTTCCAGGTCTGATTGACGATGTCCGGATATACAACTGGGCCTTGACGGCTTCGGAGATCGCGGCTGTTATGTCCGAGGGCATGAAAACTGCCTCTAATCCAAGCCCCTCTGATGGAGCGACAGATGTGTCGACAGATGTCACCCTTAGTTGGACGCCCGGAATTGGTGCGGTTTCACATCATATCTACTTTGGCACCAATCAGGCCGACGTCGCTGCCGGTACACCCAGCACAGACATGGGCACTCAGACGGGAACCACCTACACCCCAGGAGCACTTGCATACGGCACAACTTACTATTGGCGGATGGATGAATTCGATGGCGCCACGACTTATCCTGGCAATATCTGGAGGTTCACAACACAAGGACAAGGTGAAGGCTACATTTTGTTCGAGTACTTCTGGGGCACAGATGCGACTCTGGGATCGCTCCTGTCCCTTCCTACATTCCCGGATAGCCCTGATCAAAGTGAGTTGCGGACAAGTTTCGAAGGCCAGATAAATTGGAGGGACAATTACGGGACGCATGTTCGCGGCTATCTATATCCGCCCCAGACCGGCAACTACACCTTCTGGATTGCCAGCGATGACCAGAGCCAACTGTGGCTGAGCACCGATGAGGATCCTGCCAACGCTGTTCAGATTGCCAGCGTGCCGGGCTGGACACCTTCGCGCGACTTCGATAACACTGGCGGTGGAGCCGGCGGGCCTGAGCAAATGTCCGTTGAGATCCCTTTGGAGGCTGGCAGAAGATATTACATCGAGGCCCTACACTGCGAAGGCGGGGGTGGCGACAACCTGGCTGTTGCCTGGCAAGGCCCGTCTATCACGACGCGGGTAGTCATCAGCGGGACGTTTCTTGCGCCATGGATCAGAAACGTCGACTTAAAGGCCACTAACCCAAGCCCATCTGATGGGGCGATACTGGTGGTGACAGATGCGGTCATTCGTTGGATCCCTGGAGTTGATGCGATTTCTCACCATATCTACTTTGGTACCAATCAAGCCGACGTGGCTGGCGGTACTGTCGACACAGACAAAGGCACTCAGACAGAGACCAGCTATAACCCCGGAGTCCTGGCATACGGCACCACTTACTATTGGCGGGTAGATGAATTCAACGGCGCCACGACGTATACGGGCGATGTCTGGAGCTTTACAACAACAGGCATTCTTGCCCCGCCAATTCGCATCCCTACAGATACCTCAGTCGGAACGTGGGACCCTGTTAATAGGATATATACTCTGACCCAAGATGTGCCTCAATGCATGCAAGTAGACGAAGATAATCTAATCCTCGATGGGGCTGGACATAAGGTGGTCGGACCAGGGTCGGGTAATGGAGTCAACCTTTTGGCAAGGACGGGAGTCACCGTCAAAAACCTAAATATCCAGTGTTTTGGGAATGGAATCAACCTGTGGAACTCTACCGGTAACACCCTAACAGGCAACACGGCTAATTTAAACAACTATGGAATATTCCTTGGGGGATCTAGCAACAATACCCTAACAGGCAACTCTTCTGAATCGAACACATCGGATGGAATCTACGTGGGGAATTCTTCCGGAAATACCCTAACAGGCAATACGACTAATTTAAACGGCCGTGGAATCGCCCTTGACTATTCCGATAACAATACCTTAGAAGGAAACCATTCTGAATCGAACAGATGGTGTGGAATCAACCTGTGGCATTCCACCGGAAACAACCTAACAGGCAACACGAATAATTCGAACAACGTTGGAATCGCTCTTGACAATTCTACTGGAAATACCCTAACAGGCAACAATTCTGAATCGAACAATTGGGCTGGAATCACCCTTGGCAATTCCTCCAACGGCAATATCTTAAATAGCAACACTTGTAATTCGAGCACCGACTATGATGGAATCGGCCTGTACAATTCCACCGGCAATACTCTAAATAGCAACATTTGTGGATCGAACAAACGGTCTGGAATCTGGCTGGAAAATTCCGCCAATAATAATACAATAACAACCAACACATGCAGCTTGAACAACGGCGCTGGAATCAACCTTTGGGGATCCAGTAACAACAATAACCTAATAGGCAACACGAATAATTCGAACAACGTTGGAATTGACCTTCACGCTTGCGATAACAATACCTTAGAGGGAAACAATTCTGAATTGAACACATGGGCTGGAATCAACCTATACTATTCAAATGGTAATACCCTAACAGGCAACACGAATAATTCGCACAATGTTGGAATATGTCTTGACTATTCCATTGGCAACACCCTAAACGACAATACATGCAGTTCGAACTCGTGGGCTGGAATCAGACTTTACTCTTCCGAAAACAATACACTAACAGGCAACTCGACTAATTTAAACAACAATGGAATTAACCTGGAAAATTCCACCGGGAATACACTAACAGGCAACTGTTCTGAATCGAACACAATCTTTGGAATCCGCCTGGACAATTGTAACGGCAATACTATCTACAACAACAACTTCATCAGTAATCCGGTGCAGGCGTATGTTGACGGCGGCGGTGGCAACGTCTTCAACCTGAATAAGCCAACCGGCGGCAATTTCTGGAGTGACTGGACAACACCGGATGCCGACCACGACGGCTTTGTTGATAATCCTTATGTCTTCTATGGTGGCCAGGATAATCTTCCCTGGACTCGTCAGGATTATTGGCTCAGTGCAGATTCAGATGGCGTATCAGATGGTATTGAGGATGGGGCTCCTAATGGCGGCGATGGGAACAGCGACGGAACACCGGATAGCCAGCAGGGCAACGTGGCCTCGCTGCCAAATGCCGCTGATCAGGCGTACGTAACCATTGTGTCGGCAGTGGGAGCCGCCCTTGAAAATGTGAGTGCCGGCGGCAATCCATCCCCTGGCGATGCACCAGCCGGCGTGGAATTCCCTGTTGGTTTCTTTGACTTTACAGTCTCGGGTATAGCGCCTGGCGGAAGTACAACGGTAACACTGCTATTGCCGGCGGGGCATACGGTTGGAACGTACTACAAGTACGGCCCGACATCTGACAATCTGGCTGACCACTGGTACGAATTTCTGTGGGATGCTACAACACAGACCGGGGCGGAAATCTTATCGGACCGGATTATCTTGCACTTTGTAGATGGCCTAAGAGGCGATGATGACTTAACAGTAAACGGGCAGATTGTTGAACCTGGTGCTCCTGGAAACATCCCTATCCAGACGGTTGGTATCGACATCTACCCCAATCGCACGCCGAACGTGGTGTACCTCAGCAAGAATTACACCATCTCCGTCGTGGTTTTCGGCAGTGCTGACTTCAACGTAACAAGCCTGAACTGGTCAACAGTGCGATTTGGCCGAACCGGCACTGAAGCCGCACCGGTGCGGGCGCCGACTATTCGAGATATGAATGCCGATGGACGGCCTGATGCCATGTACGGATTCCTTACGTTTAACTGCCACTTCCAGCTTGGTAATACCGAAGGTATCCTAACCGGAAGCACCACCAGCGGAGTTTTGATTGAAGGACGCGATTCCGTAGTGGTATTCCCTTGACAGGAGACACTAATTATCGTATAATAGTTTTTTTGATAAGTATTTAAGCAAACAATTGAATATCGGAGGAGGTTTTATGAAGGGTAACAAATGCATCCCAATTCTTGTGGGTTTCGTACTGTTTCTGTGCCCGGCAGCACGGAGTAACATCACCAACGGAGGTTTTGAAACCGGCGACCTTACAGGCTGGACCGCTACGGGAACTGTGGCTGCGGTCACAGATGAATATCCGCGTGATTTCCTGGGACTAGTCCAGGCACCCTTTACCTTGTCCGGTAACTGGGAGCCGACAGAAGGCGATTACTTCGCCTCACTGTGGAGTACGGACAGCCTGGGAACGGATGTTTCGACCCTCAGCCAGACCTTTGACGCCCTTGCCGGGGACACATTGACTTTCGACTATTTCTACGACTTCGGTGATTACACGCCGGACGAGGGTGGCGCGTACGATCCCGCAAAGATCTACGTCATCGACAGTTTCTTTGACGTATTCTTTGAGCTCGAGATCAACTATCCCGGCAGTGAACTACTTAGCGACGAGAATATCGACTGGACAAGTGTGTCGGTTGTCCTTCCCAAAAAAGACGCGTTCACTCTTACATTTGAGATCGAGGACGGATGCGGCTGTTTTGAGTCGATTCTCGGCGTCGACAACGTAAACGTAGTGCCCATCCCTGCTCCCGCTGGGCTTTTGCTCGGTACGATTGGCGCGAGTCTGGTCGGTTTACTCCGCAGGCGTCGGGTGCTGTAAGTTGCAACCGAGAAATCAAGAACCCCACGTAAGACAAGAAAATAAGAACCCTGCCATATCCTTCGACATTGCTCAGGACAGGAATGGCAGGAAAAACAAGACCCCGGCATAAATGCCGGGGTTAAACTTATGCGCTTTTGTGGTCGAGGAAGCCTTCGAGCTTGCGGGCGCGAATCCGCGTCGACAGCAAAAGGCTTTCTCTGGGCTTATTTGAAAATGAGATTGACGCCGCTAAGGCGTACGACCAAGCCGCTAAGAAGTATCATGGACAGTATGCTGGTTTGAACTTCCCTCCAGTGAGTAGCTCGCCTTGTCGTTTTCCTTTGCGATACACGAGTAACGAGCGACGAGCCACGAACACATCCCGGCCAATTCGCCAGCCTGAACGTCGAGCAGAAATGGAAGCACAAGAGCAAAAGCCACATGGGACAAGGCATAAGGCATGACTGACAGGCAGCCAGTGATTAGCACTTCTAGGATAGGCGCTCGGATATGCGGGTCATTCGTGCTGAATACAAGGACAGACCCGGCAGTTAAGGAACCGCCATTCGTGACTGTTTCTAATTTTCATGGGGAATGTAATTGACATAATGACAGCCTTTCATTATATTTACAGAAGTTCAGGGTCCGTGTGTGGCGACAGGATATCGCCCCTTACTGCAGAAACTATGGGATACAGGATATGGAAGGCTCTATGACCGCGCTACCGGATTACGATAATCCACCTGTAAGCGAGGTTGTATTCGGAATTCAATTCAACAAACTTGAGAACCTTAAGGCTCCTCACACCGGCATCTTATGGGAAAAACTGGGAAGGAATGAGTATCCCGAATGTAAAGAAATGCCACCCTTAGCCCATACAATAGAGTCTTTCGATGAGGTTGCCCCTCAGCTACCGTCTGTAACAATTGAGGAATTCAGCCATCCACCTTTGCCTCGTCTATTCTTCATAAGCGAAATCAAAAATCACCTAATTCAGGTACAGGGAGATCGATTGCTCCAGAATTGGAGAAAACTTCAAGCTGAAGATGAGTATCCGAGATATGTTAAATTGTTTCCAAAGTTTATAGGGTCTTGGCAACTTTTTAACTCCTTTGCCGATGAATTGAATTTAGGGCCAATACAACCAAATCAATATGAGTTAACTTACGTTAATCACATGCCACGTGGCAAAGGATGGAGAAATCTGTCCGAAATACATAACGTATTCCGGGACCTGCAATCCGAACCAGATAGACGCTTTCTTCCTGAACCGGAGAATATATCTTGGCGTAAAACTTATAGGTTACCAAACGATAGTGGAAGGTTACACGTTTCATTAAGACTTGCTATTAGCCGCGAATCAAAAGATCAGGTAATGATACTTGACTTGACAGCCCGAGGTTTTACTGCTGAAAAAATGGATACCTGGTTTGACATGGCACACGAGTGGATCGTGAGAGGTTTTACCGACCTTACCAGTAAATCCATTCAAGAGTCTGTTTGGAAGAAGAAATAATGAGCTACCTGCCGGGACGTATAGGCAGTCGTATTCTAACCGATGACTCGGTAACCTCAACAAGTGACTTTTCGCTGGGCGAGTTAGACGAGTTAGAACCTCTCTCTTCCACGAGATGGCGGGATAGCGCTTTTGCGGGATGGCCTGTTCACATGGGGGAGAGTGTTACGGCCTTTGAAGACGCTGATCTGCTAGGGGCAGCCATCCCCGATGAGAACCCGTCAGAGAATATAGAACATTTTGTCCGATCCTTTCCCTCCGCAAAAGACCTAGTGGGTCCTTTACCTACCTTGTCGTTACAGCTCCCGCCGCACCATATATTGCACTGGAAGAGACTTTCGGATCGTCACTACATCACACTCGTTTTTCTCCGGACTTCTATGGTATCAGAAAATTCGTCGCTTGTGTCATGCGGCGACCTGGCACATCTCTCCTACAACAGGCACACGTTTGGAAAACGCTACAAGACATTCCCGTCGCAATTCATCCCCAGGTCATTCGCGAGGCCGAAGAAAAAACTCTGACAGACGATTTGAAAGCTGGTATTAACCTTGCTCAGGAAAGTTATTCCACACTCAAGAGAATTGAGGTGAACATAGAACACGACCCGGAAATAGCTGAGAGAAAGACAATCCGCTTCACTCTGGTCGTATCGGGTGAGCCTGACACCGTTTTAGAAGACGAAGCCGTATTCAAAAAGTGGCTTCGCCGGAGTATTTCCCCTCGTGCTCGTGAACTAATTACAGTTACCTACAGTTGGGAAAAACGATAAGTGAGCATGGACCCAAAAGCTTTTTTGGAATTGGCCGAGCAACTTTCAAAGAATACCACGAATGAGGCATCACTTAGAACTTGTGTAAGTCGTAGTTATTACGCGATTTTCAATTTCATGGCTCAGTTCATCTGTGATAATGTAGGACCACTATCCCAAACTGCCAAAGATCATGAGAAGGTATATTGTTACTTTAACAACTGCGGTGTTGACGATGTAGAGACAATAGCGAGTAGTCTCAATGATCTGCGTGACGAAAGAAATGATTCAGATTATAAGCTTCACTTAGATAAGTTTAAGGATCAATACACGGTCTGTATGCTGTTCACGAAAGCGAGCATCGCTTTCAGTTCCTTTGAAAGCATTGTACGAAGTAGTAACCGACGCAAACACATAATCAGCGGAATACGCAGTTATAAACAAGCAACCAGTTCTTAGTCTATTGCCGAATCATACTTTGCTCCCTCCAGATGGGCGGAAAACGTCACGCTGCCACCCTCGCTCCGGACTAAAAGTGAGAATAGCATGCGGCCCCCCATCGAGTACGTCGTCTGAGAGCCATCCTGAAGGTGCGCTTGAGGTTGCCACTCGTCGAGGCCAACCGACGATTCACAAGCGGCGAATTTATGCAGATTTGTGGTCGAGGAAGCCTTCCAGTTTGCGGGCACGAACGGGATGCTGCAGCTTGCGGATGGCTTTGGCCTCGACCTGGCGGACACGCTCACGCGTGACTTTGAAGATTCTGCCGACCTCCTCAAGCGTATAGGTATAGCCATCGCCGATGCCGTAGCGCAGCTTGATGATCTCCCGCTCGCGATAGGAAAGCGTCTTTAGGACCAAGTCGATTCTCTCCTTGAGCATTTCCTGCGTAGCTGAGGCGACCGGCGAATCGACCTCGTCATCTTCGATGAAATCGCCGAAATAGCTGTCTTCGCTTTCGCCGATGGGCCTATCGAGGCTGATCGGATGCTTGGAAATATTGAGCACCCTGCGGGTTTCCTCAACGGTCATGCCGGCTTCGGTGGCGATCTCTTCAACGGTCGGCTCTCTGCCCAGCTCCTGATGCAGGATTTTGCTGGCGGCTCGAAGCCGGCTCATCGTCTCTATCATGTGCACGGGAATGCGAATGGTCCGGGCATGGTCGGCGATGGCACGAGTAATCGCCTGGCGAATCCACCAGGTGGCGTAGGTGCTGAATTTGTAGCCCCTGCGGTACTCGTATTTATCCACCGCCCGCATCAGGCCGGTATTGCCTTCCTGAATCAGGTCCAGAAAGCTCAGGCCGCGGTTGCGGTATTTCTTGGCGATGGAGACCACCAGCCGGAGATTGGCGCTGGAGAGAGTTCGCTTTGCGTTTTCGTACTGGGTGAAGACCCTGTCCATCACCCGCAGCTTTTTCTCCAGCTGTTCTGGCATCTCCAGCGACCAGTTCCTGCAGGCCGGACAATTCCTGCTTGGCGGCCTCGATGTCTTCCGCAGTCATCTGGTTGTTGACGCCGGCCGTCGATGGTCTCCTCCAGCTGTCGCATCTTCTGGCAGATGCCGTGCAGCTTATTTCGCATCGGCTGGATTCGGCTGGTGCGCAGGCTGAGCTCTTCGAGCAGCGTGGCGATCTTACGCCGGTTTCGATGTATTCGCTTTAGGTACGGCTTGGCAGCGGAGGTGTCCTGAGTCTCGATTGACTTTTTAAAGAGGCTCTGATTGACTTTGAGCAGCTTGTTTATGGTTGTGATGTTCTCGGGCAATCGCTTCCTGATGACATTTTTTGTAAGGTACTGGGTGGTCCCAGTCTTGATCGTTCGGTCAAACGACATAGAGCCATCGTGTACTTGCTGCAGCAGATCGATCGCATTTCGGGCGCAGTAGTCACATTGCAGCATCTTTCTGCGAAAAGCCATCCGCGTTATCTCGATTTTTCTGAGCCAGCGAGATTTCGTCTTCTCTGGTCAGCAGCGGAATCTGGCCCATTTGCGTCAGATACATGCGGATCGGGTCGTCGATGCGGCGTGAGATCTCGCCCTCGATCAGCTCTTTCTCGAGCAGTTCGTCCTCCTGAATCTGGTCTTCTACAGCACCTGCTTCCTCTTCCAAAGGCTCTCGCGGCTCTTCAAACTCCTCCTCTGTCTTGCCGATTTCTGGAGATTCCACATCCTCTTTGTCGACTAAACTAATCCCCATTTCATCCAACGTCGCCAGCAGCCCATCCAGGCGACTCGGACTAATAGCCTCATCAGGCAATTCTTTGTTCATTTCCTCGTAGGTGAGGAATCCTTTTTTCTCGCCCTTTTCGATAAGGCTCTTTATCCGCTGCTCAGCGTTTTCGCTGGCGGCGCCGGCAGAACCTCCACTGGCCTGTACCTGTTCAGAAGCCTTTACCTTGTCTGTATTGTCAATTTCTTTTGCCACTACCGGCACCTCTTCATTCTCTTGAGCAAACGTACTCGCATCCCCTTGCAACTATCAGCTTTACGCTATTTTACGGTTAGTATCGGCAATTGTTCACTCGACCATTCCCAGGTTGTGTCGGTTTTGCTTGCCCGTATGTTTATGAACACGCCGCAGAAAGTCAGTTTGGTCCTGGGCTGTTTTTACCCCGCCCCTTTCTTTCTGAGCCTCATATCGCCCAAGCACATCCAGAGCCCCTGCCAGGCGACTCTGGAAATTGCCCTTCTGCTGCCCAGCGTCCGCTAACTCAGCAATACATTTACCCAGCTCAACCGATTCAGCCTTTGCCAGGACGGTGTTCAGAGGGGCGTCAATATCGGCGCTTAGCGTCTCAAATAGTATCTGGGCCGTCTGCCTCAATATCGGTACATCGAAGGTCTCTGCTGTAGTTTTCTGCTTTACAGCCTCAAACAGTTTCGGCTCATTCAGCAAGACCTCAAGAACCTCGCGCTGCGCCGCGGCAAAAAGCCCCTGGCCGAAATCTACGGGCGGCTCTTTAGGTCTATCTTGGCTGTTTCTTTGGGCTTTGGCCAGCCTGCCGACCCTTCTCCGCAGCTCCGCGTTTATCTCTTTGCTACCCAGGCCGATAATCCCGGAGAGCCGATTCACCAGCAGCCCCGTGTCTATGGTGGACAAATTGCCCGCCCATAGGCCGATAGCTATCGCCTGCAAAAACTCCTCGACCGCCAACTTTCTGCCGACAAGAGTATCATCGCTGCCGAAACTGCCGACCAGCCGATTCCACTTGAATTCCAAAACGTCGACCGCTTCAGCCACCAAGTTCTGGAATGCCTCTTTTCCCGCAGCCAACAGATAATCGCATGGGTCTTTTCCCTGCGGCACCGAGGCCAGTTTGATATCTATATGCTGCGACAAACAAACATCCAGTGCCCTGTTGGCCGCTTCGATGCCCGCAGCGTCACTGTCGAAAATAAGGACGACTTTTTTGGCGTATCGGCGTAAGATTCGCCCGTGCCCATCGGTGAAACTGGTCCCTAAAGTAGCAACGACATTGCTGCATCCGAACTGGTGTGCCATTATGCAGTCGGTGTACCCTTCGACCACAACCGCCACGCCCGTTGATACAATCTCGTGCCGGGCCTGCTCCAGGCCGTAAAGGCAATTGCTCTTGTCAAATAGCGGCGTGGCCGGCGAATTTATGTATTTAGCACCTTCGCCCTCCAGAATCCGACCGCCAAAGCCGATCACCCTGCCCGTAACATCGGTAATCGTAAACATTAGGCGATTTACAAACTTATCCTGATTCTGCCCGGTGACTAACCCGGCTTGTTCCAGCAGTCTGGCCGGAATATTCCTGGCCTTTGCGGCTCTCAATAAATCATCTTGCGAAGCAACAGCTAAGCCTATCTGCCATTTTCTGGCACTTTCGGTGCTTATCTGCCTTTGAGCGATGTAATCTCGAGCGGCTTTACCTTTGTTTTGGTCGGCCAGATTCCGCTGGAAGTATTTCGCCGCCCAGGCATTGACTCTAGCCAGCTCGTTCGGATCAACGCCTGTTGACTCCTGGCCGGCGCTTTTGACAGATTTGGCAGGCTTTAATTTTATGCCTGCGCGGTCGGCTAATCTTTGCACAGCCTGCGGGAAGGTCAGATTTTCCCGCATCTGGATGAAGGTAAAGATTCCGCCGCCCGCCCCGCAGGAAAAACACTTGTATATCTGCTTGGCTGGATTGACATTCAGGCTCGGGCGATGGTCGTCATGGAACGGGCATAGCCCCACCATCTCCCTGCCTTTTCTTTTCAGGCTGACGTGCTCGCCGATTATGTCAACGATGTCGCTCGCCTGCTGAACCTGATTTATTATTGCCTGGTCGAATGCTCCGGATATTGCCACTTGCCCTATGGCCTCCTTTTCGCATCCAGCGTTTGGATTTCTCTGCCGCCCCTAATATTTCTACCGCGCAACACGGCTTTGGGTTCGTTTTGTCCCACCTCGATCTGCGGGCTGCTAACGAGGTTACCAAATAAATATGGCCGAGAGAACTGAAAAGTCAAGTCATGCCTGAAAATGGCTGTTTTACGCCTGATAAGGCTATTTGCGAGAATCTTGGACACCTGGTGAAATAAGACGAATCTCGATGCCAGAGAAAGTGGTATGCACAGCATACCCTACACCTACTCACAAAAATGGTATGCAAAGCATACCCTACTACTATCTCGTTTCGATTCCGCGACAAATTTTGCCCGTCGCCGTTCCGGCGACGGCTAAACAGAAATAATTATTGTCAGGATTGTCGAGAGAAGCAAGGAAAAATCACGTAGGGTATGCTCCGCATACCTTCGGTCATTCCATCGCCGGGCCTCTCCTGAGCTTGCCGAAGGGCGGGAATCCAATTATGTAGGGTATGCTCCGCATACCTTCAGGTCTATTTATCAAAATTCAATACCGCAAATTCGCCATGATATTTCTTGGCTGCGCAGTCGTAGGCTTTTGCGGCGTCGATTTCATTCTCGAATGAGCCAAGATATATCCTTTTGCCGCTAACCCGTATGCGAACCCTCCATCGCTTCATGTCCGCTGACCAATCAACGCCCTTATATTTTGACCGGCTGGGCCTTTTGAATTTGCGTCTGTGCCAGACACTTTGCACGCCGCTGACTGGGCGAAGATTGGCCTTTCGATTATCCAGGCCATTGTGGTTTATGTGGTCGCAATACATCCCGGCCGGCACGTCAATAACCAGGTTGTGCATCTGCAAATTTCTTCGCGGCTCTCTTTTGCCGTTGGTGAGCGAGTGAACGGCGTAAAAAGTACGGTCGCTCTGGTGGGCGTGCCATTTATATTTTCGTAGGCGGTCGTAATCCTCCGGATCAACGATGGCGAATTTGCCCAGCGTCAGCGGAATCCGGCGGAACGGATAGCCGTAGCGAATCCGCCGATAGAAAAGCACCATTGCCAACGAAGGCTTTTCCAGCCATTTCGGAATGTCGAAGCGGACTTCGATGATGCAAGCCCCCGTCTGAAAGGAACAGGCAACAATCCGTTATGCGAAGGCTCACAAGCGGCCTTCCATAATTGGCTGGATGTGCGCATTTGATGCGAAAAATCGGGGAAAAACAAACAGAGCTGGAAGCGTAACCGCCAGGCTGTAAAGGAGTTAAAAAAATTTGAAAAATTTCGATTTTTGGTTTGCGCTATCAGCGCTTTTGGTTGAAAAACCACGGGTTACGCAGCGTGTGTTTGATTATGGCCTGGGCGGGGTGCCCTACCCGCGTTGGCTATCGCCTCAGAGCAGCTTTTGGCTCAACTTCTGCCCATTGTAGGCCGCCTATTACCGCCTGGGCGATATTGCTGAGGTGGTCGCCGATCTTCTCAACGTTGTCAACCAAATCGATAAATATCAGGCCGGTCTCAGCCGAGCAAATTCTATCGGTCATACGTTGAACGTGGCTGCGGCGAAAATCAACCTGCATTTTGTTCAGGTTGTTTTCGTTGACCAGAGCCAATCTGGCGGCGGCGGTATCGTTATTCTCCAGGGCTGTTATGATATAACCGAACATCTGGGACGCCTCTTTTTTTAGCTGCTCGGCCTCGGCAAGAGCTGAGTTGGTGAAGGAAAGTCGTTGGTCGATTTTTCGTTGAGCAATTTCGACGATGTTGACGGCATGATCGCCGACACGCTCGAGGTCGTTGACCGCGTGCAAAAGAACCGGCAATTCGATGGATACCTCTTCGGATAAGACCCTGCTTGATAACGCCGACAGATAAGATGTGATTTCAAACTGTAATGAATCTATAACATCTTCTATTTCTTTGACTGAGCCAAGTTTTTTCCTGT
This sequence comes from Sedimentisphaerales bacterium, assembly GCA_963814265.1. Taxonomy (GTDB): domain Bacteria; phylum Planctomycetota; class Phycisphaerae; order Sedimentisphaerales; family Anaerobacaceae; genus JAFNGF01. Next base: position 14,048 of record CAWFCJ010000058.1, on the reverse strand, counting down.
CGTCCTCCATAATCCCCTCGATTGACTGACTGAAGGCCCTCTGTGCGGTCTTTGCCATGTGGACAATTTCGCGTTTGGCCTGCGCCAGCGCTATTTCGGGCGTATTGAGAAGATGCTTCTCAAGCACAACAGGCGCCATCGCCACCTCACTGGGTCTTTTTGGCACTAACTTAATCGCCACTTTTTCGAGTAACCCCGACAGCGGCAAGAATATGCCGGAATTGGCAACATTAAACATCGTGTGACCGACAGCGATTTCTGATGCAATAGTAGTAGGCCCAAGCTCCCAGGGAGAAATCATCGCAACAAAAGCACGATACCAGCCGAGAGCAACGAACGGATAAGCGATGACCACACCAAGGACATTGAACATCGTATGCGCCCAGGCAGCGCGCCTGGCGTTTCGATTTACCTGCAAAGCCGCAAGCTGGGCGGTGATTGTAGTGCCGATATTTGCCCCTAAAACAAACGGCATCGCGATATTAAACGCCGTTTCCCAGTTGCTGCCGAAAGCCCCATTCATTGCCAGTAGCTGCACAATCGCAATGGATGCGGAACTGCTCTGAATAAGCATTGTTACGCCCAAGCCGGCCAGAAGGGCCAGCAGCGGCTTATTGCCGAAAGAGATAAAAAGCTCCTGCACCCTTTGGCTTTTCTCAAGTGGGCTAAACGCCCCTTTCATAATGTCAATGCCGAGAAATAGAATGCCAAATCCAAGTATTATTTCCCCGATGCTCTTTGTCCTTCGCGATCTGCCGCCGATTTGCATGAGGAATCCTAAGCCGATGGCCGGCATCGCGTACATTGAAATATCGAGGAACTCAAAGCCCGACATGGACACCAGCCAGGCGGTTGCGGTTGTGCCGACATTAGCTCCGATGATGACGCCTATCGCCTGCTTGAGTGTAAGCAGCCCGGCGTTGACAAGACCGACAACCATCACGGTTGTGGCGGAACTTGACTGAATCAACGATGTAACGCCTGCGCCGACAAGAAAGGCGGTGAGCCTTGTTTTGGTCATTGATTCCAGGATGTTCTTGAGCTTTGGCCCAGCAGCTTTTCTTAGGCCTTCCGACATCAATACCATGCCGAATAGGAAAAGGCCGATCCCTCCGATTACGCCGAAGATCATTTCTCTGATCATATTGATTCTTTATGCAGCCTTAAAGAGCCGAAAATTTTCACAGAGCGGTTCTTTTATCCGTTTTCGCCGGATAGGTCAAGGGACTTTTTCCTGATGGGCGAAGATTCACCCGGCGGTAGGCAATGATTTAACCGCAGAGATCGCTGAGATCGCAGAGACTGAAATAATAAATAAGGTTCTCTCGGCGACCTCTGCGGACTCGGCGGTAAAAAATGGCGGGGCGACAGGCATATTGTCCTTGAAGGCAGTAATCGGTAGTATTATGAACGAACGAGACAGTTGAAAATTGAGAATTGAGAATTGAGCTTGGGTACGCCAGGATTCCATTTTGTTGCGTCGGTGGATTTCAATCCGCTTCTGCCGAGCCAATCTGAGCCGATATTTACGATTTCTCTCGGCGGATGGGATGTGGTTGTGAGTAACCACATGCTTGTAGTGGCGGTGGCTGCGGCACTGCTTTTGCCTGTATCCCTGTGGCGACAAGGCCGAGGTGGACTCGTCCCGGCGGAGCGAGCCGTAGCCGGATGGTTCCGGCCGGACTGGCGAACCTGATTGAGTCAATTTGCGTGTTTTTGAGAGAAGAAGTGGCCAGGCCCGTGATGCACGAACATACCGACCGTTATATCGGGTTTGTCTGGACGGTTTTTTTCTTTGTTCTGAGTCTCAATTTGCTCGGCATGATTCCGTCCGAAAAAATCATTGCCCTCTGACAGGAAAGGAGAACCATTTTGGCGGTCCTGCCACGGCAAACATCTTCGTCACAGGCGGACTGGCAGCAGTAACATTTCTGATGACCCATATTTACGGCATTAGGCAGCAGGGATTCGGGCGATACATCATTAATTTTGCCCCGCCGGCGCCGTGGTGGATTATGCCGCTTCTGTACTTTCTGGAAATCATCACCGCATTTGTCAGGCCGATGACTCTTGCGGTGCGACTTTTTGCGAATATAATTGCAGGCCATATTCTTGTAGCCACGCTTCTTGGCTAATATTTGTTTTCAAGAATTATGGCGTTGCGGCTGCCTCGGTTTGGCGGTTGTGGCGGTATCGTTCCTGGAGCTGCTTGTAGCGTTCATCCAGGCGTTCATATTTACGTTTTTTCTACGCTTTACATTGGCTTTTCGATTTCGCCGGAGCATTAAAGGGTAGTATCCCCCAGTAAACTGGGAGGCTAAACATTTAGCCCCGCAATCCTTCGACCTGGCTCAGGACAGGTTTATTGCGGGGTTGTCATGGAGGTCTAGAAAACATGGTACATTTTGTCAAGTAGTATGTTGGCTGCGATGGCTGAGAGCGTTTCGGGATTGGCTATTCTGGCGGTAGCGATTGGATGCGGCGTGACGATATTGGCGCCGCGTTTGCCATCGGCTCTATCGGAAGTCAGGGCTGTTGAATCCATGGCCCGGCAACCTGAAGCCGGGGGACGAATATTCTCCACAATGATTATCGCCGCCGCCCTTGTCGAAGGAATTACATTTTTCTCATTACTTATATGTTTTTTGGCGCTTTACTGGATGCGGTGAATGTTGAAGTGCCTAAAGTGACTACAAATGCCTAAAGTGAGCTAAAGTTGAAAATTATAATTTTAGGCACTTTAGAGCTTTGCCTGTCTATTAAAATGGCAATGCGGGTATTTACGACAGTTTCGGCAGTTTTGTTGCTTTCGGCCGATGCTTGGGCTGCGGAAACGAGAATCTGCGCGAGCAGGGACTTTTAGCGGCTCATTTGCCGATGCTGTGTGGACGGTTGTGCTTTTGTGGCGGTGCTTGTTATCGTTCTCAGTAAGGTGGCCTGGAAACCGATGGTCGAAAAGCTAAACGCCCGAGAGCAGCACATACAGCAGCAGATTGATGCCGCCAACGATGCCCGACAACAGGCGGAGAAACTGCTCGATGAATACAAACAGCAGGGCATAAAGACTCATTCAAGAGGCCACCGACCAGGCCCAACAACGGCAGGAGGAGCTTTTGGAAAGGGCTCGTCAAGAGGTCCTCGCGATCAAGCAAAAAGCTCAGGATGATATTGAATACGCTCGTGTTGCCGCTTTGGAGCAATCTGTGGGCTGAAGCGGCGGACATTGTTTCGTGGCTCTCGCAGGAGGTCCTCGGTCGCACAGTGACTGCTGAGGATAACCATCGGCTTATGCAGGATGCGATAGGGCAAATCAAACGGCAGCCGGACGGCAATAGACGGACATGATAAGTACCGCTATACGCCTGAGAGAAATTTACTCGCAGACCCTTTTCGAGCTGGCCGACCGACAGCAGAGCATTGATACGGTGAAGGGCGACCTGGACATTTTGTCCGGCATCATTGGGCAGGAAAGAGACTTCATCAAGCTGCTCGATTCACCGTATTTCTCTGCGGACTACAAAGAACAATTGGTGCGAAGACTGTTATCCGGGGCAGTTGCCGACCTGACGATGAAGTTTCTCATGGTCGTCATCAGACATGGCCGGGCCAGGCTTCTAACTGATATTATCGTCAGGTACGCTGAGTTGTGGGACGCCTATCACGGGTACTACCATGTCAAAGTTACAGTGCCGCGAGCACTTGAAGACGGCCAGGTGAAAGAACTCTCCGATGGCATTGCAGCCGCGATGAATAGTAATGTCAAACTTGAATTTGCAGTCGAACCTGAAATTATCGGCGGGGCCATCATCCGCTGCGGCGATAAAGTGATCGACAACTCATCAGGAATCGAATTGATGTGGCCGTCAAGACTGTGATGAGCCGGATAAAAAGCAGCTCGTCTCGGCGTAGGACCGAGCCGTAGCCGGGAAGGGTAAGCCAATGAAAGTCGATTTCACCGAAATAAGCGGTATTCTCAAGCAGGAAATCAGCCAATATAAAAGTAAGCTCGACGTCTCCAAGGTCGGCCGGGTGGTAGAACTGGCGGACGGCATCGCACGCATTTACGGACTCGATGATGCGATGGTGGGCGAGGTCCTCCAGTTTGAGAATGACGTCTTCGGCGAAGTCTTTAACCTCGAGCAGGATTCTGTTGGCGTCGTCATATACGGCGATTACACAAAAGTCAAAGAAGGCTCGGACGTGCGGGCAACCGGCAAGCTGATGTCGGTCGCTATCGGTGACGAGCTCCTCGGGCAGAGTGCTCAACCCGTTATGTGAGCCGATAGACGGCGGTCCGCCCGTGCAAACTACCGCCCGGCGGTTTATCGAATCCGACGCCCCCGGAATTGCCCAGCGCCAGCCGGTCAAACAGCCGCTGCAAACGGGCTTAAAAAGCATAGACTCGATGATCCCGATCGGCAGGGGTCAGCGAGAGCTTATCATCGGCGACCGCAAAACAGGCAAAACCGCTATCGCCCTCGACACAATAATAAACCAGAAGGGCCAGGACGTAATCTGCGTCTACGTCGCCATCGGGCAAAGGGCATCGGCAGTTGCTGAGGTTGTCGAGACCCTAAAAAAGTACGATGCTATGGCGTACACGGTCGTCATCGCTGCCTCGGCCGCGGATAGTGCCCCGATGCAATACGTTGCACCGTATGCCGGCTGTGCGCTGGCGGAATACTTTATGTATGAGAAGCACCGCGATACGTTGTGCGTTTACGATGACCTGAGCAAACACGCCATCGCTTACCGCCAGTTGAGTCTGTTGTTGCGGCGGCCGCCGGGCAGGGAGGCCTATCCCGGCGACATCTTTTATCTGCACAGCCGGCTTCTTGAGCGAAGTGCAAAACTGTCGGATAAACTCGGCGGCGGATCGCTTTCGGCCCTACCCATTGTCGAGACCCTTGAAGGTCAAATCTCAGCCTATATACCGACAAACGTCATATCCATTACTGATGGGCAGATTTATCTGCTGCGGGAGCTTTTTCACGCTGGCGTAAGGCCGGCAATAGATGTCGGAGTAAGCGTCAGCAGGGTCGGCGGCAACGCCCAGGTTCCGGCGATGAAAAAAGTGGCCGCAAAGCTCCGGCTTGACCTGGCGGCGTTTCGTGAGCTGCAAAACTTTGCAAGGTTGGGCACAGAACTTGACCCTGCCACGCAGGCTCAACTGGACCGCGGCAGCCGGATGGTGGAGCTTTTGAAGCAGCCGCAATTCTCGCCTATGTCGGTGGGCGAGCAGGTGATCACCATTTATATAGGCTCGGTCGGCCTGCTTGACGACATACCGGTAAATGCAGTCGGCGGATTTGCGGCCAAATTCTTGCAGAATCTGGCAAAGGAGCACCCGCAGTACGTTGATGAAATAAATAAGACCAAAGTTTTCAGCGATGAGCTTGCCGAGAAGATTGCCGCTGCGATAAAGCAATTCAAAGCCACAAGCCAGTAGAAGGCAGCGATGGTTGGGACACGAAAAATACTTAGCCGGCGTAAGGCGGTCAGCAATGTATGTAGGCTGACCCGCACGATGCAGATTGTCTCGACCGCCATGTTCAAGTCTTACTACAACAAATGGCTGGCGGTCGCCGAGTACCATGATGCTCTGGCGCAGGCAGGGTATCTACTGGTTACCTCGCAGACGCCGCTGGAGCATCCGTTGCTAAAGGAGAACTCTTCGGGCAGGTCCGCGGTTTTAGCCATCAGCTCCAGAGCTGGCCTTTGTGGGCTGTATAACAGCTCTATCTACAAGATGTTGGAGACGCATTTGAATCTGGCAAAGTCATCGGGCAAAAAATTGGATATTTATGCAACAACAGGCAGGTTGAGCAACATATTGTACTCACACGGTGTTACGCCAACAAAAATCTTCGGCAATCTCGATGAGATACCTTCGGACGCACAAATTCACGAAATAGCAGATTATTTTATAGACTCTTATATGGTTGGCCAGTTGGATTACTTCGGGGTCTTATACATGGCTTTCCATTCGCCCGGCCACCAGCAGGCACAAACCAGAACCATTATGCCGCTGACCGAGCTGATTGACGATTTGACTACGCGGGCAAAAGTTATCTGGCCCTGGGAGCAAGTTTTTGAAGATTTCTATATGTCCCCGTCGCCAAAGGATATTATCGAAGGTCTGGCAAGGATGATAATGCACGCAACGATAAAGGATTGTTTCTTGCAGGCAGCGATGTCGGAACACGTGGCGCGTATGATAGCCATGCGGAACGCCACAAAGAACGCAGAGGATATGATTAGGGACCTGACCGCCCAGTACAACCAGGCAAGGCAGACTCAGATAACAAGCGAACTGCTCGATATTATCAGCGGAACCGGAGTTTTAACTTAACTTTTGCAAAATTCTTGTTTTAAGATGAACAAAGGCAAATTAATACAGGTGATGGGCAGTGTTTTTGACGCCAAGTTTGCACCGGAGCATGTGCCGGCCCTATACAACGCGGTTGAGGTACAGGTGATTTCGGCACCGGCAAAACCAGCCTTTGGGGCGAAGTCGAACAGCACCTCGGCGAGGGTAGAGTAAGAGCCATTGCCCTGGGCAGCACTCTGGGCCTTCGCAGGGGAATGGACGTCATAGATATCGGTTCGCCGCTGACCGCGCCTGTCGGAAAACAGACGCTGGGAAGGGTGCTTAAACTTGCTCGGCGAAGCCATTGACGAAAAAGGCCCGATCACAGCCGAAACACGAAAACCGATTCACCGTTTGCCGCCGAGATTGGTGGACCTGTCGCCAAAGACGGAGATGTTTGAGACCGGCATAAAAGTAATTGACCTATTGTGTCCGTTTGTTCGCGGCGGCAAGATGGGCCTGTTCGGCGGTGCAGGTGTCGGCAAAACCGTCAGTCATTCAGGAGCTTATCGCCAGAATCGCCACAAAGCACGGCGGATATTCGGTCTTTGCCGGCGTGGGCGAACGCACACGCGAAGGCAATGACCTGTGGCTGGAAATGCAGCGGACACATATCGGCGACAGCAAGGATACCGTACTGGACCACACCTGCCTGGTTTTCGGACAGATGAACGAGCCGCCGGGAGCGAGGTTACGCGTCGCTCTGGCCGCGATGACCCAGGCGGAGTATTTCTGCGAAATCGGCATCGGCGACACCCTGCTATTCATAGACAACATATTCCGGTTTTCGCAGGCCGGCTGTGAGGTCTCCGCTTTATTGGGCAGCATCCCTTCTGCGGTGGGCTACCAGCCAACTCTTGCCACCGAGATGGGCGAACTGCAGGAGCGAATAGCCTCCACAAGGGCCGGCTCGATCACCTCCGTGCAGGCGATATATGTGCCCGCGGATGACCTGACCGACCCGGCCCCGGCAACAACGTTCTCACACCTGGATGCCTTTGTCGTGCTCAAACGCTCCATCACACAAAAAGGTATTTATCCGGCAGTTGACCCGCTTGAAAGCACATCTCGAATACTCGACCCTAACATCGTAGGCCAGGAGCATTACAACGTTGCCCAGATGGTTCTGCAATGTCTCCAGCGGTACAATGACCTGCAGGACATCATCGCAATCCTCGGCATGGATGAGTTGAGCAGAGAAGACCAGACGGTCGTCGCCCGCGCCAGAAGGCTCGAGCGGTTTTTCTCTCAGCCTTTCCTTGTGACAAAGCAATTTACGGGCCTTGAAGGCAAATATGTGCCCGTTGGCGATACGATCAAAGCTGCCGGCAAATCTGCGAAGGTAAAGGCGACAATCTGCCGGAAGAGGCCTTTATGTATGTCGGCACTATGGACGATGTCATTCATAAGGCTGCGATGCTGACGGCCAGATAAAGCGAAGGTGAAATTTTTGCCGGAAAAAAAATCATTTGATTGTGTCGTGATTGGACCGTCCGGCAAGCTGCTCGATTGTAAGACGACCTCTGTTGTCTTTCCTGCTCACGACGGCCAGGTTGGCGTGTGGCACAATCACATGCCGATGTTCTGTGAGCTGGGCCTTGGTATCGTGCGGGTCGGCGCACGGCCTCCCCCACCGAGCCCGCTGGCGGCGGGGAAAATGTGCTGCTGGTTGATGGCGGCTTTGTGGTGGTTTGCTCTAATCTATTGAAGGTCATATCCTACGATGTCGTCTGCCCGGCAGCGCTCAAACCGGAAGGCATCGAGCAGATAATTGCCGGCATCAAGAAGAAACTATCCTCTGGCTCGGCTGATCAGCCCCAGCACCTATCCAAAAAGCTCACGCTTCTGCAGCACCTACAATCGTATGGCCAATCGGTCAGTTTGAGCACACTTTAGTTCAGAGGCCTATGTCCGCTGTATGTTATTAGCTCTTTTGCAGCGGTTGGTAGAATTTTTCCGGCTTTTGGCCGAGCGTGTTTGTCAGCGTGCCGAGGCTTTCGATGGTACATTCGATGCGGTCGCCGGGCTGAAGGAATCTGCCGGTAGCCATCGCGACGCCCGCCGGCGTGCCGGTCGCGATTACATCGCCCGGCTCGAGCGTCATTATGTGGCTCAAAAACGATACAATATCCGCAACCGGATAAATCATCTGCGAGGTATTCGCCCTCTGGCGGATTTCGCCGTTGACGGTAAGTTCCATATCAAGATTCTGGACATCGCCAATTTCATCTGCGGTTAATAGATATGGCCCCATCGGCAGAAAACCATCCGCCCATTTGCCGTTCAGCCAATCGTAAAACTCATCCCAGGGCCGCTTCGCCCGGCCTTTAGCAAAAGTCACGCTACGAGCGGAGACGTCATTGGCGATAGTGTAGCCGGCTACGTATTCAAGCGCGTCATCGGCCTTTATGCGATTAGCACACTTTCCGATTATTACCGCAAGCTCAAGCTCATAATCTATTTGCTCGCTGTAGGCCGGCCACGGTATTTCTTCACCGAGGCCGATTACTACCGTCGCCGGCATAAGAAATGGCCTGGGCACGGTGGTCTTGCGCGGCGAATCCGATAGGCCGAGTGAAAGTCCGGCTTCTTTTATGTGCTCGCTGTAGTTTCCCGCCAGGCCGATGACTTTGCCGGGGCGAGGAATTGGCGACAGCAGCTTGACCGAAGTCAGCGGCGTTAAAATGTCAGCCGAATTGGCAAGGTCGTCAAGTTTGTCGAGGCACGATGGGCCTCTTTGCAGGATTTCTTTTACGCTTCGGGGCGGGTTTGGGCCTTGCCAGACCGCTTGTACATCGATTAGTCCCGCGTCGGTTAGTATTGCGCAGGAAACTGATTTGTCTCTGGCGTATGTGACTAACTTCATTTATCTATCCTTACTCAAACTGACCGATTTTCGATAGTACAGTGACATAGGCGGTTATAGAATAATAGTGATATTGCATTTTGTCATTCCCGCGCACGCGGGAGTCCACTCAAGCGATATGTTACTGGATTCCTGCTTCCGCAGGAATGACAGAGCGAATCGGTCAGTTTGAGTATCCATAATTTTATGCGCCGGATTGTGGTGGCAATTGTAGCAAAAATAGCTTGAAATGGCAGCGGGAAAGCTCTTTAATGTGTTTAGTTCTGATGGATGTTAGCCGTCGCATCTGCGGTGATGGTAAACAAGATATTTAGCCCCCGGTTTTACCGGGGGTTTAATCCGTCGCCCCGTTCGGCGGGACTTCGGCGAGCTCAGTCGAGCCGCTCAGGGCAGGCGTGCCGGCGACGGCTAAACGGTATCTAGTGGGTTTTAGGCCCCCACTTTGGAATTAAAGCGATGACCATAAAAGAAATTTGGACAAAAACGAACGACTGGCTGAAGGCTCACAAGATTTCGCCCGTCACGGAGCCTCCGTCCGAGGTCGATGACGAAGGGTTCATCGCGCAGAATACCGACCCGCAAGAATCGGTCGGCCAGCAACAGACAGAGCAAGGCGATAAGATCGTGGTAAAAGCTGCCCAGCGAGCGGATAAAACCCAAACGCTGGAAAAATTGCAAGCCGGCTTCGATACGCTCATCGACAAGCTGCAGAGCATCAACGAGCATTTGAATCGCCAGGTTGCCCAGCAGGATGAATTGATGCGCCGAATCGAGCAGTTTCCACAGTTGCTGGAGGGCTTTCCGGGATTGCTGGAAAATCAAAAGCGGATAATCGACCAGTTGCTGGAGCAGTTGAAATCAGCCGGCACAAGGACCAGCAGTTTATAGAGGCGGTAGAAAAAATTCCCGCTGAAACCGCCAGGCAGACCGATGCCCTGGTTGACATTGACCATCAGCTTGCCGCCGCAGCAGATAGCGATGTGCAGATGGCTGAAAGTTTCAACAAGTTTAATGAAACCCTGGACAAGCTGAATCAGAACACCGTGGGCCAGACCGATAGTATCGCGCAGATGAGCAGGACCTTTGCCGCCAGCGATAGATACCTCAAATATATTGTCTCCAGGCAAAATAAGCGGTTTATGTGGGTGTTTATCGCGGCTATGAGTGTGTGCGGGGCGGTGGTTCTTATCCTCACGGGCATAATTATCTATCTGGCACGCTAAATTTTTATTTTTGCTTGTTTATTGCCGGCTCGGCTGGTAAATTGGACGTTGGTTCTTTGGAAAGTGAATAGTCCGGCTGCAGGTCCTAAAGTTTTTTGCTTTGGGATAGCCAAACGGGAACACGGTTAAAAGCCGTGACGGTCGCGCCGCTGTGGGCGTCTGTTCCGAGTTGTTCGGAAGTCCGCCAGACGTTTTGTCCACTGTCCGGTATATGGAATCAGTACCGGATGGGAAGGAGTCTGGCGGTAAGACGCAAGTCAGAAAACCTGCCTGTCGCTGGTTGCACACTTATTGTGTTCTCGCGATCCGGAACGCGGGTGTGAACCTGTGAGCTGATATTGGTTGACTATCATTGGTTTGGACTTGATGGCCAAAGCCGCCGTTCCTATCGTGGGACGGCGGTTTTTTTATTGTCTCTTGGAGGCCCTCGCGATAAGGGCCGCAGTGTGAAAGGAGGTAGACCAATGAAGTTCACAGGTTTGCTTGGCACATTGGTTGTGGTAACAATGGCAAGTTTCACAAAAGCCGACATAGTAACTCTTGAAGAATTGGTTTTGCCACCAGAATCCTACTGGAACGGCTCAGACGGCGCAGGAGGCTTTGCCAGCGGCATCGTTTACTTCAGCAACAACTACAACACAGACTGGGAGTTTTGGGATGGTTTCTCTTACTCGAATCTTGCCGGCAGCACGACAAGCGGCACGGCGGGCCAGTATAGCGCTATCGCGGGCAGCGGCCAGGCTGGGTCTACCAAATATGCCATCGCTTACGTCGGCTGGACCGAGCCGCCCACGATTACTCTGGACACGCCTGGCATTGTCAGAGGTTTGTATGTAACGAATAATAACACCGCCTACTACTCAATGCTCAACGGAGACGCCTATGCCAAAAAATTCGGCGGCAACGATGGCAATGACCCCGACTGGTTCCTGCTGACTGTCACCGGCAAAGATGCCAACGATGGCGTCACCGGAACGGTCGAGTTTTATCTGGCGGACTTTCGCTTCAAAGATAACGCCCAAGATTACATCCTCAAAACCTGGCAATTTGTTGACCTGACCTCGCTGGGGGCCGTGCAGAGCCTGGCGTTTTCCTTAAGCTCCAGTGACGTCGGTGTCTTCGGCATGAACACGCCGGCATACTTTGCGATTGATACCATTGTCATCAGCCTTCCTTTTGCAGACGGCAGATGTTACACCGAGGCAGGGATAAACGGATACGTTGGGCTTGACGGGCGTCACGCGGCCCCAACCGACAATGATGCCGTTATAAACCCGGTATTTCGGGCCTGGGCTACCTCCGTATTCAACTATGCACCTGCCGCCGGAGTGGACGCTTTGTGGGCTGATCCAAGCAAGGCATTAGGCCCGGTGACGGGCGATAATATGCTCATTGTCAGCCTGGGCGATTTGAAAAGGCAGCAGATCGACAGCAATCAGCCGCCCGGCCAGATAACTCTGGCATTCGGCGAAACAATTCGCAACGGCAACGGCTATGATTTTGCCGTTTTTGAGAATGGCCTGATTTCGCAGATGAATACCTCCGGCGGTTCTGTAGCCGGCCAGATGTTTGCTGAATTGGGATATGTGGAGGTCTCGTCCAACGGCCAGGATTTCGCCAGGTTCCCCGCCGTGTCACTTACCCCTGACTCTGTAGGTCCGTATGGAACTATCGAGATCAGCAACATCTATAATCTTGCCGGCAAGCACCCCAACGCGGGCGGCATCTGCACCGGCACGCCGTTTGATCTGGAGGAAATCGCCGACGACCCCAAGGTCATCGCGGGTATTGTGGATATAAATAATATTAACTATGTGAAAATAGTTGATATACCTGGCAGCGGAGATTTCCGCGACGAAGCCGGCAGATGTATGGATGCCAGCACCCCGCCCTTTTGGGCTCACTATGTGAGCAGCCATCCAATTTACGACGCCTGGCTGACATTTGGCTCAGGCGGCTTCGATCTTGAGGCGATCGGCGTTCTCAAGGAGCAAAAATATTCCGCGGACATCAATCTGGATGGCGTGGTTGATGTGTCTGACTTTGCCCTTCTGGCATCGGCCTGGCGGAGCCATTTCGGCCAGGCCAACTGGATAGCCAGATGCGACCTGGCCCAGCCGAAAAATTATGTCGTGGACACCGATGATTTCGCCGTATTCGCAGGCCAATGGCTTAAAGACCGAACAGTGGCGAAACAAGTGAAGAGCATGATACGAAGAGAGCGATTGTTTTTGAATCTTAGTTGTTTGAGTAGGCGGCCGAGTCTGTCATTGCGAGGAGCGAAGCGACAAAGCAATCTTAAACCGGCAGAGGAGATTGCCACGGTCTGCTTTGCAGACCTCGCAATGACAATCGCACGCAGTGCTTGCATTCGAGGTCCCTTTGCATAGAAAAGGCTTTAGTTTGATTGAGCTTTTGGTGGTGATTTCGGTTATCGGTTTGTTGATGGCCGTAATGCTGCCGGCTCTTGTCTCAGCAAGAGCCAGGCCACGCGGCATGGTCTGCAAATCCAATCTTCGCCAGCTTTGCTTGGCCAATGCCGGATATGCGACCGGAAAATGACAACTGTTATGTGCCAGCGGCGGTCGATATTACTTCGCAGCAAGGCGGAAAATACCGCTGGCACGGCGTCCGCGAATAGTCCCGATGAGCCTTTTAACCCGCTAAAGGACCGCTGGCTGCATATCTTATCTGACGGCAAAGTAAAGCAATGTCCCGAGAGAGTTGATTTTGTAAAGGGACAGCAGTGGAATAACAACTTCGAGCAAGGCTGCGGCGGATACGGATACAACCATATATATTTAGGCTCGCGCCAGTGGCAGGTGAGCCCAGTTAAAACGACTGCAGGAGATGGAGCGGCCGGCTGGGAAACGACCCAGACCACGGAAGTGAGCAGGCCGAGCCGAGACATTAATGTTCGCCGATACCGCGATGTCGAATCGACAAGGCTTATCTGATAGAGTATTCGTTTGCCGAGCCGCCTTTTTATGTCTATAAAGGCAGACCATAGACGAGCTTTTATCTTTCTCCATCGATACATTTTCGCCACGAGAGCAGGGCAAATATCGGCTGGGCCGACGGCCATATTGATTCACACCTGATGGCCGTTTCAAGAACAGCTAATGCTTATGGCGTTGATTCTGCCGATATGAAACTGGGCTGGTTCGAGCCGGTAGATAATACGCCTGTTTGATTTGGAATAAAACAGTTCGACTGTCCGGTGTGCCGCGGCGTATAATTTCCGGCGTGAACACCCTAAAAACCAGGCAGGTCTGGCAGCTTTTCGGGCAGAGTCTGAACCACCTCTTCTGGCCTGCGGTCTGTATTAACTGCCGCCAGAGTATTTGTGAAACCGACAAAGATTTGTGCAGAGATTGCTGGGAGCAGCTTCGGTTTTGCACCGCCAGCGACTACTGCCCGCGCTGCGGCAGAGATGCTTCCCGATACGGCCTGGTCGGCGGCGTCTGTCCCGATTGCCAGGGCAGAGAATTTAATTTCGACCAAATTGCTCGAGCTGGAATCTACGACCAAAGTTTGCAAAGGATGATACTGGCCTTCAAGAATGGCCGAACAGAACTAGCAATACATC
>CAWFCJ010000057.1:0-88851 GCA_963814265.1 Sedimentisphaerales bacterium | reverse complement strand
CCCTCGCAATCTCCATAATGCGATCCATATCAGCCATTTGGCCATAAAGATGAACAGGAATTATAGCCCTGGTTTTGGGTGTAATAGCCTGTTCGAGCAGGTCAGGGTCCATATTGTAGGTCGCCTCATCGACGTCAACAAATACCGGTTTGGCGCCGCAGAAGCTGATTGCTTCACAAGTAGCAATAAACGTATTGGGCACGGTTATGACCTCATCGCCGCGGCGTACACCCAATGCCAAAAGTGCCATCCAGAGGGCTGCGGTCCCGCTGCCGACACCTACCGCGAATTTGCACCCACAAAAGGATGCAAATTCTTTCTCAAATCTCTCCACAAATGGGCCTCCTGCAAACGCCGTGCTCTCGAAAACCTGTCGCAAGGCGGCTGTAATCTCGCCGTGAATTGATGCATACTGAGCTTTAAGATCGAGAAATGGAACTTTCATTAGTCTTTTCTCCTATCCTGACCAATTTTTCTTAACACTCGTGCAGGATTACCCGCAACAATGGCGTTTGCAGGTACGTCTTTGGTCACTACACTGCCAGCTCCAACGATGGCATTTTCACCAACGGTAATTCCGCATAACAAGGTAGCACTCGAACCGATGGAGGCCTTATTTTTTACCAGGGTTGGCACACAAACCCAGTCTTGTTCTGTTTGTAACTTCCCATCCTCAGTGGCGGCACGGGGAAAAGCATCGTTGATAAAGGTGACATTGTGTCCCACAAACACTTCATCCTCAATAGTTACGCCTTCGCAGATGAAAGTATGACTGGATATCTTGCAGTTTTTTCCTATCTTTGCACCTTTCTGAATTTCGACAAATGTCCCGATTTTGGTGTTGTCACCGATTTCGCACCCATAGAGGTTCACGAAGTCATAGATTTTGACGTTCTTGCCAAGCCTTACGTCGCGTGCAATCTTCCGCATAGCCATACTCTCACCTTTTAGCTGCCGCCCTTGCGTCCTCTCTGGTCGCGGCCCTCATTTAACAGTCCCCTGAACAATATGGACAAAATGCTGCTTCTCAGTGACCCAACGATACTTGCTTTTGCAGATGGAGACCCCTCTGGCAACCACAGCCTGGACGCGGCGAGGATTGGCATACACCTCCAAGAGCGCATCTGCGAGGCTATCCGCGTTGCCTGACTCGAATAAGTATAGAGACTCGTCATCAAAACAATCAAGGATTGCCTCAGTGCGCGGGACAATCACGGGCTTGCCGAGATATAAGTACTCGAACATTCGAGTCGGCGTGGCATACTCCCAGAGGACTGTCGCCATATTCGGAATCAGGCCTACGTCTGCACGTTGAATGGCTTGAGCGACTTTATCATGGGCTGCAAAGCCATGATAGTTGATGATCTTGCCAAGGTTTTTCGCCCTGGATAGCTCCAGAAACCGGTTTACGAAATCACCCTCTCCATAAACCTCAAAAACCAGGTTTGGAATCCTATCACGTATGTGCTCGATGGCTTCTAAAGCCACGCCTAAACCGTTGCGTTCCACGACCGTGCCGTGGTACATGATTACGAAACTGTTTTTCTTGCGTATCGCCTCTGGGTATGTGGTAACAGGATTGCTGCCGAAGACAGAATTCTGTGGCAGATTCATGACCACATGAATCTTTGACTGCGGACAACCCCGAGAGATATACAATTCACGGCAAGCTGTATTCACCGTCAATACCACATCGGAAAACCAGATGCTGCATCTTTCTACCAGGCGGATACAGCGAATAATAAGATTGGATGCCGCGGTAGTGTATTTGGAAAGATACACTTCTGGCATAGGATCATGTAGATCTAAAATAACTTTGCAGCCGCAAAGTCGCGGCAGCAAAGCGCTGAACACCAGGGCATCGGGCATATTATGCACATGAATCAGGTCATACCGTTTGCGCATATAAAGGATGGACAAAGTGAAAAATGCCAGCCAGGTGAAATAGAGATATGACCAAAAGTAGTGGAACCTGCCTGCGCGTTTGTGCTGAAGCGGAAGCCGGTACACTTGCGCCCCCTACTAATTCCCTGTCCGGCTCTCCGTTACTCTTGAGACAAATTACATCCACGCGGTGACCTGCCTCAACTAACGCTTCGGTCTCACGCCGGACGCGGGGATCTCTGGGATAGTACGCGAAAACAACCACTGCGATTCGAGCACTCACAGAAGCATCTCCTTAGAATCAGATGATGAAATACGGAATCTGCACAAGCGTTGCGAAGTTCAGAGTTCGTTGTTCGTTGTTCATCGATGAACTATGAACGGTGAACAATGAACGATTCATTACTTGCATTTGAATATCGCCTTTAGCTTAGCCAACTGTTCGGCGCGAAGATAGCTCACGACATCACAAGGCAAGACCGGCTGTTCTTTACGCAGGAAACTCCAGCAGTATCCGCTCAGTCTGAGAACACTGCCCAGCAGGTAGGGCTTTTGTCTGACGCGCGCGAGACACTTTGCAATCTCGAACAGCGGGTGATAACGCACGCTGTACTCGATCTTGCCCTGACGAAACCTGGCCCGAAGGATGCCGCTTTTGGCGGTTCCGGTTGGTCTTAAATGCAGCGCCTTGACATCGGGGAAAGTCCTGACCTGCCAACCATACATGCGGGCCTTAATTTCAGCCACCGTGTCGTAGCCACCCATACCTATGCAAGTGTGCCCCCCGATTTGCTCATAGCATTCGCGGCGGAACATCTGAATCGGCCCGCGAACGCTATCGGCGGCAGTGAATTCCTCGTCCAGCCTGTCCCAGCGACAATCACAGACCAGGCCACCAGCCACGCCCAATTTGGGGTCAGCCTGAAACTTAGCTAGTATAGTCTGGTAGTAATTCGGCTCCAGAACCACGTCTGCATCGAGATTGCCGACAAAGTCGTATTCCACACCCTTCAATTGCTCGTATCCCGTGTTAATCGCCCTTATTGCGGAGCCGAAGTTCCTTGTAGCATCCCGGTCAATGCGTACCAACTGGATAAAGCCGTGCTTTGCTGTGTATTTAGCGACAATGCCATCCGTACCGTCGCTTGAACCATCGCTGACGATGACCCATTTATTTGGCAATACGGTCTGCGAGACGACTGATTCTATCGTCTTTTCAATGTACTCCTGCTCGTTATGAGCAGGAGTTATTAAAGCATACGGGATATTTTTCATAGGCTCGCTTTATGATCTACCGATTGAGCCGCTTGCTTAGTGGGCTGGATGATCGAGAACGCGAAACGCCACAGGTTCAAACGTCTAAGAGCGTAAGAAGTATTTTTTGCGGTCGAGGGTGAGCAGATAGAAGAACAACAGCGGTTGAATGGGAATAAGTCTGACGCCCAATCTTGGCTCAAACAGGCAGGAGAAAAGAAATATCGCCACCACACAGATCGCGTGCAGAGCCGTATCCGTCGAAAAAACGCGGCGAAATGCAGAGAAATTCACAATCCAACCGAGACTATATATGAACATTGCCAGAACTGGAATGAGCCCCAGAACGCCGGTATTAAAAAATATCTCCAGCAACTCATTATGACAATGTGCAACGTCCCAATCTACATTCGGCACTTGTCCCATTGTCAATCGGCTGACACCGTAACCGTGGCCGATAATCGGTGACTCTAATGATTTGCCAAAAGCGTGCTGCCAGATGAGAGTGCGTCCCGTGAAGGTTGTTAAACCAGGTCTAGCCTGACCCCTTCTAGCGTAGCCAACTATGTCATTTGCCCAGCCCTGATTCAAGCATAAGTTCAAGACAAAAAATGTAGATAAAGCGCCTACTGCGGCTGAAACCGTCACCCATCGCTTCAAGTAATCTCTGTTTGCAAAGAGAAGATAAACCAGTCCGCCAAGCAGAAGAGCAGCAACTGAGACACGGCTTCTGGCCCCGATGACCACATAAATCAAGACGGCTCTCAGCAGCCACAGCAGAATTGTATGCCTTGTTCTTTTCTTGCTGAAAGACAGCCAGAAGGCAAGTGTTGCCAGTGAGCTAAGCTCATTGGCGTGAGTAACGCCCATGCCGATTCTGGCAACTTCGCCAGGAGGTGACATCTCAGGAAAAATAAGACTGGTAATCGTGTCTTTTATTATCAGCGCCGCAACCGTGAAGAACCACACCTTCTCTATCAGCTCCAATTCAGCTAAGTTTCGTGCACTATACGTCAGCCCTGTCATCAGTACGCACGCCCCCAGCAGCAGAATAAAGTACCCAACTACGGTTACTGGATAGGGAGAAGCAACGGCTGAAAGCCCGGCTGCGACTGCGTACAGCAGAATCATCTTGTGCCGAATCCCAGTGGCATGTTCTTGGCGATCAAGATAATGCCGGCTATGAAACCAATAGGCACGCCAATAGCCGTGCCAGGACTAACCAGTCCAGTGTTGGAACCTCGGTCATAGTCCGGATGCGAAAATACGTGCCATGAAAAACAAGAACGCCTACGAATACTAAAATGGCGAACTTGTGCAGCGTTCGGCGATTACCAGAATGATGTAGAATCGGCGGTTTCATACTGACCTACTCGTAGCTTAGCGTAGTCCGGGACCAACTTTCTGATAGCGATCTTTTCGTCGTTGTGAAAAAAGCCAAGAATAAACAGCATTAGTACACCCACCAGTCCGGCTGATAGGCTCATCAGGATAAACATGATCAGGTTGGTGCTATTGATGTACAGGAATACCAGGAAGAATAACGTCAATAAGACAGCGCGAATGCTTATCCTCTTCCATTCCACAGGCATCGGAAACATTTTTCTTCCGAGAACGAACAGCGCCAAACCGACCAGGATATATGTCACATCAAACGCGATAACCGCGCCATACCAGCTCAGCGTCGGGATTAGCATGCGGTTTAGTAAAAGAGAAATAATTGCACCGATAGTCATGGTCAGACCCACCAAGTGAGTCTTCTGCACGGCCGTAATAAGAGTACCACCGAAGTAGTACATCCCAATAAAAGCCAGCCCGGGAATGAGCAATAGGATTACCGTGAAGGCAGGCGCATATTGCGGAGGTGCAATAAGCGGCAGCAATATACGTGATCCAGCAACAAGAGCAAACGACGTGAGCGTCACGCCGAGGATCAGGTAAGTAAGCAGACGCGAGAGTTTTTCCTTGATGTCTGTGCTGTTCAGACTCGTGAAGACATAGGGTTCAAAAGCCAACGAAAACGGGTATATCAGGACGACGGTCATCAAGCCAGCCAATTTCCAGCCAAGCGCATATATCGCAACAGCCTCCAGGCCGGCAAAATAGCTCAGCAGGTATATGCCCACTGCGCCAATGGCCGTATTGCCTGCCATCGAAAAGACAAGGGGAAAACCAAATCTGAGAAGCTTGGGCATCAAAGGCAATGAAATCCCAATGCCGGTTTTCCGTATCACGTCAAACGACACAAAAAGCAGGCCTGCTCCATAGGTCACTATGTAGGCCAGCAGCGCACCGCTTATGCCCAAGTTTAATACACGCAGCAATATGAAATTGCCAACAATGAGTGTCAAAGCCAGAGACACACCAACAATAGAGAACCTGAGGGCTTGGTTTTGCACTCTATAGTAAGACATGACCAGAGTATTCAGTGATTCCATCAGAACCACACCGCAAGCCATGCCTAGGTACAAGCGGACGTCATCAATGTGCAACGTACTACGAAAGAAAGGCATAAGAAACGCAAACGAGACGCCGGTCAACACTAATCCAGCCAACAGATTTAGAACCCCGCAACTGCCTACTAAGGCACCAATTCGGTTGCTTTCTTCGTACTCTTTTGCGAAACGCACCAGGCAGGTCTGCATACCGAGGTTTGCAAAGATCAACATAAGCTGGATCGACACAAGCAAGGTAGCCAGCAAACCATAATCGCTTACACTCAGGAAATGAGTATAGATAGGGATAAGCAGGAAGGAGGCGCCCCGCAACCCAAGATTACCAATTGCGTAAATGACAGTGTTTTTGCCAAATAGTTTAAGGCTCATACTGAATCTAGAGCTGTTTAGTCAAGAATCCTGCTTGTTCAAAAAGATAATGAAATTCTACGAGTTTGTGTGCGAAACAGCACCTGGCCTTAGGTACTGTCTTTGGTGTATGGCATCGGGGACTTGACGATCTCGACCCTGCCGCCACCATTCTTTAATGACTCCGAGGCTGCCTCAAGAACCCGGACGACCTCCAGGCCTTCTACGCCGCTTGATTCGGGTTTTGCCCCAGTTTTGATGCAATTAACAAAATGATGGCACTGGACTCTCAGCGGTTCGACCTGCTGCAAGTAAGGCGAATATACATCCCCGTGATAGTATGAGTACTGAAACTCTCCAAACGTGTCGTAGTGAGGCGGCAATTCTACCCGTTTGTCATATATCTTTATCTTTTCCATCGACTTTAAATCGTCGTAAACCAGCATTCTCTTTTTACCAACAAAAATTGTCTCACGGACTTTGTTAGGATCTAGCCAACTACTCTGGATGGTGGCAAAAGTGCCGTTACTGAAATTCAGTGTCATATTGGTCACATCTTCGATCTCACTGACAAAATGAGACTTGCCCTGACAGTTGACACAGACCGGATCTTCACGCAGTACATAGAGAATAATCGAGATGTCATGGGGTGCAGTCCCAGGCTACGTTTATGTCCTTCTGAAACAGGCCCAAGTTCAATCGGCGCGAACAAATGTACTGAATCTCGCCGAGCTCCCCGGAGAAAATAATCTCTCTGATTTTCCTGACAGGAGCAGAGTAGATGAAGGTGTGCCCGACCATGAGTGTCAACTTCTGCTTTTCAGCGAGTTCTATCAACCCCTGGCACTGATCTACAGAACATGCCATGGGTTTTTCAACCAAGACGTGTTTACCCGCTTCCAGGCATTTTCTGGCCATTTCAAAGTGCAAGCGAACTGGCGTGGCTATTACCACCGCGTCAATGTCTGCCTCTGCAATCAGACAATCGAATTCGCTGGTCGTTTCTGCCGCTGGATACAGCTCCTTCATGTGAGCGAGTCGATCTGCGTTGACATCACAGATCAGTTTCACGCTGCACTCATGCAGGGAACTGAGATTGCGGATGAGATTCGGCCCCCAATAGCCGCAGCCTACGACACCGAAATTAAGCATTTTCTACGATCAGCTCAGCCACTGGCTGTTTCTCCTGCAGACCGTCCCTGACCTGGCGGAGAACAGCAAAAGGTGTTTTCAGTAGGATACTTACATCTAACCACAACGATTGCTCTTTAAGATACTTGATGTCCAGCCGAACCATCTGGTTGAAGGTAAGCAGGTTTTTCCCATTGACCTGCCAAAGACCCGTGACGCCAGGGATGGTATCCAGACGTCGATAATGCCAAGCCGAATAAACTTGCACTTCGTAATCAATAGCTGGACGCGGACCGACCAAACTCATTTCGCCGCGAAGGACGTTGATCAGTTGCGGCAACTCGTCCAGACAGGTCTTGCGAAGGATCTTGCCAAACGGTATGATGCGCGGGTCATCGTCAAGCTTAGTCATGGGTTTGCCAAAGGCCTCACCATTTTCTGCGGCACCGTTTATTAACCTGGTGATGTACTGCTTGTGGTTCGACGAGTCACAGTTTACCTTCATCGTCCGAAACTTCCACATAGTAAACGGCTTGCCCAAGTATCCAACTCTCTTCTGCTTGAAGAAGACCGGGCCTCGCGACACGCTCTTGATGATCACAGATACAAGAAAAATAAGTGGCGATAAGAGAATGAGGCCGCCTCCCGCCACCACAATATCCATAGCCCGCTTCCAAACCGGCAGATGCCAGCGACAGAGCAATCGGGGCACTTGCCCCCCTGCCCCGCGCGTTGGCTTGGCCTGGGCCACCTGCGAGCAGGCGGTAGACTCAAATCCTATTTCCGAACCATCCGTTCCAGAGGCACAGCAATCCGATAACTCTGCCACTCCCCAGCCCGGCAAAATATCCATAAAGCAGTACTGGCGTCGGCTGCCATTACCTTTAGACAACCATTTTGACGGGTACGTGTAGACTCTCCAATCAGGTGCCACGCCTGCTACGCCACAGGCCCGACAGACATCGGCGGCTAACTGCTCGGCACCAACGGCAGGCGTATACGGCAGAATAACACCCAGATCGTGGCCGTCCAACAACCCCACTGTGTCGGTCGAGCGGATCCGCCTGATAAGTCGCTCTGCCAAATCATCAAACTGGGTACACCCTGGGACTGCGCCATTTATCCCGAATAGTAGAAGTGAAAACTCTTCTTGGCTGCGATTTGCTCGGTCCTGCTCCTTACGCAGTATGCTGTGAAACTCCTCGACCGAACAGAACCCCCGTACACCCTTCCCTTGAAACACATCCGCTGCCCCAACGCCTCCGCGTAGCCTTGTTTTCTTCACCACCTCTTACGTCCTCCGGCTCCTAATTGCCTATGCCCTTTTCCTCCCTGCCGCCGAGATGGCCTTTCCGGGGCTATCTTCCCATCCTTGCCCAATTAACCCATATTCTACACCCCTCTGCAGATTTTGTCAAGCCATTTCTCAAAATTGCCTCTACTTTATTATTTCAAGGCCTATTCTTACTGTCAGAACAACCTATATTCGCGGCATCGACTACCTATTTCAACATCAATTGCTCTGGCACGCCTACCCAAACAGGACAGTTTGTCTAATTTGAGATACCGTGTTCACGCCAGAAATGCTGTGACCACCTCAAACAAGCCTCGCAGCAGGGTTTGCCGACTTCATGCAAAACGCTGCCACAGGAACCATTACAGCCTGTGGTACAACCAGCCGGGTATACGAAACCGTCTTCGATTGATGACAACACCCAGGACAGTCGCCTTTGACTCGACGAGTTGTTCTTTGGCACGCTGCACGACTTCGCGGCGGGAACGCTCCGCCTCAACAACCAGAGCGACACCGTCACAAAGGCTGGCCAAGCGAACCGCCCAGCTCGCCTCGGTTACACTCGGTAGGTCAAGCACTACAAAACGGTACCTCTTTCTCGCCGAATCAAGTAGCCTGGGCAGTCCACCAGAGCTGAAGATTTCTGAAGGGTCGCCGTTTGGAGCACCGGCTGAGAGTATGTCAAGATTCTGTATGGGCGAAGATATAATTGCCTGCTCGCCGGTTTCGCCATCTTTTAGAACGTCAGTCAGACCGGGTGCAAGCCGTGTCCGGAAGACGCGGTGCACTGAAGGATGGCCAACATCTGCATCTATAAGGAGCACGTGTCCATCCCCGCGTCGAGCCAACACTGCGGCCAGGTTTGCCGCGATTGTGCTGACCCCCTCGCCAGGGTGGGAGCTCGTAACAGCCAGCACCTGAGGGGCTTCTTTGAGAGCCGTGGATTGCAGGAGCAACCGTTCTCTAAAAGCATTGTACTGCTCCCTGACGCCTGCAGGAACTACCCACTGCTTGGTTTGCTTTCTTAACCACCCTGCTTGGCGAACCCTATCGGTGCGCACACGAGGGATTGAAGCCAGTGTCGGCAGTTGCAGTCTTTCTTCTGCCTCCTCTGGTGTCTTGATGGAGTGATCTAAGTATGCACATAAGAACACAAGCCCGATCCCGCCGAAAACGCCCAACAGAATTCCCAGAAGTAACTGGAGCACCTTTTGTGGGCGATACGGCTTTATAGGAAGCGTGGCTGGCTGCACCACACTAATGTTGGAGATTCTTCCGGTCTGCAGGGCCTGATCAGATGCGGGCCTGTTCGAGGTTAACCGAATATTTGCGGTAGTTCTGCTCCTGTATCTCTATCTCCCGCGTCAGGACCTTTATCTTGGTTCCACTGTCATTCAGCGTCGTTAACTCCGCTTTTGCGTTTGCCAATCTTGACCTGAGGGCATCGAGCTCTGCCTGGTAAGATGAAAAGGCCGCCTGTTCAGTAAGCAGTGCCACCTCCACTTGCTGGTGGGCAACATTCAAGCCGTTAGTGACCTGGGTGCGAGCGGGCTGTTCCTTACTTAGTAGTCCCTGGGCCTCGGCAATCTGCCTGCGGACCTCTTGTAGCTGCCGGCTCTCGTCGGTGTACTTGGATGCAAGGTCCTGCTCCCTAAGCTGCAAAGCGTACAGCCTGTCACGCATTAGATCAACCGCGTAATTCCCGACGCCCGAGGTAGAGGCTGTAACCACTGTTTGGGGCGTGCTGGCGAGGGTCTGGCGCAATGATTGTACTCTGGCCTGTGACGATGCCAGTCCAGCTTCTGTGCGATCTACCTCAGTCTCCAGTGTCCCGATGCGTTCCAGAACGACTCGCTGCTGCTCTTCCAGCGATGAAATGCCGGTCTTATCTTTCAAATCCTGAAGCTCTTTCTCGAGCTGCGCCACTCTGGCCCGCAAATGCTCAGCCTGCTGAGTGAAGAATGGATACGAACCAGGCGTTTGGTGCACCGCAATATGCTTTTCCAGATACAACTCAATAACTTTGGCCAGTACCTGTTGAGCCAACTTCGGATTGGTCGCCTGGTAAGAAGCGGCGACGATACTGCTATCCCTCTGGGTCCCGATCTCCAGATTCTTCATAACAGTGAGCACCGCTTTGTCACGCTCCGCCACCGGTGTTACGACATCGTGTCTCTCCAGAAAGGCCCGAAGTCTGTTGACCGCAGCACTAACCTTCTGCTTTACCACTTTTAATGGTTCACGAGCCTCGCCCTGTGCAGGAGTCTCCTTTGCCTTTGCAGGACGCTTCAGGATTGCTTCCGGCCCTATTGAGTCGATGACCTTCTCGGCAATCTCCCTGCTTTTGAGAATTTCCAGCTCCGCCTGCACCTCGCTTTCGCGAGACTGAGTGATTGGGATAATCGTCCCCGTTGTCGCTGTCGGGTCCAGCGTCACACTCTCGCGGCCAAGCCGAACCATCAGCTTCGCTTCTGAACGATATGCGTCAGCACCACAAAATGTCACCACAGCAACACAGACAACAACAGCGACACAAAAGAGAATCAGTTTCCATTTGTGCCTAAAGAAGATGTAAAATAGATCCCGCAGGGATGTCTCTCTGGGCTTTGCTTCAACTTCGATTATTTGGTCTGACATTGACATTCACCCCCAAAATTAGCGATAGGTACCTACACCGATTGTGCTGTTACCAAGGCTTCTTGTGAAGACAATACGGGTATCTGGGATGAGCTTATTAATATGCTGATCCACCCACTGATTAACCTCGACAATCTTGGCTCGAGGCACATATACGATGTCCTGAGGTTCCAAGAAGAATGGTTCGGTTTCTTCACCCTTGATTGCATTCTTCAGGTCGAGCTTGTACGCGTATCGTTGGCCATCCTTGTGGCGGATCACAACCACGTTTCGCACCTCCGCTTCTTGCAGGTTGAATCCACCGGCCTGCATGATGGCTTCCAGCACCGTCGTTCGCGCCGGTATCTGAATGATCCCAGGCGTCAACACTGCTCCCCCGACGAACACTCGCTGGTTATGAAACGATTGAACCACAAGGGAAATCTCCGGATCCTTCAGATGCGATTCGTAGAGTCTCAATAGGCCCTGCTGAACCTCACCAGGAGTCCTTCCTTCAACGCTAATCTCGCCTACAAGCTGAAGCGCAATCTTGCCATCGGGCCGAACCATCTGAGTGACATCAAGCTCAGGCGTGTAAAAGAACTTGACCTGGATAACGTCACCAGGCTGTAGTGTCACTCGCTGTCTCGCTGCTGCTTTCAACTCAGATGGTACCAGATAATCTGCTGAGGACGGACTTGTCCGCGCCGAACGCGACGTTGCCGCCAACGTCGGCTCAACATCGTGCATCCATGGGCTGCCCAACGGATTACCCAACGAAGACACAGTCTTTGGTTCAAAGGCTGCAGGCAATGGCTGAATCACTTGCACTTTAGGTTCCCATGTGTTGCCCGACTGGCTCTGGAGCATCTGCTGCCGGACCATGTGCACTCGATCAAGTTCTTGCCTGGTAAGGGTTTTTATGCTCTCGTGACTTTGTGTTGAGTCTGGGCGTCCCTGGCAACCCAAAATGCTTGCTGCTAAGACAGCTCCCATCAGGAGTGTGCACACATGTCTCAGCATCGAATTACGATGATATTCCATCACTTTGTCTCCCCCAATACTGACCACTTGACTTCAGAGCGGGCAAAGACGCCCACGCATTGGTTCGTCTTGCTACTGTGTTCCTGCAACGTATGACAAAAATGTATATCACTTTTTTTCCACTGTGGGCCTTTTTCAGACTCCGTCCCTGTGAGCTACGGCCAGCAGGATTTCGCCAAGTTATCCCCCACAGCTCTGGCCGTGCGCCTTGGAAAAGCTTGCCCTTCCCTGAACTTCAAGCACTACCTAAGACTCCTCTGACTCCGGTGCTCTTCGGGACTATGCCCCACATGCACTTTGCCCTTCTCCATTGATGTAAGAGCTGCATATCTGTGATGTCTTTACCAATTCCCCCGGATGTTACGCTACATTATACCATCTAAAGCTGAAAGGTCAAGTAAAAATAGCTAATGTAGGCAGAAGAGGCAAGAGACGCATCTGTCAATAAAGGCAGGATGCACAAATTGAGAGGATTATAGGAGCATCAAGAATATATATTGCTAAGTAATTGCCAAAACTTCTGCGCAGGCAGGCAAACGGGCATAGAGCCGATTCAGGGATGCGCACCCTCAACGAGCATCATCTTGCATGGCAGCCGACCACAGTGGCAACAAACGACAAAACGCTCTCTGCCACGTAATTTTGCATTTCCTCCGTGAGTTCTGGATAGATCGGAAGGGCCAGGACTTCCTTGGCCGCCTTTTCTGATTCAGGAAAGTCGCCCGGCTTGCAGCCGAGATAGCTGAAACATTCCTGAAGGTGCATTGGATGCGGATAATAGACCTCGCAGCCTACCCCTTTCTCTTTGAGGTAAGCAACCAGCTCGTCGCGTTTCGGCACCCTGATTACATACTGGTTATATATGCTTGCACAACCAGGGTTGATGTACGGCGTCTGCACGATCGTGCCGGCAAACTTCTCATCGTAAAATGCGGCATTGCGGCGGCGAGCCTCTGACCACTGATCCAGGTGTGGCAGCTTGACCAAGAGAACCGCGGCCTGGAGGGGGTCGAGACGGAAGTTACCGCCAATGATTTTATGATAGTACTTGGGATTGGCGCCGTGGTTGCGCATTACTCTTAAGCCGGTTGTACAGGTCCTGATCGTTAGTAACAACCATTCCGCCATCGCCGGCAGCACCGAGGTTTTTGCTGGGAAAGAAGCTAAAACAGCCGATAGTGCCGATGCTCCCGGCCTTTCTACCCTTGTAGGTGCTGCTGATCGACTGGGCGGCGTCCTCGATGACTGCGAGATTGTATCTGTTGGCCAGTTGCATAATTGGGTCCATATCAGCCATTTGGCCGAATAGATGCACTGGCATAATCGCCCTGGTCCTCTCGGTAATTGCCTGCTCAACCAAGCCAGGACTTATGTTATAGGTTCTGGGGTCAATATCCGCAAAGACTGGCTTGGCTCCGATCCGCGATGCAGCCAACTGTGGCAAAAAAAGTAAACGGCGTGGTAATTACCTCATCGCCGGCACCAATACCCAGGCTCATCAGGCTATTCAGAATCGCATCTGTTCCGCTTGAAGTGCCTACTGCGTACTTACAGTCACTTATGGCAGCTATCTTCTCCTCCAATTCAGCGACTTTCGGGCCACCTATGCACTGCTGAGATTCCAGCACTTCTGAGACTGCCGCCAAAACTTCGTTTCTTATGGTGGCGTACTGTGCTTTCAAATCCAAAAGAGGCACATGCATTTTGCTTCTCACTTTCTTGTCACGATGGCTGTTTTTTTGCCTTAAGGTCACGATAGCAAACTTTGCCAATCGCTTGTTCGCGTGGCAACGGAGCATCCTCATGTAAATCCAGACATTTAACTACACCTGGCTCAACTTCTTTATAACGATAGCCGCTCTCTGGACAAACCATAACAGCCTCGGCATTTGGCTGGGGCAGCGGAATACCGTGCCGGCTTATCCAGCCGGCCTGCCTGGCAGGAACACCTCTTACTAACGCATAGTCGGGAACGCTCTTGGTCACAACGGCACCGGCTGAAACGAACGAATACCGCCCAAGCTCAACTCCGCAGACGATAGTTGAATTCGCCCCAACGGTTGCTCCCCGGCGAATAGTTGTTTTCTCGTAAAGATCGTGGCGTACAATTTGCGACCGCGGATTCATAACATTCGTCAAAACGCAGCTCGGTCCAAGAAAAACATCATCGTCAATAATTGCCCCGGTGTAAATCGAAACATTATTCTGGACCTTGACGTTGTTGCCGATGACCACGCCGCCGGCGACAAACACATTCTGGCCAAGAATGCAATTCTCCCCTATCCTGGCGTCTTTCGTTACGTGCGAAAAATGCCATATCTTCGTGCCCTTTCCTATTCTGCAACCTTCATCTACATAGGCAGTTGGGTGGGCGAAATACGGTTTCTCTTCCACCACTGTCGCCGGCTTGGTCACAGTAACAACTCGCTTAGTCTCCATGGACTCCTGGCACTGCCGCAGTATCTTAGACACCTGCAGTCCTTCCTTCCCATCACTGCGAGGCTGCCTTCGCGAGCGGATGCATTCCAGAAAGTGCTCACACTCAGCCTGAAGCGGCTCTTTCGTATCGATCGGCACCGGCTCAGCCTCTGCTTTAACCGCTACCGGAATTCTGTCCTTCCAGCTTATCTTGTGCGGGTAAAGGACCAATTTGTTATCTGCCGTGTCGTCGAAAACAGCCATCTTGTCTGAACCCACTATCACCAGACGCTGTTCCTTAAATGGGTGGAGCCAGCTAACGAAGATGTGCGCCTGGACGCCGCTGGGGAATACAAACTCACTCATCGTAACATCCGCGATGTCCTGATGCAGATAGTTGGCCCCGTGGCAGGACACGGCGTGTGGCTCCTCCTTAAGAAGAACCAGCATGACAGAGATGTCATGTGGTGCAAAGCTCCAAAGAATGTTCTCCTCGGTGCGGATCTTGCCGATGTTGAGCCGGTTCGAGTATAAGTATTGAATCTTGCCGAGTTCTCCGCTACTGATAAGCTCACCGCATTTGATTACAGCCGGGTGGTACAGCAGAATGTGGCCCACCATCAGTATTCTGCCGTTCTTCTCTGCCAGGCCAACCAGTTCCTCGCCCTGCCACACCTGCAAAGCCAGCGGCTTTTCCACAAAGACGTCCTTGCCAGCCGTCAGTGCAACCTTAGCAATTTCGTAGTGAGTGACCGCGGGCGTGGCAACGGCAACTGCTTTTATCTGATCATCCTCAAGCACCGATTCGAGAAACGAGGCGAAAGCGACATCAGGATACTGCGTTTTAGCCCATGGCTCTCTTGTCGGATCGGTGTCGCAAATAACCCGCAAGGCGCCGAGGCTGTGAAAGTTCCTTACCAGATTCTTGCCCCAATAGCCAGAACCTATGACCGCTACATTCTTAGCGTATTGCAGGTTCTCTGGAGTTTGTCCGCTCATAGTCTGGTCCCTTGACAGAATTACTTCACCACTAGTTCGAGACGTACTTCTAACGACAATCGTTATCGGCTATCTTAGTGCACCACTTTCTGTAGGATAAAGCCCGGCTGCCCGAACCTGGCCGTCCTTATCTGGCAAAAAGTCCAATATCGTATCGGTTACATCGGCCGCTGCGGTCCGCACTGAGTTCTCAAGAACCGAGCTTATCTGTACTTGTGCCACGTACCGAGCCGGGTCGCGGGCAAGATTTGGTCTTCGGCCCAACGGCCCAGAAAAATCGTTCTCATCAGCAGTAATTTGGCCATTCAGTACGTAGAAGTTCAACACAACGACCTGCTCGTATGCAGGGGCCGGCATATGGAACCGATTTACCAGACAGTCAACCTGCCGACCGGCACGAGATACAAACTGCGACCGCTCGACACTATCGTGAATCCAACCATGTGCGGGATAGCAGACGCCAGGCCGGTGGCCCAGGATTCCCCCAGGCCGCGATGAGCAATACACAATGTAAACATCAGCGTAGATATTCTTCTCGCGGCTGATATATCTTCGACTCAAAAAGTCATCTGCAAAGTTCCTTTCCATGTATTCACGGGTGGTAGTCCGAATAGCGATGTCTGTGCCGCTCCAATAGTCGATTCGGCTTGGAAAAGAGTCCAGTGGGATAGGCAAGGCTATGGGGGCTTTTACTACGAGGTTCAGGTGAGACGCCAATAGGCGGTAGATTATGCCTGAGGCTACCAGAAGCACGATAGCCAGAATCCAAGCGTGCCAGAGCCTCATTGTCCCCGCTGAGCCGCGTGCTGAAAAGCCCTGTTTCCCCGCTTGTTGCAGCCATTCTTGTCTACTTGTGCATGTCACCAACTATGCCCTCAAGCAGGACCACAGAAAGCCAAGACACAGGCACCGGCTGTCAGCAGATTCTGCGTACCGGCCACCGTCGAAAAAACGGCCAAATTCTTCTGCTTCTGTGGGCCTACTGTCTATGAGAATCCTATATTGCCGGACTCCACCTGTCAACCGAGCATTTACTCACATAATCCTGTTGCGCGTGGCAGTTACCTCAAGCCCCAGATGTCCAGAAATTGAACGGCATATCTTTTGAAAGCCTTACACAGATATACGTTTCTGAGCCTTCCCAGCCAATCTCGGTCCATCTACTCATTTCGGCTAGACCAAGAACACCCTTTACCGTAGATGGGTTGAGCACTGCCTTGCGGCAGCCCAGAGGCCACGTTCTGAGGATTTTCAGCCACATCTGTCGGAAAATTCCGCCAGAAAGCAGGAAAGTAGGCGTTCACAGCGGCAAATCGGCGTTTTTATGTCATTGCGAGGCCTTTGGGCCGAAGCAATCTTGCCAATCTTGGGCCGGAGATTGCCGCGATCGGCGGAGTCTACCCTGAGTGCGATCGAAGGACCTCGCTTGCAGTGGGCAGAAAACAGCCAAAATTAGACATACTACCGCCCAAACGGCTACCCAAAAATTCCCGACCCCACAAAACGTGCGAGCCACGGTAAAAACAAGCCAGAGCTCGTGAAAATCTCGATAAAACAGGAAAAACAGCTAAATGCTGAAAAATAAACAATTTCTCCCATTTTGTTATTGACATCAAATGGGAGAAATGGTAAATTTGGGTAAGTTGGTATAGGTCGTGGGTTGATTTCGACCTAC
Source organism: Sedimentisphaerales bacterium (assembly GCA_963814265.1). GTDB lineage: Bacteria > Planctomycetota > Phycisphaerae > Sedimentisphaerales > Anaerobacaceae > JAFNGF01. The sequence goes on along the minus strand of CAWFCJ010000057.1, from coordinate 71,732 downwards.
AGTCTCTTGAGGTCTGATGTTTTCTGCGGTAGGACCACGAGAGGAACACAGAGCGAATTGAGCAGTTGCCGTTGAAGGACGGAGGAGGCACTACGGCAACAGCATTGGAGCAAACGGCCTCAAACGAACGGACTCGGAACAGAGTCAGGTGCTTTTTTGGCACCAAGTTTTTAGAGAGGGTAGGGTATGAAGAGGAGTCTGTTGTTTGGTGTTGTAGCAGTAGCACTGCTGGGGCTGCCGGCATTGGCCGGAGAGCAAAAGTACGAGGGCTGGGTCACCCATACGGTCATTACCTATGATCCGCAGTTTGTGGACGACTTCCCAGTGAAATTGGTTATACCGTGGTACATCAAGATCGTAAACCAGAAGGATTGGGAGATTGTACTCGAGCAAGTAGACTGCGCAAACCTGGGTAGAGGCCCCGGCGACTGGCCTTGTTTCAAAGGATGCAAGGACCTTATAGTAGAGACCAATTTCAACTGTACACTGCTCTGTGGAGTAAACAAAACCTATCTGGCCGGAAATTGGGGCTGCTCGGTGAGCCCAGAAGATGTCGATAAGCCCGGTGGAACCACAACCGTTTGTGTGAAGCTGTCGAAAGCGGATTTATTGAGCGCACAGCCTGGCCAGAACATGCACGTTGCAGACATTGATATCTACGTAAAGCCCAGATAGTAAGAACGCTGAACCAGAAGTGCGACGGTAGAGACTCTCTCTCTTCTCTGTGCGACTGAGTCTGAGATCCATGCGGTATCTGCTCACCGCGGCCAGATGTGTTTGGGCCGACAGGGTGGTGCCGCCCGGATAACAGGAATTATACGTAGGGACGGCCGTTGATTGTGGCAGGGTGCCAACAAGGGAGTGGCGTCTACCCGAATCACCCTCGCCCACGTCCTGGTCGTGATTACAAGCCGGAGATTCTATAGGCTCTTCCGGCTTTTTTTTCATACGCCTTGTCCCATCTGGACATTACACATGCTGCCAGCCACTTTGCGCCCAGATGTGTAGCAATACCGCGCTCACATCCGGATCCGCGCCAAGACCGGCACACAGCCGCGAAGAAACACGGCAGTAACAATTCCAGCAAGTGCAAATAGTGGAAAAACCATTACGAAGCGATAGTTCATTTATGCCTCCTGCACTTTCCTAAGCTCCTTCAGGCAACATACTGCACGACTTCTTCATTTTCTGCCAGGCGATCTTCCTTTCAGCAGGCGTTAGGCTAACATCACCCGCGGAACCATCATGGTGTTTTAGCCCGGTCAGAGTAGGTGCACAGCCATGAACAAACATAACTGTGACGACTCCAACAACAGACAACAGCAGAATGATCATGATTGCGCGATGATTCATCTGCGCCTCCTGCGCCACCCAAGCTCTGCCATCATCACACAGATACAGCCCACACTCAAGTCTATGCTTTGCCCGCTGCCAAGCACCACAACGAGGCTATTGTTCATGGGAGAGAAATTGGTAGGAAATACGAAGCTCCTTCTATACCATTCCTCCCTGATACCAAAAATCGCTGAGATTTTATAGGGCGTCAAAGACACTTGTCAAGCAAAAAATGGTGCAAATGCGCCTGGAGGGGCTCGAACCCCCGACCTTCGGTTCCGTAGACCGACGCTCTATCCAATTGAGCTACAGGCGCTTCACTGGTTAACTCGTTGGAGCATAGCAACTTACTATACACGCTGTCAAGTTTCTTTGTCCCCTAAATAGGGCTCGCAGGAAATACATTGAAAAAGCATAGGTGTAACCATTATGACAAACGCCGTGCAAGAAGTCCAACTATCTGAGGTTGGTCCGGCAAAAACCACCATGTTCGGCTGCTGTATTAGTAGACGGCGGCACTGAGCAGTCAAGATGTCACTACGGTAGGCAGAAGTTGAAATGAATCTATCGCCTCCGCCTCAGTGAACTTGTTTATCGCGTGCTGAATCTGGTTTATATTGTGCCCGTGCATCATGGCAAATAAATTATACGACCAGCCTTGGAAGGTCTGCCGCTCGTAGCAGTGACTGACAATCGGCAGAGCTGCCAACTTTTCGCCGGTCTGGACAATTCTATCCTGCGAGGCTTCGCAGGCAAACAGAACGTTGGCGACGAAGCCGAGCTTACGGTGGTCCACAAGCGCCGCTATCCTACGAATTACGCCTCTATCTATCAGTTCGGTTACAATTCTCAGAACATCTTCTTCTTGTAGACCTTGGCTGCAAAGAAAAGCAAACGGCTCCGCGGTTACTTCCAAGGCGCCCTGCAGCTTTGCGATTACTTTCTTTTGATCTTCATTTATCTGGACAGGCGCCGGTTTGTTAGCCCCGGCCAGTGGCCGGGATATCCCCGCCGAAAGGCGGGGGCTAAGGGGGGCGATTTTCTCGGAACCCTGCAGTAATTCTCGCCCTTCGCTCTGGGCATCAAAACGGGCATCGAGCTTGAAAACCCGCACAGCTTTCAGACTGTGAAAATCGACGCCGAAACGCCCTGAAAGATCTGCCAGAGTCGTTTCAATCTGCGATGCGGTGGGTGCCCGCAAGGTGAACCACAAGTTGTAGTAGTGATTTCTTTGATAGTTATGCGAAACGCCGTGCAGCGAGTTGACCGTCTCGACAACTTGCTTGGCGATGTCGGGCGGAACATGTGCAGCGACCAGAGTGCTGGCCATGCCAAGCGCACGATAATTTACAAGCGCACCAATCCGCCGGATCACTCCCAGTTCCTTTAACTGACCTGTCTGCCGTAAGACTTCTTGCTCGCTGCCTTTCAAAGCTGCAGCAATCTCAGCAAAAGGCCGCCAGCAAATCGGCACGCCTTCCTGAAGGACGTTACACAGTTGTTTCTGAAATGTCGTCAAGCGTAGAGTCAGTCTTTATCTCCTTTGGCCTGGTAGCTGCAAAGAGGATCTGAACCCAGATGGTCGCCACTTACGGCATAGGCCCTTGCCCGGCAGCCGCCGCAAAGGGCGACGTATTCGCAGGTTCGGCATCTGCCCGTGTAGCCCGACAAGTCGCGGACTTCGTTCAACAACTGCGACTCAAGCCATATTTTCTTGAAGTTGTAGCCGTTTTTCACCAAGTTCCCCGCCGGTACGTCAAGAAATCCGCACGTTTGCACGTCGCCACGGTAGCTTATGAATCCGAAGCCTCTGCCGCCCATGCAGCCGTTTGCCTCGCCGACCAGTCCTTTAAGCCTGGCTTGCTGGCATACGCGCAAATTGCGGCCCGCATGTCACTCGCACCTCGATAGTTGATTCCAGCTTCAATCGCAGCAACTCGTTGAGCATCACTTCATACTGCAACGGGTCAAGAATTTGATCGGCCATATTTTTGCCCCGGCCGGTCGGTACAAGAATAAAGGGATTGAAGCAATAGGCGCCGAGCCTTTTTGCCAACTCGATTATTCCAGCCACTTCGTCGATGTTGATTTTGCACAATGTGGTGTTAATCTGAAATCGCACACCCGCAGTCCGGGCAATTTCAGCGGCTCGGATCACCGCGTCGAAGGCGCCTTTAGCCCGCCTGAATTTGTCGTGGGTCTCGGCTGAGGCGCCGTCAAGCGAGAAAGAAAGAGCCAGAACGCCGGCTTCTTTCAGCCTGGTGATTGATTCCTGATCGATTAGATACCCGCAACTGGCCATCACCATCCGGTGGCCAGACTTTCGCCCCTGTTGGATGAGTTTATAGATGTCGCTACGTTCCATCGGCTCACCGCCGGTCAGAATTATTACGCACTTACTGAACCGAGCGACGGCACGCAGTATCTTTTTGCATTGTTCGGTGCTTAGTTCCTGCCGGCCATCCGCACCGGCATCCGCCCGGCAGTGCAGGCAGTTGAACCGACACCTGCGAGTAACTTCAAAAGCGATAAGACGAGGTTTACTCACTTCCTTTTTCATAGTTGTCCATTAAATTATTCATACCCTATAATTCGCACAGCGTGGCAGCCTCGAGCGCGGCTTAGGAATGAACGAACTGTCTAGTGAAAACGACCAACGCCAATGCGCAAAGAGGGGGTTGACGATGCTGCCCATCCCTTTCTCTACAGTTTTACAGGTCTGTCAAAATATTCTCGCGCAATATTGTCACCAAGTCGTTTATTTAAGTATCTTGCAAATTCCTCATAGTTTTCTAATAATCTAACATATGTTAACCTACATTCCTCATATTCATTCTTGCAATTCTGAGGAACGATACCTTTATTAATTCTTTGAATTTCCTTTACGGGAGAACAAATCAAATATTTATTAGTTAAATTCACTATACTTTCATACCACCTCAATATAAGCAGAAAATTTCGTTTCTTTAATGGCAGCTTTCTCATACTGCAAATAAACACATCATAGGCATTATGAAAATCACTTGGAAAAGGAAGATTCCCCCCCAACATAGATTTATTCTGTAACTCTTGCAAAGAATGAACTATAGAATCACAGCGGTTTTCATTAATTAGCTGACCAAATCTATCAACTAACTTTTCAAATTCAACAAAATGCTTTTTGATTATTGAACGATGTTTTATTATATCATTTAATTTTCTCACCCCCCTTGTAAAAATCGGCACAAATACTACATATATGCTTAATAGTGTGACCGTTATCAGTAATATTATCAAAGTCCATTTAAAAGAAGTTGGTAGATTTGTAAAGGCTGTTATGATCGTTGTTAATAATCCAACAAGTGGGCCAATTGCTGATACTAAATACTCACGTTTTTTATCTTTTGATTCTATTGTATCCATTTCTACACCTTGGATTTACCTTTTCAATCGCTGGTTAAAACGATCAAAATTGGTTTATTTCGACAACAATCTTGAATAATTCTTAGCAAAGTACGTAATGATTATATCGGCGCCAGCACGTTTGATGGAGGTGAGCATCTCCAGCACTGCGGCGGTTTTGTCCAAAAGGCCTTTTTCGGCGGCAGAATTTAGCATCATATATTCGCCGCTGACGTTGTAGGCGGCTATCGGACAATCAAAACGCTGCTTGGCGCGATAGATAATATCAAGATAACAAAGGGCAGGTTTTACCATCACGATGTCGGCTCCTTCTTCAATATCAAGGGCGATTTCGGCCATCGCCTGGCGGGCGTTTGCCGGGTCCATCTGGTAAGTTTTGCGGTCGCCGAAGGCCGGGGCAGACTCGGCGGCATCCCGGAACGGGCCATAGAAAGCTGAGGCATATTTAGCCGCGTAGGACATAATGGCGACATCATAAAAGCCATTTTCTTCAAGGGCCTCGCGGATATAGCGCACCCTGCCATCCATCATATCCGAGGGAGCCACAATATCCGCGCCGGCCTGAGCATGTGACAGTGCGACCTTAGCTAAAAGTTCACAGGTGGCCTCGTTATCGATCTTGCCATTCCCTCGACTACGCTCGGGACAAGCTTTTATTACGCCACAGTGGCCGTGAGAAGTATACGCGCAAAGGCAGACATCAGTAATAACCAAAAGCTCCGGCACTCGCTTTTTTATCGCTTTTATGGAGCGCTGCACGACGCCGTCTTCCGCCCACGCTTGAGAACCTGTCTCATCCTTTTTCTTGGGCAGGCCAAAAAGAAGCACCGCTGGTATTCCAAGTGAAGCGACCTCGGCTGCCTCATCAGCGACTGTGTCGGGCGAAAAATGGAAACAGCCGGCCATTGACTTAATAGGCTCTTTGACGCCGCTGCCATATCTAACAAATAGTGGATAAACTAAATCGTCTATACTCACTGTGGTTTCGCGCACGAGCCTTCGCATCGCATCGCTGCTTCGAAGCCTTCGCATCCTTGTTTTTGGAAAAGCCATAACAACTCCTTCGGAAAAATCCTAATATCTAAATCCGAAATTCTAAACAAATTCAAAATTCAATTTTTCAAACGTCCAAAACTTGTTGTTTTGGTCATTTGAATTTCGGTTATTAGATATTGTTTAGGATTTAGAAATTCGCATTTAGAATTTCTTATTTTGTTATCTCTTCATCTTTTAGGTAGCAAGCTGGCTCGTTCAGCCAATATTCATCGTCAACTTTGGCGCCCAAAAACCTATAGTTGCCTTTGCACAGAGTGAACCACCTGCATTTAAGGCACCTTGCATCAGCAAAACGCGATTTATTACGCAGTTTGTTTAATACCGGATCGCCCGCGTTTTGCCAGATAGCTTTTAATGGGCTCCGATTGACGTTGCCGAGAGAATAGTTCCGCCAGAATTGGTCCGGATACACGTCACCGTTCCAGCCGACGCAGCCAATTTTCTCGCCAACCCTGTTGCCGCCGTTGGCAAGAAGAGACTTTCGTGCCTGTTCGTATCGCGGATTATTTTGCCGTTTCATCTTCAACAAAAGATAAGGCCCATCAGCGTGATTATCCACAGTGAGCACTTCGTCCACGACTGCCCTTGCGACAAAATCCTGCGTCCTTTCTATAATCACATCGACAACTTGCCTAGTCTGCTCAGCAGTTGGGGCTTGGTTCTCCAACGTTTTCGCTCTTCCCGCCCGGATCAAATGATAAAAGCAAATCCTCCGCACGCCCACGGAGGCCGCAATATCGAAAATCACCGGCACTCGTTCTGCGTTCGCTTTGGTTATCGTAAATCGCAGTCCCGTTTTCATGCCCGCCTTTATGCAGTTTTCAACGCCTCTGATTGCGGCCTTGAAACAGCCACGCGCACGCCTGAAACTATCGTGAAACTCTTGGTCTCCATCAATGGAAATGCCCACGTAACTTACGCCGCTTTCGGCAAGTTTTTTCGCAGCCGAGATGTCAATAAGCGTCCCATTGGTTGAAATCACGGTTCGCAGGCCCAACTGTTGTGCCTCGTTCAAAAGTTCAAATAAATCATCTCGCAGCATTGGCTCGCCGCCGCTAAATAATACCACGGGACAGTTCATCTGCCCAATTTGCTGGAGCATTCGCTTGGCCTGGGCCGTGGTCAATTCATCATTACAATCGGGTGCTCCTGAAGAGCTATAGCAATGCAAACAATTCAGATTGCAGCCGGCCGTACAATTATAGACAACTACCGGACCAAAGGAATTATCCGCTGAATATCTTAGATGGTCGGACTCACCTGAAAACCCGCAATATAGTTTTGAGACATTTATCACCTGCAGGCCTCCTCTATCGCAGCTAACAATCCGTCGATGGTGTGCTCTTTGGCTGTCACATCGACCCTGACCTCGAATCGTCGCAATTCGTCAGACGTCACCGGCCCAATAGATGCCACTCTGGCGCTGCTTGAATTTACCAGGTCGGCCTGAATTTGTTCAAAAAAAGCCCTGACCGAAGAAGGGCTGGCAAATGTCACCCAGTCAATTATCCCATCGGCAATTTTCTTTATTAGCCAGTTGCATTTGTTTTTCGCCGTGACAACACGGTAGACGGGCACATTTTCAATTTCAGCCCCGGCGTGTCCTAGCAACTCAATAAGCTCATTTGAAGCAGCCTGCGAGCGCAAAAGCAGAACTTTCTTGCCGTGCAGATTCCAACACACAGCCAATTGTTTGCCTAGTTCTCTACTGGTATAGATAGTGGGCACAAAATCCGCTTTTACTCCGAACGCGCTCAATGTGGCAGCGGTCTCACTACCTATAGCAGCAATCTTTGCAGAGCCAAAAACCCTGGAATCCTTTCCCAGGCTTCGTAAGAAATCAAAGGCAATCTCTACACCATTGGAACTAGTGAAGATTATCCAGTCGTACTGCGACGGTTTAGTAAGTGCTCGTAAAAACCGGGTCGTATTCGTTAAAGGCTTGACCTCTATCGTTGCAAGCTCGATTGGATTACCGCCGCGCTCGAGAATTTTGGCTGCAAACTCGGCATTGCCACAAGCATCCCGTGTCACGATGATATTCTTGCCAAAAAGTGGTCTCTTCATAAACCAGTTCAGCCGCGAGTCACTATCGGCCGCAGCACCGATTACAACAACCGCCGGTGGCTTAAGCTCAGCCTGTTTGCATTGCTCACTTAGCTGGGCAAGCGAAGCCTTTACAACCTTCTGACTCGGCAGCGTCGCGTCCGCGATTACAACAGCGGGCGTCGCCTTTGCCATACCATTTTCTATCAATTGCCGGGCAATAAAATCCAGATTTGCCACTCCCATATAAAAAACGATGTTGCCGTCGAATTTGGCAAGCCATTGCCAATCGATATTGCTTTGTTGCTTTCCCTCCGCCTCTTTGCCGGTCACAAAAACGGCCTGCGAGCAGAACTTTCTGTCGGTCAGCATAATGCCGGCGTATCCTGCCCCTGCGATGGCAGCGGTCACGCCGGGCACTATCTCAAAATCGATGCCCGCCTCTGCACAAGCGGCGGCTTCTTCGGCGCATCGGCCGAAAATGCAAGGGTCGCCGCCTTTTAGCCGAACGACCGTCTTGCCGCTCAAGGCCTTTTCGATTAGCAGCTCATTGATTTGCCGTTGTGTGAACGAGCCGACGCCGATTCGCTTGGGCACGTGAATAACCTCCGCATCTTGACGAGCAAATTTCAGCAAAGCAGGGTTTGCTAGCTTATCGCAGATGATACAATCGGCGATTTTTAGTAGGTCCGCCCCGCGAACCGTAATCAAATCCGCCCTGCCGGGCCCTGCGCCAACCAGATATACAAAACCTTTTTTAGCCACAGATTTCACAGATTCCACGCAATAGAATAATGGTATGCACAGCATACCCTACGAGATGTACCGTTGGTTTTGTCATGAGCCATTTGAAGTCTTTGCCTTTTCGAGTTTTGCCAGGATTTCCCTGCCGCCGTCTTGGAGAAGTTCTTGCGCAATTTGCTCGGCAAGAGCTTGCCCTTTTGAGGCAGGGCCGACAATTTCTCGCCTAACGAATCTTTCGCCCTGCAAATCGGATATAAAGGCACAAATTTCTATATTATCTCCGACAATATCAGCGTATGCCCCCACCGGCGCGTGACAGCCACATTGCATTGTCACCAGAATCTGTCTCTCGGCAAAGGTGATAATCCGGGCCTTGGCATTATCTATACCAGCAGCGAGGTTACGTGTCTGGCCATCGTCGGTTCTTGTCTGAACGGCCAGCGCACCTTGAGCCGGCGCGGGAAGAAATCGCCGCGGGTCAAAACAAAAGGATATTTTATCGCCCATACCGATTCTTTCCACGCCCGCCCTTGCCAAAATGACCGCGTCAAAGTCTCCTTTCTCAACCTTATTGATTCGTGTCCGGACATTGCCGCGAATGGGAACGGGTTGAAGGTCTTCTCTTAAGCATCTGAGTTGAACGGCACGTCTTAAGCTCGACGTGCCTATTTTCGCCGATTCCGCCATTTGTTCTATCGAATTAACATGCTCGCGACCTACCAGACAATCCTCAGCAAATCGCCTATCGCAAACCGCCGTGATGGTAAGTCCCTCTCGTGGACGTGTGGGCAAATCTTTGAAGCTGTGCACGGCAAGATCAGCCTCTCCGGTCAGCAAGGCATCTTCTATCTGCGAGGTAAAAAAGCCGCTATCTTTGAGGTCCCACAGGGCTGTGCGGCGGTCTCGGTCGCCTGTAGTAGCTACTATTTTGATTTCAATTTTTATGCCCGGGCAGAGTCTTTGCAGCGCGGCAGTCACAATCTTGGTTTGAGCAAGGGCCAGCGCCCCATCACGCGTTGCGACAGTAAGAATCTTCATACGCGCCAAATGAACGCCCATAAGTGCGTGATATGCCAAATACTTGCGCTTTACATGTAAGTTACTATCCGGTGTACCCGCACATTCCGACTCGCGGCGAATTGACAACAGGCAAAAACATCTCTTCGTGGCATTTGTGCTTGGCAGCACACGCATCGCAGAACCAGCCCTTGCCTGTGTCCGACCAGAGACACTCAGTGCACACTCGCGTAGCAGCTTTGCCACAGGACCCACAGGGAATTGGCGGAGGCTCATTCCTGGCCAGAACGCGGACGTCGCCGGCTTTGATGCCACTTTCTTGTTCAGAGACAACCTTCAGCGCCAGGTGTGTCGTAGTGCCGAAGTCATACTCGTGGTAGAACTTCATGCCAGGGCGAAGAACATCTCCCAGCTTGGCATCCATACTTTCGTCGTCCATTTCTCCCATCGGCGCCACAGAATATGTTTTGTCTTCGATTGTAAATGCGCTCATGTGCCCGCAGCACTCCAGCCAGGTTCGTCTGAGAAATCCATCCAGTATTTCAAGGGTTGCATCGGCAGGCACCTCAAGGTGCATCCAGTAGTCGGGCAAGTACCGGCCTTGGACCACAATATGAAAAGTCTTTGCTTTTTGCCGGCTCGGGCGGCGTTCTGACGCCGCAGCATCAGCTTTTGCCTGGCTGCACGATTTGAGGTGCTTGGTCATCGCCGCCTTATTGAAGGCACCGCCGCAAAGATTGCACTTTCCCATCGAAACTTGCTTTGCCATTCATTGGTCCTCCGTTACAAAACCAAATAACCCCCAAATAAATTTGGGGCTAAATACTCTATCTAATCGCGGGCATCCTGCAAAACGAACATTTTGTTTATCAGGTCGGCAGCCTGAAGCTGTTCAGCAGTCATATCTCCGTTGCCAGCGTCTTTGATAAAACTAATCGGCCCGTGCAACAATTTCTTGACCAGTGATTCGGCAAAGGCTTCAAGTTTCTTGCTGCTGCCGGGCCAAAATCCTTTGCGTATCGCCTGGCCTCGCTCTGAGCAAGTTCGGTGCCTTTTTGCATCAGGCGTGAAACTACCGGCACAACAGTGAGCGAGTCGTACCACTTAGAGAAGTTATCAGCAAATTCGACAACGATCGCCCGAGCCTTTGGAATTTCGCTGCTTCGTTTTTTCCGGTTGCTGCTTATTTGCTCGTTCAAATCATCAATATTGTAAAGGCTGACGCAATCAAATCGCCCGACACTCGGCTCTATGTCCCTGGGCACGGCAATATCTATTATCAACAGCGGCCTGTCACGCCCTGCCAGGCAATTTTTGACCGCCTCGTATGTCACTACGGGTTCGACGGCTGCAGTGGAGCTAATCACTAAGTCAACTTCAGCAAATTTCGCCGGCACATCGCCTAAGCCAGTTACACGACCTTTCTTAAGCCGCTGCCGAACCGCCCGTGCCTTTTGCTTACTACGATTTGCTATGATCAAGCCTGACAAGCCCGATTTTAGCAAGTATTTAGCCACAAGTTCCGCATTTTCACCCGCCCCGATCACCATTGCTGTCGCAGCCGGCAAATCAATCTTCTTTTTAGATAGTTCCACAGCCGCCAGAGCGATTGACACCGCGCCGCAATTAATATTGGTTTCAGTACGCACCATTTTGCCCACACGAAAGGCACTGTGAAAGAGTCGATGGAAAACCAATTTGCTCATACGGGCATCGACAGACTCCGCGTAAGCGGACTTCACTTGAGATAGAATCTGATTTTCGCCAATCATCTGCGAGTCCAGGCCGGCAGCGACCTCAAAAAGATGCCGAACAACATTTTTGCCGGTACTTTCTGCCCTATATTTAGTCCAGACATCGACGGCGATGGACTTTAGCCCGTCAATAAGGCGGGCGAGAAATCCTGTGCAATCGAAGTCCTTCCTGGCATAAAGATAAAACTCAAGTCTGTTACAGGTCTGAAGAATCACGGCCTCGCTGATGGCCGGCTCTTTGTGCATCTGCCTGAGCATAAAACGGCGCTGCTCTACGCTAAAAGCTACCTTCTCTCGCACCTGTACCGGGCAATTGTGATAAGTTACATTGTTCAGGATAAGCTTCATCAGTACAATATAGTATAACCAAAGTAATCAGTACTATCAAGGAAGAGTTGATGAACAGGTTTAGACGCAGCATATTGTGGGCGGCGCTAGCGCTGATTCTATTATTGATTTTTCTATCCATCTATGGGGCCTTTCTCGGTGCCGAGCGGGCAAAAAAATTTTTCAACTCCCTGCCGTTGGCAGTATACTGGATAGCCCTGACGGTCCTGCTAATAGTGGGGATTATCATATTTCGCAGGCTCGTGCGTATGCCGGCACTTCTGCTTGTTCACTTCGGCTGTATCCTGATCCTGGCTGGTTCAATATGGGGCTCGCAAGCCGGACACAAGCTCCAGAAAAGGCTCCTGGGAATCGATAAAATCCCGACCGGCCAGATGCTCATCTACGAAGGCCAGCACGAAAACCGCGTGGTGCTGGAGGACGCCAACCAAATTGGAGAATTGCCGTTTTACGTAAGACTTAAGGACTTCCGGGTAGAATACTACAAGCCAGATCACCTCCAAATTCAAAGCTGGCAAGGCAAAAGTTGGAAAATCCCTGTCGAAATAGGCAAGGAGATTCTCTTGGGCGAGGACGTCGGCACGATAAAGGTCGCGCGGAAGTTTGAAAGTTTCAAAATCAAAGTTGAAGATGGAAAGAACCTCCCGTTTGATGACCCCAATTCGGCTGCCAATCCGGCTCTTGAGGTCGAGATCAAATCGCCGGATGGAAAGGCGGCCACTCGATATGTCTTCGAGCGTTTTCCGGGCCATACGCGCCCCGAAGATAAATTACACCTGCGATATCAAAGGATCATCAGCGACTACATAAGCGAACTCCAGATTATCCGCAACAATGAAGTTGTTGTGGAAAAGGGCATCGAGGTGAACCACCCTCTTCACTTCGGCGGATACCATTTTTACCAGCATTCTTACGATGCCGACGCCGGCAAATATACTGTTCTTATGGTGGTCTCCGACACGGGCCTTAATTTCGTTTATGCAGGATACCTAATCCTGTGCATCGGTGCTATCTGGCACTTCTGGCTGAAGCACATAATCAGAGCGCTGGGGACAAAAAGCGAATAAATGGAAATAAAATACACAATTCAGGGCCTGTTGATTTACATCGCTATCGCTATGTATCTGCTGGCGTTTTTAACAACCTTTCTACGCCGGGAAAGAATCGGCAATTTTCTCTACCTGCTCGGTTTCATAGCTGCTGTTTTGGCCTTTGTCTATCGTTGGTATGACGTCCGGCACGCGCCTCTGCAAAATCTGTTCGAGGTATTCTTGTGCCTGGGCGTGATTTCTTATCCGGTTTCGTGGTTCTGCCGGTATACTCTTGGAGCAGGTGGCTATTCCGGGGACATGCTCATCGCTGCGATAATGCTTGTGCCGGCTGGCTTTGTATTCAGCGCCGAGCCGCAGCGGCTGCCGCCGGCACTACAAAGCTGGCTGTTTGTACCGCACGTCGCTGTCTATGCACTGTCGTATATTTTTATGGCAAAAGCCACCATTCAGGTGATTCTTTCGTTGTGCGTGATGCGTCGTATGCAGCACGCAAATTTAGAAGAGGCAACTTATCGGATGATATGCATCGGGTTTCCTCTGCTGACGCTGGGGCTTATATTGGGCAGTTGCTGGGGCAAACTCGCCTGGGGCGATTACTGGGGCTGGGACCCAAAAGAACTCTGGTCGCTTGCGTCCTGGCTGGTCTACGTAGGATATTTTCACTTTCGATATATGTTTGGCAAAAAATATGCCCGCATAAACAGCTTGTGGGCGATCGCAGGAATGGTATTTATTTTGATAACCCTATTTTGGGTGAACCTATCTAACCTGTTTTCCGGCTTGCACAGTTATGCGACCTAATATAAGGCAAAAAATTTTTGGAGGTCCTATTATGACGCCGCAAAAAACGAGAATCATATTACCGCTCTGTGTTTGTGTGATGTGGGCTTTCGCTGGCCAGGTGCGTGGGGCCACGATTGCAGAAAATGGCGTAGCTAAAGCGGTTATAGTTATTGCTCCGGATGCCTCCGAGCCGGAACGGCACGCCGCCGGCGAACTGGCAGATTTTCTTTCGCAAATAACAGGGGCGAAATTCGACATAGTTCCTCCGCCGGCCGCCGGCAAAGTAAGGCTGCTGGTGGGACCACAGGCTGCCAAATTAGCCGACCCGGATTTCTCCGCCGAGGGACTGGGCACCGAAGGCGTAATTATCCGTTCGGTTGGAGATGACCTGATATTAGCTGGCGGTTATCCTCGCGGCACGCTGTATGCTGTTTATACCTTCCTTGAAGAGCACCTGGGCTGCCGCTGGTGGTCGTCAACCGAGAGTACGATACCGAAAAAGCCGACACTTCAAGTCGCCAACCTCAACATTCGTTACGTGCCTGCGCTGGAATATCGCTCGCCTTTCTGGTTCGATGCCTTTGACGGCGATTGGGCGGTACGCAACAAGTGCAACGGCCAAGCTCATCGGCTCGATGCCAAACGCGGCGGCAAGCACATTTACGAGGGTTTTGTGCATACGTTTTATCCGCTTATACCGCCTGAGAAATATTTCAAGGACCATCCTGAATGGTTTAGCGAAATCAACGGCAAACGCACCTACGAGCATGCTCAATTCTGCCTGACCAACGAAGAGATGCGTCAAGAGCTGGTCAAAAACCTCAAGGAGCGGCTGCGCAATAACCCTGCTGCCACCATCGCCTCGGTCTCCCAGAACGATTGGCACGGCAACTGCCAGTGCAGCAAGTGCGCGGCAATCGAAAAGGAAGAAGACAGCCCTGCTGGACTGATGCTGCGATTTGTTAATGCCATCGCGGAGGACATCGAGAAGGAATTTCCCAATGTGGCGATAAGCACGCTGGCCTATCAGTACACCCGCAAGCCGCCCAAACTTACAAAACCCCGGCACAATGTCATTGTCCAGCTTTGCAGCATCGAGTGTTCATTCAGCAAGCCTCTCGAAGACGAGCGCAACAAAGCCTTTCGCGACGATATTGTCGGCTGGTCGAAGATCTGCGACCGGCTTTACATCTGGGACTACACGACCAACTTCAGACATTACGTAATGCCGCACCCGAACCTGCGTGTGCTGGGGCCGAACGTCAAATTCTTCGTGGACCATAACGTCAAGGGAATCTTTGAGCAGGGGGCGTATCAATCCTATGGTGCGGAGATGGCGGAGCTGCGAGCCTGGGTGCTGGCAAAGCTGTTGTGGAACCCTGCTCTGGATGGGCAAAAACTCATCGACGAATTCATCGAGGGCTATTACGGCCCCGCCGCACCGCATATCAAGGCCTATCTAAACGTCACGCACGATGCCGTCGAGGCAAGCGGCGATTGGCTCGGCTGCTTTTCTGAGCACACGGCAAAATTCCTGTCCTTCGATACGCTCAGCAAAGGCTGGGCAGCACCTGAAGGCAGCCGAGGCTGCGGCGCAAAACGACCCAAATCTGCTCTTGCGAGTGCAGGTTGCCCAGTTGCCTGTGATGTACACCTTTCTGATGCGCTGGAATGAGATGCATGAAAAAGCTGCTGCTGCCGGCGCCGCCTGGCCTATGGCGGAGTCAATCCAGGATACATTTGCGAGATTTCTTGATGTTGCCAAGAAGAAGAACGTCACCCGCCTGAACGAATGGCAGGAAGGCTTCGGCGCTCTTGAAAAGGCACTCGAACGCACCCCAAAATGATTGCTTAACTGCCGACTGGAAACCGTATGGACCTGCTACGTTGCAAACAGGCCGATCCCTACGTAAAGCAGGGGTCGGCCTTTTTTGTGCGCATTGTGCGGGCAAATCGAGACTCCGGGAGCAAATGGAAAAAGTGGCAGAAAAGTCTGCTCGCCTTATACTAAAACGCTTAGCGGAATCGTGATATTAGTGACGAATGATCGTTCGCAACAAGAAATACGAGATCCGTAGATGATAGAAGACGAACTGCTTAAGTGGAGATTCAAACGCGGCAGTCAAGATGCGCTACGCCGTATCTACGAGAAGTACCTGAACTATTTACTGACGTTGGCGATGGCTCTTTTGAATAATGCCAGCGAGGCAGAAGATGTTGTACACGACGTTTTCGTTTCCTTTGCAGGCTCTACTGAGGACTTCAAGCTGAGCGGAAGTCTTCGAAGCTATCTGGCAAACTGCGTTCTCAATCGCGCGCGCGACCATATTCGAAGCACTCGCCGGCAGACCGCGGCTGCGGCTGGAGCAAATTCCGCAGGCTCAGGCCCATACGCGCCGGAACAATCGGTGATATCCACCGAAGAATCAGTAAGGCTGAATCGGGCGATAGGCGAGCTTCCAAACGACCAGCGAGAAACAATAATCCTTCGCGTAAAGGGCGAAATGAAATTCAAAGAAATAGCCAAGCTGCAAGGCGTCTCAGTCAATACGGTCCAGGGCAGATACCGGTACGGATTGAATAAGCTGCGGTCAATCCTGAATGGCGAGGTGGAAAAATGAGACGCGCAGATAATACCGAACAAATCATTAAGGAAAACCTGAGTTTTACCGCCAGCGCCGCAATGCACGATCGAATTCTGAATGACGTTCTGGCAGCACAAAAAGAATCCCAAAAAACAGGATCGGCTTTGGCTAAGCCGAGTATTAGGAGCATAATCATGAAAAGCCCAATTATAAAACTCGCTACCGCTGCGATTGTCGCTATCGCGTGTTTGATAGGTTTGTCGCTGTGGAGACGCACGGAATCAGGTATCGCGCTGGCGGACGTGCTCGCCCAGATTGAAAAGGTCAAGGCCTTCAGGTGCCAATATAGTGAGAAGGTGACCGGCGAGGATCCTAACAAGCCTCACAGTTCAGAAACACACGCCACCTTTTTGATATCACAAGAATATGGCTGGAAAACTAAATTTGAAGAACTCGACCCCAACGGCGGAGTGGACACGTTAATCTATTGTTCAACACAGGACAAGGCCATTTTCAGCGTCTGGCCCAAGCAGAAGAAGTACTCTCGGATGGATTTTGACGATGCTGAACAGTTGACGTCAATGGTTCAGAGGCAATATGACTATTTTAGCCGCGGGATGGTCAAAGACATCCTCGGATGCAGGTACGAGAGCATGGGTAGATCGACAATTGACGGCGTTGAGGTCGAAGGGTTTCGAACCACCGACCCCAACTTCGTGAGTCAGGATAAACAGCGTAAACCGAGTCAGGTCGATGTCAGGATGTGGGTGGACGTAAAGACACGGCTGCCCGTGCGGTCAGAAGAACACATAACGTCCGGCAAATCCACTTGGCACTTCACAACGCACGACTACCGGTGGGATATCCCAGTTGATGCGACTGAATTTAAGCCGGTCATACCAGAGGACTATACACTACTTGCCGGTGAAGCGGTCAAGTGGCCGGCCATCACAGAGGAGACCGCCATCCAGGGTCTGAAACAGTGTGTCGAGTTCCTCGGCAAGTATTTGGAGGCAATCAATTTGACCTCTCTATACTCAGCACTTGAGCAGAGTGAAACCCCTGCCGCCCTGCGACTAAAGGAAGAGCTAAAGGGCCTTGTAGGACCTGGGAAAGACCAGAAAAGAATGGACACCTTGAAGCCCATGTTTATACTCAATATGTTCTACGTTGGGCTGGATGGGAAGGACCCCGCATACTACGGCAAGACCGTTACGCCCGGAGACACGGATAAGGTCGTGATGCGTTGGAAGCTCTCCGACGGCGAATACCGCGTCATCTATGGCGATCTGCACGCAGAAACCGTTACCCCGGCGAAACTGGCGGAACTCGAAGCAGCGTTGCCTAAATAGGTTGACTATCCTGTAAATCTGTGAACAAGACCGGGCATATTTGGCCCGGCCTTTTTTTGCGCCTTCACTGACCCGAAAAATACGCCAAAAAATCTGTTGCGGACGCCTGAAGCACCTGTATAACATACCTTGTCGGTCAATCGGAGACTATCTGAGGAACAGAGAATGAAACCAACAACAGCAATTTTATCAGCCGCGATCTGCTCGGCTTTTCTCATTGCGCCAGGCGTCGCTTATTCAACCGAAGGGACAACTATTACCGGCGAACTGAAGAAATGGCATAAGATCACACTGACCTTTACCGGGCCCGAATCAGACGAGACAGCTAAACCGAATCCCTTCCTCGATTACCGCCTTAACGTCACTTTTACGCTGGGTAAGAAGCAATATATTGTTCCCGGCTATTATGCAGCCGACGGCAATGCGGCGGAAACCGGCGCCACTTCGGGCAATAAATGGCGGGTCCACTTTGTACCCGACGACGTAGGCCGATGGACCTATACCGTCTCCTTTCGCACCGGGCCTGACATTGCGATTAGCGACGACCCAACGACCGGCTCAGGCGTAGACTTCGACAACGCCAGAGGCTCGTTTGTTGTCGGCCCCAGCAATAAAAGTGGGCGAGATTTCCGCGGCAAAGGCCTGCTCAGATACGTTGGCAAACGCTATCTGCAGTTTGCTCAGACAAGCGAATATTTCCTCAAAGGCGGCGCCGACAGCCCGGAAAATTTCCTCGCCTACGCAGATTTCGATGGCACTTATGATACTGATGGTCTGAACCGCCAGGGCGAAGCCGCGGGCGATAAATTCCTCCATCATTATGAACCACACGTGCGGGACTGGCAGAGCACCGACCCGACCTGGAAAGAGGGCAAGGGCAAAGGCATTATCGGCGCGCTGAACTACCTGGCCTCCAAAGGTATGAATAGCGTTTATTTTATCCCGTACAACATCGACGGCGGCGACGGCAAAGACGTCTGGCCCTGGATCAATCCGCGCGAGAAACTCCGCTTTGATTGCAGCAAGCTCGACCAGTGGGAGATTGTTTTCTCGCAGATGGATAATGTCGGCCTGCAATTGCACATCATCACGCAGGAGCAGGAAAACGACCAGGGCTTGGATAGCGGCGATTCCCGCTTTCGCGGGAATGACGTCACCCCCGCGCAGGCGGGGGTCGGGCCGCAGCGTAAACTTTACTACCGTGAGCTTATCGCCCGCTTTGCTCATCACCTGGCTCTGGTGTGGAACCTCGGCGAAGAAAACACCAACACCGATGCCCAGCGCAAGGCATTCTGCCGATGCATCAAAAACCTCGATCCGTACGACCATCCTATTGTTTGCCACACATTCCCAAGCGAATATGACAAGGTCTACGAGCCGCTGTTAGGATATGAGTATTTCGACGGAGTCTCGCTGCAAACTAACGATACTCATGCCCAGACAATAAAGTGGATCGACCGTTCCGCCGCAGCAGGCCGACCGTGGTTTGTTTGCCTGGATGAGATCGGTCCACCGCACACCGGCGTCATGCCCGACAAGGACGATTACTGGCACGATGAGGTCCGCAGAAAGCATCTGTGGGGCAACTTGATGGCAGGCGGGGCCGGCGTGGAATGGTACTTCGGATACAAATTTCCCAATAACGACCTGAATTGCGAAGACTGGCGCAGCCGGGACCATCTGTGGGACCTGACGCGGTACGCCCTGGAGTTTTTCCGACAGCATCTGCTTTTTACCGAAATGAGTCATCACGATACGCTGACCTCGGCAAATGATGATTATTGTTTTGCCAAGCCCGGCCAAATCTACGCCATATACCTGCCTGCCGGCGGCACAACAAACCTCGATCTGGGCGAAAGTTCAGCCGCTTTTATGCTCCGCTGGTATAACCCGCGCACCGGCGGCCCGCTACAGATGGGCAGCGTTGGCCAGGTAACCGGCCCCGGCTCGGTCGCCATCGGCCAGCCGCCCCAGAACCCCGATAAAGACTGGGTCGCACTAATAAGAAGTAAACCCCCCAAATGAACGCATAAAAATTGGCTTTGTTTGGGTTTGTTTTCACCAAGTGTCCAATGCGATGTTTTTCTCATAAGCCCTTGTAACAATTCAGCTTGCGTTTACTTGACTTTTTCACAAATTGGCTTTGTTTTTTAAAATCATGCGCTTTCATCCGGCTCTTATTGGTCTTTTTTAGGATTTAGGGTTTAGTGCTTAGAATTTCCGGCCAAGGGCCGGTCATTGGCTTTGTTTTGCATAAAAGCTTGCCAAAATTGGTCGTCTTCTCGTTGCCATTAACCACGGATTCCGCGGATTTCGCGGATTTGGTGAATCTGTTTATGTGCTCTCTCGTTTACCCATCTTCTCATCCACTCATCCACTTGCAAATCCTGTTCCTTCCTGATTCCCTGTAGTCCTAATCACCTGCACCCTGTTACTCTGGTTCCCCAGTTTCCCTATTCTGTCTTCTGCCCTCTGTCTTCTGCGTACTGTTTCCTGTCTTTCCGACTTCGCCAAGGCTACGCCGGAGAGGCTGTCTCCTGTATTCTGTTTCCTTGCTTGTTAGCATTAACCACAGATTACACAGATGAACGCGGATTTGGTGAATGTGTTTATATGATTTCTCATTTACCCATCTTCTCATCTACTCACAAGCCTTTGCCTTGTTTGTTAGATATATATTATACCCATAAAGAGCTTGGCCGTAAAGGAGAATCTTCTATTAGACACGGATTAACATGGTTTTCTTCTTGCCACAGAGGTCACAGAGTCCACAGAGAAAACGGAATACAGGAGACAGAATACAGAAGCCTGCCCTGAGCTTGCCGAATGAGCCAGATTCTCTTTTGGATCAGTAATATGTAGGGCTGTTTCAAAGATGGTGCCGCCGGACATAAAATGCTCCTGACCCCTTTCTCCCGCTTTTTCCACCCCTTTCTCTGATCGCTGAATCTGCAAGTCGCCTTAGCGAGCTATGATCGAGACGTCCCGATTCCTAGTTCAGATTATTGCAATTCGAGGAAGATTGATATTATTATGGAATTGAAAGGCCTGTTCGTCCTTCGTAGTCTCGTGCTTCGTAGCGTACTTTGCAGAGTAGCAACTACGGAGAATGGAGTTGCGTAGCCAGACGTTTAATAGGGAGAAATAGGTATGGTTTCCCTAGATTTCAATTTAGCTTTCCAGATTTTGTCAATCCTCTAAGATGTCCAAGAAAGGATTCCTCTCTTGATAAGTTTCAAGCAGTTTGTCGTAGAAATTTTCTATTCGAAGGGATGGGTCTTTCGGTATCTCCAGCACTTCGGGTGGGTTCTTCAGGAAGTCTACTGCCAAATACGCTAAATGTTCGTACTTGTCGATCCTATCTGTCCCATTTTTACGATTGGCGATTCGGAGAAAAAGTGGTTCTTTCTTCTCAAGATCATGTGCTTCTTTACGCGTTTGGCCATTCTTGTCCTTTATTATTGTGTGCCTTGGTAGGAGGTATATTTGACCTACTACCAAGTCTGGGTACTTTCCATGCAGACTAATAACGTCTCCAATTATTCCCTCATAGTAATTTGCAAAGTTCTTTTCAATTGAGCTCATTTGGCTTCTCAGGGATATGGCAATAAGTGGCCCGGCTTGTGGGTGAATCACAGCCACATCGACTTCCTTAGGCTTGTGTGAACCAAATATCCTCGCTTCAGTTTTTATATCGACCTTTCTTTCGGAAATACCAAGCCGTTTTAATTCGCGAACAGAGAACTCGTGTAACATTTTGATCATGCCTTGGCTCCGGACAGCTTTCTTGGGATCAGATTCATAAAGTCGCTTCATTTCGATAAGGGTGCTTTGGAGGTCTTTACGGTCTATTGGCATATGAATACTCCATATTTTTCCATCAGAAATGCTTCGCGATCGCTCGGTGTAGCCACTCTAATATAAGTTAGTTGATCAGGATCAAATTCCGGAATTGAGAAATTCTTTATAAAGTTCTTGGCAAATGACATATATCCGCTAGCGTACCTCTTACTGGTCTTGCTGATGTAATACCACATGATTTTTGAATTGAGCACATTTGCTAGGACATCCAAATCTCCCTCGAAGTATATGCCATAGCCAGCATATATTAGGGCTTCATATTTATTAGTTATGACGAAACGCGGTCTATTGCTGATGGTCGGCACAACTATCTTCCGGTTGGACCCGGATCTAGCCCTTGTCTTCTTCCGTATGCGTACCAAGTTTCATATTGCTTATTACCTTTGTCCCTTTCCTCTAGCTCGTGTCTTATTGATAAGAGATACTTGTAACACTCAGGGTAACCTCGTCGCAAACCTCTTTCGGAGATAATATCGTACTTGCCGTTGACTTGATTATATGGGAATATTATCCGGCGCGGGTCGTTATCAACCTGTTCCGTTGTCTTAGCTCTTCCTGCGTGTATACATGGTTTCGTGATGCTCTTTTCTATTCTATATTCTTTGCCATTGTGGAGTTTTAATACGAACGGACCATCGACAACCACATCATTAATCACATACAGGTCGTTCCGAAGTGTTGCTATACCGGTTTTTATTTCTGCTATCTCGCCCAGCGGAGGGCCTGCACTCTCGATCCTTCTCACGTTGATGAGGTCCTTTCGTGGTAGCAACTTCCATGCTTCGGGTTCAAGCGAACTGAAAGTAATGCGTTCGCGTTTAGCGCCTGCTAAATCTTGGGTGTCCTTTAAGTTGTGAATCAGGGCGTAGTTGAAGGATTCCTTGCTCGATTTGTCAAATAGTCCAACGGCGGTGTACGTAGTGGCATCGTTGAACAATTGAAGGTGATTAAAGTCTATGAGTTCCTTGACATATGCCCCCGTCTGCAAGAAGTTCCTGAG
The DNA here is from genome assembly GCA_963814265.1 of Sedimentisphaerales bacterium. Taxonomy (GTDB): domain Bacteria; phylum Planctomycetota; class Phycisphaerae; order Sedimentisphaerales; family Anaerobacaceae; genus JAFNGF01. The sequence continues at coordinate 49,397 of CAWFCJ010000057.1, read as the reverse complement.
ATCTCGACCTGCAAAGGAGTTCGTGAAACCGTTAGGCAGCACATAGCCCACCAAGCCCCGATCATTGATGAGACTGATACCAAGTTCCACGAAAGGTATGAATAAATCGACATTTCCAGACTTGGCTGATGTCCACTTAGAATGGATTCTTCGTCGGACATCTTCTGGCAGGTTCTTGGTCCGGACATACGGTGGGTTCCCCACAATTGCATCAAATCCACCGTTTTTGAAAACCATTGGGTACAGGGATTGCCAATCCAGAAAAAGCGCATCTGCACGCTCAATGTGCATCTGAAGGTCGGCCTGATCACACCCATTTTCTAACGCGAGCAAGGAGAGAATCAGCTTGCACCTTCTCACGCTAGACTCCAATATGTCGCACCCAAATATGTTCTTGGCAAGGGCATGACTTATCGGTTGGTGCGTTAAGCGAGCAAGTTTTTTAGCAGCTGCTACCAAAAACGCACCGCTCCCACATGCGGGGTCGCATACCTTGGCGTCGCTACTAATAGTAGTGCGTATTATGTAATCTACCAAGAAGCTCGGAGTGTAGTATGCTCCATTTACTTTTCTCTCGTTGGGAGCAATCAGGATTTCGAAAATCTTCTCAATATACCTCAGGTCAAGCCCAATCCCCTTTTGTTCTAGGTACTGGCTAATTTCTAAGAGTTGCCTTTTGGGGGCATTTTTCTATGAGAGATAGTATAAGTTGGTTTTTCGATACGCGGATACCCCTTGCTTTAAGGTATGCTTGAACTATTCCCCCCTCGATAACTTCCACACCGTACCTCTTTAGAAAGTGCAGAGCTATCTGCCTATTTAATCCGTTAGCAGTACTTGTGGTTCCATTATGATTCACGACTATCGGCAATCCCGAACATACTTTAGTTCTTCGATTCTATCTCAAACATCAGTTATGGTCAAAATGAAGAATAACGAAGTATATCAAACTGTCAAGCAGGTACACAACATCATGAAATCTGTGAAATCTGGGGACACCATTTTTAGTTCTGAGTTTTTTGTTGATAGTCCTTCGACAAGCTCAGGATGGTGAGCAACGTCGAACCATTCGTAGTTAAAAACAATGAACAAAATACAATGAACAATGAACAAGAAAATCTGCTTCAATTTATTAGCGGCATGGCACGGTCGGCCCAGACCATCTCCACACTGAAGAAATTGAGAATTGTTATCGGCGCCAGTCGGCTTTGCGGACCATGAGGGGCGGCGTCTGGCTGGGCCAGGGCAAATGCGGATAATCCATAAACACCTCCGGCGGCAAAAAGGTATTGCAAAGTCTATCTTTAGGTTTATAATTCTAGCCCATAACGGTTTCGTCGTGCGTATTGCGTAGCGCGTAGTGCGTGGCACGCAAGACGCAGGACGCAAGACGCAATACGAACAGGCAGGAGATAATTTGTATGGACACGACGACACGATTAGCCCCGCCCCTTGGGGCGGGGGCTACCCCCGGCGCGAGCGCGGGGGTTAATCTGCCCCAAATCAACTTATTCGCTGATGAGCTGCCATCTATGGACGACATAGCGAAACTTTCTCACTTCGTTCATTGCACCGAGGCCAACCAACTAAAATTCGCCGAACAGTTAGAGGCAAATATGGGCCAGACTTCACCAAAGGCTTCGCTCGCGGTCGGCATCGGGCTTTTTATTCTGGGGCGATTCGCCGAAACGGTGGAGAAACTCAAGAAAGCCCAAGATCGCAAGGAAAAACTCATATACCTGGCCTTTGCACTTCGCCAATTAGGCAAATTCGACGAATCAATCCAGAACCTGCAGAAAAGCCTGGCCCACCAGGCCGACCCGCTGTACATATCGCTGGAGAAAGCTGCCACGTACCGCCACGCCAAGAACTTCGAGGCGGCAGAAAAGGAACTGTCGGGCCGCGCGAATTTCGAGAAGGTAAGCGCCGAGTACCACTACCAGCTTGGCCGGCTACGGGAAGTGCAGGGGCTATATGAAAAGGCGGCAGACAATTACAAAACGGCTCTGGAACTATCCCCGAACCACGCGCGAGCACTTTTCCACCTGGCCTTTCGGTGCGATTTGTCCGGCGATGAAGAGGCAGCGATCGACTATTATAAGCAGGTCGCCTGCGGCTCTCCGGTTTATGTAAGTGCGCTGCTGAATTTGGCTGTACTTTATGAAGACGTCGACCAGTACGACAAAGCCTCCCAATGTGTGGACGCGGTTTTGGAGTCTCATCCTAACCATCAACGGGCGATTCTATTCAAAAAAGACATCGAAAGCTCAAAAACCATGCTCTATGACGAGGAAAAAGAGAAGAAAAAGAGCCGCAAAAATCAGATTCTTGAGACTCCTATCTCCGATTTTGAGCTGTCGGTGCGCAGCAGAAACTGCTTAAAGAAGATGAACATCGACACGATCGGCGATCTTTTGAATATAACCGAGGTGGAGCTGCTGTCCTACAAGAACTTTGGAGAAACCTCGCTGAGAGAAGTCAAGACTATCCTCGAATCGAAAAACCTGCGGCTGGGTATGGCTCTGGAGGACAAGCCCGAACAGCCTCCGGAACTATCCGACCGTATTACCTCCGAAGAGCAAGAAGTCCTGAACAAATCCGTCGACGACCTGCAGCTTTCGGTGCGCTCCCGAAAATGTTTGCAGAAGCTCAATGTTGGCACGCTCGCCGACGTGATTCGCAAAACAGAAGCCGAGCTTCTCGGAGTCAAGAACTTCGGCGTAACCAGCTTGAATGAAATCAAGAGGATACTTGCTAGCTTCGGACTGGCCCTGCGCAACCTGGACTGACCGATCCAAGTCAGAGCTCAGAGGTCAGAAGTCAGAAGGCAGACCTCAGAAGTTGGTCTTCTGGTTTCTTTGCTCTGTTTTCTGTCTGTCCGGCTGCAGGCCAAGGCAGATTATCCGCCCCACCCCACAAATGGGGATCGAGCAAGAGTTCTGGGTGAGAGTCCTGCTGCTGGATGATGCTAAGCAGTGCACCATAAATGGTGGTTCTCTTCGAGGTCGTCGACGCACGGACGCAGACCAGAAAAGCTCGATTCGACCGGGAAGATTTGCCGGCAAAGGTAGAGGTCTCCGCCGGCAAAATCACCATCGCAGGGCAAACTCTGGAAACCAGTCAGGCACTTATTTGCCCAGATGAGCCGCACATTCTCAGCCTGAATGGCCAGCAATACCGTGGAAAACTGAAACTCATTATCAATGCCGACGGCAACAGCTTCGACGCGATCAACCTGGTGCCGCTTGAGCCATATCTGGCAGGTGTGGTGGGCGCAGAGATGCCCGATTACTGGGAGCCGGAGGCGCTAAAGGCTCAGGCAATCGCTGCAAGAACGTACTGCTTATATATCAAGCGACGATTTGGCCAGAAGCGACCTTGGGATGTAAGCGCAACACAACTGAACCAAGTCTACATCGGGGTCAAAGCTGAATCCGCGCAGGTCTGGGACGCGGTCAATAGCACTCATGGCCAGGTCTTAGTCTGCAGGCAACCGGTCGGAGCCGAAGGCATCTTTCCCACTTACTACAGTGCCGTCTGTGGCGGGCATACTGAAAACAGCGAGTACGTCTTCGGCGATTCCTTTGAATCACTCAGAGGCGTCGATTGTCCTTATTGTAAGGACGTTGCCAGGCTCGACCCTTTTTTCTGGCCTATGGTGCAGTTCGACCAGAGTGATGTCACAGCCAGGCTCATGCAGCGATTTCCCGGAAGCTTAAGCCGCTGGGTGAGATTGTCAACATTAAGCCAGCCAAGCAGAGCGACTACGGGACATTTGCCCGGCTGACTTCGGTTCAAGCTTACCGGCTCAACCGGCAAGAGTCACTTTCTGCGAGCCGAGGATTTCCGCCTTGCGATCGACCCAGGCGGGGTAAAAACTGAAGAGCACCATTTGCCTGATTGTTAAATGGGACGGAAAATGGGCATTCTTAGCTGGCAGAGGCTGGGGGCACGGCGTCGGAATGTGCCAGCACGGCGCCGAAGGAATGGCACGACAAGGAAAAAACGCCAGAGCGATACTTCAGCATTACTACCCTGGCTCCAAAATTTCAAGAGTCTACCGAAATGAGTAATTTTCAAGTGCTGCACAAAGACTGCGACTGCGCAGCTCGGCAGGGTGTGCTCGCTACCGCCCACGGCAAGGCTGATACTCCCTTTTTTATGCCGGTTGGCTCAGCCGTGCCATAAAAGGAATCACGCCGCAGCAACTGAAAGAGGCCGCCACGAATGTTATCTTAGCCAATGCCTACCACCTGATGCTCAGACCCGGCGTAGATGTAATCGAAAAGATCGGGGGGCTGCACAGATTCATGGCCTGGGATGGGCCAATTGTAACAGATAGCGGCGGATACCAGGTCTTTTCACTTAGCCCGCTGACCAGGGTCGATGACGATGGCGTTGAATTCGCCAGCCATATAGACGGCAAAAAGATATACCTGAACGCGGAAATTGCCACCAGAATCCAGAACCGCATGGCTGCCGACGTAATAATGTGCCTCGACCAGTGCACACCTTTTGCGATTGAGACATCAGAACTGAAAAAAGCTGTCCAGAGGACGATCCGCTGGGCGAGGCAAGCTAAGCAAGCGCATACAAAAGCCGACCAGTTGCTTTTCGCCGTCATCCAGGGTGGAACAGACCTCCAATTGCGGGCGTACTGCACCTGCGAACTTGTCAAAATGAATTTTGACGGGTATGCTATCGGCGGATTAAGTGTAGGTGAAGGGCACGAGAATATGATAAGGACCGTTACGCATACGGCCGGCCTTCTGCCGGACAACTTGCCTCGCTATTTGATGGGAGCGGGCACACCGGCGGACATTATCGCTGCGGTCAGGGCGGGCGTCGACATGTTCGATTGCGTGCTGCCAACCCGTAACGGTCGAAACGCGCTTGCATTTACCGAAGCTGGGCCGGTTCGGCTGCGAAACAGCACTTATATAAACGATAATACGCCCATAGAGTCCGGCTGCGATTGCTACTGCTGCAATAACTTCAGCCGGGCCGCTCTGAGACATTTTTTTAATGTTGGGGAGATGCTCGGGCCAATCTTAACATCGCTGCACAACATAAGGTTTTACCAAAGACTAATGGCCAAAATAAGGCAAATGCTTAAAAACAACGAGTTCTCTGCCTGGGCAGCAGAACAACTGAAGAAATACCGCCAATTCGACCAGCCAAAATACGATGAAGGGAAAACAAAATGAAAAATCTCTGGATACTGGCGCAAAATCCAACCGAGGAGGCGCCGCGCACATTACCTCGGAGCAGCCTACGACCGAGCAAGGTAAAGCAATAACAACCGTACCCGACTCCAATGCTCCGCCAGCCGCACCACAACGACAATCGCCAACTAATCCGCTCAATTTTGTCTTGCTCGGTGTGATGCTTGTGGTGATGTACCTTCTACTTTTTAGGGGTCCTCAGAAAAAACAACAGCAACACAAGCAAATGGTGCAGTCTCTGGAAAAAAATGACAAGGTGCGGACTATCGGCGGGATTATCGGAACTGTGGTCGATATTAAGGGTGAGGAGATCACATTGAAAGTCGATGAAAACAATAATACCAAAATAAAAGTTGCCGCTTCAGCGATTGGCAAGAATTTGTCGAAAGATAACAAGTAGTTCTTTGTTATGACTGAACTTTTGCAAAATGGAGATTAGGCAGACTTTGAAAAGGAAAAATTTGTTGTCTTATTTTTACTTTTCAAACAGTAACTACTTGATAGATAATTACTTAGCTCGATTATTTAAGGAAATCAAGAAACGGATTTCCTTAAATAATATGTGCCTAATCTCCATTTTGCATAACTCTTGTTATGAGTTCATTGTTCGTTGACTTGACTATGAACCCTGAACAACGAACTATGAACGACGGACTATGAACGAGGAAAGTTATGGGCAAAAACTTACTGCCGAAAATCATTCTAATTATTGGTTTGATGGTGATCGCCGTTCTCTTTTTATGGGGCCGCGGTCTGAAGTACGGACTGGACCTGGAAGGTGGCACAAGTCTTATCTATGAAATTGACACCCAGGGCCTCGAAGAAGCCGACCAGAAGGACTTAGCCGAAAAAATGATAACGGTTTTACGAAGGCGAGTAGACCCTACCAACGTCGAAGGCCTTGAATGGTGGCCCCAAGGTAATACACGGTTCGAAATAAAGATGCCACTGGCAAGCGCGAAAACCCGCATCAAACGGCAGAAATACGAACAGGCGCGTATTGAATTGTTGGAAAAAAACGTAAATCCCGCCACGATTATCCGCTCGCTGGAGAAGCCCTCTGAGGAGCGGGCAAAAGATTTCCAGCAGTTCGCCCAGAAGGACCCAAATCAATTGAAGGTTTTGCAGAGCCTGGCGACCGCCTACGACCAGCGCAAGGAGCTGCAGAATAAAAGAGAGCAGCTCGACCCCAACCTCAAAGCGACCGAAGAAAAACTATCATCAGCCACGCTCGATCTGGCGCACATAAAACAAAGTGTGAACGATTGGGCCAAACTGAACAACCCAAACCTTCAAAAGACACTCAAGGAGTTTCTTGGCTCTGAAAGTAATCTGGCGCTGCTTACCAACTACGTCAAGACTTACGCTCAGTGGGCCGAGGTGGTAAACCAGCTCCCGGACAAGTACGCTGAGTTCGAGCAAGCCAAAAGGGAGCTCGACAAACTGAACCTTACTGCAGAGCAGGTAGAATTCGTGCTTGAAATGAGCCCCAAGGCAGTTGCAAGAAGAGGGCAGATTAAAGAACTCAAAGCTAATTTCCCCGATCGAGCAAATGAAATCGGGGGATTAGTCGCAGCCTCTGACAATTATCGTTATCGTCGTTTCAGGGTCTTCGGCCTTTTCACAGCGTATCAACGTATCCCACCTGGCCTCGATGACCCTAAAGACCTCGAGCGAATGCTGAAAGGCGCCGGCATACTGGAATTCAGAATCCTGCCCACCACCGACCGAACCGAACTGACGCCCGACGAAATAAACTCTTTCATCGAGCTGCTCAAAACAAAGGGACCCAAGTACGCATCAGACGACAGATATGTGTGGTGCGAAATAGAAAGCCCCGACAATTGGCGGATGCCCAATTCTATCGTTGCTCCATTCGGCGACAAGCACTATGTGCTGGCAAGTAACAGAAAAGACGAGACCCTGCTGCGCGGCCCCGAACAGGGACAGTGGAAACTGGAAAAGGCCGCCCCATCGACCGACAACATGGGCCGAAGAGCCATTGGCTTCAAACTGGATGACAGAGGCGGAAGACTGTTCGCCAACGTTACCGGAAAGAACATTGGCCGGCCGCTTTGCATATTGCTTGACAAGATTGCCATATCCGCTCCGGGCATCGAATCCCGGATACGCACCCAAGGCATCATAACGGGCACGTTCACGCAAACAGAAATCAATGATATGGTCAACAAGCTGAACGCCGGCTCTCTGCCCGCCAGACTTATCGAGCAGCCCATTTCAATTAGAACCATCGGTCCTTCCATCGGCGAAGACAACCGTAACCAGGGAATCCGAGCCGGCTTAATTGGCGTCACGCTGGTAATTGCCTGCATGGCCATCTATTATACTCTGGGCGGCTCAATCGCCGATGCTGGCACTGCTTATGAACCTGCTGTTCACCCTGGCGATAATGGCGGCACTGGGGGCGACCTTCACCTTGCCCGGCATTGCCGGCACCATACTTACCATAGGCATGAGCGTTGACGCCAATGTCCTGATCTTCGAAAGAATCCGCGAAGAACAGCAAAAAGGGCACTGCCCTGCGGACAGCAATAAAAAATGGCTACGAAAAGGCATTTAGCGCAATCTTTGACTCTAACCTAACGACGATAATCTCAGCCGCAATCCTTTACTGGGTCGGTTCGGAAGACATAAAAGGCTTTGCAATAGTGCTTATGCTTGGCCTTATCTCAAACCTGTTTACCGCCGTTTTCGTAACGCGGGTAATCTTTGACTGGCTGATGTCCAAAAAGACTATTAAAGAACGCCTTATTATGCTGCAGCTCATACGCAGGCCGAATATCAACTGGATGAGATTATAGGCCGGTCTTCTTTACCATATCTGGGATACTGACCATAGGCGGGCTAATCATTTTCTTCACCAGAAACGACGTAAAAAATAATAAATATGACATCGAATTTACCGGCGGAACAAGTGTACAGATCAACCTGAAAGAAGGCGTCATCTCTCCCGGCAAGAGGTGGAAAACAAAATACGTAAGGTCGGCCTAACTCTGAATAATTGCCCTTGCCGCGGCAAGCGTCTACAGCGTCGGAAAAACAGGCAAATCCTACGAAATAACCACAACCGCAACAAATAAAATCACTGCCACCATTACTTTTACTGAATCCGGCAGACAAGACAACAGTTCAAAGCATAACCGCGGCAATTACCAAGGCTGAAGCCCAGTTTCCCCGCAGGCTAAGCAATCTGGTGGTGACACAGTTTAGCCCCCGCCCAACGGGCGGGTCTGGCCGCAGGAGCTGAGGCGAACAATCCTTCTTCATCGTGTCCACCAGCCAGATAAGTCCATCTCTAGTCAAAAACGTGCTGGCCGCAGCCTTTCCCAATGCCAAGATCTCGGAGCCAAAAGTTGATGAGGTTGTCAACAATGCGGTAAAAACTGCCTTTGAAAACGAACTGGAGATTCAGCGCAATCTTGAGCCCGAAATAACCGTCAAAAGAGAAAATAACCAATGAGCTTACCGATGCTCAGCCTGAACTTGCCGATTTTCTTGGCGGTATCAAAATCCAATGCCGGATAGGAAAACCTGCCACACCGCAAGAGCTCGACCAGAGAATGAACGATTTGCGATTCAAGCCCGACATGCAAAGCCTTGATTGGAATGTTCGCTACAGAATCTTTGGCCCGGATATGAAAACGATGGAACCAAACCAGCCGGTAAACTCCTTCGTTTACGTCAGTGCCCAGCCCGAAGCTGGTCTGCGTGAGCTAACCGAGGACGAATGGACGCGCTTTGTTGAGAACGAAACAACCAAGGTTCAGGCGGCAACCACGTTGGAAACCTCTCTGCCGCGGGTGACCCAGATAAGCCCCTCCGTAGGAGCAGAAGCGAGAACGCGGGCATTAGATTGCCATCGTGCTGACGCTGATAGCGATGCTTATTTATATCTGGTTCAGGTTTGGTGACCTTCGATTTGGCTTAGGTGCAATTATAACACTTTTCCACGATACTTGCGTAAACTGTCGGAATGGTCACCGCCTGCACCTATATTGCGGGAACGTTCATTGGCCAGAAACTTCTAATCGGAGATTTCAAGATTAACCTGGCAATGATAGCCGCCTTTTTAACGCTGCTTGGATATTCGATCAATGACACAATAGTCATCTATGACCGCATTCGTGAAAACCGCCGCAAAGGCACTCTGACGCCACAGATAATCAACGATAGCATCAATGACACTCTATCCAGAACGCTGCTGACAGGAACCACTACGATTGATTGTTGTGTTTATAATGTACGTTTTTGGCGGGCAAGGACTGCGAGGCTTTAATTTTGCAATGCTCTTTGGCATTATCGAAGGAACATATTCTTCAATTGCAATCTCGGCGCCCATACTGCTGCTCGGTGCAAAAAGCGCCACTCAAGGGCGAAAATAGCAATTTGTGGCATACTGTGCTGCAGGCAAGTTACGGGCCTGTAAAGAAAATGCAAAGGGACTTCAAGGTAGGAATGCTTCTGGGGCTGATACTGGCGATGGCCGGCATACTATGGCTCTCTACACGCGCCAGTCTGACGCCGGCAGCAGGAATGCCGGATTCGCACAGTGTCCCCGCCCCATTCGACAGGCTCAGGTCAGGCTTGCAGGGACCGGCTGGCCCACCGTCGCCGGTAACCTATGATCCGAACGCCGGGCTACAAGCCAAAAGCGACCAGTCACGAGAGACGAGGGACGAGGGACGAATCATACAGACGCAACGATTCCACATTGTACGCGAGGACGAGACTCTCTCGGCCATTTCGCAGCAGTACTATGGCTCGCCCAACAAATGGCAAAAAATCTTCCAAGCCAACCGCTCCCGCCTGAAAGACCCCGATAGAATCACGCCGGGCACAAGGCTAATTATCCCGGACTAGTGCTTTGTCGCCGCTCAAACGATAGATGTCATTGCGAGCGAAGCGAAGCAATCTCTGCTGTTCAATAATGGGATTGCCACGGCCTGCAAGGCAGGCCTCGCAATGACAACGGCGTGACACAAAATCTGGTCAAACACAGACTTCAGATTCTCCATACTTTTCTTGCAGTTTCTCCAAAGGCTGCTATAATGAATTTGGTTATGCTGGTAAAAAGTTTTTCGCGGGAGGATGTGGTATGACGAGATTTTACCATATTCAAATCAGGTTGTTACTGTTTATATTGTCTCTTCTGTTCTTCCGTGATACCTCACAGGCTACTATATGTCGTTTCAAAGGCCTCGGAGATCTGGCTGGAGGAGATTTTTATAGCAAGGCATACGGAGTCTCGGAGGACGGAAGGGTTGTTGTTGGAGAAAGTAAATCCGCCTTGGGGGAGCCTTTCGAAGCGCTCCGCTGGGAGAATGATGTGATTAGTTCTCTTACAGCCCCTGGAGATCCGTTTTTCGCAAGAAGCGCCTACGCCGTATCCCCTGATGGCTCAGTTATAGTTGGATACGGGCGCTTACAAGTAAAGCCCTTCGGCGAAGCCTTTCGCTGGACAGCCTATGCCGGAATCCAGGGCCTTGGCGGTCTCCCGCCGGTATTCGCTGGAAGCAGAGCCTATGGTGTCTCTGCTAATGGCTCAGTCATCGTAGGAGAAACACCCTCCGCCACGGATTTTGAGGCCTTCCGGTGGACTCAAGAAGAAGGCATGGTCGGCCTGGGGTGGACCCGGAGCAGAGCATACGGCGTCTCTGCTGATGGCTCTGTCATCGTCGGAGAAACTGACTCCGCCAAGGTTCCGGACAAAGAAGCATTCCGCTGGACGAAAGAAGAAGGTATGGTTGGTCTGGGATTCCTGGTGCCACCTAGTATGTTCGCCTTTAGCAGGGCTACAGCCATCTCTGCAGACGGCTCGGTCATCGTCGGCTGGAGCAAGGCTTCCTTCCCCAGTTCTGCGCCTGAACCCTTTCGGTGGGAAAATGGCGTTATGACAGGCCTTGGCGTGAGTGGCAGTGCGTGGGCTGTCTCGGCCGATGGTTCAGTTGTGGTCGGCGGCGACGACGTGGTCGAAGGCGTTAACGCATTTATCTGGGATTCAAAGGATGGCGCGCGAGATCTCAAAAGCGTACTTGTTAATGAATGTGGCCTGGACCTGACCGGCTGGACGTTGATTTCAGCCAGAGGAGTTTCTGCTGATGGCCTTACCATCGTTGGATACGGCACAAATCCCGCTGGCTTCACCGAAGGCTGGATCGCTACCATCCCCGAGCCGGCAACATTTCTGTTGCTTGCCATGGGCGGATTAGCGTTGGTGAAGGCTCGCAAGATAAGAGATTTTTGAATAATGTCTTCTGTGGCCACGCTGGGACAGATAAAACGCGAAGTGTGGATCCTTACATGCAGTCCAGCCGTCTGACTACGCGGCTCATATAGCTTTTGCTGCGTCGCTATCAACCAACCAGGTGACCTTATCAAGAATTGGCCAAAGGACGTGAATGGGATAACGCACATCATCAGGGTCGCTGGTCAAAACCTCTTTCAAAATATGGGCTTTTTCCTTGCCGGAAACCAGCACAACCAAGTGGCTCGCGGCGCAAAGAACAGTACGGGTCAGAGTTATCCTATTAAGCTTCTCATCCAGAAAGTAAACCGCAGATGCCAGATTCTCGATGTCGAATGGCACATAAGAATCAGGAAACAGCGAACCGGTATGTCCTTCAACGCCCATACCCAGCACAATTAAATCAAAGTCCGGGAGCTGGGTTTCTTTTAGGCCGAAAACCTCTCGAATTGTATCTTCGTAACACCGGGCCGCATCTCTAATGTCGTCATACTCGGTCGGAATGCGATGGATATTCTGCTGGGGGATAGCAACCTTGCCCAGGAACGTGTCGGCAGCCAGCCTATAATTGCTGCCCGGCGAATCGGGCGGCACGTACCGCTCGTCAACCCAGAACACCTGTATTTTGTGCCAGGGCAGAAATTTGGCTTTCGGCACTTCGGCGAGCAACTCAAAAAAACGCCTCGGCGTATGGCCGCCGGATATGGCGACATAAAAGGTATCTTTTGCTGCTATTGCCTTACGTGCGTCGGCAACAAAAAACTGAACAGTGCTGTACGCAAGGGCCTCAGCGTCAACGGCAACCTCGAGATTCGGCTTGTAGTTAGCAGTAGTTGCCATCATTTATCCGGACTTGTGTTTGGAATTTCGATTCCTGCTCTGGAGGACTATTTTCCACTCTGCAGGACTCGTTAGCAAGAAAAAAATATTCAAAAATGCCGTACACAGAATAGTGAATCCGTTGAGTCTGTCCTTAAATGACCTCATCGATTTCCCACGTGAAGGCCTTTATGCCTACCGAAGCCAGATTCTCCCTAATCTTACGGACATTTTGCATGAGTTTTTTTGCCTTGCCCTCATCGGTTACAACGAATGTGCCGTAGTTTACGCCGGGCCAGACCTCCGTATTCAGATGCGGCTCACTAAGCCGGCCTCTGCCTAAGATGTCGGGGAATTTCGTATAGCAATCGATCCCAGCCGACTGCATCGCCTCGTTCACCTCTGCGTCTATCGCCGCATTGTGTACAATAAGGACAGCTTTCATAGTTATGCTCTCGCAGCACCAGGCTTATAACCTTCGAACAGACTATAAAGAGTTGGCATCAAAATCAGTGTCACAAGTGTGCTCAGTGTCATTCCGCCGATACTGGTTATGGCAAACGGCCCCCAAATTTCTGAGCCTTCGCCGTGCAAAAATAGAAGCGGCGCTAAACCCAATATCGTGGTAAGAGTAGTGCTCAGTATCGGCCTTAACCTGCTTCGCCCGCCCTCGACGATCGCGCTGTAGACATCATATCCCCGCTGGCGAAGAATCCCTATATAACTAATAAGCACAATCCCGTTATTGACTGCGAGCCCCACCAGCAAAATCAGCGCAATAAAGGTTATGATACTCATCGCTATGCCGGTAACTGCCAGCGCGATTACTACGCCCACAATGCCAAAGGGAACCGACAGGAATATGATAAACGGGTCTCGAAAGGACTCGAATTGAGACGCCATCACCATGTACACCAACACCATTCCCAGACCTGCGGCGATAATGAGCAGCCTGAACGCTTCTTTTCTTTCTTTTTCCGCCCCGGCGATTTTGTAACTAAAGCCCAGCGGCGCCGAAATCTTATCAATCGCCTTTCGGACATCTTTCACCACTGAGCCGAGGTCTCTGCCGCTTACGCTGCCGGAGACCGTGATGTAGCGGGCCTGGTCTTTTCGCTCGACCTTTGTTGGGCCGACGCCCTGCTCAATTCGCGCGATATTGGCCAGGCTAACCTGGCCCCCGCCCGGTATGCCGATGAACACGTCTCGCAAATCTTCGATCTTCTCGCGGGCTTGCTCTGGCAGCCTGACTCTGACATCATATTCATTGCCGCGTTCGCGGTACATCGTGGCGGTGCTGCCGGCAAAAAACGTCTCTATGGTTTTACCGATGGTTCTTATATCAAGTCCCAATTTGGAGGCCTTCTCACGGTCAACAACAACTTTGACCTCCGGCTTTTCTTCCATTCTACTGACTTGAATATCCTGCACACCCTTAACACGGGCTATGGCTGACTGAACCGCCTCTGCATATCGCCTGGCACTATCCATATTATGGCCGTAAAGCTCAACAGCCAATTCACCGGCGGCACCAAAGACCATTGCCGCCATCGGGTCCTCGGCGCTATAGCGAACAATTGTCCCTGGAAGTCGGTCGGTAATCTTGCGAAGCCGCGCTATTATCTGGTTTGGCGAAACGTCCCGCTGCTCCTTGGGCTTCAAGCTGAGAAACAAAATCCCCTTATAGGTCTCTTCCTCCGTGGCAAAACGCGAGCTTGCCCCGCCGTAAACACCCCAACGTACAAAACTATCCCGCAGTTCAGGAACATTATTCTCCGCTATTGACTGCATCTGCTGGGCGACGACGCCGGTACGCTCAAAACGTGTGCCGATCGGCAGCTCATAGTCAACCGTTATCCGATTTTGGTCCTCCTCAGGGAAAAATTCGGTGCCGATAAAACTTACAAGCCCAAGGCTCCAGACGAATAAGACCGCGCAAGAAACAAGGACTGTTTTACGATTATTCAGCGACCAGTCCAAAGCCCTAACGTAAAGGTCCTCTAACGTCGTCAAAACTTTTTCGCCCCAACGGTAAAAGACGCCCAGTCTTGATTTTGATGGCTTCGGATTGCCAACTACAAGAAATCTCGAACACAGCATCGGCACCAGCATAATAGCCGTAAAAAGCGATGCCACCAAAGCCATTACGACAATCATTGCAAATTGCCCGAAGATAATCTTAGTAATACCGCCCATAAAGACGATCGGTGCAAATATGGCAATAGTCGTCAGAGTCGAAGCCATCACGGCCACTCCTACCTCACTTGAGCCGTGAATCGCACTTTCTTTGAGCCTCTCACCCTTCTGGCGGTGACGATGGATATTATCGACGATGACGATAGCGTTATCGACAACCTCTCCAACCGCCACGGCAAGTGCAGCAAGACTTGTCGTATTGATTGTATAGCCAGCCAGGTACATTAGAAAGAAGGTTATTATCAGTGAGGTGGGAATAGCGGTAGCAACAATGATGCTTGCCCGCACACTGCGCAGGAAAAATAGCACTATTAAAATAACGAAAATTATTGCCCAGAATACGTTGTCGCGCAGATTGCGCACCGACGCCAAGATAAACTCGGAATTATCCATTACCATTTTTACCTCGACATCGGGCGGCAAGTTTTCCTTTATGGTCTCCAACTGCTCCTTGACCGCCCGGGCCACATCCACCGTATTTTCGCCGCTCTGCTTTTGGATAAATACAGCCATTGCCTTTTTGCGATTCATCCGCACATCGTAGGTGCGTTCCTTGAAAAAGTCCCTCACATCGGCAACGTCCTTCAGCTTTATCGCTATGCCGTTACGGCGAGCAATAACAACATCGCCAACCTCCTGTGGATTTGAAAACTCCTCAGGCGTCCGCAACAAATAGTCCTTGTAGCCTGTTTTTATATTGCCGCCCGGAATGCTGAGGTTCTGTGCTGCAAGAGCCGCATTTAGCTGCGTAACAGACAAATTCAGCCCTGCAAGCTTTTCATGGTCTACATCAATGCGAATCTGTCGTTCCAAGCCGCCGCCCGCCGTAGCCGAGGCAACGCCTTTGACGCGCTTGAGAGGATCGACTATTTCATCATCAACTATATCCTCCAGATTGGGATAGCTATCTTCAGCGGTAATGGCGATAATCGCAATCGGCATCATCGAAAGGTCAAACTTGAAAATAATCGGATTCTCCGCCTCATCCGGCAGCCGGTCCCTAATTAGATCGATCTTTTCGCGGACATCGTTGACACTCTCGCCTATTTTCTCGCCCCAGTTGAATTTCAACGTTACCGCCGACAATCCCTCCTTTGAAACCGAGATTACCTCATCGACGCCGGAGATGGTGCTGAGAGTATCCTCCATCGGCTCGGTAAGCAGCGTCTCTATCTCTTCGGGCCCCGCCCCCTCGTACGCTGTAATAACCGAAACAGCCGGTATCTCCAATTCGGGCATCAAATCCAATCCCAGCTTGGGCAAAGACGTCACCCCCAAGACTATAACTGCCACAAATATCATCAGGGTTGTTACGGGCTTGTTTACCGACAGCTCAGCAAGCTTCATCTTACGTCCTCCATCCGCACAACCTCGACGCTAATCCCATCAGCCAGGAAGTTCATCCCATTAACCACAAGCGTCTCGCCCTGCTTTAATCCATCGGCTATCTCACATTTGGCGGCTTCAGTTATGCCGGGAGTCACAAAACGCTTGTGGGCAATTCCACCTTCCACCAGGTACACGTAATAGCGATCGACCTTGCCGCCGAGCATGACGTCACGCGGGATGACCACAACATTATCCTTGCGCTCGGTAATTAAAGCTACTCTTGCGAACATGCCGGGTTTAAGCAGCAGCTCCTGGTTCTTAAGACGTATCTCAACCTGTATCGTGTGGGTCTGCGGGTCGAGAGCAGGATGGACCGAATATACCTGCGCGTCAAGTACCTTGTCGGGCAATGCATCAACCCGCATTTCGGCAGGCGTCCCAACATTAACCTCTGCAGCGTGTTTTTCCGCCACAGCGACCATTATTTTTATCGTCTTCATATCGGCTACTGTAAGGATAGGATCACCCGGCCTGATGAGATTGCCCTGGTCGATGTATTTCTTGGTAACCGTGCCATCGATCGGCGAGGTAATTGCCGACTCCCGCAAATCTACTCTAGCAAGCTCCAGAGCAGCTTTGGCTGAATCCAACCTCGCTGCTGCCAGCTCCGCGGCAGTTGCCGCCTTATCCCTGTTCTGCTCGGTAACCGAGCCGGCCTCGTACAAGGCGACTATGCGCTTCTTTTCGCGCTCGGCATCTGCCAGCTCAACTGACGCAGCCTTTACCGCAGCACTGGCCGAAGCCACCTGTGCCAGGTACATGTCGTGGTCGATAACCGCCAGTTGTTGGCCCTTGGTAACGGTCAAGCCTTCTTCAACCGGAACAGAACCGCCTTTTGAAGACACCGCCTCCAGCGATTCGATCCTGCCGGAAACCTTCGACTTTATGTCTACAACTTCGTTTGCTTCTATCCAGCCGGTCAACTCGATCGTATTTCTTATTGAGTCGGTGCTCACTTTTTGCACCTCGACAGGAACCACCCTCTGCTGGGCTTTAACTTCCGCCGGCTTGCGGGTGTATCCAAACCAGAAGGTTACAGACACCAATGCAACCACGGTTATCCAGAATATGACCCTTCTACCTGTCTTCATTTTTTGTTCTCCTGGGTTTCCTGGAACCCCACAATAAACCCGTCCCTTCAGCGAGTTCAGGGCAAGCTCTAAGCTGGGTCGAAGGATTGTGGGGCTAAATACTGTCACTTAACCATCGTCAGCGTGCCCATTGCTTTTTGAAGGTCCAATTTCGCGATCACATGCGAGTATATCGCCTGGTAGTAATTCGCCTGGGCGGTCGTTAGGGCAGCCTGAGCATCAATCATTTCAACCTGCGTATTAGTTCCCTCTCTGTAGCCAACTTCAGCAAGCCGCAGACCCTCCCTTGCCCTAGTAAGGTTCAGCCGCTGCGATTCAACGAACTCCACGGCGTTCTCGATGCCCAGTTGCGACTTGGTTAGCTCGAATAAGGCGGTCTCTTCCGCGTCCACCAAACCTATTTGCGCCTGCTTGAGCCGGGCTTTTTGCGAGACTATTTCGCCCTCACGCGAAAACCCGTCAAAAATGGGGATGGTCGCTGTAAGGCCGGCTTGCCAGGCGTGACCCCATTCAATCAGCATCATGGTGTGCGGATCAGGTTTCGACCAGGTATTGTTATAGTAACCGCTAACAATAGGGAAATATCGGCCGCGGACGATGTTAAGCTGCTCCCTTTGTACTCTTATATCAAATTCCTTGCCGAGCAAATCGGGCCGATTCCGATACGCCGCTTCAACAGCCTGCTCCATCGTCACACTGGAAGGGACATAAGTCAGCTCGTCTGTGAGAACGAAGTCACTATCCTGTGACACGCCCATCGTCTTAATCAGCATGGCTTTTGAAACATTGATCGCATTTTTGTTCTGTATAAGCTCGGCCTGGAAATTGGATAGTTCCACCTCTGCCCGCAGAACATCGAAATCCGAAGCGATTCCGCCCTGGCGTTTCTGCTTGACACTGTCAAGGTGCGCCTTCGCTGAGCGAACCGCGTCGGTGCTTATTTCCACCAGATGCTGACTTAGCAAGACGTCGTGATAGGCGTGCTCGGCTGCATAAACCACCTCCTGAACAGCCGCTCGGACCGTCTCGTCGGTGAGCAGCGAGAACAACTTCGCGGAATTGAGCCGGGCGGTTATCGAGCCGCCGGCAAAAATCGGTTGGGTAACCATAAGGCCCACCGAATAATTATCCACATCACCCATGGTTATCGACCCGCCTCCCATCTCTGGCGGCAGTTTTATAGATTGAACTTCATCTAATCGCCTGTATTCGCCCGTAAGATTTACGCTGGGCAGAATAGCCGAATTGGATTTCAGACGTTCTCCGCGGGCGATTTCTCTCTCCTCCGTAACGCGCTGCAGTACTTTGTTATTAACCATCGCCAACTTCAAGCAGTCTTGGACAGTTAGCTTGCCGCTGATAACCGGCTGGGCCTGCTCCTGACGCTCTTTACGACTCTGCCATTGCCGATACGCAGTCTCTCTCGATAAACCAGCCTGCTCATAGAACTGCTCACTGCTGACGCACCCGGCAAGCAACGATCCCACCAGTACAACTAAGGCAAACCGAGCTGCTTTTTGTCTCGTTCCCTTCATATCTTCAGCCCTCTGTCTTCTGTCCTCTGTCTTCTGTCTTCTGCCCTCTGTTCTCTTTTGTCTCGGCACAAGCACGAATACCGGCGGCGGAAAATCTGACTATGTGATTGACAGTTTCACTCAAATCAAATCCCGATAATTGCAAAGTGGAGGTGTGGTCATACAAAGTTTGCACACGGATTAAGTGCACCAACTGGCCGATGATGGAGAACAAGAATAAATGAGTCTTTGATTTATCTAAACTCTGATAGACCTTCATCAAAGCATTTTGCATAGCATTGAAAATAGGCATAATCATTTCTTCAAGAAACATATTCTTAGGAAGGTTTTGTTCTACCATTTCACGGTCCATAAGTTTAATGAGTTGATAGGCTTTCCTTTTATCCTTGATTGGCTCAAGAAAAGCCGTCGCAAAGGACATAAGCAAATCTTCCAAATAAGTCTCTTTAACATCTTCAGACATCACCCTTTCGATACTGGTTATGATCTTTTCTCGCATAATCAACAGATGTATGCCTCCAAACTTCGACGTATAATTTTTCTTTGCCGCCAAAATAGTAGTTGACGGAAGCAATATTGCAGTCTGCCACAGCAGCAATCTCGCGGATACTCGTATGGTAGAAACCGTGCTCGCTAAAAAGCCCTTCTGCTGCATTGAGTAACCGCTCCTGCACGGGCTTATCAGAACCAGCTACTGTCGGATTATCAGACGTATCCATATTAGAATCCATAAACGAGCGTTTTATACGATAGCTTAAAACGTTTGTTTCAGGATTTCAAACATTTTTTTCACTTTTTTGCGGTCTATCCGCGCATTCATACAAAAAATGTAAGCGTTCACGCAAAAACCGCATTTTCGTCATTGCGAGCGAAGCGAAGCAATCTAAAATCGCTCGCTTTCAAGATTGCTTCGGCCTAAAGGCCTCGCAATGACACAGAAAACGCCTTATTGTCTGCGTGAACGGTTGCCAAAAAATGATTCCATTGCCGCCAATACTCTGGGGATCAGGGGTCAGGGATCAGGGGTCAGCAGTCCTACCTAATCCGTGATCGTTGATCCGCGAAACCTGAACCCTGCTACTCTGCTTAGTCTTCAGGCAGTGGACGGCCTTTGGTTTCCGGGCGCCCAGATAAGGGCAATGATGCCGAGGAAGTAGATCCCTGCTATCAAAATTGAGCCGACGCGGAAAGGCTCTGCCACACCATAGCCCTTGAGCATTTCGACCAGGTAGGCGCTGCCGAATAGTGCCACAGCGGTAATCACTCGGCCGACGTTATAACAGAAGCCTACGCCGGAGCTTCGCAGGCGAGTCGGATATAAGCTCGGGGAAGTAGATTGCATAACCGCCAAAGACTGAAAGCGTGCAGAATCCCAGAATCGGCGGCATCCAGAAGACTTGACTCGGCTGGCGAAGGAACTGAAAGATAAGGCTGCGGTCACGATAAAGGCCGAGGCAAAAAGCATAGGCCGAACGCCGGCTTTCTGCCAAACCTGGCAGCCAGCATCGTAAAGAAATAGACGCCGAAGAATGCCCCGACATCCTGCAGCATCAGGCCGATGCCGACATATTTATCCTGTGTTGCCTTGGGCAGGGCCTTGAGGCCGTCACGCACCAATTCGGGCGAGAAAAATGCCACGCCCCACAGGCCGATGACGCCGGCGACCGCCAGGGAAAGACCAACGAGGGTATTTCTGCGAAGGCCCGGTGAGAAGAGGTCTCTCCAGGCGCCGAGTTGTTTGTGGAGGTCCTCGGATGCTCTGCTTTTTGCCCGTTGCCAGCTCTCCGGCTCTCGCAGCGTCCTCTGGATAGCGACGACCAGAATCGCCGGAAGCACGCCGACCGAGAAAATCCATCGCCAGTTTTCAATTCCAAATGAGTGTGCTCTGCGGCTTGAGATAGATGGTTATAGCTGAGCCGATGACATTGCCGAGCGCCGATAGCGCCTGGAGCAGTCCGAGCGCGTGGGGACGAGCCTGGGGGGGAGTTACTTCTGCAACGAGCGAAACGGCAGCGGCAAAAAGCCCGCCGACTCCGAGACCCATCAGAAAACGATATGTGATGAAGTCCCACCAGGCTACTGATAATGCCGACAGGCCGGTGAAGCCGGCATAAATGGAGATGGTAATCATCATTGTTTTTATCCGGCCGATGCGGTCTCCGAGCATTCCAAAGAAGAACCCGCCGACCGCCCAGCCAAACAGGACCATACCGGTGGCGATTCGGCCATAGAACTGCGACGGTTGTTTTCTTCTCGGGACTCAACGGCGGGGCATCGGGAGCATTGACCTGCCTGCCGTACAGGAGGCTTCGCATGGCCGGCTCGCGGACGATGTTGAAGAACCGCTGGTCCATGCAGTCAAACAACCAGCTCATCGAGGCAATAATCAGCACAAGCCAATGATAGCGGGTTAGGTACTTCCACCAGGGTTTTTCGCCTATCTCGCTGGGCAGGTCCCTATCTGTCTGCGGCATATTCTACTCTCCTTCTCTCAAGTCGGCTTTCCGGTCCGTCATTTGCGATTAGTCTACCCATCAATGGCAGCCATTCAAAAGGTATTTTTGCCCTCGTAAGAAAATTTGTGTATAATGCCCAGCAATGACAACGCAGTTACAGGCCGCAAAAGCAGCAATAGTCACCGAGCAGATCAGATTTGTCGCTGAGAGTGAAAGCCTACAGGCCGAGCTTGTCCGGGATGAGGTTGCAGCCGGTCGCCTGGTGATACCGGCAAACAAGCTGCATATAAAAACGAATCTGAAGCCGGTCGGTATAGGGCGGCTGCTCAGCACAAAGGTAAATGCAAATATCGGCACCAGCAGCGTCCGGTCTTCGGTGGAATCTGAAATAGAAAAAATGCAGACGGCTCTTGCTGCCGGCGCCGATACCATCATGGATTTGAGCACGGGCGGAAATCTCGACCAGGTCCGCGAGAGGTTGTTAGCGCAGTGTCCGGTTCCTTTTGGAACAGTGCCCATCTACCAGGTAATAGAAGCCAGAAGCGTTGAGGATATTGACGGTAAAACAATCCTCAAGATTATCGAAAGACAGGCTAAACAGGGCGTAGATTTTTTCACCATTCACGCTGGCGTGCTAAAAGAGTACCTACCGCTTCTTGAGAATCGGGTTGCAGGCATCGTCAGTCGTGGGGGAGCGCTACTTGCCAAGTGGATGCTGTATCACAACCGGCAAAATCCGCTTTACGAAATGTTTGACGACCTGTGTGACATCCTGCGCGAATATGATGTCTGTTTTTCTCTCGGCGATGGGCTTCGCCCCGGTGCAATCGCCGATGCCACAGACGAGGCGCAGATGGCAGAGTTAAGAACGCTGGGCGAACTTACCCAGCGGGCACAGGAAAAAGGCTGCCAGGTTATGGTGGAAGGCCCCGGCCACGTTCCATTCGACCAGATACAATACAATATGGAAATCCAGCAGCAGATTTGTCACGGTGCTCCATTTTACGTTCTGGGCCCGCTGGTAACGGATATTGCGCCGGGCTACGACCACATAACATCGGCAATCGGCGGGACTGCCGCTGCCTTTTACGGGGCATCTTTTTTGTGCTATGTGACGCCGAGAGAGCATCTGGGCCTGCCTGACGCCGATGACGTGCGGGCAGGTGTAATCGCAGCGAAAATTGCCGCTCACGCCGCAGATGTTGCCCGCGGCTTAAAAGGCGCCGCCGACCGCGACAAGAGACTCAGCATAGCTCGAACCAGCCTGGACTGGAAGACACATCTTGCCGAGTCACTTGATCCGCAGACAGCCGAGCGAATGCACCGCGAGGCCTGTGAGAAGGCAAATGGTGGGCTAAAGCCCACCCTACAATCTGATTACTGCTCGATGTGCGGGCAAAAATGGTGCAGTGTAAGACTAAACCGCGAGATCCAAAAGGCGATAAAAACTAAGTTTTCATAGAATCTAATTCGATAAAAGCCGCGGGCACAAAGATAAAGATGGGCAGCCACGCCCATAACTGCACCATCACCTTGCCGAATAATACAGGCTCAGTGGCGAGCATTTTACAGACAAACGTTGTAATAAAACATGCCGTGGTCAGACCGAAACTAATCACCACCGCCGATTTCATCGACTTGGGTTCGCGACAGACCAAAACCGGCAGACTTATCATGAGCATCACAAGATTGATAATCGGGTCGGTAATACGAAAGTGCTTCTGGCTGTAAAGCTCAGGCAGGTTCTTATCTTGGTCCTCTGGGCGGCAAGAGCAGCCAATTGCCTCGAACCCAACAGACTTGTGTACCGGGCCTGGCTCCTGACAGGAATGTCTTTTGCGGTGACATCGCTTTTATATGAAGCGATCGGCTGCGGGTCTTCGCCGGAGCCTCTCTTGACCGATAGTCCCTTAGTCAAAATCCAGTTGCCCGTGCCGTGAGCATCGACAGCCTTTTCCGCGGATATTCGTCCGACCACCTGCCAGATGCCGGGCTTCACCTCCAGGCGGCGGATGATAGTCGGCTCATGCAACGTTGCGGTCTTCACGTCAAATCTGGGGGCGCAAAATAGTGAACCGTTGGCGTCGGCAATAAACCAGACGTCATACGACTCCTGCCCAGGAATATCGTCCCGGCCGCGAACAAGCTTGTCGCTAAGAGCCGGTATCAGAATCTCCTGGTCGATAACCAGCAGGCCCGTAAGCAACAATGCAAGGACAAGAATGGGCCCGATAACCCTTTTGAGGCTGACCCCGGAGGCCATTATGGCTACCAACTCATTCAGACGAACCATCCTGCCCAGCGAAAAGGCCGCCGCCAGCACAGTCATCATGCCCGCAAAGTCTCGAAAGTAAAGAGTAGCGTTCAGGCTGTAAAAGACAAACGTGTTCTTAATCACATCAAAGGTGCTAAGGTCAGCGTGCTCGGTAAATTCGTCCAGATTCACGAACAAGTCAATAATTATTCGCAGGCCTATCAAGACACAAAAGGCAATCCCATAGCCAATCAGAAAGTTCTTGGCGACATGCCTGTCCAATATTTTCATATTCGTATCCCGCGTCTTCGACTTTGTATCCCGTTTAGCCGTCGCCGGTACGGCGACGGACCCCGCAAAAAACATGTCCCGAGCTCGGTCGAGGGATTGCGGGGCTAAACAGACGCCGGCTTAGTTTCTCAGCAGTCTGTGATACAGCACAATCGCCAGCACAACCAGGACAACGAGTCCTGCCCATGTAAGCAGCATTCCCGAAATGGCCTGCGAACCGAGATTCTCAGTGACCTGCTTGCCGCTAATTATGCACACAATTAGCACCGCGGCAGGCACACAACTGGCAGCAAAAGCACTGAGCATGTGTCCACCCTTTTTGATGACGCCCAGACCGATGCCAATCAATATCATGGGTACGCAGCCCATCCCAAACGCCAGACGAGAATGTATCTCCGCCTTTATGTCAATCAGCGTTATCCGGATTCTTCTTTGAAGCTCATTGTGCACTTGGCGTAGATTCTCGCTCGGCCCTTTTTCGAGCGCAGATTCCAGCATCTGTGGACTAATATTCTCCAGAATGTTGCCGGTTTTGAACACGTCGGTGACAGACGCCGGCAGAGTCAAGCCGCGAATGACATGCCGCATTCTCAACTGGCCGGAGCCTTCTTCTGTTGCGCGGTAAATATCCATCGTCAAAGTCAATGCCGGCCCATCACCTTCGATATACAGAGACGCCTTTGCAGACCGTAGCCTATATAAAAGCTGCGTGTAGTTGGCATCGTATTCGCTGACCGCCACATCGCCGGACAATTCCACAGCTCTGGCCTGCACAGCACACTGGGTGGCCGTAAACCTGACTGAGTTTGGCTCACCACGAAGCTCGTATCGTGGTTCGTGATTCGTGATTCGTGCGTCGCGCTGCGATTCACGATTCACTATCCCCAATTCACGTGCAATATCTTGTGCCAGCAGCTCCGCAACAAATTGCGCATAAGTTTCGCGGACAAGCTTGTTGACAGGGCCAAACCGCATCAGATCGGCTTCGATTGCCCTCATCTGGTCGATCCGCTTGAACTTGATATCGTCCCCCAGCAGCGAACCGAACTCCCAGGTGAACGGCAGCCATTCCGCCGCCCCTTCGTCTGCCAGGCCCAGCTTGTACGGTTTATGCACAACCACGCGGACCTCATTCATTTGACCGCGAGGGTTAAAGTAGACTTTGGCGGCGTCTCCGCCGAAAACGTCTTCTATGCGACCGCTCTGCACTTGAGCGACCAGAACGCCTACCAACGTGTCGGTCTGTGGGTTGGCATAGTCGGCATAGATACGATAGCCGCTGTCCGGCAGCTCATAATAGCCTCTCCGCTGAATATTACGGAAAACTATCTGTTTTGCATCGGCTTTGAGCGATTTTTCAGCCAGGTGGACGAATATCGGCGTCACGTGAAAACTCAAAGATCAGATTCGCGCTTGCGACTATCAGCGCCAGAGCCAGGCCGGGATAGACCAGTCTTAGAAAACCGATTCCACTTGCCTTGCAGGCGTCCAGCTCATTATCGCCTGCGAGCCGACCGTAGACCAAAGCGCCGGCAAATAGAGCAGCGATAGGCAATACAAAAGTCAGGGTAACCGGCAAAAAATAGCCCATAATATGGACCGCCTGGCGCGGTCCTACGCCGAATTCCTGCATGGGCCGCAGAACACTGCCCAGGCTCAAAATAAGCGTCAGAGCCGCCGCAGCCGGTGCAAAGACCTTCAAAAGCTCCCGAAATATGTATTTGTGCAGTATAAAAACCATTTTCAGTTTTCATTTTCAATTTTCGATTGTCGATTGTCAATCGCTAACTTTTTAGCGCGTTAAACGGTTGCGGTTGCGCGGCTCGTCACGGTTGCGTCAAACGAAAAGCGTTGTTTATGACGTAGCCGTCAGACGTAGTACGAAACGAGCAGCGCAACCGTCAGACGAGAGTGCGGCCTGGCGCAAAATCTGGTCACACAGAAAATTTCTGAAAATTTCCTTGCGGGAGCAACGATCTTTCTATTACAATCATATTCACCAAAGAGGCCAGGGCAGGCTCACAGAACTGTCATAGTATTTGTTGTCTGCCATCATAGCATACTTGCATATCATACCGGGCTTGCCTGAAAACTCACTCGATTGTTGTTGCTGTCATAATATCATCACACACTTTGGAAAGGGTCGAAAAATGAAACGAACGTTTTTTTTGGCGGCGCTTCTGGTAACATTTGCCACGGTGAGCGCATCGACAGCGACGGAGCAGGCTTCCACATCGCTGGCCGGCTCTTTGGTCGCGACAGTTGAAGTTGTGCTGGGCGTCAAGGCCAGCAATCCTAACCCGCCTGATGGGGCGACAGGGGTAGAAAAGCCGCTTCTTCAGTGGGTGGCGGGAGAGACCGCCAAGTTCCATGACGTGTATTTTGGCACCAATCCGACGCCTGGTGCCGCTGAACTGCGAGGCCGACAGACATTCACTGTCTATTGGCACGGTGCGGGCTTGACCCCAGGGACAACTTATTACTGGCGGGTCGACGAAGTCGAAGGTGATGGCAAGACCATACACAAAGGTGACGTCTGGAGCTTTACGGCTTTGCCAGTGACCGCAAGCAATCCCGACCCATCAGACGGCGCCAAACAGGTCGGCATCGATGCAGATCTAAGCTGGTCTTCGGGCGCCGATGCCATCATGCACGATGTCTACCTCGGCACTGATAGCGAAATGGTGGATAGTGCCACTACAGCCTCAAAAGGCATCTATCGAGGTAGACAGCACGTTAATACCTACGATCCCGGAATCCTCGAATCGGGGACCACGTACTACTGGCGAATTGATGAAGTCGAACCAGATGCCACCAAACACAAAGGCCGCGTATGGAGCTTCACTACAGCAGGACCTCAGCAGGGGCACATCTACTATGTTGACCGAAGCCACGGCAGCGATGACAACGACGGCTCAAGCGCCAAGACGGCTTTCGCAACCATCCAGAAAGGGATAGAGGCGGCAAAAAAAGGAGACACAACTCTGGTCTATCCGGGCGTTTATCGTGAACAGGTCAATTTCCTGGGTAAGGCCATAGCGGTGCGAAGCGCAGAGGATGCAGCGGTAATAGAGGCTCCGGGCGATTTCGCCGTGTCCTTCTATATGGGCGAAGAATCCAGCAGTGTGCTGGAGAACTTCGTTATAAGAAACAGCTTCATCGGCATCTTCATTGCCGGCAGCTCGCCCACCATCACCAACGTGACCGTCGTAAATAACAGATACGGGCTCGAAGCCTTTGCCCGGGCCGAGCCGAATGTGAGCAACTCCATTTTCTGGCACAACATTCGTGATGACCTGTTTGGATGTCAGGCTCACTACAGTTGTATCCAACGCGGCGGAGAAGGTCCGGGCAATCTCAGCCTGGACCCGATATTCGCAGAACCCGAAAAGGGCGACTACCATCTCAAATCCGAGCGAGGCCGATACTGGCCGGAGCATGATGTATGGGTCCCTGGATAAAGTAACCAGTCCCTGCATTGATAGTGGCGACCCAACTGCCGACTATTCACAGGAGCCTAGGCCCAACGGCGGGCGCGTACAACATGCGCACTACGGGGGACCGCTTATGCAAGCCTGAGTGAGACGCTATGTCTGGAGTGCGACACTAACCACGACGGGGTGGTTGACATGAGCGACTACGCGCTGCTCGCTGAGAACTGGCTTAGGTCGTGCTTAGCCGTACCCAACCACCCGCCCTACGTAATTATTACGGCTCCTGCCAACGAAGCCCAGTTCAGAAGCGAGGCGGCAAGAATCGAAATCCAAGCGCATGCGTGCGACATAGATGGCATAGTAGTAAGAGTCGAATTCTATGCCAACGGCGATAAGATAGGCGCCGACGATGATGGCTCTGACGGCTGGGGCATTGTGTGGGCTGACTGCCCAGAGGGCTCATACAAACTCACGGCTAAAGCGACGGACAACCTTGGGGCAACAACCAGCTCGACGGAGATAGAGATAGAGATCGGGGTGTCTCGTCCCCCACGGCGGTAGAAGGACCTCAGAATTGAAGATTGAGAATTGGAGATTTTCGATTGTATCGTCGGTCATTATGGTATATTCAATGGGTCAATATCCTTGATTCTGTCGGCATAAATCTTGTGTGGATATTTTTCCAATAATTCTTGTCTATATTTGGCAAAGGCGGCGTTTCTCCTGTCAGCCAATATGCTGGACTTAACCCGGTCCTTCAGGTCGCCGGAATACTCTTTCAGCTCGGCGGGCTTCTTCTCGAATACTTTAACTATACGCCACTTAACTGCGTCTGAGTAGAAGCCCTTTACCGGCCCGACAACCGTATTAGGGTCGCTCTGCCATAAATCATTGAAGAACATCCCTTCCGAGTCGGGGGAGGCGTCAATCCCCGCGTACGCGGGGCCGGGCTTTGTTTCTGCAACGAAAATTCTTTTTTAACCGACTCGAAATCCTTACCAACCTCCAACTCAGCCTTTACCTGCCGGGCGGTTTTCAGGTCTTGACACCAGATTTGGTCAATCTTAAGTCTTCTGGGCGTGCCGAACATCTCTTTATTGTTGTTGAAAAACGCGACTATCTCTTGCTCATTCGGCTCAGCGGCCTGCTGGTATATTGCCATTTGGGCCGCACCGAGCAGCCGCATATCCTCGTACTGTCTTACTTGCCGGACTATGCTTTCGTCCTTATCCAGGCCGAGAGACTCTGCCTCGGCGACAAAAATCGGTATCCTCAAGACCCGATCCAGCAACCGTTCAACGCCCTGCGCAGTATTCAAATCCTTCGGCCGGCCCGGCGGAACAATCTCACATAAGGCGATCAGCAAGTCCTCCAGCGTGATTTTGCCCTTGTCATAGTTAGCCAGGACAATATTTTTCTCTTGGGGCGTCAATTCATTTCTTACTTGATTATTTTGTATCCAGCCTACGCTGCGAGGTTCTTTGGGACGGTACAACAACCTTTGATGGACTTCTGCGGCTCTGGCAAAATTCGCGATTACCTTCTGAACGTTCAGTTTCTTGTACAACTGCTGCCAGTAACTATCTAAGATTTTATTGGCTTTTGTTCTTTGTAGTATCGCCTGTGCCCGCGTTCGGTCGAGCTTAGGATCGCTTCTTAAGCGCCTGATCAATTTCGGCCTCGGTAACCATAAGGTCTGCCTGTTTGCCCTGAAGATACTTTTGCAGAAGTGCGTTTGCCAAATTTCTGTCCCTGATCTGCTTAACCGATGTGCGGATTTCTTCGTTACTTTGCAGCAGGCCTGACTTGCGGGCTTCTATTATCATCGCCTTCTCAGCGATCATTTTTTTAAGTACGATCTCGGCGTTGACAGGCTCAGCTTGCATGAGCGACTCATAAGGCTCCGGGCGAAGCTCGTTCATCAGTCTCTTGCGAAGGTCTTCTTTAATGATGACATAATCTGCAATTCGCGCGACGATATTTGGGTCCTCATCAACAACTGCGATGCCAGACTGCTGCTTCGACTCCAGAGGGTCAGACATCGCACCACAGAAAGCACAAGCCGGCATTGCCAAACACAGCAAAGACAAAGCCAATTTGCTAGATACTAAGTTCATCGCATCTCACCTCACTTATGCGGACATTCGACATTCATTATTTCAGCAAGGTTTAGTTCTACAGCGCAAATAATTCTACTTATGATAGCAGGAAAAATCCTAAGCACGAAATCCTAAATCCTAAACGAATTCGAATTTCAAATAACCCAAACGGCTACCGCCGTTGAAGTAGGG
Source organism: Sedimentisphaerales bacterium (assembly GCA_963814265.1). Taxonomy (GTDB): domain Bacteria; phylum Planctomycetota; class Phycisphaerae; order Sedimentisphaerales; family Anaerobacaceae; genus JAFNGF01. Next base: position 20,151 of record CAWFCJ010000057.1, on the reverse strand, counting down.
CCGCTCTTTTGAATCTTGCCTGTTGTCAGGGAAGTTTTGAATTTTGGTCATTTGGATTTGTTTAGAATTTAGACATTAGTATTTAGAATTTTAAGTGCGTATAAGGAAATAAGTTACAATGCGCATAGTGCCAGGTTAGTTGCGCTGTAGTATTAGTTCCAGCACATATCTTAACCTTTTTGCCTTATCGGCCACATCAAATTCTCACTTGACAGGCCTGAAAGGTATATGTTTATTTTGTGGCATAAATTTACCGATGGATGATTGCAGTGTTTAATTGTCAATGAGGAACTTAACGTGAAGGCAAGTGATTTGAGACCGGGCATGGCTACCACTCTGGACGGCCAGTTGTACGTGTGCGTCGAAGCCACCCATGTTACGCCTGGAAATCTCCGGGCATTTGTGCAAGCCAAGCTCAGACGAATGTCCGATAGAGTAACAATCGAGAAACGCCTGCGCTCCACCGAAGAGCTTGAGCAGGCATTCCTTGACCGTCGGGAGATGGAATACCTATACTCGGACGCCACCGGCCATGTCCTTATGGACAATCAGAACTACGACCAGGTTACCGTGTCGGCTGACCTGATAGGCGAATCCATAAAGTTCGTCAAGCCGAACACCAGGCTCACTACCCTATTACACCAGGATAACGTAGTCGCTATTGAACTGCCCAAAGTGGTTGATCTGACCGTTACTGACACCGCTCCGGTGCCCAAGGGTGCAACGGTGACAAATCAGCCCAAAGAAGCGGTCCTTAAAACCGGGCTTAAGACTCGTGTGCCGCCTTTTATTGAGGTCGGCGAGGTTGTGCGAATCAGCACCGAAGACGGCTCATACGTCTCACGGGCAAAATAAATCTGCGTCAATGTAATGGACCAATATCGCCCGTGCTACAAAGCCTTTTCGCACCCCCAAATAAACCGCCGACCCACCGTCCAGGAAATCGACTCCGTCCGCCAGTACGCAATCAAAAAAGGATTGAACGTTCTGTTATAACAAACTTGACGATTAGACTTCTTTAACCATAAAATCAGGTGATGGTGCATGCGTGGGCTAAGAAGTCACGCTATCTGGCTATTACGTTAATTGGGATTTTGATATATCCACTTTGATTGTTTCACCAAAAACGTCATAAACAAACCAACAGCCTGAATACACATGAACCTTGCCATAGGTTAAGAGATCATTAATTTTATCTTGAATATATGTTTCTTTTAGTATTTTTATGGCATTATCGAACCTACAAAAAACAGGTGCTGGACCGTCATTTTCAATAAGAAGTTCATTTCTTCTGTACTTTTCAAATGTTTCTTTATTCAACTGTTGTCTTTTCCTTTTGAGTGAATCTAAGAGTATCTCTGTCCATTGTTTTTCTATTCCATTGTCACCATAACCAGAACTTGTCAATCGTTCACTAGGCTTTTTCAAAGCAATCCTAGACTTTTTAGAAGGAGAATCTTTACTGGTATAATACGGCAGTTCCATATGAGACCCTTCGGGGTATTCTGCAAATTCAGACTCGTCCATTTTATATTTTTCCACCGTTGCTCTAGTATGTTCTAAGCCCCAATACGGTTCTTCATTGATCTTGCTTAATCTAAAGTCGGGAGATTCACTTTTTAATATTTCAACTGGAAATGTTAATTTTTGTATTTTAAAAGCAGCTATCAAAAAAAGATAAAGCGAGAAAAACTCATGGTCTCTTTTACTATCATCTTCTTCAAACGTAAAATGTTTTACATATTCTACGATTTCATTCAGATCTGATTCTTTGTAAAGCGTTACTTTTTTGCATGTATCTGAAAAGAGCATTTATAAAGCTTCCTTATAAAAACAGAACCAAATGCTATAGCTTATTTTATCCAGTATAAACCTTTTGTGATACCACGTAAAGGGTTAATTCGTGGTTAATGACTCGATTTACAAGATATGAGATTTTTCTTTTAATGTCTTTGCGTTAAAGATGGCATAAGCCTGGGCGTCATTATTAAAATAGGCGTAGACGCCGCGAACTTGGCTGATATTGTCTTTTATCCACTCGGCCCAATTTTGTAGTGTCGATTTAGGGTAGTTGCCGTCATATCTGCCGATTGTGCCGTGAAAGCGAACGTAAATCACCTGGCCTGTTACGACACGAGGCGTAGGGACGCCCACTAAATCGTGGATGCAAAAGCCCACGCCAAATTCATCGAGCAGGTCGTATGTATCCTGCGAAAACCAGCTTTCATGCCTGAATTCAAAAACGGCGGTTCTATTCTTGGGCAAAATTTGTATAAAATCTCCAAGCCGGGCAAGGTCTTTGTGGAAGCCGGGCGGCAGTTGATAAAGGACCGGCCCCAGATGTTCCTTCAGCAACTCTGCTCGCTCGAAAAAACGGGGCAGCGTCTCTTCTGCGTCTTTTAGTCTCTTTATATGGGTAATAAAGCGATTAGCTTTTATGGCGTAGAGAAAATTCTCCGGCGCTTGTTTATGCCAGTTCTTGAAAGTCTCTTGTTTTGGCAGTTGATAGAAAGTATTGTTGATTTCGACGGTATCAAAATCTCTTGCATAGTACTCGAACCATTTGCTCTTTGGGAGCTTTTCGGGATAATATAAACCTTCCCAGTGGCCGTAATGCCAGCCGGATGTGCCTATTCGAATATCGCATTTAGGTTGGGGCATAAGGAGTATTTTAACAGCCCGATTGAGCAATCTTCAAAAGGATTATGATTTATTTGAGCCAGTCGTTTACCGTTAAGGTAGAAAGGGGATGAGCACGTGAAAGAGCAGCCAAACTTCATCAGCGTCATCATAGTGAGCTTATTTGTGCTCGTGGCCGCTCACGCGGTAACACCACAACCAGACGAATTCAGTCTTCGCAACGAGTGGATGAACCCACTGTTTGGCAGGACGGAGCAGGTCGCTCGTCCCCATCTGGAGATACTCTACGAAGATGTGTCTGACGGAGTGTCTCGCGGACGGTCCTGGCGCGGCACGCCGTACCAGCTCGGCGGCAAAACTTATACCAACGGTCTTGGATTCAATTCTACCAAGCACCTGCTGGTGGTTTTGGGGCAGCCGGCTGAACGGTTCGTTGCAGATGTAGGATTGGAGAACAACGATGATACACAGCGCGGGGCGGCAACGGGACATGGCTCGGTGACGTTCCACGTACTGGTCGATAGTACAGAGGTATATGCCTCGCCGGTGCTCCGGCTGAAGGATGGGGCGTGTGCCATCAACGTGCCGCTGAACGGTGCACGCCAGTTCGAGATCCGCGTCAAGGATGGCGGCGATGGTCGCAGCTGGGACCAGGCACTGTGGGCTGGTGCTGTTGTGAAGCTTCAGGATGGCACCAGCGTAACACTTCAGGACCTGCCGCTGGGAGAAACTGCGCCGAAATTATCTCTTACTATGCCGCCGTTCTCATTCCTCTACGACGGCAAACCATCAGCGGAAGTGCTCAAGTCCTGGCAAGCCAGGCACGACACCCAAAAGCTCGACTCGCATCGCACCGAGCACACGCTGGTCTACACCGACCCGGCGAGCAGCCTGGAGGTCCGCTGTGTTCTCGTTGAATACCACGATTTTCCCACGGTGGAATGGACGCTCTACTTCAAGAACACCGGCTCCACCGACACGCCGATCCTCGAAAAGATCCAGGCGCTTGACATCGAGCTGACCGCAGCAGCGATGGGCGAGTTCCTGCTGCACCACAACGTCGGCTCTCCCGCCAACGGCAACGACTACGGCCCGCTGGAAACAGCGCTGGGGCGCGGCGCCACCAAGCGCCTGGGCGGCGCGGGCGGCCGGCCGACCAATGCAGACTGGTCCTACTTCAACCTCGAATGGTCCGGCGAAGGGACTCATTGTCGCCGTTGGCTGGCCGGGACAGTGGGCGGCCGAGTTTGTACGCGACGACGCGACGCGGCCTGCACCTGCGTGCCGGCCAGGAACTGACGCAGTTCAAGCTGCTGCCCGGCGAGGAAGTCCGCAGTCCGCTGATCGTGCTGCAATTCTGGAAAGGGCGACTGGATCGCCGCCCAGAACATCTGGCGCCGCTGGATGATGGCCCACTCCATGCCCAAGCCCGGCGGCAAGCTTCCCCAGCCACAACTGCTTGCCTCCAGCTCGCGCCAGTACGACGAGATGATCAAGGCCAACGAGACCAACCAGATCATGTTCATCGACCGCTACCTGGAGGAGGGCATCAAGCTCGATTACTGGTGGATGGATGCCGGCTGGTATGTGCATCACGGCGGCGGCTGGCCGCGCGTCGGCACGTGGGAAGTGGACACGAGTCCGTTTCCCGCGGGGACTGCGGGCGATCTCGGATTACGCCCACAGCAAGGGTCTGAAGATCCTGGTCTGGTTCGAGCCGGAACGGGTGGCTGCCGACACGTGGCTGGCGAACAATCATCCGGAATGGGTGCTCGGCGGCGCCAAGGGCGGCCTGCTCAACCTCGGCAACGATGCCGCACGCCAGTGGCTGACCGAGCACGTCGACCAGCTTGCTGAACGAGCAGGGCATCGACCTCTACCGCCAGGATTTCAACATGGACCCGCTTGGATTACTGGCGCGGCGCCGATGCGCCGGACCGCCAGGGCATCACGCGAAATCAGGCACGTCACGGGCTACCTCGCCTACTGGGACGAATTGCGCCGCCGGCATCCGAACATGCTCATCGACTCGTGCGCCAGCGGCGGGCGGCGCAACGACCTTGAGACGATGCGCCGCGCCGTGCCGTTGTGGCGGAGCGACTACGCCTACGAAGCCATCGGCCACCAGTGCATGATGTACGGCCTGTCGCTGTGGCTGCCGTTTCACGGCACCGGCACGGTGTGCACGCGCAACGCGCCCTACTACGGCAGCGGCCACACGCCGGTCGAGCCTTATGCCTTCTGGAGCAACGCCGGCCAGAGCATCGGCTTTGGCCTCGATGTGCGCTTGAAGGACCTCGACTACGACGCGCTTCGCCGCCTCATCGGTCAGTGGCGGCAGATCGCCCCGAACTACTACGGCGATTTCTATCCGCTGACGCCCTGGACCCGTGACGACACCGTCTGGATGGCCTGGCAGTTCGACCGCCCGGAGGCAGGGCGAAGGCATGGTCCAGGTCTTCCGCCGGCACAACAGCTTCTATGAATCCGCGCGTTTCAAGCTGCTCGGCTTGGATGCCCAAGCAAACTACTCTATAATCAACCTGGATACCGGCGGGCAAGAATCTCGCGGTGGTCGTGAGTTGCTGAATGATGGACTGCCTGTGACCATTGCGGATAAGCCAGGCGTTGCCATACTAACATATCAGAAGCAACAATAAGGAGCACGCCTATGGATGTGACGGTTACATTCACTGTCAACGGGCAACAGAAAAGTATCACAAGCGACCCACAGCGCCCACTTCTGGATGTCCTGCGGGAGGAGCTGCACCTGACCGGCACAAAATACGGCTGCGGCGAAGGCCGCTGCGGTGCGTGCACGGTCCTGATGGATGGCCAGCGAGTTCTATCTTGTGTCACCCCCGTGGCTCAGGCTGATAAGAAGGCTATCACCACGATCGAAGGGCTGGCCAGGGGCGATTCCTTGCATCCCGTTCAGCAAGCATTCCTTGAAGAAGGAGCAATACAGTGCGGCTATTGCACGCCCGGAATGATTCTGACGGCTGTGGCGCTGCTCCAGAAGAATCCCCGCCCTAGCGATGAGGAAATCGCCGAAGAGATGAATGTCAATCTGTGTCGGTGCAACGGATATGTGAAAATCCTGAATGCCGTTCGTAGCGCCGCCAAGTGGATGCAGAGGTAGAAGCTCATGATAAAAGATCTGTTAGTCGAGACGCGCGAACCAGAGCACTCTGACCTGTCCGATGAGGCGAGAAGCGAGGTCGAACTCAGTCGACGTGCTTTTGTGCAACTGCTCGGTACGGGGCTTCTTATTACGGCGACCGAAGGCGTCTCTGTTGCTCGGCAATCCGCTGGGGGATCCCTTACGGGATTTGGCGGCCGCGGCAGCCGTGAGTCCGCCACCGTAGCGGCACGACTCCATATCAATCAGGACGGCATAATCACGGTAATGACCGGCAAGGTCGAGGAGGGCCAGGGCGCCCGGGCACAACTAACACAGGCAGCCGCTGAAGAGCTGCGGGTCGGCGTCGACCAGATTCGCCTGATTATGGCCGACACGGCTCTCGTGCCAGATGACGGCATAACCGCTGGCAGCCGGACGACTCCCTCCACTGTCCCCGCTGTTCGCCAAGGCGCCGCAACCGCCCGCGAACTGCTGACACGTCTTGCCGCCAAGCGATGGAACGTGGACAGCAGCACCTTAGATGTACACAACGGGACTATTACGCACCGGCAGATGAACCAGACTATCAGCTACGCGGAACTGGCCAAATCGAAGGACGCGGCGGAAATCTTCAAACAAGCCATTCCATCTGATGTCACTCTCACGCCGGTAAGCGAATGGAAAGTTCTCGGCACTGCTGTTCCCAGGCCGAACAGCCGAGACCTGGTTACGGGGGCGCATCGTTTCCCTTCGGATATTGTGCGTCCAAATATGCTCTATGGAAAAATCCTGCGTCCGCCCTCTTACGGGGCCACGCTTGAGTCCATCGATCTTTCTGAAGCCCAGGCTATGAAGGATGTGGTGGTTGTCCGTGATGGGCAGTTCGTGGGCTGCGCTGCGCCATCTTCGTTTCGTGCCGCACAGGCGATGGAGACCATTGCTAAAACCGCATCCTGGAAAACTGCCCCTCATCCATCGAGCAAGGAGATCTTTGCCTATCTCAAGAAACATGCTGGGGCAGGCCGTCCCAGTACGAGGGGCTCTATTGACAAAGGCCTTGCCGACGCAAGCAAGGTCCTCAGTGAAACATACCAGGTGGCCTACATTCAGCACGTTCCGATGGAGCCGAGGGCGGCAGTGGCAGAGTGGAACGACGGCAATCTGACCGTGTGGGCGGGCATCGACTGGCCTCAGCGGCGCAGCGCGACTTAGCCAGCACTTTTCAGATCCCGACCGAGCGGGTCCGCGCTATTGTGCCCGATATGGGCGGCGGATTCGGCGGCAAACACAGCGGCGAGGCGGCGGAAGAAGCGGCTCGATTGGCCAAAGCGGCCGGGCGGCCGGTCGCTGTGCACTGGACGCGAGCCGAGGAGTTCACCTGGGCGTATTTCCGCCCGGCGGCGGTCATCGAGTGCCAGGGCGGCCTGGACGCCAAAGGCTCGATTATCGCCTGGGACTTCACCAACATCAACGCCGGCGGTGCCGCGATTGACACACCGTACAATATAGCTAACACCAGAATTCTGTCCGTCGGTTCCGATTCTCCTTTACGCCAGGGCGCATATCGGTGCCTGGCGGCGACGGGCAACAACTTCGCCCGCGAGTCGTTCATGGATGAGCTTGCCGCGGCCGCGGGGGCCGATCCGCTTGCCTTTCGGCTTGCCCATCTGGAAAACCCGCGCATACGAACCGTCCTTGAGGCTGCCGCCAAGCACTTCGATTGGCCGTGCACGCAGGAAGAAAGTCACCAGCGAGCATGGGCGTGGGACTGGCCTGCGGAACGGAAAAGAACTCCGTCGTGGCCGCGTGCGTCGAGGTCGGCTATCGACCGCAAACGAGGGCGAGATCAAAGTGCAGGAGGTCTGCGAGGCCTTCGAGTGCGGCCCGATCCAGAATCCCGCCAACCTGCTCTCTCAGGTGCAGGGCTGCATCGTCATGGGCTTGGGCGGTGCGCTGACCGAAGAAATGCAATTCGAAGACGGCAAAATCCTGAATGCCAGCTTCGCCAGATATCGGGTGCCGCGATTCAAGGATGTTCCCAAAATCGATGTGCATCTGATCAACAAGACGGACATTCCCTCGGCCGGTGGCGGCGAGACGCCGATTATTGCCGTTGCCCCGGCCATCGGCAACGCCGTCTTTGCCGCCACGGGCGTGCGTATCCGTTCAATGCCGATCCGCGGCGGCGAGTTGAAGCAGGCTTGACGCTCGCCTAAAACATCGAGGCAATTACTCGATAACGTGGATGTTCTTCTTTTTGCACATATCTTTGAGGATTTTTGGCCAGACGGTGGCGCTGACTTCGCCGATGTGGGCCTTTTTTAATAGCAGCATAAATGTGCGGGATTGGCCGATGCCGCCGCCGATGGAAAGCGGAATCTCGTTATTTAAGATGGCCTGATGGTACGGCAGCTTTCAGAAAATGCAGTTGGCCGGAAATCTCAAGCTGCTTCTTGAGCGTCTCTGCGTTGACGCGGACGCCCATAGAGGTCAGCTCGTGACGGCGTTTTGTCACCGGATTCCAGACGAGGATATCACCGTTTAGGCCGTGCATCGGCCGTCCATCCTGCGATGTCGTCGGCGTCACCCAGTCATCGTAATCCGCTGCCCGCATCTCGTGCGGATAGCCGTCCTTGAGCACCCAGCCGATGCCGATAATAAATATAGCTGGATATTCTTGCACAATGGCGGTCTCGCGCTGCTTTCGCGGCAGTTCGGGGTACTTATCGAGGATATCCTCGGCGTGGATGAAAGTAAGCTCATCGGGCAAATCCGGGTATTTGTCGGTCTTTAGCTGAGGGAAAAGCTCCTGGACGTGGGTTTCGGCGCCTTTTAAGACCTTCCAGATTTTTCGTACCACTTGCCGCAAGAATTTCAGATTTCGCTGCTCTTCGGTGATTGCCAGCTCCCAGTCCCACTGGTCAACGTAGGCGCTATGGTCGTGGTCGAGGAAGTAGTCCTTGCGGACCGCTCGCATATCGGTAAGCAGCCCTTCGCCGATGTTCATGCCGAATTGTTTAAGGGCCATTCGCTTCCATTTGGTCGCAGCCTGGACAACCTCGGCATCGATCGGATTTTTATCGTAGTCGTTTGAGATGTGAAAGCCGATCGGCGTGCGCGAGCCGTCACGGTCGAGATAGTCGTTGACGCCGCTTTCAACATCCACAATCAAGGGCACGGTGACACGAATCAGATTAAGCTCTTTGCACAGATTCTGCTCGATGTAGTCTTTAACGGCGTAAATGGCAATCTGCGTCTCCTTCGGCGATAATAGAGAACTGTAATCTTGCGGCAGGATTTTCTCCAGTTCGGCATAGTCACCGATGCCCGGCCCAGCTAAGTCTGCTTTTTTGTCTGCCATTGTGTTCTCCTAAACATTTTGTGTTCTACTGCGTGGTTTCCCTTTTGGGCAAAAATCTTATACCGGCCAGGCAAATTGTCAAGAAACTTTCAGGGCGATATTTCGCAGCGGTGCGAATTCTGCTACAATGCGACGTCCTAAAGAAGTTGCTGGAGGTGACAGGATAATGAAAAACTACAGAAAAGAGCTTTGGTTCAACACACAAAATAGAAGAGAATATATCAATATTACGCCGCAGGTCGAGCAGTGCCTGGCAGAAAGCGGCATCAAAGAAGGCCTTTTGCTTTGTAACGCCATGCACATCACCGCCAGTGTATTTATCAACGACGATGAACCCGGCCTGCACCACGACTTCGAGGTCTGGCTGGAAAAATTGGCGCCGGAGAAGCCTTACTCGCAGTATCGGCACAACGGCTTTGAAGACAACGCCGACGCGCATCTAAAACGCAGCGTGATGGGCAGAGAAGTAGTGGTAGCTGTCACCGATGGCAAACTCGATTTCGGTCCGTGGGAGCAGATATTCTACGGCGAATTCGACGGCAAAAGAAAAAAAAGAGTCCTGGTAAAGATCATCGGAGAATAAGTCCGTCGTTCGTCGCGCGTGACTCGTATCTCGTTCGTGCGCATAATGAGGACAGAGGACAATTACCAGATTCGAAAGTGTCGTACCTTTAGAAGTAATTTCAATCATACATTACTATTATTTAGAGCCCGAATATTAACATTTGACAAAAGGAACATCTTAGGCAAGAATAATAGTAAGATCGGCCGCAAAAATAGGCTACAAATGAGCAGTTGTGAGGCCTTTAATGAATAGAGGAGACTTTCAGAAATTAGCGAAAATAAGATTAGAAGATGCTGAAGCCCTGCTTGAAAAACAGCGATATTCAGGCGCTTATTACCTGTGTGGTTACGTAATTGAATGTGCGCTGAAAGCTTGCATTGCGAAACAGACGAAGGAGTTTGATTTTCCACCAGATAGAAAAGTAATTGATGTGATCTACATCCACGACCTTGCGAGACTCATTAAGTCTGGAGGCATTGAGGAAACCTTTAATAAAGATCTGAATAAAGACAAAAAATTAGCGTCTTATTGGTCTGTGCTAAAAGGCTGGACAGAAGCAAGCCGATATGAAGAATATGACCAGAAGAAAGCCCAAGATATTTATCAAGCAATTGCAGACAAAAATCATGGAGTCTTACAATGGATAAGCCAACGCTGGTAGATGATGATATGAAAGCCGGTGAAGCTCTGCTCAATAAACTAGACCAGGCCAAATTCAATGTCAAAGCAGCTTTGTGGTTCTATATGCCTGACTCCGAAGAGTGGCGATTAATCCTTGCTTCGCCATTTGTAGACACCGATGGGCCTAAGAAAGCGTACGAGAGGGTTCAATCGCAACTCCAAGAATTAGATGGTCGATACGAGCTGTCCCTCTGGAATATATCTTTGGTCAGTCCAGATGATAAATTAATCAAGACCTTAAAATCGGCAATCAAAACGGGCAAGGGAATATCACACATCCGGTTTACGCGAAATGTGATTAACAATGTATTCATCGAAGATGCATATATATACCGACTCCTCTGATTCACTGGTGTATGACTGCTCAGGTTACCGAGCGACTGGTTGTTGAGCCGGACAATCCTAATTCTATCTGTATCTGTCGTAATCCTCCAGAGGAACATAGATGAACCGATGAGTTAAAACGGGGTAGTTGCCTGGTGGATTTGCTGTTTTTCTTAGCTCAGGTACTGATTATCTCCTGCACCGGTGCGATGCAGCCGGGGCCTGTCACTGCGACCGCCATTGCGATGGGCGCGCGGTCACGATATGCCGGGCCGCTTATCGCTATCGGCCACGGCATTATCGAATTTCCGCTGATGGTGGTGATCATCCTGGGCATGGGAAATTATTTCAAGCTGCCAAGAGTCCAGATTGCGATCGGCCTGGCCGGCGGAGTCTTTCTAATAATTATGGCAGCACAGGCCTTGCTCAGCGTGAAAGCCAGAGCCAACGCCCAGCCCAAGGCCCTTGCGGGCAGACCCATTCTGGCAGGCATTATACTATCCGCCGGCAACCCATACTTTCTGCTCTGGTGGGCGACTGTGGGTTTGGCCTTGGCCACACAGGCTGCCAATTGGGGAGTCTGGGCCTTCGCACTTTTTGCCCTGGCTCATTGGTTGGTGGACCTTGTCTGGCTGCAAATCCTGTCCTGGGCAAGCTTCAAAGGCTCAACACTGCTGGGTCCGCGCCTCCAGCAGATAGTGCTGCTAATTTGCTCGCTGGCACTATTCGGGTTCGGCGTGTTTTTCATATATACTGCGGGCAGTAATCTGATTGGAAAGATCACGAGGTAGAATCCCGTTCAATCTTTATGGAAAGGCAAGATTCTTATGAGGACCAACGCATCTCAAAGACACTGGCCGGTAAGTGGAAGGTCTACGGCATTACCGATCTTTTGTCTCTATGCCGCACTAATCATTGTGCTTGCCATAACGGGCGGCTGCGCCGGAATAACCAAAGGGCCGGTGCTGCTTCGAGTGTGCCCGGATCGGGCCGCTATCATGTGGGAAACAAACACGCAGGAACCAGGCAAAATATGCTATGGCAGAGGTCTGATACCGAGCAAGTGTGTCCATAGCACAGCCGGCGGACAAAGCGATCAGAAAACGGCCTTCATTCATAAGGTCTGGCTGCAAGACTTAGAGCCGGGCCAAGCTTATAAATATCGCCTGGCTGGAGCGGGCATGCTCAGCAAAATCTACGAATTTCACACTCCTGCCCTCGACGCCAACGAAGTGACATTCGTCGTCTATGGCGATAGTCGCAGCAATCCTGATATCCATCGCAAATTAATAGAACTAATGAAAACCAGGAAAGTTGACTTTGTGGTCCATACCGGCGATCTGGTTACAAATGGCGACAAATACGAGCAATGGGAACCTCAATTCTTTGCGCCGATAGAAGGATTGGCAGAAACTGTCCCCATCTACATCGCTAAAGGCAACCACGAAGGAAACGGCGGCAACTTTGAAAGACTGCTGATTCCACCCGGGCAGGGCAACGACTTCAGCTTCAACTATGGTCCGGTTCACTATCTCTGCCTCGACAACGTCTCAAGAGGCGTCGAGAGCAAAGAACTGCTGAGGCTTATTGCCGCCGATGCCGGAAGCAGCCGGGCCCGGTGGAAATTCGTAAGCTACCATGTGCCGAGCGTAAACTTCGGTGGGCACTGGTTGGACTGGGGCCAGCCGGACGCCCTGCCGAGCCTGGCAAAAGCGGGCGTAGATTTTGTCATCACAGGTCACTCACACCAGTACGAGCGATTCTGGCCGGTCGCACCGCCAGCCGGAACCAGCGGAAGTCACGTAACCTATGTTACAGCCGGCGGCGGCGGTGCACCGCTATATGAGATTGAGCCAGCCCTCTACCACGCAACCGCCAAGCGAGTGCATCATTTCTGCCTGTTTCATATCAAAGGCAATAAACTGACTATGGATACCATAGACATCAACGGCAGCATAATCGATCACCTCGAGATAACCAAAAGCAATGGCCGGCTAAACAAACAGTATCTTTGGACGGCAGTGCCGATGGAGACGATTCGGATTCACCAGGTTTTGCACTCTGCCTTGACGAAAACCGTGCCGGCTAAGCCCAAGAAGAATGAGCCGTTCACGGTTTTCTTACAAGCTGTCGATGCCCGCTTTGAATAGGCCGGCAAAGATGACTTTTGCTTTGCGCTGCGAGCAAGGAACATACGAGATTAGCCAGCCGCAGACGTTCACGATTCCTGAGGAAGGGGCCGCCATCGAGATAAAACTTGCTGCGACGCCGTTGGTGGACGTCCAAACGGCTAAGGATTCACGAGGCAACCCCAAGCCGATTCTACCGGCGCTGTGGATTAGTTGCGACTACGAAATCGGCAGATTACAAGAGGAAGTAAGCAAGCCCGTAGTGGTCCAGCCACAAAAAGATTGAGCGGTAGAGAAACACAGAGCATTGCTACTTGGGAGGTTTTTGCTCGCTCTCTGATTGCAGGTCGCTGATAAACTTTTCGAGGACTTGTCTTGACAGTCCGCCAGGGGTGGGCAGTCCCAGGGCGACCTGAGCCTCTTTCAAGGCTTCCTCTTTCGCGGCGGGCCGGTGCTTGGCTAAGAAACTGGGCCAGCCAGAAGTGCACAACCGGATTGTCAGGCTCGATTTTCAGAAGCTGGCGAAAATGCTTCTCGGCTTCATCGAGTCTGTCACATTGTTCCAGCAAGCGAGCCAGTTGACCACGGAATGGTCCTCTTTCCGGCAGAAGTTCCACTGCTTTGCTCAACGAAATGATCGCATCATTCGCCTGGCCCAAGTGATATTGGCAACCTCCGAGATTGACCCACAAATAGGCATTGTTGGGACTAATCTTGAGAGCCTCCTCCAGCAATGTGCTGCATCGCTGATACTCGCTGCGATCGGAGAGAATATTAAACATTAATAGCGCTGCATAAGGTCTTAATCTGTCGAATTGCCACATCTGCTGCAAAATCTCTAGAGCTTTATCTGGGTGATGCTTTGAGAGAAACTGGGCATAATAAATCTTCAAGTTAGCCGAATCAGGGTCTAATCTCAGAGCCTCTTGATAGTACCGTTCGGCGTCGTCAAATTTGCTTTGTTCTTCCGCGACACTTGCAGCAAGAGTATAAACCAAGGCAGACTCGGGTCGCAAGCCAATAAGCGACTGTGTCTGCTCAAGTGCCCGATCGTAATCGCGCCCCAAGTAATGCCTGTAGGCCTGGAGAGTGAGCAAAAAAACATTGGTTGCGTCTTTTGCCCTGGAAAGACCGTGCTCGACAGGATGCAGAGATTTTTCTTGGCCAGCCTGGACTACCAGGTGCTTGACCTGTGATATGGCTGGGCCCTGAGCTGATACAAACGTTTGCCCTTTCGTTCCATGCAGTCGAACAAAACATCCGGCAGCTTTACAGGTGCCAGGCAGAAGCATAGGTGAGCCGCTCCAGCCCTCGCCAAGCTGGCCGATCCCATGTAGTGATATGAATCGTGGGGTCCGCTCACGAACTGCCACAAAGTCGCCCGGCAGCACCTCTCGCTGGAAGGTCATGCTCTCAGGAAAGGGCTCATTAGCGTCGGGCCCGATGCTGTGAATAACTTCGGGCATTCCGATTATCTGCACGCGTTCAGCAGAAAGTATGCTGTCGTCATCGGCTAATTGCAGGGCCGGATGACCCTGCCAAGCAGCCTTGAGCACAGCGAGGTCAAGCTCCTCATCGGCAGCGAGGATTTCGCCATAGCACGCCTGTCCAAGATAAGGACTGACTAAACTGACCAGTCCGGGCATTTGATGCTCGCCTTGCTCGGATTCCTCAAATACCAGATGCCGGGCAGTTACCACCAACGTGCCGTCGCCAATTACAAACGCGTTTCCCGCGCGTTTTCCCATAGGAGTGCTGGATGTCACCACCACCAGAGAATCCTCGGGACGGGTTGCCAGCGCCTGCGGCGCATAGAGCAAAGCCGGAGAACATATCGCCAAGAAAACGAGGACGACACAGCCGGCTTTCAGTATGTTCATAGCACTATGACTATACTCTATTTCCTTGCAGCGTCCTGCTCGTCACTTAGGATTTGCTTGAGGTTGTATCGTCCGAGCAGTTCATTCTGCTGATGGACTATGTGCTCTAAAGGCTTGCCGGCTTCGCGCAACGGCTGACCAAAGCTGGCGTCGGCAACAGCTTTGGCAATTTGCGACAGCTTGACGTTTTCCGGGTTGGTTACCGGCAAAAAACCAACAATTGGGTCGCTGGTTCTTGCCAGCAGGCCCGCCGCCACAAGATGGTTTAATATTTTTTCGCCGAACTCGGCAGGTATATTCAACTTGCTGCATATGATTTCCGCTGCAACTGGGGCCCTATTTTGCTCGAAAGCTGCGGCAATCTCCCTGACAATATTGATAATCGTCAGCTCGCTGGCTATGAAATATCGCTCCGTTTTCCTGGCAGCGGTAATCTCGGTAGTGTCAAGACTCTTTAGGTGCTGGGTGGTGAAGGTCAACTGCAAGCCAAATAAAACGATAAGCCAGGTAATAAAAATCCACAATATGCTTAGCGGCACAATGCCTAACACACCATAGACCTTGCCGTAGGGAACAAACTCCGTGATATATAGGCCAAAGCCCCATTTGGCAATCGCCCAGACCAGAGCGGCTACCGCTGCGCCGGAAATGGCAGCCTTTGCCTGAACCTTGGTATTGGGCAAGACAAAATATAGCAGAAAAAAACCTGCGGTCGAGAGCAGATAAGATAACAGCGCCGGGCCGATGCTTGACAGAACGGTCTTGTGAATTTGTACCGCGGCAGTGTACTGTGTGATCAGGTAGATTCCAACGCCTAACAGCAGAGGCCCCAGAGTCAGAAGGGCCCAGTAATTGATAATCCTGTGCAGAAGATTTCTGCCTATGGGGACGTGCCAGATGTTGTTGAACGCCCTTTCAATGGTTGAAAGCAGCGACACAGCGGCCCAGATAACAAATATGGTGCTAATTATCGTAACCGAGCCGGTATTTACGCCCTGGAAGAAGTCGCCGACCATGTTGTCCAGGTATTCAGTTAGCATTATTTTCTCGTCGGTCTTCTGCGGATCCGGATGGTATTCAATTGTTGTAAGTTGAAGCTGGTCGTACACCAGAGTTTTGATCCGGTTGGCAACATCTTTGTGCTTGGGAAACAACTGAAAAATCAGTAGGACGACAATTGCCAGCGGAACGACTCCGAAGATCGTATGATACGACAGGGCTGCTGCCTGCTGGCCGGCACGGTTCACTTTCAACAGCCTGACGCAGTGCGACCAGAGTTTAATCTGAAAGACTGCCAGGCGACCGGCCTTGCCCAGTTGTGCGGTTGGGGTCGATAACAGTTCCTGAAACATACTACCACCTTTTAATCTTTACGAAGAGATAGAAACCCCCAATAAATTGCGGGGCTAAATAAAAACCTCTTATCGCAATATGTCCTCCAGGCCCTTGAGCAACCGCTTCTTCAACTGATCCTGAAGGAGTCCGCCCAGGTCAAGCTCAGGCTTGAGGATCGTTCCTTTTAGAGGCACAGACATCCGTTGAGCGCCAGCGTCTTTACCGACCCTAACAGTTCTGCCGTCAACGGTGTACGGCAAAGTGACGGTCATATTCAAGCTCTTATCCAGCCCGATGACGCCTTTGAAGTTTACGGGATTATCGCCGACGTCCACCTGCATATCGTCAGATCTTAAGAAGCCATCCTGCAGGACGAATTTTGTCGGATGGATAGTGATGACCTGTCCCCGAAGGCCGCCGCCGGCCACAGAGAGAATCTGACCGAGCAAATCCGAGGCTTCCAAGCGCACATTGTTCATCGAGATAGTGCCGATTACTTGGATGTTTTCTCGGCATTGCCGGCCAGCGGTATGGCAAGTTTTTCGCAGCCGAAGTTCGCCACGCCGCTAACATTAACTGCATTGGCAAAGATCGGATTGACATACATCAATAATTTCTCCGTAGTCTCTTTGTTGATTTGAACGTCCTTCGCCACCTGGATGGGCCCCGGAGTTCTAAGTACCGCTGGCTTCTTTGTAAAATCAGCCTGGCCGGCAAAGCTCAACTGACCATTGTTCACCTTTGAGGAAAAGGGCGCGATACGCAGCACGCCGTTTTCAACCTGCACATCGACCTCTGTGGGGCTAAAATTCAATCCCAGGTACGCGGCCCGCTCAAAGCCGAGCTTCGTTTTGGCGTTAAGATGTGCCAGCAACTGGTCCGTTTTGCCCGCCGGGTATTCACTGGAAAAACTAATGGCGGACTTTCTTTGCCCGGCCAGTTCAAAACCCTGCGGCAAAAAACCCGATGCCACCGCGCTTACGGCAGCCCAATCGTACTCGCCTTCAAGCTGAGCCTGCAGTTTTGTTTTGCCGCTATTGTCAGTCTTATTGAATTCGGCCTTTTTAATCTTTATCTGCGGACTTTCAAGCTCGAGTTTCTTGACATTTATCGCCTTTTCCTTGGAGTTGATTTCGGCATCGAAGACAAGCAGAACTTCCTGCTGTTCAAACGGCTTTTTGTCCGCGGAGACAAGCTTGAAATTCTTGATCTTTGTGGCATCGGTGGTGATTCTGTAAATACCTTTTTCGGAGGTGACCTGAATTTGAGATTCGGCGATGCCGGCCATCTGCATCTTTTCCGGGAAAGACGCGAACAACACCGCAAACGGCTGGACTTTTTGCAGGTCAACATTGCTGGCGGAGACCAGCAGTTTCATAGGTTTAGCCGCCTTTTCGCTCAGCGGCACAACCGCATCTTTTATGCTCACTTGGCCAAGACTGGCATTTGCCTTTATCGAACCGATGGTGAGGATACTGTTCGGCCTGTCGATGTCAACAGCGAAAGTGACATCGGCCATCGGCTCGGCGGCACTGACGCCTTTATCTGAGCTGACGGCAAGATTCTTTGCCTGCGAAGAGCCGGCAACCGTGATCTTATCTTTAACGATGGAGAGTTGTCCCTTGCTGGAAAGTTCGCCCGCCAGCCGATATGGGCCCAAATTTGCAAATTGCCCCAGCTCCGATTGAAGTTTTGCCAGGTCAACCCGCCCGTCATATTTAAGCTGTTCGAGGCTGCCAGTGGCACTGATTTTCGCAAATGCGGCTGTGACATCGAGGACATCAAAGTTGAACTTGTCCTTCTCGGCGGTTATCTGGAGCTTGGCGGCGACCGGTTCAGAAAGAGCGAGCTTTTTGCCGTCGACCGCCCCGGCCAATCCGGCAAGATTTGCCTGCCCTACAAGCCTGCCGCGACTTGCCTGGATATTTCCGCTCAATTTGCCGGACGTTACCTTCATTTGCTCTTTGAGGCCGAACGTATGCGGCATCTGTGAAAGAACCTTATCGACATCGACCTCGAAATCGGCGTTCAAGCTATAATCCGACTTACCTGCCAAAATGTCGCCCCACGACTTAAACGTGGTCGGAACCATCCCGCCGGCTTTTGCTCGGAGCCAGTCACTATCTACCTGCAATTTCTCAATGTTCATAAACTGCTGCTGGCTTTTCAATCTTACGGTGACATCCAAAAGGCTGGTCTTTAATCTATCGCCCTTTAGTTGGGGACCGCCTATATCCAGATTCTTTGCCTTGACTATCCCGCCAAATTCTCGAAGGCGCCATCTTTTATCACGGCGTTCACATCGGCAGAAACCAGACCTTGTGCCTGAACCTGGAGTTTGGCTAGTTCAAGAATCGGCCCCAAGGATTCGAGGTCCAAGTCGTTGACCTCTATGATGAAATCGCCCGTAGTACCTTTAAGCGTCCAGCCCTTGCTGTCGCCTCCGGGCTGGACTTGTCCGACGGCCTTGATTGTCGATTCTTTGCCTGCATCCGCCACCGCCATATTGATATTGAAGCTGCTGCGCTGATTCGGCGGCCTTAAACTGACTTGGGAGTTTATCTGCGCAAGCTCAACGGTTCTGCTTTGCCCGTCGGTCACTTTGAAATTGCCGTTATTGACCACAAGGTCTATGGTCTTAACCGGCAAAGCAAACACGGGCGATTTTTGAGCGGGAGGAATTTCGCTGATCGTCTTAGCGGGCTGCTGTGCTTTTAGATTTATCTGCACCTGCGGCTGGTCAATGACGGTTTTCCCGAACGACAAATCGCCCATCACAATAGAGCCGTAATGCGGCTTGGTAGTGATTTGCTTTACCTGCACCGAAGCCTGGCCAGCATTATCGTTAAAACTGAAATCCGTGACCTTGATGCCTTTGTACCAGCCCATAGAGAGAGCGGCAAAGTCTGCCCGGCCGTTTATGGCCTTGTTGACTTTGGCTAATATGATTCTCCGTGCGGCACCGCTGGAAATAACCACAGGCAGAAGTAAGAATGCCGACACGACCAACACGGCCACAACTGCCAGTCCCCATGTCAGGAACCTGACGGCAGTTTTAGATCGAGGTTTGATTTTCGTATTCTTATCATCTGGCATTATTTTGTCCCCCGGAATAATTGTGAAAACCCCGCAATAAATTGCGGGGCTAAATATTTCGCCCCCAAACCCGTTTGGGGGTTTGTCAATCGAGCATTATTTCATCCGATTTGTGTTTAATCATCGAATCGATTCGGTCGGTGTACTCTTTGGTGGTATCGTCTACCTGTTTTTTCCCTTTTTCCATGTCGTCTTCTGTAATTAGCCTGTTTTTCTCTTGCTTTTCCAAATGCTTAATTGCGTCTCTTCGGATGTTGCGAAGACCGACCTTTGCCTGTTCGCCGAGCTGTTTAGCCTGCTGCACAAGCTGCCTTCTTCTTTCCTCACTGAGAGGCGGGATGCTGAGCCTGATGAGCTTGCCCTCGACAATCGGCGCAATGCTCAAGTCGCTATTTTTTATCGCCTTTTCGATCTCTTTTAGCGATGCCGGGTCAAACGGTTTTATCACAATCATATCAGGCTGCGGCGCCGCCAGGGTAGCCAATTGTTTTAGCGGCGTAGGCGTCCCGTAATACTCCACCTTTATATTCTCCACCAGGCCAGTCGAAGCCCTTCCAAGTCCGAACGGTCTTTAGTTCATCGTGCAATACTTCGACCGCCTTTTCCATCTTGGATTTGCTCTCTAATACCATCTGTTTTGTCGGCATCTTTAACCTCCGGTCAGGGCTTTTCGCAAATTAACGTGCCAACTCGCTCGCCGCAAAGAGCTTTGGCGATATTACCTCTTTTGGAGATATTCAACACGATAATCGGGATGTTGCTGTCGCGACAAAGGCTCACAGCGGCGTGGTCTATAATCCTCAGATTTTTGGTAAGGACCTCGTCGTAAGACAATTTTTCAAAAAGCTGCGCCTGTGGATTTTTCGCCGGGTCCTCGCTGTAGACACCGTCGACCTTCGTCGCTTTTATTAGCAGATTTGCCTCCAGCTCCGAGGCTCGCAAAGCCGCACAGGTATCGGTGGTAAAGAAGGGATTTCCGGTTCCGCCGGCGAGTATTGCCACCCTGTTGTGCTCCA
>CAWFCJ010000056.1:0-52969 GCA_963814265.1 Sedimentisphaerales bacterium | reverse complement strand
CTTTGTTATGTAGTCTACCTTTTAAGCATCGTATTGCTCATGTGACTGCCCTCAGTCTCTACATGCCAGTGAGCATCCCGCATTTACAGAAACTTTACGGTTCTGCCCATCCTCGTGCGCGGGCCTATTGTATCCTTACCGGTTCCTCCAATTGTACGTGCACCCACAAATCGCCACAAGGTTTTTCCAGTTTTGTCCGGAAAGAATTCTGGACTCGAGCTGCAGACTGCCGCAGGCCCAAACTCCCTACCACAAGCACGCGGCATAGCGGTGCCTGCGTTTGAGTTCGGCTTTCGCTGTGACTACAAGTCGCTTTGCTTGTTAAGACCAGAAACGGCCAACGTATGTTCTACCCGTTGACAGTCCGGAATCCGCCGCGGCGGAATCCAATAAGATCCCGGAGTCACAATTTCAGTCCGTGTCTATCGGTGTCCCAGTCCGAGTTTAAGTCTGTGTCTATCGGTGTTCAAGTCTGTGTTTGTCCGTGTTCCTGCAAGCTGTGTGCCAGAAATGAATGTGCCCGGCAAAAGTCAAGTCCACCTTTTTCAAACTTATCAAAAAGTGCACATTTCTTGATCATTTCTACTCAAAACGTGCGCATTTTCGGTAAGTTTCTGTGTATTTCCGCTCATTTTGGGGGTTTTTCTATTTTGCACGTATACTCTTTTGACGTAAGCACTTATAAAAATTTTCGCCAAAAGTCTTAACAACTAAGTGTCCAAAATCGATTGCCGATACGGGATACTCATTCCTCGTTTTTGATACTAGAAACCGCTATCTGCGAGCAGCACAAGGACTATGTTAAGGGGATGGATTGTGTTCGGCCATGCCGATGACCAGAGCCCTCACAGTGATCAGGCCAAGAAATGCAGGATGATGTGTCTATAATAATCAACCGCTTTTGCCACATCGGCAAGGTCAATATATTCGTCCGGCTTATGGCAAAGCTCGGACTTGCCCGGCCCAAAAACCACTACCGGAGCATCCAGCGAGGAAAAATAAGGCCCATCAGTAGTAAAACCCACAGCTTTGGTGTTACTTCTTCCCACTGCCGAGCAGAAATCCTTAACGAAATCACAGCCATTATCCGTCTCTAACGCCTGCACATCGCGTATAATAGAAACTTCGCCGGCAAACTGAGAATTACCTTTTCTTAACTTGGCGAGGATTTTCTCAAAACCGGCAACGATATCGTTGTGGTTTTGGCTGGGCAGGGTGCGAATGTCCACCGCGATACTGCACTTATCGGGCACAATGTTGATAGCCTGGCCGCCGGCAATCTTATTGATGCTCATAGAACACTCGCCCAACTGCTCGTGCGGCTCAAAAGGAATTCTGTAATTCTCCAGCTCATCCAGGACCGATTTCATCGAACTTATCGCGTTCACGCCCAGATGCGGTGTTGAGCCGTGAGCAGCTTTGCCCTTGGTGATAACTTCGAGCCACAGCAATCCGCGGTGCGCAGTGACAACCTCAAACTCCGTCGGCTCGGTTATAACTACGGCAGTCAACTGGCCGATTGCCGCTCGGTCGTCCACAAACCTTCTGGCACCGCAGCTATCGGTCTCTTCGCCGGCAGCGCCAAGAAGTATGACGTCGCCCTGCAATTGCGTGCCCGACTCAACCACCTGGCGGATGGCAGTAACAATTGCGGCGATGCAGCCCTTCATATCTGCGGCTCCTCGCCCGTAGATTTTGCCGTCGCTTTCCACCGCGGCAAACGGCGGATACCTCCACTGGGCTTCGCCAGGCCCGACAACATCGAGATGGCACACAAACAGAAGCCCCTTTTTACGCCTCGTTGATTTGATGCTGGCGATGATGTTTGCCCTGGTTTGCTCCCACGTCTCTATGCGAGATTCTATGCCCGATCGGTCAAACTCGGTTGCAATAATCTGGGCGGCAGCCAACTCGCCTTTCTCGGTGGTTGTCTCTGCCTGGATAAGTTTTTGCAAGAATTCCTTCATAGCGTCCAATTATACATACTCGGCGGTAAAAAGATATGGCGGACTTTTGTCCTTGATTTGCTTGTGTTTTCCGCGTATTCGTAGTGTCCGTTGAAATTGAGAAACCGTACAAGAAGGATAGTGGCGGTCGTCATTGTGGCCGTCGTAGGTTTTTTAGCCATTTGTTTTGCGCCTCTGTGCGGGCAGAATTCACAGGCCGCTATCTGGCATAGCCTTATTCCTCCTCTGCTGGCAATTGTGCTGGCTTTTCTGACCCATAATGTCCTTGCCAGTCTGGGAATCGCCATTGTAGTTGGGGGTCTGCTGACCGCGGTTCCACAAGCGCCACTGAGTGCAGCCGCCTGGCTTCAAGGACTGAGAACAGTTTGTATTTATGTGATAGATACTGCTGCGAATACGACCAATCTGGAAATTCTGGCATTCATACCGCCGATTTTTGTGATGGTGGAAATAATAATTGCTTCCGGCGGCTTCAGCGGCATCATCGTGTGGTTCCTCAAGCGCGTAAAGAGTGGAAAATCCGCGCAATTAGCTACCGCGACGATGGGGATTCTATGTTTTATTGATGACTACGCCAGCGCCATAATTGTCGGCTCGATGATGCAGCCTATCACGGATAGGTTCCGTGTCAGTCGGGAGAAACTCGCTTTCCTGGTCGACGCCACAAGCGCACCTATATCGGGACTGGCGGTTGTTAGTACCTGGATTGCCTACGAGGTGGGCCTTTTTGCGGATGTCGGTCAAAAATTAGGTATGGGTAAGACCGGCTATTCAATGTTCTTTGATGCCTTGAGCTTCCGCTTCTATTGCCTAATTATGATTGCCTTTATTTTTGTGCAAATAATTGCCGGTCGGGAGTTTGGGCCGATGAAGGCCGCAGAAGATTCGGCAAAAGGCAACGCCAAGACCGCGGATACCGACACGAGTTCCTCCAAAGCAACGAGCAACTCCGGTCCGCGCCCGCGTCTTCTGTCGAAGACGGAAGCGGGGGCGATAGAATTATCCGGCCGGGCAATCAACGCGCTACTGCCGCTGGGCGGCCTTATATTGTTTCACATAACAGGACTGTGGATCGACGGCAACGGCCCAGCCAGGCTTAGCCAAGCTAGGATGTTGTTTAGTTGGATCTACTGGCGCGAGGTTATCAGCAGTGCTCAACACAGCCACGTTATCCTTTTTTGCGCCGCGTCATTTGGAGTGACTCTGGCTCTGCTTTGTGGGCGATTATCTGGTGCGCTGCGGACCTCTGCGCTGCCCGGATGCTTCTACCGGGGCATCAAAAGGGCCGCCGTGCCGTCGGTGATACTGATTCTTGCCTGGTCACTGAAGAATTGCTGTGACAGCCTCGGGACTGGAGATTTCTTGATAAGGGTGCTGGCCGGCAGGGTTTCGCCCTGTTGGTTTCCACCGATTTTGTTTGTGGTTGCCTGTGTGATCTCCTTTGCCACCGGCACCAGTTGGGGGACAATGGCTATACTAATTCCAACCGCCATTCCGATTGCCTTTGCGCTCGATGGGCGAGTTTATGGCCTTACCACGATAATAAGCCTGGGCGCGGTATTGGATGGCGCCATTTTCGGCGACCATTGTTCACCTATCTCCGACACCACAATCATAAGTTCTACGGCCAGCTCCTGCAACCTGATGCGGCACGTTCGCACCCAGCTTCCTTACAGCGTATTGGTCGCGGTGATGGCTCTTGTGTGTGGCTATGTTCCAAGCGCTGCGGGACTGCCGGCAAGATGGAGCCTTGGCCTGGCAATATGTGCGCTATTGTGCTTTTTTGTAGCCCTTGCTCGATGGGACAGGAACCAATGGCCGATTGCTAACAAACAAAAATAAAAGGGCTGGGACGTGCGGAGGAGAGGAGGGAAAGTTTGCCCCAGCCCCTCAATTGCAGGCTCCTTCCTTTAGGATTACGGTTGTTAAGACGATTTGTTCTTTGTGCCGGCTCATTATTTCAGTTGTAATAATGCGCAACATTTACTAATTTCCTGTCTTGAGAAACGCGTTTGCCGCGCAAAAATAAATAGCGGCGGTAACGCCACAGAATCTTCGCAGCCTTATCCAGACTATAATGCACGACCTTTTTGCCCAAGTCAGACCAGCCGGCTTCGCAGCAACTGCAAATATCACGCTGCTTGTCATACCACCAAAACGCAAAGCCACCAAAAGAGCGGTAGCGGTAGTCTTTGACGCCCAGAACGCAATCGCAGTAGAGCAACTGCTTTATCTGAAATTTGTCCTCAACATCGATCTTTCTCATCTTTAGTGCCTCCCTGACAAATCGCTGGCCCTGTTGATCGCATCTTGGTTTTGGCTCATTTAAGGCACTTACATAGCCAATTGGCGTCCTCTACCCTTATAGACGCAGGAATATACCGAAATTATGCAAATATTTTGTAAAAACTTGGCCTGTTGGACGCGTAGCAGTCGATTGTTAGCCGTCGCCGGTACGGCGACGGTCAAGGCTGATGCTCAATAACACCCGCTGGATAGAATCCGCAGAATCTCGATTTTAGTTTCCCATTTGTGCGAATCTATTCCGGCTGAGAAACTCACGCCCAGACCCAGCGTCCTGCGCCACCATTTTTGTATGAATCTTAACATTTTCATTTTACAGGCCTCACGCATTTTGCGTATCCATTAGCCAATGCCATTTCGGGTTCTCTGTCCACCTATAAAAGGCATAAAGTGAATGGTTGGTAACAGACGGATTTGTAATTGACAATTGGTAGTCAAGAATTGACAATGCGGCCAAATTGCTTATCTTGCGCTTCTATCGAGTGAAAGGGTTGAAGTAATTGGTTATAAAATGTAAGCAAATGCTGAAAGGCCTCCTACCGGTAGTGGTCGTTCTGTTTGCATCGGCGCTGTACGGGCAGGAATGGACAAGGTTCCGCGGTCCGGATGGGCAGGGCATCAGCCAGGCCAAGACTATTCCCGTCAAGTGGACGCAAAATGATTACGCCTGGAAGGTCAAGCTGCCGGGCACAGGCCATTCTCTGCCCGGTGGTTTCGGGCAATAAAGTCTTCGTCACCAGCGGCGATCAGAAAGCTGCTCTGGGAATCCTGCTGGCTCTAAGCGCCTCCGATGGCGAAGTTCTATGGCAGAAACAATACAAACTGCCCTCGTATAACATGAATAGGTTAAATAGCTACGCAACCGCCACGCCGGCGGCCGATGCTGATTATGTCTATGTGCTCTGGCCAACCTCAAAAGAGACGTTGCTCATCGCGGTGGACCACAGCGGTGAGGAGGTCTGGAAGCGGACTTTTGAGGGTGTGCGTTGTCAGCATGGGGCGGGCAGTTCGCCAATTGTCGCCGGTAACATTGTGGTCTTTACCATCGAGCATGAGGCCGATACGAACGACATGGATAGCGCCTGGATTGCAGTCGACCGCAAGACTGGCCAGACTCGCTGGCAACTGCCGCGGCAGACCAATCCCAAGACCTCTTACTCGACGCCCTGCGCTTATTCGCCCGCATCCGGCGTGCCGCAGTTGATCTTCAGCAGTCTCGCTCATGGCATAAGTAGTGTCGACCCTGAAACCGGAGCAGTTTTGTGGGAAATGAAGTCCGCATTTATAAGCCGCGTAATCAGTTCGCCCGTCATAGCGGATGGGCTTGTAGTTGGCACCTGCGGCGACGCCGGTGTCGGCAAACGTCTGATCGCAATTCGGCCTGGTGTGGGCGGGAAACCCACGCCCCCTGCCGAGGCATATAAGATCGACAATAGCACCGCTCCATATATTCCTACATCGCTGGCTAAAGCGGACCTGCTTTTTACATTTAATGACCGCGGGTACGTTTCTTGCCTGCGCAGCTCTACCGGGCAGCAGCTCTGGCGGGAAAAACCCGCCGCCAAGTTCTATGGCTCGCCGGTCTGGGTAGATGGAAGACTGTACTGCATCGCTGCCAATGGTGACGTTGTGGTGATCAAAGCAGGCCCAGCCTACGAACTGCTGGCTGTCAATCCTTTGGGCGAACAAAGCCAAGCCACTCCTGCCGTCTCGGGCGAAAGGATGTATCTGCGGACCTACTCGCACCTTTTCGCTGTTGGCAACGGAAAATAGTTGTCGGCGGGCATTTAGTTGACCAGTGAATTTGCAGCGGCTGCGCCAATTGACTCGTTGTGTGTGACTAATTTCTCTGGCAGTGTATAACACTATTGCGGAGAGAATTTTATCTACCGTTGTCATTGCGAGGGAGCGAAGCGACCGAAGCAATCTCTACTATTTGTGGTACTGAGATTGCCACGCCCCGACAAGTCGGGGCTCGCAATGACACGGGCCTACCATAAAACCTGGTCACACACGACTCATCCCTTACTCATCGCCGGAATTGACTAACCTGCGGTATGTGTGTATAATATTACTCAAACTGACCGATCCATCGTGTCATTCCTGCAGAAGCAGGAATCCATTACCATCTCGCGTGACTGGATTCCCGCTTGCGCGGGAATGACAAGGTGCGATATGTCACTGTTAAATACGTGCTTGTGATAATGTCCTCTCGAAAGATCGGTCAGTTTGAGTTAACTAGTCGTGGCGGCCCGGACTGATTGAAAATTTTCACCCGCCAGGCGTCAGGCGGGTAAAACTGTCGATTTTCAATTTCGATGCTCAGGCTTCAGAAAATCTTGTTGCTCGGACTGGGATTAGCCATCTCTTTGCTCGGCTCTGCGCAGGCGGACTGCCCGATCGGTGACCTCAACCGCGACTGCCAGGTCAGCCTGGAGGACCTGCAGATTTTTGCCGAGCAGTGGCTGACTCTGGCAGGCAGCAACGTCGACCTTAACGGCGATGAGGAGGTCAGCATGACCGACTTCGCCCTTTTGGCCGCAGAATGGTGCGAGAAACGCATCCCCATAATGGTCAATGAGTTCATGGCGTCCAACAGCAAAACTATCCAGGATCCGCAGGGCG
The DNA here is from genome assembly GCA_963814265.1 of Sedimentisphaerales bacterium. Taxonomy (GTDB): domain Bacteria; phylum Planctomycetota; class Phycisphaerae; order Sedimentisphaerales; family Anaerobacaceae; genus JAFNGF01. Next base: position 46,073 of record CAWFCJ010000056.1, on the reverse strand, counting down.
AGTATGATGACTGGATCGAGCTTTACAATGCTGCGGATTATGCCATAAACGTAGCCGGCATGTATCTTACCGACGATTTGGAGCAGCCTGCCAGATGGCAAATTCCCACTAATAATCCTGCTGCAACTACTATCCCAGGTCACGGCTATCTCTTGATATGGGCTGACGAAGACATCGGCCAGCCCGGCCTACACGCAAACTTCGCGCTCGCCGGCGAAGGTGAGCAGATAGCGATTTTCGACCGAGACGGCAGAACACTGATCGACAGCATCGGCTTTGACGAGCAGACCGCCGACATCTCCTACGGTCGCTATCCCGACGGCGGCAGGGAGCTGCGATTCATGGCTTATCCCACCCCGGCGGCACAAAATGGCGACGCCTATCTCGGCAAAGTTGCTGAGCCGAAGTTCAGCCACGAACGTGGCTTTTACGATGCACCCTTCTCTGTCACGCTAAGCACCCAGACCGAAGGGGCTGCGATAATCTATACGCTCAACGGCCTTGTTCCGGACGATCTCTCGTACCGGTTCTACCCCGGCAAGACATATACTGGCCCAATCCTCATTAGTAAGACTACGTGTCTGCGGGCGATGGCCGTTAAGCCGGGCTGGAAGCCTTCCAAAATCGAGACGCACACGTACCTGCTCAATGCCAGCGCCGCACTTAAGTCCTTGCCTATAGTCTCGCTTGTCGCTGATCCGCAGAAAACGTTCTACGAGCCAAATGGGGTTATGGCCATCGTTGGCGGGAGCTACGGTGGTGACGGAAGGTGGGTTTCGCAGTGGCGCAAATAGCTACAACAATCCGATGCACCGCGGACGGGCATACGAACGCCCGGTTTCTTTCGAGTTTATTAAGCCCGATGACGGCACGGGCTTTCAGATCGACTGTGGAATCCGCGTTCACGGCAGCGACTATATGCGGCCGCGCTATCACCGCTGCAACGGATACTGGAGCGGCGAGTGCAAATTCAGCTTCAGGCTCTACTTCCGCGGCCAGTATGGCCAAAGCTCGCTGGAGTATCCATTATTTCCTTTTGAGGTCGAGCGTTTCCAGAGCATAGTCCTGCGCGGTGGGCACAATGACCAAGTCAATCCGTTCATCAAGGACGAGCTGCTGCGGCGGCTGCACAAGGATATGGGACACGTCGACAGCGGCGGCACTATGGCTAACCTGCTGATCAACGGCGAATACAAAGGCTACTACAATCCCTGCGAACACATCAGAGAGACGTTCTGCCAGCAGTGGTACGAAAGCGACAAAGCCTGGGACGTGATGACCATGAACGGGCCGGGCGACGGCGACTCCATTGCCTGGAATGCGCTATGAAACTACGCCCGCAGCAACGATCTTTCCAAATTCGCCAATTACCAAGAAATCGGTAAGCAGCTTGATATCCCGGCTTTTGCCGACTACCTGATTATTCAATTGTGGTTGGGCAACTGGGATTGGCCGCAAAACAACTGGATCGCTTCCAGAGAACGGTTGGACCAGGGAATATGGAGGTTTTATATCTGGGATGGCGAAGGGGGGATGTTTCCGGATCACCTCAATATCGTTTACTTCAGCAGCTTGAACAGCCAGGGCGGTCCCATCGCCGTGCTCTACCGCGCCCTCAAAGCCAACAGTGACTTCCGGCAGTTGTTTTGCGACCGTGTTTATAAACACTTTTACAACAATGGCGCCCTTACCGAGGCGAATATGAAGAACCGGTTTCTTGCCATGCGTGATGAATTGCTGGGCGTCATTCCCAACATGGATATGTACGTCCTGAATACCTGGGTGCGGAATCGTCTGGGCATTTTTGTCGACGCTTGTAGCCGCGAGGACGTATTTACGTTTGCAGGTCCGACATTCAATATCAACGGCCTTTACCAGCAAGGCGGCCACGTCTTGTACGGTGACATCCTGACCTTCACCAATCCTCGCGCCTGGGGCGACGTCTATTATACTCTTTGCGGGCTGACCCACGTTCGCCGACGACTTCGCAAGGCACTGGCGAGCCTTCAAACGCTGTACTTATCGCTGAGGATGCGGCTAAGCGAGTCCTTGTGCCGGCTAGGCCCATAAGCGATAACTGGAAAGGAGGCGCCGTCTTCGATGACTCAGCCTGGACAAGCGGAACAGGCGGCGTCGGCTACGAAACAGAATCAGGCTACCAGGCGCTTATCAACATCGACCTCAAACAGCAGATGTACAACCGCAATACCTGCTGCTACATCCGAATTCCTTTTGCCGTGACAAGTGCCCAGCTAAGCGAGTTCAACTTTATGACCCTGGGGATACGCTACGATGATGGTTTTGTGGCCTATATAAACGGCACTGAAGTCGCCAGGCGTAATTTTACCGGCAGCCCACCGGCTAACCCTCAGGCCAGCGCCGAGAACCCCGATTCTTCAGCGGCGATGTTGGAGAGCGTGGACATCTCGGCATACATTAGCGCCCTACGTCCGGGCGACAATATGCTAACTATTCAGGGCGCAAATATCTCAGCCGGCAGTCCCGACTTTCTCATCTCATCTCAGCTTATTGCCGGTAGGAGCATTTCCGCCGCCCCCGGCGGTGTTTCACCTATGGCGATAAGATACACCGGGCCTATCACATTGACCAAAACCACACAGGTCAAGGCACGGGTATTGAGCGGCAGTACCTGGAGCGCTCTTAATGAGGCGACCTTCGCGGTAGGGCCGGTAGCGGAAAACCTCCGCATCACCGAGATTATGTACCATCCGCCGGATACCGGCAGCCCAAGCGATGCGAACCAAGAATTTGTCGAGTTGGCCAACATCGGCGCGGAAACCATCAATCTAAACCTGGCACGCTTTACCAACGGCATAGAGTTCACCTTCCCAAGCATAGAACTATCAGCAGGCAAATATATCCTGGTCGTAAGAGACCAGGCAGCTTTTTACGCCCGCTATCCGGAATTCGCTGGAGTCATCGCCGGGCAGTACTCCGGCAGTCTGGCTAATGATGGCGAAAGAATCCGCCTGGAGGATGCTGTCGGCCAAACGATACTGGATTTCAAATACTCTGATGCCTGGCGTGAGATTACCGATGGGCAAGGTTTTTCGCTGACTATTGTAAATCCCGCCAATCCGGACATAAATAGCTGGGGCGAGAAAGACGCCTGGCGGGCAAGTGCATTCTACGGCGGCTCGCCTGGCTGGGACGATACCGGCATTATCCCTGAGCCTGGCTCGGTGGTAATAAACGAGGTTCTGGCCCACGCCCACGCTGACGCCTCGGACTGGATAGAGCTTCACAATACTACCGCCGCTGCGATAAACATCGGCGGCTGGTTCTTAAGCGACAGTGACACAGACCTCACGAAATACCAGATAGCCGATGGCATAGTAATTGCCGGCAACGGCTATCTTGTATTCTATCAAGACCAGGATTTCGGCAATCCGGCTGATCCCGGCTGTCACACGGCTTTTGCCTTAAGCGAGAATGGCGACCAAGTATATCTATCATCTGCCTTAGCCCCCGCCCCTGCGGCGGGGGTAGTGCTGACCGGCTATCAGGAGGTGGAGGATTTTGACGCCTCCGAGACGGGCGTATCGTTTGGCAGGTACTATAAAGGCAGCACGGACAACTACAACTTTGTGGCGATGAGTGAAAATACTCCTGGTGCAGCCAATTCTTATCCTAAGGTTGGGCCAATCGTTACCAATGAGATTATGTACAATCCTGGCTCAGGCGATCAGAATGAGGAGTATATCGAGCTATTAAATATAAGTTCCGAGCCGGTGGATTTATATCGCTATGATAAGTCTGAGGCCTGGTGTTTTACCGACGGCATAGAGTTTGTCTTTCCTTCTGATCCGGTAGTTACGATACCTGCCGGCGGCTATTTGTTGGTGGTGAAGCATCCGGATACTTTTGCCGCCCGATATGGAGCGATGCCTGCTGGGGTACAGGTTCTTGGTCCTTACGATGGCCAGTTGCAGAATGGCGGCGAGAAGTTGGACCTGAGTATGCCTGGTGACGTGGACGCGCTTGGCGTGCGGCATTATATTCGTGTGGACAGGGTAAGTTACAGTGATGGTTCACATCCGGAGGATTGTCCAGGCGGCGTAGACCTTTGGCCGGTTGAAGCCGACGGCGGCGGCTTGTCACTTTCTCGTAAGGTTTCTTCTGTCTACGGCAACGATGTCGCCAATTGGAAGGCCACTGTTCCTTCGCCCGGTTCTGCCAACCTGCGAGATGGCACGCGCGAGGAGAAAATATGCTGGGCAGTCAATGGTAAGGGGCGTAACGTGAGCTAAAGTTAAAAGTTATGATTTCAGACACTTTAGGCACTCGAACCTGGATTTTTGCAGAAAAGTGTAACAAAATCGTGGCGTCAGCGTCTAAAATGGTAGAAAACAAGGCCGGGAAAGTCTTTGCACATTTTTCAGTGGAGTGAATATGACGGAAAGCGTTCTTATTTTGCTACTTATTGTCGGGCTGATCACCGTTTTGATTGTTGGTGAGACGGCGACAGTACTTGCCACAGGCAACTTTGCGTATGGCTGAGGCGGGACCTGCCGGTACTCGTGGCGAGTGCCAGAGAACTTCAAAGGCAAGTACCAGGTGAAAGTGGATATAAACTTGGGGCCATTTGAAACTAAATATGAGGAGGCCTGGCACTTGATAGAGTAAAAGGGCACTTTCGCGAGCATCGGCGGGCAACGAGAAAAGTTTCTCTTGCCCGCTTTTTTATTGGGACAAAAACGCATAACAAAAAGGAAAGGAGCGAAACAAATGACAGGAATCTAAATGGAAGAATCAGAAATGCTACAGAGAAAGGAAAAATTTATTTGAAGGAGCATGGCCATGAAAAATTTAGCCCGAAGAGAGAACATTTCGCTAATTATGTTAGGTTTTGTCTTCTTTGTGTTTAGTAGGGTATGGGCCAGTCCGCCTTTGCCGACGCACAATGTGGAAGGCAATAGCGGTGTGTTTATTACCAGCACTGCTTATCTGGCAAATCCGCCGGAGCAAGGAAAGGTTTTCGGCCTGCCGAGCGTATCCGGTACTTTTGCAGCTATCGGAAAAAAGGACTTTGAATCTCTCTCGCTGACAGAGAATCTCTGGGGCAGGGTGGAACTCGGCTATGCGCTGGAACGCATCGGATTGGGAGACTGGCCAGACGATGTGAGGACGGCTACATTAGGTGCTGTTCATGTTGACAACCATGTGTTTCTGCACAATTTCAACACGCGATTAATGGTGATTGAGGAAGGCGGCTTTGACCGTGCCTGGGTGCCGGCGGTAACGCTGGGCTGCGCATTTCAAGTGGAACGAAGGTCTGAATGATATTGACAGCCAAACAGGCGGACTTTGTGACATGCTTGGCACCGACCACGATTCCGGAGTGGAGTTTACCGCTGTCGCAACCAGGACAATAAGCGATTGGCTGCCTCGCCCGCTTATCGTATCGGCGGGTCTGCGCAACGGCGACGCGATACATACCGGTCTACTTGGTTTTGCCGGTGAGCGGCGAACAACCCTTGAGGGCAGCGTTATCTATTTCCTCACGGATAGGCTATTGCTGGCGAGTGAGTATCGGCAAAAATCCGACCTGTGCGATCAGTACTCTACGGGTGGCAAGCATCTGATTAAAGCTGAAAACGACTGGTGGGACATTTGCCTGGGTTACGTAATCGATGACCATTGGACGGTTGCGGGCGGCTACGCCAACTTTGGCAATATCCTAAATCACCGTGAGGGCAACGTATGGGCAATCCAATTGAAATATGAATTTTAGGGAGAGCTATTATGAAAACTATGGATAATATCGGGCTAAAGGAAGTTCAAGCCGTCTACAGCGGCCCTGAAGGCCAGCTTTGGGAACTGATTATGGGAGAGCAGATTCATATCGGCGGTTTTGTTTCGTCGATGGACCTGGCGGAAAAAGCCGGCATCGGCTCCGGCATGAAAGGTGTTGACCTCTGCTGCTGCAACGGAGCAGGGATGCGATTTCTGGTGCGTTTTCGAGATGTGGCGCAGATGACAGGGCGTGGACGCCACGAAAAAAGTCGTTGAACAAGGACGAATTCGATGTAAACAAGAGGGACTGTCGGACAAAATCATTTTTCTCCTTGCGGATGTCTGCGACAGTGGGCTTGAAGACGCCAGCGCTGATTTTGTCTGGGGAGAAGATGCCTGGTGCTACGTTGTCGATAAAGAAAAGCTGATTTCTGAGGCGGCTCGCATCGTCAAACCTGGCGGCGTCATTGCCTTTACCGACTGGGTCGAAGGAAAAGCAGGACTTACCGATGCCGAGGCAGAGCGTTTTTTGACCTTTATGAAATTCCCTAACGTCCAAGACATCAATGGTTATAAGACCTGCTCAAAGGCAATGGCTGCGAGGTAATCAAAGCAGAAGATACCGGCAGATTTGGGCCGTATGTTGACTTGTACCTGAATATGCTTAATATGCAATTGACGTACGATGCTCTGAAGATTATCGGCTTCGATCAGGAACTGATGCAGAAGATGGGCGGCGAAATGGTCTTTATGCAGCAGTTGGCCCATGCAGGCAAAATCGCTCAGGGTTTGTTTATTGCCCGCAAGAAAAAGTGACCGAAATTTTGAGGTTTGATAAAAATGGCAAAATGTTGTGGTAAAAAAAGAATAAGACATTGCGCAGAACGCGGGGATAAACCTTTGGCCTGCGGTTCTGCCGCAGGCCCGAAAATGGCCCTTTGGCATGGTTCGGCAATATGATACAGAACTGCTACGAGTATGCATCAGCCGAAAAAGCCAAAGGCAGACACATCGTGGGCATTATGTGCGAATACACGCCGCGAGAGCTGATTATGGCTGCTGATGCTGTGCCGGTATGTCTCTGCGGCGGCTCAGCGGAAATGATTCCGCCGGCAGAAGAGCATCTGCCGGCAAATCTGTGTCCATTGATTAAATCTACTTACGGCTACCACATCCAGAGGAAAAATCCGTTTCTTGAAATGGCCGATTTAATTGTGGCTGAGACTACCTGTGACGGCAAAAAGAAAATGTATGAACTGATGGCCGAGACTCAGGCCAATGCACGTGCTGGAATTGCCGCAAAAACCAGCCGATAGTGACGCGATGGTGCACTGGGTAAGCGAGCTTCGCAAACTCAAAACCAAGCTGCAAGATTGTTTCGGCGTCGAAATCACCGACGAGAAAATACGGCAAGCTATAAGCACTATGAACCGTGAGCGGCAACTGCGACGCGAGCTGGCTGGATCTGATGAAATCAGATACACCACCTCTGACAGGCAGGCAGCTTCTGGAGTTCAAAAGCAGCATCTCCGGAATTGATGCCGATTTCGAGCAGTATGCGGAAGCGATCCTACTTTATAAGTTAAGAAGGCGAATGCCGGCAACAACTCGCATGTGCGGGTGCTGATGACCGGCGTGCCGATGGTTCACGGAGCCGAGCGTGTGCTGGAGATTATCGAGTCTCAAGGCGGGCTTGTAGTTTGCATGGACAATTGCACGGGACTAAAGCCCATCTTGGAAGATGTTGACGAGAAAGCCGATGACCCTATCTTGGCTTTAGCCGAAAAATATTTCCATCTGCCCTGCTCTGTAATGACCAAAAACGACCGGCGGCTGGAGGTGCTTCGTGACCTGGTTGCCGAATACCGACCGCAATGTATCATTGAGCTTATCTGGCAGGCCTGCATTACTTACGATGTCGAATCTTACCGCGTCAAGCAATTGGCCGAAAAGAAGCTTGGTCTTCCGTATCTTAGAATCGAGACGGATTATTCACCGTCTGATTCGGCACGCATTGCATTAAGGGTTGAAGCGTTATTTGAAACAATCCGCCAAAGAGCCGCTTTAGCCCCGCCAGAGGCGGGCTTAATCAATACGGATGAGAAAAGGATTATCTATACGTTGCCCGTATGTGCCCGCTGAATGGATTGCAGCGCATGGCCTTCAGCCGAGCCGATTATGCCAGACCCGCCGATCTGCGTCGCAAGACTGAGCGGTTGCTAATCACTCGAATAGAAGGTGTTTGTCCCTACGTTCGGGCTTTTATCAATGAGGTGATAAACAGACAAAAAAGCCTGCGGCGTTGTGGTGACAACTGTATGCGACCAGATGCGACGGGCTTTGATATACTTATGCGGCGATGTTCGCTGCCTGTTTTTCTTATGAATGTCCCGAGCACCTGGCAAAGCTCGCTGCCCAGAAAGGCTCTACCTTGATGAACTTAGGCGATTTGGCCGATTCCTCGTTCTGCTCAGTGGCAAGTCACCGACAACGGATGAGCTGGCAAAGGTGATGCTCGAATATGATGCCGCCGGAACGTCGATTCGGAAGCCGAGAGTATTTATCTGCCAGGCAATATTCCGAATCGATTGCCGCACTTGAATCAGAAAGGCGTAGGTCCGAGGAGGAAATTTCGACATTTCACGTGGGGTTCAACATTCGTACAGACTGATACCTTTGGCAATTATCGGTGGGCCGCTTACTTAAACAGGACTTCCGATATTTTCGATATAATTGAAAGCTCTGGTGGACGGATCGTTTTAGATGCTACCGAAACCGGAGAACGCGGAATGTGCGCACCGTTTGACCGGAGAAGAATTCGTGATAATCCTTTGATGGAGCTTGCCGAGGCATACTTTGGTGGAATCCAGGATGTATCTCGCAGGCCGAATGACGAGCTTTATCGACTGGCTCAACGGATGAGCTTGCAGGAAGAGGCGTTCGCGGGATTATTTTCCGACGTTTCGTTGTGGTGCGACCTGTGGCACGCCGAGCTTACACGGCTGAAAGATTGACTAGATCTGCCAGTTCTCGACATCGACGTCGCCGGTGACAACGAGATAGACACGCACAGAGAGGCAAATCGCATTCGAGCGTTTTTGGAGACGCTGCAGTGAGGGACATTCCAGAACAAATAACGCTCAAAGAGTGGGACCAGCGTTATGAGCAATTGCACAAAGCCGGTCTGCATGAGCCGAGCTATGGCGGGCCGCTCAGCCGGCACGTTGAAGACGGAGATTATCGGCTTTTGAAACTTGCGATATGATAATTCTTCAGCGGCACTTCGGCTCTGGAACTTTCTGCTTACCGAAGAAGACCGCCTGCACCAGGCAGCGAGCCGAGCGGAAAAATTATCATCGGAACTATGAAAGACCTAGGCACTGTGCCGGTAATGGCGTATTCGCTGGATAACGTTATCGCTTTTTATCCCGACGGAGCATGGTGGATTCCCTGTGTGATGGAGCTTAGCGACAAACTCTTTAGTATTGCCGACTCACTGGGGATAGATGAGTCGTTTTGTCCGGTGCGTGCAATGTTAGGGGCTTTTGTCAACGAGGAGCATTTTCCCATTCCGGATATGCTCATCTGCAGTGTCGGTGCAACCTGCGATGACTTTTCAGCTATAGCGCAGCGGCTTAATAGTCTTGGCTATCCGATTTTTTGGTGGGAAATCCCACATCGGCGTCACCCTGACCTGGGCGAAGAATCGGTGATATTGCCCGGCGGATTTTCGGCGCCAAAATGCCAGGTTGAATTCGTCAAGTCGGAGCTTCAGCGTCTTAAAACCGCTCTGGAAGAATTTGCAGGACAAAACTTAGATGACGAAAAACTTTCAGCCGGAATCAGAAAAGCAAACCAGGTGCGCAGACTCTTTGGCTGAGTTGCGACAGACTTGTATTTACCGCTGAGGCTGTGCCCTATGCCGGCTCTTGAAATGCTTATTGCAGAAATGCTGGCGATACATTTTTGTTCCGACCGGGATGAGACAATCGAAGTGCTGAAAGAACTGCTTGGTGAAGTGAAAGGCGTTTGCAGGTGGAACAAAGGCGTTCTTAGTGCCGATGCCGCAAGAATTTTTTGGGTTAATCCTGTGGCGGATTTGCAGGTGATGAATCTTCTGGAAGATTGTGGCGGCAGAATATGCGGCACTGAATATCTTTTCACGCACGCACTGGATATAATTCCGCAAGACTTGCCGCCGATGGAGGCTCTGGCACGTATGGCCCTTGCCGACCCTATGGTTGGCTCATCAGCCGATAGGGCCAGCAGGATATGCGCTGATATTCGTAGGTTCGGTGCCGAAGCGGTCGTAATCTCTCGCATTCCTGGGGCAAGTCACTGTGCGTTGGAAGGCCAGGTCATTAGCGAAATTGTACGATTACCCCGCTGCGCCAGGGGTAGCCCCTGCCCCCAGGGCAGGGCTAATCGAACCGTCCGGGTCGGATGTCCCCGTTCTGGAGATTGAAGTGCCGCCGGTAACCGATTCGATGAGTCCGACACTGCGCACGCGGCTGGAAGCATCTGGTTGAAACTGTAAAAGAGCGGAGAAAAAGATGATTTGTGCAGGAATAGATGCCGGCTCAAGAGCAATAAAAATAGTCCTGATGGACATTCCAGAACCCGCACGTAAAACGTGGGGCTAAATATTTAGCCTGCGGTTTTACCGCAGGTTCACGATTTCAGGTTGTAGCAAAGGGTCTAACGGACCAGGGCGTTGACCAGGATAAACTCGCTTTAAAACTTTTTGAAAGCTTCTAAAAGACAACAACATTCAAAAAGGATGTTCGCAGGATTGTAGCGACAGGCTATGGAAGAAACGCCGTCAGCATTGCCGATACAACCATAACCGAAATTACCTGTCACGCCGTTGGCGTGCGTCAGCTTGTGCCCGAATGCTTATGACGATTATCGACATCGGCGGCGAGGACAGCAAGCTCATTCGCCTGGATAAGTCTGGGAAAGTCCGTGATTTTGCTATGAACGACCGATGCGCAGCAGGTACAGGGCGTTTTCTGGAAGTTGTTGCTCGGCGTCTGGGCGTGGAGTTACCGCGCTCTCGGCGAGATGGCCGCAAAAAGCCGCAACCCTGCTGCGATAAGTAGTATGTGCGTGGTATTCGCAGAGACTGAAATTATCGGCCTGCTCACTGCCGGCACACTGGCAGAGGACATCGTCGCCGGCGTTCAGGCGGCGATTGCTGCTCGCGTAATGTCTATGATCGGCCGCAAAGCCGATTTGCCTATCGTTTTCACCGGCGGCGTGGCAATGATATCCGGGATGGATAGGGCGTTGGAAGCCGCCCTCGGCCAAAAGATGGCAGTCGCGCCCGATCCGCAGATGACCGGCGCACTGGGCGCCGCAATCCTGGCTTGCAATCAGGTTGAAAGAACCTGCGGCTAAACCGCGGGAAGGAAAACCCCCAAATAAATTTGGGGGCTAAGTATTTAGCCCCGCAATTTATTGCGGGGTTCCCGCCCCTTTACAGCGGCGTCTGCCTATGGTAAAGAAGAGCGAACGCAGAACCCCCGCCGGTTTGCTTTGCAAAGCCGAAGCAGCGGTGGCACAGGAGGAAGATGGTCAGGAGATTTACTCTTACATCAAGAACAGCGGCAGATGCAATAGACTTCGCGGCTGAGCTCAACCAGGAGCAGTTGGCGGTCGCCACCGCACCAGGCGGCCCGATGCTCGTAGTCGCGGGCGCGGGAAGTGGCAAAACGCGAGCCTTAACGTACCGCCTGGCCTGGCTTGTCCACAACGGTGTAGACCCGTCGCGTATAATGCTCGTCACGTTCACCAATCGCGCCGCCCGCGAAATGCTCAGCCGGGTCGAATTGCTGGTCAAACATAAGACCCGTGATATCTGGGGCGGCACATTCCACCATATAGCCAACCGGATTCTCCGCCAGCATGGAAAAGTGCTGGGCATTTCGCCCGACTTTACGATATTGGACCGCGAGGATGCAAAAGACCTTATCGCCTCGTGCGTTCAAGAAGCAGGCGTAGACATTCGCAAAAGACGATTTCCGCAAAAGGCCGTGCTGGCTGCCATTTCCAGCTTTGTTCAGAACACGCTTGAGCCGTTGGAAGCGGTGCTCACAAAGCGCTATCCGATGTTTATTCAAGAAGCCCCCGAGATCGAAAAGGTGCTGGTTCTTTACGCGGCCAAGAAGCGAGAGCGGCAATTATTGGATTTTGACGATCTACTTAGTGCCTGGCTGCGGCTTTTGACTGACCACGAAGACATCCGAAAAACACTCGCCAATCAGTTTCTCCACATCCTGGTCGACGAGTATCAAGACACCAACGCTATTCAGGGTACGATTATAGACCTTCTTGCCGCCAAGCATCGCAACCTTGCCGTGGTGGGCGACGATTCACAATCCATATACAGCTTTCGCGGGGCGAGTTTTGAAAATATTATCACCTTCAAGCAGCGATATCCGGATGCCAGAGAATACAAGCTGGAAACCAACTATCGCTCAACACCCCAGATACTGGCGCTTGCCAATGCCAGCATATCGCAAAACAGCCGACGGCTGCCCAAGGACCTTCGCGAATAAGGCCCGCAGGGCTGAAGCCGGCGGTTGTCTCCAGCCAGGACCACTTCGTGCAGGCGTGCTTTATCGCAGAGTACACGCTGCATCTTCTCGATGAAGGGCGGAATCTAAACGATATCGCCGTGCTGTATCGCAGCCACTGGCACAGCCTTGAGATTCAACTGGAATTTCAGCGACGAAATATCCCGTTTCATGTCCGCGGCGGCCTGCGATTTTTCGAGCAGGCCCACATGAAAGACGTGTTGTGCTTTATGCGCATATTGCAGAATCGACAGGATGAGCTTGCTTGGCTGCGAGTACTTAAAATGCTGCCCAGAATAGGCAGGCTCTCTCACGCAAAGTTTGGGAGCATATCAGCCGGTCGGACAACCCGCTAAGGTTGGCGGGCCAGCCGGATACGGCTAACCTGCTTCCGGCAAGTGCGAAGCCGTTTTATTTGCAGCTTATGAATCTGGTCAAAAAGTCAGAGCAGCTAAAAGCCCCTGCTGAAATTATTGATGCTATTTTGCGCGACTTTTATGACGACTACCTTGTCTCTCATTACGATGGCGCCGCCCTTCGCAGAGAAGACATCAGAGCTCTGGCTAACTTTGCCGCCCAATATAGCACTCTTGAAGCATTCTTGGCGGACGTCGCTCTGGCGGGAGAATTTTCCGGCGAGACTATCGTCACCGGACCGGCGGAGCAGGAGTTTGTCACTCTCAGCACCGTGCACCAGGCAAAAGGGTTGGAGTGGCCGATCGTTTTTATTCCCTGGCTCGCCGACGGCAGGTTCCCCACCGATATGGCCTTGAATACGAACGAGGAGCAAGAAGAAGAAAGGCGAGTTTTTCACGTCGCCGTGACCAGGGCAAAGGATGAGGTGTATCTGGTTGTGCCGATGGTCTATCGCAGCCGGTCGCGGAGTCTGGTGATGATGAAGCCCAGCCGGTTCCTGACGGAAATCCAGCAGGATTTGACCGAGCAGATGGAGCTCGAAGAGAGTCTGCCGCATTTGATAGGCGGACCGGGTGGCCACTTCGGCCTTTGAGGAATTGGGGGCTACCTCGGCCGAGGAAGTGTCTCTTGGCAAGGCCAAACAAGATCGCCGTGCACTTGATAGAATCGTAATGGGTGAAATACTCGGTCTTACGGATGATGAGCAACTTGAGGTGTATCGGGCGGTGGTAGACTTGGTCAAGTCTCGCATCGAAAAAGCGAAAAGTGTCGGTGACCAGAAAAAAGACCAAAGAAGGTATTGATATAGATGCTTTTGTAGAAACAGTTCTGAGAAACATAGGTGATGTAACTCTCGGTAAATTCTATAAGGACAAAATACTAACTGAACTTTTGCAAAATTGAGATTAGGCACACTTTGAAAAGGGAAAATTTGCTGTCTTATTTTTCCTTTTCAAACATTAACTATTTGATAGATAATTACTTAGCTCTATTATTTAAGGAAATCAAGAAACGGATTTCCTTAAATAATATGTGCCTAATCTCCATTTTGCAAAACTCTTGTACTAACACAAAAACATTTGCGTACAAAAAAGCTGCCCGAAGCGTCAGGCAAAGGTAAAATAGAAGAATTACTGCAAGGTTGGCGGGTTTACTTGGGGGAAGAATATGTTGAATGTGATTCACAAGCCGGGGCTCGCTATCTCAAAGTGTTTATGGGAACGGGACTTGATAAAGTGAAGATGCCCTCAAAGCTAACCCAAGTTCGCCAGTTGTGAGGCTGTTCTGCATCTATTGGCCAATTCTCAGTAACACAGCATAACTTGATCTGCCGGCCACATGATGTCCCAAGAACAACATGCGTACTCTTCAGTCGCGCCAATTCTTCAAGCACCGTCCGAACCCCTCTTCCCAAACCAGCCCGGTCCATCCATATCTGCAAGACCTTCCACAGAGCATAGGCCAGGAACAAAACAGTATATGCCCTTGTACACGATGCCGTAACCGATGCCAGACATGTCCTGAGCATTGTCGAAGGATCGGACGTACCCGCCGCTATACAGACCCTTCGACAAGCTCAGGGCAGGCTCTGCTTACAGTCAGGACGATGGTTCTCGACTATATCCATAGCGGGCTTGCTGTTGGAAGAACTCATCCAGTTCCAGGGTATGCCACAGTATCAAAGCCAAATACACATCCCCGAAGTCTCTGGTATTTCTGACGCGGACGCTCGCAAGATCAACCTCAACCTGTACAGCGCTTGATAAACATAGCCACTCTGATAGTCTTTGGGTTCTATCTTCGTGGCTGCAAACTATTGTTCAAGGGGATAGGTCTGTACTACGATTGCCGCAGAGGGGCAAACGCCGATAGACGCAATCTTATTAAGGATTCCGCCCTAATAATTCCTCGAAAATTCCTCCAACCGACGAACTTGGGCTAGACCTCTTATGGCGTAAGCAGTAGTATTTGAGGGAATAGCAAAAACGTCGTAAGCAAAGTACAAATCAGGTCGCGGATGTGTACTAACCCGTTTCTTTTAGTTTTAGGTCAGGTTTACCCCCAACAAGGCGTCTTATCTCCATTTTCGTCGCCCACGCGTGCGCATCCAGGCCATTATGGATTAGGGGCTTGGACCCCTTCTTTGTTTTTTTGTTACTCGACTTTTTCACTTTGCACCCTCTTTTTCTCTTTATTGGCCGCTACGTCCTCTCTTATCTTAATATGTTGGTATGGGTCGAAACTGGCTTCGGCGGCCCACGGTTCTTGCACAAGCGCGGAATAGTCTCCGCCTCGAAACTGCTCGTTAAGCTGCTTGACCATTCTCAAAAAGTCTGAGTCGTGGCCAGCCTTTTCTGCAGCAGAAATTAACGCTGAAAGATCTTTGGGCAGGCATTTCCCGCCGAACCCCGGACTGCTGCCAAACACAAGCGTATGATTCCTGGGTATTCTTGGGTCAGCAAGCCATATCTCACGCAGCTCATGGTATTCGACCCCAAACGCCTTGGCTATGTGATAGAACTCGTTGCAGAAAACCACCTTGGTCGCAAAAAAGCAGTTGCTCATGTATTTGGCCAATTCGGCAGTAGTTGAATCCGCAAAGTATATTCTAACTGACGGTCCGCATATCTGGCCGTAGACCTCTGCCACTTCTACTGCATCTCTTTTTGTTCCGCCCAGTATCGCAAAAGGGATGTTGTTTGCGTCTCTGTAAGGGTGCCACGGTGTCTCGCCGAGAAACTCCGGATTAAACACGATTCGCTTGTTGTACTTCCTACCAAGCCTCTTGGTGGTGCCCGGCGGAACTGTAGACCTTATGACAATGATTGGAGTTTCAATCCATTCTACGGAATCCTCAACAATAGAAATATCACATGATCCATCTGAAGCCGGAGGCGTTGGGACACAGACAAATGTGATGTCGCACTGGTTGACCTTTTGCTTGTCGTGCGGCATGCCGGGCGCTGTGTCATAAACCACGGCATCAGGTAACAACGATTTCATCGACTTGCCTACAACTCCGAAGCCAACGATCGCAAATCGCAGAGACATTTTAGATACCTCCAGATTATTATTACCTGCAAATCTAACACCTTAATCGTCGCGAGACTATACTTTACAATAATTTGGACTGTACCACAACAATCATCGTCAAAGCCTGGTGCCGATGGGCAATATGTTACAGATCGTTCCTTAAAATAAGCTGAAGACTTGAGCAGGAAGTCATGGTTTATGAAAAAACTATTTGCGCGGTGGTAGCATCCAGTACAATAGCGTGGCTGGAATTACAGGAAAAAACGGAGAATATGGTGATTAGAAGGTGTGCACTATACGGCCATGCGTGTGCTTATCATTGAGGATGAGATCAAATTAGCTCGTAACATAGCCAGAGTGCTGGACGAGGAATACTCCTGGGCTGTTGACATTTCCCCCGATGGCGAAGATGGTCGGCATATGGCTATGACAAATCCCTATGATCTGATTATCCTTGACTTGGGACTTCCCAAAATCAGCGGTTTTGAGATTCTCCAAGACCTTAGAAAAAACGACATGGCTATTCCAGTACTAATCTTGACGGCCCGTGATACTACCAGTGATGTCGTTCAAGGGCTTGAAACGGGTAGCGACGATTATATGGTCAAACCATTTGATATGAGGGAACTAATTGCCCGTTGTAAAGCGTTGGTTCGCCGTTCGTATGGCCGGCCTGCTCCCATAATACGAATCGCAGATGTCAGCGTAAATACTGCCAAGCATCAGGTAATGGTCCGCGGCAGATCCGTGCGATTATCTGCGATGGAATACCGCCTTTTGGAGTACCTGGCAATGCGAGCCGGAGAGGTAGTTTCCAAAGCTGAAATCGTAGAACATCTGTATGATTTTGGTTCAGAGAACTTCTCGAACGTCGTGGAGGTATATATCTGTTCCTTGCGAAGGAAACTTGATTCGGGGTCAAAAGGCGAACTGATTCATACCTTGCGAAGCCAGGGTTATTTACTCGGAGAACTGCCCAGGTGATCTCTCTATCCCTAAAGTGGCGTGTGTCCTTGTGGGTCTCCACCGTGCTGGTGGCCGTTATCGCCACCATCTGCATTGTGGCATATTTTGAGTTTGAGGAATCTCATCTTCGCAACATTGACCGAACGCTTTCGGCAATGGCTAACGGCATCTTGGCGAGCTTGCATGAGCGCGAGGGTGAAAAGCAGATGATAGATAAGGACATTCGCGCGGTCACGGGAACTTCCGGCCAAAATCATTCTACTTTCTATCGGATTTGGATGGATGGAGCTTCCGCCGACCTGTTTGCCAGCGAGCCCCCGGACAGCCAACATGGACGCTGGTTACGCGGACTTCCAGAGCAAAGTGGCCCGATGCAGGAGTCACTTGTCTTTATGAACATCGGCAGTCGTGGCAGTGAATACAGGGCTATGTGGACGCGTCATAAGCTTGATAAGGGCATCGTGAATATTGTAGTGGCGGCTTCCAGCCATTATACCTATCACGAGATGCGCGAATTCCTGAAGTTATTGCTTATATTGGGAGGAAGCCTCATCTTGGGCTCGGTTGTGGCAGTTATGTGGAGTGTTCGATGCAGCCTGCGTCCAATCCATACGACCGCGGAACGATTACACCTCATATCACGCCCAAATGTCGGAAGGGTTCTCTTTGATGATCTCAAAGGTGCCAGAGGAACTACATCCCTTCGTCGGAGCATTGACAGATATGCTTGGTCGTCTGGATAAGGTTTTGCAGCAACAAAAGCAATTTACCTCCGATGCAGCGCATGAACTGCGTACTCCACTGGCCGTGGTCAAAAGCACACTTCAAGCCGCACAGATGCACGAAAGGGACGCCAATGAGTACAGACGGGCAATTGCTGATGCGTTAAAAGATGTTGCCCGCATGGAGCACCTCACAGAGCAACTGCTGGTCTTAGCACGGATGGACGAGAACCCCGATCAAGTCGGGGCTGCGGAGGTGCAACTGGATGTGCTGCTGCGTGAGCTCGCAGAAGCCTATGACCAGAGGATAGGGCGCTCGGGAGGCAAGGTGATCCTGGAAGAACCGCCAGTTACCACTGTTCGGGGCGATTTGGATGAGTTGGCACGTTTGTTCAGCAATGTTCTTGACAATGCTGTCAGATATGGGCCGTCCGACGGGACTATTAGCATAAGTTTGGACCCGCAAATGAATTTGGGGGCTAACCGGCTAGCCCCGCAATTTATTGCGGGGTTACATAGTTGCGCGACCGTCCGTATTCATGACGAAGGGGGAAACATCCCGCCTGATGCTCTGCCCCATCTGTTTGATCGCTTCTACCGGGTGGATCACTCACGTTCCAGTTCCACCGGCGGAGTCGGCTTGGGATTAGCGATCGCGCGGGAGATCGCGCTGCGCCATAGCGGGGATATATCAATAACCTCAGAGCCCCGCTCCGGCACAGTTGTTTGCATTCGTCTGCCTCGCATGGATTCGGCAGGCTCACCACAGACTTAGCGGATTTGAATGTAAGTCTAACGCCGGTGCCCGACCCATTCGACTTCGCTCAGGGCAGGCTTTCGATTAAGAAGATTATCTTCGAGTCTTCAGCTTATTTTAAGGTCCCGCAGGTATGCTTGCGCCAGGGTTGATATGAAAATGCCTTATGATGCTAACAAAGTCTCGCTTTGTATATTGATCAGAGCAAGGAAGAAATCAATTATGAGAAGTAAGTTTCTGCCGTTTTCACAACCCTCTATTACGGAGGCCGATATTGCCGCGGTCAGCGAAGTTCTGCGTTCGGGATGGATTACCACCGGCCCGAAGGCTGCTGAATTTGAGCAGAAATTCTGCGACTATGTGGGCTGTCCTGGAGCGGTGGCACTGTCTTCGGCCACCGCGGGAATGCATCTTGCGCTTAAAGCGCTGGGCATCGGCGTTGGGGATGAGGTCATAACGCCATCGATGACGTGGGTTTCCACGGTGAACTTGATAGTCCTGGCCGGCGCCAAACCAGTGTTTGCTGATATTGACAAAGACACGTTAATGGTTTCGCGCAGCTCGATAGAGGAATACATCACCCCCCGTACGCGACTGATTATCCCTGTGCACTTTGCCGGTGCTCCGGTGGATATTGGTCCGATCCGCCAGTTAGCTGACGAGCGAGGGATTTTCCTCATAGAAGACGCAGCACATGCTCTGGGTACACACTATATGGGCGAGCACGTGGGGCGCACCGGCACGTCGATTTTCTCCTTTCATCCCATCAAAAACATCACCACCGGGGAAGGCGGCATGTTCTGTTCGGACAATCAGGACCTGCTTGATCGCATTCGCCGGCTCAAATTTCATGGTTTTGGGGTAGATGCCTATGATCGCTACGCTCAGGGCAGGTCCCCCAGGCCGAGGTGCTTGAGCCGGGCTACAAATACAACATGCCGGACATATTGGCTGCTTTGGGCATAAGCCAGTTCGTGCGTAGACGAGTTTAACGGGCAGCGAACCAGGTTGGCCATGAGATACCGTGAGCGGCTGGCGGAGGTCGATGAAATCCTCCCGCTTTCGGACCCTCCATATCCGATAAAACATGCCTGGCATCTGTTTATTATTCGCCTGGATACGGACAAGGCCGGCCTTAGCCGTGACCAGTTCATGAGTGAGCTAAAACAGAAGAACATTGGAACAGGACTTCACTTTCGGGCTGTCCACCTGCAGAAATATTATCGAGAATCAATGGGCATCCGCCGCGGCATCTTGCCGAATACCGAGTGGAATTCCGACCGGATATGCTCGCTTCCCTTATTCGCGGATATGACCGTGGAAGACGTGGACGATGTGGCCAGCGCGATCAAGGAAGTCTTGAAGAAATAAGCATGAAAAATCTACGAGACAGCGTTCCAACAATCGTATTTTGGTCAGCGGCTGTATTGCTGTCGTTATGGGCTCTGGGCGAAAGAGGTCTATGGGGTGCCGAAGACCGCTGGGCTGAGATTACCAGGGAAATGCTCCTTACAAGGGACTTTTTCCATCCCTGCATCAATGGCGAACCCTATTTCGACAAGCCACTTCTGGGTTACTGGCTCATTGCATTGGTTGCGACCGTAACAGGTCGCCTGGATGAATGGGCAGTGAGGCTGCCCAGCGCAATCGCCGGCTTGCTGACGCTGGGGGCAACAATCAATCTGGGCCGCAGGCTGTGGTCGCAGCAAATAGGCAGGACGGCGGGTTGGCTTCTGCTGAGTTCATACGGGTATCTCTTCTGGGCCAGGACGGGTGAGGCGGACATGGCAAACATGGCCGCCATAATCCTGGCTGTCGCCTGGTATTGGTCGCGGCGAGATAAGCCAGGGTTTTTCAGTTACCTGGTCTTTTACTTGATCTGTTTTATAGGGGCCCAAAACAAAGGACTGGCTGCAATTGTAGTACCTGTCATTGTTGTGCTGCCAGACCTGATTAGACAAAGCCGGTGGAAGTCTTACGTGTCCTGGCCCCATTTTGCTGCCTTAGCGGCGGCGTTGGGTGTGTATTTTGCCCCATTTGCCTATTCTGAAATGACCAGGTCTGGGTATCGTGTTGGCGGCCTGTTTATGGTTTTGCACGAAAATATTGTGCGCTACTTTCGCCCGTTTGACCACATAGAGCCATTTTACGTGTATTTCTACTATCTTCCACGACTGTTTCTGCCGTGGACACCGCTCTTGCTTATGGCGCTCTGGGGGGCTTTTGCATCACTGAAAAAACTGGACTGGCCAGGCAAATGGCTCACTTTTGCTACGGCCCTCATTTTCGTGTTCTTCACCGTATCCGGTTCCAGAAGAAGCTATTATATCCTCCCGATACTTCCTTTCTGCTCGCTCATGGCGGCAATTTGCCTTGCCCTGGTCAAGGAAGAGAAATGGCGACGCCTGGTTGTGAATGTCCAGACGGGCTTGATTGTGCCGGTAACGGCTGTTGCGATTTTAAGCCCTGTTTTCTGGCCGGTGCTCAAACAGTGTTTGGACTTCACTGCCCCGAAGGCACTGGTGTTTGGAACCCCACTATTAGGCGTTGTGGCGATGGCCTGCTTTATTATGGGTCGCCGGCGGCCTGCTCTGGCGACTCAACTAACAGGGGCGTCACGCGAACTGGCTCCTCTTATAGCGATGTCTGTTATCATGATGGGAGGTTTTTTCTGCTGGCAATACAACGCGTTTAATGAATATGATTCCATAAAGAACTTCAGTATGGAATTGAAGAGGAAAAGTCCAGGGCTTAAACCAGATGAGCTTGCCTTCTTTCGCAAGATACCAGTCAAAACGCTTTTTTATATGGATTTGCCCGGGCCTGTCCTGCTCCTGCAGGATAAGGACGCCGTGCGCGATTTCCTCCATTCAGACCGCCAGAGGAAGGTTCTCGTTTCGCACGACAACTATCTTGATGAGCTGGCCAAAGTGCTTCCGGCCGAAATGCTGGATAGGGCGACTTTAAAGGAGAAGACATATCCATGGGAAAAGAACCAGAAGAAACATCGGGCTTGGATAATCAAGCGTACGGCGAATTAGCCTTATTGTCACTGGTTATTCCGGTCTTCAACGAGGAGAAAAACCTCGATGCGCTCATCGGCCGGTGCGTCAGAACGTGCGACACGATGCAAAGACCTTACGAACTGATTCTGGTAGATGACGGCAGCAAGGACCGTTCTCGAGGGCTCATCGCCGAAGCGGCGAAAAAGTACGGCGGCAAGGTCGTGGGGGTTCTTGTTGAACCGAAATTACGGTCAGCACGCCGCGGTTATGGCAGGCTTTGCGGAGTCCAGAGGCGGTATTGTCGTGACTCTCGATGCCGACCTTCAGAATCCGCCGGAAGAGATTCCCAACCTGGTCGATGCAATCGAAAAGGGATTTGATGTTGTGGGTACCGTTCGGACGCCGAGGTGCGACAGCTTCTTTCGGAGGATCGCCTCCTTCATTGTCAATAAGGTTGCTCAAAAGGCTACGGGCGTAAAAATGCATGATTATGGTTGTATGCTGCGCGCCTATCGCCGGCACATAGTGGATGCCATGCTTGCCTGTCAGGAGAGAAGTACATTCATCCCCGTGCTTGCCAACAGTTTTGCTCACAATACAGCCGAGATCGAGGTACACCACCAGAAGCGTTCCAGGGGCGAATCAAAGTATGGACTATGGAAGCTAATCAATCTGCAGTTTGATCTGTTGACCAGCATGACGACTTTTCCTCTGCGGCTGTTGAGCGTACTGGGCGCTATCGTATCACTCTTGGGGGTTGGATTTGGCGTGTTCCTCTTTGTGATGAGATTGATTTATGGAGCCGTGTGGGCGGCACAAGGCGTCTTCACGCTGTTTGCCATTCTCTTTATCTTCGTAGGTGCGCAGTTTGTCGCGATGGGTCTACTCGGGGAGTATATCGGGCGGATTTACCACGATGTCAGGGGACGCCCCCGTTATTTTGTGCAGCAGGTTGTTGGCAGAAGTGGCTCAGAGCAGAATATTAAAAATAGAGAGAGTCTGGAGGTTATGATATGAAATCGATCATCTTGGCGTATCACAATATCGGCTGTCTCGGTATCGAAGCCCTGTTGCGAAACGGTTTCCAGATCGCGGCAGTTTTTACTCACAAGGACGACCCGCGGGAGAATGTCTGGTTTGATTCAGTGGCGGAACTGGCTGCATCGCGAGGCATTCAGGTTTTCGCTCCAGAGGATATCAATCATCCTTTGTGGGTAAAAAAGATCAAAGAACTTGGTCCGGACATTATTTTCTCTTTCTACTACAGGAACCTCGTCAAACAACCCATCTTGGACATTCCGCCGGCGGGATGCCTTAATCTGCACGGTTCGCTTCTGCCCAAATATCGAGGACGGTGTCCGATTAACTGGGTGCTCGTCAACGGCGAGAAGGAAACGGGTGTCACATTGCATTACATGACAGCTAAGCCGGACGACGGCGACATCGTCTGCCAGAAGAAGATCATAATTACGGACAACGATACAGCCAAGTCCCTACATGAAAAAACGGCTCAAGCAGCGTCAACCATGCTTGACGAGATCCTGCCGCGAATAAAGAATGGCACTGCGCCCGTAAACCTCAGGACCATTCGAAGGCAACTTACTACGGTAGTCGTCATCCGGAGGATGGCGAAATTGACTGGACTGTCAGCGCAAAGCAAGTCAGGAATCTCGTCCGCGCTGTAGCCCGACCATATCCCGGCGCTTTCAGCTATATCGCCAACGAGAAATGTGTGTTCTGGACGGTTTCCAAGTGGCTCATGCCAGAGAAGAACTTGAGCCCTGGTACGATCGCTTCGGTAGATCCTCTGGTGGTTGTGTGTGGTAAAGGCGCGGTGCGCGTGGATTTTGGCCAAGCAGAGAAGGGTGTCTACATGAACGGCGCACAACTGGCTCGCGAACTTAATCTGGTCGAGGGCATGAGATTCGGTCCAAGTTCACAAAGCCGCATCGAGGTAACGACAAGAAGGCATGTCCTGATTCTTGGAGTTAACGGTTTCATAGGTAACGCCCTGGGCGAACGACTGTTGGAGGGCGGAATACACGAAGTCCACGGCATGGACCTTCGATCGGATTATATTCAGCACCTGCTGCATAGGCCCGGGTTTCATTTTGAAGAGGGTGATATTTCTATCCATCGCGAATGGATAGAATACCATATCAGAAAGTGCGATATCGTTATTCCTCTGGTGGCCATCGCGACACCGATCGAATATACGCGCAATCCGATAGGTGTATTTGAGCTGGATTTTGAAGAGAATCTGCGGGTAGTCCGGTATTGTGTGAAATACAAAAAGCGGATCGTTTTCCCATCAACCTCTGAAGTGTATGGAATGTGCGACGAGAAGGAATTTGATGAAGACAACTCCAAACTGGTTCTGGGGCCGATCCGAATGCAGCGGTGGATATATTCGTGCTGCAAGCAATTGCTCGACAGGGTCATCTGGGCATACGGCCAGAAGGAGGGACTCAAATTTACGCTGTTTCGCCCGTTCAACTGGATCGGGCCCAAGCTTGACAGCCTGACCTCCGCCAGGATCGGCAGCTCCCGTGCCATCACACAACTGATTCTCAATCTTGTGGAAGGCACGCCCATTCTGCTAATTGACGGTGGAAACCAGAAACGCTGTTTCACGGACGTGACAGATGGCATCGAGTGCCTGTATCGAATAATCGAGAACAAAAACGGTGTCTGTGACGGCAAGATAATCAATATCGGTAATCCCGATAATGAGATCAGCATCAAGGGACTGGCAGAGACTGTTGCTAGCCAAATTCGAGCAGCATCCTCTTCGGCCGAAGTTTCCTCCTTTTGCAGGTTTCCGCGCGGTTGAAAGCAGCTCCTACTACGGTAGCGGCTACCAGGACGTTCAGCATAGGAAACCAAGTATCCGGAATGCAAAGAAACTGCTTGGCTGGACACCCACCGTAATCTGGAAAAATCTGTCGAACAGACGCTCGATTTCTTTCCTGCCGGAGAGTATAAAGTCGAAAGAGTTCTGCGGCAGGCCTACTCCGCCGAAGCGACTGGCAAGGCCGGATTGGAGTCCAGACCATCAGTACCATATCCTGTAGTTCCGGTGTCTTACGGCAACGATAAGAAATCCCGGAGTTGAAGGTTCATGAAAATAGGTCTGAGGATTGATGTTGATACCTTCAGGGGGACCAAGTATGGCGTGCCGAATCTGTGCAAGGTTTTAGCTGACCACTGCATAAACGCCTCATTCTTTTTTTCGGTTGGCCCGGACAATATGGGCCGGCACCTATGGCGGCTGCTCCGCCCCGCATTTCTCTGGAAGATGGCCAGAACGAGAGCCACAAGCCTATACGGATGGGACATTCTTTTGAGAGGCACGCTCTGGCCGGGACCTGTCATCGGGGAAAAACTGAGCTCCGTAATACGCTCCACATCGGATGCCGGGCATGAAGTCGGCCTGCATGCCTGGGACCATTACACATGGCAGGCACACATTGACGAGATGGAAGATGATGCCATTTGCGAAACTCTGCGAAGGGGTGTTGAGATTCTCACCGGGATTCTCGGCTGTCCGCCGAGCTGTTCTGCAGCTCCGGGATGGAAGTGCAACGACAAGGTGCTGCTGGCAAAAAGTCACTTCCCTTTTAAGTAC
Source organism: Sedimentisphaerales bacterium (assembly GCA_963814265.1). Lineage (GTDB taxonomy): Bacteria > Planctomycetota > Phycisphaerae > Sedimentisphaerales > Anaerobacaceae > JAFNGF01. Next base: position 21,210 of record CAWFCJ010000056.1, on the reverse strand, counting down.
AACAGTGACTGCAGAGGCGAAAGCATATTTCGGCCTATCCTCGGCGGCAGAGAGCTTCCCCAGCCACAGATTCCTGTTACCCTGCCAACGTATGATGAAGTTGTTGGGCGCAGCGGTGTAACGAATGGCACTTACAATGATTACATGCTCACCCTTCTTGACCCCCAGAAGCTGAACGTGCTGACAATCCACGCCGAGGTCGAGGGAATTGCCTGTCTTGATATGTTCGAGCAATTCCTGAAAACCGCCCTTTCAAAAGGTTTCTCTTTTGTTCCTCTGGGCGTTTTACTGCGTGAATATCCTGAAACCGGTTCAAGTGCTATCGTCGCGAAAGAGATTCCCGGGCGTGAAGGATGGGTCTCGTGCCAACAGAGCTGAACAAGGATTCTGTGCTGATTTTCTTGGTTGGCTTGGCTATTTTCACCTTCCACCTTGCGCCGGAATTCATAGGTTTCCAGACCCGTTTCGCCTTGTTCGCCCAGGAGATGTTCCGCTACGGTCCGAGCTTCTTTCCAACCACATACGGCACGCCCTACCCGGACTATCCGGCGACGGCAATCTTTCTGATTTACCTGGTGTCGCTGCTCTTGGGGGCGGTCACACCACTTTCTGCGGTATTGCCCACCGCGGTCACATCCGCCCTGATTCTTGTAGTGACATACCGAATTGCTGCTATACACTCTCGACAGTGGGGACTCGCAGCGGTTTTGTTCGCTTTGTCTACTGTCGAATTCTTCTTTATGTCCCGCAGTACCGCGCTGGACCAATATGCAAGTCTGGCCGCCCTGCTGTCTTTCTATCTGGCTTATTCAGCCGATTGCTACCATCGATACAAACGTTTGTGGCTTGTTCCACTGACATGGATAGTCGGTTTTTCTCTTCGCGGTCCTATCGGCTTGGTTTTGCCTGTCGCTGTCGTGTGCTGCTATTACCTCTGCAATGCAAGGTTCAAACAATTGATTCTCACGGGGGCTGTGGGCGGTATGACGCTGGCCCTTTGTATGGCCGGCCTATTGGCCGCGGCAAAGGCCCAGGCCGGGGAATCGTTTATGGAAACGGTGCTCAGCACACAAATGACCGGTCGCGTACATGATGGGGGCAGAAGCTATGCGTATTATTGGCTCGGATGTTTGAGCTCGTATGCGGTGAGCTGCCCCGTGGCGATTGTTGTTGTCGGCACCCGGTTCAAAAACATCCTGCGAAGAAAAACCGACGATGATAAGCTCCTGTGCGGGCTGGCCAGTTGGATTGTGATTGTGCTGGTAGGCATGTCGATCCCGGCAACCAAACATACGCGATATGTGCTACCCATAGTTCCTGCACTTTCGCTGGTTGCCGCCTATTTGTTGGTCGACTCCTCACCAAAAGGAATTCTGTCTGCGACAAGGAAGACCTTTCTTGCCGTTTGCTCTTTCCTGCCCTTGTTCGCGAGCATCGCAACGGTGGGTGTTCTTTCTTTCGGTAAGTACTTTGGCCTTGCTGTCGATGTTCATTTTCTAATCGCGCTGGCATTGTTGATCGGTTTGACCATAATTGCCGGAACTTTGAACAAAAGATTAAGAGGCTATCCGAACCAGGATATGGTCTCTGTAGTTGTTGGAGTCACAGCATTTATTATTGTAAGCATAGGTGTCGTCCAGCCTATTAACGCGAGTCTGGAGTGTACCAGGCCATTTGTGGAAAAAGTGAAATTGCTTCAAAAAGAGCGGCCGGGGGATCTCGTTTTCTACCAGATAGGTCCTGACGCCGAAGACATTAAATTCATGGCGAACTATGATAAGCCGATTATGCCCATTTTCGTCAAGTCTCCAGACGAGCTTCTTAAGTGTCGGAAAAACTCGTACTTCATAGCCAAGAAGCAAAGCTTCGATCATCTGCCGGAAGACGTGAAAAAACAAATCCAACTGCGTTTCGAGGGCAGAATTGGCCATAGAGATTGTGTGGTGTTTACTAATCTATGAGAAGATCTTCTGTTATCATTATAGTCTTATTTTTCCTGCTATACGTTGTTCCACTTGGCGTGCGGCCAATGGTCATCCCTGACGAATTCCGATACGCTGAAATCTCAAGAGAGATGCTCGAAACAGGAGATTGGGTCGTTCCGCATCTCGATGGTCTGCGGTATTTCGAGAAACCCGTGCTTGGTTACTGGCTCAATGCCGTAGCCATTGCCATGTTTGGCGAAAATGCGTTTGCCGTACGTTTCTTTTCGGCTGTAGCCGCCGGCATTTCTGCGTTTTTTGTGTTCTTTCTTGCGCGAAGGTACGCTGGCGGATATTTTGCGGGTGTTTTCGCCGCGGCGGCGTTCCTGACCTGTTTGGAAGTCTTCGCCGTCGGCACTTTCAGCGCTCTCGACAGTATGTTTTGCATGTTCTTGACGGCGGCGATGACACTATTTTTTTTCGCCTATATGGAGAACCGGCCCTGGAAACAGGCATGCCTGCTCGTGCTTTCTGGCATCTCCTGTGGTTTTGCATTTCTCACAAAGGGTTTTCTTGCCTTTGCGATACCCGCCGTGACCATAATACCATTCTTGATCTGGCAGCGCCGAGCAAAGGAGATGTTCAGGATTCTGTGGGCACCTGTTGTAACGGCGGCTCTGGTAGCACTGCCATGGTGCCTGATGATTTACGTCCGAGAGAAGGATTTCTGGCACTACTTTCTCTGGACCGAACATATCCACCGGCTCATATCGCCCCAAGGTGGACAGCACCCTGAGCCATTCTGGTTTTTCATTCCCTGCATCTTAGGGGGTGCATTTCCCTGGATAATGCTCCTGCCAGCCGCGATTTCTGGCCTGAGAAACACGCATTTGGGTTCCCGCGGGGCGGGGTCCCTCAAAGACCCTCTCGTCCGGTTCGCCCTGTGCTGGCTTATTTTCCCGTTCCTGTTATTCTCAGCTTCACGAGGCAAGCTCAGCACCTATATCCTGCCGTGCTTTCCGCCCGTCGCTATTCTCGTGAGTACGGGTCTGCTGAAGTACTTTGCGGCCGGAAAGAGAAAGGCATTCACGGTCGCCATGTATATCCTATCGGGGATAGTAGCAGCACTTATGATTCTTCTAATTCTGAGCCAGGCAATGCCCACTGCCCTGCGACTCTATGAGCACCAAGAAACGTGGAAAGTAGTGCTTGTGACTGCCGCTTTTCTGACATACGCCCTGTTCCTGCTTTGTGCCGGCAGGGCCGCGAATTTTCGAGGGACCCCGCTCGGCGGGAACCCAAAGAAGCTGGCGTATTTTGCCGTCGGCCCCATAGTCTTCATGTTCTGTGCGCAGTTTGTCATGCCTAACCAGTTTAAAGATGGAAAGGCGCCGGCCGAGTTTCTACGGCAGAACTGGCACAGGGTCCGTCCTGGTACAACGCTTGTTTCTGACAACTATCTTGTCTCCGCAGTCTGCTGGTCTTACAAGCGCAGGGACGTTTTCCTTCTTGGCAGGGGCGGTGAACTTGCGTATGGACTGGGATACCCCTGCCTCGCAAGCAACCCCCGCTTTCGCGGGGGCGAGTGTCTGCGAAAGCAGGAATTGTCCCCGCAAAAGCGGGGAACGACTCGAAGCAACGCCTGCTTGATATCGAGCGGCTGCGAGAATTGATCACACCGGTTAACCCCGCCATCACTATGGCGGGGTTCACCCTGGTCATCCGCTAAATTATACGCGGAGTATGGGCGACTCCTGCCGAAGCCGGTTTTTGAGGATGCCGGGGACGGTTTCGTATTCGCTGAGTTTGCCCCATTGCCGCGGAAAAGTTGACAGAACCGAAACCCAACGATACAAAAAGCAAAGACAGCAGAGGTTCATGGTGAAAAGAAGACAATGCCTCGCGAACTCCGATCGCTGGAACACTTTGCAGGACCGAAGATAGCAATGGTTCAGATATGATGGCAAGAGCTGTAGCCTATCTATGGAACAAGAGCTGTTGGAGAAATTCAGGACTGGTTTGATGACTATGTGACGGGCTTCTTTAGTGAAGATGAATGCGTCAACACCAACCTCAAGATGAAGCAGTTGCATAGTCGCCGAACCTGCAGCGTGACGCTCGAACTCGTTGACGAGCTTGAACTGGACGCAAATCAAAAACGAATTGCTGAGACTATAGCCCTTTTTCACGACATCGGGCGATTTGAGCAGTTCGTCAGGTACGCAACCTACAACGATGCCAGAAGCGTCAACCATTGCCAACTAGGGCTTCAGGTATTGAGAGAAACGAACGTGCTTGCGCCGGTCGATAGGGCGGAAAGAGAAGTCATTGAAAAGGCAATTGAATATCATGGCTGTAAGGAGCTGCCGTCAGATTTGGACGACCAGTGCCTGCTGTTCTCAAAACTGATACGCGACGCAGATAAGGTCGATATACTTTACGTCATTACCGAATACCACAAACAGTACCACAACGATCCGGGGGACTTTATGCTGCAAGTGCTATTACTGGAATTACCGGATGATACCGAGTATTCACCCGAAATCGTCGATGGAAGCTTTGCACGGCCACGCATTCGACCACAAAGAGCTTCGAACAATGAATGATATGCAGACTGCTGCTGATTGGATGGGTTTATGATGTGAATTTTGCAGCGACTTTGAAACAGATAAGAGAAACGGTTTCTTGATGTGCTCTTCAATTTCTTGCCCAAAACCTGTGATATCGAAAGCTGCGCCGGACAATGTCCCGCTATGTTGATTCAAGGATAACGGCAGGCTAGCCAGGTTGTCAGTTGGAGGAATTTTCGAGGAATTTTTAGGGCGGAATCCTCAATAAGATTGCGTCTATCGGCGTTTCCCCCTCTGCGGCAATTGTAGTACAGACTTTGAGTGTAAAATGCCACGAATAGGCCAATAGATGCAAACAGCCTCACAACTGACGATCTCCTGCTAGTAACCGTTCACGGGGTAACATGTTGAAATTTTAGCCAGTTTTCGTCATCGCGATCGCGGCAATCCACGGGCTACGAAAGGTCAAGATTGCTTCGGCCTACAGGCCTCGCAATGACACGGGCCTGCCATATAACCTGGTCACACACCCACGACCCCACAAGTGAATTATGTTGTTGATCAGGTTCTTGGAAGCTATGATATGGCACACAGTTGACGTAACATTATCTAAATGCAAATGGAGGTACACGCCTGATGAACGTTTGTGGAAACAAAGGTGTTCTTGTTGTTCTTACCGTTACCTGTCCATTTTTATGTGCCCCAGGCCGCAGCAACGGCTCTGCCGAGCTTGTATTGAATCCCACGTTTGCACCGTCTGCAGATAACGGATTACCTGCTCATTGGTCTATCTGGACGCCGGTTTGGGAGAAGGCAGCCTGTGCCGTGAAAACCGTCCCTGGCGGACTTTGATCAAAGCGCCGTCAAATCCTTATGCTGTGGGGGGCGTCACACAGGAAATCAAAAACATCCAGGGCGGGCAGAGCTACGCCGTCGAAGGGACTTGCCAACTGCATAATATCTCTGCCGCGTATCGCTCTGTGCTGATGCGTATCAGTTGGACTTCCCGCGGCAAATTGATTCATCCTGCCGGTATGCTCGTGCGGGGCCCAATTGTTGACGGCGACATCGGCAAGTTCAAAGACAATCGGCGGCGCCTGAGCAAGCCGATGGTGCTGAGCTTTCTCTGGAGGTGAAATGGCCGGGCAAAGGCTCAGTGCTCTGGAAACAAGAAGAGTGTTGCGGTCCGGCTTGCCCTTCCCGAAAGGTAAAGGTTGGCACCGTGTACCTGCGACCCCGAAACAGCACGCCGGAAGACAATTTGAAGCTTTTCTGTCAGCAGATCGACTCGGCGGGCAAACTGGGTTGGATATCGTTTGTTTGGGTGAAGCAATTACGCAGGTCGGAAGGGACCCTCTGATCAAAGATTGCGCCGAGCCGATCCCGCTCAATGCGGCAGCTCGGTGATGCAGCCCGAAGAAACCGCATCTGGGTCGTCGCCGGTCTTACCGAGCGGCGAGGATGATTTGGTCTACAACACAGCGGTTCTATTGAATCGAGACGGACACTTGGCCGGCAAGTACCGCAAAGTGCATCTGCCGCGCGAGAGAATGGAAGAAGGGAATTACGCCCGGCCATTCTTATCCGGTCTTTCGCACCGACTTCGGAACGATCGCGATTCAGATATGTTATGACTGGTTCTTTTCCGAGCCGCAAGAGATCTTCGCCCTGCAAGGTGCAGAAATCATCTTCGCCCCCACGTGGGGCAATACGCTGCCTGATGAAGATGGCTGTGCCAATGGCGAAACCGTATTTCGCGTGCGTGCCCGGGACAATGGAGTCTATATGGTTCCTTCGGTGTACGATGGCAACAGCCTTGTTATCGACCCGATGGGCAGAATCCTGGCATCCAGCCGGGGAAACCAGGGCGTTTTCTGGGCAGAGATTGACCTGAACTGCCGCGAAACGCTTCCGTGGGTAGGTTACTGGCGTTCCATCGGGCCGCGTCATCGTATGCCCGACACCTATACGCCTCTCGTACGCGCTGCTCAGAAGCCGACATACTGAGGTAGCAGGACCATCCTGGGGCTCTCTACGTCAGCAGGCGAAAATCAGCATGCAGCCAGACTCAGAACACGCGTTTTGAGGCAATCTACAATGAAACAGCAGTTGGTATACGGGCACTGGCCGCTTGATGTTCCAAAACACGGCCTGTTGTGTTCTGCTGTTTGAATAGCGTGGATAAGGTCAACCTTTTTCATTTTTCCAGGCGTTATGCCAAACCTCTTAGCCTTTTCCTTGATTTCAGACATTTTCATAGCTTTCTCTACTTTCTCCACTACTTCTTGATAGCCCTGTGCTCTCTGTTCATGTGACCGTCAGTGGTGTGGACACATGCCCACACAGTCATTGCAGAAACTCGATGAAGTCTGCTCAAGTTTGCCTTTGCTATGTCGGCTGTTTTGACGTGGCTTTTTATCAATTTTTTGCACACTGCAAATAGCAGCCTAAAGGGCCATAATGGACGTTTGCAACAGCACGTTCTAGGACGAAAACCAACGCCCGATAAATCTATGAGGAGAACCCGCCCCAGGAAACTAAAAGTGTAAAGCGTAAAACGAAAAACCGTGAAAAATCTTAGTTTCACGCTTTTAGCTTTGACTTTTATGCTCTCAGTTTAGTGCTTGAACCTACTCCTTTAGAAGCTTTCTCAGCGATGCCGCCGTGTGCATTGCCAACAGCATCAAATAGTCCAGGTCGCTAAGACTGTAGTGCTCGTGTATCATGGCGTTGTCGACATACAATACCCCGTAACAGCCGACTGGCCGCCTGACCGCTGCGATCATAGCCGAGCGTATTCTCTCCTTTTCTTCTATATCCGCAGCGACTCGCGGCAGAACCAGCGACTGTCCCTTCTCAACCGCCTGGTTGATTTTGTCGCTGAGCTTTATCTGGCTCAAGTCTACCGTGCCGCCGTCTCTTCTCTTGCCAGCGTGGTACGTCATCGGCCCGCTGGGCTGCTCTCTCAAGCGCACCAGGTGTGAAACTGCGCTGAACTGCTTCAGCGTGATATCTAACAGGGTCAGCAGCAACTGCTCGATATTGTTCGCCCCAGAGATGGCCTCCGTAGCCTGGGAAAAATCCGTCAATCTCTTAGCAGCCAGCCGCATCGCCGGCGCGTGGCCGGCATCAGGTTTTCTGACCACGATCTCGTGAGGCGGCGTCGCCAGCGCAGCTTCCAGATTGAGCGTATCTTCAAGTTCAGCGGTCTCATCGACAGCGACCTCATCTTCGAGATGGATTTCGATGGTAAAGTCAGTTATGTGCAGACAGTCACCGTCTTTGATTTCAATCTTGTGGATCGGCTCACCGTTCAAGAATGTTTTGTTGGCCGAATCCATATCCTGGACCATCCATTTGCCATCATCGGTTATAAAAATGGTAGCGTGTTGTTTCGATACGGTTCTATCGGCCAGAAAGATATGGCTGTCGGCCGCCCTACCAATGCAAATGGGGCCCTCGGCGAATTGATATTCCTTCGTCTGACCGTCCTTTTGTTTTACCAGCAGGCGCATAGTATTACCTCCGCCTTTAGATTCCCAAGTTTATTTTACAATTATCCTAAATCTACTATGATTTGTCAAGAAAAGTATTACACGTTCTTATGTGCTTTTCGAATGCGATGGCGATAGTGGTCCAGGATGACGGCGGCTACAATAACGCAGCCCGTAATGACCCGTTTTGTGGGTTCCTGTGCCCCCATCTGGGTAAGCCCAGCCCCCAGCACCGCGATAATCAGTACGCCGAAAAATGTGCTTATCACCGAGCCGCGACCGCCCATAAGGCTTGTACCGCCGATGACCACAGCGGCGATGGCACTTAGCTCCAGACCTTCTCCGGCATTGGGATCCGCCGCTTCCATCCGGGCAGTATTTATGACCGCCGCTACCGACGTCAAAAAGCCCGATAGGGCAAAAACCGCAAGTTTGATCGGGCGAGGGTCGATTCCCGAAAGCCGCACCGCCTCCTCGTTTGTGCCGATAGCAACCATATATCGCCCAAAAATGGTCCGTGCCAGCACAAACTCCCCTACCGCCACAATAGCGACCGCCAGAACAAAGGGAAGCGACAGACCCAAAATAGAGGTTGTGGCGATTACGCCCACGGCTCGGCCAATGTACATGGTTTCTGATCCAGTCACCAGATAAGCGGCGCCTCGGGCGATCTCCAGCATGCCCAGAGTGACAATAAAAGATGGCAGCTTCCACTTTATGACCACGAGGCCATTCATCGCGCCGCACAGAAATACCGACCCCCAAACAGGCGCCAATCGCAGTTGGAAGAAGCAAATTGTACTTGAACCAGGCAAACGCCCAGCACTGCGCCGCCCAGAGCCAGCACCGAGCCTACCGACAGGTCGATCCCGGCTATTATCAACACAAAGGTCATGCCCACCGCCACAATTGTTTTATCCGGGATTTGATTGGCAATGGTCCTGAAATTTGTAAGAGTAAAGAAATTCTCAGCAAAAACGCCGAATATCACCAGTTCCACGGCAAGCGCGGCCGCCATGCCAAGGTAATCTTTGAAGAAAATCAGCAGATTTATTACTCGTCTATTCATCAGCGGCACCAACGTATTGGCTGAATGCGGCTGCTATGATTTTTTCCTCGGTCCACTGGTCCGGGCTGAAGGTCACCACCAGACGCCCGGCGGACATTACCGCGATGCGGTCGCAGACAGCCATAAGCTCTTTAAGGTCGGACGAAACCAGAATTATGGCCTTCCCTTTTTCTGCCAGTTCCGCCAGCAGCCTGTATATCTCAAACTTTGTGCCTACGTCAATGCCCCGCGTCGGCTCATCAAAAATAAACACATCAGAATCCTTGTACAACCACTTAGCGATGACGACTTTTTGCTGGTTGCCGCCGCTCAACTGGCTGCAAGGCTGCTCAGGCGATGAATATCGCACCGACAAAACTGCACCGTACTTGCCGGCAACATCTCGCTCTTGTGACGTGTTTATCCAGCCGAACCGGCTGACATCCAACAGCCGCGTCAGCGAAATATTCACCCGCACAGAAAGCGGCAGAAGCAGCCCCTGCTCTTTACGATCCTCGGTCAAAAAAGCTATGCCGCTGCGGACCGCGTCACTTGGCTTGGCGATTCTGGCTGGTCTGGCTCGACCCATGCAGGTAGATTTGCCCGGCATCAGGGCGGTCTGCTGCGAATATCGCTCGCATCGTTTCGGTGCGGCCTGAGCCAACCAATCCTGCAAAGCCCAGTATCTCGCCGCGGTGGACCGCAAAAGTGACATCCTTGACTTTTTCGCCCAGGCAAAGTCCTGCTACGCTAAGGGCCACTTTCCCCGGCGCCACCGCTATGACGCAGATGAACCCTGTCCAAATCTCGTCCGACCATCATTCGAATAATCTGATCTATGTCCAATTCGCCGGCTGCACGCGTCGCAATAACCTTCCCATCCCGCAGGACCGTTACGCGGTCGGCTATGCGAGTCACTTCCTCGATGCGGTGAGAAATATAAATAATGCCGACGCCTGCCGCCTTCAGTCTGGCTATTTGTGAGAAAAGAAGCTCTATCTCTTTGTGGTCAGCGACGCCGTTGGCTCATCCAGCGCCAGGATTCGGCAGCGCTGTGAAAGCCCCGCGGCAATCTCAACCATCTGCTGCTGACCGATGCCCAGAGTTCTAACAGGTGCATCGGGGTCCACGTCGCCTAAACCCATCTGCTGCATTATTTCACGGGCGGCGGCATTGAGCTTACCATAATTGATGACTCCGAACGTATTGGGCAGTTTCTCTATGAAAATATTCTCCGCGACCGTAAGGTTGCCGATTAGGTGCAGCTCCTGCATCACCATTCGGATGCCGTGCGCTTCGGCGTCCGCCCTGCTCTGCGGTTGATAGGATTGGCCGCCGAGAATCATCTGCCCAGCGTCCGGCTGTTCCAGCCCTGCTATGATCCGGGTCAGAGTGCTTTTGCCGGCGCCGTTTTCGCCCACAAGGGCGTGAACCTCACCTGCTCGCAGGTCGAAGTCCACTTCAGATAGGGCCTGCACACCTGGAAATGACTTGCTGATTCGGCACACCTGCAATAGCATCTGGCTGCTCGCAGAGGTCATTTTTTTGCCACAGAGAACTCAGAGGAATTATTCTGTTTTTTATCTCTGTGAACTCTGTGTCCTCTGTGGCTCTCTTCGTTCGAGGGTTTCTGCGCTCCGTCGCCATAGCTATGGAGCGTCGGCGACCGTGATAAGATCGACCGGAGTTTCCCTGTCTGCCGGCAGTGATTTATTCTTTAGCATTTCAAGGGCATACTCGATGCCATATATCGCCAATTTATCGGCGTGCTGATCAATGGTGCAAACGATCTCTCCGGCCTTGAGCAACTTCTGCACCGCTGAGATATTATCGAAGCCAACCAGAAGGATATCGTTGGCCCTGCCCGCCGCCTTAAGCGCTGCCAGCGCCCAAGAGCCATGCTGTCGTTGGAGCATAGAACCGCCTTGAGGGCAGGATGCTCGGTGATGATGCCGGACACGACTTGATTAGCCTTTTCCATCTCCCAATAGCCTGATTGGGAAGCGACGATGTCCATTCCCGCTGCCTTCATAGCGTCCTCGAAGCCGAGTTTTCGCTGGATTCCGTTGAAGGTATTGGGCACTCCTTCAATGATTGCCACATCGTCGCCGGGCTTCAGTTTTCTAGATAGGTATTCGCCGGCAAGTCTTGCGCCTTTGCGATTGTGCGGCCCGACAAACGGAATTTTGACGCCCTTATCCGCCAGCACGGATTCATCGAACTTGTTGTCAATGTTCACCACGATGATCCCTGCATCCATCGCTCGTTTACACACCGCAACCAGCGCCTTAGAATCGGCAGGGGCAATCACTATAGCGTCCACCTTTTGGGCAATCATCAGCTCAACGAACTGTACCTGCTGGGCGACATCCAGCTCATTTTTGATGCCAACTACGGCAAGCTCATACTGGTCAGGGTGCTCGGCCTGATGCGTGCGAGCACCGTCAGCCATTGTCTTGAAAAATTCGTTGGCCAGCGATTTCATAACCAGAGCAACCTTTGGCTTAGCAGTCTCGCGCTGCTTACAGCCGGCCAACAGCAAACATAAAACAGCAACACCGAAGATAAACGTATGTACCATGAGATTTCTACCGTGTCTCATCGCTCAATCCTTTAAGTGCCTTTCTTTGATAAAACTCTCCACTTCTTGCCTATTCGGCATGGAAGATTGCGCACCAATCTTAGTGACGGACAAAGCAGCCACATAGTTGGCAAAGCAAGCTGCCTCGAAAAGCCACTGCCCTTGAGCAAGGCCAAATGCAAGAGCCCCGGTAAAAGCATCGCCCGCCGCCGTGGCATCAACGGCATTTACCTTAATCGCAGGGACAAATCGCATCTGGTCGAGGTTAGCCAGCAGAAAACCATTGGCTCCCATAGTTAAGATAACTGCTTTTACGCCTTGCTCTAACAGATTTTTGGCAGCGGCCCTCGCCGAATCTTCGCCTGTCCCTTTTACGCCTGTAAGAATCTGCGCTTCCGTTTCATTTGGTTTGAGCACATCGATCATCTGCAGAATCTCTGGATTCAGCTTTTGCGCAGGCGCGGGTCCAGAATAAAGGACACCCCTGAAGTATTGGCTAAGTGGGCGGCGAACTCAACCGTTTCCAGCGGCACTTCCAGTTGAGCAACCACACAACCCGATGAGGCTATGTCGGATTCGGCCTCTCTCAAATCTTCCGGCGACAACTTCTGGTTCGCGCCCGGGGCGACAACAATAATGTTATTGCCGCTGCCATCAACCATAATCAGCGCGACGCCGGACGGAGCCTCTTTGGTTTGCCTAACATACTTGGTGACAACTTTTTCCTTTTTGAAGTTCTCAAGCAACTGTGCTCCGAAAACATCCTCGCCCAATTTGGCCACAAAGTAGACCTCTGCCCCCAGTTTAGCTGCTGCCACTGCCTGGTTTGCGCCTTTGCCGCCGGGGTTCATTATAAAATCTCCGCCCAGAATAGTTTCGCCGACAGAAGGAATCCTGGCGGATTTTACTACCAGGTCCATGTTTGAGCTGCCAATAACGGCAATTTTAGGCTTCTTTTGTCCGATTTTTTACCCCTCGCCAGACGCATCAGCCCAAACACACGTTAGCGTTTTTCCCGCGTTAATCTATCAACTAAGAAGTCCTCAAAGGCGCTTAAATCTTTCCACTCGGTTGCGCAGCTAATAACTTTGCCTTTATCATCTATTCTTGTGAATCCGTCGTCTGTAACTATGATCGGCAGCTTCTCCATCTTCACCAATTCCGTGGACATGGCCAAATAAATGGCCACCGTGTCGAAAAGCGTTGTGCTGCTGGAATCGACTTTTTCAGCGACCCTTTTGTTGACCTCTGCCTCGGCTAAATTCTTGTGCTCATCCAGTATCCCTTGCCTGTACCAGACCCGATAGTTTTCAATCAACGCCTGGGTCAGCGGGTTTTTGCTGCTGCAAACTTTTTGATATTTCTTGTCTTTTAGCTCGACTATGCCGCAGGTATCCAGCGGCGTGATGGTAACATTCCAGCCAGCGGCAAAGACTTTTTGCGCAGCCTGGACAAACGCCTTGACATTATATTCTGCGTTGGGCGTGGCGCTGCCACCGTACCCCCGGCGGATACTGCCGTGCATCCCGACAAACTGTGCTCTGTCAGCTATCCGCGGCTCGCGCTCAAGTGCCGCTGCGATATTCGGCAGTGGGCCAGTGGCAACAATCTTAATCGGCTTTGAAGATTTCATAACGGTATCAATGATTGCCTGCACGCCGTCGCGATAAACGGTGCCGCGATACGACGACAGGTCATAGTCTTTTGCCCACACGGTTTGCCTGTGCTCGTTTCTGTGCTGCTGCAATCCAATTCCTACAGGAATATCTGTTCTGCCGGCAATCTCCAGGAGCCTGGCTACGACTTTCGCTTTAGCTTCGGTGTTGCCTACCGCGGTCGTGATCAATTTGACATCGAACTGCGGCGATTGAAGGAGCAAAACCAGTGCCCAAGTATCGTCGATATCGTCACAGATGTCGGTGTCGAAAATGACAGCTATCTTCTCTTTGCCCGAAGATGCCAAACGGCCGCCGGAAGCACCAAAACTATCCGGCAGAAGAAACGACGCCAGAATCCCCAGAAGCACAAGCCAGACTAAATTTGCCCTTGGAACTAATCCTTCAGGTCCTGCCGCGAATGAAACCTTTCTCTCAGACATAATCGCTCTCCTAATCTTTGCGAATATCATACAAGGTTAAACTACCAAAGCAACCTCATTTTCCCACACATTATGTGACAATATCCGTTGAGAACAAGGCGGAATGCTTGTAAAATGACCACTGCGGTTTTTTACAAAACATTTACGAATCCCGTGCCTAAGTTTAGCTTATAATATGAATGAGGGCATATATGGCTTCGCAAGAGAATGCGCACATACTGGTAGTTGAAGATGAGCAGAAAATTCGGACTGCCCTGATAGACTTTCTCGAGTTTCACGGCTTTACGGTCACGCCGGCCATAGACGGGCTGGAGGCGCAGCGCATTGTAAGCGAAGGCAAGTTCGATTTGATTCTGCTTGACCTGATGCTGCCGAAGATTAGCGGCGAGCAACTGTGCTCTATATGGCGACAAAACGCGCTGCAGACCCCTATTATTATGGTGACGGCGAAAGGTCAAGAAAGAGAAAAAATAAAGGGGCTGGACCTGGGCGCCGATGACTACATTACCAAGCCGTTCTCGCTCGAAGAGATGCTGGCAAGAATTAGGGCCGTGCTGCGAAGAATAGATCCTGCCAGAGCAGTCGGCCAGACTTTCAGGTTTGCAGATTTGGACATCGATGTCGGGGCACTAAAAGCCAGACGCAAGGATAGAGAAATAGAGATCACCAAACGCGAGGCGGCAATCATCCAGTATTTTGCCGCCAATCCGAATCGGGTCATCAGCAGAGAAGAACTGTATAAGGAGGTCTGGCACGATACGTTGACCGATTTAGGCACCAGAACAATGGATATGCACATCGCAAAGCTAAGGAGCAAAATCGAGCCTGACATCGCCAATCCAATGATCATCAAAACGGTCAGAGGTGCAGGCTATAAGGTTGATTGTTCATTGTTCGTTGTCGATCGATGAACTATGAACGGTGAACAAAGAACGAAATGTACGTGCGATTATCCATTTTGTCTGCGATAATCCTCGCCGCTGTGAGCGGGTTGAGCTGGCTTGGATACCGCGCCATCGAGATACGGGCACAGGGACTGGAAGGTGCCCGGCTGGGCCAATTCGCAGAAGTGGCGGAACAAATCCGGCAGGACGTCAAACGAAAGCTGGATGAGTTTATGCAGAGAGAACAACAGCGTCCCTGGACTGACTACCAGTACTACTATGTGCCCGAGAACGTGCTGGCCGATCAGCAGCAGATGCCGTTGCTGCGTTCGCCGCTTGCTGACCGGCTGGAGAACGACCTGGCGTACGGCAACTTTCAAATCGAGCCTGAAGGAACAATTGTAACCCCCTACGTGGCACGGCCATCCTGGCCGTGGTCCCACGGGCTGGAAACCCGTGCCACGGGACAGTTGCAGCAAGACCAGCAAGAACGAGCAAGCCGGCAAGGTCGATGCTCACATAGACAACATCCGGCAGAACCTACTGCCCTCATTAAGCTCCACTTCGAGTGGGTTCAAGTTTCCTTCCAGCGTGTCCACAAGGTCATATTCATCTGCAAAACCTGCCGTAGATTCTTTCTCGGCCGATACGAAGGGACTCGGCAAGGATCAAAAAGTGGCCGACGACAAAGAGCAACAAACTCAGGCCAAAGGCGGTCGCAAGAAACAATACACTATCGACAGCCTCCAAGAAGCGTCTCAACAGGCACAGGTCATCAACCAGCCGCGTTCAATCGTGACATCTAATGTGGACCAGACCACCGAGCAAGTCCAGCAGCAGACAGCCGCCGGGGACGCCCGGCAGCAGATTCAGAGCCAGGAGCTTGAAGCGCAAAGCAAGTCAATGCGCCAAAGACCGGCTGTCCAGGCACAGATAGCTCAAGGCCCGCCGGCGCAGATGCAACAGCCAGCCCCGCTGCCTCCTCAACTTCAGGTATCCCAAGGGCAGAGCCAAACCGACACCGTACAGATACGCATCGAACCATTCGTGCCGCTGATTGTTCCCAGCCAGCAGAGTCAGCAGTCTGTGTTCGGTGGGCAGGTTTTTCTGCTGCGGCACGTGCAAATCGAAGACAGGCACCTGTTGCAGGGATTTCAACTCAATGAAAAACAGTTGATCGCGGAAGTCAAGGAATCCGCAGAGCGTTTTATGCGCCAAGGGATGACGTTCGAGCTGGTTCAAACACAAGCCGCCCAGGCAGCAGAAGGTGCTGGTGAAAAAGCGGTGGCGTACACCGCCGTATTGGACTTCGGCTTCGGCGATCTGATATTGAAGCTCAAAGAAATTGATCCTGCCTGGATAGCTAAACAGATAAATCAGCTTCGAAACTGGTATTTCAGCATTATTACGATGGTGCTTCTGGCGGTGATGCTGGCACTGGGTAGCTTATGGCTGGCCGCACGGGCACAAATCAAACTGGCACAGAAAAAGGACGACTTCATATCGGCTGTCTCACACGAGCTTAGAACGCCGCTGACTTCAATCCGAATGTACTCGGAAATGCTGGAAAAGAACTGGGTGAAGTCTAAAGACAAGCTGACCGAATACTACAAAAGCCTGCGGCAGGAAAGCGAGAGGCTCAGCCGACTAATAGAAAACGTGCTGGACTTTTCCAGAATCCAGAGAGGCCGAAAAAAATACGCCTTCAATCTGGGTGACATCAACGCCTGTATCGCAGAGGTCGTCGAAATGATGACGCCTTACGCGGCGGAGCATGGCTTTTCTATAAGGAAGGACTTTGGCGAGCTTACGCAGACGGCTTTTGACCGTGATGCTGTCACCCAGATAGTGGTCAATCTGCTCGATAACGCAATCAAGTACGCCCGCAGCGCCGAGGATAAGACCATCACGGTTCGGACTCGGAGCGATGCACAATTGGTCACGATTGAGGTTGAAGACCATGGCCCCGGCGTGCCGCATCGCCAGCGAAAGAAGGTCTTTGAGCAATTCTATCGCTGTGGCTGTGAGGCCACTCGTGAAACAGCCGGCACAGGGCTGGGATTGGCACTTGTGAAAAAATTTGCCCAGGCACACAATGGTTTTGTGGAAGTCCTCACCGCCAAGCCCACCGGAGCAATCTTCAGAGTGGCCTTGCGTTTATAGGAACTCAAAACTAAAAAGTTAAAGTGTGAAACTGCGGAATTCCATACTTTTTAGCTTTAAGTTTTAAGTTTTCAGCTTTTTGGGGAAGCCGAAACAAATAAACGAAGTCAGGATTAGCCCGGCACCAACAAAAAACAGCGCCATTCGCCGGCGGGGTTCACTACAGCGACTAAGCCAAGCCGGGACCGAGTTGGTCGGCAATTTTGAATCTTGAATCTTGAATTTTGAATTCAGAGCCAGGGCACGTCTTGCAATTGCTAATTGCTCTAGAGTTGCGCTAGGGTACACGGTGTTTTGCTCCTGATGCTCGATGCCCAGAGCAGCCGGGGCAATCCGCTCAAAGAGGTTGGGGTCTGCGTCTAACTGACTGAGCAACTCATCATACTCGGAGTTTAACGATTTCAGTTGGGTAATTGCTTCTTGCGCGTCGTCTAACAGAAGCTTATTCCGAAAGTAGGCAGTCAGGTCATCGCAAAGTATCGAACCGGCCACGGCTGCCGCACCGATGCCGAAAAAGACCATGAATATGAGCTTTCGGATGATGTTTTGCCCATCCATAGCCTGACCGATTTTCGATTTACGACTTTCAATTGAAAATTGGCAATCGTCAATCGTAAATCACGCCGGATAGACAGGTAGCTCTTTTCTAAGCAGCTCGTAAATCTTTTCGTTCTTCTCGATTGCCTGCTGAGCGGTCTTTCTAAACAGAGTTTTCAACTGCTCAAAGTCCGTAGTTTTAAGAGCTGCCAAATCCTTTTTCTGGCCATTGCCGGCATTTGCCGCAACGAACTTGGCCATCGTTTCGGCTGCCATTTCACGAATGAGCTGCCAGAGCTCCTTGCCTTGACTGGCGGCAACTGCCCGACCCAGAGCCAGCGACATCGACAGGATGGCATTCATTCCCAGAACGCCTTTTCTCTGCATGACGTGAATCTTATCCTCTAACTGCAGCCTCTTTGGTGATCATTCCTGCAGCCGCAGCCTGTTCGCTCTCCAGGCGCGAGCAGCTCTCTGTCGACATCGAGCAGGCTGCCGAGTTGTGCAAGCCTTCTTCCCGTGAAGGCCTTGGCCAGCACGGTTTCGATGTGCTTGACGGCCTCCATGCAGCCTTTGCCGTCGTAGCGTCTGGCCTTCCTCCAACGGTCCAGCAGCTTCTCATCGTTCTTGGCCTTGACAGCGGCAAAGTCGACGGCCTTTCTTGAAGCGGTATGTGCCGTCGCCGGCGTGCCTTGAACAGATCCGGATACTTCTTGGTGAGCTCACCAGCGGTGATGATGCTGTCCACGTAGTGGATTGCCTCGTCCACGCCGGCTGATGTGCCAAGCGGCGTCGAGCCTTTGAAGCGGATGATGCCGGTTCTGCCCAAGAACAACGTCGCCGCAGCAGACGGGATGCCGGCATTGGTCGCCTCTTCGGTTCCGCTGACGGCTTCGATCGCCAGCATTTTCATCAACAGGGCGGCGATGTCGATTTCGGCCGCATCGGGCGTAATCGCTGACATCCTCTTTGCCGGTTAGTATCTGAACCAGCTCTCTTGACGTTTTCTCCTACCTCTTTCCTTTCCTGGTCGGTCATTTCTCGCTGCGATGCTTTGGCCAGGGCTATGATTTCCATGACGCGGCCGTACTTCTGGAGTCGCTCGGTATTGGCGCCGCCGCCGCCTTGATACCCAGAGCGTTCATGGCTGTAGAGATTTCCGCCTCGAACGGGTCGTTCGGCGACTTGGACCGGTGCGAGACCACCAGCTCGGCGCCGTAGGCCAACGAGGTCAGCATGGCCAGCACGGTCTCGGACAGGGTTCCGATCTGGTTGGCCTTGATCAGAGCGGCGTTGATTTCGCCGTTCTTGGCGCAGTTTTCGATGTTCGCATCCTTGGTCGTGACCAGGTCGTCGCCGATGATGAATATCTTGTCGCCCAGCTCCTTCATCAGGATTCTTCCAGCCGGTGTGGTCCAGCTCACCGAAGCCGTCCTCGATGGACAGGATCGGGATGCCTTCTTCCATGGCCTGCTTGTAGAGGTGCGAGTATTTCGTCGCGGCTCATATCGACCTTGCTCTTGTCGCGCCAGAAGCGATACATTCCGACGGAATCCTTCTGCCCCGTCTCTTCGCGGTAGGCGTTTTCCAGCTCCGAGCAGCCGGGTCAAGAGCGATCGCCACATCCACGCCGGGCACATACTCGCAATCGAGGATGGCCTGCTTCATCATTCGCCACATCCTCTGCTCGGGCACCCTGTCTTGTGGCTCTTTGTCAACGTAGGTCGCGATGCCGCCTTCGAGGCCGACGCCCATGACCTTCGCGCCCGGGGCGGACTCGATGATCTCCTTCAGCCGGTACTGGAGCTTCACGGTCATTTCCTGGGCGTCTTCGTAGGTCTTGGCGAAAGCGGCATGAACATGCTTTCCTGCATGCTGATGTTGCTTTCGGGGTATTCCTTCTCGGTGTGCCGGCCGCCCATCGCGCAGTTTCGGAACTGCCAGGGAGCCGTGACCCTGTTGCCGTCCTTGAGCGTGACTGCTTGCATTCGGGTGGTCAGCAGTGTTTTCTTTGACCTGCTGCCACCTGACACAGCCAGCTCTCCTTCGAGGCTGCGCGCTGCGGCTCTGGCGGCCTGCTCGGCGGCGATCTTCTCTCGGGTACGGAACTCTCGCAGCTTGCCGTGGTCGGCCAGCAGCCGGTCCAGCAGTCCGACGCAGCCGGGAGCCAGGAAGAACCGGCCGATGTAGATAAGGATGTCATTGTCTGTAGACAAGTCCAAGGCCGATGCCAATCGCAGCGATCGGCAGGCAGATCGTCGCCAGATACCCGCTCCAGACCGGGTGCCGAGCCGCCACCGCCAGGTTGTACGGAGCATCGGGGGCGAAGTTGCCGTCTTCCTTCTTGACGCCGTAGAACTTGCCCCACGGAATCAGCAGGAACATCTGGGCGTACCAGCCGATCTTGCTGCCGCCGCCTTTACGACAGCATCGGCCTTCTCCTGAGAATCCTTGTTCAAAGCCGTCAGCTTGGCGGCCGTCAGGAAGTGGCCCATCTCGTGGATGGCGATGCCGATGTGCCAGGACAGATACAAGATAACTAAAGAGATGAAGGTCTCCCAGCTGACGAACATGAACTGGAGCGTCTCGAGCTTGTTCTGGACGTCGGCGGGAAGACTCAGCACCGATGAAATAAAGGCAGCGTGGAAGGAAACCAGCTTGTGGTTGGCGATTACCCAGCCGCGTTCCAGGCAGGCTGCACCTTTGGCCCTGATATGACCGCTACGAAACCCCGCGTGGAACGCGGGGCTAAATATTTAGCCTTTGGCTCTACCGCAGGTTCTCGTACCATTTTGGTCATTCTGTGTCACTCATGATAGTTTTTGTAGTGATTTGATTCACACAACTTCCGACTCGTCTCGGCGAAGGTCCGAGCCGTAGTCGGGAAATTCGGTTTATTTGCGAGCCTTTTGGCATCCCACCCCCCGTTTATGGCTTCACAAATTCGCGGCAAGTTTGTCAAACACCGGCGACTTTGTCAATAAAAAATTCCGCCCGCCAATTATAGGGCCGCCCCGCTGTGGACTGGCGAGATTGACAACCGCTCCTCAAAGCTATTTACAATTGGCAATTGCCAACTTACAATTGCCAGCGGAGAACCGAACTGGAGTCTTCGTGGCGAAAGGAGTCCGTATGAGCGAGAAGCCAGAAAGCCATCAGAATGAGATTGATGACCTCAAAAGACAGTTGGAGCATTTTCAGCAGGAAAAAGAAAGGGTCAGGGCGATAGTAGGCAAGATTGGAGGCGTGCCCAAATTTCGCACCAAACTCGCCAACGCCATATTTATAATAGTCGTGGCTGCCTCCGTCGCCGTATCTGTATTCAGCGGGGAGAAATGGCGACTTTTGATGATTGAGGTGGCACTGGTGGCACTATCGCTCAAAATCATTTATCTGATACATTGCATGATGCGCATAAATCATTTCAAGTTCTGGATACTCTCATCGATCGAATGGCGCATCAACGAAATGATGACGTATATAAAACAAAGGAGGCAACCATGAACAGAATGAAACATGCAATCGAGCTTTGGGCACTTGTGTTTGTGGGGCTGAGCTGTCTACTGTGCAGCGCGGCCAAGGCCGACGATCCCTGGGTTGTATTCCAGGGCGGCAACGGTCCGGCGAGGGTAAGCACATTGTTTTTGTCACCGGCGATGAGGAGTACCGCTCGGAAGAATCTATGCCCCAGTTGGCTAAGATTTTGGCTGTCCACCACGGCTTCAAGTGCACGGTGCTTTTTGCCATCAACAAAGAAACGGGCGAAATCGACCCTGTTACAGCGACAACATCCCCGGTCTGGAAGCTCTCAAAACCGCGGACCTGATGGTGCTCTTTCTTCGCTTCCGTGAGCTGCCCGATGAGCAGATGAAATATATTATTGATTACACCAATTCAGGTAAGCCTATCTTGA
>CAWFCJ010000055.1:0-10754 GCA_963814265.1 Sedimentisphaerales bacterium | reverse complement strand
GTAAACCGAGCGACGACATACTCGATGAACTCTATGCCAAAGTGCTGGTTCTCAATGACGGGAACAATACCATCGCAATCGTCTCTGCTGACCTATTGTACACGCCTCTGGAAGAGATTACTAAGCCGGTGCGAGAGATTATCAAAGAAAAACTCGCCATTCCGGAACAGAACGTTCTTATCTGTGCAACTCACACTCATTCCGGTCCGGAAGTTTTTGCCAGGACAAAAGTGCCGGACGAAGGGCGACTGCCGGCCACCCAGATCGACCAATCGTATCTTGCGACACTGATAAAAAAGATCGCCAGTTCAGTGCTGATTGCGCATAAGAAAATGGCGGCTGTAAGAATCGGTGCAGCAAAAGGCCAGATTCCAGAAATAGTCTACAATCGAAGGGCAAAAACCAAAGATGGCTCCGTGAAAATGGCATTTACTCTTCCTGATGAAGTCACCGCTACAAAAAGAGCCACAGAGTACACAGAGGGCACCGAGAAAACAAAGAAATCCTCTGAGGTCTCTGTGCTCTCTGTGGCAAAATCAAGAATAGAGCCAGAATTGGTTTTCGGCCCTGTTGATCCTGAGGTTTGGGTGCTCCGGGTCGAAGATTCAAACAGCCAAATTGTCGGCTCAATTGTCAATTTCGCCTGTCATCCTGTCTGCATATACCCCTCTTTGAGCACCACAATATCGGCTGATTACCCTGCATACGCCACGCAGGTCGTGGAAGAGATCGAGGGCGGAACTTGTCTTTTCACGTTGGGGACAGCCGGGGATATAGTTCCTGTAAAGCGAGGGCTAAGGCCTTGCCAGCAAATTGGTAAGGCCCTCGGTGCAGAGGCTTTAAGAAAACTCCAGCTCGTTTCTACCTCTGGTGACGTTACCTTAACGGCAATTAGAAAAGAGATTAAACTTCCCACAAAGAGCCCTCCATCAGCAGATGGGACTGCAAACGGCACTAAAACCGGCGGTTACGTAAATACGGAGATTCAGGTCTTGAAACTTGGGAACATTTATCTTTTAGGGCTGCCTGGAGAAATCTTGGTGGAAGTGGGTCTGGAGATCAAAAAACGGGCGGGCTTAGAAAATCTTCTTATTGTCTCGCTTAGCAATGACGCAATCGGCTATGTCTGC
This sequence comes from Sedimentisphaerales bacterium, assembly GCA_963814265.1. Classification (GTDB taxonomy): domain Bacteria; phylum Planctomycetota; class Phycisphaerae; order Sedimentisphaerales; family Anaerobacaceae; genus JAFNGF01. Next base: position 9,624 of record CAWFCJ010000055.1, on the reverse strand, counting down.
CACGACCGGGCCTATGAAGAAGGAGGATATGAACCTGGCTCGGCAACCAATCTGGCAAAAGGCGCTGGAGAAACTATGATAAATGAGGCGTTGGACCTCATCAGCCAAATCAAACCAAGCCTATAACAAGGCACACAGGCACAAAGAAATAGAGCTACTTTGTGCCTTTGCTACTTTGTGCCTGTTAATTTAATGCTGATCAGGTCGGTTCGGGTGCGGCCGTCTCTCCGTGATCCTCGACAGGGTGTACACGGTGCCGTCCTTGCCGACGGCGATCGAGTTCACGTAGTAGCGGCCGCTGGCCGTTCTCGAAGAAGATCGGGCCGTGGTCGGTGTACTTGCCGGCCGGGATGTCGTACGTGACCAGGTGGAGGTTCTCCATCCCCTTGGATTCGCCCATCGCGGTCTTGGCTTTGCCGGCGACTCGTCTGCCGTCGACATAGACCGGCCCGCCGGTCAGGTAGTGGATCGTCCGGCCGTCGGGGCCGAGGGCGAAGCCGAGATAGCCATAGCTGAACTGGTCGAACATGCCGCTTCGCTGGGAGGGCGACGAGGTGATGCGGTCGAGCGACCTCCACCTGCAGCATCTGCGGATCGAAACGGAAGAGGTAGCCGGAGTTGCCGTGCACGCCGTAGACGGCCTTTTCCGGCTCGTACCAGAAGGTCTGCCTCCAGTTGTACCCCATGTGGCCGGCCGAGGTCGGGTCGTAGAGCCCGAAGTAGTCCTTCCTCATATCGTCGCCCGCCACGGCCTCGATGGCGTCGCGGTCATATCGATAACGAAGGATGTCGCCGTCGCCGATCGGTGAAATAGACGCGAGCCGTCCGCCGGATCGACGACGAAGGAGCGGCAGAGCGTGCGATAGTTCTCGCCCTTGCCGTTTTCGCCTTGCTCGCGAGATCGGCCCAAGGTCCTTCAGCTCCTTCTTCGCCAGGTCGTAGCGGAGAAAATAGCCGGCTGGCCAGGTCAGGCCGTAGAGCCGCCCGCGCCGCGTGTCCATCGTCATCGTGAGAATCCCCTCGCCGTGCGGGGCCTTGGCCAAGTCCTCGAACTTCTCGGGTTGCCATATCGAAGGCCAGAAAATGGCCGCCCGGATAGGGCTTCCAGCCCTGCGGCGGGATGCCGATCTTCTCCATCCCATCGATGATGCTGTAATAGCCGACGTGGGTCGCGAAATAGAGCTTGCCGTCCTGCTCCACGAAGTTGACGTGCGACTTTGCCCTGCACAATCGTTCTGGAGTCCTTTTCGCCGCACGCCTCCGTGATGTCGCCAAGATGCTCGATCTTGTCGGCAGCGGGATCGTAGCAGAACATCTGTACGCCGACTTCAAAGGACTCGGACGACAGGACGTAATAAATCTTGCCGTCGCTGCCGGTCCCCATTCCGTTGTAGGTGTCGTGTGCCTGTGCGAAGCCGGAATTGTGTGCTCTTGCGACTAACCCGCCCGCGCTTGAACTGGGCTTATTACCGCGTGCCGCCAGTTCGTGCACTTTGTCCACGATCCGCTCCTCGACGGACGGTGCAAACGGAGTTGCTATAATGCCGTAATATAGGATCGCTCCGCGAGCCTCGTAGCCGCCTTCCTGCAAGACACGCTGCGAAGGCACGTAGCCGAAAACCTCGTTGCAGTACCCAGCCACCCAGACGGCTGGGCCTGGGGCAACTCCGCCTTCAGACGAAGCGAATAGTCCACGACCACTTCGCCGGCTAAGCCTATCATCGTCAAGTCATCGCCGAATTGAGCGACTTGCACCGGATACGGGTATGTCGTGCGAATCCCGCCTTTTTCTTTTAGCTCCCGGAGCATATCCTCGGCATGCCGGCGTTCATACTTGTCAGCAGATTGCGCCTGTTGGCGGAGCTGCTCGCCGCTGGGCGGTTTAGTTAGCTCCAGGGTCACTTCTTCCAGCGCGAGCCGAAGCGGTCCTCGCAACGGGCGCGGCCGTGCCACCAGGGCCGCCTCGACGCCATTGGCTAACGCTCGCCCGTGCTGCTTGCCCACTCAAGGGTGCGCCGCGGCGTCGGGTTTTGGTCGCCGCCGCACCCAATCATGAACATCGCCGTTACGCCCGGATGTGTCTCCTCCAGATACTGTTGAGCGAATCCGGCGTAATCGCCGCAGAACTGGTAGAAGTCAAGAGTCGTGTTGTGGCACGCATAGCCGAATAGGATCGCCCGCAACTTTCCATCAGGGTCGTCAATTCGCAGAACAGGAACATCGTGATCCACGGGACCATCGGCGTTGGGAGCGATTGTATAGCCGCGCTCGGTCTGCGATCGCCGGTTCATAGCAAAACCCGCACGCGCGTGCATATAGGATAGTTTCGCCGGGGCAAGGTCTTCTATGGCACGACCCACAAGCTCGATGAGCTTGCCTCGCAACTGCTCACTGTATTGCTTACTCAGCTCGATTTGCTCGGGCGGAAGATCGAACGTTTGCGTGGCCCGCCAGGTCCTTAACTCCGGCCCACTATGCGTGTGAGAAGCATTGAGAAGCAGACCCTCCCCGCGAAGCTCAAATCGCTTCCCTAAGTCCTTTTCCATCTGGTCTCCGAAACTCCCGCGGAAAGCCGATTATGTCCGCGGTAACAATAACCAGGCGAGTGGCTTGGCTGTCCTCCAGCGCAAGGGCTTTGGCGTATAGGTCGTGAACCTTTCCCTCCGAGGGTTTTGTCCGCGCCGCGTACCCTGCCATCCACATTGAGTGCTCCGGCGTGATCACTACCCTGGCCAGTCCTGCCTTCCACACCGCCTGCGTCTGAGAGACCGCCGCGTGGCAGCGGGCCTGCGGAGAAAAGAAAACGCCAAAGGAGCAAAGTAACAAAGTGGCTAAGTAACTTTGTGCCTGTATCCCCGTATGCCTGGTCTGTACGTGCATTACAATCTCCTTTAATATCTTTCTTTTGAGCGATCTATATGGTATTATAATCCCGTCCGTTAAGTGAATGAAGCTCAAATTAATTCATAAATCTCTTGCCAGATGAAGGGAGCTAAAAATGAACAAAAATAATTTGACCCGACGACAGTTCCTCGCTACTGCATCGAATAGCACCATCGCTGCCGTAGTTTCAGGAGCAATTCCCGCCTACGCAAACGTAAGCAAGAAAGCAGATAAACTGGCAATCCTGGGCGGTAGGCCTGTCAGAGCTAAGCCATTCCCGAGTTGGCCGGTCTGGGATCGAGCCGCTGAAGAGCGTGTCCTATCCATACTGCGCAGTGGAATTTGGTGCCGGCTCGGAGGAAACACGGTATCCGAATTTGAGAAAAAGTATGCTGAACTAATGGGGGCGAAGCGCTGCGTTTGCACGGTGAACGGCACTAACGCTCTTCTTACCGCTCTTCATGTACTTGATATCGGTGTTGGCGACGAAGTCATCGTCTCTCCTTACACGTTTATTGCCACCTATAATGTGGTTATTAACTCCTGCGCCCTGCCGGTCTTTGCTGATACCGACCCTGAAACCTTCCAGATAAACCCGGACAAAATAGAGGAAAAAATCAACGAAAACACAAAGGCGATTCTGCCAGTCCACATTCTGGGTTTGCCGGCAAATATGGATAAGATCAACGCTATTGCCAAGAAGCACAACCTTAAAGTCATCGAAGATGCCTGCCAGGCGTGGCTGGCGGAATGGAGGGGCAAAAAGTGTCGGCACGCTCGGAGACTTAGGCTGCTTCAGTTTCCAGAACTCCAAACACTTGGCCTGCGGCGAAGGTGGTGCAGTCATTGGAAACGATGACCAGATAATGGACCGATGCTTCTCCTTCCACAACTGTGGCAGACCATACGGCAGCGTAAAAGCTACAAGCGGCTATCCCATCGTAGGCACTAATCGTAGAATGACGGAATACCAGGCGGCGATACTCCTTTCCCAGATGCAGCGCCTCGAAAAAGACACGGCAACTGCGCAACGAGAATGCCGGCTATCTGACCTCGCGGATTAAAGACATTCCGGGCATTGTTCCTCACAAACTATATGAAGGCGTAACCAGAGCTGCATACCATTTATACCCGTTCCGGTATAAAAAGGAGCACTTCAACAACCTGCCGCGAGGTAAGTTTTTGGCTGCCCTTGAAGCGGAAGGCATTCCCTGCTCCGGCGGATACGGTCCCCAATACAGAGACGGCTTGATTGAAGCAGCTTTGAATTCAAAGAATTTCAAAAGAGGTTTTTCCAAAGAGAGACTGAACAGATACCGTGAGGAGCTTCACTATCCCGACAACGACCAGCTTTGTGAAGAAGCAGTATGGTTCACTCAGAATTTGCTTCTTGGAACCAGAAGCGACATCGATGACATAGCGGGCGCGATATTGAAAATCTATGAGAACAAAGATGCTCTGGCCAAATCACAAAAAGCGTAGCGCAGTAAGACTGCTGGCTGTGCTAACCATCCTGGTTTCTTTACATGGCACGGGGGCCGCAAATAGCACCGTCAATCTGTACGTTTCGCCGGATGGAAGTGATTCGTGGTCGGGAAGGTTGTCTTTGCCGAACCAGGACCGCACCGATGGCCCATTAGCGACGCTTGAAGCTGCTCGCCGGGCGGTACGCGAATTGAAAAAGACCGGTCCTTTACCTGCGGGCGGGGTAACTGTGTGGATTCAACCGGGACAGTACTTCTTGAGGCAAGGCTTTGAATTAACGCCCGAAGACTCAGGGACGGCTGAATCGCCGATTGTGTATTGTGCCGCACCAAAAGGAGAAGTCAGAATATCTGGAGGGCAGCAGTTAAGAGAATGGCAAAAGGTAAAGAACGCGGCAATTCTCGATAGACTTGATCCGGTAGCCAGAACCGAGGTTTACCAGGCTGATTTGAAGGCCCACAATGTAAGCGACTTCGGTCAGATGCGTTCCAGGGGATTTGCTCGCCGGGAAACACCCGCCGCGTTGGAGTTATTCTTCCAAGATAAGCCTATGACAATTGCCCGGTGGCCCAATAGTGGTTTCGCCAGAATTGTTGGATATCCTGAATCTACTGGCGACGATCACGGCGGCACACTCGGCAAACTGACCGGCGGGTTTAACTACGAAGGAGATCGCCCCCTGCGATGGAGGGATACCAACGATATTTGGGTCCATGGATACTGGGCATACGACTGGGCAAATTCCTACGAGCACGTCGAATCAATTGACGCCGAGCGGCGGCTGATCAAAACCAGCCCGCCATACGGAAACTACGGTTTCCGCGCAGGCGGAAATGGCGGAAGGTTTTATTTCCTCAATATCCTGGAAGAGCTTGACCAGCCGGGTGAGTGGTATCTCGACCGTAAAGCCGGCATCCTATACTTCTGGCCTCCGTTTAGCCCTGCCACCCCTGTCCTGAGCGAAGTCGAAGGATCTGGGCAGGGCTTGCCCCCGGCACAGGTCCGGGGGCTAATCGGTAGGGCGGTAGTCAGCATTGTTGAAAATCCTCTAATTCAGATAAACAACGCCTCCTACGTGACTATCAGGGGCCTTATTCTTGAATACAGCCGGGGCGACGGCGTTCAGATTTCAGGTGGCTCTAACAATCTGGTAGCCGACTGTGTCATCCGCAACCTCGGCAATAATGGCGCTACTATCAACGGCGGCAACAACCACGGCGCAACGGGCTGCGTCATCTATGAAACCGGCGACGGCGGCATCTCAGTAAATGGCGGAAATCGCAAGGAATTGACGCCCTGCGGCCATTATGCCCGAAACAATCACATCCATCATGTCGCCAGGTGGTCGCGCTGCTACGCCCCCGCCATTTCAATGACGGGCGTAGGAATCCTGGCTGCGAACAATCTGATTCATGATCACCCGCACTGCGCGATTCTGTTCTGGGGCAACGAACACATCATCGAGCTCAACGAAATCCATCACGTCTGTCTTGAAACCGGCGACGTAGGTGCAATATACACAGGCAGGGACTACACCTACCGCGGAAACATCATCCGGCACAACTTCATTCACCACACCGGAGGCGTGGGCATGGGTTCGATGGGCATCTACATGGATGACTGCGTCAGCGGCACTGTGATCTATGGAAATGTGCTATGGAAGCTTCACCGGGCTGTTTTTCTCGGCGGCGGACGCGACTTTAAGGTCGAGAACAACATCTTCGTTGACTGCGACCCCGCAATTGAATTAGATGGCCGCGGCACAAGCACGGCGCCTGTCTGGCACAATATGGTCTACAAAACGATGAAACAACGGCTTGAGGATGTGAATTGGAAACAGCCGCCCTATAGCACGCGCTATCCGGCGATAGCCGATTTGGAGCAGTACTACCGCAAAGATGATGGTGTGCCGCCCGGCAACGTCATCGTGGCGCACAATATCTGCGTAGGCAGCCAGCTTCTCAAAACCACCTGGGGAGCCACCAAAGAAGCGGTTGTCGTGGGGGCCAACCTCACAGATAAGGATCCGCTTTTTGTCGACCCTGGCAAGGGCGATTTCCGTCTCAAGGCAAACTCGCCGGCTTCTGCGCTCGCCTTTGAACCTATTCCGTTCCAACGAATTGGCCTTATGCCAAAGTAGTCCGCATTCCACAACCGGCGGAACATACTAAAACGGATGTGGGCGTTTTTCACTTGACGAACCGGCAGCCGGAACTTAAAAACTCAGTATCAAGAGTCCAGTTTCGAGGGTTTTAGTTTTCTGGTTCCGAAAAAGGAAGGAGTACCGATAGATGAATCTTGTGCCCAAAAAGGTATTTCTCACCAAAGGAGTTGGCCGACACAAGTACCAGCTTAAGTCTTTCGAGGAGGCACTGCGCAAAGCTGGTGTAGCCCAGCAGAACCTCGTGCAGGTATCTTCAATTCTGCCGCCGGGATGTAGAACCATCAGCCGAGAAAACGGATTGAGACAGCTAATGCCGGGCCAGATCTGCTACTGCGTGATTGCACGCACCGATACCGATGAGCACGGCAGGCTGGTCGCATCCTCGGTGGGCATCGCCGTGCCGAAAGACGAGCACAAGTGGGGCTATCTGAGCGAGGTGCACGGCTACGGAATGAGCCAGCAAGAGGCGGCGGATATGTCTGAAGACCTGGCGGCAGGAATGCTGGGAACAACGCTTGGCCTGGAAGTTGACCCCAATAAAGCCTGGTCGGAAAAAGAGCAGGTGTACAAGTCCAGCGGAATGATAATCCGCACCTCCAACATAACCCAGACTGCACGGGGGAAGAAAGATTTGTGGACGACAACGGTGGCCATAGCCATGTTCGTGCCCGACTGAAGAATGTAGAGTTAAGAATGAAGAATCGAGAATTGGACTTTCTTCATTCTCAATTCTCAATTCCGCAGAGAGTATGGTGCAAGAAACGCTTAATTTTGGATGTTTGCCGCAAGAATATTCTGCGCCGCAAAGCGCCAGAGTGGCAATAGTCCCTGTCCCGTACGACGGCACTAGCACCTGGCTCAAAGGTGCAGATAAAGGCCCCCAAGCCATAATAGAAGCGTCAGCCAATATGGAGCTTTACGACATAGAGACAGACTCGGAGGTTTATCGACAAGGCATATTTACGGATAGACCCGTAGAGCAAAAATTGTCGCCCGAGGATATGGTGGAGGCGGTAAGACAAAAAGTCCGCGAGCACATCCGAAAAGACAGATTCACCGTAGTAATAGGCGGAGAACACTCCGTTAGCATCGGCTCTGTGATGGCACATATTGAACGATATAGTGACATCACAGTCTTACAGCTTGACGCCCATTGTGACTTAAGGGACCAATACGAGGGTTCCAAGTACAATCACGCCTGCGTTATGGCCAGAATCGGAGAACTATGCCCGATTCTTCAAGTAGGCACAAGAAGCATGGATTCTTGCGAGAAAGAGTCTCTTGATAAAAGCCGGGTTTTCTTCGCCGACGATATTCAGTTAAAAACCCAAAACTCAAAACTCAAAACTCAAAACTCAAAACTGCTTGCCGGGCGGCCGATCTCTAATACAGGCTGGGTAGACCAGGTGGTTGCCAAGCTGCCGGCGCAGGTTTATGTCACCATCGACCTGGATGTGTTTGATCCTTCGATAATGCCTTCTACAGGCACGCCCGAGCCGGGCGGCTTGCTATGGTACGAGGTTCTGGCATTGCTGCGAGCAGTTTGTGACATGAAAAACGTTGTGGGCTTTGACGTCGTTGAGTTGTGCCCGGATAGCAGAAACAGGGCGCCGGATTTTATGGCGGCTAAACTCATCTATAAACTCCTTAGCTATAAATTCAAGGACTGAAATGCGAAAGAAAGACTTTCTAAAAGACAAGGTTGCGCACATCGACGTAAGATCGTTCGACTCTACCGAAATAATCGAAGCGATGAAGGGCATGTCTTTTACCGCCAGGGACACCGCACGGGCGGCAGACATTCTCAATATGATGATAAAAGATAAGGATTGCACGATTATTCTGTGTATCGCGGGTAGCACCAGCGCCGCGGGCTGCCTGCAGATCTACGCCGATATGGTCAAGTACAATATGGTCGACGCAATAGTTGCTACCGGTGCTGCGATCGTCGATATGGACTTTTTCGAGGCTCTCGGTTTTCGGCACTACAAAGGCAGCGCCGCTGTCGACGACAAGAAATTGAGAGAGCTGTATATCGACAGAATCTACGATACGTTCATCGACGAAGAGCAATTGCAGACTTGTGACAACACCATAAAACAAATCGCAGATGGATTGTCCAGAAGACCCTATTCATCGAGAGAATTTATAAAGGAAATGGGCAAATATCTTGCCGACAACGCGAAGAAGGAAAACTCTCTGGTTCAACTGGCATACGAAAATGAAGTGCCGATTTTCTGCCCGGCATTTTAGCGACTGTATCGCGGGCTTCGGACTGGCAAAACACCAGGTTGAAAATCCCAAGAACCACATTTCCATTGATAGCGTAAGGGACTTTCGAGAGCTAACAGAGATCAAAATGAGGTCTGCGGTTTCGGGCCTATTTATGATCGGCGGCGGCGTTCCGAAGAATTTTGCCCAGGATACGGTTATATGCGCCGAGGTCCTGGGAAAACCCGTCCCTATGCACAAGTACGCCGTGCAGATTACCGTCGCCGACGTCAGAGAATGAAAATCGCGCGAGCTCGGATCGCTGGCGCTCATCTTGCCTCCCGGCCCGAGCCCGGGTAGGAACTTGCAGTGTATCTGCGCCGGCTTGTAGAAGCCCATCTTGGGCGCGGTGTCGCGCGAGATGCGCCAGTACGGGTCCTGGTCGATCGCCGCGGGTATCAGGCACGGGATGTTGCGGCCGGCCTGCACGCTCGGCAGGAAGCACGGCACTGCCTGCACGGCCGGGAAAAATACTATGCCTATGTTCGAACTGTTCTCGAAACCGAACACTGCTTTCGCTGTGGAGAACGTCACGTGCTTCGCTATCTCGACAGCCTGCTTGTAGATTGTCTTGCCGTACTCGAGGTTGGTGAAGATGTGCGTCTTCTTCGGGTCCATGCCGCACGCGAGCACGTCCAGCGCGTTCTCGTACGCGAACGCGGTCGTCTGCTTCGTTGTCATGTCCTTTATCAGCTACTTCTCGTCGTCCGTCATCTGGAAGTACAGCTCTACGCCGAACTTCTTCTGCAGCCACGCCGTGAATATCCACGGCACCAGGTGCCCGAGCGTGGTGTGCCCGCTGGGCCCGCGGCCGGTGTACA
>CAWFCJ010000054.1:0-19098 GCA_963814265.1 Sedimentisphaerales bacterium | reverse complement strand
CTATCGTGTATCGCCTTATCGGGTAGGGACATTGACCAGTGACGTATCTGGTAGATAGTTCCACCGCTGAAACAGCGCCTCATCGGTAAACCGCACCCTATGGGTGCTCGTTTTATAGCGGTTTCTGAAGCCCCCGTAGTATTTCCAGAGTCTCATCCTTTGAAGGCGGTTCGACGATGATCGTCTGGAATCACCGCTTCAGAACACGATTCTTCTCCACATATTTGCGGTACTCGTCCAGAGTAGTAGCGCCAATGCACTGGACTTCGCCTCTGGCAAGGGCAGGCTTCAAGACGTTCGATGCATCTATTACGCCCTCCGCTCCGCCGGCACCGACCAGCGTATGAAGCTCGTCAATGAACAGGATGACATTGGCGGCTCGCTTAACCTCGTTAATCACCGCCTTGATGCTTTCCTCAAACTGCCCACGATATTTTGTGCCGGCCACCATCATGGCTAGGTCCAGCACCACGATGTGCTTGTCTTTTAATAATTCCGGCACCTGCCTGTTGACTACCTGCTGGCTCAGACCCTCTACAATTGCCGTTTTGCCGACTCCCGCTTCACCCAGGAGCACCGGATTATTCTTGGTACGTCTGCACAGTATCTGTATCAAATGCTCTATCTCTCTCTTTCTGCCTATAACCGGGTCGAGCTGGCCGTCGGCAGCCAATTGGGTAAGGTTTCTGCCCAAGCTGTCAATGCCGGAGTCTTGCTCTTTGGCCTTCGGCTTATAGCCGGCCCCATCTTCATTCCCAGCCCGCTGGGCCCATCATCTACGCCCGCGCCCAGCAGGTTTAGCACCTCCTGCGGCACGTCTTCCAACTTCAGGCCCAGACTCATAAGCACCTGTGCAGCTATTCCCTCGGTTTCCCGCAGCAGGCCCAGAAGGATATGTTCTGTCCCCACATAGTTATGATTCATCGCCCGGGCTTCTTCGATAGCGTACTCAATGACTTTCTTGGCTCGCGGCGTCTGCGGAAGTTTGCCCATCGTAACCATATCAGGGCCGCTCTTAACCTGTTTTTCTACCTTAAGCCGGAGCTTCTTAATATCCACATCGAAGTTCTTTAGAACCGTTGCGCCGACTCCGCTGCCTTCTTTTACCAGGCCCAGCAGAATGTGCTCGGTCCCTATGTATTCGTGGTTAAATCGCTGAGCCTCCTGGTTGGCCAGCGCCATAACCTTCCGTGCCCGATCTGTAAAACGCTCAAACATCTCTTACCTCAAAGCTATACTTGCAGAACGTCAAAAACCATTTAAGCACTCGCCTGTAGTATATCACAAGCTGCATCCAACTGTCAAACTGCAAGCCCCCTATGGCTGAGTGCTTATTTATCTATATGCTCAGCCTGAGCCGATGTTCGGTTTTCTGAACAACGTTTTTATTCGACCCAAGTTTTATCGACAAAAACGACGGTCGACTTTCCCGCTTCCCAGGCAAATAGCCACACTTTCAGCAGGTGAGGATCCGCCCTTACTGGCAGATGGCATCAAATCGGACGGTTTATACGGACTTGAGTATCGCTCGTGCGTTCAGCGCGAGACCTACGGTGATTTTAGTGCTTTGGGAAGGTTTGTGTGACCTTCTGTATGTTGCCGGACCTCTGCCTTATTGGCCGTTTTCTTCCAGCAGTTTTCTGAGGTATTCATTTTCCCGGCGGGTCGCTTCAAGGTCGAAAGCCTGATACTTGATGCAGACTCGCAGATAGTCCAGCAGTTCGTGGAGGCTATCAATGTTTTTTTCAAGCTGCTGCCGGTTGGCCTGTGCTTGCTCGGCAAGTTTTGCTAGCTTGCTGCGTTGTGGGTCAGCAGTCTCTCCAAATTCTTTGACCAATTCGTTAATCTTGTCTTCTAACCGTGCCTCGTCCATCACGCCCTCCTGCCTGTCCCAGGCTGCGTCCTATAACCTTAGTTCGGGCTGCTACTCCAATCCTGTTGATTTACTGCAAAAACCATACCCGAAACCCCTGAAATACACACTATTCCTATTTTAACTTGCCGCCTCAAGATGCGTTAAATTAGGCAGATAGAGTATATTGGTCGTAGGATTTCTCGGTCCTTTTCTAATCGCGCCTGCTATGCTGATTACGAGCAAGCGTTGCAGAAAATCAACATAAGAAATCCCTCCCCGCCGCTGGGCTTTCTGCAATGGCTTCAGCAGGAGGAAATTAGGATGAGTGTTGACTATTGTAAACACGGATGTGGACCGAGATCACCATTCTTGATGCTCGATGCTCGTTGGGTATCGAGCGTCCAGCGAGCGTCTCGGCTACATCTTAGGATTCGTTAGCCGGCCGATGAACAGGATGCTGCCGGAATGGTTATCACGGATCAAGAACAAAAATGGATGGTTGGCTCGAAAAACCGGTGTCTGGCTCGGTCCAGCCGATGTCAGCCGCATCGTTACGCCCGTTGCTGCCGCTGCTTCGGTGCCTTCCTCGTTTACATCCACGTAGGCCTTGTGGATAACGGCAGAAATGAAAAGGTCTCTGCTGCCGGTTATTCCCGAAAAATCTGCCGCCCGCGCCAAAAACGCATCCGCCATCCCCATTGATTTGAGCACTGAAGCTAAACTAAACTGGCTGGTCGTCTTGAATTTCGGCACAGAAACGATGACTTCGCGTCTGTGCAGTCCATCGAGCCACTGTGAGAAATCCTCCAGCTTCAGCTTTTTCTCAAATTCGGGCAGGCCATCAGTTTCCTTCGGCAGCAAAATAATCATCGACAGCTCGTTGTCGACATACGGAAGTTCAAGTGCCTGAAAATCTTCAGCCTCCATATAGCGGAACTCGCCCGTCTGATTCATCATCGGCGCATCAACCTTCTCGCCGCTGGCCAGAGTAAATGACGCTTCTCTGGTCCTATCCTTCTTGAACCGCCTGGCCCAGTTGCCCTTAAAATAAATAGCATTTGTCAAAACCAGGCGAGTCATCGCATCCACGACGCCTTGTTTGATCAGCTCTCTGATTTTATCCCTGGTCTTCTGTTCCACCCAGGCATTGATCGTCTGGCGGGCTGATTCAGTTGCCGTCACGAAATCGACCTCGGTCAATCGTCCGTCATACTCGGTTTTTATGAGTTTCCGGAAATCATTGAGCAATTTGTAGCCCTTCTGACCCCACAAGGCGTTTGCTACCGCCAGCTCATAGTTGCCCTTTTTCGCCCTTTGGTTCAAATCCTTTACAACCACTCCGAAGGCCGAATGAAATTGACCTTCTTGCATAAGGGGCTCAGGCGGCACTTTTTCGCCAGCCAATGTGGGAAAGTACAGGACTTTAGCCATCTGCGTTTCGGTCTGGCCTCGTGCCCCGGCGTAAGTCATAGCCAGAGCCGTCGAGATGCTGTAGGGCGAGCAGAAAAGATTGCCTTGATTTTCCCGAAGCCTGGCAAAAATCGCCAGGGCGAATTCATTATTGCACTGCACCACAGTTTGCCTCTGGACTTCTGAGTCAGCCATTTTTTGCTCTCGCCGAAGCAGGCGACACCCGTTGATACCCCAACTACCAAGATAAACGCGTGTTTTTCTTGATTCTCATATAGAGGGAGCTGCTATATGAGAATCAAGAAAAGCGCGTTTATCTTGGTAGTTGGGGTATCAACCGTTGTCGCCTGCTTCGGCGGAGAGCAAAAAATGGCTGACTCAGAAGTCCAGAGGCAAACTGTGGTGCAGTGCAATAATGAATTCGCCCTGGCGCTTTTTGCCAGGCTTCGGGAAAATCAAGGCAATCTTTTCTGCTCGCCCTACAGCATCTCGACGGCTCTGGCTATGACTTACGCCGGGGCACGAGGCCAGACCGAAACGCAGATGGCTAAAGTCCTGTACTTTCCCACATTGGCTGGCGAAAAAGTGCCGCCTGAGCCCCTTATGCAAGAAGGTCAATTTCATTCGGCCTTCGGAGTGGTTGTAAAGGATTTGAACCAAAGGGCGAAAAAGGGCAACTATGAGCTGGCGGTAGCAAACGCCTTGTGGGGTCAGAAGGGCTACAAATTGCTCAATGATTTCCGGAAACTCATAGAAACCGAGTATGACGGACGATTGACCGAGGTCGATTTCGTGACGGCAACTGAATCAGCCCGCCAGACGATCAATGCCTGGGTGGAACAGAAGACCAGGGATAAAATCAGAGAGCTGATCAAACAAGGCGTCGTGGATGCGATGACTCGCCTGGTTCTGACAAATGCTATTTATTTTAAGGGCAACTGGGCCAGGCAGTTCAAGAAGGATAGGACCAGAGAAGCGTCATTTACTCTGGCCAGCGGCGAGAAGGTTGATGTGCCGATGATGAATCAGACGGGCGAGTTCCGCTATATGGAGGCTGAAGATTTTCAGGCACTTGAACTTCCGTATGTCGACAACGAGCTGTCGATGATTATTTTGCTGCCGAAGGAAACTGATGGCCTGCCCGAATTTGAGAAAAAGCTGAAGCTGGAGGATTTCTCACAGTGGCTCGATGGACTGCACAGACGCGAAGTCATCGTTTCTGTGCCGAAATTCAAGACGACCAGCCAGTTTAGTTTAGCTTCAGTGCTCAAATCAATGGGGATGGCGGATGCGTTTTGCGCGGGCGGCAGATTTTTCGGGAATAACCGGCAGCAGAGACCTTTTCATTTCTGCCGTTATCCACAAGGCCTACGTGGATGTAAACGAGGAAGGCACCGAAGCAGCGGCAGCAACGGGCGTAACGATGCGGCTGACATCGGCTGGACCGAGCCAGACACCGGTTTTTCGAGCCGACCATCCATTTTTGTTCTTGATCCGTGATAACCATTCCGGCAGCATCCTGTTCATCGGCCGGCTAACGAATCCTAAGATGTAGCCGAGACGCTCGCTGGACGCTCGATACCCAACGAGCATCGAGCATCAAGAATGGTGATCTCGGTCCACATCCGTGTTTACAATAGTCAACACTCATCCTAATTTCCTCCTGCTGAAGCCATTGCAGAAAGCCCAGCGGCGGGGAGGGATTTCTTATGTCGATTTTCTGCAACGCTTGCTCGTAATCAGCATAGCAGGCGCGATTAGAAAAGGACCGAGAAATCCTACGACCAATATACTCTATCTGCCTAATTTAACGCATCTTGAGGCGGCAAGTTAAAATAGGAATAGTGTGTATTTCAGGGGTTTCGGGTATGGTTTTTGCAGTAAATCAACAGGATTGGAGTAGCAGCCCGAACTAAGGTTATAGGACGCAGCCTGGGACAGGCAGGAGGGCGTGATGGACGAGGCACGGTTAGAAGACAAGATTAACGAATTGGTCAAAGAATTTGGAGAGACTGCTGACCCACAACGCAGCAAGCTAGGCAAAACTTGCCGAGCAAGCACAGGCCAACCGGCAGCAGCTTGAAAAAAACATTGATAGCCTCCACGAACTGCTGGACTATCTGCGAGTCTGCATCAAGTATCAGGCTTTCGACCTTGAAGCGACCCGCCGGGAAAATGAATACCTCAGAAAACTGCTGGAAGAAAACGGCCAATAAGGCAGAGGTCCGGCAACATACAGAAGGTCACACAAACCTTCCCAAAGCACTAAAATCACCGTAGGTCTCGCGCTGAACGCACGAGCGATACTTAAGTCCGTATAAACCGTCCGATTTGATGCCATCTGCCAGTAAGGGCGGATCCTCACCTGCTGAAAGTGTGGCTATTTGCCTGGGAAGCGGGAAAGTCGACCGTCGTTTTTGTCGATAAAACTTGGGTCGAATAAAAACGTTGTTCAGAAAACCGAACATCGGCTCAGGCTGAGCATATAGATAAATAAGCACTCAGCCATAGGGGGCTTGCAGTTTGACAGTTGGATGCAGCTTGTGATATACTACAGGCGAGTGCTTAAATGGTTTTTGACGTTCTGCAAGTATAGCTTTGAGGTAAGAGATGTTTGAGCGTTTTACAGATCGGGCACGGAAGGTTATGGCGCTGGCCAACCAGGAGGCTCAGCGATTTAACCACGAATACATAGGGACCGAGCACATTCTGCTGGGCCTGGTAAAAGAAGGCAGCGGAGTCGGCGCGACGGTTCTAAAGAACTTCGATGTGGATATTAAGAAGCTCCGGCTTGAGGTAGAAAAACAGGTTAAGAGCGGCCCTGATATGGTTACGATGGGCAAACTTCCGCAGACGCCGCGAGCCAAGAAAGTCATTGAGTACGCTATCGAAGAAGCCCGGGCGCTGAATCATAACTATGTGGGGACAGAACATATCCTTCTGGGCCTGCTGCGGGAGACCGAGGGAATAGCTGCACAGGTGCTTATGAGTCTGGGCCTGAAGTTGGAAGACGTGCGCCAGGAGGTGCTAAACCTGCTGGGCGCGGGCGTAGATGATGGGCCCAGCGGGCTGGGAATGAAGATGGGGCCGGCTATAAGCCGAAGGCCCAAGAGCAAGACTCCGGCGCTCGACAGCTTCGGCAGAGACCTTACCCAATTGGCTGCCGACGGCCAGCTCGACCCGGTTATAGGCAGAAAGAGAGAGATCGAGCGCTTGATACAGATACTGTGCAGACGTACCAAGAATAATCCGGTGCTCCTGGGTGAAGCGGGAGTCGGCAAGACGGCAATTGTAGAGGGTCTGAGCCAGCAGGTAGTCAACAGGCAGGTGCCGGAATTATTAAAAGACAAGCGCATTGTGGTGCTGGACCTAGCCATGATGGTGGCCGGCACAAAATATCGTGGGCAGTTTGAGGAACGCATCAAGGCGGTGATTAACGAGGTTAAGCGAGCCGCCAATGTCATCCTGTTCATTGACGAGCTTCATACGCTGGTCGGTGCCGGCGGAGCGGAGGGCGCAATAGATGCATCGAACGTTCTGAAGCCTGCCCTTGCCAGAGGCGAAGTCCAGTGCATTGGCGCTACTACTCTGGACGAGTACCGCAAATATGTGGAGAAAGATGGTGCTCTGGAGCGGCGATTCCAGACGATCATCGTCGAACCGCCTTCAAAGGATGAGACTCTGGAAATACTACGGGGGCTTCAAGACCGCTATGAGGCGCACCATAGGGTGCGGTTTACCGATGAGGCGCTATTTCAGGCGGTGGAACTATCTACCAGATACGTCACTGGTCGATGTCTGCCCGATAAGGCGATAGATGTGATCGACGAATCCGGGGCGAGAGTTCGGCTGAAGAATATGACGCCGCCGCTCGATTTGACAAAGATGGAAAAGAAAATCGAAGATCTGCAGCGAGAGAAGGATGAGGCGGTTAGAAATGCCGACTACGAGAGGGCGGCATCGCTAAGGGATGAAGCCCAGCGGCTTTTGGATGAGAAGGCACAACTTCAGAAGAAGTGGTACGACGAGAATAAAGAAGCAACGGGTGTGGTCGATACCGAGGTGATCGCCGAGGTGGTCAGCAACATGACCGGCGTGCCGCTGACGAAGCTTGAGAAGAAGGAAACGCAGCGGCTGCTGGAACTGGAAGCCGAGTTGCACAAGACGGTAGTTTCCCAGGATGAGGCCATCAGTGCCGTGGCCAAAGCGGTACGGCGCAGCAGAAGCGGGATGAAGGATCCAAATCGTCCCACGGGCTGCTTCATATTCCTTGGTCCCAGCGGGGTTGGGAAAACGCTTCTGGCACAGGCGCTGGCGGAGTTTATGTTCAGCGATAGAAACGCCCTTATCAGATTGGATATGAGCGAGTTTATGGAGAAGCACAATGTCAGCCGGCTGGTTGGTGCTCCGCCTGGGTATGTCGGTTACGAGGAGGGCGGCCAGTTGACTGAAAGGGTGAGACGCAGGCCTTACGCCGTGCTGCTTCTGGATGAAATCGAAAAGGCGCATCCGGACGTCTACAATATACTGCTTCAGATCATGGACGAGGGAAGACTTACCGACAGCTTCGGACGAAGCATCGACTTTAAGAACGTTGTCATGATTATGACCAGTAACATCGGTGCGGAGCTGATAAGAAATCAAGCCGGCTTTGGCTTCGGCAAAAAGACGCCCGAGGCCAATTATGAGAAAATGAAAGAGATTCTCCAGAAGGAGGTGGAGCGCCATTTTAGGCCGGAGTTCTTGAACCGCGTTGACGATATAATAGTGTTCAAGTCCCTCAGCAGAATAGATCTGCAGACCATCGTTGATTACGAGCTGGTCAAGGTGTTCAAACGGCTGACCGAGCACGGCTTTAAGATGGAGCTGACCGAGCAGGCCAAGGAATTCCTCATCGACAAAGGTTACAATCCGGAATTTGGAGCTAGACCACTGCGAAGGGCCATCGAGCACTACATAGAAGATCCTCTCTCTGAGGCTGTGCTGGCAGGAAGCTTCAAAGGCAAGAACCTGGTAAAGATTGATGTGCAGGACGAGGAGAATCTGAAGTTTGAAGGCATCGAGGTAAAACAGCCGGAGAAGAGCGAAGTGGTCAATTGACAATTCGGGACTTTTCCGCCGTTACGATTCTCGCTTTTCCTCCATTCTGGATTAGTATTCGGCCTTCGGCGAACAACTTTATAGCTTGCGGATATGCGATACATTCCTGGTCAAAGACCCTGGCAGCGAGCGTGTCGGCGGTATCATCGTCTTTGACCGGGCAGGTGCGCTGGAGAATTATTGGGCCCTTGTCGTACTGGTTGGTGCAGAAGTGCACCGTGCAGCCGGTTACTTTGCAGCCCGCGGCGAGAACCGCCTCGTGGACGTAATGCCCCCACATCCCCTGTCCGCCGAAGCTCGGCAGCAGTGCCGGGTGTATGTTCATCACCCGATTTTCGTATTGTGCCGGTATCTTCCAGAGGCAAAGCCAGCCGGCCTGGATAACCAGGTCAACATTTGCAGCGACCAGTTCTTGCTCGATACGTCTGCTAAATTCGTCAATGTCGGGGTAATCTTTTGTGCGGATAATTTTTACGTTGAGGCCGGCATTTTTCGCCCTTTCTACGCCGCCTACCGCCGAGCGTGAGCTTATTACTACGGCTACTTCGGCATTGAGCCGACCTTCTTTTATGTGTTCCAGGATATTCATCAACGTTCTGCCGCCGCCGCTGATCAGAACGCCGAGCCGAATAATTCGTCGCTCGTCGCTCGTGACTGGTCGCTCGTCGCTCGGGGTACCGGTTTGTCTTCAACGTCACGCTCCAAGTTCAAGGCCTGGTTCACGAGCTTGTCGGCTTCCTTGTTTTTATCCCGCATAATGTGTTGAATCTTCCAGCTCTTAAATTCCGCCAGCAAATCGACTGCCTGCAGGAAGGCAGATCTGATTTGGTCGCTTTTTACTTTATATTCGCCGTTAACCTGCTTGACAAGAAGCTCGCTGTCACTGAAGACGGCAAGGTCTGTAATGCCAAGTTTTTTTGCCGCCTCCAGAGCCTTGACAAGGGCGGTATATTCAGCAACGTTGTTTGTGGCGTGGCCTAAAAAGAATGCCTTTGCCTGAACTTTATTTCCGGCAGAATCCTTCAATACGAAAGCGGCAGCGGCTGGTCCGGGATTGCCTCTGCTGGCGCCATCTATGTAAGCGACTATTTTATCCGGCAAGTCCATCATCCTCGCTGAGAAGGGTCACCGGGTTGGGTCTTCTAACTTTGTGTATCACCCAGCACAAGTATTCTGGTGCAGTTTGGACATCGGATTATATCATCTTTAGTCATAAGCAGATTGACGCACTCGGCGGCGATGCCCATGAAGCAGCCGCCACAGCTATAACCGGCTGTTTTACCCTCGGACTGCTCAATAGTAGCCACCGCCTGGCCATCATACGTTTCAGCAACTGCGCTTGAAAATCTCCAACGGCCCATGGGGAACTGTACGCGCAGCCCGGTTCCATTCCGCCTGGACTTGTGCGATTTCCGCCTCGTATTTTTTTGCCGAAACCTCCGCGTCCGTTCGGAGCTGCTCCAGTTTCTGCTTCTGCTGCTCTATTTGGCTGCGCATCTGCACACACTCAGATTCGTCAGCCTCTATGCCTTTCATCAGCTCCAGAATTTGGCTTTCGACCTTGGCATTGTCGGCTTTAGTGGTGTTCAGTTGAGTTAGCAGCGCAGCATATTCTTTGTTTGTTTTCGCGCTGTTTAGCGCCGCCCTTAACTTGGCGATTTCCACGTCTGCGGTTTTGAGTTCTAATTCCAGGCGGTCGCACTGTACTTTGGTTAGCTGAACCTCCTCTTTCTTGGCTTCCAGGGCGTTTTGGAGGCTTCTGACTTGATTTTCCTGAATGATAACGGTACGTCTACATCTGGCAAGTTTTGCCTTGGCGGCTCGCAGGCGGTTTTCAACGCTCTGAAGTTTTAGCAACCCGTCCAATACAGGCCCCATTTACGCTCCTTATTGTGGGCTCAAGAACCGTAAATCAGCATTATCCACCTCTGTGCGTGGGCCTGCAACAAAAATTCTTATGTATTTTGTGTGGCGCCGATTACAGTGCAAGGACTACACCTGCCGCAATAGCAGCTTGGAATAGTATCTGCGTTATGTCCTTTGTGAATCTCAGCCATAAGAATTTGTCCATCTTCCGCGGCACTATTATCGTGTCACCCGGATCGAGCTTTATGCTCATAAAGCCGCCAAACACCCATTGGTTCGATCCGGAATCCCAATCTATTTTGCCCGCATCCTTCTGGGCAATGCTGACCACAGAGCCATCGGCACGAATTATGCTCAACTGCTTCTTGTTGGCTTCCTCTGTAAGGCCGCCCACCTTTCGCAGGTAGTAGCTCACGGTCCTGTCTTTCTCGTATAGTAAAGCGGTCGGATTAAAAACCTCTCCAACAACGCTTACGACACCGGGGGTCTCAGGAATAGACAGGCTGTCTCCTTTTTCCAACTGCAGATCATATTTGGAGTTTCTAAATTCCTCCAGCGAAGCCAATCTTATTACTACTCTGCCGTCTATCTTTGCGGCTCGAAGCTTGCTGAGGATTTCCTTTTTTGCCTTGAGCTGCAGCTCTCCAGACTTGATTGCTTCCTCGTCCAGAGCACCGCCTATTGCCCGGTCGCTATCGACCAGGATTGTTTCCTCAATCTGTCGTATTACCTCATCCATCCTTTGCTGCTGGACGGTTTTTGCGCTGTCTCTGGTGAACACCGAACCTTTTAGGTATGCCCGGAGAGTGTATCCACCTGCCCTGTCTAAAAGTGAGCTTAAGGTCTCGCCCCTTCGCAGCGGATAAGTTCCAGGAAACCTTACCTCTCCGGATACAGTAGCTGCCCGGTCAAACTCCAGCTCCGGGATCGACCTTACTATCAAATGGTCATAATCCTGCAAAGCAATATTATGCTCGGGGTCGCCTGGAATTGCCTTTTCAAGGTCTATCTCGATTTTCTCGGTTTCCATACCCTGCTGACTAATGTGTCTGCGTGTGATTTCAGCAGTTTTCAGGTACGCGTTTTTCGCAAGCCCACCAGCCGTGTCAATCAAGTCGCTTACCTTCATACCCGGAATAAGACGGTATTGACCAGGGCGAAAAACCAGGCCAGAAACAGAAACGCTTCGCTTGATCCTTTCATCCCAGCGGAAAATACGAACTGTGTCAAACCGAGCCAACTCAATATTTTCAGACTCGCTGCCTTCCAACAGCCTTCCGAGGTTGAATGGGATAACCTCAGCGTGCAAATCCGGTTCAACAAGCCTCTCTATTTCGCCGTACTCCAGGTCCGGCTCTGCGCCTACGTCTTGGTAAGAATGGATTATGTCCCTAAGCCGCATACCGGGTTTTAGCTCATATTTGCCCGGCCTGGCAGCGTGCCCTTCCAGATTAACCACATTCTGCTCAAGAGGCGAGATCGCAAAAATCTTGACCACGTCCCCATCTTGCACCATGATGTCTGAGGCCTGTTTCTCTTTGCTTGTATCCGTTCTGCCGGAGATATCAAAGTCAGCTACGATCCGCTTTTCATGCCTATCCACTCTTTCCACCTGCACTCTTTGCAGCCAGCCGGCATAGGTTATTCCCCCCGCCATCTGAAGCACCTCCGCCAGGTTCATCGGCTTGGACATCTCGTAAATAGCTGCCCTTTTCACATTTCCTGCCACGCCTACCACCGGGCCAATCAACGGAATAAAAATCGTGTCCCCATCCTGAAGACGCGTATCTTTACTTTTATCACCGCCCAGAAGGAAATCATAAAGGTCGATAGTCACCCGGCTTTCTGTATTTCTCAACAATTGAACCTTTCTCAGCGTCCCATTTTTCGACGGGCCCCCCGCTGCAAAAAGTGCATTTATCACGGTCGAAAGAGAACTCAGTGAATAGCTGCCTGGCGCCTGGGCTTCACCAACCACATAGACCCTAATCGTCCGCAGCCTGCCCATGGTGACAGCCATCTTGAAGTCGGCGTACTTACGCTCGAATTCGTGCCTGAGATAATCTTGCACCTTGTCAAAGGTCATACCAGAGACTCTCAGAACTCCAACGTCGGGCAGGGTGATTTCTCCAGCCCGATCCACTATAACCGGGTACTGCGCATTGATCCTGCCCCACAGTGTTACCGTAAAAGCATCGCCAGGATCCCAGAATGTAATCCGGCCCGACAGGCACATCAGTTACTGGTGCAAAAGTCGACACCGGCCTTTGAAAAACATCATATCCAAACTGCGATAGGTTGGTCGACACCACATCCGGAATCTGACCGGCAATCAGCCGCTCAATAACCGACAGTTGCTTGTCTTTTGCGGCTTGACCTTGAACCCCGACTCCGGTCGGGCCTGCCTGTTCGGGCTGCTTCGTTGACTGCTCCGGTTGTTGCTTCGTCGCTTGCGGACCTAACGACTCAGCGATCTTCTTGACAGCTTCCTTCGTTGCGGCTTCCTTCGCTGCGGCATCCTTCGCGGTAGCCTCCTTTGCTGCGGCCTCGGAAGAACCGGCGTTTGCTGTAGAGCTTTGCTGAGCGTCGATGCAAGGACTGGATAGCGCAGATACTATCAGAATTGCCAGAATTACCTTGAGCATACAACCACTCGCAAAATGCTGCGACATCCTATATCTGCGGATGTTTTTCTGGCCCGACCCGAATTGGCAGTTCAAAAATTCTGCCTCTTGTCCCCATTTCATCTTGTGATCCTTACCATCTATTTCTGCCGAGAACTACGGCCACCATCTTTAGTAACAGACCTTGTTTAGTGCTATCATAAACTGCAACCATCGGCCACAGAACACACTGTTGCCGCGCAGGCGCGATCATCACCCTCCCAGTCGTGACAGGCACAAAGACCTACTCTTCTTGCCATCCCTGTGCCAGTGAGATAAAACCCTCAGCGAACTATGTAACAATATTAGGCTGTGCTGTCAATTTGTTTTTTTCGCCACAGTTTTTCTGTGAGCTCGCTTGGTCAATCCGACACACGAAAGGGGGCGAAACTTTGCCTTTTTATAGGACCAGCGGTTGAAATCAGCCTGGATTTTTTTGCGGAGCGAGACTTGAAAACAGTGATGGTTGTGTGTTACAAGTGAACTTTTGCAAAATTGAGATTAGGCACACTTTGAAAAGGAAAAATTTGTTGTCTTATTTTTCCTTTTCAAACATTAACTACTTGATAGATAATTACTTAGCTCTATTATTTAACGAAATCAAGAAACGGATTTCCTTAGATAATATGTGCCTAATCTCCATTTTGCATAACTCTTGTTACAAAAGGAATCGAGCATGAAAGCTCAAAGAAATATATGCGTGATGACTGCGTTGCTGCTCTTCATCGCCGGGCAAGGCTGCAAAACGCCATGGGCCGAAATGATCGCCTCAGGGGATAGTTACGCCTGGGCTGAGCCAACCTGGGGCGAAGCAGACCAAGGCCTTCAGTGCCGGCTGCGGCCCGACAAACGCATCTGGCAAACGGGCGAAACGCCCACTTTCAAAATAGACTTAAAAAATCATGGCCGACGTATGTTCGCCTTTCCGTCATCGCACGTGCAGCAGATCTGCAAAATCCAGTTTGATGACAAGTGGTATCATTGGCCAAATCCTGTTACGATTGACGGGTCTATATGGCCGTTAGCTCCCGGCGTTCAATTTGACGACATCCCAATTGTGCTGCACCAACAATTCGGAATCAAGATTACGCCAGGCCGGCATATTGTCCGCGTGGCTTTGGCTCTGGAAGGGGTCGAAGTGGTAAGCAACCCGGTCGGGATAAAGGTCTTGCCGAGTCGTCCGAAGAATGGGTGACCGTCCATACTTCCCTCAGGCCCCTCGAAATTGGCTTTGTTTGGCTTTGTTTTCACCAAGTGTCCAATTAGATATATTTCTCATAAACCCTTGTAAAAATATAGTTTACATTCATTTGACTTTTTCACAAATTGGCTTTGTTTTGCAAAAAAACTTGTCAGAATTGGCCTTTTCTTTGCCAAAAAGCCTAAATGGCCCCATTTACCACAATTCTGTCTTCTGTATTCTCCTTTCTGCTATTTTCCTCCTGATTCCATCCACCCCACTATACCGATTTCATGGTTTGCCTATTCTGTATTCTGTCTTCTGTATTCTGAATTTTGTTAGATATATATTATACCTACAAAGAGCCTGGCCGTAAAGCAAATTCTCAACAGAAAAAGGAGGCAGAAAAAACTGCTGACAGCACCTCACGCTGTCTACTGCTTGCTTGATTTCGCCTCTTTCCCCTCCTCCGAAGCCAGATTGCCTTTTTGAGTTAGTCGTCTGTAGGGCTGTTTCGAAGATGGTTTCGCCGCGTCTTCCTGCCCCAAGCCAGCAGCAGGGGCGGGGGCAGGCAATCCCGAGCGGGTCGGCCTGACCAATACCATTCTTGTCTAACCCACAACAACATGAAAATACAACTAACAAGCAAAGTACGAGTAGAAACGGGAGGGCAAATGACAAACAACATGCAACCGCGATATATGGCAAGACCAACAGCAAGGCCCATAAGCGACTGGTAGGGGTTTTCGATAACGCGTGGATTTTCACAATATGGAACAGTTAAGTCTTTCCAGAGGCGCGAGTTATGTAAAAATCCCCTATTGTTCTCTTTTTACGGGCGACGGTGATCCCAAGTAGGAAAATTTTTTGAAAAATCCTTGAAAAAAGTCTTGACGTGTGTATAGCTTGCGCTATACTTAAGTTCGTATATATGTAACTTTCTAAATGGCAGGTAGGACTGGTCAGAAAGGAGAAGTGTAATATGGAAATTGCTGTTATCGTATTCGCAGACCTTACAGGACAGATGAAGAAGTATCACACGGAAATTAGAGGTCCATTACTCGCAGACTTTGTAGCATCGACACCGCTACACCGTGTTCGCGCTTCGGTTCAAACACAATTCCATAGGTTATTCTGTGATGTAACACTTGGTGTTGAAAGGTTACTGCATGAAATATCACTTATAACTAAAGAACTGGCCAAAAGAACCAGAAAAATAAAGATACTAATAAGGACACAAGAAAAAATATCGCCGGGCGAGTTGAAAAAGAACTCGTTGGCCGCTTCTGGGATTTCACGTAATGCCCTTTCAGATGAGACAGTGCTTTGTCGGGCAGAAAGGAGAGAAGCGATGAATAGACTTACTTGTCCCAGAACGGTCCGATTTGCCATGTGGTACAAGAGTCCTGTATTGCTGGCTGCCAACGTTCTTATGTAACTCGCCTGGTGGATAAGAAGACACTTAGGATACAGTCTTTGAAATGCTCCACCAGAGCAAGTGTTCGCATTATCTAATCCAGGATAGTGCGCCGACAGAAAGAACAATGTAAAACTGGTTGGGATATTAAGGGGCCTAATCTTAAGGAGTCTTCTTATGGCTACTTATTGGAAATTTGAGAGGTTTTTGGAGTTAACCGAATCGTATGGATGGGTACTTCAAAGAATCTGGCATGAGTATCGAGTCTTTAGATATACAAAAGACTCCTCTGTGCTGCCTTTTACGTGTAAGGTCCATAACGGAAAGGTGAGTATTGAGTATGTCAAAAGATTCAAGAGGATCGCCGAGGAAATTGAAGAAAGACACAGAGAACGTGAAGCGTTCGTTTAAGCCGTCTGTTTTGCAGGAGGCAAAAGATGTTGTGGGCCAATATAGTGTAATAATTGAGAAAAATGATGACCTGGGTTTTATGGGCAGTTCCGTTGAGCTTGCCACCGTTTTTGCGGATGGCAAAACACCTGCGGAGTGTTACAAAGCAACTCAGCAAGCCCTGATAATTACAGCAGCAACAATGATCGAGAATGGATCGAGGCCGCCACAGCCAGCGTCAAAGAAAATGCGTAACGCCCAGGTTAATGTTAGATTTACTCCACGAGAGAAATTGTCGTTAAACAATGCTGCCAAGACTCACGGATTCAAGGGAATATCTGACTATATTCGTAGTGCGGTTCTCAAAGATATTTAGCGCGTTTAATTGTTAGTTTCTTAGAAGCTTTCGGTCTTACTCCAAGTCCGGCCACAAGCCCCACACGGTTGTCTCAAGGGTGTTTTCAAGGTCGTCTGGTAGTTCGTTCAGAAAATCAAGTCCTGTGTCGTCTTCTATATTCTTGACGCTCACCAGGTAGTCCGAGAGATTCACGTTTCTCGGTATAGCCTTGTGCCGCATACGAAATGTCAGAACTAACCAGAATCCGCTAGTTTTCACTATCCGTTCCCTCCCAAACATACATGATCGATCTTCCTCTATTATAACGCACAGAAAACCGC
Source organism: Sedimentisphaerales bacterium (assembly GCA_963814265.1). Taxonomy (GTDB): domain Bacteria; phylum Planctomycetota; class Phycisphaerae; order Sedimentisphaerales; family Anaerobacaceae; genus JAFNGF01. The sequence continues at coordinate 2,539 of CAWFCJ010000054.1, read as the reverse complement.
AAACGTAACATATAGAGGGTTCACAATCCGCTTTTGCCGGTGCGAGGTGCAGACACAGAAATAGCACTACCAAAAGAAATATGTGAATAGCGATTTTGTTGTCTTTGGCATTGCTTTTTTATTTTTGTAAGCAGCCAAATTTCTTTCTACCCTTAAAAAAAAGAATCAACACTTAACCGTCGGAAAACGCCTTCTGTTAAGGAATAAATTGGATATGAGCATTCTTGACAAAAATGATAGTCTTTGGTACTGTAATAGAACATTGTAAGGAGTCAAGATATGGCAACATTACCATCACCAGAAGAGTTGGCTAGGTCAATTCTTGATATATTCAAACAACAGAATCGCCGAGCAAAGGAACGGGTTTCTTATTCAATGATAAGGAAGACATGGGTAGAAAATGGAGACAGAGATGATGATTTGCGTTCTGGTATTAATTGGTTAAAAGATAATGGTTTTTTAGAAGAAAAGGCGACGTTTCTTTTCTTAACTGAAAAAGGATTTGCTGAAATGTAGCAAGTCCGTCGATTTAAACCTTAATACTGAATGCTAAAGTTTTTTGGGCTAAGGAAGGCTTGCATTTGCCAGGCCGCAACCTTGAACGGCGTTTGTGCGGCCTTTGGCCGCAAGGGCTGCTATCTTACTGTTGCATAGCTGGCGTCCGCTTTACGAGTTTGACCTGGCTTACGGCAAGCACAAATCGCCGCCGGAAACACTAATGCGAAAATCAGCGCCGTTGCAGCGATTGCCAAATCGGTACTGCGGCAAAGTAAACTCAGCGGTCTTCCGGTTGCCGCTTTCCCTAACCGCAATGTCACTTGTAGGCCGAAAAGCACCTTCAAGTAAACCAACTTGTGGATCAGCATTGTCGTATTCTATTCGAAAAGCCGAGCAGCCTGCATCACGGTATGTAACATGCACCGAAACCGTCCGGTCAAAAAGCCCATAAGCAAAGGCATCATCCACGTTAAAGTAAAGGTAGCGGTTTTGGGCTGAATGCGGATTGGCGGCACAAACCACCGCTTGTACGTCTGCGACCTTGCTGGTTTTCCAGATACCGTCACCGCCGCTCGGGCAAAGCTGCAAGCCTTGCGATTTATCCGGCTGCCAACTGACAGAATTGGCGTCCAAGTAAGTGCCCTGAATCCGAAGGCAGGTTTTTGCCCGCCACATATCGGCGAAAAGTCCAGTCAAAACAATATAGCTTCGCCCGTACTCGCGGGAATGGGCAACGTCGGTCCCCTCGTGCCACTCGTTCCAAGTCTCTACGTGCACCATCCAGGGTCTGGTTTTGGGGTCAAGCTGCAGCAGCTTCAACCAGCGGTCAACGTATGTTTTGCCGTCGTGGCGTTCGACTATGAGCGGCGACCGTCCGGGGACGGCACTGTGGTCGTACCCGGGACCTATAGCAGCAACCTGCCTATCAATAACCGGCCCACTCACCGCCGCACCCCACGAATAAACGCCGTCGGCTTGGCCCAACCATTGAGGCTGCTTCACAAGAAAAAGCTCGCAGCCGAAGTCCTTCTTGAAGCGATCCCGCAAATAATCAAGCTGTTTTTCATCTTGCTTTTTGGCAAAAGCCACAGCGTATAGAAAAACAATTGGCTTGCCATCTATGCGTGCCCATTGCGAAGGCGGAATCAGACTGAAAAAGTCCCGCACAGCCGTATAGAACCACTCCCTTCCAAAGTCCGTTGTCAGGTCGACATGGTAATTCGTCCCATCTTTATTGAAGCTATTCCACTGAAGTATCGAGGTATCATAAAATAGGCCAATCTTCGGCGGCTCCATGCCCTCTTGCTGCAAAAGATCATGGGCTTCAACTAACGGGGGCAAGCCTTCAAAACTCCAGCCGTCATATTTTCCCGGCACGCCCCAGAAAACCGGCAGCAAAAAATCTATCCCGGCTGCAATCATGTCACTGAGCTGCGTTTTGTGCCAGGACGCTCGCTTATAGCTGATGCCCTGCATATCAGCGGGGTGAGTGGTTAGCGCATCCGTGCCGTCGCCGTCGAGAATGTGGCTCTTGCTGTCGATATCGTACCAGTAGAAATACGTAGTTCCGATGATCGGCTGACCCTGTTTGAACGAGTCGGCCCTTTTGTGATCGGCACGTGACAGCGGGAAAAACTTGCCCGGGCGGTTTTTCGGGCAGCTTCTGGGCCACAGAAAGTGCGGGCCAGCACACACACAAAAGTATTATCCATACGTGATTATATTTTTGAGTTACAGGCATATTATTTAGCTCTCCAGTTTACTAGGCGTCCTCTTCAGCGCGGGGTCTTGCTGAGCTTTTGCGACTTAAACTGTGTACTATACTTGGCGGTAAGCTCAATGTACTGCTCTTTGTCTTCCAACGATGGCTCGATTTCGCTGCCCTCGTGCCATTCGTTGAAGCTGGTAACCAGCACCCAGTGCGGGTCAGCCTTTATTGCCTCTTCCCACTGCGCACGATAAAGCGCACCGTCGTAACGCTGCACAGCAAGGCCGGGCTTGCGGATTTTTGTGTCGTCATAACCGGGTATGACAGTAAGGG
>CAWFCJ010000053.1:0-191269 GCA_963814265.1 Sedimentisphaerales bacterium | reverse complement strand
GATAATTTGCAACAAACTTTTAGATCGTGCAACGGGGAATCCGGGGCGAGTCATCAATTTTAAGAGTTGCGATCCGTAAATAACTTAAACCCCTATTGTAAAGCATGCGATCAGCGGCTATTAAGAGCAGCCATAAAGCTCAATGTATTTAAACCTAAACACATCCTACGCCAAAAAAGGAGAAATTACCGGAGAAGACCCAAACGAGTATCAGCGTACTTTATGATCGGCTTTCTAAACTTCATCATTCTTTCTGGGAAAATCCGAAGTTCATGCGATGGGAATTGATGCGTTTAAATAAGGATTTTCGTGATGATATTGATGATCGGGAGAACTCATTTGTTGACTATATGGAAGCAATTGACAGACTGGGAGACCTGCAAGAGCTTTTTAAGTATTCAAGCGAAGATCATTGGCCAGACCGAGATGAAGGATTTGATGAATGGCACAAAAGATTTAAGTATAGTTGGGACCACATTGAGTATCTTCGAGAAAGGGTCAGAAAGGATTACGAGGAGGCCGGAGGTGATCTTTGTCTATTGCAACTTCAAAGAAATAATAACCGTTTAGGCATCGAATGTGAAGGCGGGGTACGCGCGGTGCTTTCTCCGATTTACGCCCCTCCCCTACCACATCATTCATGCCGATTTCCCCTTCCCCATCTCTTAGATACACTGGAACCATGGAAGAACCCTTCAAAAGGAGGGCCAGCATTTAAAGATATTAAGCTTAATCTCCTTGTATGCGAACTGTCCATATGCGGCATAAGGGATTTTGATATAGCAAGAGCACTTTTTAAGATACGGAGGTCCGTCGGATTGAAAAATTCGAAACATCCTGTCATGAAGCAGATTGAGCGCATTAAGAAAACTATGAAAAAGTATATCGAAATGGTCAACAAACCTTTTTTACCCCGATAACTCACCTCAGTTATATCCCTTAGACAAATGAAATTTTTCTGTATAGCTTTGAAGATAGAACTTCAAAGCTTTTTTGTTTTAGGGAATCCCATGAATCCCCCTACAAGATTAAAATTTATCCGAATGCTTAAAGGGACAACTCAGCGCCAATTATCGGCTGTGACCGGAATTTCCAGTCCCACACTCTCCCTTATCGAAACGGGCAAGAAGAGTCCTCACCTGGAGGAGATATTCAAGATATCACTGGCACTAGGGGTTGCACCCAATGAATTTGTGGAAGCCTCTCAGGAGTAAAATGAACCTACTCGCTCGCTACGCCGATAATCTGGCGAATCCCCGACCACCCGGGACCGGTTGCCATTCTTGGATAATGTCCACGGCGAATTTGGGCGTCATGACCGGAAAAGACCCCCAAGAGATTCATGATGACATCCGGCGATCAATCCCTCCAGGAAAACGGCGAGTCCCAGACAAAGAGATTCACCGACTTAAGCCTATCGCCTGATGAAAGCACCCTATTTGTTGCTTGCGGGTTTAACGGCATCTTCCGTCTTCCCACCACAGGGGGTACACCGATTGCGATTGTCTCGAACCCACCGTTTGTCTGCACCGTGTTCAGCAGTCTGTCCGCCGACGGGAGTACATTGTTCATTCTTGATAGTGCGAAATATGGTGCGGGATACGGATATTGTGGCCCCGGCCCGCAGGCAATTTACAGCCTGCCGGTCACCGGAGGGGTTCCGACGTTGGTCCTTGCTGAATGCCCACTGGTTGCGCAAGGTTTCATGTCCGCATCCCATGATGGAACAACACTCTTTGTTGCTGATATGGGGTTTGCTGATTGCTATGGCTGGGGCTCCCCGGGCGAGCCGGGAAGAGTCTTCAGTCTGAGTCTCGCCCCTGTGCCGCCCACCATTGAAGCTACCGTTGATATAGACCCCGATACGCTTAACCTCAAAAGCCAAGGTAAATGGATTACCTGCTACATTGAATTGCCAGAGGGTTATGATGTGCACAACATCGATGTAAGCACAATAATGCTGAATGACCAAGTTCCGGCAGAACCACGCCCATGTGGAATCGGAGATTATGATGGCGACGGCACGGCGGATTTGATGGTCAAGTTCAACCGTTCTGCTGTAGAAGGAATACTTGAAGTGCGCGATGAGGTACAGATAAGAGTGACCGGAGATTTAGCCGATGGCACACTATTTCAAGGTACCGACACGATTAGAGTCATAGACAAAGGGAGAAAGTGATAACCATCATAGGGTTTTTTGGCTATTGCTTAGCAGTATTGCTGTAGGTTTGGTTTTCTCGCTGCGGAGGCGCAGGACGATTTAGCTCGTATATCGTAGGTCGTATTTCGTATGTCGTAGGTGGTAGGTCGTATATCGTAATCGACGAATGGGTCTTGTACGCAAGTGCGTGGGGCTGTGAGTTCAATACTTGCAGCCCTTTTTTGATAGTAAGATAGACCATCGCCGTACCGGCGAGGACTAAACATTTCTACTTTATGTATTTCCCTGCGCCACTGGTTTTCATAATCTCGTATTTAGGCGGCGAAGTTATCAGAATCGCCTCGACCCCTGGCATTGTTTTGATAAGGGCAAAGCCTTTTTCAGCGCCCATTACGCTAACCGCTGTCGCCAGAGCATCTGCATCGGTTGCACTATCCGCGATAATAGTCACACTCGACAGACCCTGCGCACCTGCTCCTGTCTGGCGGTTGATAATATGACTGTATCGCTTGCCTTCAATCAAAGCAAATTGCTGATAATCACCGCTCGTAGCAACTGCGGCGATATCCAGTTTTAGTATCAATAATAGGTCGGATTCATCGGCATTCTTATTTACCTTCGGGTTTTGCAAGCCTATTGACCATTTGGTTTTACCCTTTGGCGGTTTGCCGAAGCATCTAATGTGACCGCCGAGATCCACCATTGCTCCGAGTGCCCCGGCTCTTTGCGCGGCTTCAATTGCCTTATCAACGGCATAGCCCTTTCCTATGGCGCCCAGGTCCAGCCTCATGCCCTCAACGGCGAACCGCACTGTCCGCTGCCGGTCGTCAAGTATCAGCTTCTCAAAGCCTACTTTGGCTTTGGCTGCGGCAAGCTCTTCTTCGCTGGGAACTGCACTTTTTTTCTTTGCCGAACGCCACAAATCCACCAAAGGCCCGACTGTAATATCAAAAGCTCCGCCTGTGAGCTTGCTGAACTCGATGCTTCTTTTGAGCACTTCGTATGTCGGCTCGCTGATGGCCACCGCGCGAATGAATCCGTCTCTGTTCACCTGGCTTATTTCCGAATCGCTTTTGTAGTCGCTCATCAATTTGTCAACGCTCTGGATTTCTGATATCGCCGCCTCAATGGCCTTGTCAGCTATTTTGGAATCTGCCGCAATGGCAACTGCGCGGGCAAACGTGCCCATAACCAGCCGGTGACCGCTGTCGCCTTCGACCTGCCTTGCTCTGCCGGCAAAAAAACATAACGCTGCCACGAAACAAGCAGCGGCTGCTCCGATCAAAATGTGCCGATTTTTTTTGCCCATAGAATTTTTCGCCCACAGAACTTCGCAGCGTGTGTCTGACTAATCTTTCTGGCAACCTATAACAGCGTTCCTGGCAGGGTCTTATAGCACATTGTCATTGCGAGGGAGCGAAGCGACCGAAGCAATCTCTACCATTGGTAGTTTTGAGATTGCCACGCCCCGACAAGTCGGGGCTCGCAATGACAAGGGCTGCTGTAAAGCCTCGTCACACACATAGCGTCTGGCGTGGCAATAATCAATAGAAAATAATCAATAGCCAATTTATAATGCCGCTGTGGCTGGAAGAGAACTCATAATATTGACGGAGCAGATCGAGCAAGATTTTCTGCCGTATGTTCGCAAGCCCAGCAGGTATATCGGCGGCGAGGTAAACCAGGTCAAAAAGGACCTCATGCAATGCGACTTGACGGTGGCGTTGTGTTTCCCCGACATATACGAGGTGGCGATGTCGTACCCGGGCCTTCTGATTATCTACGACATCGCCAACCGTATCGACGGCGTGGCTGCCGAGCGAGTCTTTGCCCCCTGGCTTGATGCCGAGCGAGTCCTTCGTGAGAAGAAAATCCCTCTCTTTAGTCTGGAATCACGAGCGGCGTTAAAAAGTTTTGACGTCGTTGGTTTTAGCCTGACGAATGAGCTTTGCTATACCAATGTGCTCAACATGCTCGATTTGGGCGGCATAAATATCCGCAGCTCCGACCGGGAAGAAAATGACCCGCTTATTATCGCTGGCGGCGGAATGGCTAACTGCTGCGAGCCGATGGCTGACTTCATCGACCTATTTGTATTAGGCGAAGGCGAAGAAGCGGTCGTTGAGCTAATCAAGTTGATCAGGCAGCAAAAAAAAGCCGGCGCCAAAAAGAGCGCAACGCTTCTGCGGGCCGCGAGAGAATTCGATTGGGCCTATGTGCCGGCCTTTTACACCGTGCACGAGTCACGGGTCACGGGGTCCGAGCGACGAAATGCCGTCGTGCAAGATTTTGAAAATGCCCCCGTGCCGCTTCGCCCCGTAGTTCCTTTTGCCGAGGCTGTGCAGGAGCGAGTCTGCGTTGAGATTATGCGGGGCTGTCCGGGCCGGTGCAGATTCTGCCAGGCGAGTTTTTGCCGAAGGCCAGTCCGCTATCGCAGCGTTGACAAAATCGTAGAAATTGCCAAAGCCTGCTACGGCGCAACGGGTTTCGACACCGTCAGTCTGCTGAGCCTTTCAACAGCCGATTATCCAAAACTTGAGCAATTGGTTTCACAGCTTCAGGCAAATTTCTCTGGCAAGTATGTAGGTCTGTCACTACCGAGCTTGCGAGTCGATCAGCAACTGAAACTTGTTCCTGAGTTATTGACCAGTGTAAGAAAAAGCGGCCTTACAATTGCCGTTGAAGCTGCCAGCGAGAGATTAAGGCAGATTATCAATAAGCCGCTCAAGGATACTGACCTGTTTGCCGCCGTGGAGGCTGCGTACCGGGCAGGCTGGCAAAAATTGAAGCTATACTTTATGGCTGGCTTGCCCGGCGAAACAGAAGCAGACATAAAGGCAATCGTGGATGTCTCGTGTCAGTTAGCTAAGCTCAGGAAGATGATTGACGACAGAACCGGGCAGATAAATATCACCGTGAGCTGGCTTGTGCCCAAGCCACACACGCCGTTCGGCTGGCTCGGGCAAAAGCCTAAGACTTATTTCGAGCGAGCAAGAGACTTGATACGCGATGAAAAAAGAAGGCTTCGGGCGAACTTTTTGCATTTCAAGTTCCACGATATAAACCGCAGCATCCTGGAGTCGGCGATAGGCCGGGGCGACAGGCGCTTCTGCGATGTTATTGAGGCAGCCTGGCAAGAGGGCGCACGTTTTGATTTGTGGGACGAATGTTTCAACTGCGAACTGTGGCGAAAAGCCTTTGAAAAGTCTGGCATAAACCTCGAAGAAGCCGCACAAAGGCAGTTCGCACCCGATGAAATTCTGCCCTGGGAGCATTTGGGCGGCCCAGACAAAAACTATCTGCTGGGACATTTAGAGAAAGCAATGAAAGAAATTGAGAATTCAGCATTTAGAATGTAGAATTAACAAGGAAAGCACGAAATTCAACATTGTTCTATAAAAAAGAACAGAGGTTGTCATTTCGAGCGAGCCAAGAGGCGAGTCGAGAAATCTGTTTTTAGTAGATTTCTCCACTTCGCGTCCCTTTGGGACGCTTCGGTCGAAATGACGGGGAGTCTTTTTTACTGAGCAAGTTTAGAAATTAGAATCTGTACAAGACGATGGCTAATCCCGAACATCTGAAAATCCTAAAACACGGTGTCGAAAGCTGGAACAAATGGCGAAAATGAAACTCAAAAGCAGCAGAGAATCAACAGGTGAAATTATGAATAAAAAAGACCAAATTATTTCTGAGATACGAAGAGTGTCAAATAAGTTAGGTACCGAACGCCTTGCTCAGAAAGATTTCCAACGTAACAGTAAAATAAGCGGATCAACAATATGTGGCGTTTTTTGGTTCTTGGAATCGAGCTATAGAGGCTGCTGGTCTTGAGCCAATTACTGATTTTGTTCCAGAGCATAAGAAAATTTCTGACGAAGAATTAATGACAGAGGTAATCCGGCTCACAAAGGAACTTGGAAAGAAACCTTCGGATAGGGAGATGCAAGCATTGGGTAGGTTTAGTCCACGGCCATACGTCAAAAGATGGGGATCCTTTGCCAAGGGACGAGAAGCAGCTTATCAAAAACTTGGTTTTCCCAAATTTAGCGAAGTTGCTGCAGGAAATGTCTCAAATCAGGAAGTTGTTTCACATAAGCCTCCAATTATTCCTGAGACAATAAAGCCAAAAGAACCACGCAAACGGAAAAAGGTTCAATTTGGAGAGCCTATCGACTTCCGTGGTCTTAGATTTGCCCCGATCAATGAGCAAGGCGTTGTTTACCTTTTTGGCATGATAAGTAAAGAATTGGGCTTCCTTATTGAATCAATCCGTACCGAATATCCTGACTGCGAAGGTAAAAGGTGCGTAGATGAGAAGGAAAATCGTTGGGAGCATGTCCTTATAGAATTTGAGTACGAGAGCGGTCAATTCAAACAACACGGCCATTCTCCTGAAGATTGCGACCTAATCATCTGTTGGATTCATGACTGGGAAGAGTGTCCGGTCGAGGTTTTGGAGCTTAGGTCAATAATAAAACAGTTAAGTGGATGAGGCCAAACCTTCCTCAGAAAAATCCAACAACTCCAAAACGCTATTGCGGCGGAACCGGAAGAAAGTAAAAGTTTTGCTAAGGTCGTAAAGAAAACGGCGTTGGATATTATTGGCGAGGCGATAAAAGACATCGCCAAGGGTCAGGTAAAAGAGGCGGCAAAACAAATTATCGAACTGGGCAAAGATTTAGGGCCGACTATTGCCAAGACGGCAGCGTATGCGTTCTTCAAGAGTTTGATGTAAAAACGGCAGAAAGGGAAGTCACGATGATCACGTTCTTCAAGAAACCTTTGCGGTGCTGGAATGCGAATACTCCGGGAAGCGCGGCGGTGGAGCTGGGATGGTGGACAGGTTGCTGAAAAACTAAACGAGGGTTTTTCAACAAAAGATATTCCTATTATATTTTTAACCGCTCTTTTCCCAAAGAGAAAAGAAGAGGAACAGGGCCGCGTTGTTGCTGGCCGTGTGTTCATTGCTAAACCTTATGACATAGATGAATTAGTAGCTCAGACGGAGAATCTAATTTTGAGCAGTCCATCAGAAGTTCAAAGTTCCCATTCATCTGGCCAAAGCATAAGGATAGAAAAGTAAAATAGTCAACGTTGTGAAAGCTCAGTGGACGACGGCTCGTCTGTTGCAGCGCTGCCCCCGTAACGAAAGGTATTTTCATAATAACCGGTTCTGATGGAGTTTTCGAAGTCGTTGATGACAAGTTCGCCGCTTTGGCAAGCCTGCAAATGCCAGTTAGTCGGTAAGCCTTACTGATGAGCCTAACAGACACCTTATCTTTCGCATAAGATATCCCTGTCTGTGTTTACCCATCTGGAGGGTTCAAACAAGCGTACTTCTTCATGGCTTAGAACGAAAGGCCAGAAGCTTTCTCTGGAATCCTTTTCGCTGATGTTGCTAAGACTGTTGAGGAGAGCCGAAATAAGGCAGGTTGCTCCTATCACCTCTCTCGCTTACCGTAATTTCTTGGACCGGCCCTGCCAGCCTATGAGAACTAGTGCGCGCACACCGATGAGGCCCGAAAAGGCCCGCTTTCGGCGTTTGCCTGATTCTTGGCCAGTTGGTGTAAATCTTATCGATTACTAATGTTATCTCAATTTCCTTAAAACTCAGAAACTGCGACATCCTAACTATTTGTTAACCCGTCGCCGGTCTTGTCTCCCTTTTGTTTCTGTTTTGTCGGCATTGCCGGGAACAGATCATCGCTCAAACCACTGCTCTCGTGTTCGGAACAGAAGGAAGATTTGCGTGATCGGCCACTATGAGTTACTGGAGCTGATCGGCGAAGGCGGAATGGGTCTAGTCTATCTGGCTGAACAGAAAGAGCCGGTCAAACGCAGGGTGGTGCTAAAAATCATCAAGCTAGGCATAGATTCAAGGCAGATTATTGCACGCTTTGAGGCTGAACGACAGGCTCTTGCGCTGTTATACGATCCTGGGGGCAGTACTCGGTCTTAGTATCTACAGCCTCGTGGAATTACTTGTGGGCGACAGGGCAACGATAGCGTGAAGGATTAGTCTGCATCGTTTCTCTGTGGCCTTTCAAGAGCAGCACATCCTATCTCTCATACGCCGGTGCGGAAGTTGACCATACTTTTCACCCTTGCAGGCTGGTTTTAGCTGCCCAAGCGCGCTGAAAGGACGAATTTTCTTAATTTTTTTCTTGAAAACAGAGTCGTTGGTCTGGTACAAATAAGATATTCAGTTGTCGCGGATACTGTTTTGAGAAACGGACTTTTCCGCTTTTATAAAGTCTGTTTCTTGAACTACAAGAGGAGTCCGGCAGTAGATTATAAAACATATAACACAATCTTTTTGGAGGAGTACCATCATGTGTAGAAAATTGATTTTCTTAATGGTTCTGGTCGTAGTAGTAAGTTCGGCGGGTAGCGCTGCTACCATCCATTGGACTGGTCTTGGCAAGGACAAGCTCTGGAGCAATCCAGCCAACTGGGAAGGCAATAAAGTCCCCACCATCGCTGATGAGGCCTATATTGATGTACCTGCGGCGGCAGCGCCAAATGGCCCGGTTATTGTGGATGGGATCGATGCTAAGGCTCTCGGCCTGGGTTGTGAAGTGGCTGGTGATCCCACGATGACCATGACCGGTGGAACTCTTCAAATAGCGGAGTGGGTTTGGTGGGGTGACGGGGATGGGTGCCATGGCACGTTCTATATGAGTGGCGGCACCATAACTGTTACTAATGAATTCGAGTTTGGATGGGGGGGCGGTGAAGGTACCTGGATTATGACCGCCGGTACCGTCAACGCCGGAGAATTAGTCATTCCGACGGATACCGGACGTGCGGGGCAACTATATCTTCGCGGTGGCACCTTTAACGTCGGTAGTGATGGCCTCAGTATGACAGCAGTTGGCCTGATAGATATCACCGAAGGCACGCTGGTGTTAGAAGGAGACCAGAGGACGAATCTTAATACATTTATCACCGCCAAGCAGATTACGGCCTACGGCGGCGAGGCTCCCTTGTGATGGACTTTGGCAAGAGAAATCCCGGTAAGACTACCTTGACAGCAGCAGCCCCCATCGTGACCAGTGACTTGGTCGTCTACTATTCCTTTGACGAGGTTGCCGGTGTTGTCGCCGACGGGTCCGGCAAGGGCCACGACGGCATTGTGGTTGGTGACGTCACAGCAAATGCCAATGGAGTGCGCGGCGGAGCGGCCAAATTCGGTACAAGCGGTGGCGCTGGTTACCTCGATCTGGGCGGGCCTACCTTTGATAGCAGTGATATTCCAACATCTGCCTTTACGCTGGCCGCCTGGGCAAAAGTTGATGGTACGAGTAATCAGAATGCGATATTCAATGCCAGAGCATCTGACGGGACCTGGCTTATCCATCCCGAGATCCGCACCGGAGACAACGACTACAGGTTCACTGTAAGGAAATATGGTAGCGTGGCCATCGTCAACATAAATGGTGGTACAGCAGGGTATAAGCGACCGGAAGGAACTCCGGTGGCTAATGAATGGGTGCACGTTGCGATGACTTACAGCAAGGCGGACGCGCGGGCGGTTGTGTACGTCAATGGGAAAGTCGTGGCAGAAGTAGCTCCTACCGAGGCTGCAGATATGGCCGGCGATTGGGGTTTAGGTGCTCGCGTGGGATATAATATTGACAACGCTAGGCATTTCAGCGGCCTTATGGACGAGTTCTACATGTTCAAGCGGGCACTGAGTCAAAACGAAATCGAGAGCCTGATTGCTATGCCCGCAGTGACCGGTGATCTGGTTATTTACTATAACTACGACGAGGTTACCGGCGTTGTCGCCGACGGGTCCGGCAAGGGCCACGACGGCACTGTGATTGGTGACGTCACAGATGCCGGTGGCAAGATCGGCAGAGCTGCCAAATTCGGTACAAGTGGTGGCGCTGGTTACCTCGATCTGGGCGGGCCTACTTTTGATAGCACCGATATTCCAACATCTGCCTTTACGCTGGCCGCCTGGACAAAAGTTGACGGCACGAGTAATCAGAATGCGATATTCAATGCCAGAGCATCTGACAATACCTGGCTTACCCATCCTGAGATCCGCACCGGAGACAACGACTACAGGTTCACTGTAAGGAAATATGGTGGCGTGACCATCGCCAACATAAATGGTGGTACGGCGGGGTATAAGCGACCGGAAGGAACTCCGGTAGCTAATGAATGGGTGCACGTTGCGATGACTTACAGCAAGGCGGACGCGCGGGCGATTGTGTACGTCAATGGGAAAGTCGTGGCAGAAGTAGCTCCTAGCGAGGCTGCAGATATGGCCGGCGATTGGGGTTTAGGTGCTCGCGTGGGCTATAACATTGACAACGCCAGGCATTTCAGCGGCCTTATGGACGAGTTCTACATGTTCAAGCGGCAGCTCAGTCAGTATGAGGTACAGTGCCTCTATGGTACTGGCTTCGCAACTGCTCACACCCCGAATCCGTCTGATGGCGCGGTGGATGTGGCCAGCAATACAAATCTTAGCTGGGCGGCAGGAGATGCTTCGTTCCGGCACAACGTGTACCTCGGTACCGATCCTGGCGCTCTGGTCCGGGTTTCCACGGCCCAGGTAGTTACGACCTATGATCCTGATGGCGATCTTGATTTAGGCAAGACTTACTACTGGCGGATCGATGAGGTTCCTAACATCAGCGACGTCAATGACGTGGTCAAAGGTACTGTCTGGACCTTTACGGTGAGGTCGTGTCTTTTCGTGGACGATTTTGAGTCCTACGGGAACGCCGAGATCCCAGGGCCACCTCCTCCGGCCGGCAGCAGAGTATGGTATACCTGGAAGGATGGTGAAGGCTGGACCGTTCCGACGGTTACCCCTGGCAACGGCACTGGCTCGCTTACTGGTCTTAGTGGCGATATTGTTCATGGAGGTAAGCAGTCACTGGCATATTCGTATGACAACGATGGTACAAATGCGTTAGGTACCTCCGGCAAGAAGTATTATTCAGAGATCAGAGCGGATGTTGCTAATCTGGCAGTCGGCGGTGATTGGACTAAGCAAGGCGTTAAGGCATTGACGCTATGGTTCTATGGCGACCCGGGCAATGATGCTAACGCTACGGAACAGATGTATGTGAAGCTGGACGGCGTTAAGGTGGTATACGACGGTGGTATGAATGATGTAAGGGATCCATCGTGGCATGAGTGGAACATTGACCTGGCACGCTTCGGCATAAACCTGCAGAATGTCACGCAGATCTGTATTGGATTTGGTGACGAGAACAACACGACTCCTGCTGGTTCAGGTACGGTATACTTCGACGATGCCAGGCTTTATCCGCCCAGATGCATTTCTCCTGGGACCTACCCGGGCGACATCAACGGCGATTGCTTCGTTAACAGTCAAAACCTTGACTTAATGACAGCCGACTGGCTCGAATGCGATTACACTGTTCTGCCGCAAGCTCCAACCGTAGGTCCGGCGGGTTGGTGGAAGTTTGATGAGACGTCCGGTCTTTACGCCAACGATTCTTCGGGCAATGACCTTAAGGGCCTCCTTTTTAACGGCCGCGCGGGTCACCGGCCGTATTGGCGGAGCGTTGAAATTCGATGGTATAGATGACTACGTGGACGTTCTAGACGACCCCAACTTGAATCCCAGCTCAGCCATAACGGTTGCTGCATGGATTAATCCGTCCGCCTGGACGGGTAATAACAGAATCTTGCAGAAAGGGCTCAGCGACAACCAGTACCGTCTCTTGCGCGAAAACGACGTCTTCAAGTGGCACCTGGCCAGCGTTGTGGGCGGTGAGGCATTGGTTGATACAGTTCCCGCGGTCGGTGAGTGGCATCACGTTGCTGGTACGTATGACGGCTCAAAGATGAGAATCTACTATGATGGTAATATAGTTGTGGAGAGTCCAGCCTCCGGAAAGATCTTGGCCACTGCGGATCGTCTTTACATCGGAACGAAAAACGATACTGCCCCTTCTGGAGATCATTTTGAAGGTCTTATCGACGACGTCCGCATCTATGGCTATGGTCTCTCGCAGGCCGAGATACTGAGCGTGGCTGGTTTGTCAGGGGCTTACGTGCCGCTGACGGTGCCCGGCAATTTAACCGATCCGGAGCCGCAAAACCACAGGTGTGTGAACTTCGTGGACTACGCCATTCTGGCAGACAACTGGCTTGCTGAGAACCTGTTACCATAATCGGCGTTGCTAACGAGGCTAAATATAGTTAGCCACCAGGTTTGTACTGATTAGGTGCCTATCTTTCGATGTCGAGATAGGCCCCGCTTTTTTGCTTGTCTGGTTTTTTGCAGATAGGGTACGTCCCACAAACTAAGAAATGAGCCGTGTGCAACCGCAGAGGTAAGTGGTTAGCTAGTGATAGCTTTCCAGCTCTGGTATCGTCCTGTTCAATGGCATTCAAGATGCGTGTGACATCGCTCATAGAGAGTTTCCACACCAAAGCCGCAAGCTAATCGCATGGCCATAAGCAAGCATAGGCAGCCATGTGTCGAAATCCTCAGATATCTACGCCCGCACAGATATTATGCCAGGAAGAAGCTCATTTTTCAAGAATTGAATTGCTGTGGATTGACACGGTGACCAAAGTCAGATTATCGCCTGTGGTGTGTTTCCTACACCTTTGCTTTGCACTCCTCACTAGCTCTATTGGTTCTGAAGGCCATAGATCTACCAGAAGGTCTGGACCGGTCCTGCCAGCCAGTGCACGCGCACCGATGACACCTTAAAATGGCCCTTTTCAGCGTTTGCCTGCTTCTTAGCCAGTTGTCATAAGTGTTGTTCCCTACGAATGTTATCTCAATTTCCTCAAAACTTAGAAACTGCGACATCCTAACTATTTGATAACTTGTCGCCAGCGTTCTCTCTGTCTTTGCTTCTTTTTCTCGGCATTGGCGCCAAGGGATTGTCACACGGGCTTACTATTCTTGTGTCCCGAAGAGAAGTAAGATCCATGTGGGAATAACCCCGATAGCACACCGAGTGAAAAAGGGCTGACGGATCAATGGGAGTACAATGTTCTGGACGCGTCTAAACTTCCCTTGAAAAGCCACCTCACGCTGCTAGGATATAGAAATGGTAACGCGGTTGGTACTGTGGAGCGAGCCACAGGTACTCTCTGCAAGATACAAATGACTGAGGAGCACGAGATGGATGACTATTAACCTCGCTCTTTTCGTTCTGATTTGGGTCAGGATCCGTCCACCCTATCTTGGATACCCCCTCAGCTCGTGTTTGGCCATTTCAGCTGGCTGAAACCCCTCTCAGGCGACCCATACGGAAAATCCTGAGTCGCTCCAATAGAATCGCTCTGGATTCGAGCTTGTTTTCTTATTAATTTCCTTTTGGAGTTTTTCTTGACGAAAATGTGGTTAATTTGGTATAAATAGGGTTGCTCAGGTCTGCGATTTCTTAATTCTGGAGTTAAAGAGCCGTTAGAGTTTCACGAGCAGGTACGTATTGTCTTAGGTAGAGAGGTTGGAGATAAACCTTGTGCCCGGGTGTGCGTCTCTGCGCTGCGATAGAGCAACTCACATTCGAGCGTTTCAAAGAAAGGAGGTGAAAGCAAATCCGACAAAAGCCTTATCATGTAAGCAACAATTCTTAGCACAGAAGGTTACCTATCTTGCTTCTTGAAGGAGGAACGCTATGTGTAGAAAATCAGTTTATTTAATTTGTTTTGTTCTGCTGCTGAGTCTGGTTTCGACAGGCGTAGCCCAGGCCGCTGACCCAAGTCTTGTCGGCTGGTGGAAGCTTGATGAATCCAGCGGCGTGACCGCAGCCGACAGCAGCGGTAACAACAATAATGGCACTTTGACGAACCTGCGCGGCGACCAATGGGTTAAAGGGATCAAGGATGGTGGCCTGGACTTTGTTCCACCAGGCTTCGTCAATTGCGGCACGGGCAGCAGTTTGAACGTAACGGCAGACTTCACCATTGCAGCATGGGTGAAATTGGCGCCGAATACCGCCGGCAACTACGGTGGCATAGCAGGCAGATTGCTGCAGTCAGGTGGTCTATACACGGGCTTCGGATTGGTCAGACACTCCGGCAATACCTTTCGCCTGTGGGTAGGCGACAACACCGCTGATCTTGCCAAAAGCGCCGTCAGCAGTAACACGGCCTATACCGACTCCAGCTGGCATCACGTCCTCGGCCTGAGAAAAGACGGAAGTAACTACCTGTATGTCGACGGAGTTAAACAGACAGCAAAATCAACTACGCCGTTTGTGCCAAGCACAGATTTCTTTCACATTGGAAGGCAGTATAGCCACTTAGACGATAGATACTTCATCGGCGTTATCGACGACGTCCGGCTCTATAACAGGGCGCTGGCAGACGATGAGATAGGAGCACTGGCGTTCGCTCCCAAGGCCCGCGATCCCGAGCCGGCTGATGGCGCCGTGGGTGTGGGCATGCCTCTTCTTGCTAAGTGGACGCCGGGTACTACGGGCGTTTTTCACGATGTGTACTTGGGCACAAATCCGATGCCGGGCCTGGCTGAGTTCAAAGGCCGCCAGCCGTATCTGGTCTATTTTTACCCCGGCATGCTTACTCCGGGACCACCTACTACTGGCGAATCGATGAGGTGGAGGCCGACAATGTTACCATACACACAGGCGACGTCTGGAGCTTCACGGCTACCCCCTTAACTGCGTATAATCCCACCCCAGGTGATGGCGCCCAGAATGTGTGGCCCGCTGTGCAGCTTAAATGGGGCGGCGGCATGAATGCAACTCTGCACGACCTATATTTGGGCGACAGTTTTGGCGACGTGGATAGTGGCGCCGCAAGCACATTCAAAGGCAGGGGGACAGAGGTAACCCGTAGCTCCGGACCCCTTGCGCGGAGACCACCTACTACTGGCGGGTCGATGAGTTTGATGGCAGCACGTTGCGTAAGGGTTATACTTGGAGCTTCACCACTTCGGCCGGCGGCGCAGGCATTCTGCGTGAGTACTGGCTGGCCATCGGCAGTGGAACCGCTGTGGGCGACTTGACGAATAATCGACTCTATCCCGACAAGCCAACCGGCTCGGAGATTCTAAACACCTTTGAAGGCCCAGTAGACTACATGGACAACTATGGAAGCCGCCTCCGTGGCTGGCTGATGCCGCCGGACTCAGGTGACTACACCTTCTGGATTGCCAGCGACGACTATAGTGAGTTGTGGTTGAGCACCGATGCGGACCCGGCCAACAAGGCGATGATTGCCAACGTCCCCGGCTACGTGCCTTCACGCGACTTCGATAATAACAATGGTACTGGCGGGGCCAGCCAGAAATCGGCCGCCCAAAGCCTGGTCAAGGGCAACGCATATTACATCGAGGCATTAATGAAGGAAGGTGGCGGCGGCGACAACATAGCGGTCGCCTGGCAAGGTCCTGGCATCGCTGCCCGACAGATCATATCTGCTAATTACGTCAGTTTAGCCCCGTTCCTTCCGGTACGGGCGTATGGTCCGAGGCCGGCCAATCTTGCTACTGAGGTGACAGACACCCCGACTCTTCGCTGGAAGGCGGGAGGCAAAGCTGACAAGCACAGTGTGTATTTCGGCACTGATGCCACCGGTGTGGCAGACGCCACCACAACTTCAACGGGCATTTATCGAGGTCAGCAGAACCTTGCTGCTACCAGCCATGTACCGACCGAAATTCCGCTGCAGTGGAACACGACTTACTACTGGCGGATAGACGAGGTCAATGCCGCCGAGGTATGGAAAGGCAATGTTTGGAGCTTCACCACCGCCGACTACATTATCGTGGATGATTTTGAGGACTACACAGATGATGTTGGCAGCAGAATCTTCCAGACCTGGAAGGACGGATGGGGATACTCTGAACCGGCGCCAGGTTATCCTGGCAACGGCACCGGCTCGTCTGTGGGTTACACTCAGGCGCCATTCGCCGAGCAAAATACCGTTCACGGCGGCGGCCAATCAATGCCGCTAGCTTATGACAATACTGGTGCGGCCGGCAAGAGCCGTTACTCGGAAACTCAGCGAGAGTGGGCCTCGCCACAGAATTGGGCCAGAAACAACGTTAAGGCACTGACGTTGTACTTCTATGGCGCTCCTGCGAATGCCGTTGAGCAGTTCTATGTGGCGCTGGAAGATAATGCTGGCCACGTTAAAGTTGTGAACCATCCTGACCCGGAGGCAGTGCAAGGAGCAGGCTGGCAGGAATGGAACATCGAGCTGACACAATTTGCCGGCGTGAATCTTGCTGCCGTCAAGAAGATGTATATTGGCCTGGGCAACCGGACCAGTCCCGCGGCTGGCGGTACAGGCACGATATTCATCGATGATATCCGTATATATCCGAGCAGATGTGTGCCTTCGATAGGTAAGCCCGCTGCCGACTTGAGCGGCAACTGTGTGGTTGATGCGGCTGATGTCGATATTCTGGTCAATCTGTGGCTCGATAGTGGTTTCCAGATTACTCCGGTCAATCCCGGGACTACCGGTTTGATAGCGCACTATCCGTTCGACGGCAACACCAATGACGTAGTCGGCGGCCACAATGGTACGGTCGTTGGTACGCCAACCTATGCGGCAGGAAAGGTAAGCCAGGCGATTCTGCTGAATGGTGTGGATCAGATGGTGGATGTTGGCTCTGTCGGCATCAGTGGAGCAGCCCCGAGGACAGTCTCCGGCTGGGCCAAGTCAAACTCTACCGTGATGCCTGACTGGACAAACATCTTTGGCTTTACAGGTACTGACGACGCCAATCTGACCGCTAGAAGCTTCGATATCGAGCTTCGAGGTGGACAGTTGCAGTTCTGCCTCCATGTGTACGGCTGGGAGGATAACATTCTCCCGCTCGATCTGGAGTGGCATCACCTGGCGGCTACGTATGATGGCACTATGATCCGCTGGTATGGAGATGGCCGGTACATCAATAGTTATGAGCGTAGCGGCGCTAACGCGCTCAACACTGAGGACACGGTGCACATGGGTAGGCGTGGCGACACCGGCGAGGCCACCAACTTCTTCCCGGGCAAGATTGATGATGTGAAGATCTGGAACCGCGCATTGACCGCGGCGGAGATTGCCTGGCTTGCCGGCTACACATCGGTGTTCTCGATACCGGCTGATTTGCGCCAGGACAACGTGATTGACTTCAAGGATTTTGCGGTTCTGGCGGACTCCTGGCTTGAGCAGATTCTGTGGCCGTAGTCGCATCGTTTATTGTTCATCGTTCGTAGTTCATCGATGAACAACGAACAATCAACTATGAACTTCGGGGCCTGTACCGCTTGGGTATAGGCCCCGTTTTCTAATGAGCAGCGCAGTATGATTCATCCATCTTTCTCCGTCGCCCGCCTTGTTCAGAAAACACGCACTGCTCAACCTGTTGACTTACCAACGGTCATTTCCCATAAGCCGATACATACTTCCGGACCGGTCCTGCCAGCCTACGAAGCCAGTGCGCGCGCACGGATTCGGCTTCAAAACAGCCCTTTTCGGCACTTGCCTGCTTCTGGGCCAGTTGTCATAACTGTTCTTCGCTACTAACCTTATCTTAATTTTCTCAAAACTTGGAAACTGCGACATCCTAACTACTTGTAAAAGGTCTTCCTCAGTCTTGGTGATGGACATATGACATCTGGGGATATCGATTCTCTATGAATTGCAGAAATTCCGCCTAAAGTTATAATGCTGATCACAAGCCTTGCTTAAATATCGTGCTGCCGGAAGGCGATGGCTCAGTATGCGGGAGGATACATGAGACGTACGGGAATCTATACGATTGGACTTCTGTTCCTTTTCTCCACGGGCCTTCTCGACACGGTCCAGGCCCGCCAAGAAGGAGGCGACGACGGTAACAATGTCGATGCGACTATACCGCCGCCTTATCAACGCTGTCGACCCCGAGCGAATATCGAAACATCTCTTCTATCTCGCAAAGGATCCGTTACCCTATCGAAAATTGAACCTGACCTTGCCGGGCCATAAGAAGAACACACTCTACGAGGCCGACGACTACCTTGTCAGCAAATTGGAGGCGTGGGGATATCGCGTTGAGCGAGAAGGCGTTCCGGTACAGGCATTTCGTCGGGATACAAGCAAGCCAAAGCACGCTCAGTACTCCCCGCCCAAGCCCGAAGATCCCTGGTACACGGCGTACAATCTCTACGCCGAAAAAAAAGGCCGCTCGCATCCTGATAAGATCATCGTAGTGCTGGCACACAAGGACTCGCAAAGCTGGATTGATTCGCCAGGGGCCAACGACAACGCAATTGGAACCGTCGGTGTATTGGAGATGGCATGCGTCCTCGCAGAGTACACCTCTGAGAACACCATCCGGTTTCTCTTTTGCAATGAGGAACACACGCCGTGGACCAGCAAGACCGCTGCACAAAAGGCGAAATCGCGTGGAGATAATATTATTGCCGTCTTCAACATGGATGGCATTGGAGCAAAGACGGCAGAGCAGACTGCCGCGGGAAAGAAGACCAACGTAACCGCGTATACAAAGCCTGAGGGTAAGCGTCTCGCCGAACTGATGGGCGAGGTGAACGCTCGATATTCCATCGGTCTGGAACAGCGAACTGTAGAGAGGCCACGACCCGGCGATGACGATGGCTCGTTTGTCCTGGCCGGCTACCCCGCCGCGGTCATCAATATTGGTTCTTTCCCCTACGGTGACCCAAATTATCACGCCGAGGGAGACATCCCGGAAACGTGTGATATTGGGAACGCGGCGATGACCGTGCAGGCAACGTTGGCGGCACTGGCGACCATTGACCGAAACCACTGAGCAACTTGCCGCCTTATCCGTTTCGGCATTTCGTTGGGCACACTGCCAAAGAATAGCCAGTTCCAACCATCCCACCCCAACCCTCGACTGCCGGGATGCAGTTTGTGTAGAGGAGTTACAGCCGCACCCCGGAGTAGTCCACAGCCATTTCCGTATCGGAGTGATCCAGGGAGTAGAAGTTCCTAAACTGGTTTTGACAGCGATATCACACGGTGTTAAGTTATTTGCGAGACCAGGAAAGCCTTGACTGACCCATCAAATTGTGGTGTAAGGATGATTGAAGGGGAGGGCATAGGGTCAGAGAGAAGGAAACGCACAGCCAGCCCGAACCGGATGCGCAAGATCTGGCAGAACGGTGAGCCGGTGTATGTATCGAGGGTGAACCACGAATGGTCGTCGGAGCCAATGTGATGGACATTGCGACGGTGCAAAGGGATAATCAGTTCCTGGTCAAGCTGGCAAGCGTCGGCGGGGAGTACTCGCTCAGCCGCAGACTGATGGACCTGGGCGGGAACGCGATACCGGATGTTAGTCATTCGGCTCCGTGAAGATTGGAATAATCTGTGTCGAAACCGTGTTTCGCATGAAGGGAGAATCCATGAGACGAGTCGTGATGAGTTTGATCCTTGCGGCGGTGTGCGTATCTTCGGCGTGGGCCATTGAGCCGGCCAACCGCAAGTCGAATTCCCAGGTCAAGGCGGTGCTGGAATATTTTTATTCACTGTCAGGCAAGAGCGACAACCGGATCGTTTCAGGGCAGTTCACGGATTCCGGCAATGGTTCGAACCTCAAGATCATGGAACGGATTCACGAATCGACGGGCCAGTGGCCAGCGTTAATGGGGGCAGACTATGCAGACTCTCGACGGGGAAGCATAACGACCAAGGTTCCCAATGCTGCGGCGATCGAGTACTGGAAACAGGGTGGACTTGTGACCATCATGGCCCACATGTACAATCCGGCCAATCCCAAGGGTGGCGGCCTGCGCGACAAGGGCGTGGATATCGCGGATTTGCTCAAGGAAGGGACTGACACGAACAAGCGATGGATGCAGCAGCTCGACCTGATCGCCGATGGGCTGCTGGAACTGAAGGCCGCCGGCGTGGTGGTGCTGTGGCGACCGTTTCACGAGATGAACGGCGGCTGGTTCTGGTGGGGGGCGCAAAAGCCCGAGTCGTTTATCGCTGTATGGCGGCAAATGTTCGACTACTTCTGCGACGACCAAAGGACTGGACAATCTGCTCTGGGTCTATGGGCCGAACCACGGCAAAAGGACCGCCGCCTATTATGCGGGAGACGACGTATGTGGATCTGCTGGGGCTGGATGCCTATACGGACTTCCTTGACCCCGAGCATGTCCAGGGCTATGACGAAGTCGTCGCGCTGAACAAGCCCTTCGGATTCTCGGAATATGGCCCGCACGGTTCGAGCAATCCGCCGGGCGATTATGACTATCGGCGATTCATTGAAGGCGTGAAGAAGAACTTTCCGAAGACCTGCTACTTCATGTGCTGGAATGCCAAATGGAGCATGGCGAGCAACCAGTTCGTCAAGGAGATGCTCAGCGATCCAGCGGTTGCCAATCGGGACGAGTTGCCGAAGGAGTTGTTTGGGACGGCGAAGATCGGTTCAGACGGTCCGACCGGAAGCGCAGCGTTCTCGGGTCTGCCGGTGGAAGGGAACTGGAAGCTGACATTCGAGGATACCTTTGACGGCGA
Source organism: Sedimentisphaerales bacterium (assembly GCA_963814265.1). Lineage (GTDB taxonomy): Bacteria > Planctomycetota > Phycisphaerae > Sedimentisphaerales > Anaerobacaceae > JAFNGF01. The sequence continues at coordinate 170,643 of CAWFCJ010000053.1, read as the reverse complement.
TAAACTGGATTCATCGAAGTGGATCCCCAGTTACGAATGGGGTCAGACGCACAACTACAACGCCTATTGCGATCCGGCGAATGTGCTCATCGAAAAGGGCCTGCTGCGGCTGAAGGTGGAGGACAAACCTTCGCACGGCAAGAAGTACACCTCGGCCGTAATCACGAGCTATAACAAATTTTCGCAGAAGTATGGGTATTTCGAGGGGCGGTTCCGGATTCCGGCGGGCAAGGGGTTGTGGCCAGCATTCTGGATGCTGCCGTATCCGCAGCACTGGCCACCGGAGATCGACATCTTCGAGACGATCAAGGACGACCCGCAAATATACATGACCTATCACTGGGACGACAAGGGGCACAAGTCTTACGGCAAGCACTGGACCGAGGACAGTTTTTCGTACAGCAAGGAGTTTCACACGTACGGGCTGCTGTGGGAACCGGACAAGATCGTGTGGTACATCGACGGTGTGGAGAGGTCGCGGTTCACCGAGGCCCGTGTGATCGTCAGCGAGCCGATGTACCTGCTGATCAATTTCGGGATCGACGCGGGCTGGCCGGGACCGTGCGACGCGACGACGCCATTCCCGAGTTATTATGAGTGCGACTGGATCAAAGTGTATCAGAGAAATTGATTTCACTCAATCCTTGGCCAAGCCAAAAGGCCCCTATGGGAATTGCATTTTTGTTTTTCATTTCGTGCGGTATAGTTGCACCCGTGCGACAAACCAATAGCCTCAATTTATCGCAGGGCAGTATGGACAGGCGAGAATTTGTATCGGGAACGGCGGTGGCGTTCGCGGTGTTGGCGGGCGAATCCTTTTTCCGTATCAGACCATTTTACTATACCTGTACTCACGTCCTGACCGGCAACAGCGGGAGGCATGGGTCACGACCATCCCAAGTCTTAGCCTTGCCCAAGAAGCAGGACCGTAGGAGCTCTGGGGCAAGCCGGAGCGGGCCGAACAATGGCGAATCAACCTGCTTCACAAGGAGACCACGAAGCAGTAGCGGAGGGCCCTCCAACTGAATCCCAAAGCGTCAGAGACAAGCGAATTGGGCTGGGGTAGAACGTTCTCGGTTTACTCGTATCAACACCTCCTCTCTTTCTGACAAATCATGGACCGGCCCTGCCAGCCTATGAGAACCAGTGCGCACACCGATGAGGCCCGAAAAGGCCCGCTTTCGGCGTTTGCCTGATTCTTGGCCAGTTGTCATAAGTATTGTTCATTACGAATGTTAGCTCAATTTCCTCAGAACCTGGAAACTGCGACATCCTAACTATTTGTTAGCTGGTCTTTGGCTTGTCAACGGTCGTGCCATATGGGGATGATGGCGGGGAGCCTACCTTCGTCCCCTCCCCTGCGGTTTACAGCCCATTATCTTTTCAAGTATTTCTTGACGGAAGGGTGGTTAATTTGGTATGAATAGATTGGTTGGATCGCGGCTTCCTAAATTTGCGAGTTATTGGGTTATACGGAGGGGGAATCCTATTATCAGATGCTTTCGACGGAGCAGTCCGACACAGGCGTAATCGTTGAGACTGAACTAGTCGTGGGAATGATGGCACGCTCGTTGGTAACTCACAGTGGGTGCCTGGCAAGATTCGCGTCAAGAATTATCGATAGCTGAAGGATGATGAAATGAGAAGGTTCAACAGAGTTTTCGCCTGCGTTGGTATCGCATACCTAACTTTCACTCTTACCGCGCCATCGGTTTGGGCTGACATGGTCTTGGATGCGGTCAATAAGGTTTCCCTGGGGCAATATCAAACCTACCAGGTTGACATTCAAAACATGGGCCTGGGACTTTATGGCGGCCAGGCTTATAACCAGGGCTATCGTAATCGGGATGGCTGGGCCAATGGTGGCACGCTGGGAAATCGAGAGACGCAGCTTTACCTATTTGACCAGTTCTCTTCAATGGGCCTGGATGTTTCTCTACAAGGCCGCTACAAGAATGTCGTGGCTGAACTGCCAGGCACTCAAACGCCAGGCGATATTTACATCGTATGCGGCCACTACGATACCACTTCAAGTGGCGAACGCCCCGGCGGCGATGACAATGCCTCGGGCACCGCGGGTGTGACTCGAAGCGGCGCGAGTGCTGACTCAATACAGTTTCAAGTCTACATTGCGATTCATCGGTTTCGACGCTGAAGAAGAATTGGATGAAGGGCAGCCAGGATTATGTCAACACTATCGTCCTGCCGAGCAATGAGAATGTCGTGGGCGTGATTAACCTCGACATGATTCTTCGGCCTGGCTGGGATAGTGACCCACGAGAGCTGCCGACCTGGATATTGACACCGGTGAATCAGCGGATTGCCTTGCCTGGTTTGCCACTTTCGTTGACACCGTCGCCACTTACGTACCATCCCTTATCATCGATCCGGCTGCGCCTGACACCGGCTATTGGGACGCTGGCGATCAGGGACCTTTTATAGCGGCAGGCCACCCTGCGTTAATGGTGATAGAAAACACGGCACTTGAGATATGGTCCGGTCTGAGCAATGCCTATTATCACGATGCAGACGATGCCAGTGACGGGTTAGCCAATGACCCCTTCAGTCCGAGCGGAGTTACATACGATTACGATTTTGCCACCAATGTCGTCAAGGCGACCGTTGCCACACTGGCAATGCAAGCAGGACTTGCTTCGAAATCCGCCCCCGACTTCTACGAATATCAAGCCGTTGCCACCAACGGAGCAAAGGACCTGGAGTTTTTCACCATTGGAAGCGATCACTACCTGGCGGTAGCGAACATGAAAAATGACTCCACGCATAACATAGACTCCACCCTATACGGATGGAACGGGACGAGTTTTGTCGAATATCAGTCCATACCTACTCAGTGGTGCCAGCGATTGGGAGTCCTTCACCATTGGAAGCGATTACTACCTGGCGATTGCGAATATGAGAAACGACCTCACGCATAACATAGATTCCAAAATATTCAGATGGAACGGCGTGACCTTTGTTGAGTATCAATCTATACCTACCAGCGGGGCCAGCGATTGGGAGTTCTTCACCATTGGAAGCGATTATTACCTCGCAGTAGCCAATATGTGCGATGACTCCACGTATATTACGAACTCGAGAATATACAGGTGGAACGGAACGAATTTTGTGGAATTCCAGTCCATTCCAACGAACGGAGCCAGTGGTTGGGTGTCCTTCACGATCGATAGTGAGGTCTATCTGGCGATAGCCAATATGTACAATGGCTCGACGCATAACATAGACTCCAAAATATACAAATGGAACGGGACGGCCTTCGCGGAATTTCAGTCCATACCTACCACTGGGGCTGCCGATTGGGAGTTCTTCACTATCGACGGTGCCTCCTATCTGGCGATAGCCAATATGTACAATGACTCGACGCACAACATAGACTCAAGAATATACAAATGGAACGGGACGCGTTTCGCGGAATTTCTGTCCATACCTACCAATGGCACCGCCGATTGGGAGTTCTTCACTGTCGATGGTGCCTCCTATCTGGCAGTAGCCAACATGTACAATGGCTCGACGCACAACATAGATTCCAAGGTCTACGGATGGAACGGCACACGTTTTGTAGAATTTCTGTCAATACCTGCTCACGGGGCCAGTGACTTGGAGTTCTTCACTGTTGGCAGCAATCACTACCTGGGGGTAGCCAACACCACCGATGATGCGACACACGTTATTGCCTCGGCCATTTACCAATACCGCGAAGCATGTACTGGCAGTTTTGATGGCGATTGTGATGTAGACCTGAACGATTATGCGATATTTGCGGCAGCATGGCTGACAAAAGAAGGTCAGCCAGGATGGAATGAAGACTGTGATATCAGCGTTCCTGCGGATAATGTCATTAACCTGCGGGACTTACGTGTTTTTGTAGAGAACTGGCTGGGGGGAAAATAGCGCGAATCTGGAGAAAAAGATTTTAAGATAGCATGTAAATATGGGAATTTTGTTCTGACTATTATGGGCCCTAAGGCTAAGATAGGTTAAAATGAGAAGATTTGAGGAGGAAAGGGGTGATGATTTAATTATGCCCCTCCTCAGGTGATATTACTATTTTGGTGTCTTTTTGGAGGAGGTTCTGTAATGAGAAACCTGAGAGTTGTAGTAGTGGTCCTTGCGATTTTGGGCGTATGCTCAGTCGCATCAGCAAGTATATTCATGGAGGATTTCGAGTCCTATGCCGCTGGTAGTGCTATGCACGGCCAAGGAGGATGGAAGGGCTGGGACAATGTTGCAGGTGCCGTGCGCGGTATCTAGGTAAGTACGCCAACAGTGGCTCGAAGTCGGTTGAGATCATTGGCACTTCAGACCTGGTGCACGAGTTTGACCAGGCCGGTGGGCAGTGTGTATTCACGGCCAAGCAGTATATTCCTTCGGGCAATACCGGCACTACCTATTTTATCTTGCTGAACACATACAAAGATGGTGGTCCCTACGACTGGTCCGTGCAGTTGGCCTGTAACATGGACACCGGAGTAATCACTTCAGATAACGGCGGCGGTGCAACAGCGAGCATAGCGTATGACAAGTGGATCGAACTGAAATTCGCTATCGATCTTGCCAACAACACAGTCGGCGAGTACTACAATGGTGCTCTGGTTTCCAACCACCAGTGGGACGACAACGTACATGGAACGCTTCAAGCCATCGACCTCTACGGGAACAACGCATCGTCGGTCTATTACGACGATATTACCGTAGTGCCTGAGCCGGCTACACTGTCCTTGCTGTGTCTTGGTGGATTGGCGCTTATTCGCAGACGACGCAGCTAATACTGGGATTTTTGACAGTATTGGTGTGTGGGGAACGCGACTCGGATAAGTCTGACGATGTATAACTAAGGTGGTTCTGGTCGAAAGCAAAGACCCCCATCCATGTAGGGGGTCTGTGCTCATAGAAAGGACAGACCAGCCGATTGTGATACAGAGCCGGACCATTATGGTGCATTTGCGGCAGCATAGGTGACAAAACAAGGCGAAGGGGGAGGGAGTGTGAACTGGGATGTCAGCATTCCTACGGATAATGTCATCAAGCTGCACGATGTGGGTGCTTTCGCGGAGAACTGGCTGGGCGGAGGATTGTGCAAAGAGTCCCAAGTTGGGAACATCCTGCTTAATTCATGGGCATGAGAAGCCTCTCCCAGAGAAAAATGCGGCGATATATCGTGCAAGTATGAGGGCACCAGAGGTAGTCTCGACTATTATCGGCTCTGAGGTTATGATACATAGGCATAGGAACATTTGTGCGGGCGATGTGTGACGATTCAATCAGCCTCCACAGGCGATAGGTTATCTTGTGTTCTCTTTTTTGGAAGGGGTATAATATGAGAAAAGTGAGATTTGTAGTAGTGCTTCTTGCGATTCTGGGCATAACCGCTGTCGCAGGAGCACAGGGGTTCACGGAGGATTTCGAGTCCTATGCCGCTGGAAGTGCTATGCACGGCCAGGGAGGATGGAAAGGCTGGGATAATGTGGCCGGTTCGGGCGCGCCGGTATCCAGTAAATATGCCTATAGCGGCTCCAAGTCCGTCGAGATCATCGGCACTTCCGACCTGGTGCACGAGTTTGCCATCTCCGGCAACAGATGGGTCTTCTCCGCCATGCAGTACATTCCCTCCGGCAGCACGGGGAGTACCTATTTTATCTTGCTGAACACATACAGAGATGGTGGCCCCGACGACTGGTCCGTGCAGTCGAATATGAATATGACCAGCGGGGTCATCAACCTCGAACTCGGTAGTGGCACGGCGACTATCGTGTATGACCGGTGGGTCGAACTGAAATGCATCATCAATCTGGATGAGAACACCGTTGACGAGTACTACAATGGCGAACTGATTTCCACCCACCAGTGGGACGACAACGTTCATGGAACACTTCAAGCCGTTGACCTGTACGGTAACGGGGCATCGTCTGTCTGGTACGACGACGTAAAGGTAGAGCGCTATTACATTTACAAGGCTCAGAATCCCGTCCCGGCTGATGGTGATAACAGTGCCACCACACCACTGCTTCAGTGGACAGCAGGAGATAATGCCAATTGGCACGATGTGTACTTTGGCACTAATCCGACGCCGGGCACAGCTGAGTTCAAGGGCCGGCAGACTCTCGGCTTCAATATGTACTGGCATGGTCCTGGTTTTATTCCAGGAACCACGTACTACTGGCGGATCGATGAGGTTGAGGGTGATGGCGTCACCATCCACACGGGCGATGTCTGGAGCTTTACCGCTGCCACCCTGACAGCTCAAAACCCGAACCCGGCTGATGGGGCAAAATGGGTCGCTACTGAAGCTGACCTTAGCTGGTCTGCAGGTGCCACTGGCATTAAGCACGACGTCTACTTTGGCACCGACCAGACTGCTGTGGCTAATGGTACGGGCGGCACTTTGAAAAGCAGCCAGCAGACAACGAAAACCTATGAGCCCGGAACCCTTACACCGGATACTGCTTACTACTGGCGGGTCGATGAGTACGACTCTGGTGGAACTAAATATCCGGGCAAGGTCTGGAGCTTTACAACCATAGGGCCATACGCCGGTGTCAAAGCAGAGTACTATAACTGGTCTGGCGCTTACCCGCCAGCTCGATCAGACGCATTCAAGACTCTTGTCCTGGCCCGCATAGATCCTGCGATCAACTTCAGTTGGGGCGGTGCGTCTCCGGGTGCTCCCGTCGGCACTGATACTTTCGCTGTTAGATGGGTTGGCGTGGTGGAGGCGCAATACTCTGAGCCTTACATATTTACTACCCGCACCGACGACGGCGTCCGGATGTGGCTGGATGACGTGCTGATCATTGATAGTTGGATAGAACAGGGTGCAACCTTTCATCCCAGCTCACCCATTGACCTTATTGCCGGGCAGCGATACGGCGTTCGAGTGGAATACTATGAAAATGGCGGCGATGCAGTGGCAGAGCTGTACTGGCAGAGTTCTTCCACACCCAGACAGATAATTCCCGCAGGCGCATTACAGCTTCCGATAACGGCTGGTAATCCGAATCCACCTAGCGGCGCTGTAGATGTCAAGCACACACCTACGCTCAGGTGGAAAGCAGGCGAAAAGGCCCTCAAGCACGATGTGTACTTCGGCACTGACGCTGCTGCGGTGGCCAATGCCACTACGGCCTCAGCAGGTATCTATCGAGGTCAGCAGAATCTTGCTGCTAATAGCTACGTGCCTACTGAAGTTCCGCTTGCCTGGAGCAGCACTTACTACTGGCGAATAGATGAAGTAAACGCCGCCGATACATGGAAAGGCAGCACCTGGAGCTTCACTACCGCCAACTTTATCGTGGTGGATGACTTTGAGGAGTACACCGATGATATTGGTAGTAGAATCTTCCAGACCTGGAAGGACGGCTCGGGATACAACGAACCGGCACCGGGCTACCCAGGCAACGGCACAGGTTCAACCGTGGGTTACGCTCAAGCACCATTTGCTGAGCAGAATACCGTTCATAGTGGCAGCCAGTCGATGCCGTTAGGTTACGACAACAGTGGAACCGGTGGTAAAGCCCGTTACTCAGAAACGCTGCGAGAGTGGATTTCACCACAGGATTGGACGATAAAAAATGTCAAGGCGTTAACGCTATACTTCTATGGTGCTGCCGCCAATGCCGCTGAACAACTTTACGTGGCGGTGGAAGATAATGCCGGCCACGTTAAGGTCATCAACTATCCTGATCTTGAGGCGGTTCAGATAGGCGCCTGGCACGAGTGGAACATCGAACTGACCCAGGTCAGCGCTGCCGGGGTGAATCTTGCTGCCGTCAAGAAGATGTATATTGGCCTGGGCAATCGCACTAGTCCCAAGGCTGGCGGCACAGGCAGGGTATTCATTGATGATATCGGGGTATATCCCAGCAGATGCATTCCTTCGATAGGCAAGCCCGCTGCTGATTTGAACAGCGACTGTGTTGTTGACGCGGCTGATGTCGATATTCTGGCTAATCTGTGGCTGGATAGCAGTTTCCAGATTACGCCTGTCAATCCTGGTACGGCCAATCTGGTGGCGCACTACACATTCGATGGCAACCTCAACGACAGTGCGGGCAGCAATAATGGCACTGCGACGGGCTTGCCGACATACGGCACTGGCAAGTCCGGCCAGGCAATTCGCCTTGACGGAGTCGATGATTACGTTGATTGTGGCAGCGGTGCGAGTCTGAATATCACAAACGCGGTCACGATTTCGGCGTGGATCAGACTTTCTGCATCAGGCATCGATCAGAAGATCGCGGGCAATCAGGATAATACTACCGGCGGCTACAAGTTCGGCGTATTCACCAACGACAAGGTTGAGTTTGAGATTCGGACTTCTGCTAACGCGGGGACACTCAACAGAACCACTGCCGGCGGAACGGTTCTGACGCCGGGTGTCTGGTATCACGTTGCGGGCGCCTATTCTCAGGGCAATTACATCAGGACGTACGTCAATGGTGTTTTGGACAGAGAGATGCCTACCACAGCGGTACTTGGCACTTCGACAGGTACTCTGAAAATTGGTTGCGAGCCTTTCACCACCAGCGGTAGTCTCTTTAACGGGCTCGTAGACGAGGTTCAGATTTACAAGACGGCTTTGTCCGCTGGCCAGGTCGCGTGGCTTGCCGGCTATACTTCGGTATTGTCGATACCCGCTGATTTGCGTCAGGACAACGTGATTAATTTCAAGGATTTTGCTGTATTAGCTGATTCGTGGCTTGAGGAAATTTTGTGGCCGTAATCGCAACGTGTTGTTAATGTTTAGCCCTGCCACCTGTGGGCAGGGCTTGCCCCCGGCACAGGTCCGGGGGCTAAACGTACCACTATTTCGGGGCCTGTACTGAGCAGGTCGGTATAGGCCCCGGCTGTCTTAATCAGAAAATATAGAACGCCCGGCCCCTTAACTTAACAATGGTCGTTCCTTCTGAAACGATAGAAGCTTCCGGACCGGTCCCGCCAGCCTAACCGAGTCAGTGCGCGCGCACCGATGACGCCCTAAAATGGCCCTTTTCGGCGTTTGCCTGCTTCTTGGCCAGTTGGTGTAAATCTAATCGATTACCAACTAATGTTATCTCAATTTCCTTAAAACTCAGAAACTGCGACATCCTAACTATTTGCTAAAGTGTCGCGCGTTTGAACCTATAACACCCCGAACAAAAAAGGCTGACGGTGTTGTTGACTGCCAGCCCTTTGCCTTACCGTGTCACAAGAGTATCGCCATTACGGGGTTATGGCGCGGTCGTATATCCTCACGTCATCAATCAGGCCGGACCAGAAAGTGCCCAGCTCAAACCAAGAGACTATTCAGCCCTTGGACAATCGCCTGTCAGGTCTGCATCTTTTTTCTTCCAGTTGTGACCAACGTCAATTATAAATTGCCTGCGCATTGACTCATAATTTTTGTTACCGAAGTCCGATCGTTGCCTCATTAGAATGTTACCGAAAACTGGAGGTATACGATGGACAAGAGAATCAGTACAAAAACAAGAGAGGAACTGGTTAGAGTTCTGGGACGCCGGTACCATGATTCCTCGAAAATGGCAAAGACCCTCATTCTTAATGAGCTCGTTGCAGTGAGCGGGTATCACCGTAAGCATGCGATTCGTCTTCTTGGCAGCGAAGGAGACAATGGCCATATGCAGATGCTTTCATGTGGTGTTTACCACAGTCGGCGGATCTACGATGAGGCAGTGAAGGAAGCTCTTATTGTAACGTGGGAGGCTGCGGACCGGATCTGCGGCAAGCGGTTAAAGGCGGTTTTGCCCGATCTGGTTAATGCGATGGAACATCACGGTCATTTAAATCTCGATTCGGAAGTTCGCAAGCGACTGCTTAAGGCCAGTGCGGCAACTATTGATCGCTTGTTATCGCCTATCCGTAATCGGTCACAATCGCGCAGAAAAAGACGCAAGTCTCCAAGAGTCAGTAAGCAGGTTCCGGTTCGTACATTTGCGGATTGGGATGGTCCAAATCCTGGTTACTTTGAAATTGATTTCGTTGCTCACTGTGGAGGATTAATGACCGGATCTTTCATTCACACTCTCGTCGCAACTGATGTCAGCTCCGGTTGGACCGAATTGATGCCACTTCTCGCCAGAGAACAGTCCCTTGTTGTCGAGGGGCTTGAGGCACTTTCTCAACAGATTCCATTTCCGGTACTGGGCATCGATTCAGATAATGACGGCGCGTTCATAAACGATACGCTTTGGGCATTCTGCGAAAGGCGTCACATTGAGTTCACACGGTCCCGGCCATATCATAAAAATGACCAGGCATGGGTAGAACAGAAGAATGGCGCTGTGGTTCGACGAATGGTGGGGCACGAAAGATTCTCGGGAGTTGTTGCTGGCCAAGCCCTTGCTCATCTTTACCAGGCCGCTCGCCTCTATGTGAATTACTTTCAGCCATCATTCAAATTACGCAAGAAGATGCGGGATGGAGCCAGGGTGATACGGTCCTACGATCAGCCTGCGACACCTTGTGATCGGCTACTGAGGCATCCAGCGGCAGAAGACCAAATCAAGGAAAAACTGCGATTGCAGCGTTCAGAGCTTGATCCTGTAGAGTTGCTGCATCGCATTCGGGAAGGCCAGGCTGCTTTGGCTGCTCTGGTATCTACCGACGGCTCCCTGCAAGGACCCGGACGCGAGAGTCTCGATCAATTCTTGGCCCAGTTGCCCCGATTATGGCAGGCCGGAGAGGTACGACCAACACATCGGGCTTAATCCACGAAGGCCCGTCATTGGCGGACCAGAAAAGACCCATTCGAGGCGGTCTGGTATGATGTACTTCGTTGGCTACAGCATGACCCCGATGCTACAGCAAAGGCTTTGTTCTATCGCCTGCAGTGCGAGTACCCTGGGCGGTTCCCCGATGGTCAGCTCAGGACACTCCAGCGTCGCGTCCGGCAATGGCGAGAGATAATGGCAAGAAAGCTTGTGTGTACCTGTATGAACGGAAAGGCCGAGACAGCGGAAATTGGAGTCGTCGGTGCTGGCGGCGTGCTATGCAGTTGAGGCCCATACGTTTCACGGGGGGATGTTTTTCGAAAGATGCCGAATCGCTTTCACGATTTTTCGCCGCCCCCATGGGGGCGGGCTTACCCCGAGGCGTTGACCTACTTATGGGTTCTGGTTATAGTAACATTCATAGCTGAGGCAACGGGAACGGTAAGAATAATTGTCGCTGATCATCCCTGCTTACTTCTTGGACAACCGATACTGTTTGGCCCCCCCATTTCCGGGTGCCTTGCTCAACATCCAGTCCCTGCGACATAAATTCCCCCATCCCTGGTCAAGTCCCCAGCAGCGTTTCTTCCCACTGGTGTGCGCTGTTTCTAACCCGATGATTGTACGGCTTAAGGGTGCCGGTTCAAGGAAAAACTCGGTCACAAACAACTTTTAGTTTACGGCCGATAATGACAGCACTTTTTGCAAACCCTGGGAGCCACCGGCATCAACCTGTGCCGTATACAGATGCTGGTCGAAACTGACGGAACGTGTGACTGCTCGCCGAGGTTATAGACTTCATTGGGCCAGACACGCGTCAGTATCTCTCGCAGGCACATTCCATCTACGAGGTCTCCGTAGTGAAGAAACAGTTTTGCCGTAGGATCGTGGGGGTCCTTATACAGGTGATCAATCCGCTGTGTGTTGAATGAGATCGATCTGCGAATCAACCCGTGTACCTGATAACCTCTCTGCAGCAAGAACTCAGCCAGATACCTGCCGTCTTGCCCCGTAAGGCCGGTAACCAGTACCTTTCTCAGGATCAGACTCTATTCATAGACTTGCGTATTCGAGCTTCGCAGGCCTTTTGAGCAATTGGGCGAATTTCAAAAACGGCTTGCGCCAGAAGAACTGTAACGGCAGCCGTAGGCCATTGGCTCTGAAGGCGTCAATTATTTCCTTGTTACCCTCGATAACGCCGCGAATAGTGTTGGCTCTGCCGCCCGGCCGCATTCGCACAAGGATCTTCGGAATATACCCAAGCGTAATTCGATGCTTTTCGATAAACCGCAGCATCAGTTCAAAATCGGCTGCAATCTTATACTTAGTGTTGAAAGATCCGTACCTCTCATACAGGCATTTTCGGCAAAAGAACGTTGGATGAGGCGGTACCCAACCATGAGAGAACGCCTTCTGTTTATACTCTCCTGCGTGCCAATATCGAACAACCTTGTTAGTGTTTCTACCATCCACATAAACTACATCCCCATACACGGCGCCAAAATCTTTGGCGGTCAACTGTGCTACTACCTTGGATATAACCTTCTTGTGGGCATAAACATCATCCGCATTCAGGAAGCCGACAAACTCGCCACGAGCTATGGCGATGCCCTTGTTCATGGCATCGTAGATACCGTCATCAGGCTCGGAGATGAACTTCCTGATCCGCCCGTTGTACCTGCCCACGACATCCTGCGTCCCATCCGTCGAACCGCCGTCAACCACGATGTATTCGATGTTTTTGTAATCCTGGGCGAGCACGCTTGTTATAGCGTCTGTAATGGTGCCAGCACTATTCAAGCAAACGGTAATTATCGAAACCTTCATCGATTCCGCCTGTTATGTATTTCAAGGAACATAGGTTTATTTCGCACACCAGAAACGTTTTATACTTTAACCGGTTCAGGATATAGTGGAATTTCCCTTCCTTCGAGAATATGTTGACAGACGGCAAACATTTTTCCAGCGGATATATCCCAAGTATAATACTGGCAAATCATATCTCGCCCACGTTTCCCCATAGCTTCCAACTCTGTTGAGGTCATATTTAGTAATGAGACCAGAGCTTCTTTAATCAATCCCTCATCGATTGCCACCCACCTGCCGCAATCATAGCTCTCAATATCTTTCCACGGAGTACCTTTAGTTGTTACAACGGGAACGCCGCATATTAATGCCTCCGCCACAACATTCCCGAAATTCTCACTATAGGAAGGAAGGACAAATATATCGCTGCGCGAGTACAACATAAGTTTCTTTTGGCCGGTAATATTACCTACCATAAAAACACTCTGTGATAATTGCCCGTCCTGTATCATCATGTGTACATCTTTTTCGTAGCCGCGGTCATCCGGTCCTGCGATAACCAGTAGCACATCGGGATATTTTTGACTTATCTTTCGCCATATACTTAAGAGCATATCCAACCCCTTTTCCCTTTGAGAGTCTGGACAGGAATAACACGACCCTCTTGTTTTTCAGAAAAGGCCATACCTGTTCTGCGGCATCAGGGGCTGGCAGGTTCCTGAAGTCATCGAGATTAACGCCGTTCGGTATAATAGCAAAAGGCCCTTTCAATCCCAAGGCGATACAATTGTACATCTCATTCTGGGATGTTACATGTACACAGTCAGCGGATTTTAGTAATTGTTTCAGAATTGTGTTGAAAAATATGTGTTTCTTCCAGTGTTTTTGTTTATATGCCCACGGCTTAAGACCACCTCTTATGGCTATTATGTAGGGCTTGTTAAGTTTTTTTGCAATTCTTGCTCCTATAGTTACAGGATAAGTGTATATGCCATCTATGTAAGCAAGATCGCTGTTTTTTAATACATCAATAATGACGTGTTTGGCATTTAATGAAAAACACAAGCGATTATTAAGAATGTAGCGAAAAGGATGAATTCCAAGACGGTCCTGTTCGACACGAGTGAATTCTGTGCTGCTGATTCTACCGCCTGCGGTAGCATCGCTTGTTACCAATTCGATATGACCACCAACTCGTGCCAAAGCACGAGAAAGCCCAAAACCCGACTCGCATACACCGCCAAAACCTGTCGAAGGTGGGAAATGAGTGGTAATAAAAGCGACGTTAATGTTATTCATTGTCCGCGGTCTTTGAGGCAGATATGATATTTTTATTCTCCGTATCAGAGCAGCTTGCAATATTACGCGGGGTTGTTTTTTCTCCGCCATAGACCGGCAGATAGTTGTCATAACCCAAGTGGATTTCAGAAAGTCTCACATCTATAATTAGATTATACCAAAATGCCTGTAACAGACAAAAAACAAGGCCGGGATAACCATCCAGAAAACCAAGTTTTATAAAATATCGATAAACAAAAACAAGTATCGGTCTTATAACCGGCGGGAATTTGTTATAAATTCGGCGCAGCAGAACACGTCGAGGACGTTCAAGATACTCGTTTTCTTTTATGTTTCTGATATTGATGTTCCGCTCGCCTTTCATAAGCGCACCGGCCTCGCGGTCAGCGTTCCTTACATGCTTCATAAGCCAAAAGAATATTCCTTTTCGGTCCTCGTGCCTGATTTTAGCGTTAATTTTTCCAACAGGTCCGATTACAGCACAATACTCTCTTGCGCCTTCAGACAACCATCGACCAGCCTGTTTTTTAATAACTCGAATATGCAGAATATTTTCATGGGAATACTTGAGGATTTTACCCAGAAAAACGACGTCAAAATTCAAATTGAATGCGCAGTATCCTCCGGCGGCTATTTTATTGTATAATTCGTCTGCGAACACTTCATCGATCATTTCATCGGCATCTATGAAAAGAACAAAATCGTATTTCAATTTCAGGTTCTCAAGAGCATAATTACGCTGTGCTCCCCAAGACTCGAACTCATGTTCGACAACCTTGACGCCAAGTTGTCTGGCGATGTCCCTGGTGCCATCGGTGCTGTAAGAGTCAACCACCCATACGTCATCACTGAACCTGACACAGGAACGAACACAATATCCGATATTCGATTCCTCGTTTTCAGAAATTACAACAATTGAATAATTCGTTCTAATGATTAAACTCCTTTCACAGGATATATTTGATGTCTGCGGGTCAGTTCCAGAAATTCCGGTGATGTGTATAACGTCACTTCAGCAGGGCTGAGTCCAGGGTGACATGGAATTAATATTTCACCAAAGTTTTCTTGTTTTATACCGGTCAGGAACCTATCCCAAACTTCCATCGTTTCGTCAACTTTGATTGTTTCTTTTTTGTACCCCGGGCAGTTGACAACGACTCTGGAATCAAGTCTGCAATCTGCCATTCTGGCACACAGCTTTGAGAATCTCGTTCTGATGTTTTCTCTGCGGCTGAAGTCAAGTTGAGCTATAGGACGAATTCCGTTTACCAAGCCATGTTTTTGGCCAGCCTTTTCAAGGCAGGAAAGATGAACGGCAGTCCGTGCAGATTCCGATGGGTGTCCAGAAACTTGATTTGGAATCCCTTTTTCATCAAAGAGTCAAATTGCGCTCAAATTCTTCATAGATATCTTCCGCAGTAATCCTGTGAAATATCATTGCCTTGAGAATGGCGGTCTTGCCGCACACAGCTTTCTCGTGAAAAATTGCCTCAAGTTTCCGGGTGAGAAAAAGATAGTCGGTGAGATAGAGATGGGCGCTCCATGTGATTTTTCGGCAGACTCGCCGGAGGGCGAAGTGTTATTCCTGTATGCGAGGACAGAAGCGGAACCCACCGGACTTTCGGACAGGAAATGCAGAATAGCTAAGTCCGTTTCGGGCGATTCCCCGTAATCATCGGCTATAAAACAAATATTCATCTGAGTTATACAATAACATTTTTTTAGGCATCAGGAATTAATGGCTGCGGCAGTGACAGAAAGATGTGACGAGTCAGTCGTTCCACAGCCTTTAGTAGGGGTGCGAGCCACAAAACCGATATTGGTTGACCAAGGCCATGAGCAACGAATACACCTTGACCATGCGTCCAATTTTGGGGGAGTATTATAATCCACGATACGTAAATGTGTCTGGTTCCCTTTCAGTTTCTTACTGCGTAGACGTTTATGTAAAGTCCGTATCCCAGTTTGTCCACCAACTTTGCAAATGGTTTTTGTCCAAATCTCACCCGATACTGCAAAAGCTTGCTCTCTGCTAATCCCAGTCGTTTCGATAAAGCATCGCAGGGTATTCGTGTGACAAAATCACAATGAACGACCTTGAGTCCACAGGAAGCAATGAGTCTGCTGAGGCCCATTTTTGTAAAGTAGTTAACGTGCTCCGGTATCCAGAGACATCCGTTGTCACCAGTACCTCTTATCTTGACCGAAAAGGAGTTGAAGTTTGGAACTGCACAAGCAAAGACGCCGCCTTCACATAACAATTCTGATACCTTCTTGATAGCTTCTAAAGGCGACTTCATATGCTCCAGCACCTGTGACATCAGGACAATATCGAAACGAGCATCCGTAGAGAAGTCATCAAAATATGCGGAAATCGGTTCATAGCCGAGCATCTCCTTGAAAACCTCATTCTCGTATTTGCCAGGGTTGATACTTGTCACTCGGTAGCCGTGCTCAACCAACTTCTTGGTAAAGAAACCGTAACCTGAACCAACATCAAGCGCATTTTTTGTCGCCGATTTTAATAGCCTCTGGGTCGTTCTTATGATCCGTTCAGCATCAACCATCGAGTTCGGAAATCTCCGCTCTCGCTCGACAATCTCGGCCGGGTCCGCAGGTGCACTCAACCCGTGGCCGGAATACGTGTAGACCTGCTTAAGCAAAGAATCGTGCGGGGGCGGGTTCAAGAAGCCTGTCCCGCACGCGCGGCAGCGGTATATGTCAAAATGCACGCCAGACATACCCGTGGAATAGGCAAAGCTCTTCGAACGCCAGCGGCCAATCTGTTCGCTGCTGCAAGCAATACAATGGTCGTAAGGCTTGTCGTACAATTGATTGTCACCGCTGTCCGCTTGTGCCATAGCCACCTCCATGTACGGCTTCACTATAAACTAAAACCTCTCACCTTATTGCCTGGTCCAAATTTCCGGGGTATTCTACCCAACAAGTCAGTCAAATGGTGGTAGACACCAAATGCCAAAATAGTATCGAAAGTATTGTCCGGCATTTCTATGCTGTCTGCACGCAAGGTGTGAAATTCCAAATTTCTAAACTTGGAGTTCAAAGCTTCGCGAGCCAGGGCGTAACGATCCTCAAAAATATCACTAGCGACATAGCAGATGGGTTTGCCCTTAGTAAGAAGATGTGGAAGATATGTGCACTCTCCGGCACCAAGTTCGAGAACCTTTTTATCGCGCAGGTATTTAGACCAGTCGACCCCAGCCGTGCAGCGCATAATAGTTTCCACCAATTCGTTAGAAGCCATCTTCGAATTCTTTGGAAAACTTTTGTAATAACTGCGTTCCGCCTGTACGTCAAATACTCTGGATTTCACTCCTTGTACCGCTTATAATTCTTGCACATGAATGAAAAACCTCTTTCACTGTGATAAGCTCGATGCATTTCATATTATTAGGGCACTCTCCTTGGAGACATCCTTCACAGGGCACTCTTTTTCTCAAGATAACGTGGTCTGACCCGTAAGGGTCCCATTTCCCGGGGTAGTCCCTGGCTGAGAAAATAGCCACGCATTTGAGACCTGCTGAGACGGCCATATGCATCGTGCCTGCGTCATTACCAAGAAAGAAAACACACTTTGACATACATGCCATAGCCTGTCTAATTGTCAAGCCGCCAGCGCCTATATAACCCCGATGCCACTGTGAAGTTAGAAATTTGGCCAATTCGACATCCTCCGGACCGCGGTGTACCATTGAGTCCATCATCTTATACGCAGATTCTGTGTGTTGTGCTGCGCATTTACCGAATATTCCTGCTATGCCACACATAAACTAAGCTGTTTTAGTAAGTCATTTGATTAAATTTAACCACACCCTTTGACCAAACGCTCCAGATGTAAATCTGTCAAGATATAATTGTCTTGCCTGATCACCCATTTTTCTACATAAATCCTTGTCGATAACCATTCTTGAAATCGCGTCAGAAAGTTCTCTTCGATCATCAGGATTAACCAAAAAACCTGTCTGGTTATGCCTTACAATCTCTTGAGCCGCACTATTTTTTGCAGCTATACAGACTTTGCTATGAGCCATTGCTTCTAAATAAACAAGTCCAAAACCGTCCTGGCTACTGGGCATCGCAAAAACGGAACACTGCTGGTAGTATCGGTCAAGTTCTGTATCGGAAATATAGCCGGTAAATATGACTTTGTCGCGAATTCCATATTTGTTGGTAAGTTGTGTTAAACGCGGAACATCATCACCGTTTCCTACAAAAACCATTTTTGCCTCTGGTATTTTCTCCAATACCAAAGGGAAAGCTCGAATAAGCTGCTCATGACCTTTGCCTCTCTCAGAATAAACCATCCTGCCAACTGTCAATATTAAAGGTCCCTTGAACAGTGGTAATCTCGAATTATTTATTGACGTATCTCGGTATGAAATTTGAGAATAGATTCCCGGGTGACATACGGTAATATCATTAATCTCGTTGTTGTAGAATTTTGCTTTGGCTTTGGTATAATCTGAATTCGCCAGGAATAAATCTATTTTCTTCAGAGACTTGCGTTTTAATCCTTTGAGGTTTCTCCATATTTCAATGCCATGAAGAAAAAGCACGGTGCGTGCCCCAATAGTGACGGGATATAAAGCGAGTACTTTTGCTATATCAATGTGGTCTATAAGAACTATATTGTATTTATGTCTTAATTCCCGCAGCGCACAAAGGGCGAATAGAAACTTGTTGCCACCATAGTACCTGCGAATCACTTCTTTATCCCCGTTTCTCTGTATGGATGAGCCAGTTTTTCCTATCAGGCTAAGTACATTGAGCTGGCTTACTTCATCCTGCTTACAAAAAAAATCTGTGAGCGTGAAATTAGACCGCCCAATTCCGCCACCTTGTGGACCTATGGCTGTCGAAAGATATAAAATACGCATAATCCTGTTTTAATAAATCTCACCGTATAAACATACCGCTCAAAGTTCAGAACTCGCGATTTGTTGCGTCTTTTCCGAAGCAACTATCATCCATTTGGCAATTCCTCATGTAAAGCATTAACTGCGGTTCCGTGTTTCACAGCCTTAGAACGAAAGAGGGATATCAAATAGGCTCTCCAATCAAATGTGACGCTTATATGGGCTAAAATCCTGGATGCTCCCAATAACAGCAATATCTTCAGCATCCAGGAAAGATGACTAACAGCCGGATTCACCATCATTCGAATCAGAAGTGTTGAGTAAAATATCAAAATCGCCGCTTCCGCATATGATAAGCGTGATCTGAATACAGAATCCATACCACGATGTACGCAGCCTAAGGCAAAAAACACCAAAGGTATTCCCAGCCAGCCAAAGTTAATGTAAGCCTCCCCAACGGTGGTAACCGGCGCAGATGACCACGTTACCCACGGCTGAAAAAGGGAATGGTAATTAACAATAAATCGTGGCCGCGGTGGATAAATGACCCGTGGGATTGGTATCCATAAAATCATCTTGTATGTACTGCCTTCAAGAAATGGATGATTATCAGGGACATTCAGGAAGCAACCGGCCGCAAATTGGCCGTCGTTTAATCTGTCCAGAGCCATGTTCATTACAAGTTCCAGGCCAAGTTTCTGCTGCTCTTTAAATGCGTACCTCATAGCTTTCTTGACATACACCGTCGTACCCACTAACTGCTCGCCTCGTAGTCACGATATAGCCCAAGATAAGCGCCAATAAAAAGTAGCAAAACAGCGAAGATTGCAACATATCGCAATTTTATTTTCCTCTGGATAAGTATCAGAGCCATGATGATACACAAAATGGCCATGAAAAAGCCTTCTCTCTTTCCAGAAAATAAATGCCAGATTATTTCCAGAATCAAATATATCTTTGCCAGTTTTTCGTCCGTTAACCTGTTTGCTTTTATAGCTCTTATGGCAGCATATACGGTAACGATCCTTCCAACAACATCGAATATGGCGAACGGAGAAAAGGCAGGTGTGGACATAAATGCAGAATTACCCGTGTGCCAGTATGTACCGGTAATTACTATAACAAAGCGAGCAGATAAGACCACAAAGCCCAACGCGAAAATAAAAATAGGCACACTAATATATTTACAAAAGACGAGTTGTCTCTTCTTTGCGGGCATAAGACAAAATGGAAGATTGAAACAGGGTTTGTCCGACCAAGACGCCGAACACAACATATGGGAAATACGGGCGCATCTCCAATATACCAGGAGACATGACATCATCAAAGATTCCTGTGGCAAAGATGATGCTTGGAACGACAAACTGCGCTAAGTGTCCCACTGTCAGCAGAATATCCGGATGAAATGGGTCATGCAAAGCGTCTCTGGCAATCAGATAAGCCGCAAAGGCGAAAAATGTGATGGTTCCGATGCTGACGGTTCTAAAGGCATGATCTTCATGCTCGGTTGCCATTAGTATTAAAGACGCCGCCCCAATACAGAACCAAGGACCCAAAAACCCAACAGTGGCAGGAAATTTACCTGTGAATATCTTTGTGTGATAGTAAATCCCCTGAAGGGTATATGCAGAGAAGATATTGTCTCTCTCATTGCCTTTTATTTTTCATTTGCTCAACTATGTTGAGCATTTTGCGCAGACGGTCTTGGTTACTGTAGCCGCTTTTAAGGCATCGCTGTCTGCCACATTCTGCTATGACTTTACGCTGCTGCGGGTGAGCAAGATAATATCTTATTTTCTCTAACAGTTCATCGTTTGACGAAAAAAAGACCGCTTCTTTATCTTCTTCAAAAAGCTTCAAATGCTCATCTGTTCGCTCAGCTAACATAAAACCGCCGCAGGCAGGAATTTCCACGCTCCGAGTTGTCTGCAGATCTCGGTTTATCCGCCGAAGAAAATTCAGATTTATATCAAAACAGCAAATTGCTTTGACATAATCTCCGCCCCAGAGGGGTCTATCTTCAATTTTCATGTTTCGATGCGCATACTTGCATTTTCTATCCCAATTCGGTCCCCACACCCTTACGGGAATGGTGTTTTTTGCAAGGTAAAGAATCGCCTCCGCCCTTTCTCGTTCGTAGTCGCCGATAAAGCCGACCTCCCCTCCAAAACGCAACCGATCTACAGATGTTATAGGTACTGGCCTATGAAAATCTCGATCATAGCTAAAGTAGAAACGATACATATGCTTACAACCAAGTTTTTCATATTCTACCAAGTTCTCCTGCCGAGGCACGAAGTGGACATCATATAATGGTGCACATCTTATAAAAGTTCGCCAGCCTGCTCTGAAGGCACCAAACGGATCATCAGGGTTATAATGAACTGAGATGGTTCTTGGAGATATTTTTTTTATTTTTATAAGAGTTTCTGCTTTAATTGTTACTCCTTTATCTATCCATGTAACATCAAAGCTCTCTTTCTCAACAGATTCCAAAATACGTTTATTGGTATTGGCCAAATCTTTGGGGCCGAAGACTTTTTTTGCCACACGATAGATTAGTTTATTTTGTCTCTTTCGGGCATCTTCAGGCTCAGTGTCTATCGGCACAATTTTATGCCCCAATTGTTCCATTGCATCCATCCGCTGAAGACAAGTACCGCCACACCACAAAAGCCCCACGTAAAGAATCTTCATTTTCTCTTAATCTCTCTTTGCACCTGAAATAAGAAAAACACGAGTGTAGATGTTGCTGCCAACGGATCCCGTTTCAGCAAGGTTCCATATCTTTATGCATAGACGTATTAACTGCCAGATCACATAGCGACCAAAGGAAACTACTCCATGTATTACCGGCCCGCCTTCTCTGGCCTCGATGTGTTGAAAACCGAGCAGATTCAAGAGGTTTGTTAAAGCATTGGGATTGAAACATATCTCATGGGTGAAATCATTGTAACGGTGCATTAAGCCCCATGGGCTGTCTGCGTTGGGTGTTTGAAGTATAAGACGCCCACCCGGTTTCATCGTCTCGAAACACGCCTTCAGAAAGCGAAGGGCTTCATCCTTCGTGAAGTGTTCGATAATATCAAGGCCAATAATTAGATCATATCTCTTCTCTGTTGATTCCAGGAAATCCAGAACATTGGTTTCGACCACATTCTCAGTGACCTGTTTCGCAAGGCTCACTTGTTCCGGGCTTATGTCTACACCTGCAACATTAGTATATCCTTGTTCCCTCAGAAAACGCAGAAGCTTACCACTTCCACAAGCGGCCTCAAGGATTGCCGCATCTTTCCGCTCCGGCACCCATCCTCGCAAAAAGTGTTTATAAGCCTGCCCCCAGCGTCTATCAGCCACTATATCGACGTTACCTTCATAGCCTTGGAAACAGGTAGCGTATTTCTTGTATATCAATTTACGATAATCGTTATTTGCGAACATCGGCACACAACATATTTGCTCGAAAAAAATGGTAAAAAAATACTTTTGTCAACTTCACTTAAAATTCACCTGTCATTTGTGCAGACAATTTTGTCCTTTTTTTTGCCAAGCCACGCTCCCCACCAACTGAATGTGCTGAAGGATGTAATAAAGTGATGACACCGGCTCATTAAATGCAGGCTCTCAAAATCTCTGCCTCGCAACTTTTTATCCACGATTGTATAAGGATATTCTGATAGTAGTAAGGGGGCGAATTCTCTGTCCGCCCATTCTGCGTCATCTGAGAACACAAAAAAGTGAGGCCGTTTGACTTTTTGCATAATAAGGTCTGTAGCCCGGCGGTAGTGATCAATGTCCACTTCGTTTGTTCTCTCATTGTCGGTTCTGCCGAGGTGATAAAGGTGTCTGACGTGCACGCACACGGAATTATCGGCTCTCTCTATTCTGCTGGCCATTTCCGCCACCGCCGGAGCCATCGCCGAAACTACAGAGAGTTCATCACGAATTATGTCCGCAATATCGGCGAAATATTCTTCACTTTGCCAATATCCTTCTATGTATACAGGCTTCGTGATCTTGAGATTCAGGAATTCAGAGTCTACCGAATCTGTGCTTTCGCGAATAAATTTCCTCTGAGCAATCTGCTTTCGGGTATCCCACTTGCGGAGTATATAGTGCAATATACGCCGCATATTACCGGCGTAGCATTGGGCTGGACTTGCCAACTTGGCATTGATGCTAAAGTTACATAGGGAGTACGACCGTTTGTAGGGAATCCCGCTCGAATCCGGAAATGGCATCTAAGTAAAGCGGGACATTATTGGTATATGCCAGGCGTCTGGCCGCAGCATATTGAAAGAGCTGGTTGCCTAATCCACCGGCCAACCTGATTACTACCTTAGGTGATTCCACGGTCGTTGTCCGTTCGACTCCATCCGGTTATCGCAAAGAGAACAGAATCATGCCTGGCAAAAAGAATATCGGCCTGGGCAAGTTCTCCATCAAGAGGACGTTGACTGTATGTACACATATCATAGATCCTAAAGCCTTTGGCCCCCATATAGGCGATCACCTCATGAGCAAGCGGCGATCCTTCGTAAATCTGCTGATAGGAGACCTCCAAGAGGAGTAACTCGGTGGTATCCAGACAACGGTTGGCACCCTTCAAGACCTGAAGCTCGAAGCCCTGCACATCGGCCTTGACCAGATCCGGCGGGTGTATCCTCCCTTCCTTCAGAAATGAATCCAGGGTCCGCACCTCCACATCGCGAAGGCAGGAATCGGCCGAGTCCGCGTACTCACTGCGAAAAAAACTGGATTGGTCACCGTGTGCATGCAAGGTCAAGTGTCCGGGCTCGGCCCCGAGGGCCCCAAGGTAGTAGTCTACATGTCTCCGCGTCCGGCTTATCTCGGCCAGGAATGGCTCGTTCTCCAGAAGCGGCTCCACAAGGAAGTAACTGGCCTCCGGGAAAATGGGCAGACACTCCTTGGCCCACAGACCCTTGTCTGCACCCACATCTACGACTTGTCGTATGCTGATCCCCCGCGACTTGGCTCTCTTCATGCGCACTGACAAAGCCACGCGGCCCCCATTTACTATTGACAATCCGTAGACCAGACCAACTCAGCAGGCTGTTGACGATGGTCCTACCCCGTTCCCTTAGCATATTACAGATAGCAGTCCTTCTTACTTCAGAACTTCAACAAAGGTTGTACGATTTAGCCCGGCCAAGCCCCTGTTGCTCGTACCAGATAGGCAAACTCCTCGTAGGTTCTTTTGTTATAGTGGTAGGGAAAGCTCCACAGATCGGCCGTCCTTTTCTCATCCCGATCCACTACGGCTTCGTCCACTGCAAGTGAGTAAAGTGGTTGAAACTCAGTGGCCAAGCAATCAACTGCCTGACGAATCGCCAGATGTCTTTGTTGAAACTTCTGTCGCTCATCAAGCTTCACAGGAAAGTGCAGGTAAAAGATCGGAGTCTTGCCGAAACGCGACCGGAATTCTTCAAAGAACAGACCAAAGTGTTTGTTCAAATCATCTATCGGCAAAAGCCCTGCCATGTTGAAGGCACGCCTGAACTTCTCTGTATGCGCCAGGTCAGTATAGGAGCACAAGAAACTCCACCCATCCCTTTGGTGCACAAAGCGTTGATCAGCATGTTCGGCCATCGAGTCCATAAAGAGAGCCATAGGCTTTCGTGGCTTCATCCAATCGTACAGTATCTCTTGCTGCATGATGCAACTAATAATCTCTTCTCGCTGCATATGCTCTATGACCGGAAGCGTTCTCGCCCTACACCGTGGATTTCGCCAACACTCGATAAGATAATCTACGCGTCCTTTTTGGACATTTACCACTTTATGGGCGGGCTGCAACAACCTTAAAACGTCCGCGCCCAAACACGCGTGCCGCGCGAGTATCGGCTCTTTGTCCTGATATTTTCAAAGCCAATACAACGGATACCTTGCGTATTTGCCGGTCCACCCCAAAAAACTATAGCAGTTTGCCCCTCGTGACCTCCCAGACTCTACGGCTTACCTCGGCGGATGAACAACCATGCCTGGGCAGCCACTAGATATACGCCACCCAGAGCCAACACCAAAAGTGCCAGACCTATCCCCGGTGAAGGTAACACTCTATGCGCTACCCAAAAGCCACCCGCCAAAGGGATGGATAACAGCAGACCGACCATCATCCTGCGAACCGGCCAGTAGATCGGCAGCACCCTTCGGCTGGTGATTACTATTATCATCATGACGGCAAAACCGGCGATGAACAAGCCAGCTGCTGTTCCCAAGAGTGGGTCTAACTGCCCAAGTATTAGCACGCTGAGCGGTGCCAGCAAAGCACCAGCAAAGACAGGCGGGATAAGAATGCGCATGTCCACTTTGGCCATTCCGAGAAAGTGCATCATGGCTCCGGCTGCGCGCATTGCTTCGATGATTGCCGCCCACAATGCCACCTGAATCGCTGCCGCCCGAAATGTTCCTCCCAGCAAGACCTGCGCCAGAAAGGGCACACCGGCAGCCACATACGTTCCTACCAACACTAACCCGGGCAGGTATGCACGGGCATAGTTGTTCCATGCCCTTGCCTGACCTTCCGAACCCTGGCCCTTGAGCTCACCGTAAAAGACTGGCTCGTAGAATTGGCCAAAGAGCCCTTCATACAGCGCAATCGGCACCGCCGCTAGAGAATATCCTACTGCAAACAGCCCCACATTGGCTGTGCCCTGGATTCGGTCCAAGACAAATCTATAACTCTGAGATTGGAGCCACCATAGAATGGAAGTGATCCCCTGCGCGTAGGCAAAACCGAATACAGCCGACACAGAAAAAGAAAGCGTTCTCTCTTGTGCCGGCAAAGGAACCACCGCGCGAGCACTCAAGTGTCGCCACAGTACCCAGCAAGAGAAACAGCCAACGGCAAGTCCGATATACTGCCCAAGACTCCAGAAGGCAGGACTGCCATACCGGATGAACAGAATAGGAGATAAACATAGAGCAACCCAAACCGGCACATTGGAAAATAGAGCGAATTTCACTCGCTCGTTCAACAGGTTTAGCCCCGTGGTGCCGAGTGAACTGAAAGGCGAAGAGAGTATGTAAAGACCGATCAGAAGGACAACTGCTGGAGTTCCAAACCCACTGACCAGGTGCCATTGTGACTGAATTCCCCCCGCAGCAGTCGCAGCCGCAAATGCCACAACCACGATGTAAGCAAAATAACGCCTAAGATATCCTCGCAGCCTGCCAGCATCGCACCACTCGAGAAATCCCCTAGTAATATAGTGTCCTACGGGCACAACCAAGAGAAGGCTGAAAAAACTCGCCAAGCTGCCCATCTGGGATACTCCACCCATCTGGGCTGGCGTCAAGAGTTGAGTAGAGATACGGACTGCAATAATCTGAGCAAACGCAACTCCAGCACGCCCAAACCCCACAGCCAGTGCCGGCCCTACGTTTTCGCGTACAGTATCACGTATGGCTGCAATAGAACGACCAATCTCATTGCGCCTATCGACGACTTGCAGATCCACCAAGTGTCCAGCTCTTGAGACGGGCTTTTGGGTTATTTTGTCAAGGGGGATTGCTGAATCCTTTTCCAGGTTGTAGAGACCATGTTGCCGACTATCATGGCGTCGATTGCCACTGCCCCTTCAATACTCGGCGCACCCGGCTCGTAAGCAAAGGGCTCAATCCACAATGAAAGAGAAGCACAAGGAGGTTATAGACTTTGAGAGGGCCCTTTTCCACACAGGAAAACGTGGATACGTCAATGATTTTGGATACAGCGCGCGTTACTGACATTTGATGTTTTACATGGTTCAAGTACTGACTATATGATCCTTCAACCACATAGTACTGCCCTCTCTGTTTGTAGAGGGCGGTCCGGTCTCGCTTTCTGTAGTAAAACAGGACGTCCGGCGTGCTATCGACCGGGCCATACTCAATAACCTCAGCATGTACAAGTTGTCATGATTCCATCCCTTATGGTCTGGTCTGTAGAAATAGTTGAGGCAATCTTTATGGAGTTTGGTTCGGACGATGCCAAATGCAATTGGGATTGGGATACGGAAAAAAAGATAATAGACAAAATTATAAAATGTCGAGTTGCTCGCTTTTAGAAACCGCTTCCACTCCACCGGCTTTTTCGAGCCATCTGGATAAATGAGACCCCACCCTGAATATGCTAGTCCAACGGCTTGGTTTGCCATCATGAGACGGACTAGAGTACTGACATATCCGGGTGCATACCAGTCATCATCGCACGCAATCATAAAGAACTCGCCGGTGGCAAGCTGGGCGGCTTTCTTGTGCCCTTGCATAACGTCTTTCTGCGAGTCGTCAAGGATGTATCTTACACGAGCATCTTTCCGGGCGTATTCCCTACAGATTTCGGGGGTCCGATCGGTGGAGAGATTGTCGAGGATAATTAGTTCGATATCCCTGTAGTCCTGCGCTAAAAGCGATTCAAGAGTCTGCGCCAGAAAGGCCTCGCCGTTCCAGACCGGCATTCCAATGCTGACAACTGGTTGCATGACCCCAAATCCCTTACAGCCGATTCAGAAGCTGGCACAATGCCAAGATCTTCTCTTTTTCCAATCCAGGATAATTGCCAATGTACCATCCGTAGAAGTGGACGTGGTTCACATTCGGATACTGCTCGCATTCATCGCCCCGCAGCCGGCGCAGATAGGGTTGCCGCAATTGGTTGCCACCACCCGATAGTCCCCGGCGGAATTCGACGCCATGCTCGCGCATCGCTCGTTCGACGTTATCGCGCAGAACGTCATTGGGCTCATTGAGAACCAGCGTGAATGCATAGTTGCAGCTACCTTCAACGGCGAAATCGGTCTGGTACTTATCAGGATCAAGATGTGAGATAAAAATCCTAAGATTCCTGATCCTAATTTCGTTGTTTCTATCCAGCCGTTTGAGCTGGGAACGCCCCAGCACCGCGCCGATTTCTGTCGGCCGTACGTTGTAAGCAGGGAAGGCAAAGATGAAATCCGGATTGAGGTCGGGGTGATTTGTTATGTATGCGCGTTTGACGTCTTCCGATGTCACCTCGCGCACCATGCCATGCGAGCGCAACATACGAACTGTCTCATAGAAGTTACGGTCATTGGTACAGACCATCCCACCTTCTATCGTACTTAAGTGGTGGGCATAGTAAAAAGAAAAGTTAGACATTAACCCAAACGTGCCCAGTTTTCGTCCTCTGAAGGTTGCTCCATGCGACTCGCACACATCTTCAATCAAGGGTATATTCCGCTGCTGGAGTTCATCCAATAGGTCCTGGGTGAGAGCATTGTATCCCAGTATATGGGTGATAAACACAGCGTGTGTATTGAGTGTAAGTTTTTCCAACACCTTGGCATTGTCCATGCCAAGGGTCCGCCGATCAATATCCACAAACACGGGCTTATGCCCATTTTGGAGAACCGCAGCGATATCGGAGACCCAAGTTAACGGAGGCACTATGATTTCTCCAGGTCCATAGATTTCCTTGATCGCTGCCATCGTCAGCAGGTTAGCAGAGGCTCCCGAGTTGACAAAAATGCTGTACCGGACACCCAGCCAATCCGACCATTCCTGCTCAAAGGCTTGTGTCTGTTTGGAATGAGTCAGGATCGGATCATCTTGCGACAGGTATTCAATCACCGCGTCCAAATCAGCACGGGTGATATTGTTTCTCATCAAGGGCCAGTTCAGGCTGCATTCGGTAATCATCTTGTGTTGTCTCTTTTCAGTCCCCCAACAACTTCCGTTTTAACCTGATCTTGGTCAGTTCCTCTACATTCACACGCTGCTCGACTCCGAACTTGCGCTCCACCAAATCCAGATACTCCGGACGGCTGAAGTACTTATGCCACGCATCGTCGCGGAACTTGAGTACCTCTGCCGCAGTGAGATATTTTGTAGGCAGTGGCTGGCATTCATAGGAGAGAAAAGCGTAGCCCTCATAAGAATCGGGCAGTTTCCAGCAGTTCTGCAGGGCTACATAGTATAATCGACTTCCCGGCAATGCTTGGCACGGGTAGAAATTGGCATGTGCTGTATTAAGCTCTATCGCCAAGTCGAGCGTCTGCTGCATCGTCTCGTATGTATCGTCAGGAAACCCAAAAATGTAGTTTGCCCCGACGTTAACTCCGTGATCATCGATCAGTCTGACAACTTCCCTAATATTCACATCTTGAAACCTGCCTTTTGATACTTCTCGGCGCACATGTTGGTTACCTGCTTCTATGCCGATCCCAAGCCACTTGACACCTGCCTGCCTAAATAAACCCAGATACTCAGGTCGCACGGTGTCAACACGGGCATAAGTCCACAACCTTAGATCATACCCTCGTTTGATTATGCCTTTCAGCAACGGCTCGTAGAACTTACGATTGAGGAAGAACATCTCGTCAGAGATTCGGATGGTTTGGACACCCATTGTGACAAGCTTATCGAACTCGCCAAGAATGAAATCGGACGACCAGAAACGCATGACAGCCGAGTCAGCGGACGCGACCTCATCCGCGCTATCCACCCGGTTCAGGATGTTGATCATGCAAAAGTCGCACTTGAAGGGACAACCCAGCGATGTATACAGCGCCGCGAAAGGTGTGCGCAGATGGTGGTTGAACTCGGCGTGCCAGAAGTGCGCTCGGTACAAATCCAAAGGCTTCCTGTTGTAAGGCAATAGATCCCACGCATACCCAGGGAGATCCCGGTCCATGCACTCCTGCGGCACAATATGCTGCGGTGGATTGAGAATCAGTTGCCCATCCTGCTTGTAACCTATGCCCTTCACCTTCCCCAACTCGGTGTTCAGGTCTGAGCGCAACAGGTTGTGCAACGCGTACACACCCTCGTTGAGTAGGACAATATCTATAAAGTCGTACGAGAGAACTTCCTTTGGCAGCGCGCTCACGTGTGAGCCGACAAAGCAAGTGGAATATTCGGGATACGCTTGCTTGAGCTTGGCGCACAGCCGCGTGCCGCCAATCATGTTGGTGGTACCAGAGTTTGGGTTCTGCCCATACAGCACAAAGCACACCAGCCGCGGATTGGCATCGCGGATGCGCTGGATCGCTTGTTCGTCTGTTAGGCGCTCTGCATTTTGGTCCAGAATTGCCACGCTGAACCCCTTGGCGCGGCACGATTGCGCTAGCAGCAAACTCCAGGTCGGTGTCTCGATCGCAGAATACGTCTTGGTGAGATCTTGATATGCCTTAGCAGACGAGTCCGGCTCAACAAACAGGACGTCTAGACGACGACTTGATGCGGGCATGAATTCTCCTCTTCACGTTGCGCAAATATGTCCTTTGATGATATAGGCACTTGGGCTCATTGCCCAATCCAGGCGACGCAGTACGACTCCCTTATCCGCAAAATATTCATCCACTGCCGCACTTTCGCCTTCCCAGGGACGAATGCCATAATCGTCAAAGATCACGACCCCACCATTGACGACACGAGGCCAGAGGACTTCCAGAGCAGTCTTGGTTGGCCGATAGAGGTCGCAATCCACATGCAACAGGCAAATCCGCAGGCCAGGATGCTCTTCCACAAAGCGCGTGACCGTCTCCTCAATCTGGCCCTCCACCAGTATGATTCTGGGTTTGTGAGGGATAAAGCGATCCTTGTCAAAGACAGCTATCGCATCTGTCAGTATTTCCTTAAAGGCGATGGCGTCGTAACCGCCGACGACCTTGTTGACTCGGACATCTTCCTTGCCATCCTTGGGATCAAAGGAGACAAAACCCTTCCAGTTGTCGAACCCGATTACCTGCTTGGCCCGGTCGCCCATATTGCGGATTTCGAGGAAGTTGGCCCAGGACATGAGAGAGACCCCCCGGTACACCCCCAATTCCACAATATCGCCCGGCAAATCAATAGTCATGCGAAAGAACTCGTAGTGAGCCAAGAAGCGCTTCAGGAAGACGCGCCGCGCGTAGACGGGGAAATTGCGGCAGACCTCTCGCCGGGTGACGTTAAAGCGTTCAAAGTGCGCCTCCAACATGGCCTCGATTTCATCATCTGCCTGGTAACTGGCCCGGCCATCATACTGACGTTGATCTTTTTCTCTGGCAAATTCGATCGAACTGCTCATCGTTAAGCCTCCTTTTTGCCGTCAAACCGGCTGATTCATCCGGTGAAAACGCTCTCGCGCATACTCACTATCGTCAGCATTGCAGATAATACCGATGGTCTTCACCCGTGCCTCGGCCTCCCGAATTCGGCGATGCTTTGTCTCCGCATCCACTTTCCCCGTAAGTTTGGCCGCCGGCATTTGCGGCGATTCCATGAAACCGTTGATCAGCATGTATTTGGGGCCGTGGCGGATGGCAAACGCCACCGACTCGTCAAAATCCTCTTCGGTTTCACCCGGGAACCCCACAATCATGTGCGAATCGAACTCGGTGAATCCCACCTCATTGATGGTGCCAAAGACTTTGTCAAGATCGCTCCGTTTATAGGGCCGCTTCATCAGATGTAATATGTGGTCAGAAGCCGACTGGTAGGGAATCTGCAAGTGGACGACTAGGCCGCCCCGCAAGAATTTAACCATGTCATCATAGAACTTGAGAAAATGATAGGGGTTAAAATCCTGCAGCGCGAGCTTGATGCCTGGCACCGTATCATGGAGTCGCCGTATCAGGTTGGGTAAAGAGCAGCCGGTGTCAATACCATAATCGCCAACACTGTCGCCCAAAAAGACCACCTGCCGCCTGCCAGACCGCTCGACCTCGCGGCGGCATGCCTCCACGATGTCATCCTCATTGAAGCTGCGATACGGCGGAAACGCCAGACGCTCTGAGCAATAGGTGCATTCCCAAATGCAGCCTTCGGAGATATACAACTGGATGTAACGGCCGACATAGGGGACGTCGGCGCCCGGATGCTCTTTGCGATAGACGGCCTCATCCTCGTAAAGCTGCTTTTTAAAGAGAACCAGCGGTATCTCCGAGAGCTTCTTATTCGGCGCGCCAAACACCTTCTCCAGTTCTTCGCGATCGTTCCGCCAAGGAATCACACGACCTTGGAACTGGCTGTTCAACAACTCCCGGTCAATATCCGGCAGACACCCGGCCACCACCAGTTCGCCATGATACTCGCGCAAATAGCGGTCGATTTCCGTCAGGCTGTTGTCCCTAACGTCACGACGAAAGCCGCATGTCCACAACAACACCATGTCGCTATCGGCCGGATTATCAACCACTTCGTGACCGTTGGCTAGCAGGAAGTCACGGTAGCTTTGAAGCACCGTGTTCCGCATCCCGCATGAATTGAGCCCATGAATGTAAACCTTCATCGATACCTCCTGCCTTTCTTTACGGATGATCAAAAACCATATACGAGGTGCGCGAGTTATATGGGAAGCGCCGGATCGAATGGTTGTTCAGCCCCAGAACTTCCTTAACCGCCAGCGTCTCTCCCGGGCAAAGATGGTCATTCAGCTCATCAAAGCCAATCACGCTACCCACCGTCAAATGCTCCTTGATAATGCTCTAGCAGTCATACGTGGGTTTATACAGATCCATGTCAAAGTAAGCCAAAGCAAGGATCGTCTCCGGATTTCTCTCAAAGTACTCAGCAAGGCTCACCGAAGCATCACCCTTGACCACCTCATACTTCAGAATATGCGCCATAGGGCTTTCCTGTTCCTGGAACTCAAGCAACTTGTTCAGGTATTGTTCATAGCCAGGACTGACCGAATACATGCCTGAGCTTAGCTCCTTGCCATCCTCCCCTGAGACAAAGGGGAAGCCTTCGAAGGTATCAAATCCCACTACCTTCCGCAGGCGGTTAAAGGGCTCGTAGATGCCTCTCAGCGCGATGAACAATGACAGATTCTGGCCCCACCGGCAACCGAACTCCATGACCACGCCCTGAATGTCAAGAATTTGCCGATACAAAAAATCCATGAACAAGATACGAGATAGAGTCTGTGGCGTCAGAAACAATCCCAGATTTAGGAATATCTCCTCATCTGGGATGGGGCAATTTCTTAAGAGCTTCAGCAATTGAGCCCGACGTCCCCTTTCCGTATGATCTCCAAAAGTAACTATCGTCCTTTTTTCTGGGATTTGTTTATTTCCTTACTCACAATTAGCCCCTTCTCGAATACCGCGATTTCTGTGCGGACTCCGATCTTTCGTGCACCCATGCATCCACTGTTTTGACGAGGCTGTCTTTGTCCAATCTGCGCTCGCGGTGGAGAA
This sequence comes from Sedimentisphaerales bacterium, assembly GCA_963814265.1. Taxonomy (GTDB): domain Bacteria; phylum Planctomycetota; class Phycisphaerae; order Sedimentisphaerales; family Anaerobacaceae; genus JAFNGF01. The sequence goes on along the minus strand of CAWFCJ010000053.1, from coordinate 137,775 downwards.
TGTCGCGTGTCCCGTAAGTGTACAACAGTTCATCCGAAATTGCGCAGCGTTTCACAGGCATGCGAATGTCTGCGTCCGCCAGTAACTCAACGGTCAAGCTCCCCAGCCCGCCGTTAATGGTGTGTTCTTCAATTGTCACGACACGCTTACACTGGGTGAGTGCGTCGAGCAATGGCGAGCCGTTGAATCGGTTTCAAGCGGTATAAATCTATTACAGAAGCGTGGATGCAGTCTTTCGCCAGTTCTTCAGCTACTTCGAGCGCCCTGTGCACCATAATCCCTGTCGAAACGATGCCACATCTTCGCCTTCACGAAGCACTGCAAATCCTTGCGAAAACGATGCGCCCTTGTCATAAAGCAGGGGCCATTTGCCCCTGTCAAGGCGAATGTACATCGGCCCGTTGGAATCCAGCGCGATCGAGACAAATGCTTCGGCGGCATGAGCATCGGCGGGGCTATAAATGCTCATGTTCGCCAACGCGCGCATAATGGTGATATCCTCGGTGGCATGATGGGTTGGACCATCGGGTCCGTAGCCATAGCACGGGCCCACCCCCAAGATGGTAACCGGCAGACGCATCGCGCACAAATCCAGTTTGACTTGCTCGTAACAACGCAAAGTTATGAACGATGCGATGCTATAGACAAACACATGCTTACCTTGCAGTGCCATTCCGGCGGCAACCGAGATGATGTTTTGTTCCGAGATTCCGGCGTTGATAAACTGGCGTGGGGATTCTTGGCGAAATCGGTCAAGGCTGGGTGCGCCAAAATCATTGGACATAAAAATGATGTTTGGGTTTTGTTGGGCCCGCGAGCACAACTCTCCTATGAACGCATCGCGCATTTCGACTTTAGAAATCGTCATTGCTTCTCATCCCAGTTCTTTCCAGGGCGAGTTGAATCTCTTCATCAGACGACAATGTACGCGTATGCCAGGTTGGATCGTTTTCGATAAAAGAAACGCCTTTGCCTTTGACAGTTTCGGCAACAATCGCAAATGGACGAACGTCGGTGCGCGAGCGCACATACCCAAAAACCTCGACAAGTTGTTGAAGGTCATGTCCATTCACCATGGCTACCTCCCATCCAAAAGATTTCCATTTATCAGCAAATGGTTCTAATGCTGTGAAATTTTCGGTGAAATCCAGGGCGCTCACGTGATTCCTGTCAATAATAGCAATTAGGTTGTTCAGGGCATGCTTTGATGCAAACAGTGCTGCCTCCCAAATTGAGCCTTCTGTGCATTCTGCGTCGCCGAGTAGGACAAACTGCAAGTGGTTCTTTGCATCCATTTTGGCGGCCAGCGAAATACCTGCGGCAATACCTAGCCCATGTCCTAGCGCCCCAGTAGTAATCTCAACGCCAGGAATGCGTTTATCAGGATGCCCGCCTAAGAAACAATCACCTCGTCGGTAGCGTGTTTCAATCCATTCTTTGGGGAAAAACCCCAAATCCGCAAGGACAGTATACAATGCTGCTTCGCCATGTCCCTTACTCAAAATAAACCTATCACGTTCGTCCCATCCCGGCCTCTGCGGATCATATCTTATCGCTCCGCCGTAATACAATCCAACCATTACCTCAACGCACGAAAACGCCGATGCAATATGTCCACCAGATTCGGAGCACATACGTAGTATCTTGATACGGAGCTGCATTGGCTTTTCTTGCGAGTTCTACCATTTTGTCAGTTTCTGTTGAGTCTGGACGAATACTTCAAATGTAGCTGACAACGCCTTCTCAAAAGACGTTTCCGGCTTCCATCCCATCGCCATCAAGGGACTCGAGTCCAACACTTTCAGCGGCATTCCATCCGGCCGGCTCGTGTCAAAGTGCAGCTCGCCCTCATAGCCAACTACTTCTTTGGTCAGTTGCGCCAGTTCTCCGATAGATAGATCGGTGCCGCCGCCCAGGTTGATCGGCTCCGTGCCATCATATTCTTGCATGACAAACAGGCAGGCGTCAGCCAGGTCGTCGGCAAAGATGAACTCTCGCCGTGGCGTGCCGGTGCCCCAAATGTCAACGGTGGGGGCGTCTTTCCGCTTGGCCTCGTGCATCTTGCGGATGAGCGCCGCAATGACGTGCGAGTCTTCCGGGCTGAAATCATCGCCGGGCCCGAATGCATTGGCGGGTATCCCGATGATAAAGTTCGCGCCGTATTGTTGCCGGTACGCCTGGCACAATTTGATGCCGGCGATCTTGGCGACGGCATACGCTTCGTTCGTCGGCTCCAGCGAGCCTGTGAGCAGAGATTCAACCCGCATGGGCTGTGGGCAATGCCTGGGATAGCAGCAGGAACTGGCAAGATAGAGCAGTTTTTTGACTCGATGCTGGCACGCTACGCGAATGACGTTACATTCGACGAGCAGATTATCGAGCATGAGATCGGCCGGATACCTTTGATTTGGCAGGATGCCGCCCGATTTGCCAGCCGCCATAAAGACATACTCAGGCAGTAGCCGGGAAAAGAATTCATCCACCGACGTGGCGTCGGTTAAATCTGGTTCTTCCCCGGCTTACCGACAATGTTTGTATACCCCTGCTGTTTCAATTGGCGCAGAATTGCCGCGCCAATCAGTGTCTGCCCACCTGCGACGTAGATTATGGCGTGCTTTCGCATATGGTTGGTTGCCTTTGACCCTCCAACTCCCGAAAAGACTGGATTGTTTGACCGGCGCGGGCTTGTTCTATGATCTGGTAATCCTCCTCAGGATCAAAAAAGATAATCTGACTACCAGAGAATTCAAACTTAAAAGGGACGTAAATGAGATGACTCAATGTCTCGCTCACGGCGCTTTGCTGGCCAGGTGGGACAAAGAGCAGCATAAATCCGCCTCCGCCGGCGCCAGTCAATTTACCGCCAATAGCACCTGCTTCTCTTGCCCTATTGTACAGTGTATCCACCTCGGCGTTGGAAACCTTATCGCTCAGACCGCGCTTGACCTGCCAAGCCTCGTGCAGCAGTTCACCAAAGGCAGTCAGACCCTGGTCACCGCCCAGCACGGCGAGCCCTTCTTTCACAAGGTCTTCCGTAATTCGCAGGTGACGCTTCTTATTCGCGATATCATTTACGTAAGTCTGGGCAACGTCGGCAGCCGTTCGTTTGATGCCGGTATAGAATAACATCAGATGTGAGTTCAACTCGTGAATCCGCTCGCGGCTTACGGTAACCGGTCTGACCACGAATTCATCATCAGCGTGAAAGGTAATGTGATTGAGACCGCCGTAGGCGGCTTGGACCTGGTCTTGTGAGCCGACGGTCTCCCTGAGTATTTCCTGCTCAATGTGAATGGCCTCCAGGGCCAACTGCCGCTTGTCCGGCATACATCCCTTGAGAGCATACATGGCATTCAAGAATCCGACGGTAAACGCAGAGCTGGATCCAATGCCGCTTCGGGCAGGTAGATCCCCATCGTGGTGGATCTCCAGGCCCCGGTCGATGTTAAGATAACGCAACACTTCACGCACAGCCGGGTGTGTGATCTCATCAACCTTCTGGCAACTCTCAATCTTGGAATAGAGCACGCGGAACCTGTGCTCGAAGAATGGTGGCAGATAACGTACTGAGATATAGCAGTACTTATCAATCGTGGCGGTCAATACCGCGCCCTCGTGCTGGCGATACCACGCCGGATAATCTGTACCACCGCCAAGGAAAGAAATTCTGAAAGGTGTCCTGCTGATAATCATTAGCGTATCACCCCAATAAGTTTGTTGGCGATATCCCACAGCGGCAACCTGGCGGGCGGCACGATTTCCACTTCGGGCGGAAAATCCTCAGGGTGAAAGAACCGTAATTCGGTGCTTTCACTGCTGCACACCAATTCGCCCGCTACAATGACGGCTTCAAGCAGTATGTCCACTAACTGCGCCACGTTATCGGGAAAGGTAACAATGCGGTATTCCGGGCCGGAATAGACACCCAAGAGTCGCGTAAGGGTGATCGTCAGGCCCGTCTCTTCTTTGGCCTCGCGCAGTGCGGTCTGCAGGATGGATTCGCCCGGCTCGATGCAGCCTCCGGGTAACCCCCAAAAGCCGTTGTCGCTGCGTCTTTCCAACAAAATTGCCCCGTCTGCATTGCGAATGACAATCGCGACGCCAGCCCGGACGCGGGTGTTGGAATCCGCCTCTTCCTGGGCATACATGCCGTGCGCCGCCGCGCCACTCATCGCCTGCTGTGCTCCTTCTTCGCACGTACCCGTTCTTCGATACCGCCCATGTATCATCCGCCACGCAGCCGAGGAGCACCAACAGTTCCGGGACTCAACTCGATATGGGTCTGAGAGATGGTGACGCTCGACGATAGCAGGCCTCGTCACGATCTGATACTGTGAGTCGCCCATGCTTCACACCCGCGTCTCGGGGATAAGGAATTGCTCTGCCATAGCATACGCATCGGGCGTGCCGATGTCCAGGAAACGTCCCTGGCTGCAGTAGCCGTAAAGTCCCCGACCGACCCAGGCAGGAAACACCTCACGTTCGAGAGACACGGCACCACTCGTAGGAATTGCCTGGACCAAACGATGGTTAATCAGGTATACTCCAGCATTGATCCAACCCAACGTGCTCCGGCCATCCTTTTCTTCAAAAGCGATCACACGCCCTTCTTCATCCACCTGCACGCGCCCATAGCGATGCATAATATCAGGTACTTGTGTTAGTAACAACGTAGCGTCAGCCCGCCGGGTTAGGTGCCATGTCCACAAGGCCTGAAAATCCACCTCACACAACGAATCACCATTCATGACTAATACAGGATCTGATTGGAACAAAGGCATCGCCAGTCGTAGGGCACCTGCCGTGCCTAATGGCGCCGATTCCTGCGAATAAACCAATCGCATCCCGGTGTATGCATCACCAAAAACCGACCGGACTTGATTACCTCGATAGCCCAGACACAGAACAGCCTGTTTTATGTTCGCCTGTGCTATTTGCTCCAACAGGTACGCTAAGAATGGTCTGTTGTGGACTGGCGCCAACACTTTAGGGCTATCTCCAATGACCGAACGTAGCCGGGTTCCCAAACCACCCGCCAGAATAACAACAGTAACACAATCCAATGCTACCATGGCATCATACATTCTTCAATGGAGTACGTCCCAGCATCCGATAGCTCTTGAGCAGTTCCTGAATACCCTCATCTAATGATCGCTTCGCCTCGAATCCGGCTTCATGCAGGCGTTGGTTCGAGACGATGTAGTTACGCTTATCCGGGTCAGAACCTACCGGTGCGAAGTGAATGTAAAAGTCGGGCACATACTGTTTTATTTTAAGTGCCAATTCTTCTTTTGAGAGATTAGCCGCATCCAATCCTACGTTGCACGGACGCCCGATCATTGTTTGAGGATGCCTAATAAAGTGCAAAAAGCAATCAGCTACATCTCGAATGTGAATGTAGTTCCGCTTGAAGTCCTTTTCAAAGATCACCACATAACCATCAGTCACGGCAGCGTAGACAAAATGGTTCACAAGCAGATCGAGCCGCATCCGTGGTGACACACCAAACACAGTCGCCAATCTCAAGGTAATCGTATTTGGGCTGTTCAGCAACTCCATCTCTGCCTGCACTTTAGTCTGACCATAGAGCGAGATAGGGTCGAGAGGTGTGTCTTCAGTGCAGTAGGACTGACCCGACTTGGTGCCATACCCGCTGTTGGTGTTTGGGTAAATGACCAATTGCTGTGGACTGCGCAATCGGTTCAGTAACTGAATTGCCTCCAAGTTGATTGATCGTGCCAACCAGGGGTCCTGGTCACAAGCGGTGCTCCAACAGTAGCCGCAAGTGGAATGATGACATCCGTGTCCTTGAGCAGTCGCTTCAGCACTAACTCATCCCGCACATCGCCAAACACGAAATCGAATTGCGGGTTGGCGCACAGGTGTAAGAGGCTGTGCTGGCCATATACCAGTCTATCTAACACTGTAACCGCGTAACCCGCGCTAATCAAGTGCTCACACAGAACCGAACCCAGATAGCCTGCTCCGCCTGTAACTAACATCTTCATCTTGTTTATTCTAATTACCTATGAACCTTGCTCATACCGACAGACGGTTGGCTTGGCATAAGAAATAGGTTGTAGTATAAGACACATCTACTATGAACTCTATCGAAAGAGGAGAATTCTTTGTATTTTAATCTGAATATGTTTTAGCTTTGTCCTCTCGAATGCGCTTTTTGCGAAGCGTCGACACAATGCGTCTTCTATTTTCAAATTCACCTGCTTGACCATCTTCTGAGTATTGGTCTGCATGTGCCGACAATGCGTCCCTTGTCACGATCAAGCTGCTTTTCAGTCGACCAAAGTACTCTCGGGCAAATGCCAGCAGTATCGAGCAGAAAAAAGCTGCCGCTCCGGCAAGTGTTACCATCTGTCTCCTGTTCGGTTTGGACTTCTGCTCCGGCACTATCGCTTCATCCAGCACCTGGATGGTTGGCATGTTCTTGGCCTCTTCAATCCGTGCAAGTTCACATTCTCGTGAGAGCAGTTCATAGAGCATCTCTTTGATTTGTGCCTGCTTTGCGGGAATGTTTTCAATATTGCTTAGTTCCTTTTCGATTTCCTTCAGACGATTCTCCATAAAGATTCTTTTGCCTGTAGCTTTTCCCGAAGAAAGCCTTTTGTTTTGTCGGTCCAGTTCATCAACGTAAGCATTGGCCAACGCTGCTGCTCTTTCAGGGCTTTCATCCTCCACCGTTATGTTCACTATACCTTCCTTTATTCCAATAGTCGTACAGTTTCTTAATCTTGCACGAACATTCGATCTGTATTGACTCTCTCCATATACCTCCATTAAATTGAACCTGTCAATAATTGCATCAATAACCGCCCCGCTTTTGAGAATGCCTTTATACATATCGGTGATGCTGGTAACACCGGTCGCATCTATCAGCATGGAGCTTCTCATTGCTTTCAGTCTGTCAGGCGTAGCTGACTCCACTTGCAAAACATCCAGAGGCGGTATGACCGATGCCGTGGCTGAATAGATCTTTGGCAAGGAGAGGCTGTACAGAACGGCTGCGGCCACAGCAACCACGCAGATCAGAGCAATCATCCAGCGGTATTTGTATATCGCAAAGAGGTACTCGAGGAGATTTATCTCATGTGTTCTTATTGCCTCAACTGCCTCATTAGTATTGTCAGCACCTGATTGGTCGTCTCGAATGTCATCCACTGCAAGATACTCCTATTTAGATTACATGTGCGGTATTACGGGCACAGCAACGGTTCTTTTTACGTCAGCTTGGGACTTTTACAGCTTGTGCACATTCTTCTTGTCGTCACAAAAAAGCAAATCCGAGCAATGTTTCTATGCGATTGCCCAGCTTAAACCTATGTCCGCTCACACTCCGTCCCCGTCGGCTGCACCACGTCCACACAAAGGTCTGTGTCTACTTACTAATAATGGCAAACGATTCGATTGAACTGTGCGAGAAGATACTTCACCACACAGATATACCCACTTTGACCAGTTTGATCTTGTTGGCAGCAGGGTTCGTTTTCTCGTGACAGCTTTCTCCTCTGCGTAGCAAGAATCTTCCTTCTGCTTGTAAGCTCAGCGAAGTCACCGTTTTCTGGCCTGCGTCAGATCGGAATCCCCGCTGTTGTTCAGTCTCAGCAGTTTTGATCCTGGCAAAATATTCGCGACCAAACGCTACAAATATGGCAAGCATGAGCGAAACCACCCCAGCTAATGCAGTTTTCTTAGTGGTTCCTCTGGGCATTTTTGTCTCCGGCACGATTGCCCTATCCAGAACCTGAATAGTCGGCATGCTCTTGGCTTCCTCAATCCTGGCAAGCTCGTACTCCCTGCTCAATAATTCATAGACCATCTCTTTAATCTGCGCCTCTTTGGCTGGAATCTTCTCAACGTTGCTCAGTTCCCGTTCTATTTCCTTCAATCGACTCTGCAAAAAAACCCTTTTGCTTGTGACTTGTCCGGAAGAGAGTCTTTTGTTCTGTCGATCGAACTCATCCACATAAGCATTCGCCATGGCCGCCGCCCTATTGGGGTCTCTGTTTTTCACTGTTATGGTGACGATGCTCTCGTCGGAGACTTTAATGGCTGTGTTCTTTTTCGGCTTGTTCCTGGCATTTGATCTGTACTGGTTCTGTTCATACACCTTCATCAAATTGAATCTGTCGATAGTAGCGTCAGCAACAGGTTGGCTATAGAGAATGCCGACATACATATACGCAATACTTGTGACGTCTATAGCTTTACGCAGCAGGGAGCTTTTGCCGGTCGCTATCCCACTGGCTAATTGCGATTCTCTTTGTAGAAGCTCTATGGGGGATACGACAGAGATGGTTGCAGAACACGCCTTTGGTAATGACAGGATCACAATTGCCGTTGTTACCACGGCGACTACGCAGATGAGTACTATCATCCTGCGGAATTTGTAAACCACACGTGGATAATCGAGAAGATTTTTATCCTCGTTTGAAGTGCTTGTCGGTGCTTCTCGGCGTCCCAACCCTGGTTTTGAACATCGTCCATGACAGCAGACTCTATCATGCAAAAACTTAAAGGTGCACTCGCGCCTTACGGATAGCCTAAGGGCTGTCTTAATAGGGGTCTATCGCCCACATCCACCATTTGAAACACACAACATGGTACTGCGCTGGACTTGCATGTCAACAAGTTTTCCCCGTTTTTCGTCAACATGCTTGTTGCTGCTCACGATCAGAAGCCATGCCGTCCAGACATACTCTGTCCCGCTCGGTTGCAGCACGCTGGCAACATTGACAAACCAAGTTACGACCAATTCCGAGGAACAATCGCTGAAGCGGTCCGATAAAGCGGACATACCCATCAGTGGTGGTGTGCCAAAAGATGCGCTCTGTTTACCCCACTTAAGCTGAAAGCGATTCCCAGCGAATGTTCTGTCACCGTGCCTCCATAACCACAAAAAAACAGTTAACCTGATCATCATGCTTGTTGTTAATCTGGGCTAACGCAAACAGTCCAATAGGAAAGCCCATTGGGCACTAAGAGGGCTCGCCACCCCAAAACAGATGCATACTTATTTATTTTATTCGGCCAAGAAACGTGAAAAACTTCATTTTATAGGACCAGCCGACATAATCAGATTGTTTCAGGAAGTTCTTACGAGATTTGCCTGGCTCATAGACACAAGAGTAGATGCCGGTGAGTTTTTGCTCTGGCGAAGATGCGGAACTGCAGCCAGGACGTATGTTGGAGTTGCCGGAACTGCCACGGCAGGAGTTTCGGCCGCCGATAATGCCGGAGAAAGAGGTCCTGCTGGGATACACGATTTGCGAAAGGCGCTTTGACAATCGCCAATTGCAGTCAACTAAGAAAATTTTTCCACAATCCGTGGGCAGTAACGATTGCTCTTAAGCTTGACCTCCTAACCAATGCCTTATAGTATTGTGACCAAACTTCAGTCCGTGTATTTTGTTTCTAATGGATATATGAGTAGTAAAGGATCAAGTTCCACTGTGAATCCAGATTAGTTATTATTCACTGGCATACGAACCCGAAATATTCAGACTTTTTAAGAGGTACACTACGTTCCAGTACCGGATGGGGGCATTTACATCAGCCATACTTGCACCCGACCCCAAAGCGACAATTCTCTGGTCAACTGCTGAAGGACCTTCAATAACGGTTACCTATGCAAAAACTCCTGCAGGAGAGGATTTCGGGTATGCTGTAAGACTTCCCCGAGGGTTGCATCCTATACAACACTCAGTAATGTTTGGCGTTTTGTTTTAACCTCTCCCTAACGATTAAAAAACATACCATAGGTTTTTCAGATGGGAATCAGTATAGTTAATCTCGCAAGAGAACCAGTATTTTTTCGTCAGGGATAGGTGCGCCGAGGAATGCGTGGAAAATGCTTATTCACTGGCCGATAGTTTAACCGCGCACGAAAATCGCAAGAGCAAGACACAAGAAAGGATAAGGCGCAAGCTGAAAGACAATTTATCCGATGTACTAGGCTACAGAAGAGGCGAAGATGTTGCAGAACTTGATGTGGACGGCATATTTGAAATCTTGAACGAGGAAGCGATAAGACGACGTGAATTCACGACAGTCCATGTAAAATTGTATCAGGCTGCAAGAGATAATGCAAAAAGCAAATATTCAAATTGGAGAGGGTATTCGGAGGGTGAATTAAAAATTGACGGAATTTATCATACTACGGGAAGGGGTGGTATTGGCAGAATTTCTGAGATGCTTGATGGCCCTGGGGGAGTGGAAATAACAGAAAGATTATTCACCGGAGAGAGGTTGTTGGATGTGGTTGGTCGCCAGGTAATTTCCGTGATGAAACTACTGCCTGGAGCCGTGTTTTTTGCAGAGACTAGAAAGCAGCTTTGTGCCATGCTCGGTGAATATGGCCTTAATGAAAAACAAATAACCGAAATAATGAAAATTGTGCCCTATGACCGGAAAGTGGATGAAACCGCTACTGAGTTGTCGGAATGTCTTGATTTGGATAAACAAGAAGTGAAAAAGGCTTTGGAGAATTACCTACATTTAAAAGGCAGGTTTGATAGAAGGTTTGAAGCCTTTGCCAGTCTTGATTTGAAAGGAGGAACGCTCAGGAAGGCAAGGAAAATCGTGACCGATTCACTCAAAAGAGGTAGCAAGAAAGCCGTTTATGCAAAGGGTGTTAGACAGCTTTTAACAGGCGACCTTGATTTGGATTATGTTTTGGGCGGTGATTAGAAAGTTCTCGATTGGTATCCCTTAGTTGGGATTATGCAAGATTTGGACCTTAGAGATCTTCCCGTGCATAAATTTCACACCAATGTTGCAAAAGATGTCTGTTATCTGGTGAAGGAAAAATACTCAGGCAGGACAGGGATGCCAAAAGAACTGTTGAAATTTCTGGCCTGGTTCAAAAATGGCTGATTTTGGGTAACAGTAGTGAGAGAATGAGCACCATTGCTAAGGACTGGCAATAACCGCGGTGTCAAGGCCGATGGGAATTAGTTCTGCTGAAAGCGTTGGAAACCGAGCAACTCCAGCCAATGAGGATGTGCCTGGCCGTTCAGCAGTTCCGCGGGACTTTTACCAATGCGTTCAGGCTGATCACTACGCTGGAACCGGCGGTGGTTGAGAAAAAACGCAGCAGATGCAGATAATCGTTGCCGATATGTCTGCGTAGGAAAAAATAGTTCCGCAAGCGACTGTTGAGGTTCTCGACCATAGAACTGGCCCGGGGCGTCTCTGAGAGCACCTCACAGACAGCCATTTCCAGGCGGTTAAAGCGGTCTGGGAGTTTTTTTCGTAGCTGTGCTTGCCTTTGCCAATACGCAGGAAGGTTCTTATCCAAACTCTGCAGTTCGCAGATGGCCTGTACCAGAAACAGCGGGACTTTGAATCTGGTGGCAATGTCAGCGAGCCTCTCGTCCAGAACATCTACAAAGGCAAGAAGGTTATCGCGGTGATTTTCCAGCATGCCACGAACGGGGCTAATGCGATGCGGGCATATGGATTCACGGATACGCAGTTGTTCAACCACAAAGTCGTACAGTTGTTGGCGGGTGCGAAGATCAGGGCCGGCAGCCGAGAGGATGTCATTATTCATCCAATCGGCCAGAATGCGGATATCTTTTGCCAGGTCGGCCGCCTCGGCCTGTGCCTTACGAGCTTGTGCCAGTTTTTTGGAAACTGATTGACCTTTGCCTTTGTTCTTAGCCCGTTGCATCTTGCGTTGGAGCTTCTGCAGCATCGTGCTGCATCCGGCGGCGCGATTCTCAAGGAAATAGGCAAGTTTTGCCAGATCACGCTCGGCATGGAACACATCGCCATGACAAGGAACATCATCCCAGACAGTGGCCTGTCCGGCCCTCAGGCCCCGTCCTGCATCGGCAATGGTATAATCGGGGTGCAGGCCTTTTTGGGCCAGTTCCAGCAGGTGCACGCCCCAGGTGGTTTCGTCCCGCTGGTCTTCGGCGGCCAGCAGGTAGCAGTAGGTGGACTTGGCATCCATGCCCACCAGCACCGGCTGGCTGACCTGGAATATCTCATCGAGAATGCCCACACTGATACCACAGAGGTCCTGTGCATTGTTGATCTGCTGAGCCTTTTGCACTGGCTGGCTGACAATGTTATGGATGGTGCCCAGACTCAAGTTATGATAGTCGAACAGGTCTTGGAGGATTTCGATCACGCCCCGGAAGCTGCTATGGCATATCAGGATCAGAGCCAGAACAAACTGGCGAATCCAGTTTTTCGTCACCGGCAGGTAAAACAGAACCTCATCCTCGTCAGCCGAGGGTATAAAGGCCTCATCGAGCGCATCAGAGGCCTTTGCGGCTTGCTGATAGAGGAATTTGCGGCTGACCCTATAGTTCTGGGCCAAATAGCTGACCGCTTCGGTCCGGGCCAGTACCTGAACTGAGAGGTCCTTTCTCTGGATTGGCCCAAGAACGGAATGCTGCGGACGTTTTTTTTGGGGAAAAATGTGTTTGCTCAGGTGTAGATGTGCCGATAATTTGAGTAACCATACCGACTCCTTTCGATTCGCCAGGACAGTTAGTTACTCTTCTTATCGGCAGGAGTCGGTGGTTTTATTGCAAACACTTCCTTGAACTGTTACCCTGAATTGAACCAGGCCAACAATTCAGCTCTTTCAGAGCAAAGTAAAAGCAAAGGTGATCCAACAAGATCAGTAACACAAACCGTTAACTTAACTATATGAGGAAGAAACAATCAGATATCTTCGGCTCGATGAAATCGATGTTCAAGACCCAGCCAATACCCTGCGCTATTACAGGAAGAAGGGACTTTTGCGAGCTACGCAAGTTGGGAAATCCATTCGCTACCGAAGAGTTGAGTTAGAGCGGTTACTGGATAGACTAACAGAAACTAATCCATGTTGACTAATCGTCGAATTTGCTATTACGGACCAGCAAAAAAAATTTTCGAAAAAGGCTTACGCTCCTGTCGCAGGTGCGCTTAAATATGCTCTTGACAGAGACAAGGTGAAGTTACAGTCAGTTAATCATACGGGAAATTTTGGTCAGCCAAAAAGATAATGGGAAGGAGATGAGAAATGAGTATAAAAAGCACAGTAACGTTAAGCAGTAATGGAAGATAATGGCAGGCATTTTATTACGACAGTACGGGACTGCGACGAGCCAAGAGCCTCGGGTCCAAAACGCAACTCTCCAGGCGACAGGCAAAGGTTATGTGCGACCGCCTTGCAGCAGAGATCAGCATGAACCCAGCCAGAGCTGATAGTCGTGACCCTCATCACGTTCAATCCCTTTGACAGGCTAAAAGGTGCATCTCGGGAGCCGGACAAAGATTGGAAGCATGTCACCGTCGAAGAGCTCGATAAGCTGCTTGATGCTTGCCCGAATCAAGCTTGGCGATTACTGATAGCCCTGTGCCGATTGGCACGTCTGCGGCGAGGCGAAACACTTGACCTAACCTGGTCAGATGTAGATTGGCAAAACCACCGACTCAGAGTAATAGCCCAGAAGACAGGAAGACAGAGAGTAGTTCCAATCGAACCCAAGCTATATGAACTGTTGCTGGCCGCATTTGAACAAGCAGAGGAAGGTGAGCCGCGTGTTTGTCCTATCTCCAGGCACTGCGTATGGCGCAATTTCCAAACCATACGCACACGTGCAAGGCTGCCAAGATGGAAAGAGGCTTTTAAGGTTATGCGAAGAAACTGCGAAACCGACTGGGCTGAAGTCTATCCGCAGTACGCGGTACCAGTATGGATCGGGCACGGTATCCAAGTCTCCGCTCGCCACTACTTACAGGTTCCAGAAGAGCTTTATGACAAGGTCGCTGCCACAAACAAAGCTGAAACTGCCGCAAAAATTGCCACAAAATCAAGGCGTGCGATCAGCAACTGAAAGTTATAGAACGCTAAATATCTTCGAAACAAAAAGTTGCGAAAATGGGCGATGCAGGGCTTGAACCTGCGACCTCCTGCGTGTAAGGCAGGCGCTCTATCCAACTGAGCTAATCGCCCGTACTCTGAGGAAGAATAATATACATTTTCAGCCCTTGCGTCAATACCTGCATGACTTTATAATCATAGGTGTTGCACGGTTGATAGCCTGGGCAATTTCGGCGTAGAAACTCGGAGTACTCTATGACAGTGCTTGACGCGATACGCAAAAGGTATTCCTGCAGGGCATATCAGGATAAGCCCGTTGAACGCGAGAGGCTCGAGCAGATTCTTGAGGCCGCCCGCCTTGCGCCATCGGCAAAGAACTTGCAGGATTGGCGATTTGTGGTGGTAACAGACAGGGAGACTAAGCGCAAACTTGCCCAGGCCGCGAATAATCAAACCTTCCTGCAAGGCGCTGGGGCGATAATTGTTGCCTGCACCGTCAGCGACGAGGTAATGCGGTGCGGCCAAGCGGTTGGCCCGATCGACGTAGCTATCGCGCTTGAACATATCGCCTTGCAGGCAACAGAGTTAGGACTGGCAAGCTGCTGGATCGGCTCGTTCTACCCTGAAAAAGTCCGACCCCTTGTGGGCATTCCAGAAAATGTTGCTATAATCGAATTGATGGCCGTCGGCTATCCAGCCGACAGTCCAAAAGTGCCGAACCGCCACTCGATCGAGAAGGTAGTCTGCTATGAGAAATGGCGGTTCTAAGTTCTTGCCCTGCTTCAGCTTAGGATTCTGATACCGAGCTTGGAATTCAGAAAGGATTTGCTAATATAGGGTGTATAGGGAATTTGGGGACGTAGTATAACGGGAGCACGCCGCGGTCGCATCGCGGAAATGGGGGTTCGATTCCCCCCGTCTCCAATTGAGTGGAAGAGTCCCATTATCGGCAAGTATTCTGAATCGTAACCTGTGTTGTCCACAAGGGGTTACGCCATTGAGCTGCAAGCTCGAAAACACCCCAGGAAGCTGCCATTGTATCGTTCCACTTTCCAGAACCAGGCTGTTCTTGTTGTGACGGCGGTTTGTCTGGCGGTTCTGTGTCCCCCCGCCCTCGGCGCGTCTGGCATAGAGCAGCGCAATCCGCAGACACCTAATATCCTCTGGCTCATTGCGGAGGATTTCGGCCAGCATCTGGGCTGCTATGGGACCAAGGAGGTCTGGACGCCAAATCTGGACCGCCTGGCCGCCGAGGGCGTGCGCTACGCCCGCTTTTATAACGGGCACGTGTGCTCGCCCAGCCGCTCGGCGTTCAACACCGGCATGTACGCCACGACTATCGGGGCGCACAACCATCGCACCGCCAATAAGAAGCCGTTGCCGGAAGGCGTGAAGGTGCTCAGCGACTGGATGCGAGCGGCCGGCTACTTCACGGCGAACGTCCGCGAACTGCCCTGGCCGTGCGATTTCAAAGGCACCGGCAAGACCGACTGGAACTTCAGATACGAGGGCAAACCGTTCGACTCCGCGAAGTTGGACGACCTCAAGACGCACCAGCCGTTCTACGCGCAGGTCAACTTCAGCGAAACGCACCGCGCCTTCACCGCGCCGAAGAAGGCCGACCCGGCCAAGGTGGAAATCCCGCCCTACTATCCCGACCATCCGGTGACGCGCGAAGACTGGGGCAAGTACCTTGACGAAGCCACCGAGCTGGACCGCAAGGTGGGCCTGGTGCTCACAGCGTTGGAAAAGGACGGCCTGGCCGACAACACGGTGGTCGTGTTCTTTGGCGACAACGGGCAGTCGCACGTCCGCGGCAAGCAGTTCTGCTACGAGGAAGGATTGCTGGTGCCGCTGATCATCCGCTGGCCCAAGAACTTCCCCGCCCCTGCGCATTTCAAGGCCGGGACGGTGGACACACGCCTGCTCCACGGCATTGACCTGGCGCCGACCATGCTGGCTCTTGCCGGCGTGCCCAAACCGCCAAAATGCAGGGGCAGATATTCCTGGGCGATCGCTGCGAAGCCGGACCGCCAGTACGTCTTCGGCTATCGCGACCGCTGTGACATGACGGTGATGCGGATTCGCACCGTGCGCGACGACCGCTACCGCTACATCCGCAACTTCACGCCGTGGGTGCCGTTCCTGGCCTACAATGAGTACAAGCAGAAACAGTATCCCGTCTGGAACCTGCTCAAAGAGCTGCACGCGCAGGGCAAGCTCACGCCGGCGCAGGAGTTTCTCTGCCAGCCGACGATGCCGGAAGAGGAACTCTACGACCTCGACACCGACCCGTGGGAAATCAACAACCTTGTCAAATCGGCAAGGATCGAGCATCAGGCCGAGTTGAAGAAGCTGCGCGGCGTTCTGGAGAAATGGATTGAAGACACCAACGATCAAGGCCGCCGCTTTGAGTCGTTGGATGAGTTGAGAAATGGCGAGCCTCGGTTTGTGCCGGAGCGGGACTGGCGTATGAGTCAAGCCGATGAAAGCCACGGCAGGAAGGGGCAAAAGAATGAGTAGCGCACGCGTGAAAAACTATCTGATCTCGCTGGCCGTCTGTGCGGGTCTGGCTGCCGTCCCGGCGGACGCGATTTCGGCTGCCAGGATGCCGGAGACCTCGAAGATGAATGTCTTGTTTATCATCGCCGAGGACTGGAATGCGGACACACCCGGCTGCTACGGCAATCCCATCTGCAAGACGCCGAACCTGGACCGCTTCGCCAGCAGCGCCGTCCGATTCGACTCTGCCTACGTGCAGGCCGTCTGCTGCAATCCCTCGCGCACCTCGTTCCTGACCGGATTGCGTCCGCTCACCAGCCGGGTCTGGAACAACGGCCAAGAGATGGACAAGAGCCTGCCGCCCGGCACGGTCACCCTACCGGAGCTGCTCAAGAAAAGAGGCTTTCATACCGCCGTTATCGGCAAGTTCTTCCACACGGTCGAATACGCCGAGACGCAACTGCTTGCCTTTGACCGGATTGAGAGCTATGGCAAGCCGCCGGGATGGAATGGACCCAAGCCCATCCTCACGTTTCGACCGGTCAAGCGCGCCAGAGAGATCCAGCTCCCACGGACAGAAACAGCAGGGCATACCGTGAATGGCGCTCCCGCAATTCCGACCGCTACGGTGATTCGGGGCTGGCGCCCGAAGAAGAGGGTGACTATCGCAACGCCCAAATTGCCTGCGCGTTGTTGAAGGAGTTCGCGCAGACGAAAAAGCAGTTCTTCCTTTCGGTCCATCAGTCTCGCCCGCACACGCCGCTTGTTGCGCCGAAGAAATACATCGACATGTATGACCCGGCGAAAATTCCAGACCCGCCGGCGCCGGCCAAATTGGAGGGTAGTCTCTATCCCAAGCGCGTGACCGCCGGCAATCCGGACATCTTCATGAGGCAGCAGCCGACGCCGCAGCAAGTCAAGGAGGCCATTGCCGCTTACTATGCCTGCGTGAGTTTTGTGGACAGCAACATCGGCATGATCCTTGACGAATTGGACAAGCAGGGTCTGGCCCGCAACACGATTGTCTTCATCATGGGCGACCACGGCTTCCATCTGGGCGATCACGGCTTCTGGTCCAAGTATTCGATGCTCGAGGCCACCCGGCGTGCGCCGTTGTGGGTGCGCGTGCCAGGTGCGCCGGCCAATGGCCAGGTCTGCCGCGAGTTCGTGGAGTTCGTGGACTTTGTGCCCACCGTCGGCGAACTCGCAGGCCTGGACCTGCCCGCCAATTTGGAAGGACTTAGCTTTGTGCCGCTGCTGGCAAATCCGAGTCAGTTCTGGAAAAAAGCGGTGTTCATCGTTGAGAATGAAAACAACCAGGCCGTGCGGAACCGCAAGTTCAGCTATCTGGAGTTCAGGAACGGGCCGGTTCCAGCGGCGCTATTTGACCTGGAGAAAGACCCTTGGGAAACGCTCAATCTGGCGGACGACCCGGCCTATGCAAAAACGCGGCAGGACATGGCTGAACTGTTGAAGGCCGGCTGGAAGGCTGCCCTGCCCGAAAAGTGATGAGGAAGCATACTTGCCATCTGGTCATCGCTGCTGTGACGGCAGCCGTTGGCGTCGCCGCTGAGACGGGTCCTCAATCGCCAGCGCGGCAGCCTTATGCAGGCTCAGCCAGTTGTCGCCAGTGCCATGAGCAGTTCTACCAACTGTGGGCGCCTTCGCACCACGGCCTGGCAATGCAGCCGTACACATT
The DNA here is from genome assembly GCA_963814265.1 of Sedimentisphaerales bacterium. Lineage (GTDB taxonomy): Bacteria > Planctomycetota > Phycisphaerae > Sedimentisphaerales > Anaerobacaceae > JAFNGF01. The sequence goes on along the minus strand of CAWFCJ010000053.1, from coordinate 119,731 downwards.
CGAATTCGCGCAGGCGAATCTGAACGTCCCCGAAGGGCCGGTCAAGATCGGCAAATACGAGTACCTTGCGTGCATTGGGCGGGATGAAGGCTTGGTGCTCGAACAGGGACCGGATGGCGAAAAACGGCATCGGATCGCGCATGTGATGGGCGGGAAGAACGTCTACTACTTCCTGACGCCGATGGAACGCGGGCGTTTACAGACCCTGCCGGTGGCTTACGAGGTGCGGAGCAGGAAATGGTTCGATACGGCCGCCAGCAGCGTGCGACATTTCCCCGGCGGCGGAACCGATGCGCCTGTTCGCTGGATGGATCCAATGTACACGTTCAATACCTCATGCCACGGCTGCCATGTGAGCCAATTATCCACCAACTACGACCTAAAGACCGATACCTATCGTACCACGTGGGCCGAGCCGGGCATCAACTGCGAAGCCTGCCACGGTCCGGCCCAGGAGCATGTCCGGGTTTGCCTGGCGACGCCCCAGGGCCAGGCGCCTCAGGACCTCAAGATCATCAGCACCAGGTCCTTCACGGCCGAGCAGACAAACTCGATGTGCGGATCGTGTCATGCCAAGATGAGCCCCGTGAGTCTTTCTTTCAAACCGGCAGAACGTTACTTCGATCACTTCGATCTGACTACTCTGGAACACCCGGACTTCTATCCGGATGGACGTGACCTGGGCGAGAACTACACGATGACCAGTCTGGCGCATGAGTCCATGCGTCAAGAGCGGCAAACTGGATTGCATGCACTGCCACACGTCAAGCGGACGCTATCGATTCAAGAGTGATGAGAAGCCGAATGCCGCATGTGTGCCCTGTCATCAGCAGAAGGTTGACAACGCCACGGCGCATACACACCACAACGCTGACAGCACCGGGAACCAGTGCATTGCATGTCACATGCCCATGACCGAGTTTGCCCGTATGACCCGCAGCGATCACTCGATGCGTCCCCCGGCACCAGCAGCTACTCTCAGGTTCAAGTCTCCCAACGCGTGCGGCATCTGCCATAGTGACAAAGACCCAACATGGGCGGATCAGCAGGTGAGACATTGGCACAACGACGACTACCAGAAACCGCTCTTGGAGCGAGCGGCTCTTGTGGACGCCGCCCGACGGGCCGATTGGCGCCGGTTGGGCGACATCCTGGCCTATATCGGCTCGAAGGATCGCGATGAAATCTTCGCGGCCTCATTGATCCGCTTGTTGCATCGCTGCGAGTCCCAGGCCAAATGGCCGGTCGTAATCAAAGCCCTCCAGGAGGACTCTTCGCCTCTGGTGCGTGCTGCCGCTGCCCAGGCGCTGGATGAGCATGTCACGCCTGATTCTCTCAGGGCGTTGGCCAAAGCGACCAGCGATGAATACCTTCTGGTGCGCGTGCGTGCGGCGAGCTCTCTATCCCCCATCCCGATAGAGCAATTCCCGGACGAATACCGCCCGGCGGTTGGACGTGCCACGAAGGAATTGCTGGAGGCACTCAGTGCCCGCCCCGATGACTATGCATCCCACTACAACCTGGGCAATTTCCACATGCAACGGGCGGACCAGGGAAAAGCTCTGGCCTCGTACGAGAATGCCATCAAACTACGGCCTGACTTCGTGCCGCCTTATGTGAATATTGCGTTTGTCTACAATGCCAAAGGCCAGAACAATAAGGCGGAAGCCTCGTTACGAAGGGCCATCGCTCTGGATCCGAACAATCCGGCCATTCATTTGAACCTCGGGATGCTTCTGGGCGAGATGAGCCGCCCGACGGAGGCGGAGCAGGCCTTTCGCAGGACACTTCAGATCGATCCGAACTCACCCGCCGCCGCATACAACCTCGGCGTGATGCTGGCCTCGGATCGACCGTCTGAATCGCTGCGATGGTGCCGAAAGGCCTACCAGCTATGCCCCCAAGAGGGTAAGTACGGTTGCACGTATGCCTTCTACCTCAATCAGCGCGGAGCAACTGACGAAGCTGTGAAAGTCCTCAAGGAAATGGTGCGTCGAAGTGTGCCCTACGGCGACGCCTACGCACTGCTCGGCGCTATCCACGTCGGGCGAGCAGAACTGGACCAAGCCGTCAGCGTGTATCGGTCCGCCTGCGCCAACGGAAGCCTGACACAAGGTGAAAGAGAGAATTTCCACGAGATCTTGCTGAGACTGGAACAAAGGCTGTGAACACTCAATCACGGCGAGGATCAACGATGTTGACTTCCCAACGACCCAGCGTATGGTGTCAGATATACGGAGCATTTATGAAGCCAACGATTCTCCTGCTGCTCGGCTGTCTGCTGCTGGCGACGTGGGCCGACCTCCACGCTGCCGAAGCGATCCCCTCTCCTGCGGGGACAAGCTTGCCCCCGCAGAGGCAGTGGCCTGCCAAGCCTAACATCATCCTCATCCTGGCCGACGATCTCGGCTATGAAACCATCCGCGCCAACGGCGGCACAAGCTACCGGACGCCCCAGCTCGACAAGCTGGCCGCGACCGGCGTCCGCTTCACACACTGTTTCGTACAGCCGCTCTGCACGCCTACGCGCGTGCAACTGATGACCGGCCTCTACAACGTGAGGAACTACGTCCGTTTCGGGAAGATGAACCCGCAGGCAGTCACCTTCGGCAATCTGCTCAAGCAAGCCGGTTACGCGACGTGCATCGCCGGCAAGTGGCAGCTCGGCCAGGACCTTGGCCTGCCGAAGAAGTTCGGCTTCGACGAGTATTGCCTCTGGCAGCACACGCGCCGTCCGCCTCGCTACGCCAACCCCGGCCTGGAAATCAACGGCGTCCAGAAGAACTACACGGATGGCGAATACGGACCCGATCTCGTGAACGACTACGCGCTGGATTTCATCACGCGCAAGAAGGATGGCCCGTTCTTTCTTTACTACCCGATGATGCTGACGCACGCCCCCTATCAGCCGACGCCCGACAGCGAAGACTGGGACCCGAAAGCGCAGGGCGAACAGGTCAACATCGACGCCAAGCACTTTGCCGATATGGTCGCCTACATGGATAAGCTCATCGGCAAACTCGTCGCCAGGCTCGACTCGCTCGGCATACGCGACAATACGCTCCTTCTCTTTGTCGGCGACAATGGCACGGGCCGAGGCACGCGCTCGATGATGGGCGACAGGATAGTCATCGGCGGCAAGGGCACGACCACCGATGCCGGGATGCACGTGCCGCTGATTGCAAGCTGGCCCGGCAAGATTATTGCCGGAGAGGTTTGCCCCGACCTTGTGGATAGCACGGATTTCGTGCCAACCCTTCTCGGAGCTGCGGGCGTGACGTCACCGTCGGGCGTGAAGTTCGATGGCCGCAGTTTTCTGCCCGCAGCTTCTCGGTGACAAAGGGCAGCCGCGCGACTGGGTCTACTCGTGGTATTCGCCACGCCAGTCGGCCGACCTGACCGTCCGGGAGTTTGCCTTCAATCATCGCTACAAACTCTACCGTTCCGGCGAGTTCTTCGACCTCAGCAAGGATGTGGAGGAGAAACAACCGCTGAAGGTCGCATCGCTCGAGGGCGAAGCCGCCGCCGCGGCGAAGCTGCTCCAGGACGCGTTGGACCAGTTCAAAGACGCCCGGCCTTCGGCAGCTCGACCGCCCCTTTGAGCAGGCGAACAAAGGCAAAGCGAAGGACCAAAAGGCCGACAGGGAAAACCAGACGAAAGGACAAGAAATGAAAATGAAATGTCACTCTCGATGGGTCCTGGGTTTGCTATTGTCATCTCTCTGCTCGAGCCCTCTGGTTCACGGAGCCGGCAAGCCGAATATCCTGTTGCTTTTTGCCGACGACCAACGAGCCGATACGCATCGCCGCCCTGGGCAATCCACATATCAAGACCCCGAACATCGACAAATTGGTGACCTCAGGTTTTGCCTTCCGGAGCAATTATTGTTTTGGGGGCAACAGCGGCGCCGTATGCGTGCCCAGCCGGGCGATGCTGATGAGCGGCAAAACGTGGTTCCACGTAGATACTGCGTCGCTCAAAGACGCCAGACTTCTGCCGGAACTGCTGCAAGAAAATGGCTACGTGACCTTCGGCACCGGCAAATGGCACAATGGCCAGAGCTCCTGGTTGCGCTGCTTCCAGCGAGGACAAGGCATCTTTTTCGGCGGCATGTCTGACCACACCAAGGTGCCGGTCAGAGACCTCGGCCCGGACGGCAAGCTGACCGCGGAGCGCACGGGCGAGAAGTTCTCCAGCGAGTTGTTTGCCGATGCCGTCATTCAGTTCCTTCAAAAATACGATAGGAGCAAGCCTTTCTTTGCCTATGTGGCTTTTACTGCACCGCACGATCCCAGGATGCCGCCACCGGCCTTTCGGGAACAGTACTATCGCAATCTGCCTCCGCTGCCGGGGAACTACCTTCCGCAGCTTCCTTTCGACAATGGCATGATGAAAGGCGGCCGAGACGAGAACCTGGCGCCCTGGCCGCGGACAGAGGCCGTCATCCGCGACCAACTGGCGGAGTATTATGGTATGATCACGCACATGGATGGGCAGATAGGGCGGATTCTCGAAGCCTTGAAACAAACCGGCCAGGCGGACAATACCCTGATCGTCTATGCCGCCGACAACGGACTTGCCTTGGGAAGCCACGGTCTGTTGGGCAAGCAAAGCGTATTCGAGCACAGCATGCGTGTCCCGCTGATTTTCGCTGGTCCCGGCATTCCGCAGGGCAAATCCACGCAGGCGTTTAGTTACTTGCTGGATGTCTACCCCACCCTGTGCGACCTGATCGGAATTCAACGTCCGGCGGACCTGGAGGGCGAAAGCCTGCGTCCCCTCTGGCAGGGCGGGCAGGACCGCGTTCGTGATTCCGTGTTTCTGCCGTTCATCGACATCCAGCGTGCGGTGCGGGATGAACGCTGGAAACTGATTTGTTACCCGAAGATCAGCCACATGCAGTTGTTCGACCTGCAAACCGATCCAGATGAGAAGACCAATCTGATCGACCGCGCGGAATACGCAGGGCCACGTCCAGCGGCTGCTCAAGCTGATGTCCCAATGGCAGGCCAAGGTTGGCGACACGCTGAAATTGCCCACCGAAAACAAGCCGCCGGAACCCGTTGACCTGACCGGGCGAAAACGCGTTCCGGACCAATGGCAGCCGGAGTGGATTGTGAAGAAGTATTTCGATGCGCCTCCATCTGCACGCTGAGGTCGCATCGCGGAAATGGGGGTTCGATTCCCCCCGTCTCCAGTCTTCGTTCGCCGTGAGTGTTTATCCATCTTAACATTGGCTTTGGCTTTAATTGGCTTTGATTGGCTTTGTTTTTGCCGAGCCTCCAGACGCCTAAATTCTCATATCCCTTTGTATCGTAAGAGATTACGCTCATTTGGTCTTTTAGCGAATTGGCTTTGTTTTGCATAATTTAGTAGAAAATGATCGCCATTTTCTTAGCATTAACCACAGATTCCACGGATTTCAACCACGGATTCCACGGACAAACGCGGATTCGGTGAATCTGTTTATGTGGTTTGTCATTTTACCCATCTTCACATCCGGCCATCTACTTAAAACTCCTGTTCCTTCGGCTGGGCTCAGGACAGGCTTCTGCCTTCTGTGTTCCGTCTTCTGTGTTCCGTCTTCTGTGTTCCGTATTCTGTGTTCTGTATTCTGTATTCTGTATTCTGTGTTCTGTGTTCTGTATTTAGTTAGATATATATTATACCCGATAGGCCGTTTTTTCTCAAGCGAATTCCGGACAAATCTCCGCGACTACATCGCGTGAAGGCCACTCAACTGCACCCAGAACCGGCCCCTTCGGCAGGCTCAGGGCAAGCGCTGAACGCAGTTGAAGGCTTTTCATAATAAGTGTGTGCCGATATAATGTCTTCGCTAGTCGAGAAAGGAGAAAGTTAAGCCACTGGTGGGATAGAAAGATGAGCGAGAAGCAGATATTCGTCGGCAGAAAAAAGGAACTCGAGCGATTCAATGAGGTTCTGAGAAACCCCCGGGCACACGCTGTTTTGGTCGTCGGTCAGACGGGGATGGGAAAGACTTGGCTGGTTAATAAAATGGCAGAGCTTACGGAAAATCACCCTACCCTCAGATGTGGTTGCGTTCGTTATGAAGTAACGCCAACTGATAGTGTTGATTCTACAATGACGCTAATTCTGGATAATGTGTTTGAAGCGGCAAAGGTAAAAGAGAAATCTTTAGATGGGACGGATCGAAGGTTAGAACAATGGCGCAGTTTCCTCAATGTATTCAATATTGGTGACTTGGTGATGAGCCTGAGACGTGACCCTGCAAGAAATACACGCGAACAATTTTTAGAGCGATTAGAGTTAATCTCAAAACGGCTGCCAAACAATGGCCGGGCCATATTTATCATCGACCCTGAAAAGTACATGCAAAAAGAAAGCGACCAATCCTGGGCAATAGTAATCAAAAACCTTCCTGACAAGATAAAGCTCATGTTCGCACAAAGGCCAGAGGATGAACTGGTACGAAGCGAGACATTCGGTTCATTAAAGAACGTAGTGCATATCCCAGAGAACGATTTGGATGTTTTAAGCGATGAAGATGTTGACGACCTGGTAAAGGCACATAGCACAGAGTTGTCTTGTTCAATAGGCGACTTGAAAAAGGTGCTAATGCAATATAAGGGACACCCGTATGCTGTGGGTGCTGCTATAGATTTAGTAAAAGAGGGAGTGGGGTTGGAGGATTTGCCGAAACGGCCGGAGCCGATCAAGTTTGCAGAAAAACAATGGGAAAAGATTTGTGAAAAGGCAGAGGCAGTAAAACTGTTTGAGGCTTATGCGATTTTGGAGGTAGGAGTACCAGATGACGTTGTCGAGTTTGTTAGTGGTCAAAAAAGTACAACACGCAAGTGCCTTCAAAGCGATAGGTATCTTGGAGGTCTTTTGCGTTTAGAGGGTTATGGGAGACGGATATATCACGCTATATTAGCGGATTACATACTCAATCGAATCGACCAAACCGAGATAAAACAATATCACGCGCGGGCAGTGGAGGTTTATAGAGCCAAACTAAAGGACTCGCGGGAGAAACAAACAAAGCCGGATGCCCTGGCGGCGATGAGATTGCCCGAGCACGTCTTGGCAGGTGAAGGGCCTAACGCCTTCGTTGAGGCGTTTGCGAGTCAATGCTTTGAAGCCCTTTTGAATGCTGGCCTGCTGGACGCTGCGGTAGCTCTGTCCCAGCGGGCATTGGGAGTGGTTGAAAAGGGCTCTGTGTGGGAGGGAGCTCTATGGAGCAATCTGGGATTAGTTTATAGGAACCGAGGCGATCTGGACGAAGCTGAAGATGCGCATAAAAGGTCGCTAGACATTGTAATGAGACTTGGACGTATCGATGCAGTGGCAAGCGTTTACGCGGGCCTTGGGCTTGTATATGAGGCGAAAGGTAATCTCGATGGGGCCGAAAAGATGCACCTTCAGGCGCTGCAAATAGAACAGAAGATTGGTCGAGTCAAAGGGGTAGCGCACCAATATCTCAATCTGGGCAAGGTGTATGGCCAGACGGGTCGATTGGATAAGGCCGAAGAGGTACACAAAAACGCGCTCGACATCCATGCGACGCTTGGAAATCAGCATGGCATGGCAGCTAATTACGGCAATCTGGGCTTGATTTATCGAACACGAGGTGACCTGGACAAGGCCGAAACGGCGCATCGGAAATCACTCGCGATTGCGGATAGACTCGGGCTGAAGCAACTAATGGCAAGTGACTACGCCAATCTGGCACTCATTTACATGGACAAACGTGAATTCGATAAGGCCGAAGAGGTGCTCAAGAAGTCACTGCAAATTGGTGAGAAGCTCGCCCTGCAGGAAGTAACCGCAAATTCGTACGGCAATCTGGGGGCCATTTACGAGCAGCGTGGGGACGTTCCGAAGGCACGGGAGTACTGGGAAAAGGCGCTTGAGATTTTCAAGAAGATAGGTATGCCGCATATGGTAAAAAAGATCGAGGGCTGGATTGAGGGACTAAATAAGGGCCGGAACCAGTGACTGGCGGCTTGTCGCGGGGATTTCGATTGCGCTTGTTGTACCGTCTGTGGATTCCCGCTTTCGCGGGAATGACATAGAGAAGACCCCGCAGTAAACTGCGGGGCTAAATATCTGGACGAGCAAAGTTATGAAAAAAATACTTGCGGTCGTTGGAAGTCCACGCAAGAACGGAAATACGCACATATTGGTCAGAAAAATAGCTGATGGCGTAAAGGCAAGAGGAGCAGCGGTCGAAGAGCTATTTTTAGGCGGCCTGAATATCAAAGAATGCGACGGCTGCCATCGCTGCTGGAAAAACAGCGTATGCAGCAAGAAAGACGATATGTGCGGTATCTATCCAAAGATTGCCGAAAGCGACGCCATCATCTTCGGCACGCCGGTCTACTGGTACGGGCCAACCGGCTTGATGAAGCTGTTTATCGACCGTTTCGTCTACTTCAACTGCCCGGCCAACAGAGCAAAAATAAAGGGCAAAGCCGCTGTGATAGCAATCCCTTTTGAGGAGGAAAGCCGGCAGATGGCCAAGCCGGTGGTCGAATTTTTCAGAAAGAGCCTGGCGTATTTAGAAATGAGGCTGGTCGGCAAGATTCTTGTCCCTGGCGTGGGCGAAAAAGGCGACATCCTGCGCAAACCAGATTACCTGGCAAAGGCGTATAAGCTTGGGCAAAGCCTGGCATGAGCGAGAAACCAACATTTATAGAATAAACGATTCGCATATAGCCGGTGGGCAAACCGGCGTGTGGGTATTATAATAATTGATGGGTTTTTAATAGGAGAAACAAGATGAAGCGATGTGTTTTGGGAATGGTGTTGGCGGCGATGGTGCTGCTGCCGACGGCGGTGTTCTGCCAGGAGGCCAAAGGGCCGGAAGACTTTGAACGCCAGATGCAGATGCACGAAAGAGAAATGGAGCTTAAGTCGCGCGAAGCGAAAATGGAAATGGACCGCCGAATGGCTGAGCTGGAACTTGCCAAGCGGAAAATGGAGCTTGCGCAAGTGGAGAAAGGCCACAGGCACGGGCCAGGCCCCCTGCTGCTGCTTGGGATCGCGGTCGTGCACATCCTTGTGGCGGTCTGGGTATACCATGATATCCGCCAGCGCGGCTGCGGCTCAGGCTTGTGGGTAGCCATAGCGCTTTTGGCAGGACTTTTTGGCACACTGGTCTACGCAGTTGTGCGTCTGGGCGACGGCGACAAAAAAGAGGCGAGAGTACGCGTTTAGGAGTTGCCGATTCGGCGACAGCCCGGTAACCGCGTGGTTTTAAGCTCGTTGCCGTGCTGGCAACGGCTAAACGGGACGAATGGCGCGAAAGGTCTATATAGGCGTGGCGGGCTGGTCGTATCCAGACTGGAACGGGATTGTCTATACCGAGCCGAAAATCGACCAGCTTGAATTCGTCAGCAGATTCGTGGACTGCGTGGAAGTCAACAGCACCTTTTATCGGCCGCCTTTTGAGAAAACCACCGCATCGTGGCTGCAAAGAACTGAACAGAAAAACGACTTTTTCTTTACCGCAAAATTACATCGTGATTTTACCCACGAGGGCAAAATTGACGCTCAAATGGTAAAGCAGTTTCACAAGGGCTTTGAGCCCTTCCTCCAGGCCGGCAAATTAAAGCATCTGCTGGCGCAGTTCAAGTGGAACTTTGCGGATAGCCAGGAAAACCGGCAGCATCTGTCAAAGATAGTTGAGAGTTTTTCGGATGCCTTCGACCTGGTGGTGGAGGTCAGGCACAAATCCTGGGAGCAGCAAGACGCCCTGGAATTTCTGCGGCGGCTCGGCGTCTCGGTCTGCAATCTGGATTATCCGGTGACGTGGAATTCGTTCAGTATGAAGTACTGCACGGTGGGCACAAACGGCTATTTCCGGCTGCACGGTAGGAATCGAGAAAAGTGGTTCACCAAGGATGCAGGAAGGGACGAGACCTACAATTACTATTACAACGAGCAGGAGCTTGGCCAGATAAAAGGCAGGATCGACCGATTGGCTGAGGCCTTTGCGACACTTACGGTTATCGCAAACAATCACTATCGAGGTGCGGAACTGGCCAACGCTATCGAACTGAAGGCGCTGCTTACCGGGCAAAAGCAGCCCGTGCCGGAGGGTTTGGTGAAAACGTATCCCAATCTTGTGGCGATTGCATTACAATAGGAAACCCCCCAATAAATTGGGGGAAGAAGACCCCGCAATAAATTGCGGGGCTAAATACAGGTAGATATGGACATCTACAATCTCGTTAGTTTCGCAGGGATATTTATTCTGACAGGCTTTGCGTGGGTTCTTTCAGCCGACAGAAAAAATATGAACTGGCGGGTTATCTTCTGGGGGATTGCATTACAGATATTAATTGCCGTTTTTGTCTTTGTTGTTCCTGCGGGCAGTAAGGTTTTTCTGCTGGTAAATGACGTGGTGGTAAAGATTCTGGACTCGGCATCGGCTGGGGCAGAATTCGTATTTGGGCCGCTGGCTTTTCCGCCCGGGCAGCAAAGCCAAACGGGCGAAAAGTCGGTCGGCTTCATCCTGGCTTTTCAGGGCTTTCCCACCATTATTTTCTTTTCCGCGCTAATCGCGATCCTGTACTACTGCAAGATAATGCCTTTGATTATCGGTGCCTTCGCTTATGTGTTCACCAAATTGATGAGAATATCGGGGGCGGAGTCCTTAGTCGCAGCCAGCGAAATCTTTGTAGGAATCGAGTCCAATCTGACCGTCAAGCCATATCTATCGAAAATGACGCAGTCGGAGTTCTGCACGATTCTGACCGCTGGGATGGCGACCGTCTCGTCGAACGTTCTGGCGTTATACGTTTTGCGGTTGGAACCTCAGTTCCCCAAGATTGCCGGCCATCTGGTCTCAGCGTCGCTGCTTGCAGCGCCGGCTGCGGTTGTAATGTCGAAGATTATTTTGCCCGAAAGTGACAAGCCCATAACGCTGGGCGTGCACATCCAGCCCTTCTATGAAAGGGAAACGAACCTGTTTGAGGCGATTATCAATGGGGCAAACGCCGGGGTCAAGATGATCGTCGGAATTGTGGCACTACTGATAGCGGTCCTGGGTTTTGTGGCGCTGGTCGACCTTATCTTATCGGGGATAGGCGGCGGAATAAACTCGTGCTCGGCCTGCACGGCCAGTGGTCCTTGAAGGCAATTCTCGGTTACATCTTTTATCCGTTTACCCTGATTCTGGGCGTGCCGTTAGCGGATGTCGGGCAGATTTCCAAAATCATCGGTGAGCGGGCAATTGTCACTGAGGTTACAGCTTATAGTGATTTAGCAGCCGCTTTGGAGCAGAAGTTGCTGCAGCATCCGCAGCGTTCAGCGCTGGTGGCCACTTATGCTCTATGTGGATTCGCGCACTTTGCCTCGATGGCTATTTTTGTTGGGGGCATCTCCGCGCTGGCACCGGAAAGAACCCGCAACATAGCAGCAGTTGCGCTTTGGGCGTAGTGGCAGCGACGTTAGCCTGTCTTATGACGGCGTGCGTGGCCGGCACATTCTTCACGCAAGGCAAGGCATCGATTCTATTTGGGCAGTGACATGGTCGTCAAACAGTTGAAAGATTGCCCGGCGTTTATCGCGGGCGACGGCTCGCTTTTGCGCGAGCTTCTGCACCCGGAAAAGGCGGCTCTGCAAATTCGTTACAGCCTGGCGCACGCAAAAGTCAAGCCGGGCCAAAAAACCAAACCGCATAGGCTCAGGACATCAGAAGTGTACTACATAATAGCCGGACAAGGCCTGATGCACATCGATGAGGAATGTTTCGAATTTGAGCCGCAGTGCGCCATTTATATTCCGCCTCTGTCGATACAATATGTTGAAAACACGGGCGATCGCGACCTGGAGTTTCTGTGCATAGTCGATCCAGCGTGGAGACAAGAACACGAGGAGGTACTTGATCGTTTATGGGCAGAATAGCAGTAGATGTAGTATTGCTGCCGTCAGATGAGATGATGGACAACGCCATCCGGGCAAATGCTGAGCTGGTAGAGAAATTCGCCAGCAAAATAGTGCTCAATAAGGAAAACTGTCTGCCGCACATTTCGTTGGCGATGGGCTGTATCGACGAAAGAGACGTTGCGCCGATCAGTAGGCTTTTGCCACTGGCGGCAAAAGAAAACCCGTTGGGTGAATTGGCGGTTATCGGCATCCGAACCTCGACAAACGCCAGAGGCGAAAAGGTCTCCGTTTTCGAGGTGGAAAAGACAAAGCAAATCCAGGCACTTCACGAAGACATCATCAAGAAAGTCACGCCCTACTTCAGCCGCGATGTTACCAGTCAGATGATTTATGGCGATGAAGAAGCCGCTGAGACTACCTTGCAGTGGATCAAAAACTATCGGAAAAAGGCCGGTTTCGAGAATTTTTTCCCGCACATAACAATTGGGTTCGGCCAAATAGAGAGCGAGGCATTTCCAATAACATTTACTGCTTCCAAGCTTGTTTTATGCCACCTCGGAAACCACTGCACCTGTAGAAAGATTCTTGCATCTATCGACTTTTGATAGTGCATAACCTCTTCTGTTTGGGGTGGTTGCACCGGGCGTGCGGATGGCCTACGACCCTACTTCTTACAAGGCTCGAAGACTCTGACTGTGTTTTTGCCGGCCTGCTTAGCCATATACAGGGCGTGGTCAGAGCGGCTGGTAATATCTTCCGGGTTGCTGTCCGCGTCATACTGACCAAGCCCCACACTGACCGATAGCGGTATCTGTTCTTTCTGCCAGGTGGTTGGCGTACGCGAGACTACCTCAACCATGCGCTCGGCCACAAGGGTAGCATCACTTAGCGAGGTGTTCGGCAAAATGATTGTGAACTCATCTCCGCCGTACCGAGCTGCGGTGTCGATTTGCCGGATGCACTCCTTTAGCCTTCTGCTGACCTCGCGGATGACCTTATCGCCGGCACGGTGGCCATAGGCGTCGTTTATCTTCTTGAGATTGTCAATATCAACCATAATCAGTGAAATCTGTCCGCCGTATCGCCGTGACCGCCAGAGTTCTTTTTCCAAGATTTCATAGAATGTTTTGTGGTCGACAAGACCGGTAAGGCCGTCCGTCGTTGCCTGGCGCTGTATTCTCTCAAACAGCTTTATATTGCCGATGGACGCCCCGACCAATTGGCCAAACAACTCTATCAAGGCAATATCCTCAGAGCTGAAGTTATCGCCCTTGGTTTTGTCTGCCAGATTGAGGACCCCCACCACCCTATCCTGGCAAATAAGCGGAGCGATGGCACAATTCTTGGTCTGATAATTCTCAGCGAACACGCGTTGCGATTTTCTGATCACGGGCTTGTTGTGGGTGTCAATGTTAGTTATCAAGATAAGTTCTTTGGTTCTTACCGCCATAACCATCGGAGACGGCGGATTTTGACTGAGCGAAACTATCTTGTTTATGAGAAACGGATGATTGTGTTTGAGCAAATGCAGGATGCCGTTGCTTTCGTCAAGCACATACAGCGAAGCAAACGTTGCGCCAACGAGATTCGGAATGCTTTTGACACAAACGTCCGCTATTCGCTCAATATCAAGGCTGTTCATCTCACGAGCTAACGGAGTTACTTGCTCGAGCAGGGAATTCCGCCCGCCAAGTTGGTTGACGCTATCTTCAGACTTCTTATCCATTCTGTGCATAACCTCTGAGCACCCTCGCTCCACATTGTTGTAATCCACACAAGCCCCAAAACCGCAAATAGTTACCTGCTACTTATCGGATACTTTCACGGGTAAATTTCGCAAAAAGACACCTCGGACAGAGCAAAAATCAGGCGGAGTATCCACATCAGGCAGTTGGCAGTCCACGGTTGCAGCGAGATAACCTACCGGTCTGACCAGTAAAAAACAGCAGAAATTTTTGAAAAAAAACGAAAAAGAGTTGACAGTCGTTTATGGGTGTTTTATATTTTGCAAAACGTAAAATTACCCCTGTGCGCAAACATGTGCGGTTGGAATCGGATGTCTGAGTGTGACTGTAAGGCTGTTGGGTCCCGAGCAACAGCGGCCTTGCGGCGGCGTGTGGCTCGTGGACAGATGGTGGTCTTAGACTGAGGCTGCAAGGAGGCATTCAGTGATGCAACTGCAAGTGGATAGCTCCAAGCTGCAGATACCTGCCAAGCGATATCGCATCGGCGAGTTAGTCCGATATTCGCCCTTCTCAAGACAAACCATTCACAACTATACGATAATGGGGCTGATCAGCGAAGCGGAATGGACCGCTGGGGGACACCGACTATACGACGAGTCGGTCTTTGATAGGTTGTCAGAAATAATCCAGCTTAGGAAGACAAAGACTCTTTCAGAAATAAGACATATTCTAAGCAGAGAGAAACCTGGCTTCCAGAGGCCACCACCATTTCACGATGGTGATACCGCTGGTGAAGGAGCCAGGCCTTTTCCATATTCTGCCGAATCAACCAAGACGCAGGGAGACTCTCAATAAAGGCTGGTTAGCTGCAAGGATAAAAATAAGGATAGGAGTGTCGTTTTTGTCTTTGCAGGAACGCTGGTGGGAAAATTCAGGGAAGGAGTAGCTATGAACCGCCTGGCACTGATAACAGACAATATGAGCGACCTGCTCGTCAGGATAATCGAGTTCACTCACACTCGTCAAAAAGTCCTGACCGAAAACATACACAACATGCACGCCGCTGGTTTCACGCCCAAAGACCTGGCCGTTGAGGAGTTTGCACGAGCGCTGAACGAAGCGATCATCGAGCATGTGCAGAGCCGACGGCTGATCCTGCGAGATACCGATAATATCAAGTTCGGCGCCCGTACCAGTCTGCAAGCAGTGCCAATAGTCGATGAGTACGCCAGCGATCTGTTTGAACACAACAGAGATGAATACCTCGAGTTGCAGATCAATAGGCTCGTTGAGAATCGGCTTAACCGAAGAATTGCCGCAGCGTTGCTCAGGCAAAGGCAGCAGACATTCGTATCTTTCAACCATTGTGCCACATACGAGCCGACAACTCGGCAGGTCAGGTTTAGATTTGTCCCGATCCATTGGGATCAAACACAACGTTAGTCGAGACTAAACAGACGGACGTCTGAAGATATATTGCGAACAGGTGGGGGCAAAAAAAGAAAACGCCAGGACCAAGTAGTGCCAAAAAGGAGTTTGGCTGCTCAAGCCAACCAGAGCAATTTTCAAACAAGTTACTAAGCGCTTCTTCTAAAGTTGCAGCATAAAAGGCCGATAAGACCTTAGGGTGGGTGTGTTGTTTGTCCGGCACTGGAAACAGGCAAAGAAGAGGTCAAGGATCGATGTTGGCGCTTATAGGACTAAGAATCCTGCCGCATAAACCTAACTTGTACTCGTGACCGCAGAATGCGCATTCCCGTAAGGCGGGCGATTTTCGTTGAGGGATATTGTGAAAACACAGCAGCAGCTTGCGATCGACCAGATATGGGAGCAGTTCCACAGGACCCGTGAGGACCGTTACCGTAATCTGCTGATGGAGCATTATAGGGACTTGGTAAAATATTGCGCCGAGCGGTTGCATAGCAAATTGCCGGACAAAGTCGAGCTGGACGACCTTATAAGCGCCGGCATTTTCGGACTGATGGACGCCATCGAAGCCTTCGATCCAACTAGAGGCGTAAAGTTCGAGACGTATTGCGCACCGCGCATAAGAGGCTCGATTCTGGACGAGCTGCGGAGCATGGATTGGGTGCCGCGGCTGGTGCGCGCCCGTGCCCATCAGTTGGCAAAGGCCACTCATTCGCTCGAGATGCACCTTGGCCGTAAGCCCGATGAGCAAGAGATCGCCGAGGAGCTCGAGATGGATATAGAGGATTTCAGCAGGCTGCTACGGGATGCCAACGCTGCCAGTCTGGTTTCGCTGAACACCAAATGCGGCGACGATGAGACCGAAAAAGACGTTCGTGAAATAGACGTAATCAAAGACCAAAGAAGCCAGGACCCCGTGCTCGAAGCTCAGAAGCGCGATCTGAAGAACCTGCTTACGAAGGGCCTGACGCGGGCCGAACGGCTAATTATCGTCTTATACTATTACGAAGAAATGACTATGAAAGAAATCGGGGCAACTCTGGATTTGTCCGAGTCCCGCGTATCGCAGATGCACTCCTCGATCGTCGCCCGCCTAAAAGCCCAGATGAACACCCGCAAAAAAGAATTCTCGATCGAGTAACGTCGGCTCGGTTAGAACAGAATCTTATGATTCCTGCTAAACACGCCCCCCCTGCTAATCCGAAAAAAGGAAGGCGTGTTGCTTTTTTGCAGCATTCCGCCAGTCAGAAACGACAAACTATTTCAGGCGTTCTGTCTATGGCAGATAAAAACATCCTGGTTGTAGACGATGACAAAATCATAGTAGACTCGCTGTGTGAATTTCTGACGCTGGAGGGATTCCAGGCCGGCGGCGTCGAAAGCTTCAAGGGTGCTATCGCCAGGCTGCAGAAGCAAAACTACGCTCTGGTAATAATGGATGTGAATTTGCCGGATGGCGATGGTTTCGAACTATTGGACCTGATCAAGAAAAACTATCCTCAAACGGTGGTCATAGTAATAACCGCTTATGGCACCATCGAAAGTGCCGTCAGAGCCATTAAGAAAGGCGCCTACGATTACCTGACAAAGCCCATCATTGACGACGAGCTGCGGTTCGCGATAGAAAGAGCACTCACGCAACAATCACTAATAAGCGAGAACGAACGACTGCGGCTGCAACTCGAACAAAGGTACAGCCTTGAGAACATAATCAGCCACAACTACAAGATGGCCAAAATTTTTGAGCTTGTCGAGGCCGTCGCCGATACCAGCACTACAATACTGATGGCAGGTCCATCCGGCACAGGCAAAAGTATGCTGGCAAGGGCCATACATTACCGTTCCAGCAGGAGAAACAAGCCTTTCGTCGAGGTGAGCTGCGGGGCACTGCCGGAGACACTTTTGGAAAGCGAGCTATTCGGGCACGTCAAAGGCGCTTTCACCGGCGCAGTAAATAATAAAGAGGGCAAATTCCTGGCTGCAGATGAGGGCACAATTTTTCTGGATGAGGTTGCCAATGCGTCACCAGCTCTGCAAGTGAAACTGCTACGCGTTTTAGAAGACAGACAATTCGAGGCGGTCGGAAGCAACAAGACCTTGACCGTCGATACGCGGATTGTCCTGGCGTCAAACCGTGACCTAATTGAGGAAGTTAAACAGGGCAGATTCCGCGAAGATTTGTTCTATCGGATAAACGTGGTGACGGTAAAGCTTCCGGCTCTGCGTGAGAGAGTAGGCGACATTCCACTGCTGGCGAAACACTTCTTGTGGATGTATTGTGCTCACCACAATAAAGAAAAGCTCGGCATTACCGATGAAACGATGGAATATCTGGAGCGTTACCCTTGGCCAGGCAACGTGCGGGAACTGGAGAATGTGATGGAGCGGGCGGTTCTGCTAAGCAAAGATAAGTACATCGGCCTGGAAGACCTGCCCGAGTCAATCAGACAGGATCAAAGCCAACAGCAGACAGGATATAAGCCCATGACCTTGAAGGAGGCGCGGGCCGAGCCGGAGAAAGCCCTTATCCGCCAAGCACTGGAGGCTCATCACTGGAGTAGACAAGAAACCGCCAAGGCACTTCAAATAAATCGCACCACGTTATACAAGAAGATGAAGCTCTACGGCCTGGATATTGAAGCTGAGCGATTAGGTTTAACCTGAGAAGACCCCCAAGCAGGCTTCGGGGCTAATCTAACAAAAACACAAAAAGTAGGGTATGCTCGGCATACCAAAACTTGATGGGGATCTGTTCTTTTGAGAATGCCGGTATGCCAAATCCTCACACCTATGTATGGTATGCAAAGCATACCCTACAACTCGAGTGTGGATTTTTTTGCGTGGCTTTGGGTTCGCCTTCCGCGAGTACACGAACTGTTTATCTGAACCTCGACCAGGTTATCGATCGGAGCACCGACAGCAACCGTTAAGGATGAGCCGCGAATATTCATATTGGCCAGGTCTAAGCTTACCGTTCGGCTGAAGGTTTCAGGGCTTTTGCCACGAATGTTTACTCTCGACCAGGCCAGGCCGCTCGCCGTCAGGTTTCGCTCTATCGCTTGAAGATAAGCCGTATCCGACTGGAACATCATAGTATTTGCGCCAGCGGTCAAGACAATCATAATCGCCCCGATCAAACCGATCGCAATTATGACCAACCACAAAACAAAGCCTTTGTTTCTTGACGTTTTCATCTGCATAGAGCCTGTCAGGTCGTCCCCAGGAAGTACAAGTGGGAATTGGCCATCCTCTGTTGATATTTGCTTCGAAGTTTATACCTTATGGCGGTCGTGACCTCAACGGCATAGCCTCTGCCGTCCTGCCGCCAGGTGCGCCATTGCACCTGCGAGTTCGGCAGCGACCAGACGCGGGCATCCATAGCCTGCTCTTCTTTCGCCGGCGTCAGCCTGCGCCTGAGCATCTTGCCGCCGCTCAATTGATAGCTCACCACGCCGTCTGCAAGCTCAATCAGAAGCAGCCCTTCGCCGGCGGTGTCCTGCCCGTATGATTGCGGCAGCGCCTTGGCAGCACCAATGTCCTGCCGCATCTGCTCGAGCATATTGAGCAGAGAGGCGTTTTCTTGAACGAGCCTGGCGGAACGTGGAATATCACTGAGCACACTACGGAACAGCACATCAAAGGCTATCATTGCGAACGGCAGCACTATTAGCACTACCAGCAGTTCCACGAGCGTCATGCCTTTTCGCATAGTTACCGCCGCCCTTCTGCTAATGGTTCCTGTCCTGTGGTATGCCGGGCAATCCCATCGTCTGAAACATACCTGGATAGATGGATCTGGACTTTGTTGCGAAAGCTCTTGCCCGTTGTGGTCACTCTAATCAATTTCATTCCCTGCCATTGTCCCACGCCCGGCGACTGGTCAATTGAGACGCTTAGCCCGGGCCAGAGTCGCTCAAAATCTTCGCCCGCGACCGGCTTGCCGGTCGTCGTTATGCTGTCAAGCTCGGCCTGGGCTGCGGCTACACGGCGCTGTCTGACTAACTGGCAGCCGTTGAACTTTGCGAATGTGTGAAGCGACAGCGCAAAGACCGTCATAAGGATTCCCAATACGGTCAACGTTACTATCAATTCGGTAAGCAAGAAACCGCGTTGCCTCGGATTTCTGCCGGGCATATTTTCACTCCATAGCCATCACGGATAGACAAGATTTGCCATCTCGTTAATAATGAAGACTAGCGGCGAGAAAAACGCATAAGCCACAAATCCCACGATCAATCCCATAGTTACGGTCACGCACGGCCACATTATGAACCTGGCAAGGTTGACGCGGTAGCTGTAGCTCGTACGATAGCATGACTCGAGCATCTCTAAGACAGTTGGCGCATTGGCGGGGTTGGCCCGCTGGTCGAATGCCCAGGCCAGACTATTGCCCAACCCACTTTCTTTTGCCGCGTCGGCTATATTCTGGCCAGCCTCTACTTTCGCCAGCCATTTTCGCAGCCGTTTTCTGAAACAGTTATTCACGTCTAAGTTGAGCGTATTGGCAATTGCCCCATCAACCGTACAGCCGGCATTAAGCGACAGCCGCAGAATCTCCGTGACCTGCACGAGCGAATATTTCTTCTCGAACCACTGCACAACTGGCAAATGCCATTTGACAAAGTCCCCGATCCGCGAAATCAGGTATGGCTTGGCTGGCCGGCGAGGCCGAAACCTAACACGAATCGAGACAGCAATCAACACAAGGGCTGCCAGTCCGAGCACCAGCCAGACCAACCATCCATTGCCATAGTGGATGAAACTGGTGATCGACATTAAGAATCGAGTTGGGACTGGGAGCTTAGCTCCTTCATCCAGTTCCGTTAAGACAGAGATGAGGTTTGGAACAAGAAACTTCGTTAAGCTCCATACTATAAAAAACACAAAGGATATTAGTATTACTGGATAAGCCGGGTGGAGCGGCCTTAGCTTCTTCCCCTCATCCGCCCTGGCCACCATGTCCGCTTCAATACTTTCGATTGCCAGTGGAAGCTGGTCGATCCGCTCGGCAGCAGCAATCACTCCCACAGCGTAACCCGGACATTTAGGATAGCCTCGCTTAATCGACTCACTCAGGCAGTAGCCCTGAACCAGCCACCTTTCGATACTCAGCAAAATTCTTGATCGTTTATCTGTACGCCCGCTTGCCGCCGATTCCAGCGCCATCGGCAACGGCAGATTCTGGCGGATACTCGCGCCGATGGTTGATATGACGTATGCAGCAGTTGCGTGCCGAGATGCCAAGCCGTAGCTTATCACCGCACCGATGAATAAAACAGAAAACACAACTCCATAGATGCCGCCGGGCCCAAACAGGGCAAATGAAGCAGCGATAAACAGACAGCACATCAGACCTATGAGTATCCATTTGGCGCACTTCTGAGGCCACTCATCCGCACCAGGTTCGCGCCTTGCCAGCAAGATAGCTACCAACGTGACAAAGAAAATGGCGGCGCCGAACAATATGCCCGTGACTGGCTCTTCTAAAAAAAGGGCATAGCCTAAGTAAAGACTTACGATGGGGAAGGTAATCAGAGCAATCGCCGGCTTTTTGTAGCCCAGGATTGCGTAGGCAAACAAACATAGTATTGCCACAATGGAAAACATGATTTAACCCATTATCCAGCCGCAGACAACGCCGAAACGATCTGTATCATTGGTAGAAACGTTGCCATGATAGCCATTGCCAAGATTCCACCAACAAGAATCAACATAACAGGCAACAAAACTGCCTGCAGTCTTACCTGGCTGTACCTGGCCTGCCCAGCGTACATCTGGCCCAGGCTGTGTAAATTGTCCTGCAGTTCATTGCGTTGCGTGCCAAGCTGAATCGAATACAAGAAGAGCCTCGGCATAACCCGGCAGAACTGCCCCGCCTCCAGGATATTTGCTCCCTGCTCGATTTGGCCGGCAAGGGCATCGGCTTCCAGAAAAAGCTTCTCGCTTCCGGCTGTGCCTGCCGCCAGTCTCAGGCAGGCCGGCATGTCACAGCCGGCCGCGACCATCATCGCCATCGCTTCGGCCATCCTGCTGAGCATACTGCTGTGGTAGACTCTGCCGAAGATCGGCGCATTTAGAAATAGCGATTCTCTAAACCTGCGTCCTGCAGAAGACGCTGAAAGCGCCCATAACAGCAAAAGTACCGCGGCGACCACTAACCCGACTGTCGCCCAAAAAGGCACTACGTTTCTAGCCACACCTAA
Source organism: Sedimentisphaerales bacterium (assembly GCA_963814265.1). Lineage (GTDB taxonomy): Bacteria > Planctomycetota > Phycisphaerae > Sedimentisphaerales > Anaerobacaceae > JAFNGF01. Next base: position 98,537 of record CAWFCJ010000053.1, on the reverse strand, counting down.
CATCAGCCGGGTGAGAGTCGGTAGCCGCGCACCTTCGAACATTTCCGTATATACCGATGCAAATTGCGGTATTAGGAGCAAGAATACGCCTGTTATGATAATCGAGCCGAGAAGCAGAACGACGGCGGGGTAGGCGGTTGCTTCAAAGATTATCCTTCTGGTTTGATTAGCCATTTCCAGATGCCGGTTAAGGCTGGTCAGCATCTCGCTAAGCCTGCCGGTTTCCACGCCCGCTTTTAGAATTCGCCCGTACAGAGCAGGAAACGCCTTTTGTCTTTTCTCAAATGCTTGCTCGATGCTGACGCCTCCCTCAAGTTCGCCGGCGATATCATCAATGAGTCTCCGCATTGATTTTGAGCTGACGTCACCGGCAAGCTCTCGCAGGCCTTTTTCCAAAGGGATGCCTGCTTTGGTTATTGAGGCAAGCTGCTGATTGAAAAGCATAAATTCGTTTCTGCCAACGGCTGTCTTGGGCTTTGCAGGTTTTGCTTTGTCGACCGAATTGACGGTAAGCTGCATCTGCTTGAGCAATTCGGCGGCTTCTTCGCGCGAAGCTGCTTCAATGCTGCCTTTCATCAGTCTGCCCGCTGATGTCAGTGCGTTATATTCAAATGTCGCCATTTTGTGCTCCTGTTAGCTCGATAACTGCAAGAGGTCCTTCGCAGCTTATTCTTTCAAATTCAGTTCATACCGTAAAGCCTCTCTATCTGTTCCACCCTCCGGAGCCGGCGCTTCCAAGACGGCTTTCGAGCCGGTCTTGCGGTAGGCAAACGGTTTTTGATCAATGGGATTATCGGGAATACGCAAGTCGGTGATCTGGCTAAGCTCATCGGGAAACTTGCTATTGTGTGTACCTGCATAAAGGCGTATGGCCTCGACACATTGAAGTGCCGCCACGTCACGGTCCAATCTTTTCCCGATCACACGCACCCTGTCGTGACTGGGCTTCAATTGCTCCTCCTGCTGCCGTCGCACTACAGGATCATTCTGCTTCTTGAGATTTGCCACTTCCAGTTCGATCTGTTTGTTCAGGTCAATCAGAGGTCTCGGCAAGCTCTCCAAAGCCCAGTAAAAGGTAGGGGCATCCGAATATTGGATAACATCTTCGAGTTGCTTGCACATAAGTGCACCTATCGCGACCCCCACCAAGCCGTGAATCAGAGTGGGGGCCTCACCCAGATGCTTTGCCATGGCAATGCCTGTTCGGATGTTGCTGAAAGCCTGATCAAACAGCCCCTGTGCTATTTCAAGGCGAGCCTGTACGGCAAGGATAAAAGCAGCCTGGCGATATTTACTCAGGTCCTCCGTCGCTGCGGCAATTTCCCCTGCAGGCCAGTTACACCTCTTGGATAGGCCAGCCTGTCTGAGCAATTGAAGTGACGGGCTGAGTTTTTCGAGCGTCGTCTTGACCTGTTCGATCGGCAGGTTTTTCAGCGGTACACTCCTCCACTGGGTAATCTTATCTTTGCCGTAGTCTGCAGGCAGCGACTCGACAGCTTTTCGATATAGCGGCAAGGCATCCGAATCAGTTTGTTCGTCGGCTGTGGGCAGAAGGCGGTATTTTTTCGCAGCTTCAGAAGTTTTAGCTGGGGACAGCGTCAATTCGACTGTCCGGGCCTTCACAGGGACTACACTAAAAAACACAGTCACAAAGCAGGCTAAGATGCGTATCATAGTTCGCCTCCCGCGCTCAATAAACGCGACTCATCTGAGACAATTCCACAAACCTTGTCTATCTCTTGCTGGGTAGTAACACCATCACCGATCAGGCGCTGGCCATCAGCAAAGATATTTGTATGGCCCCTCCTCATAAGTAGTGCCTCAAGCTCTTCAATATCGGCTTTGGCTAAAATGGCCTTTCGCAACTGCCCATCTAATTGAACCATCTCCGCTATCAATACTCGCCCCTTAAAGCCAGTCCCAAAACAAGCATCACAACCTGCCGCTTCGTACAATCCTGATTGCTCATCTTTCTTCTTACAATTCTGGCACAATTTTCTGACCAGCCTCTGGTTCAAAACTGCCGAGACGCTCGATGTCACCTGATAAGGCTCGATCCCCATCTCAAGCAACCGCAGAAACGCGCCTGCGGGCGTGCCGCTGTGCATGGTGCTAGCCAGCAGATGCCCCGTCAGTCCCGCCTCGATCACAATCTTGGCTGTTTCAGCATCCCTGATTTCTCCGATCATCAGGACCTCCGGGTCCTGCCGCAGCAGCGATCGCAGCGCCGTGGGAAACGTCATCCCTCGACCGTGCTCGGGACAGGCCTGACCATGCGGCGTAATCTGCACTTGCGTCGCTCCTTCAATTCTAATTTCCACCGGGTCTTCCAGAGTTACAATGCTCTTGCCGGGAGAATTTTTTAGAATGTGCCGCAGAAGAGCAGCCAACGTAGTGCTCTTTCCGCTGCCCGCGGGGCCCGTCAGAAGCAAAACGCCCTGGCTTTTTGCGGCAATCTCTTTTAGCGCCAGCAATATGTTCTGCGAAAAACCGAGGTGCTCCAGCTCAGTCAGTTCTTTGTGCCTGTAAAATAGTCGCACCACCGCTCGCTGGCCGTGGATAGTCGGGAAGACAGCCAATCGCTGGTCAAGTACCTCGCCATCGGGGTCGTTGCCGATTTCGATCCGGCCTTCCTGCGGTATATCGTTGCGATAGGTCAGCAGCCCCCCTAACACTTTCAGCCTGGCAATCACATTGTCAGCTAAAGATTTGGGCAGGCTTTCAACCGTGCCCAACACACCATCAAGGCGAAATTTTACTGCTAATTCTGAGTCGGTAGGCTCAAAATGTACATCGCTGGCGGCCGCCTGCACAGCCCTCTTGAGTAAATCATCCACCAACCAGACTACGTCCTCGGCTGTCAGATTTCGCTCGTAAGACCTTTTATTAGAATAAGTTACAGTGCATAAGGTTACCGTGCAAGGCCAGTTGCTTTCGCTGCTGGCTATCTGCCTTACTAACATTCAGACGCGCAAACGCACCACCGTGTTAATCAAAGAGCTGGTTTTTTTCGCCGAACAGCGAAGATTTCTGCTAACATATAGTTGAGCATCGCGTCTGGATATGTAGGACAGGGTGAACGAGTCGAAATGAGCGCTTATGTTCGATAAAGCTGCCAGCTACGGCTTAATCTGGGACTTTTCTGCCTCCGCGGCGGTAGATGAAAGCCAGCGGTGGATATTGTCCGTAATGCAAAAGCACGGACAGGAGCTGGTCACAATGTTGTGGCGGATTCTTGGCAATGATCAGGATGTCTGCGATGCTTACCAGAGCACGTTCCTACGCCTGGCTCACTGCCAGAACGGGCAGAAGCCTCAACATGTAAAGGCATATATCTTCCGCACGGCCAGCAACGTAGCTGTCTCGATGTTAAGGCGCAAACTTGTCGAAAGGAGAGGATTGTCCGCCACTACAGCCGGCGCACGAGGCGCAGGCAGCATGCCATACTCCGGCACGGTCGGCAGTGTGGCAGCATCGCCGGCACACCACTTTGACTCCAAGTGCTTGCAGGAGACTCTCAGACGCTACATCGCGCGATTGCCGGAATATCTGAGAGACGTAATAACACTTCACGACCTGGCGGAACTGCCCTATTCGCAGGTGGGCAAGATACTGGGCATAACGGCGGCAACCGCCAGAGTCTACAGGTGCAAGGCTATTCAATTATTGGCTGTTTGGATGAGCAAAGAGAGACAAGAATGATTACAACCAGCACGAACACGTACAAGGAAACGTCTTTTACCAGTACAGCCCAGGCGCGAGGCCCCAACAAGTGCAGACAAATTAGAACTCGCCTGCACAGGCTTGTAAGCAGCAGCTTGTGTTTGGATGCAGGTTGGGCACAAAGGCATATTGCAGGTTGTCCGAGATGCCAATCCCGAATTGTCGGGGTCGGCAAAGTCGAACTGGCACTATCACTGGTGAAATCTCAACGTCATCATCTCGATTTACTGATGCGTGCAAATGTGCAGGCTGTCGGTGTTCTCAAACACAGCTTGCGGGAAACACCTAAAGCCGAGAAGCTCAAAAACATCCTGCCGAAACCTAAGCTATCAGAGCAGTTCAGCAGGTACAAACACGCAGCGGCAAATGTCGCAGCCTGTTCCGCGATTCTACTTCTTGCCAAGATCGGTGTCTTCTCCTCTATGCAGGGGTTTCAAACGCGTAGCCACGAGGTTCTCAAGCAGTATTATGCCGGGCACATCGGCCAGGATTTGGCGGACGAAATCTTCCCGGCTTAGCCGGTCATTGCGAGGGGGCCCTTCGACTACGCTCAGGGTAGACTCCGCGACCGAAGCAATCTCTACTATTGATGGTCTTGAGATTGCCACGCCCCGAGAACTTGGGGCTCGCAATGACAAGGGCCTGCCACAAAATCTGGTTGCACGCACTTTCAGTGAGAAAATGGAAGAATCTTTGCCTTTTATGGGACCAGCAGGTAGGCATAGAAAGTAGTGCAGACAAAATGCATCCGTTTTGATGTCTGCAGGCCACGTGAGGCGGGGCAAATTACTCTGGGGCATCAGGTTATTTCGTTGCGGCTGCCTTGCAGGTTCTATAAAATGCCACCGTATGCGCAGAACTCTTGGGGCGACATCTCTTTGCACTCTGGCGTTGTTATCTTCGGCGTTTGTATCGACCAACGTGCCGCTTGGCCACTGGAGCTATGACGCTGTGGATAGGCTCATCGGTCATGGGCTTATCGACAGTGCTATGATGACCACCAAGCCTGTCTCACGCCTGGAAATGGCCAGGCACATTGCTGAAGCCGCAGAAAAGGCTCAACAACTAAACGAGCAAAATGAAATAATTTTGGCTATCCTCGATAGACTTAAGGATGAATTTGAAGTTGAGCTAATCGCCCTAGGCGAATTGGATGGAGAACTCATCCAGAGCTCCTTTAAACCAATCGAAGACCCGTACGTCAAATACGTACTCGCTGAAAATACGCCCGACCTTGAAAATCAACGTGGTGATGTATTCCGCAAACATTCGAATTACAGAGGCGGGTTTGCCTCGCGGATGATGTTTTCAGATGTGGCGGCTTTTTATGTGCATCCGGAATACGTTGACTCATCTTCCGACGCCGGCGGCGACATTGACCTGATCGAATGTTATGGCAAATTCGCGATCCCCGCTCCGGCGGGGACAAACCTGGAACTTGAGCTGGGCAAAGACTCGCTCTGGTGGGGTCCGGGCTACGAGGGTTCAATGCTCATGAGCAACAATGCCGAGCCCTTCAAAATGGTAAAAATATCTATTCCCAATCCTATGCAACTGCCGTGGCTACTCCGTCGGTTTGGGCCGTTCAAGGCAGTCTGGTTTTTGACCGAGCTGGAAGAAGACAGGACTGTTGCCAAGCCAAAATTGACCGGCCTAAGGCTCAACTTTAAACCCCATCCGGCCGTCGAAGTTGGGCTGTCAAGAGCTATGATATTCGGCGGCTCAGGAATGCCCCATGTCGGCTTACGCAACTACGTCTCGATGTGGCGGCCGCAAAAGGAACAAGAGCAGAACAATCAGTTGGCTGGTTTTGACGTCTGCCTTCTTCTTCCGATGGGCGACAAATGGCCGGTAAAGTCCGTCAAGCTTTATGGAGATGTCGCCGGCGAGGACGAGGCAGGCTGGCTGCCCAGCAAATGGGGTGAACTATTAGGAGTGCAGCTCAATGACGTCCTGCGCACCGGCAGAACAGACCTGCGCATAGAATACGCAGACAATCGCGTCTCCGGCGAACCGAACCTGTTCTATACGCATAGCCTCTACCAGCCAGGCTATACTTACAAAGACAGAATAATCGGCCACCACATGGGCACAGATGCTCGCGATATTCTTATCAGACTGACACACTACCTGACGGAAGATGTGATTTTGGGTGCTGAATTTGACCGAGAAGTCACAAACCTTTCGTCAAAATCAAGCCCGGCTACCAACCGGCTCGGACTTGATCTGACGCTATTTGCCCATAGGACCTGGCAATTGAAAACAGCCTACCGATACGAAGACACCCAGGACGGCCGCGGAGATAATCACATTTTCTTCTTACAGTTGGTCTATGACTTTTAATAGAACCCGCGGCAAGGAATTGCCAGTTGCTCTCGGCCCTTTATCTTCACAAGAAACTTGTCACCGAAGTTTGTCGCACCCTCGATACCGGGCGGGATAATTTCCACCTCAAACTGATATCCATTATCCACTTTTTTCTGGTTCAATACCTTTATGAGATTGCTCTCTGATGACGTAGATTCTATCTCAAAATCCTCGCCATAGTTGTTAAGTATCAAGATATTCTTGACAACGGGTTCTCGGGCTTTAGCGTTGAAGACAATAATCATCGACGGGTTAATCGTGAATCGCGGTACGACATCGAAGGCAATAGTTACCTCACCCCACTCAGGATGAGTTCCACTAATATCGATGCTCCCGCTCAGGTTCTTCTGCAGTTTTTCCAGGTCTGCTTTCGGCTCAAGAACGAACTGTGTCGCCTGCAGCGAAGGGTTAATATCGGCAGTTATGCAGTCACCTGTCGATTTGAAAGCGGTTATCGCAAATGGCTTGCCGTCAAAACCCTTAATCGTAATCTGCGGACAGCCGGCGTTGGGCTTGTTAAGTGCGAGCTTAAGACTGGTCGGCTCCCACTCTACTCTCCGCACGATGTTGGCCTGTAAAGTCAGTGTAACCTTACGATCGGCCCAGTCGTTGCTGTGGACGTAAAAACGCTTGAATTCCGAGCCAAGCTGACTGCTTACGCGATACTCGACTTTCACTACTCCGCTTTCACCAGGGGCGTAATCGGACTTATCCGCCTCGGCCTTCACCCCGCAGCAGACCTCCACGCTGGATATCTTCAGCAGGCTATCTCCCGTATTGGAAAACTTGAATTCACAGCTTTTCCTCGTCTGCGGGGCAACTGACCCGAAGTCGTGAACAACCTTATCAAACGTGATCCGCGGGGCCTGGACGAGTGGCAGCCGACTGCGGTGTCGTGGTCCCATTTTGACAGCCATTTAGCAGCAGTAAAACAACGCCCACCACAAGAATTTGAAGAATTAGGCAATTACATCTCATACTTCTGTCTCCAAAACTACACACTGTCGTAAGCAAGTATTTAATAGTGACATATCACACTTTGTCATTCCCGCGCAAGCGGGAATCCACTCAAGCGATACGTTAATGGATTCCTGCTTCCGCAGGAATGACACGATGAATCGGTCAGTTTCAGTATTGTAACAAGAGTTATGCAAAATGGAGATTAGGCACATATTATTTAAGGAAATCCGTTTCTTGATTTCCTTAAATAATAGAGCTAAGTAATTATCTATCAAGTAGTTAATGTTTGAAAAGGAAAAACAAGACAACAAATTTTCCCTTTTCAAAGTGTGCCTAATCTCAATTTTGCAAAAGTTCAGTTGTAATAAAAAAGACATCCGCCTGCAAGAGTCTGTGCAGCCTAATCCAGGGCAAACGCAAAGTCGCCCAAAGGGGCGAAGGGCAGGAACCGATCTCCTGCGAAATTGCTGCTCTCAACTACAACAGAGCGGTTTCCAGAGATGATCGCCGGGCTTGATGGTTCCTTTTTCCGGACTTTGCGATTGCCCTGCAGCCTAATCCACCAGTATAAGTCCGTAGTAATTCGGGCACTGGCGTCTGCCTGTCACTACTTCGATAGGAAGCCCTGCCTTTCTAACTGTAGAGAAAACGTCTATTCCACAGGCCTCCATTGAAGGCCGCGCCCGTTCCGCGTGGCGACACTGGCGTTTTTCCACCGGGCAGTCCTTGCAGAAATAGCAAGGGCCGGCGCCCAGGCCAAAAGCCTTCCATGCACCGCGAAGAAAAATGCTCCGCTCAAGGTCCGCAACCGTCGCCTTTACATCGGCTTCAGGAGCAAAGTGAATCAGGATCGCCCGATCATAGGAATCCAAGACAGAGCGCATCTCTTGGGGTGAAGGTGTAAAAGGAGGGCAGACCAAGCACTGCCCATAGCCATCACATCCGAACTGACATTTTAGATGTACCCAGGCAGCAGTCTGGACCTCCGACGGGCAGATTATCCGGGCGTCTTTGACGCCTGGCTTTTCTCTTACGATCCGGCACAATTCTTGGTCGGATAGGATTATCCTTTCTGCCGCGACTTTACTCTTACGTGCCACTTCTTAGCGACCTCAATATGGACTCTAATTCTGTCTAAAAACTGTAAGAGCTAGTTTATACCCTGCTGCGGGATTGTCTGCAACAACTATGATGATCAATCATGCCCATTGAAAATTGTCAATTGTCAATTTACAATTGAGCCCCAATGTGCCAACCGACGGCATAAAAAGATACTGTGGAGGTTATAAGCTGATGAGAATAGTGAATTCACTGCTGACGATTACAGCGGTACAGGCACTGTTGCTCGGACTGATCGGGCTGGCACAAGCCCAGGACAAAGCAGCGTTCGATCGGGAAACGCCGGTGGTCAGGGTCTATCAGAAGGCACACAAGGCCGTGGTAAACGTCGCCGGTGAACGTTTAGCATCAACTTCAATCTGGCAAGGGTTCGACTGGCCGGATATGTTCGACCGCTGGGGACCGAGAGTCCGGACTCAAGTCACAGTGCTGGCTCCGGCGTGGTTGTGCACGAAGACGGCTACATCGTCACCAATGCGCGGCGTAATAAAGGCACGAGAAAATCAAGATAACCTTCAGCGATGGTCGTGAGTTTCCCGCGGAAAAATTCAGTACTGACGAAAATAGAGAACCTGGCCGTTCTGACTATGCCAGAAAAACCTGCCAACGAGAAATTGCCGGTCATTGACCTGGGCCGCAGCAATGACTTGATGATCGGCGAAACCGTGATAGCCATCGGCAATCCATACGGCTACTCGAACACGGTCACCAGCGGCGTAATAAGCGCCGTGGGCAGAGACATTCAGGTAGAAGAAGGATTCTGGCTGCGAGGCGTCATCCAGACCGATGCTCCCATTAACCCCGGAAATAGCGGCGGACCGCTCTTGAATATCAATGGCGAGCTAATCGGCATCAATACAGCAATCAGAGGAGAGGCACAAAATATCGGCTTTGCAATACCTGTCGATACCCTGGTCGATAACCTCAGCCACATGCTGATGCCCGAAAGGCTGCGCCGTGTCAGGCTGGGCCTGGTAATGGGCAGAATGAAAACGGTCGGAGAGTTTAGCGGGCTGGAAGTCGATTCGGTCAGCAAAGACAGTCCCGCCGATCAGCAAGGCATTGCCGCAGGTGACATAGTCCTTCAGATCGACGGACAGAAACTCAGCGGCGTGATCGACTTCTATGTCAAGATGATCAACAAGGAAACCGGAGAACCTATAGCCATTCAATATGTAAGGCCCAAAGACCCCCAGCCTCAGATACGGTCAGCCGAATTGAAGATGGTCCCAAGGCCTTTGCCGGATGGTCAAAAGCTCGCCAGAGAATTCTTTCAGATGGAGGTTTCAGAGCTTACCGCGCGAGTTGCCCAAAGATTCGGATTCGAAGGCGCTTATCCAATACTAGTCATAACCGATGTAGAACCAGGAGGAATTGCCGACCAGGCCCACCTTCAGCCGGGCGACCTTATTTCGCAAGTGAACAATGCCACCGTGCCGCAATCTCAGAGAATTCTCACTGGAAATGGAAAAGATTAGCGAGGCAGATGCGGTCAACTTCAAGATCAGGCGCATCACTCTGCGGGCCTTTGGTCAGGTCGAGCGCCAATACATCGTGACGCTACAGGCGCAAAGCAAAAAATCCAATTCGCGCCGTATCCTGTAGCGATTATCATTTCAACTGAAGCAGAACTAAGCGGGTGTAGTGTTTATCTTTGACTAACAGCAGGACGCCGTCCTTTTTACTGCCCTGCTCCACATCCTTTGAGCACATCCGGACCGGCGGGAACCGCCCCTCTTGATGGCAAACGCTTGCCAAGTGTAACCGCAAAAGTCGCCCGTTTCCCGTCGTGGAGCACTGCTACCTCAATCTGCGTACCCGGCTTTAGAATTCCTACGCGCGCACGCAACTGGCCGGCTGATTGCAGCGGCTGCCCGTTAAGCTCAATAATAACATCGTGGGTTCTAATACCAGCCTTCTCGGCGGCGGAACCCTCAACAACCTGGGAAACGACCGCTCCGCCGGCATTCTTAAGCCCAGAGCCTTAGCCATATCTGGGCTTACATCTTGAATCGACACACCCAGGAACCGCGCTCAATCGTTCCATGCTCGATGAGCTGATCGTAGACAAACTTGGCCATATTTATCGGGATTGCAAAGCTTATTCGCCCACCGGGGTCTTTATCAGTTATGGCAACATTGATTCCAACGACCTTTCCGTCAAGATTCAGCAGCGGCCCACCACCGTCACCTACAGTTATAGCAGCGTCCGTCTGGATGAATCCCTCGTAAGTAGCTAAACCCAAGCCGCTCCTTCCCTTGGCCGTCACGGGCTAATAAGGGGCAAAACAAAAAGAAGTGCCGGCAATACAAAGATATGTGAGATCGCTCTTTTCTGCCTGCAACTGTAGACTCGCATCTTTTCTCTCCTAAAAGCGATTTATTTTTTTATATACGATTGTGCAAGTTCGACTGTCCGCGCCAAAATCTACCTTTGTTCTGACTGTTCGCGCCAAAATCTACCTTTGTTCTGCTGGAGGTACTGCCTATAATGTTCAGCCTATGAGGTTATTTCAAAAATGATCAAAGTGCCCGGCAAAAGTTTCACCGGCGAACTTGCACCTCTGACGGTGGCTGAACTATTGATGCGTAACGAATTGGAGCGCGACGTTGAGAAGCTTGCCAGCCAGATCGGCCAGCGGAACATCTGGCACTATAAAGGCCTCGCCGAAGCCGCTGATTTCATCGAAAGCTCGCTTGATAAGACTTGCTATGAAGTCAGGCGACAGAATTTCCACGCACAGAATAAAATCTGCTGCAATATTAAAGCCGTACTGACGGGAACAAAACATCCCGGGCAAGTTGTAATCATTGGCGCGCACTACGACTCTGTGTTCGGCTGTCCTGGCGCCAACGATAACGGCTCGGCGGTGGCAGCAACGCTTGCCCTTGCCCGCTGTTTTTCGAATAAAAAACCTGCCCGAAGTCTTCGCTTCGTTTTGTTTGCAAACGAAGAGCCGCCATTTTTTCAAACCGATGAAATGGGCAGCCAAATTTACGCCAAAAACTGCCGGGCAAAAGGCGATAACATTGTCGCTATGCTCTGTTTTGAGTGTATTGGATACTACACCGATGAGCCGAACAGCCAGAAATATCCGTTCCCGTTCAACCTTATGTACCCTTCGACCGGCAACTTCATCGGCTTCGTGAGCAACTTTGCCTCTGGCAAACTACTGCACACGGTGGTTACCTCGTTCCGGGAAAAGTGCCAGTTTCCATCTGAGGCTGGAGCCGTGCCGGAAATCGTCCCAGGCGTCGCCTGGTTGGACCAGTGGTCGTTCTGGCAGCAAGGCTACCCTGCAATCATGATTACCGACACCGCTCCATTTCGCTATCCGTATTACCATGAGCCAGAGGACACGCCGGACAAAATCAGTTATGACCAGTTAACAAGAGTGGTCTCCGGCCTCGCGCAAGTCATCACTGACCTGACGGAGCTGACCCCCGCAGTTGATAGAAACATCCAGGCTACGCAACCGCAGAGTCCGCTCTATCCCGATTAGTTTCAAGCCGAAAAATTTCGCCGAAATCTCTTGCCAGGCGGCACCTATCGGGCTATAATTCAAATAGATACACTAACTCGCGGATCATCATCTCTGAAAAACAGAAAAATGTTGGTCAGAAGACTCCTTTGATGGAGGCGAGCCGACCGTGTGCAAAAAGAGAGGATTTACGCTCATCGAGCTTCTCGTGGTGATTGCCATTATTGCGCTATTGATGGCGATATTGCTGCCATGTCTGCAGCGGGTCAGAAAGCAGGCTAAGGCTGTTACCTGCCGGGCCTACGTCAAGCAATGGGGACAGATACTGGCCCTATACGCGGAGGATCACGAAGGGCATTTTCCTCGCACAGATGAGGCTTACTACCCCGGTCTATCAATCCTCAGGGGTATATATCTCAGTTACAAAAGCGATCCGAACGCGCCCAGTAGATACCACCCTGTGCGCACTGAAGACATCGTATGCTGTCCGATGGCTACCAAGACTACTGCGGTGCTGGCCGCCACGTCGTCCAGTAGCGGTGAACTCTGGCTGGAGGTGAACCGAGGGGGGACCTTTGCGGCCTGGGAGATCATACGACCCAGCCCTGCTTTCCGCGGGAGTTATGGTTTGAACCGCAACGTTTTCTCCCTTGTATTCGAGGGCCCTATGGCCTCCCCCTCGATGGGCAGGTTGGACACAGATGTGTTCTCGGTCAGGGGCAGCAACAACATCCCGTTGCTTCTGGACTCGGTTCAACCTGCTTGCGGGACGATAAGCGAACGCGCACCGCCGCCAGAAACAGAGCCCTCCGCCTTTGAAGGGGGACTCTGTATTAACCGACACAATGGAAACATCAACGGCCTTTTCCTCGACTGGTCTGTAAGAGCGATCGGGCTCAAAGAGCTGTGGACGCTGAAATGGCACCTCCAATTTAACACTCGTGGGCCTTGGACCAAAGCCGGCGGCGTAAAACCTGAAGACTGGCCTCCATGGATGAGACGCTTTAAGGAGTACTAAGCATCCTTAGCCTGGAGTGTCCTTCTTGTCACCCCGAGCGTAGTCGAGGGGTCTGCCTGCAAGTAGGAGACGCTCACCATCTGGGGCCAGATGTCTCGACTGCGCTATCCCCTTCGACTTCGCTCAGGGCTAAAGGCTGCGCTCGACATGACAAACATCGGCGCTGGCGTTTACGCTGATAGAGCTTTTGGTTGTGATAGCCATCATCGCCTTATTGATGGCGATTTTGCTGCCCACACTCCAGCGGATAAGAAGACAGGCAAAAGCCGTTGGCTGCCAGTCGAACCTGAGACAATGGGGCACGCACTGGGCAATCCGTACGGGCGACAACGATGGGTATTTTCCAGGCTGCGGACCGGAGTACTGGTCGACCGAGGCTTGGGAATCATTGCCTTGGAGTGCTGGATGGGGTTGGGGCCTGGGCTGGTACGGCTCTCCCTATGACGAGCCGGATTGGTACCGAAGCAGCGAGGGGATATGGTGTTGTCCGATGGCCACAAAACCTGCAAATCCAAGTGGGCAAGGCGTTGGCGGCACGGGCGGAACCTTCCTGGCCTGGGGAAGGTTCTGGCCGAGGGACAACTGGCCGTGGGATATGTACGGCAGCTACGGCATTAACAGCTACACTTGTTGGCCTTCCCGGATGTCGGCTGAGAAGCACATAGAGGATTATAGAGAATACTTTGTTCCTTATTTCTGGAGTACCCCTCATGTCAAAGGCGCAAGTAATGTACCGATGCAACTGGATAGCTCCCTGTCGTACAGCGGGTGGCTCCGGGACGGGGCCGAGCCTCCGGTATGTGACGCTATACCTACCGAAAGTGTCCGACCGATATATCATCCTCCTGGTCCGCGAGAGCCAGAGCCAGATCACGAATATGGCGAATGTGGGGAGACTCCTTCCTGTATCAATCGGCACGATGGGTACGTAAACGGGCTTTTCTTCGACTGGTTGGTTAGAAAAGTTGGCCTGAAAGAGTTGTGGACGTTGAAGTGGCACAACGAGTATGACACACGCGGTCCCTGGACCAAGGCCGGCGGCATGCAGCCAGAGGATTGGCCGCAGTGGATGCGAAGATTTAAGGATTACTGAAAGACTCCCCTGAATCAGTTATTTCAGTGGGACGAAGAATCTATTGAATCTTGGCTGCCATTTGTCCGTGATGTTGACAGATCCAATAACGCCCTTGACCTGCCCCAGGATGGACTTTCGTTCCACAAATCCAAAGAACCTGGAATCCTGACTGACATCACGATTATCGCCCATGACAAAGTACTTATCCTGCGGCACTACAACCGGCCCAAAACTGCGAATCGCCCGGACCGAAGGGATGTGCATCACCGGATGGATAGCGCCATCCAAATCTTCCATGGCGAATACACTGATTTGCCTACGCTCCAGACCAAGAGATTCCATCCATTTCGGGTCTATTTTGGTATAAGTGAGCGGTTCTCCGTTCAAAATGAGCACATTGTTTCGCATTTCGATTGTGTCGCCGGGCAGCCCCACTATTCTCTTAACCAGCCGCATGCCATCAGCCGGAGAAAGACAAACTACTACGTCGCCCCTTTGAGGATCGGACCACTTTGCCAGCCAATATGAACTGAGTGGAAATCTCAGCCCATACGCCAGTTTCTGCACGTAAACAAGATCCCCCTCAAGTATAGTCGGATTCATCGAGCCGGTGGGAACCCAGTTCCAATCCGCAAGGCTTGACTTGACGGGGATTACCACGAAGACCAAGAAAAAAATGGTCATTCGCCATTCTTTCCAGAGCCTCCAGATGAATTTTGCTGCTTTTCGCCTAATCATTTTTTCCTCCATCTACTATATCGGCAAGCGAAACAGCGTTTAATGCGTAAACAATGGCGATATGTTCATTTCGGCGTCAAAAAACATTGAGAAAGTCTTTAGACTACGGCAGAAACCCAGGGTAAAATAACACATTGAAAACTGAATCACCGAGTCCACAAGGCCAGCTAAGATTTACAATTGTCAATAAGGAGACCTGTCAATGTCACGATATAAAAGAATTACACGGCGCAGTTTGTTGAAGAAGGCCGGCGAAATAGCCGCCGGTGCGGTAGCTCTGCCGTACATTGTGCCCTCGTCATCGTTAGGCAAAGACAAAAGTACTGCCCCGAGCGACCGTATCGTAATGGGCTGCATCGGAGCCGGCGGTCAGGGCACACAAAATACCAAAGCGTTCCTTAATAACACCGGCGTTCGCATGGTTGCCGTTTGCGATGTCGTTGAAGCCCGGCGGCAAACGGCTAAGAAACTGATTGACCAACATTACGGCGATAAAGAATGTGCCGCGTACAACGACTTCCGCGAGCTGCTGGCACGTGAGGATATCGATGCGGTAGTGATTGCCACTCAGGACCATTGGCACGCGATAATTGCGGTCGCCGCCGCCCAGGCCGGCAAAGATATGTATTGTGAAAAGCCTACGGGCGTGGCGGTAGCCGAAGGTCAAGCAATGCGTGACGCGGTACGAAGGTATGGACGAGTGTTCCAGACCGGCACTCAGCAGCGCTGCGACCGGAACTTCCAGTTGGCGTGTGAACTGGCCAGGAACGGATACCTCGGCAAAATCCACACCGTCAAGGTGGGTGCTCCCGGCCCGGAGTACAAGCGAACCTATCGCAAGCCTCCCACGGAAGAGCCGATCCCGACGGGACTGGATTACGATATGTACATAGGTCCCGCCCCTATGAAGCCTTACAACGGTGGCCGATTAGCCTGGCCGGACTGGTACCTGACCTGGGACGATTGCGCAGGCTTCATTGTCAACTGGGGCGTGCATCATCTTGACATCGCCAATTGGGGCTGCCCGACGCTTAGCAGCGAACTCGTTGAAATTGGCTGCAAAGGCAGCTACCGCGACGACGGCTTGACCGACAATATCAATGACTGGCAGGCCGAGTTCGCTTATACAAGCGGCCTACGTATGACATACACAGACAGCGGCAATCCAAATAAGCACGGCTGCCGATTCGAGGGCGACAAAGGCTGGGTACACGTCAACCGCGAAGGCATCTGGGCTGAACCGGCCTCATTGCTGCAAGTTAAAGTTAAGCCGGGTGAGATACACCTGGACCGGTCGACCAGCCATCACGCTGACTTCCTCAGCGGCGTCCGAACGCGGCGAGACCCTATAGCTCCGGTAGAAGCCGGCCATAAGGCCTCCTACCTGGGCTTGATCCCGGAAATCGCCTGTCGCCTGCGGCGCAAGGTCAAATGGGACCCGGCCAAAGAACAGTTCATTGATGACCCCGACGCCAATGATATGCTGGCCCGGCCTATGAGAAGTCCGTGGCGCCTATGAGAATCGCGATTGTCATCCGAGTCGCGAGCAGAAATAAGCGGGGCCTATTCACCTCTGGCGAATAGGCCCCGAAATGGTACAACGGTTAGCCCCGCAGTTTACTGCGGGTCCGACGCCGTGCCGGCCCCTGCTTCTGCAGGGGCAAGCTTGTCCCCGCGAAAGCGGGGAGCTAAACATCCGCAATCATACGACGATTACGGCCACAACACTTCTTCAAGCCAAGAATCAGTCAACACAGCAAAGTCCTTGAAGTCAACCACATCATCCTTATACAGATCAGCCGCAAGATAACCCTTGGATTCTGCCGCACGTATAATGTCCGCGACAATAGGACGCCCTGTTCGGTCCCACAGGTGAACAAATCCTCGGGCCGAATCGCCCGGCAGATAATGTTTCACCCACGCCGCAGCATATCCTTGACTATCCATAGCCAAGACAGTAAGACCGGTAGGATCATTCGCCCTAGCGGCAGGCCCACGTTTGGGTCAATCCCCAATGGGCCCCGGTATCGGTAATAGTAACTATTTCCCCGCTGTCCCAACGGTCAACGTTACCAATTCCCAATATATTCGCCTGGCCGTCACCAGCCGGGTTATCCCAGTGCCATCCGCGTGGGCAATATCCCAGAAAGGAATATCGGCGTAGAGGACAATCTTGCCGCCTGCATCAAGATACTTTCGAAGCGTGCAATTAGCATCTACTGTTTCTACAACGGTGTCAGGCGCGTTATCCCGACAGAACACTACCACGCTCAACTTTTTATCGGCGATGCGAGCATTCATCCACGTTTTGAGCTGGTCAGCGTTGAGAATCGTGTAGCCGGCAGCAGATAGACCGTCTCGCACGGCATTGGAATCGGCACCACTGGCCCAATTCGTTCGATATCGGCTGTCCCAGTAGGCAGCGCGCTCCTGCCAATTCTGGGATAGTATCTTAGACAACCACTCGTATGCGAGCATACTAAGGTCTTCGTAGCCAACCTTGCAGTCGTACGGCTCAGCGATATCGGCAGTAGGCTTACCCATTGAAGGAACACATCTGCTGGGATATACCGCGATATCATCGACGTATATCTTACCCGTGCCGCCAACCGTCGGACTTGTCCGGTTGCCTAAGCCGATATACATCTTCTTGACCGCCTTCAGGTTCACGCCGGCAGCACTGAAGTCGCTCAGCTTAATGTTCCATTCCTGCCAGCTCGGGTCAACCGAAGCAAGGGGATTATCGTTGTTGATCACCTTGATGTGGCCAGCATTGTCTTCCACCGCCAGGTACAGCGGCTCGTCATCATTAGTACCGGTAACAGTCTCAGAGATGTCCGCGACCGTCCAGGCGCCTGTAACCGAGCCATTCGTAGAAACGTTGCTGAATTGAGCCATACGCAATACATCATTCTGATGGCTTGTAAAAGCTAAGCCAATCAAAACATTTGTGGCCATGTTGATAGTCTGCGGGTTGGGCGTTTCAGTACTCAAAGGTTGAAGCTCCCAATCAACGCCGTTGAAGGAATGGTAACCCGTGAACTGGTTGCCTTGTGCACTACCTTAACCCAGTAAGGCGCCACATAGCCTCCGGTGTTGGAGTTATATGATGTGCTGTCCGCCACCGTTCGGTTCTGGAAGGACTTACCATTTCCTGGCGTTATGCAGGAGAACGCATGCGTGGATCCGGCAGCGATTGTCTCACGAATCATCACACCGGCTTTGGCCCATGTGTCGGTGCCTGGTCCAGCTATGCGGTCGACGCGAGCGACGATCTGGCCGTCGCCTGAGAGCTGCTTATACATATAGCGGAACTCGTCTGCCGTGCCCCAGATATCCGAGCCCTCGGCGGCCATCGTGAACGTGCCGGCTGGGCTCTCCAGAAAGTCCGGCGGAATGCCTTGGACGTAGAGCGTCAACACCTTGCAGTTATTGACCGTCCAATCTTGCGGCGTGGTCCACTCTCGGAACGTCTCTGAGTAACGGGCTTTGCCGCCAGTTCCGCTGTTGTCATAACCTAATGGCATCGACTGGCTGCTACCATTATGAGTAATATTCTTCTCAGCAAATGGAGGTTGAGCGTAACCTACAGTCGAGCCGGTGCCGTTGCCTGGATAACCAGGTGCGGGCTCAGAGTATCCCCAGCCGTCCTTCCAGGTCTGGAAGATTCTGCTGCCAACATCGTCCGTGTAATCCTCAAAGTCATCAACCACGAGGGAGTTAGCGGTAGTGAAACTCCAGACGCTGCCTCTCCAGGTATCGGCGGCGTTCACCTCATCTATTCGCCAGTAGTATGTGCTGTTCCAGGCAAGCGGAGCTTCAGCGGGCACATAGCTGTTAACAGCAAGGTTCTGCTGGCCTCGATAGATGCTTGTTGAGGCCGTAGTGGCATTTAACACCGCGTTGGCGTCAGTGCCGAAATACACGTTGTGCTTAACAGCCTTCTCACCCACCGACCATCTCAGAGTGGGTGTCTGCTTGACATCTACAGCACCGTTAGGCGGAATCGGGTTACCGGCTGCCAGCGGAAGCTGCAAAGCCCCTACGGGAACTACCTGGTTTGGTGTAGATGGGCTCTGCCAGTACAGTTGTGCAACTGCGCCGCCGCCATTTTCATAGTATTCCACTCGAATGCTGTATCGCTGCCCGGCAACAAGGTTAATGGCCGGACTGGGATGCATCGTTGGCCCTTGATCTACCCAACTATCAATGATTGGTACAGGGTTATCGTTCAGCCATACCCGGATGCCGTCGTCACTATTGGTGGTGAATATGTAAGGCTCAGAGTACTGCGCCTCCACCACGCCAACCCATCTGACTGAGAATAGGTCGATTGGGATGGGAGCACCCGGAGTGCCTTCGCCCCAGTTGAAGTTGATCGAACTGTCCAAACGGACGAGTGCCGGAGCTCCAGTCAGATTCATATTACTGAAGTAGTATCCTCTGATGCCGGCGTTGGCACTGAGAGTCGCAAAGCTCCAAACTGTGCCCGGAAATTTAGTGCCGCCGGAGTTGTACTCATCGATCCTCCAGTAGTAAGTCGTATCCAGTGCAAGGGTTCCAGGCTCGTAGGTTTTCGTTGTCTGCTGCGGGCTTTTCAATGTGCCGCCCGTACCATTAGCCACCGCAGTGTGGTTGGTGCGAAAGTACACATCGTGCTTGATACCGGTGGCGCCAGCAGTCCAGCTAAGGTCAGCCTCGACATCGACCCATTTGGCACCGTCAGCCGGAATCGGAGCGTATGCGTTCAAAGGCGCAGCGGTAAAGCTCCAGACATTGCCTGTGTGGATGGTAGTGCCGTCAGCCTCGACCTCATCGATACGCCAGTAGTAAGTTGTCCCTGGCGTAATGCCGGCGCCGTGCCAATAGACGAGTACCCCTGCCGGCCTCTAAACTCAGCCGGACCAGGCGTAGGATTGGTGCCGAAGTATACGTCATGGAACGCAGCGGTATCCCCCGCTTTCCATTGAACCAGCGGTGAGGTTGTGCCGGCGGCCCCATTTTTCGGAGTCGGGTCGGGCTGAACGGGTTGCCCGCGGCAATGAACTTGATCCAATAGTTGTTAATCCATTCACTTATAACTTCGCCGCGTGGGTCACCGTTTTGACCGGCTGTCTGGTAGAAAATTCCTATGCGACCCCCAGTAACTGTATTATGAACGATCACTGGGTCAGCCCTTGTTCCAGCAGCGTTTTGAGCAAGAACCAGTTCGGTTTCCCAATTGTTGGCAAGTGTATCAAGATGGAATGGGCGGTCAGTTGCGAAATTCTGTAGAGTTGGAGTGTACTGCTGACCTTCGGCTGTAACAGTAACAGCAGTATCGTCCTCGCCCGCTACTGTAACGCCGGGAATATCCATCATTGTCTGTAATCCACCAGGGCCATTTGTTCCAGCACCATCTACGACGTAGAATATCCAGTCGCCGGTGTTAATAATGGTATTACCATCATCTAAGAATAATTCGGCTAATGAGTTATCAGCCTGTCCATTACCAGGTGCATAAATAGTGCTTGGGAACTGTCCGCACAGAATTAAAAGGTCTGATGTACCATCACCTGTGTGGTCTGTTACCCAAGTTGCAAGGGCCGCTTGTTGAGCTGATGTGAACACTTGAATATTAACACCCTGTACATTGTTGACAATTTCTTGCATTTCGCTGTCGGCCGCACCTTGCCCAAACCAGCCTGCTTGCGTTGAAATGGCTATGTCAGAAGCCATAGCCGTCGTGCAAAATGCAAAAAAGAAGGTTAAACAAATAAACTTTTTGCACATAATAGTCCTCCGTCAAAAAAAGTTATCCCGACACGTCACGATGCTTTGGCCACGCGCCAAAGCAAAATCGAGAATGAAGAGTCGAGAATTGGGAATTCTTCATTCTAAATTCAGAATTCTGGGTTCTTTTCACCTCCTTTTATCAAAAGCTCCAGTATGAGCGGTTATATGAAATGTACGGACAATAACCGGCAGTGAAAGCTAACCTCAGACCTCTCCGCCTCACACAATACGTCATTTTCGCTGAAAGTCGTAACAATCCTGCAAATCACGAATTATGAAATCGCGGATTCGCGCAATCCTATTTATACCAAATTAGCTACCTTCACTTCAAGAAAAATCTTGCGGGATTTTCCGGACCTATAGGGGCATAAGTTCTTGCGAAGAATCGCTCACATACGTGTAACCTTCCTCTGTACAAGAGGTTATGCGCAATCAAGGATAGACCTTGTCAACGGCTATTTCTCCGGGAACTACTTACCATCTTGCCAACAGTATCTCTGTGAAATCTGGTCAAAGGCGCTGCTTTTGCCCAGATTCAATCCTTTGACCATCTTGCGCAACGTCATTGCCAAAGGACTAGAACTCGTATGTGATACTCAGGCTTGTCCAGTATTCGTCCTGGGTATTGACTGAATCATCCCACGATGATTGATAGTAAAAGCCCGGAGTGAAGGTAAGGTTTTTGCCCAAATCGAAACTTGTCGAGATACCAAAGACAGCGTGCGACCAATCATGGTCTGCACCATAAGCGCCATCGTTGTAGATTGTCTCTGCGGATAGGTGAAGAACTTGCTCTTTGGCTTCGAGCCCAAAAGTCCGGGATAGTTAAGTCATAACAAAGCCTGAAGATGTGGAACCAGCCACCATAGTCTCTGACGTCTGAGTTACGTTCAGACGGCCAAGTGCACACCATAGTGTAGCTTGGAACCAGGCCTCCTCGATGGATATTTGGCCAGGAAAGACTTAAAGAAACTTCCTGCATATCCGCGGCTTCTCGGGGTTCATCGGGGTAGTAGTAATAGGTCCAGCCGATTGTGTAGTCCGTCGCATAAGTTTTGCCTTCGAAAAGACTTTTGCCGTAATATAAGGTGTAATCTATCTCCTCACTATTCTCAAACCCGCTTGTATTGGCTCTTGACCACCAGACATTTACGCCCCAGCCCGTTCCAGAGATAGGTCGAGGTCAATACTTGGTTGAATTGCACTGTGATTATTCGGGTAAAATCGAAACCACGCCATATATATCTGCTCACATAGGTTACATCAGCAGTAGCGTCCAATTTACTATCTTGGCTTCAGTTTGTCCTGGGATGTCAACAGGAAAACAGTAGCTAAAAAAACTGCTTTTTCCTTCATTTCCTAAAGCCCCCCTTGACCGTAGCTAAATCACCGACTAGTCGGAACGCCGAAACATCGGCAAAGCCCCCAATCTCTGAAAAGTTACAGAAATCCGTTTATCTTTTCTGGTTTTCTTGGAAACTTTATCGGCCTATACAGCTTCCAGGTTAAATAAACGTGAAGACCCTCCAAAATATCGCCGAAAAATCTATAAGAATCAATCTTTTGGGGGATTCATAAAAGAGTGGGGGTGAAAAGTGCAAATTGGGGGCATATTGACAGTAAAGTCCTCAAATCGCTCAAGAAGTAATTTCTTTTCTATCGGGCCAAGGACAGATTTCGACAGATAAGTGTTCGTCGGATAGCATACTAACAACACAGGGAGACTGAAACAAATGCAAATCAGTAAGGACAAAACGAACACCGATAGAAGAACACACAGATACTTGAGATTGCAAACAAAACTGGGCATCAGTTTTTCACTCGTGGCAACAATTGCCTCAGCATTACTCACTTTTGCCCTCTATCTTACCGTTAAAACCCAATTACGCCAGGATATTCGTCAACGCCTCTATGATATTGTAAACATCGCAGCTTTGCAGGTGGATGGTGATGCACATGCAACCCTTGTTGACCCTGCCCAGGAAGGCAACGCCACCTATATGCGTATTAAACACGTCCTGCAAAACATCCGCGACAGGGAAACCGATATCCGCTTTGTCTATACGTGGCGTCGAGATGCCAATGGACGACTCATCTTTGTTGTGGATGCCGAGACCGACCCTAAAGAGATATCTCATTTAGGTGATATCTACGATAGTGCAGAGCCGTCTATATTAGCGCAGCTTGCCACGCTTGACCATACTATGGTGGATAAGGAACTTAATACTGACCAGTGGGGCGCATGGCTTTCAGGCTATGCGCCATTCTACAGATCCGATGGACAGATGGAGGGAATATTAGGCATCGATATTGCCGCCTCGAAGGTGCTGTCATACGAGCGGCGATTCCTATGGGTTGCACTGGGCGTCTTTTGTGCTGCCATCCCATTGGTGATGGCGTTAGGATGGTTGTTCGGTCACAAATTGGCCGCTCCGATTGTCAGATTAACGGTCGGCAGTAAGCATATTGCCGAGGGTGATCTGAATCATAGGGTCCCTGTTCAAAGCAATGATGAAGTCGGCACTTGGCTAAAACCTTCAATGAGATGGCCCAAACATTACAACAGACAATTGCTAGCCGTGACCAAGAAATCGTGAACCGAAAGAAAGCTGAGAATGGCCTGGAAGCTCTAAATAAAGATTTGAAATCGACTGTTCAACAACTAACTGAGGCAAACCGTCAGCTTCAGGAGTTCGCTTCCATAGCATCGCACGAGTTAAAGGCGCCATTGAGGGCAATAGGAACTTTAGCCAGCATGATGGCACAGGATTACCGCGATAGGTTAGATGAGGAGGGGAGAAAGAAATCTCGATATACTTGTCAGGCAGGGCCAAGCGAATGAGCGATTTTCATCGATGGTCTCGTAGTGTATTCTAAACTTGGACGGGCTACCGGGAAAAACGAAGAGGTTAATCTGAACGATATTCTAAAAGAGGTAATCGCCCAACTACATACGCCGGAGAAAAATATTGAAGTAACTATAGAAAACGAACTGCCCGTCGTAATGGGCGAAGAAACACATATAATGCAAGTATTTCGAAATCTGCTGGATAATGCTATCAAATATATGGACAAACCCAAAGGCCGAGTCAATATCGGCTGTGTCGAAGAGAACGGTTTTTGGAAATTTAGTGTTGCAGATAACGGGCCAGGTATTGAGGAGAGGTATTTTGAAAAGATCTTCAAAATCTTCCAGATATTGAGCAACCGTGATGATCAGTGAAAGCACAGGTATAGGGCTGGCAGTGGTGAAAAAAATTGTTGAGATGTATGGCGGTAGAGTCTGGGTACAATCCAAAGCCGGAATTGGAAGCACTTTCTTTTTTACTTTGCCAAAGGATACACCAAGGCAGGTCCAGAATCGAGAATCAAGAAGTCAAGATGCGTCCTTGACCACATAGGCAGCAGCTATTAGACTACCACGTTAAAGGAGTTTCTGCCGATGGAACGGTACATTTGTATTCACGGTCACTTTTATCAGCCGCCAAGAGAAAATCCGTGGCTTGAGGATGTTGAAGTCCAGGACTCAGCGTATCCGTATCACGACTGGAACGAGAAAATAACGCACGAGTGCTATAGACAAAATGCGGCATCGAGAATACTGGGCCCGGATAAAAAGATTATCGATATAGTCAACAACTACCTCAAGATAAGTTTCGACTTCGGCCCTACTCTGCTTTCCTGGCTCCAGAGGCACGCCCCAGATGTCTATGAAAGCGTGATCGAGGCCGACAAAAAGAGCCGAGAGACGTTTTCGGGCCACGGGGCAGCGATTGCGCAGGCGTATAACCATATCATCATGCCCCTTGCCAACACAAGAGACAAGCACACGCAGGTGATCTGGGGCATACGCGACTTCGAGCATCGTTTTGGCCGACCGCCGGAAGGTATGTGGCTGCCTGAAACCGCTGCGGATATGGAAACGCTTGAAGTGCTCGCCGAGCACGGCATCAAATTTACGATTCTGGCGCCGCATCAGGCCCGGCGCGTACGCCCAATCGGGGCAAACCAGTGGACGGACATCGATAGGAATAGCATAGACACCACGAGACCTTACCTGTGCCGGCTTGCCTCCGGGCGAACGATAAACCTTTTTTTCTATCACGGTCCGACTGCCGGAGATGTCGCTGACGGGCGGATTTTGCAAAATGGCGAAGTCTTTGCCAAAAAACTGGCTTCGATCTTTACTCAGAGCAATGAACAAGCTCAACTTGCCCACATCGCAACGGACGGCGAAACCTACGGTCATCACCATCGCTACACCGATATGGCACTTGCCTATTGCCTTCACTACATCCAATCCAATAACCTGGCTAAGATCACGGTGTATGGTGAGTATTTGGAAAAATTTCCGCCCACTTACGAAGTCCAGATCAATGAGAATACATCCTGGAGCTGTAGTCACGGCATCGAAAGATGGAGGAGCAACTGCGGCTGCTATTACGGCAGGTATCCTTCCGGAAAACAACAGTGGCGGACGCCTTTGCGAGAAGCAATGGACCGGCTGCGCGACCAGCTCGCCTCAGTTTACCAAAGTAGAGCCGCTCAGTACGTAGCCGACCCCTGGCAACTTAGAAATGAGTACATCACCGTCATAAATGATAGGTCAACTCAAAACACGCAAGTCTTCCTATCAAAGTTCACCGGCCAGGAATTTGCCGATGATGAGAAAATAGCCATTTTGAAGCTGCTCGAGATGCAAAGAAACACGATGCTGATGTATACAAGCTGCGGCTGGTTCTTCGACGACATATCCGGCATAGAAACGGTTCAAATAATGCAATATGCCTCGCGGGCAATCCAGTTGGCTAAAGAAGTGGCCGGGCAGGACTTTGAGCCTGGATTCAGGGACATTCTGGAGAAAGCGCCAACCAATCTTAAAGGGTTTGCCAATGGTAAGCAAGTTTATGATGCCTTTGTGAAATCCAGCAGCATCGACCTGAACCGCGTAGGCGCTGGACGTGGCGCTCAGTTCCATTTTCGAGGAGTACAATGACAAGATAGACATCTACTGCTATTCGACCGACATCGAGTCATACGACCGCGTCGATGCCGGCATTCAAACACTCGCTGTCGGAAGAGCTACTGTTCAATCGAACATTGTTCTGGAGAGACATCCGGTCGATTTTGCCGTGCTGCATCTTGGCGACCATAATTTGATCAGCGGTGTAACCGCAAGAATGCCCGATGATGCATTTTCCAGTATGCAGGAAGGTCTAAAGAACGCATTTGACAAAGGTGATACCACCGAGGTTATGCGCCTTATGAATATCTCCTTCGGAGGAAACAATTATTCGCTCTGGCACTTGTTCAAAGACCAACAGCGACGCATTCTCTATGAGCTGCTGGAAACAATATGGCAGGAGATCGAGGCTTCTTTCAGACAGATTTACGAGCATAATTACACAATAATGAACATAATGCGTGGGATGAATATGCCTTTGCCGGAGGCCCTCTCTGCTCCGGCGGAGTTCATCCTCAATCAGGACCTTCGCAGGGTGATAGAGAATGATAAACTCGACCTCAAGAAGCTGAGGAATCTCGCGGACCAGGCCGGCCGGTTGTCATTACAGCTTGACCATGCTATGCTAAGATACGAGGCAAGTCACAAGATTAATGAACTTATGACCAGGCTGAAGAATTCACCCGAAGATGCCGCCCTGCTTGAATCAATAGAAGTAACCATACGAGCTTTACTGACGGTAGTCTCAGAACTTGATCTGCAAACTGCTCAAAACGTCTTATTTGCCATCAGCGAGCAAACATATCCGCAGGTGATGGATAAAGCTAATTCAGGAGAAAAAAACGCGAAAAAATGGATTGATAACTTTCGGAAACTGGCAGAATACCTGGGCATAAAAGTTGATTGATGCCCGCAATTGGCAATTGTAAACCTGTCCTGAGCAGGGTCGAAGGATTGAAAATTGCTATTCCGCCCATCTGACTAGCCAAGGGTGCAGGTCTTGCACGACCTGATTAGCTGGCTTTATGCGGACATTTGTATTTTGCAGTCCAGAGCCCTGCGTCACAAAGGAGCAGCCATAATGCGCCAATGTTCTTTCTCTGGCCTGAAGCTGCATGGGAATGATTTTGAAGGCGTTTTGGTTATTAAGCATATAGAATAGCTCGACGCTGAAAAGCCTCGGCTGAGCTTGACCTAAATCGACGGTGCAGCTCACATCGAGCTTGTCCCCTTCCACGAGCCGATCTTTCTTGTCCGCGTTGATGGCAACGGCTGTAAACTTGACAACGCCCCATGACGCCAGGATTTCTTGAGCCTGCTCTGCGGCTTCCTTCAGACATCGGGAATTGTCCTGCAACAGCCTTTCAGACTCTCTTTTCGATGGCACATAAAGCTTGTCCACATAGCTCATCAGCACACGATTCATGTTAAACTGCTGACAGACACTGCTGATGCTCTGCTTCATCATCCCGACCCACCGCCGCGGTATGCCAAACTCATCACGATCATAAAACATCTGGGTTATTTCTTCTTCCAACAAATCATATATCTGATTAGCCTCGGCCATTTCCTGCAGCTCTAAGTGCCGGTAAAACGCCCCAGCAGTTATTGCCCAGCCGTTCCTACCGTTGTAGCCCTCGGGCCACCAGCCGTCCAATACGCTGAGATTGAGCACGCCGTTGATTGCCGCCTTCATACCCGAAGTTCCGCTTGCCTCGTTTTCCCTCAGCGGAGTATTCAGCCAGACATCCGCTCCCCAAACCAGATGCCTGGCGACGTTCATATCGTAATTCTCGAGGAAGAGCACCTTGTCCTGAAGCTGGTAATCTTTGGCGAAATCCAGAATCTCTTTTATCATATCCTTGCCGACATCATCGGCAGGATGCGCCTTACCGGCAAAAATAAGCTGCACGGGCCTGGTGCTACCAGTGAGAATCTTTTTCAGCCTCTCCTTGTCGTTAAGAATGAGCGTAGCACGTTTGTAGCGGGCAAAACGCCTGGCAAAAACAACAGTCAGATACTCAGGGTTTAATAATCGCGTGAGATTTGCGATCTTGGGTTGGGCATATCCCTTGGCGGCAAGGTCATCGGCAAGTTTCCGGCGTATGAAGGTGGCTAGACTTTGTTTATTTTTTCTATGCGCCTCCCAGATTTCCTCATCCGGAATATCCGCAACCTTATTCCAGAAATGATCGTCCTGCGCACAGTGTATGTAATCCGGGCCAATATGGCGGTTGAACATGTCGGTGAAAGGCTCGCTCAGCCACGACCTGTGCACGCCGTTGGTTACGTAGTCCATGGGGATTTCTATAGTCGGCGACTCTGGGAATAGACTGGCCCACATCTTACGCGATACGTCCCTGTGCAGCCTCGAAACACAATTTACATACTTGGCAAACCTTATGGCAAAGGCAGGAAGCCAGAAGTGCTCCTTGTTATCTTCGATAAATCCGTGGGCCGCAAGTTCATCAAAGGAAAGTCCTAACTGTCTCACGGTCGGCTCAAGGTATTTCTTGACCATTTCGGTTTTGAAGTGCTCATTTCCAGCTATAACAGGCGTGTGCGTAGTGAAAACGGTCGAAGCGCGTATTAACAATTTGGCGTCTTGGAAAGAGAGTCTTTGCCCTATCATCAGCTCCTGCAGCCGGGCTATTATTAGAAATGCAGAATGTCCCTCGTTTATGTGGAATATCTTGGGCTTTATGTTTAGCCAGGCGAGCGCCTTTATTCCTCCGAATCCGAGCACGAGCTCCTGCTGCAGGCGTTTATCTCTGTCTGCGACATATAGCTCGTGCGTGATGTCTCGCAGGTCCGGAGGGTTATCCTCTATATCGGTGTCCAGCAGGATGAGCCTTGTTTTGCCCACGTCGATCTGCCACAGCTTAATCTTGAACTCCCGGCCGAGTATCTGCATCTTTACGCACGCCTTATCATCGCCGGGGCACTTCAGTTCACGAATAGGAAGAAGATGATTCTCAAACTCAACGAATAGCTCTTCCTGCTGCCTATCCAGGTTGATTCGCTGCGTAAAGTACCCGAATTTGTAGATCAAGCCCACGCCCACCATTGGCAGATCCAGGTCCGATGCTGCCTTTAGGAAGTCTCCGGAAAGGATGCCCAAGCCGCCCCCATATATGGGTATACACTCGTGCAAGCCAAATTCCATCGCGAAGTAGGCGACTATGTCAGTTTCGCCCAGTTCGCTGCCGCCTGCCTGCTCGGCACGGTCGTACCTGATATAGTCCTGGAATTTCTCCCAGACTCTTTCCAGGTCGAACAGAAAGCCTTTATCGTTGGCAAGTTCGGTTATCCGGTCTTCAGATAGGCTCAGCAGCAGTCTCAAAGGATTGTGGAAAACTGTCCTGAACAGTTGTGCATCAATCCTGTAGAAGAGGTTTATTGCCTCGTAATTCCACGTACACCAAAGATTGCCGGCCAGTGCATATAACTTGCTCAGGTTTTCAGGGTACTTGGGATAGACAAAGATATTTTTGAAAATCATCTCTTATTTTCTCCCATCTTCTGCGACTATTGCCGCTCCATTATCAGGTCGAGCGTACCACAGAAGCGCATGACACACAATACAAAACTCTACAGAAATTCTCTGCTCCTTGTCTTAATGAAAATTCGTAGCCCTTTACTGCTCTGAGGCCGGCTTGAATCCTATAACTATTTCGGTCCTGGCTTGGTAAGGGACACGACGGGACAGGAGTCTCGCCCGTCACCAAATCTTCATCAAATTCCCTTGACTGTGAACAAGCTATATGTTATCCTAATTATACTTTAGCCGGGAGCACCTAAGCAATTACCTAGGGGGTGTTGACGACCTAAGTCATCGGTTGATCCAAGATTTGAAGTCATAAACAGTGTGTTGAATCAAATGGGGGGCGGTCATGGCAATCCAAACTCTGCCTGAAGGTTTCATTCTCGTCACCTTGTCGCAGCATCCACATCTGGGCCATGAATTGGAGAGGATCAATGAGATTGCTTGCGACGGATGCAGCTATGACGTGCTGATTGATTTCTCCAGCGTCCAGATACTGACTTCTGCGAGCATCTGCAGTCTGTTGTTATTGAGAGAGTTTCTCAGCGCAGTCGGCCATCAGGTCTTCCTGTGTAGTGTTTCTCTGCCAGTTAAATGTATCTTCATTCGACTTGGTCTGGAAACGCTTTTTGAGTTTGCCGATGACAGATTTGGGGTCTTGGAAACCGTTGCGCAGCATCGCCATAAGAACTGACCTTTTGGCCGGGTTCCGCTTCAGCCGACAGGCTGTATTGGGGTCGCTGCTGTCATGCAATCCATCGACGTTTGCGATTCTTTGATTTTGTGATGGCCCTGCTGGTAAGTTCCGCATCTAGTTCCACTTGGAAGTCAAACATACCTGCACAAACGAAGTCTGCCCCGCCCTCAAAGGCAAAATCGAATCCGTCCCCCGGCGGGATAGCGCCGGCAGCCAAAACCTTGAAGGCCATCCACGGGACTTTCACGTCCTGCATAAATGCGATGGTCTGCTCGTGGTTGTGGCAGAACATGTTATCGTGATATTCTGCATGATTAGAGGACTCTTCTTCGTACATCTCCATGTAGCGTCTATTCTCTTTCGGATGAGCAGACCAATATCGGTCATGATGCAGTGTCGTCATATAGAAGTCGGGCGAGAGACCTTCTTTTTCGCAAAACATGATAGGCTCAAGCCGATATGCGCAAATGCCGACGGGGATATTGTATTTCTTCATGATCTCGAAAGCCTTTACGATATTGCTCTGCTTTTTCTGGTAGTACCAGATGTCACTG
The DNA here is from genome assembly GCA_963814265.1 of Sedimentisphaerales bacterium. GTDB lineage: Bacteria > Planctomycetota > Phycisphaerae > Sedimentisphaerales > Anaerobacaceae > JAFNGF01. The sequence goes on along the minus strand of CAWFCJ010000053.1, from coordinate 68,522 downwards.
GCGCCTCCCCATAGGTACGCCGCCGATGCTCCGAGCTGCAAATGCTCCACCAGCAGTTCTTCATACTTGCTGATGTCCGTGGTGATGACGTCGGCAATCCATTGCATTTTGCCGCCCCACTCTTGCCAGTATCTGGATAATTCGAACTGCTGAAAATTGTGGTTCTTCAGAACAATCGTATTGATTCCATGTTCCTCGCATTTCTTCAGTGTCATGAACACTCTCTCTTGCGTGTTGTAATGGGCGGCAAGGCTGCGCACATAATCCAAGTCTCTGGCATGCATGTTCATGCTAATCAGATTGCTGCCGCTGATGAGACGACCGACGAAGAGCTTGCCGATCTTCGCAACGGGCATTTTCTTCTGCCTGGCAACAATTTTCGGATCATCTAAATCCAGAGTCTTGAGCCTGGCATATTCCTGCCTGTCGGAGTCTGTACAGGCACAGAGGCGCAAGGGCATAGAGCGACTTTGTGCCTTTGGCACTTTGTCCCTTTGTGCCTGGCCGGCTATGCCAAGAAAGGGCAAGGTGCTCAGAGTTCCGAGTATTTGTCTGCGGTTTGTAGATTTCATTCGACAGCTCCAGCGTGAGTCTGCTCAGCTACACCGCTGAGGCAATCTTCTTTTATTGTACTTATGTGATTCCTTTTGTACGATAAAAATAGCAAGAATGGTGTCTGCTATTTTGAGAAAGGCCTATATGAAAAGCCCAGAGCAAAAACTACGCCGTAAATGCGCTGCTGCTCTGCTGAGTGTGCCGGCCAAGGGGGTGCTCCTCGTTGTTCTGTGCCTGCACGGTCTGGCACAAGCTGAGCCACTGACTCTGCCGGCAGATCAGCATCCGAGTTGGCTGCGGCGTGACGGGATTGTAATGGCAGGTAGCTGGGAACCACTGCTGTTCCGAATCCGCCGTGATGGACGCGATAGCTATACACCCGACGCCCTACAATCGGCTGCCTACGCGCATGAGCATAGCCCACAGATGGTCGAGAAACTAAAGGGACTTGGCGTCAACTTTATCATGATGCACTGCTACAAAGGTGCGGGCTTAGCCGCGGAGCAGGAAAGTATGGCCGATGCAGTCAATTTCGCCAAACTCTGCCATGACGCCGGCCTGTATGTGGGCGTCTATAACAACAGTGGCACTTTTCTCTGGGAACCGCTATTCAAAGAAGTTCCACAGGCCAAGGACTGGGTATCTGCTGGATGAGAATGGCAAGCCACGAACGTACGGCAGCGCAGCCTACCGCTACTACTGGAACAGAAACCACCCGGATGCTCAGGCTTTTTACCAAAAGATCGTTTCTTTTGCGGTCAATGAAATTGACGCAGACCTACTTCATTTTGACAACTATGTCTCTGGGCCCGGCTCGGACCTGAACTCTGTTGGCAGATTCCGTCAATACCTGCTCGACACGTTCACAAGCCAGCAGCTAAAAGAAGCCGGCATCAATGATGTGAATTCTGTGCAGCCAGCGATGATCGGGCCGCCAGATAATCTGCTGCGACGGGCATGGCTTGACTTTTCCTGCCAGTCGCTTGCAGATTCCTATCATGAGATGAGCCGCTATGCCCGAACACTTCGCAATGATATTCTCATTGAATGTAACCCTGGAGGTCCAGGCAGCCACATCGGACCACCCGTGGACCACGGTAGGCTGTTGCAAGGGGGCGAGGCCTTCTGGGACGAGGGTAAGCAGCCCGGCTACCATAATGGTCAGCTATACACGCGCATCCGTACCTACAAGATTGCACGATGCGTGAACAATGTGGCGTTTACCTATACGACCACCCCGCTTGAGATGGCTGAGTCCATGGCGTTCAATCGTGACTGTCTCGGATGCATCTGCTGGTTCGAGTATGGCAAGATTGTCGCCAACCCTGGGTCAAAAGACCCTATCTCTGCTGCAATTGCCCCATTTATCCGGTTCTTTCATACCCGCCGCGACCTGTTCCGGGAGGCCAAGGTACTCGCTGACGTGGCAGTTCTGCGCAGCTTCCCGTCGCAGGTTTTTGCCGACCCGAAATACGCCAGGCTTACTTATCAAGTCGAACAGGCCCTTATTGATAATCACGTCTGCTTCCAGATAATCTACAATCAACAGCTTGGTGATCTACATCGTTACCGTGCCCTTATTCTTGCTGGTTGTGTCGCCTTTTCCGACCAGCATATCAAACAGATTGAACAGTATGTGAAATCCGGCGGGCGGGTGTGTGCGATAGGACCGTTAGCCACGCACGACGAGTGGATGTTTCCGCGGACAAAACCACCGGGTGGTGATTTGTCAGGTTCTCAGGTAGTCCGTATCGACGAGAATGACGATATTATGGCCGCAATCCGCCGGGCCTGCGATAACAAGCTCACGCTGTCCATTCCAGCATGTCCCGGACTCTGCTGTGAGCTGACCGAGCAGGCTGGTGCCCGGCTTGTGCATCTGGTTAACTACCGTCCGGATTCCGTGAAGGATGTCAGAGTGACTGTGCGTTTGCCAGTCGGGCGTCGCGCTAAGACCGTAACGCTTGTGAGTCCACAGCGGCAAAACGATATTCTGTTGCCCTTTGAAGCTCAAAACGACTCTGTCAAATTCACTGTGCCTGAAGTCAGCGTATACGAAATCGCCACAGTAATACTAAAGTAAGGCGTCATCTCTAAGATTTGACATCAATATACTCGGTCGCAATCTTATCACCGGTTTTCTCAACCCATCCGCGCAGAAGCTTACGATGTGTGTCCAGGACATCTTTGTAATGTGCGAGCCCAGCGAGATTCCTCATTTCGCCTGCATCATGTTCCAGGTTGGTAAGTTGTTCGCGGGACCTGCCGGAGTCGTAGATGCAGTACTTGAAGCGCTCTGTGCGCAACATTCTGCCGTTCTGACTCTCGCAGACAACGAAGTCACGCCATTGTGCCTTGTCTTTCCCATCTGCCAGGGGCCGCAAGCTCCTGCCCTGAAGTCCTTCGGGTAGTTCCATGCCCGCGTAATCACAAAGGGTGGGAAGAAGATCCAGACCATTGGAAACCAGATGCGTATTATCGACTATGCCCTTGGGAATCATTCCCCTGTAACTCATTATGAACGGAACGTGCACGGATTCCTCGTAGAGCACCGACTTATGCTCCATTCTGTGCGCAGAGTCCATGTCACCGTGGTCGCTGGTTAAAACTATCAGGGTGTTGTCGTCTAAGCCGGCTTCACGCAGGGAATCAAGCACCGTCCCGATTTCCCTGTCAACCATCTCTGTCAGCCGGCAGTATGCCCAGCGATGTAAGCGCCATTGTTCCGCCGTCCAGTTCTCGCGCACATATGCGCGGAAAGGTGCTGCATTGACGTACTTCTGTGTTATACATTCCGGCTCAGCCTCCGGCACTTCGTAATTTGCAGGCACTGGAGGGCAATTCTTTTCCACAAAATCGCTGATGTCGCCGATTTGCCGCGCACGAGCCAGCACAGCCTCGCAGGTTCTGGAATCTATATTGTCCGCCGGGATCTTCCCACTTGCGCGGCTAAAATCATTGATAGCCATGTAGCAGATATCGTGCGGATTGATGAACGAGGCAAACAGCAAGAACGGCCTTGTGTGCTGCCCCTTGATGAAGGTCGCGCAGGCATCCGCCAGTCCCTGGCGTGCATCGGCAGTCAGCTTTCGATATCCAATTTCCTGTACATCGTTCATCTTTTTGGGCAGGTGCACCTTGCCGCCGTAGACTGTTTCATAGCCGGCCTCTTGGAAAAGCCGGCCAAGCGATTGTTCCAGCACAGCATCGGTTACGGTAACTCGTCCAGCGTCACTGTTGTCGCCCATGGCGATCGCGCTTGGCATAAGACCCGTCTGAAGGCTGAATCGGCTCGGCACACACACAGGATTACACGCGTATGCCCTTTCAAACCGAATGCCCGAAGCAGCAAGTCGGTCCATCGCGGGGGTGTTGAGCCACTTATTTGCCGTGCAGCTCATCATTCCAGAATGCTGCTGGTCGGTCATAATGAAAAGGATGTTGGGCTTACGTTTCGGCCTTGCACCGCTCGTGGCCGATGTTGCCCGTCCCAGCATCAGGCCGATTGCGGCGCCGCTGTCCCGGTGATAAATTCCCGTCTCTTCATTTGTCTCTCCCTGAGCGAATTATTTCAATGGCATCGCTTCGTTTATCATCTCTATTTGTTTGAACCTGCAGAAATGCCGTAGCTCTTTCGTTATATCTCCGTAGCATGTTACGCGGTGTATTCCATCTGACCAGTTTTTCCAGAGCTGCTCTGCGTCGCCGTCCACCTTGACGGTAATCTTGGTCCGGCAGCCTCTATCTGTCTCTGGGGTGTCGACTATCTGGCCGGTGAAGTAGAGTAAGTTTGATGTCCCTTCCAGAACCGCCTGCGTAACTTTCTGCCCGACGTGCATCTTTACTTGTGGGACGGCCCCCTCGCGGCGCTCCATAACGCTTCGCAGTTTATATGGGGCGGCCGGCCCCATCCGGACCATCCATTCTTCTTGTGCCCATACAATGAATGAGAACCGCTATTGGTGGAGTAATCGAATCCGGGGTTGTTGACAAAACCAGGCCTTCCGACCAGACCCTGGAATATGATGTGTGTCATAGCACACGGCAAATCCGATTGGCAAATGCCGCCCAACCCCATATCGTTCAGCCTGGTGAATCCAATGCAGGGAAAGGCATAGGCCTGGCAAAGCGGAGCATACATGCTGCCGTAGCAATCAACCGTCATCACGGTCGCATCCTCTTCATCAAGCAGCTTCTCAAAAGCCAGTGCAAGTTTGCACGACTTGACGATCTGTTGTCTCGATGGCTCAACAACTTGCACAGCTCCTTTAATCCAGAGATCGGCTTCCGCTTCTGCCGCACCATCGCTAACCGCATTATAGGCATCGAGCATCCGCTGTAGTCCGACCTGCTTGATTTCCGTCCCAAATCGTTTTCTTATTTCTTGCGCGTACTCATCGAACGAAGCCGTGGTCACGTTAAGAATCTTGGCTTCTCTCAAATGATGGATTGCCCGAAACGGTCTTATCGCAGCAGCCAGTTGCCGGTAGTCGCTGGTAAGAAGGCATTCCAGATTTTGCCCCTCCTTCTGCTTATAAATGCTGCTCAGTGTGTGCCATTCATGCCCGGAGTATGGAGCCGAGAAGACCATCGTGGGGCGTCCAAGGCGTAGGATTTCGTTTAGAATGGGCATAATCCAGAGTGTCAGGTGAACGGCAAGGATGCCATCAACATCTTTCAGCGTATCCTGCCACTTTTTAAGCTGATCCACAGAGCTAATCAGTTCATCCACAACGAACTGCACATCAGCCAATTCGTTCTTTCAGTTTGGCAAACTCGGATTCGTAGAACCGCACCTCCTTTTGTAGGTCCAAATCGGGATTAGGGTAGTGGCTTTGTGGAATACCCATGTAGATTTTGGCGACTTTTACTTTTGACCGCCTGCACCCCGGGCTTATGAGCTTACTTCTGTCTGGCCGTGCAGCAAACGTCACAATGCCGTCACCTCCAAGGCAGACGGCACTGCCCGCCGCCACGAGTTTTAGCAGTTCTCTTCTATTTATATCTGGTTGCATAGGTGGTTCCTTTCTTCGGGCTAACGATGCTGATTACGCGTATCGACTGAAATTTTGCCATTCGATTTTGCCCAGCTTCTTGAGTGCATAGCCGACCTCGCGGAGATAATCACCGTAGCACACCTGTACGTGGAATCCCTGCATCTCGGTAAGCAGCTTGCGACAATCACCGTCAATCGCTATGTCGATCTGCGAGCGGCAGGCCGGATGAGAAGGCGAGTCGAGAATTCTGCCCCGGAAGCCTTGCCACTTCGTGCACCGTAGATTCGGGATGACAACCGTAACGATCTGCCCTTTGGTGTACTGGACCTTTGTTGCAGCACCGTAGTCCGACTCGAAATGGGTCATAATCTTGGTCGGCTCATAATCCTTGCCGTTCATTTTCCTGGGGGCGGAACAATGTGCCACCGTGAAAATGCCATCGTGTGGAAAATGCGAATTGCACACGAAGGTTGGCTCACCTGCGATCCAACGCAGCAGCACACCAGGCATGGTGTGCGTAAGATCGGTATGACAGTACGCTGTATATCCTTCATCGTTTGCCAGGCTCAATACCAGGCAAGGCGGCGTATCCAGCATCTCGATGACCGACCTTCCCATACAGTTGGCAAAGCCGAAGTTTGTCGCGCCCGATTCCTTCATCAGTTCCTTGCAAACGCCCAACGCCAGAAACGAGTTGACTACGAACTTGCGGTCGGTCTGGAGGGTGATACTGGGCAGAGAAAGCAATTCGTTTGTTTGCCGCTCTACATTTTTCATTGTGCTTTCATTCGCACGGGCCTTTCCCAACCGCTGGGCGAATTCAGCCTCGGAAATGATTTTGAAGTCGTAGTTCCAGACCTCTTTTGCGTGAGCGGGTCCGAGCTTTTGTCCCGGTTCACTGTAGGCTGCCAGCCCTCCGATTGCGAGCATTTTGGTGCCCGGCATTTTTGAGTCCATACAGCGCCCGTAACCGCCAGAGAATCTCCTGGTAATCGTCGACCACGATGTCGTCGACATCCATATTCGGCTCTTCGAAGGTATCGCCGTTCCTTCGCAGAAACCGCCAGTGAGCGATTTCGTACCACAGATAGTGATGGTCTGACTTGTGCCGTAAGAACATTATGTTCGGCGTTTTGGAGGCAGCGAGCTTAGATACGTGCCAACCACCTGCCGGGTACACCAAGAGTACGTCGCAATCAGCGCCAGCCGCCTCTTCGGCCTTCTTATCGCTATCCACCATAGCGACAGGCAAAACCTCCAGGGGAAACTCCGCCTGCGATGCCAGTTTCTTCAATTCGGCCTCGATTCTCCTGGCCTCTTCATCTACATTCGCCTGGGTTTGCACGCCGCCATAGCTGCGCCAACTGGTTCTGTTCTGTCGTTTTTCAATCTGATAGGCAAGAACTGGTTTGACTCGCAGGGCATCGCCGCTCGGCAAAGCTGTCCCAGCAGAAACCGCTTCCATCGAAACGACTTTGGCTTGTGACGTTACGCCTGACATCAGGCCACCCAATGCAGCCGTGCCGGCAAGGCCGCCAAGAAATCCCCGCCTGCTTATGCCTGTTGCGGATATCCCGGACCGACCGCCTGTCGGGTGCGCTGAGATTTGAGCTGTGCCCATATTTACCGTGTTGCATGCTTGAACCTCCTATTAAAAGGTCGAGATTCTCTATTGATAAAGCAGACCGATTGTTCGTCGGTGCCAAGCTTCGTCATTTCATTATGTTACCAACTTGCACCCATGCATCACACCACAAATTAGGTTGATTTGCGTTGCTTTTTTGTCGATTAGAGGTAAGGCACTTGTTGCATCATTACGGAGAAGCAGAGAATGGAAACGTGAACATAAGGCGTCTGGGCCGGGTCATTAAAAGCCCGGCAGGTTATCGGTCTGGTTTCCGGGTATAAATGAGAACAATAGCAATAGCAAACTCAAAGGGTGGTTGTGGGAAAACAACTACAGCGGTGAACCTGGCCGCTGCCTTGGCCCAAAAGGGCAGGAACGTTTTGATAGTTGATCTTGACCCGCAAGCACACGCGACTCTGGGACTGGGTCACGATCCTGAGACCTTGAAAAAAACTGTTTATCATTGTCTGGTCGATAAACGAATTTCAATCTCCGCAGTAGTCGTAGGCACGCCTATCGAAGGACTCAAGTTGGCGCCAAGCAACATTCTGCTGGCAAATGCCGAGTCTGAACTGCCTGCCACAGCCGGCAAAGGATTTGTTTTGGCTGAGCAGCTCGAACGAGTAAAAGACGAATATGAGATTTGTGTTATCAACTGTCCGCCGTCGCTGGGCCGATTAACACTCAATGCACTTGTCACCAGCACGGATGTTATCGCGCCAGTCCAACTGCATTACTATGGATTGGAAAGCCTGAAACAGTTACTTGAGACAGTGGAGGTTATCAGAGAGCGTTTCAGCGATTGCCGCATACAGGCATTGGGCCTATTGCTAACCTTTGTTGAAAGCACCACGTCGCTCAGCCGGGAGATGGAACAGCAGATAAGACAATACTTCGGCGATTTTGTGTTCCAAACAGTCATCCACAGGAGCACAGATTTAGCTGAAGCACCTAGTGCCGGCCAATCCATTCTGCCTCGCGTCCCTGAAAGTACTTGGGCAGCGAATTACAGGGCGTTGGCCGAGGAGTTATGTGATCCAGAAAGCCAAAAAAAGCACAGGCTAACGGAGGAAGCTCCCCTGTCACCGCTGTCGGATTCAGCTCGACCTAAAAGGTCTAAAGCAACTGCTGCAATAGCGAGTCTCGCAAAAATCCCGCACCGAGTTTTTCATCTAAGAACCATGACCAGGAAGATCAGGCTCTCCTTAGGATTAGCAATTCTTGCCGCCATTATGGTTTCGATGATTGCGCCGAACGATGGTCAGCCGCCCGCGTGTAGCCGACGCTCTCAGCGTGACCTCACAGAAGGGCACGCCGCTGTCAATTGCCGCGATGGCTGCCGACTCGCACGAGAATGAGCCTAACTGTAACGTAGTTGAGGGTCCACCAACAGTATCCGTCAATGTTGCTGCCAACCTTCCCCCCAGGGCAGAACCTCAATCGGTGACTACCGCCGAGGATAAGCCGCTGCCGATGACTCTGATGGAAAATGACAGTGGCCCGACGCCTCTCAGCAAAGCGGAATGGGCTATGCAACCTCAGACAATTACACTGACCATAACGGATGGGTACGATGAAAAAAATAAGAGGATGTTATCAGCAGAAGACAAAACTTCTGTTGTCCAGTCCAGAGACGACAACTGCTGCGAAACAGACGCCGGCTTATACACATCATATCACTTTTCAGATGTGTCTATTCCAGCAGACTCCGTAATAACATCGGTCAGCATTTATGTGCAACACTTTGAGGAAGAACAATTTCCTTCCGGGAAACTACAATGGAGCATAGGGACAGGCTGGCCAAGCAACCCTGTGGTTTGGGAGTCAATAGATGCCCCTGTCCGTGAGGGCAAACAGAATAAGGCCGTTGAGGGATGGAACGTTACCAGTCTTGTCAACACAGTTGAAAAAGTAAACTCACTTCAGTTGCGAGTGAAGAATAATGATGCTATCGGTAAGAGAAAAACGCGGGTAGATTACATCTATGCGGAAGTTGCCTGGCAATAAAAGGACGCAGATACAGGGAGTTGCCTTGGTGCGCCCGAATTCGCACAGGAAATGAACGATGGCAGAACAGCAAACAAATGGCAGCGCCCTATACAAGGAAATCTCAGCGATCTTTGCCGGTGTATCCTTCATAAAGCGAGCCAGGTTGGGCGTGGCCACAGAGAACACAAAGTCCACAGAGATAAAAAAATGCAGTAATTCCTCTGAGTCCTCTGTGTCCTCTGTGGTAAAAAGTGCCACGGTGGCTCAACTGGTTGTCCTGCAAGCTGCACTTGTACCCCATGACAAGCCAGAGCACAAAACTATCCGACCTAAACAGATTAGACTTACTCCCCTGGTAAGTGTTTTCAGCCTGGTCTTTCGGCGGATGCCTTCTTCCAGGTCAAGGCGCGAGAGGAAAAGACTGCAATCTATATCTGAACACCTACTAATTAACATTCGGCGATGAGTCATTCTAATGAAGAGGTTTATTGACAGAAGTCTGTCACGTCGGCACTTTCTGCGCGATAGCTTACATTTTGCTGCCTCAGTTGCATCGTGCCTCAACATACCGGCATTTGCACAGGATCGTCGGGAAGGTCGTGAGCCGTTTTTCAAAACGCGAGGGGTGGTTTTAACGACGCCCGACCTATCGACCTTGGACTGGCCTCAGCGAGCTGCTGGGGCGGGACTGACGACGATTGCCACGCACGTAACGCCAGGTGAGGTATCGAAATTCATTCAATCCGACAGGGGTCGAGAATTCCTTGTTCGGTGTACAGAAGCAGGAATTGCGGTGGAGCATGAACTGCACGCCATGAGCGATCTGCTTCCGCGCGAGCTGTTCGAGAAAGAGCCCTCCATGTTTCCAATGAACGAGAAAGGCGAGCGATGTCCGGACTTCAACTGCTGTGTTCATTCCTCCAAAGCAATAGACATTATTTGCAGAAACGCCGTCAAATATGCCGACATCCTCAAACCCACGACCAGCCGTTACTTCTACTGGATCGACGATGGAAAGCCCATGTGTAAATGCTCCCGTTGTCGCGTCTATTCAGACAGCGAGCAGGCATTGATACTCGAGAACGAGATGCTGAAGGCTCTGCGAAAGATCGACAAGCGGGCTACACTTGCACACCTGGCGTATGCCGAGACCATGCAGCCGCCTGTTCAGGTCAAGCCAATGTCCGGCGTATTCTTGGAATTCGCGCCTATTGGTCGTACTTGGAGTGAACCAATTACCCATCGCGAGGCTAAGGAAGGCCAGCACGGCCGGTATCTGGATTTACTAGACGCCAATCTTGAGGTATTTGGCAAAGAAAACGCACAGGTTCTGGAGTATTGGCTGGATGTATCACTGTTCAGCTCATGGAATCGAAATGCGAAAAAGAAGCTGCCCTGGCGGAGGGATGTGTTTCTCCAAGATGTAACCGCCTATGCTAAACGTGGGATTCGGCACGTCACCTCATTTGCTGTATATATCGACGCCGACTATGTCAGACAATACGGCCAGCCACCGCTTGATGAGTATGGAAAAGGACTCAAAGACTATGTCCCGTAGGCCAGGCCTGCTAGGGTTTAGCGACATCTATGATGCCTACGTCGATGCATTGGCCGCCGTTGGTCTGGCGGCAGTGGATTGCGATGAGGTCTTGCCCGGCTTGAGCATTTCAGCAGCCCGCTGGCTGATCGGCACCAGTTCGTACTCGGTGACGTAGCCGTTGACGCTGGCAGCTCGCAGGCCGTTAATGTAAACCTGGGCGTCCTCGTCGTGGTATAGCACAAGCTGCAACTCGTTCCACCTCCCTTCGAGGACGATGATTTCACGACGCAGCCAGATGTCGAGGGTGTTCCACTCGGTCCGAATCGTCGAGCCGGGAGGGTCTCCTGCGCCAAAGCCGGCCTTGCCCTCTTTCCAGGAAGAATCATTAAATCCCGGCTTGAACCAGTCTCCGCCGGGCTGCTCAGTCGTGTAACGCCAGGTCGCTGGTTCCTTCTCGGAGGTTGGCACGACCACGACTGTCTTCGGCGGCTTGGGCAGTGGCGCCACGGGCCATTCGCCTTAGTTTTGTCCCGCCCGGCCCATTTCTTCCAGATTCCCTTATTGTAGAGCATCTTGATGAATAGGCCTCCGATCACCGGGCGTGAGTGCATCAGGGCAGCTTCAGGCTGGTCGGTGAAGTAAAGGTCGGTCAGCCCCACACGGACGGTCGCCTCGTTGAAGAAGCTGTAAATCGGCGAGATGATCGCCTCAAAGTCCTCCTGGTTATTCGTCAGGCACGCGGTCCAGAAGGCCCAATCCGTCTTGCTCCAGAAGGCCATTCTCTGATTGGGCGTATTACGGCCGGCCACCTGCTTGCGGCCATCCAGCGGCAGACCGTACTTGTCGAGGTTCTTGCGGTAGAACGCCATTTCCTTCTTGGTAGCATCTTCGGGGAACAGATTCATCTGCAGGATCTTGTCCCAGACCAAGTTGTACTTGGAGCTCCAGGTCCCTGGCTTGTCGAAGGCCAGGCGGAAGTGGTCGCCGTCATCTGCTTCCTTGACCCAGCGCAGCGCAAACTCCTTGCCCATCCTGGCGTACTCCTCCGCCGTCGCCTTGTCGCCGCGCATCGCGCAGAGCTTGCCGAACGCACCCAGAGCACAGATGGCCTTGGCCGACAGGTTGACGTTGTGCGCCAGGCGGCCGGCGAAATCGTCGGTGCAGAGCTGATTCTCGGGGTCAAAGCCTTTGCTCTTGAGGTACTCGGCCCACTTGCTCAGCGTCGGCCAGTACTTGGCGGCGAAATCGGCATTGCCTTCGACCTGGGCCACCGCCGCCACCAGCAGGAGCATGTTGCCAGTTTCCTCGACCGGCATGCCACCATCGCTCTTCGCCCCACCGTAAACTTGGCCGTTGGCCAGTGGCCAGGTGCCGACGTCGTGCGGGGCGTTGGGCCAGTTCCACGGCGGGGAGCTGGCGTATTCAAGCACGGGGATCAGCATGGCCTTGGAGAGAGAGGGGCTCACCAGCAGTGGCAGCGGAGACTGCGGATAAAAAACATCCACGGTGCCCATGCAACCGTTGCTGGTGTTCTCCTTACAGAAGAACAGCGGTTGGCCGTTATCGTCAGCCACGACCTTACTGGCCGCAAAAGACTGCCGGTAGGCCAGCGCACAAAGCTGGGCATACTTGGGGCCGCCGACCTCGTTCAGGTCGGCCATCATCTCGCGGTTGAACTGCCGGCAGCGATTTCGCAGGTCGTCATACTCGGCGGCTGATTTCTTCAGCAAGTCCGCGATATCGGCACCGTCTTTTTTCCAGTAGGCCTTCAGATTTTTGTAGAAGAACTGGGCCGAATAGATGTCGTCGTAGGCCAGGATGAGCCAGCGCGAGACGGGCTGCTCGGCCACTTTGTCTAACTTGAACGTGACCGATAGCACCGGCGCATCCTTAGCTGGCTTCGGCGACTCAATCGCTGCCGGCACAACTTCATTCTCAATTGCCTGGCGGGCTGTCTCAGCCGGAGCGATCAGGATTTTACCGCCCTGTGATTGTGGAACAGCGACGTACTCGTAGCCCCAGTCGATCCGGACCTCATCGCCCTTTCGGCGCAGTACCAGCTGCTCAACCGTACCCACCTTCATCACATCCAGGTCGCCGATCTTTTCGCTCGCCCACGTCACCTCCTGCGAAGGAGTGTTGACGACCAGTTCGGCGGTGTTGTCGTAATAGACCACCACATCATGGTTTTTCCCATCGGTAGAATTAAGCCGCCAAGTTAAGTAGGTCACCGGCCTCGAAAAGACCATCAGGTCATCCGGAAGAAAGGGCGTCATAAAAGAAAGGCTCATACGCACCCCGTTGCCTTCAAAGATGTATATCGTGGTGGTGGGCATGACCATCAGATGGATTTGCTCAAGGGCGGGGATGTCCTTGGGCTCGTCGCCCATGATGCGGTAGGTCTTGCCGTCGATCCGCACCATACTGGTCAGCCGCTGAGGCACCCGCGTCCAGTGGTTGGTGGGCGCATCGGTTAGCTTATCGGCTGGCGACCAGATGCTGAAGTATGGGTCGCACGCCACCAGCGGCACCGACGGAGGTCGAAACAGACTTTCTGATGAAACGCTTAAGGCCGAATTGCAGAACACGCCGGTGCTTGCCAGAACAACACCAACTAAGGTCTTTATGTGATTGTCCATAATAGAACCCTTCCTAATGTCTATCCTGACTGAAGAATCTCAAAAAGTTCCGCTATCGCTTATTTCTCGACTTGTCTACTCTTCTTTGGGCAGTTTCTTGCTTACGGCTGCAATGTGCTTGGGTCCCGTGCTACAACAGCCGCTTGAATCAACTCTGTCGTGGAATTCATTTCAAGCCACGGATAATATTCTCTGCATGATTAACAATTTTTGCGTCGAATCCAGCCAACCTTTAACAGCTTCGACCTGAAATTTGACAAAATCTCCATAGTCGCCTTTCATACGATTGTTAAACAACAGATCAAAATGTTTGCCCAATTCTTTTGGTATCAATCCCGGCTTAACAAACTCACGATGCATCAACGAACGCAAATAACTGTGTTTGCTTGAAGATAAATTTTTAGTTAATAAAAGTGCTGAAATCGCATAGAAGCAGGCATAGTAAAGACGATTAACATACGCGTTGAGCAGTCCCGCATCAAACAATGTTTTGGCCTCAATAATGGCTTCCTTCGCCCGTTCCATACGGTACGCAATCAAGGCTTTTTCCTCATTTGTCACAAAAGCACTCCTTCTCTATCGACATTTTTATGTAATGGCATAGCACGATAAAGGGGTGAATTCCATTCCTGCTCGCTGTAAACGATAAATGTAAGCACCTGGCAAGTTTCCAGCTCCAACGGGTATATATTATCGAGGATTTTCTCCTCAAGGGCCATATCGACAGAACCATCTACTATTATCAGGATGTCGTAGTCGGAATACTCGTTCGCGTCGCTGCGAGCACGAGAGCCATAGAGGATAACGTCGGCATCGGGAACCACCTGCCTTATGGCCTGTTTGCAGCGTTTAAGCAGTTCGATATCTGCACTTACCGGTTTCCAATCATCGACAGTGATCATTTTTACCTACACTCCTGAGAACCTATTCTATAGAAAGTATTCTAACAGAATGTGGCAAAAAAGCGAGCCGGTTTGTTGCGTAGCCTTTTGGACATGGCTTTGATGTGTTCGGGGCTGGTGCCGCAGCAGCCGCCGATTATGTTCACGCCTGCTGAATATATTCTCTCTGCCGCTGCTGCAAAATCTTCCGGCGAAACCTCGTAGACTGCCCTGCCGTCAACCAATTCAGGCTTGCCAGCATTGGGCTCAGCGAAAATCGTGACTCGTCGTTCGTCGCTCGTCGCTCGGTTCTTCTCTAAAGTCTTTACCGTAGAGACAAATTTCCCTGCGATTTCCACGTATTGGTTGAGTGACACTGTGCCGCAATTAAATCCTACCGCGTCAACCTCCAGTGACACGGCCTTTGAGATAGCAGACTCGACATCAACGCCCATCATAGTTTTGAAATCGCTGCCGGCCTCATCGAAACTAAATGAGACTAACACGGCAAGCCCACAAATCGATCTTACCGCCTCAACAGCAATCTCCGCTTCATTAAGGGCGGTCATCGTCTCGATAATAAAGCCGTCCACGCCGCCGGCCAACAGTGCGCTCGCCTGTTCGGCGAAAGCCGCTTTTAGCTGCTCCGGCTCCAAGTTTCCTAAAGGCTGCAAAAAATCTCCGCTGGGCCCAATGTCACCCAGGACATATCCTTCGGCACCGCTCAGGACATGCTTTTGCTCACCTGCCGCACGCCGGGCTATCCGGCGCCAGCGTTATTTATTTTTTCGGTCTGCTCGGCTAGACCATACCGGGCCAGTGCGTACTTATTGGCGCCGAAGGTATTGGTGAGAACCGCATCGCTACCTGCGCAAAATAGCCGCGATGAATATCAAAGACAATGTCAGGCGACTCGACGTTTAGAAAATCATTGCACGTGCCCGGCTCGATGCCACGGGCAATAAGTTCAGTGCCCATCGCCCCATCCAACAAGAACAGCCCTTCTTTAAGCCTATCCTTGAGGTTGATCCTACTCATGTCAAACTCCATGTTGCATATTGGGGAGCTAAGGCACTGGCTGCTCCTCAATGACTTTTCCGCCGAGAACCCGGTAGATATGCTTGAAGCCTTTTGGCTGGGGGCGGCTGAAAAGATAGCTCCTTAATTTGTCGGTAAAATCAGCCGGCTTTACAGATGTCAGAGCAACGGTAATAGTGACCGACTCTGCTGCACTTGCCCCGCGCTGGGTAATCTTAACAACAGTAGGCACAAAGAAATTCTCACGAATCTGTTCGTATTTATCGATCTCGGCAACGACCGCCGCCTGGCCACGCATATCCAGATACTCAATCTTGCGAACCAGGTAGTCGCAGCTATATATGTGTATTCTCTTGCCCGCTATTGTGCGGTCGCCCTGCTTTGCGAGCACGTCAAACGCGCCTTGTTTAGTAAACGACCAGTCCTCGCTTTTATCGCTGTCCAGAGTTGGAATTCCCAGACCCTCGAGCATCATTTTGGGATCGATCACAAGTCGGTTGAACTGGCCGGTCTCTTGCCATCTGCCCCACCAGTAGCTGCTGACCTCTTTTAGTCGTATTGCCAGCCAGAATCCATCCTGATTCGCGCCGAGGACAACGCCCTGCGGATCGAAAGCCACGTCACCCTGCAGGAAAAGCTCTTGCGGTGGATTCACCCACACCTTCACTGGAAATCTTTCCGCCCGCTGTTTTCCTTCGGCATAATACTGCAAAACGCACGAGCCGTTGGCTTTCAGCACAGAGGCATTCTGCAGGTGTGACCGCATAACGGATAGCGCCTCGGCTGCGGATTCCTTGCCCGGACAAATGGGCAAAGGTTTCTGAACCTGCTGCCCACAGCCAGAAACGACAAACGCTACGGCAAGAATGTAAAAATGCAATTTGCCCAACATATCATACAACCCCCTAAAAATCGGTCTGGAGTATCTGCCCTATTTGCGCTGATAATTGCTCGATCTGCTCATCGTCAAG
The DNA here is from genome assembly GCA_963814265.1 of Sedimentisphaerales bacterium. GTDB lineage: Bacteria > Planctomycetota > Phycisphaerae > Sedimentisphaerales > Anaerobacaceae > JAFNGF01. Next base: position 52,285 of record CAWFCJ010000053.1, on the reverse strand, counting down.
ATGCGGATTTATCACGTCAACCGTCTGCTTATCGCCGGCAAATCTTAAACGCCAAATCTCCTTATCAGCCTCCATTATGGATGAATCGTATTTTAGCCGTCTTTTTCGCATAAGTATTAGTGCCAGCACAAACCGAAAATTTATTTTTTCCTGCTCGGTTTCACTTGCCAGCCGATCAAAAAAAGCCATCAGCATCTCGTCATCGACAAATAGTTGCCTTTTCTGGTCCGGATGCGGCAGCGTGGTCTTCCAATAGCAGAAAACATCCGGCTTTTCCTTCTCCCAGTATTCGGTGCAGAAATCTCGTCTTTGCAGCCCCTCTTGGGCTTCCACAAGAGCGCCGAAGTATTCTTCACCGTATTGTATTTTCTTGCCCGTGCCGTAGCACTGACCGAGCGGCTTGTCAATTTCCCATTGGTCCATTTGTTTTTTCTCTGCTTTTTGGGCTACGCTTGCCAGGATATTTGCCGGTTGTCATCTTACTACGGCGGTCTTAATCCTGCAATTTCGTGCCCTACTTTTTCAAAGCATCGAGCAGTGTTGACTCTTTGATGAGCTGCCTGAGCCGGCTCATTTTCGGCGCTGCTAACAAAATGATATTCAGTTCACGGGCTTTGCTCCGGAGCTCCACGGTCTCGCCTCCTTCCAGCGCCTTTTCAATCCCTGACCAGTCCTGCGGCAAAAGGTCCTCATACCCTGAAGGTACACGCTCGTTGGTATCCAGTGAGAAAAGCAGCACGACTATATCGCCGGGCTTTCTGCCCCAGACACCATCAATGAAAATTTCATCATAAGATTTTTTCTCATGATAACGCCCGGTTTTGTTGAATGTCACGTCCTTTGCAATGTCAAAGATTTCCTCAAATACATTGAAGCTCAAGTTCTGTGGGCTCAGGACATATATGTTAGGCAGCGGACTGGAGGAGACGTCCTCGGCTGCGAAAGGCGGGTTTGCAATGTTACTGTGGCATCCGAAAAGGTCTGAAATAGTAACAGCCGAATAAGGATTGCTGTATTTAAAGACGGCAGACTTTTCGCCTTTGGCATAGCGCCAGCCCCAGGTCGGTGCCAGGTTGGCTTCGCTAAGGTCATTGAAAGTGCGCAGGTGAGTCTGTAATCCGAACAGGCCCTGATCAAGAATGTGCTGTCCCAGCTTATTGTAATTCAGGCGGCGCCAGCGGCTTCCGACATATACTTCATTGATTGTATGGTTGGTGAAACCTTTGCCCGACCGTCTAAGTCCAGCCAACATAATCTCGCGAACCTTGTTGTGTGAAATGCGATCCTTTACCAAGAGAAGCTGTTCCGTGTTAGAAGCATCTACTGCGGGGGCCAGAATCGTTATCCGAGTTGGTATACCCAGGGCTCGCAGCACAGTGGTTAAATAGACGGCAAATGAGGTGCATGAGCCATGCGTTTTGTTATAGAACGTGCCTTTGCCCAGAAGCTCATGTTCGAAATGACCGTCAATCGTCCAAGCGTAGTTGTCCTTGTCGCGATTAAACTCACGTTCGAAGGCATCCTCCAGGCCTGGATAGACTTGCGGCTGACCATTCGGATAATGAACATAAAAAGTGGTAAACACTTTATCAAGATACCTGGATTTCTTCATCAACCAGGACGATACCTTTTCGACGACCTGCTTATCCGTCAGTTTCTCAATAATAATTCCATCAGTCTTTAGCTCCGCCAGCAGGTCCTGCTTCATTTTGGCATCCCAGTTTGTTGTCACACCAGGCTTCAGATATTCCGTCATGCCGGCGTAATCTTTCTGCCAGTTTGGATTCTCCTCAATTGATTCATAAGCCGTGGCGAAAGGATAGTGAATAATTTCGAGTTCAACGTAGTCGTCTCTTTTCTCCAGAACTCGCGCATCTTGAAAGTCATCGTTTAAGGCATCCTCATCAAGAGGCGGCATAAACTGCAGGATCGTACGGACCGAATACGTGTATTCGCGTCGCTCATTCCAATCACCGTCAGGGACGCCGTCACCGTCGGTATCTCGCTTCGTGGGGTCAGTGCGGTACTTGTGGATCTCCTGAAAATCGGAAAGCCCGTCGCCATCCGAATCGCCAGCGGAGGCTCGCACGCCGGCCTCCGACCGCGTCGATGGGTGCAAAGACACGCAGCCTGTGACAAGCCAGACCACCAACAGCGAAGCGAAAAGCCATTTTTCGTTGAGTAATCTCTTTAAGAGCATGACATTTCTGGTCAAAATCCAACTATTCGAACTTGAGCCATTGGCCTATATTTTGCGCCGTTCTGGGCCCTATGCCTCTCACTTTCTGCAAATCGTTGGCCTCTCGAAAGGCGGGCCCCCTCGCCTTTTTCACCGAAATTCTCACGGCAGGCTACTATCGCCTCGGCTCGTGATAAACCTACGCCCTGCAATCTCATCAAACTCACTGCCGGTGCATTATTTGGATTTATTCTGTCATCTAACTGAATCTGGCGCGGCCAACCCTGAACTGCAACACCCCGAAGCACAAAGCCACCTGCGATCGCCGCGCACATCATTATGCTGATAACAAACGCGAACGATTGAATCCTTTCTTGCGTGACTTTTGCCATAAGCCAGCTACTTATTTGCTGAAAATCGTGGCACGGAACTTTCTTAGAATTCGGAATGACTCTTTGGGTTCGAGCTGCTCGGTCAGTAAGCCGCTATGAGCGATAGCACTATCCTGTGTGTCAGCCAGGTTGGAATATGTTACCGAATCAACAAAGGGCTTGCTCAGTGCTATTGTGTAGAACTGGTCGAGCCACTGGGCCTGCTGTGGTTCGTCCCATTCCTTGTGCCAGGTGCCGGCGACCTTGCCGTTATACAGCCCGTCAGCACTTTGGCTGGGAATCTCCACGTCAGCGATATACAGCGGCTTGGCAACAGGGCCAAGGTAATCCAGAATCGCCGATATCTGCATCATATCTCTAATGTGCATTCCGGATTGATTTTTACCGAACCGCATCTGCAAGCCGAATGCGTCAAAATTTATCCCGCTCTGCACAACCATATCCATGTACACCAGCGGCGGAATGCTGTTAGGCGTCGTCGCGTAATATTCGCCCCAGGGATTACTGATTTCTATGATCTTTACAGCCCTTGGGCTGGCTGCTTTTACCGCCATATTAGCCGCCCGCGTCATTTCCAGAACCTGCTCGAAGCTGAAGCCAAAATGGTTGCACGAGTTCAGGCCGCTCACAATGAACCATCTATGAATGGCCCTGTGTAACGCGCGACTACACTGGAAACGAACTGATAAGCGGTGTCGCGTATCTTTTCGAAGCCCATCCCGCCGCGCAGCAGCCATTTCGGCAGATACCCTCTTGAAAATCGAAGCAACGGTCCTGCGCCGAGCACCAGCTTCTTTTGGCAGAGCAGTTCAACACAAGCGTCGAGCGTAGAAAAATCGAACGCGCCTTTTTGAGTTTCTATCTGAGCCCAGTTTATGGGCACTATTACAGAGCCGAACACATCGAGCAGTTTCTCAATATATTTGGGATTACGAATCTGGGCAGGATTTACTCTGCATCCGAGACAGCCCCGGCCGAAGGCGCGGTTCTTGACCCGCACGGCAAAAAGCGATTCAGCTTGTTCCATCGCCAGCTTTTCTGAGAAAACCAGGGCCTTCTTGAGAGATTCGTCCGCCAGTTGGGACGCCAGTAAGGCATTTGAGCCATTTTGGACGGCCTGAATAAACAGATTCTGTGCCTCATTAGAAAGGTCATCCAGGTCCTCGACGGGGCTAAAATACGACCAGTCCTCTCGCTTATTGATGATTTGCATCAGGCGGGCACGGGCCATCTCCAGGTTAAGATTGTACTGGCGCTGCCTTTCGGGCAGACACGTTGTGGGCAGAAGCACTCTTCCAAAGCCGTCTACAGGCCACAGTAAAGCCAAGCCCGCGGTTTCCAGATTCGGCTTTCCGCACTCAAGCAAGCCATCCTTAAAGGCGATCTTGGTGCGTCGGACGCCAATACCGTCTGTCCCAAAAAGAAACGCGCCACACAGCCTGAATTTTTCAGCCACCTGGCCGTTTTTGAAAATCTGGAATTTCACCTCTGTCTCTCGCCCATTTCATTTGTCGATTGTCGCCGACACACACACGCCCCTTCGGCAGCAAGGGCGGCCCACTACCCCTTTTACGCAACGGATTATAGCAACGGCAGGCCTAAAGGCAAATTAAAAAGACAAAAAGCCATGGAGGACACAGGGCAAGAAACGAATATCGAATATTGAACACAGAAGAATCGGTCAGTTGGAAGGCGGCTTGTTGCTACTGTATGCACCGTAGTGCTTCATTTGAATCTCATAAAGGAGAGTGTTTTTCTCGAGCAGCTTCGCGACCAGGGCAATTTGATTCAGCAATGCTTCAATAAGATCAATACTTACAAAAGTCGATTCGGGGCTGTATCGCGGCAGAGCAACCAGCACATACCCGCAGTCTGTCCGGTCGGTGGCCAACTGTCCCGCAACAATGCTGGCCTCATTTGCCTGGGTCACAACAGGCTCGACACCATCGTCGACCTTGGCGCAGAGCTCCTTCAGAAACGACTCGCTGATTCTTAACTTGGCGAATTCTTCTGAGTCGCTCGGCCAACAAGTGCCGTTCTTGTCTATAATCACCACGATAGGCCCCTGCTCTGGCAAGGTCTCAAAGACCTGGCGTGCAACCTGCTCGTTTAACAGACAGCTCTGGGAAAGCACCGAGTCATACATATCCATTTCACCGGTTCCTTTCTGCGTATCAGCCCCCGTGTCTTCTGTCGAAGGCAGAAAAACGGGCTGCCAGAGGAACTTCGGTATAATTGCTCGGCGACTTTCCTATCACACGCGACTAAGACGATGTTTTGGCTCAATCACGCCAAAAAGCGACTGGCGGCAAATTCGCCACTACGTTTATAGGACCCGCAAGCGGTGGCCCGAACCGCACTCGCCCGCCACGAGAAACTAAAAACTTAAAACTCAAAACTAAAAACTATTGAGGGGCAAGCCCAAGCTCAGCCCTGGAGCATCGATTTCAGCCGGACCATGGAAAACCTTTTGCCGGGACAGTCGGTCACCCTTGCCCCAGGTGTAGTGTTATGACCGTAAATACGGCTCTTGGAAATGCCATATCGATTCTGCAAAAAACTAACCAATTTCACGAGCGATTGCATCTGTCGAGACGAGGGTGCCATATTGTTGAAATCGCCCACCAGACAAATTCCGACAGCGCTTTCGTTGGCCCAATTGTCTGGCGTCTTACAGTGGGCGCCCGTTCGCTGCTCGCGCCAGCGAAACGTGACCTCAACCTCACCATCGTCGCTGTCGCTGCCGTTACCTATGACAAAGTCATAGCCGACACCGTCCCAGTTATTGCCTTGTCGGTGCCATTTGTCAAATATGGCTGCGTTTCCACTGCCGGTTGCCGAATGGTGTACGACTATAGCCGTCCATTGCCTTTCTGATCCGGAAGGCGGCAGCCAATCGCTCGGAACGTTTCTGTCGATTCGCGGTACGTCCGCTCTCAGCTCAACAACCTTGCCCCTCGGCTGAACGGGCGTAGGCACGAAAATGGTAGGGCCTGGCACAATCGTGGGCACCGGCTCTTCACGATATGCGCAACCGGCCAGAATAAGCAAACAAATGAATACAACAAAACTTCTGTCCAACATCCTGCAATCACTCCCCCCTCAATAGTTTTTAGTTTTTAGTTTTAAGTTTTAAGTTCCTCGTATTATGCCTGTGCTTGGTCTTGCCTGTTCGTCAGAGGGGGCTTCTCTTTGAATCGGACCAGACGTACTCGATTGCCACGTTCACTGAATGTGACTTCGTCCATGTAGGAGTTAATAAGGAATAGACCCCGTCCTCCGGGCTTGTAAAGATTCTCGGTGAGCCGGGGATCCGGCACAGCTTCAGGGTCAAAACCGTCACCTTGGTCAGTCACGAGAATCTCAACCTTCTCGGAGCCGACCAAATAGTCAACCTTGACTTTCTTAGTAGGATCCATCTTGTTGCCGTGCCTGATGGCATTGATGAACGCTTCCTCTAAGGCCAGATGCACTGCGAAAATGTCATCCTGGCTAAAACAGTTGCTCTGCAGATCAGAGAGAATCTTACCACACACCTCTACAATGGCAGATGGTTTGCTCTCGACAACTATTGAACAGGTGATTGGCCATTCTGCCGTCATTGGCTCACACCTTTCGCTACCACAATGAACCACACGCCATTAGACCCCACGTAAAACGCGGGGTTAAATATTTAGCCCGCGGTTTTACCGCCGGTCGAAATTGCGCTTTCAAGGTCTTTATGGATGTCGAAGACCTTGTTCAGGCGCGTTATCCTAAATATTTCGTAGATTTTGGGATCTATGTTGCAGAGCCTTAGTCTGCCCTTGCGTTCGTAGACCTTTTTGCTGACTCGTATCAAAAGCCCTAAGACCGCCGAAGATAAGAACCGCACATTATGAAAGTCTAAGATCAGATTCATCTGCTCTGCCTGCTCGACAACAGACATGAGCGACTCGTGTAGGGCCTGAATATCCCTTTCTTCAAGAATCCTTTCATCGGTAAAAGTTATTATTGTCGCATTCTCGGCATATTCAACGCTAATTCTGGGCTTAATTGCCGCCATAACATTCTCCCTAATCCGGACGAGCCGGAACCAAATACGTATATGATGAATTCTCAAAAAATCGAAGTTGGACATACTTTGAAAAGCAAAAATGCGGCAGCCTTTTTGCTTTTCAAACCATCAGGAAACCAGCCCAGCACATCGATCTTTATTATTGGAGCAAATCCTCAGCCGGATTTGCTCAAATAATATATGTCCAACTTCAGTTTTTTGACAATCTTGCACACAATCTCATTGCTAACGGACTAAACAGCGTACAAACTGAGCCGCAATCCTAAGTTACAATACTGAGGATGTCAAGCCCTTTACACTCGTGGAAAATTTTTTAATTTCCGGTGCGTCGTTGAAAAATCGTGAAATCCGGCGGTATGGGACGAAATCAACAAATTTTGTGTATTTCAGACAGAAAACACTTGCAATCGTAAGTCCGCGGCGCATAATACCACGTGTGAGTCGTCCGGAACCTTCAGGCTGGAGAATCAGCTAACGTAAAAGTTTTTAGTGGTCATTGGCCCATTAGGAAGGAGATTGAAATGAGAATCAGCAGGTCCACAGGATACGCACTACTGGCAGTCGGGTACATCGCCCAGAATCAGGACAAAGACATCATTTTATCGCAGAACATATCGGAACAATATGACATACCGCTGGAATACTTGCTGAAGATATTGCAGCAGTTGGTCAAAGCAAACGTTTTGCGGAGCAAGAGAGGTCCTCGCGGCGGATTCTCCTTCGCTAGGCCGACAAAAAAAATCACTATGCTCGAGGTCATCGAGGCCGTTGATGGTCCTATGACTGGTCAGTTAAATCTGGCCGAGCAAACGGGCGGCGAAAAATTCAGCGTTCGAGCCGAGCAGATGTACGAAAAAGCAATCGGCCAGGCCAGAAACGTTTTCGAAAAAACAAAACTCTCAGACTTGGTGCAGGGGAGATAACGTCCGCGAAAATGCCCATACCATCGGCGCTCGCTCCGTGCAAGGGTCGAAGTGTGCGCGCGATGTTCTTTTCGCGCGACGCTCATCAGATGCATATCAGCGAATTTCAACGATTGATCGCCCAGAAGTACAAGAGGCGAGACCAGGAAAGAGGAACTCCGGCGACGTTTATGTGGTTTATTGAGGAGGTCGGCGAACTCGCTACGGCTCTGGCCAGCAAAGACCAAAAGAACAAAGAGGAGGAATTTGCCGATGTCTTTGCCTGGCTCTGCACGCTGGCAAACATAAGCGACGTGGATTTGGAAAAAGCCTGCGAAAAATACGTAGGAGACGGCGTCAAAGGCTTCAAATGATGTACGGCCTGCCACGTTGTCGGCCAGCTTAAGCTGAATGTGATATATCCAGTTTGGAAGGGTTGCGCCAGGGTCGCATAGCGACCATCAATGCGGCAATCAGCGTCAGGAGGAGCCAATCCCGGCCGATTAGAATAAGCGCAATCCAGGAATACCCCCCATAAGGCTGGCGAATGTCCCGAATGAGGTCGCTGACGAAGAGGAAAAACAAAATCCCCGGGATTAAATAGCGGATAAAAAAATCGAATAATCGGCCAACTCGAAAGATGGATATAGAATTCACATGCTCCCGAAGGCGATTGGCCCCATAGAGCCACCCGACCAGGATGCACTGGAGGATACAGGAAGCAAATAGCCCATAATGGCTTAAGAAGTGGTCCACGATATCCAGCCATGCAAACCCTCCCCCGGTTGCGAAGATGATCCCTCCAAGGAAACCTAATACGGATAGCACCGTCACCACGGCCTTGCGCGGGTAATGGAATTTATCAATCACCGCTGCAGAAAATGCCTCAAGAATCGAGATGGAAGAGGCAATGCCGGCTACCATAAGGGTAAGGAAGAACAGTACTCCAAACAGGCGGGAGAAACCGGGCAGCAGGCTGATCGCCTGGGGATAGGCCACAAAAGCAAGCCCGATTCCGTGTTGCACAACCTGCTCAAACGGTTTATTCGTTTGGGCAGCCATATATCCTAATGTTCCAAAGACGGCCAGACCGGCTATCAGCGAAACAATGGTATCAATCAGGCACGTCATGGAGGCATTAAAATTGATGTCGGCCTTTCTGGGCAGGTATGAGGCGTAGGTCACCATAATCCCGAAGCCGAGACTTAAAGTAAAGAATATCTGCGAATAGGCATCAATCCACACCTTTGGGCTCGGCAAGCCGTGAGAAGTCAGGTTTCAGGTAACGGCTGATTCCTTCTTTTGCGCCGGGTAGAAACCAAACCCATCCCACGAGGATAAGGATGAGCACAAAAAGAAGCGGCATAAATATCTTATTGGCTCTCTCAATCCCTTTCTCTACGCCAAAAAAGACTATCACCCAATTGACGATCCACACGATGAGTAAGCCCAGCAGGATAGGACTTCGCACATCCCCCATTTCGAGCGGACCGGCTGTGACCCCTAAAAACTGATGAAAGAAGAAATGGTTTGGGTCGGCTCCCCACGCCAGGTTAAAAGAGAAGCCGAGGTAACAGACACACCAGGCGATAACCACGGCGTAGTACATCACAATCCCGAACATAACAAAGATGACCATCCACCAGCCAAGCCACTCCCAGTGTGGACGAATCTTGGCAAAGGACATCGGTGCAGACCCCCGCATGCTGATGGCCAATACCGTATTCCAGTATCATCAAGGGAATCCCGCCGTCACCAGAGCAACAAAATACGGGATAAGATAAGCCCCGCCGCCATTTTCGTAGCAAACGTAGGCAAACCGCCAGATCGACCCTAAACCGATAGCAGAGCCGATGGCAGCGAGGAGAAATCCCCATTGTGTCTTCCACTGCGCTCGATGCATCTCCATTTTCGGTAGCGTGTTCTCGTCCACGGACATGCCTTAATTCAAGTGATTTGAAGATTTCCTAAAGCGACCTGCCACCATTTTCTGTATCAGTCGTTATGAGGATATTCCACTCTTTTGACCCGCCCATTCTTTCTTTACAGTCGTTAGTCTCCCGTCCTTTTGTTATTCGCTGCCGTGCAGCGTATCCTGTCATCAATCTTTATTCCAAGCAATTCCAGCGTGTCTCGCTCAATGATGTTTTGAATGCTGCCTCGCGGCACCGTTGGCAGATTCGTATCGGCTAAAAGCATATTAAAGCCGAGCAGTGTCTCTATGCACTCGCTTGCATTGCCGATGGGAATCCGCTGCCGAACAGCAGTTTATCCATTACTCCTTCGCTCGTGTGCTGCCACCACCGATATTGTAAGTCTGCCAGACGTTGCCCGGCTTTATTGTCAAATCCGCATATACATTTTCATGCTTGGCTACCATCGACAATGTTTGCTCCACGAAAGGCACGCCCATAGTCCCAATGACGATTTTCAACTCTGGGAATGTCCTGGCCACCTCATCCAAAAGGTATGGCTGGGCATAGTCTAGAACCGCCTTTGAGCTTGGAAACGGGTCCCCATTGTGAAAGAAGACAGGCAATGCCGAGCTCTTGCGCTGATTCATATAATCGCATCGCCCTGCTGTGGGCAGGATGAAAACCACAGGCACAGCAGTACAGAACCATCCCGTTGAGTCCGAGTTTCTCTCGGATATATACCAGGTTTTTCGCATTGATTTTATCCTTTGTGGGCTCTATCGCGGCAAAGCCCACCATCTTTTCTTTGTGCTTGCCGACATATTCAGCCAGCTTATTGTTGGCTTCTTCGGTCTGACCATTTGCGGCCGCAAGCACTATACAGGCATCCACTGCCTGTGCTGCGGCCAGATGTTCGGACGCCTCAACGTCGTCGGCAGCGAAACTTATGTGGGTATGGCAGTCAACTATCATAATCTTCGGCATCAAGAGTTTCAGCCGCTACGATAATAAATAGCGGCTCATTGAATTCCGTTGATATTAGCCAAGCCCATTCCCAACGTCAAGGAGAAATATTCGAGACGGAAAGCTCCAAATTCTGCCGATGAGGCAAGTGACCATCTCTCTTGGGGAAAGGAAGCTGTAAGTCGCGACAAACGTCCCATAATGAATTGTGAACAATTACTGGTAAATTCGCGGAATCGCTCCTTGACCAGCCAGCCGACCTAATGTAGTATTTCACCCGCTGTCAGTGAGATTTACAATAAAAACGGTTTTCTCCGCGAACTCTGCGGACTCAGCAGTAAAAAGAAATATGGATTGTCCCGCTTGTAAAAATGCGATGATTACCCTTGAGCTTGCCGAGGTCGAAATCGACCATTGCACAGACTGCGGCGGTATCTGGCTTGATGCGGGCGAACTGGAGATTCTGCTCGGCGCAGCCCAAACAGCCAGGCGACTTCTCGACTCATTCAAAGTCTCTGCCGGCGTCACCGAAAAGCCCAGGACGTGTCCTATCTGCGATAAGAAAATGCAGAAAATCATCATCGGCGCCGCGAAACCGGCCCTTCTGGTCGATAAATGCCGGCGAGGCGACGGCTTATGGTTTGACAAAGGCGAATTAGAGGATATTTTAGGCAGGGCGCAGTTAGACAGAGACAGTAAAATTCAAAAATTGCTGGCCGCCATGTTCGGCCAAAACCAGCAATAGCAAAACTTAGGAATTCACGTGAAGGGATTCGTGCAGATAATATGGACTGTGCTGCTAACCGGCGTGACGCCGGTGGCTCAGCAGTCTGCGGCTGGCCAGCCCCAGCAATGCGATGTGTTTGTCAGCGGCACCAACGGCTACCACACCTACCGGATTCCTTCGCTGCTGGTGACCAGAAAGGGGACGCTGCTGGCCTTTTGCGAGGGCGCAAGAACAGCCGCAGCGACTCCGGTGACATCGACCTACTGTGCAGACGCTCCGAAGACAGCGGCAGAACCTGGAGCAACCAGCAGGTTGCCTGGGACGACAAAGAAAATACCTGCGGCAATCCCTGCCCGGTCGTGGACGAACCCAGCGGCACTATCTGGCTGCTTATGACCTGGAACCGCGGTGACGACACCGAGGCTCAAATCAAAGCAAACACCGGCAAAGACACCCGCCGGATTTGGGTCGCCCGAAGCGATGACGACGGCATCACATGGTCAAAACCTATCGAGATAACCGACGCCGCTAAGCAGCCGGGTTGGTGCTGGTACGCTACCGGTCCGGGCGTCGGCATACAGTTGCAGAAAGGCGCATGCAAAGGACGGCTGGTAATTCCCTGCGACCATAGTGTCGAAGCCAGTGCAGATAATCCGGCTGGCTACAACTCACACGTAATCATCAGTGACGACCACGGGAAAACCTGGAAACTCGGCGGGGTTATAAGTCTCCAGGTCAACGAATGTCAGGTGGTCGAACTGGCCGATGGGACGCTGATGATTAATATGCGCAACTACGACCGCTCGAAAACGGTCCGTGCCATCGCCACCAGCACCGACGGTGGAATCACCTGGTCAAAAGTGACGCACGACCTGACCTTGGTTGAGCCAATTTGCCAGGCGAGTTTCATCCGATACAGTTGCGCGGCCCGGGCAATAAGAGCCGATTCCTGTTTTCAAACCCCGCCAACGCCAGTAAGCGCATTGAGATGACGGTTCGTCTTAGTTATGACGAGGGCAAAACCTGGCCGGTCGGAAAATTGCTTCATCGTGGTCCGTCGGCGTACTCGTGCCTGGCAGCTTTGCCCGGTGGTGACATCGCGTGTCTGTACGAGATGGGCGAAAATCATGCCTACGAGAAAATCGCCTTTGTTCGCTTTACCCTTGGTTGGCTAACGGGCGATAAAAATGTGATCGCCAAAACCAGTTCGACGTGAACAATAACAACACACGTTTAAGAGAAGGAGATAACTATGGGCAAGTATAGTATAATACTAATTGTCGTCGCAGTGGTTGCGATCGTCGCCGCGTTACTTATCAAGAAGCGGTCATCCTAAAGACAGCAATCTACCTTCGATAAATAGGAGCAAAAATGATACCAGCACTGATAATTGTTGCTGTTGCTGTTGTGCTGCTCATTCTGTTCGTGATCGGCATCTACAACGCTCTGGTCCGACTCCGCAACCAGGTGGGCAACGCCTGGTCGCAGATTGACGTCCAGTTGAAGCGCCGGCACGATCTGATTCCCAATCTGGTCGAGACCGCCAGGGGCTACATGAAGCACGAACGCGGAACCTTCGAATCCATAACCAAGGCCCGAAGCCAGGCTATGGGTGCAAGAACCGTATCGGAGGCCTCAAAGGCTGAAGGCGCTCTCGGCGAGGCGCTCAGCAAGTTCATGCTGGTCGTGGAGAATTACCCTGAGCTTAAGGCCAACCAGAACTTCCTGGCACTGCAGGAAGAGCTAAGCAGCACCGAAAACAGAATCGCTTTTGCCCGGCAGAACTACAACGACCAGGTCTTGTCCTTCAACAACAAGATTCAGATGTTTCCTTCGAGCATCATCGCCGGAATGTTCGCCTTCGGCAAACGCGACTTCTTTGAGGTGCAGATCGCCGCCGAGCGCGAGGTGCCCAAGGTGAGCTTTACTTAGCACAAAAGCGACGCTGAAAAACAGCGATAGTGACTTTCCAAAGTCACGCAATCTGAAAACGACGCCTCGTTTGTCTGGACTGCAAGGGCGGGCGGCATTGAACGGCTACTGATGTGGGAATTGATTAGAGCCAACAAGCGAAACTCTATCCTGCTGATGGTGTTGATGGCAGTGGTATTGCTGCTGCTGGGCTTTATCATCGGCCTGAGCTTTTCCGGCGACCCAGCGGGCGGCTTCCTTGGCCTGCTTGTCGCCGCGGCAATCTGGCTGGTGCTCGCGGTGATAAGCTTTTCATCCGGCGACCAAATTCTGTTAGCCGCCAGCAAAGCCAGGCCCGTCACGCACGATGTCCACCCGCAGCTTGTTCAACATCGTCGAGGAAATGAAGATCGCTGCGGGCCTGCCCGCGATGCCCAAAATCTACATCATCAACGATCCTGCTCCCAACGCCTTTGCGACCGGCAGAAGCCCCGAATCCGCATCCGTAGCCGTAACCGCCGGCCTGCTGGGACGCCTCAACCGCGACGAGCTTCAGGGCGTCATCGCCCACGAAATAAGTCACATCCTTCACCGTGACATTCTTTACGTCACGCTGGCCGGCATAATGCTCGGCGCGATTGTATTGCTTTCACAGGTTTTTCTCCGCGGCACGTTCTACGGCTCAATGGGAGGCTCGCGCCGCAGGTATTCATCTGGCGGCAGAGGCGGCGGCCAGGCCCAGCTTGTCATCTTCGCAATCGCGCTGCTTGCCGCAATCCTGGCGCCGATAATGGCGTACCTTCTGTATTTTGCGCTCTCCAGAAGGCGCGAATACTTGGCCGATGCCGGTGCCGCCAGACTGACCCGCTATCCGGAGGGTTTGGCCAGCGCCCTGGAGAAAATCGCCGGCGACCCTTCGCCACAATTGGCTGCCGCCAACCAGGCCACTGCCCCGATGTACATCGTCAATCCGTTTAAGAAAAAGGGGCAGATGCAATTATCCAATTGGACCAGCACACATCCGCCAGTCTCTGAAAGAGTAAGGATTCTGCGCAGCATGGGTGGCGGTGCATCTTTCAAAGACTACTCCGATGCCTATACCAGCGTCACGCGTCATAGGACAATCGTTCCACTTTCTGCGCAGCGTAAAGAGGTTGTCCCCTTGCGCGGGCCAAGTGCCGAAGCTGCGAAAGAAGAGCGTCTGGAAAAACAGCTTCGCCAGGTCGGCGACCTTATGCGAAAGGTGGAAGGCTTTCTGTTCCTGACCTGTGTCTGCGGCCTGAAATTGAAAATCCCACCCAATTATAAGCGTGACGAAGTTACCTGTCCGAAGTGCCAGAGAGTACTGACTTTGCCAGCAAGATAATCAGCCAGCACGAGCAAAGATGTTTAGCCCCCAGATTCATCTGGGGGTTATCTCAAAAAACGCTGCGCATCATCAGCAGAAATCCCAGGACAGCAACCGGAATGCCCACCGGTGCGCCAACCACTGTCATCGTCAGCGCGACCCCGACAGCCATCAATCCCAGCGCCAGTATTATGCCCAAAACCCGCCCCGTAATAACCAGAATCGTCGCCAGCAGTTTCCACACCGCCGCAAAAGGCCACAAAAGCCAAGCAGTTGCGCTGTTATCAGTTCTCGACATTGATTCACCCCTTTGTTTGTCCAACACAGCTCGCCACCAGCCAAAGCCCATCAGCAACTAATAAAAAAGTCCCGCCTATGTTGGCGGGACCCTCGGCTTTCACGTTCCGGCGAGCCGTGATCAGGCTTCGGCCGCATGCACATTGGTTGCCTGTGGTCCTTTTCGTCCCTCCCCAACCTCGTATTCGACACTTTGGCCTTCGCTAAGGGACCGAAACCCCTGCCCCATGATATTTGTGTGATGCACAAATAGATCCTTGCCACCATCGTCCGGCGTGATAAAACCGAACCCTTTCCTTTCATCGAACCATTTTACCTTACCTTTTGCCACAATACACTCCTTAGGCCGACTAGCCCCGTAAAAAATTTCCCTCAACTCTTGCCAGGCGTATACTCCGAGGGATAAAAGAATACGCCCTTAACACTATCAAAACAAATGCTACCGGAGCAAACCTTGACTGTCAACAGAAAAATACAGCATTTTATTCTATGCGCACGGTCTGGCCGGGCTTAAGCACTTTTACTACGCAGCCCGCCGATTTGGCAAACTTCTCAGCGTCATCCTGCCAACCGACGATGTCACCCCAGTGGTACGGTATAGCCATCTTGGGCTTTATCTGCTTGGCGGCCTCAGCCGCTTCATCCGCGTTCATCGTGTATGTCCCGCCCGCAGGCAGTAGTGCCAAATCGATGTTCTTCAGGGCCTTCATCTCGTCCGTCAGGTCGGTATCGCCGGCGTAATAAATACGCTTGCCGCCAACCTCAATTACAAAGCCCAGCCAGTTATTCTGCCTGGGATGAAATCGCTTGTTGGGATTGTAAGCCGGCACGCCGATTATCCGCGCATCGCCCGATTGAATCGTCAGGCCTGGCGTAAGCGCCTCTCCCGCCCCTTCTTTGGCAACGACATCAGCCGACGCAATTAGCTTCGTATCCGGCCCGCGAACCTTGGCAATATCTCCAGCGGAGTAATGGTCGCCGTGACTATGACTGACGAGCACCAGCGTCGCATCGTGCGGCTCGTCCTTCAGCTTCCACGGGTCGATGTATATGACCGTCTTTTCATAACAGAGCCTGAAACTGGCGTGGCCAAACCACTTGATAGTTACGCCCATACCGGACTCCTTTGCAGTTTCGCTAACTCTGGGCTTTTCTCCGCTACGGGGATGCCTCACGGCACGCTCGCTCGTTCGGCTTAGCTGGCTCGCCTATCGGCTCTTTCTTTGCGCAGCCGAAGATCACTAAGCCCAGCCCCACAGCCAACATCAATAATCTCAAAACTCGCATTGCCACGCTCCTTAAATATGCTCGCAACAGGATACCGTGTTTGAGATGACAAAATATACCTGAGCGATATTTCAGTCAAGGTGATCTGTCACGCGCCGCGGTCGCATCGCGGAAATGGGGGTTCGATTCCCCCCCCCGTCTCCAGTCTTCGTCCGCCGATAGGGTCTACCCATCTTAACATTGGCTTTGGCTTTAATTGGCTTTGATTGGCTTTGTTTTTGCCGAGCCTGTAGACGCCTAAATTCTCATATCCCTTTGGACTGTAAGACATTACGCTCATTCGGCCTTCTCGCAAATTGGCTTTGTTTTGCATAATTTAGTAAGAATGGTCGACACTTTCTTAGCATTAACCACGGATTCCACGGATGAACGCGGATTTCGTGAATGCGTTATGCAGTTTCTCACTTTACCCATCTTCTCATCGAGTCATTTACTTAAAAACCCTGTTCCTTCGGCGGAGTCTACCTGAGCGCCGCCAAATGGGCTCAGGACAAGCTTCTGCCTTCTGCCTTCTGTCTTCTATTTCAAGTCTATTCAATTTAGTTAAATAAATATCATACACACTATCGGCTCGGGGTCAAGTTAATTTTCAAGAAAAGCACGGGGAAGAATGATGACAGCAGCGCACCCTGCCAGCCCCTTCTCGTGTGTGACCAGATTTTCTCGCAGGTCCCTGTGGTTGCGAGCCCGAGTTGTGGGGGCGTGGCAGTCTCCCCTTCAAATTTGCTGAAGGACAAAATCAATATTGAATTCTCTGCGCCACATTCTGTATTCTCTATCCTGTCTCCTGTCTTCTGCCCTGCTTCGTTCGTCTTCCGTTTTCAGTGTCCACGTCCCTATCCGGCATATATCCATTCCGCCATAATTGGTGCGATTCATCGCAGCCTGCTTTACTGGACTTACTCCAACTGCTCGCCTCGCTCCCCGCAGACGGCAGATGCTGTGCAATTCTCACTCACTCGTGAGTAGTCCTTCCAACTTATGTTTGCGTAGGAGATTTTCCAAGTCATGCCCTTCTATTGCCGCGAGTCTTCCATTCTCCTTCAGATAAGCAACTGCCTCTCTACTCATACGATTGTTAGTAACTACATAGCCACGACTATAGGACGGATCTTCTGATAGTACACCGAGTAACTGTTGCAACACTGGCCTGCCAATAGGAGAGTTTACGAGCTTACACTGCACAGCAATCTTCTCACATGAAAGACCAGTTTCCTTAACCGCAATGACATCGACGCCACGGTCATTCGATTTTGGTGTCAATCGTGTATGGAATCCCATTTTCTCAAACAACATTGCTACAATAGCCTCGAAATCTTCGGGAGTCCTATAGTCAAGTGTAGTCTCGGCTCCTTTCATAGCGGATAGTGGAGCTTGCGTCTTTTTCTCTTTCTCAGTGCGCGTTGAGCGAATCCCATACTTGGCCAACAGGTCATCGTAGATATCGAACAGGATTTCATCCTTCACTTCACTCGAAAGGCTATCGATAACAGTATCATACAAAAGCTGTTTCTCTTCGAGTTTTCTTTGAATCATTTCTTCAATTGTATCTTCTACCCACAGATGATACACAAACACATCCTTGTTCTGGCCGGGTCGATGTGCTCTGTCGGTAGCTTGATTCGCTATAGCAGGATTCCACCAGTGGTCGAAATGGACAACATAGTTGGCTGCGACCAATTCATTGAGGCCAACACCAGCAGTACGAGGGTTCCCGATAAGCACTTTCTTTGTGTTATCCGTAGTAAATGCATGAAGAAGCTCTTGACGCTTCGAGTCGGACTTAGCACGCCCATAGTTGAGTGCGCCGTATTTTGAAAGTTCCTTCTCCAGCCATTCGGCCCCTCCAAAATCTTCTTGGCGGTACTGCGTGAACACAAGAACCTTGTCGCTTTCGGCTATCTCATCCTCCAAGTTCTCTAAGAGCCATGTCAGCTTGACACTTTCTCCGGATATTCTGTCGAGGTTGCATATCTTCTTCAATTCGATTATGAGGGTTAGAATGTTGAACGCTGTTATCGTCTCGCCCTTCTCACGAAGACGGAGGACTCGTTCTCGCTCCATTTGCTGATATGTGTGCTTTTGGGCATCCTCGAAGCGAAGATAAACTGGGAACTCATGCTTCTCTGGCAAGTCTTTCAGCACGTCCGCTTTCCGGCGACGTAGGAAAAAAGGCTCGATTGCTTTTGTTGCTGAGGCAGGCGTAATACCCTCGTATTTCAAGAGGCCCGGACGCAAAAAAGCGTAGATGGCTACTAAATCGTCGAGCTTGTTCTCAATGGGTGTGCCTGTCAGACCCCATCTGTACGACGCTTTCAGTTTCCGTACTTCCTTTGCTACACCGGTAGTGGGATTCTTGATACGGCCCGCTTCATCCAAGATGACCAAGTCGAACTTATCTTTTAGTCCGGCTTTATCATTTGTCATATCTTGCCTCAATGTGTCATAGGTCGTAATCCAAACATGGGTCGTGTAATACCAACAATATTCCCTATGCTCTTTGTTTCCGCGCACGACGGTGACATGTAAATTGGGGCTCCATCTCTCCATTTCTCTATCCCAGTGCGGTAGGACACTGAGAGGACAAACAATTAACGCCGACTTGACATCGCCACGTTGAAAGAGAAGCCGCATCGCAAGGATGCTCTGAACCGTTTTCCCCGTGCCCATATCATCTCCAAGTAGAGCACCATCCCTCTCAACAAGAAACTTGATGCCCTCCCATTGGTATGGACGTGGAGTGCATCTGGGAGGCAGGTCGAGAACATCTATGAAATTGAAATCTACGGGAGGCTGAAGTATAGGCAGCAACATATCCCAGGGGGAAAGTCGAGTAACCGAAGTAAGTGTTGAGTCCTGCCGGACACGCTTGAAACTTTTGCGGTAACCGTCCACTCTCTCGCCGACATCCTCTTTGGGGGGTAATGAAATACCGAAATCCAGTTGTTCCGCGTCATGTTGTTTCTTCTCGTAGTTCTTGCCCCCCATGTTAGCTTGTTTGAGAGGGTGGAAGATGTTCTCTGATATGTTAGGGAGATCAGAGAATAGGGACGTTGCCTCCTCTATCAAGGTCTCAGGCAACAAAAAGTCAGAATCCGTGAGCCTTTTATATAAGACACTGTCGAGCATCCGATGTTGACTCATCGATACTGCAGGAAACTTTAAATCTGCTTCTGAGGATTTAAGAAGAGTAACAGGAAGATCTAATTCAACCGTCCAGTGTCGCAGTGCCTCAAACGGAGCAAGACGCTTGCCGACCCTGCAACGTAGGCTACTTAACGGGTCTTGTCTTTTGAGGGCAACGACCATTTCCACTACTCCGATAGGACACCCTGTTCATGCAATGTTGCCAGGGCTGTCTTTACACGTTCGAAGGGCTCTACTAAGTCGCAGTTAGAAAACATCCAACCGAGTCCCTCCTTGCATTGCACGATATCATCGGCATAGTCCCAGTGACAAGTGACAACGACAGGTGCAAACTTGCCAGAAGGGCTTGAGAGCAGTTCTTCCGGCTGGCTCTTAGCGTGCTCTTCCGAGAGTTGTATTTCTTCGCCTTGTCTGCGAGCTAGGAGCAGTGGCTTTTCACACCTTGTCCTCAGCGAAAGAAATTCCTCCTGCTGGACAAGCACTACATCGGGTGAGGCTTGGACGGCCTGAATAAGGGGCTTGCCCACCAGTTCGACGGCTATGTGCGGCATGAGTGTGCCGCCGTAGAGTGTACGTTGTACGGTATTAGGGCGAATCGGAGACGTACACCGAAATTCCACTGGCTTGCCGTGACCATCCGTGACGTAGAATTCCTCCTCTAAGTACGCCATCTTCCACCTCCGATAGTGTGACAAAGGCTAAATATTTAAGTTCTTCTTTCATACCAATCCTCCCAACGTTCCATTCACTGCTTCATGTCTCAAACATAATATTGGTCATTTTTTGTTTTCAAACAGATTATCCCATCCACAATATCATTTATCGGCTGAAATTCAGGGTATTATAACCAACAATTCATACCCCATAAATAGTATTTGCCACCTTCACTACGTCCAGCATTTCAGCGACGTCGTGGACACGGACGACTGAAACGCCAGCCGCAGGACGGCCTGTCAACTCGTGCCTTCATTGCTCATTATTTGCACAATCTTCTGTTTCAGTTCCGGCAGCTTGTTCTGTGCAACGTCCCAGACGATGCGGTAATCGACCCCGAAATAACCATGAATAAGCCGATCCCTCATGCCCGCCACTCTTTTCCACTGTACGTCAGGATGCTTATCCTTGAAATCCGACGGCAACTTCTTTGCTGCCTCCCCAATTATCTCAATACTGCGCACAATAGATCGCTTCAAAGTCTCATCCGCAAGGAAGTCCACCTGTGTAATGTCACGGGCAATGCCTTCGACATAAGCTATTTCCTCGAGGATATGACGCAGATACTCAAACGGACAACGGGACATATTCGACTTCCCTCAGAACATAAGGCTTGATGTACGGACTGATTGAATCCGCCGTGACAACTTCAACTTTTCGGTCGAACAATTCTTCAAGCAAAAAACAGGTCTCAATAAAATTATCGTAAGTCCTTTTTTCCGGATCAAGCTCCACCAAAACATCGATATCACTTTCGCCAGAAGCGTCCCCTCTTACAAACGACCCAAACAATCCTATAGATTTCACACCCAAAGAGTTTAACCTTGCCCTTGAATTCCGAAGCAAATCTATGATGTCCTTTTTTGTTAAATCACCACTAGCCATACACTATTCGCTCTTGTTCAAATGCTCTGAATAGAAGCCAAGCAACCTATCTCACAAACCAGCAAATCATTCATATCCTACCTTGCAGAACTGGCGTATCAATAATAATGTAGTGTTTTTCCTTATATGTCGGCTTCATTCAGTGCTTGCACTACCTTTATCACATCCGCCATTTCAGCGACATCGTGGACGCGGACGATTGAGACGCCAGCCGAGACACACAACGCTACCGCTGCCGCCGTTCCAAATATCCGATCGGCTGGGTTTTCTTTGCCGGTTATCTTGCCGATAAAACTCTTGCGGCTCGGCCCAATAAGCACCCGGTAGTCGGTAGCGACAAATCTGTCAATGTTTCTCAAAAGTGAGAGATTGTGCTGCACGGTCTTGCCGAAGCCGATGCCGGGGTCTATAAAAATTCTGTCCTTCAATATGCCGAATTGCTGTGCCCGTTTAGCGCGGCTGAGCAGAAACTCCAGAACTTCGCCGACCACATCACCATATTTCGGGTCAACTTGCATTGTTTTGGGTGTCCCTCGTATATGCATCAGAACAATAGGCACCTGCCACTTTGCCGCCAACTGGGCCATCCGCTGGTCGCTCAGTGCCGTAATGTCGTTTATCATTGCCGCCCCCGCCTGCAAAGCAGCTTCGGCAACTTCAACGTTATACGTATCAACGCTCACTGGCACACCCGCCTTTTTGGCGAGCGCTTTCGATAACCGGAATTGCCCGCCTTATCTGCTCATCAGCCGGAACGCCCGCCGAGCCAGGTCGGGTGGATTCCGCCCCACGTCGATTATCGCGGCGCCTTCAGCAACCATGCGCAGGCCGTGCTCAATTGCCCTATCGGTCGCAAAGAATTGGCCGCCATCGCTGAAGGAATCCGGCGTGACATTCAAAACCCCCATAATAACGCAGCCGGCTGAAAAATCTAATCTGCCGCGCGGCCACTCAAGTACGTTTTCTTTGTTACTTCTACTCATCTGCCACTTTGAACCCGATTCCCGCCAGCTTTCGCGCCAGCGAACTGGATGGAAGCTCCAACACTACTGACGTATTTTGGAATTCTCGCCGGACGGGATAATTCTTACGCAGGCTGTCAAAAAATTCGCCCCTTTCCCCCGGTGCTCGAGCGGCAATCTGCCTGAGTCTGCGGTCATCACCACTAATGCCATAAATCTTCTGCACAACGCTGTGCAACACTTCCTCCTCGGCACGGCCCTGCGGATTTATCCTCAGGTCGCCGAGAGCAGGCTCGGGCAAAAAATCTTCCAGGTCATACTTTGGCTGGAGGCCGAAGTATTTGCAGGCCGCTTTATAGATCATAATCATGCCCGCAATTTTGCCATCCAGCGAATAGCCGGCGATGTGCGGCGTAGCAATATCAACCATTTCCAGAAGCTCCACATCGATGTTAGGCTCGTTCTCCCAGACATCCAGAACAACGGCTCTCAACCGTCCCGCCCTTATGGCTGCTTTCAGCGCCACAGTATCAACCACGGCCCCGCGTGCAGCATTGGTAAAAACAGTGCCGGTCTTCAATGACTTGAAAAATCTTTCATCCACCAGATGAAACGTCCGGTCGATTCCCTCAAAAGTCAGCGGCGTGTGAAGCGTTATAAAATCGCAATCGAAAAGTTCTTCAATCGGGCGATATTTCGGATCGCCGCTTTGCCTCCGCAAAGGCGGATCGTTGAGTTTGACCTTCATACCCAAAACGGCGCACTTTTTAGCCACTCTGCTGCCGACATTACCTACGCCTACGACTCCTATTGATTTTCCCTCCAGGGTGATTTTGTGCCTTTGTCCAATTTCAAGAAGAGCAGCAATTACGTATTCCGCTGCGGAGTTTGCATTCGAGCCAGGTGCGGAGGCGAATCCGATATTTTTCTGCCGGAGAAAATCAACATCTACATGGTCGTAACCGATGGTCGCAGTTGCCACAAATCTGACTTTGCTATCCGCCAGCAAATCCCGGCCGACCTGGGTGACGCTTCGAACCAGAAGAACGTCCGCATCCGCTACGACCTTCTGCGTTATCTTGCGTCCGGCTACCGCTTCAACCTGCCCAATCGAAGAAAAGCACTCCTGCACAAATGGAATATTTGCATCCGCAACTATCTTCATATTCAAACGGTACTGGAGAAACGGCCTCAAGCAGGTTGGTCATTATACCAGATGCCTGCTGAAGTTTCAGATAGATATATCTGCAGAAATTCTTTCAGAAGGTATATCTTGGCAGACGAGTCGTACTCTATCAGCTTGTCTCTCAGGTCTGCATCGGTCGTCACAACTATGCTGCTGGGCACCGACCGCCACAATTCAATTAGATACTTGTCGTCAGAAGGAACTTTGCCGGCAAGGTCCTCTGGAATCTCTCTTATGTCACAGTCATTAAGTATTCTTGTTTTGTCCGAGTTGAGGATTAGAAGGTCAAACAACTTTCTGAAATGTTTTCTGGAAACAGCATATTGTTCTGCCTGACCCCTGTATTCATAGAATTTTCGAGTAAATGGACTGTCACTTCTTATAACGATTTTGTCACATTTCTTTACCCAAGCATTTATAAACTTTATAGCTAAATCCTTTTCTTCCACCTTCGCATCGGGGCCAAATAATCCAGCAGCCATTCATTGACCACGATCTCCATTACTCCCCTCCCTAAGGAACGCTGAAGAATTCCTTAACTTGCTTGAGTTCGGTCTCGTAGAATCCCTTAGCCCACCTTTAACTTGTCCCTTTTCGTTGACCTCCTGTTTTTCAATTTTCGTTTCTTTACCCTCTTTAGAGAGATAATAAACACAAACATCATCCGGCTTAATTTTGCGTTTGCCTACTTTATTAAGAAGGGAAAGCACTATGTGCTCACTGTGCGTTGATATAATAAAGCTTTTTCCCTCATCCTGCGCAATACTCACGAATACATCGACCAACTTATCCATCAATTCGGGATGAAGATGGATTTCGGACTCTTCAATGCAGACGGTAGATACCTCTTCTCTTAAGCATTTCGTTAGAATGGTAACTAACTGATTTGTGCCAAATCCCTCATTTACCAGGTCACAGATAAATCCCGTTGTCCCATCTCGCGATTGAAGATAGAAGTTGGCTGTGCCAACTATTGGCCTTACTTGGAAGACTCTGTCTATCATTTTCTCCAGATAATGTGCCACCCTACCTTCCAACTCACGATTGGTAGCTAAAAGGGTAGCCAATTCATCTTCGGTCATCAACTGTAGTTGCAGAGGCACGGATGAAAAATTTGGCTTCGTGAACCCCCTTCTAAGGGGAATAAAATCTACCCCACGAAGCTCCTCGATAGGTGCGCTGATACTTTCATTCAAGCTCTCAATGGAACCGCCTTTGATATCTTCGCTCTCTTTTAGATCAGGAACGAGCTCGCGTTCAGTTAATGGGACAACGTTTATATTTGGAGATATACCATTCCAGACCACTTGTGCCTTGCCGAACGGTCCGCTGATATTGGCGCTTGTAGTTTTATTCGCCGGATAAGGAAAAGTTACGTCAATATCAAAGGAAATTTTGTACGGCTTAAGAGTTTTTAGACTAAGCAGGGATTTCTTCTTCCCTAACACAGCGGTATATTGTGACTTTATTTCGTTTCGGGACACTTCTACGCCGAGCGTGATATCAGAACTTTCCTTCTTCCAAAATACGGTTTGTGCAAAACCGCCGAGGTTGATAAAACCAAGATTCAAAAAACTGTCGAAGCTCTGATTCGGGTTTAGAACGATATTTTTCAGCGCCAACAGACCGTAAATTGTGCTTGACTTGCCACTGTTATTGGGCCCGGTAAGCACAGTGATTTTTCCCAATTCCACCTCGGCATCACGAATACTCCGAAAGTTATTAAGAAGAAGTTTCGTAATCATCCTACTTTTCTCCGTGTTATTGACGTCTTTAAATAACTCACGTTAGTTTTGCATTATTGGACGCGTAATCGGGATTGTCAAACAGATTATATCCAACTGATTCGTAGTTGCGGTTCTCTGTAATCATCCGTTGGTGCTCGAAATCTCAAAGCCGGCGATCTCTGTGCCGCAATCCGGACAGCGAGAGTCTATAATACGATTGGCCGTTATATCGTAGCCCACACGTTCAATCAACGCCCGACCACACTTACAGCAAAAAGTGCTCTCTGACTTGGCGCCGGGTACGTTGCCAACATAAACATAATGCAGCCCAGCCGATTTGCCTATATCGTAAGCGAGTTCCAGAGTACGAATCGGAGTAGGCTGCGCATCGGTGTATTTGTATTGTGGGTGGAATCGGCTAACATGCCAGGGGACATCCGGCCCGGCTTCGGTAGCAAGGAAATTGGCAAGCTTTTTTAGCTCTTCCTCCGAGTCGTTTTCCCCCGGCACAACCAGCGTGGTTATCTCCATCCAGATATTCGTTTGCTTTGCGATGTAGCTAATCGTATCGAGCACCGGCTGCAAGTGCGCCTTGCACAGGTTTCTGTAGTAATCCTCACTGAAGGCTTTCAAGTCCACATTTATCCCATCGAGCCAATCGCGGGCAAAATCAATTGCTTCGCTGGTCATATAGCCGTTACTGACAAAAACGTTCGCCAGCCCCTTCTCTTTTGCCAGGCGGGCGCAATCGCTGCACAACTCCATAAAGACCGTCGGCTCGGTATAAGTATACGCGATGCTTTTGCACCCATTGTGGATAGCGCCGGCGACAATCTCCTCCGCAGTTACGGGCTCTCCATCAATTTGCCCGCTTTCAATCGCCGCCTGGCTTATCTGCCAGTTCTGACAAAAAACGCAGCGAAGATTACAGCCCATCGTCGCGATAGAAAAACTCCGTGAGCCTGGCTGAAAATGATACAAGGGCTTCTTTTCAATCGGGTCAACATTGGCCGAACACACCTTGTCGTAATTCAGCGAGTACAATGTGCCGGCTATATTCTTACGGACGCAACATCGGCCCAACTTACCGTCAGCAATCAAGCATCGCCAACTGCACAAATTACAGCGGACCTTTTTCTGCCCGTCCGCGGGGTCCCATAGCACCGCTCGCTTAAGATTTGCCTGTTCGAGTTCCATCGTAAACTTCCCTCTAAACGATTTACTTGCCCAGACTCAATATATAGAATAACGGCAGTAAAAGCAATTCCTCAAACCAACACGTTCAGACGTAGTTATATGAGGTAGACTGTTATGAGTATATTGTCGGCCATCGGAAACACGCCATTGGTTGAGCTTACCAACCTCAACAGCAAAATCCCAACGGTGCGGATTCTCGGAAAATTGGAAGGTGCCAATCCGGGCGGCTCCGTCAAAGACAGGCCTGCATACTATATGATAAAAAAAGCAGAGCAATCAGGCGAGCTTACCAAGGGCAGAACAATCCTTGAGCCAACATCAGGAAACACAGGAATCGCCTTAGCCATGATCGGCGCGGCAAAAGGCTATCGCGTCAAACTCTGTATGCCGGAATGCGTCAGCACCGAGAGACAGCACATCCTTCAAGCCCTCGGCGCGGAGATCGTGCTTACTCCAGCAAGGGAAGGAACCGATGGCGCAATTAAAAGAGCACATCAGCTTTTTCAGCAGAAGCCGGATGATTACTATATGCCCAATCAATTCGACAATGAAGCTAATGTGCTGGCCCATTACGAGACGACCGGCCCTGAAATTTTTGCCCAGACCCAAGGCCGGGTCGACGTATTTGTCGCCGGCATGGGCACCACCGGAACGCTGATGGGCGCTCGCAAATTCCTTAAAGAAAAAAAGCCAAACATCAAGATCGTGGGAGTCGAGCCTATAGAGGGACACACAATCCAGGGCCTCAAAAATATGAGAGAATCTATCGTCCCCAAGATTTATAATCCGCAGTTGCTGGATGAAAAAATCACCATCGAGGACGGCGAGGCCTTTGAGACTACGCGCCTACTTGCTGCAAAGGAAGGAATTTTTGTTGGGATGTCCAGCGGCGCAGCCGTAGCAGGGGCTTTACGTCTCGCACAGGATATGACCTCCGGCACGATTGTTGTAATTCTTCCCGACCGCGGCGACCGTTATCTAAGCACAACATTATTCCGCTCGATATGCGCCAAATGTCCGCCGTAAGATTTGCCGGGTTTTGTCATAATGCTCCTCGATGTAGATTGTTTATGGATATTGGCCCGCAACAAATCGGCAAATGGCTAATCTTGGCAGGGATCATCGTAGCGGTGATGGGTGCGCTTATGGTGCTGCTAAGTCGAGTCGGCCTATTTAGATTGCCCGGCGATCTGCAATTCGGTGGTAGAAACTGGCGGATATACTTTCCCATCGCCAGTTGCATAATAATCTCCATAATCCTGACGCTTATCCTGTGGCTTATCAATCATTTCCGCCGGTAAAAGACCCCCAAATAAATTTGGGGGATAGACTATTCAACCTTTTTGTAAAATTCGGCTTCACGGTCGGAAAGTCTCTTCTGCTCAATCATTGTCCGAATCCGCTGCAGATCGACGTCTCTTGGCTGGCCGGCAGAAGCGGCTGCCCCAACCGGATGTTCGATGCCGGCAGGGAGAACTTGCATAAATCTTCTGACCGAGATTGCCGATAAAAGTGTCCCTACTGCCAGGACGCCAACTACAAAATACAAAGACTGTCGCTCTTCGCTTGTCGCTCGTCGTTCGGCAACGAGAGACGGGGCACGAGTCACGGGCGACGGTTGTTCAAAGCGACATCGGTCACAATATATGCAGTCCAGGTGATCGCTCGGCATTAGGCCGAACTCGCAGAAGCCGAATCTCTTTGCGGGCAAATACCGCGCCAGGATTGCGAGTCTGTTAAACAGCGATAGGAAAGCTCCCGCCGGGCACAGATACCGGCACCAGAAGCGCGTGTAAAAAATGGAGCCTGCCAGGGCTATTGCCGCCACTGCCAATATTGACAATTGCCAGAATTGAAAATTGAAAATTGAAATAAGTGGGTCTAGCCCAAGCGTAGTTCGGTCTCTCGAAAGAAAGAATACGATTATCAAGATAAAAAGGACCGCGTATTTGATAAATCTCGCTATCCGCATATTTTCTATCGTTATAGTGGGCTTAAATCTCTGTGGAATCAGGTGGCCGAGCAGTTCCTGGGCCGCACCGAAGGGACAGATGTAGCCGCAATAAATGTTGCCAAAGAGCATTACCAATACCGGCACACCTACCACCAGCAGAAAGACGCCTGTGAGCGCTGTAGCCGGACTGTGAAAGGACAGCAAGGTCACAATTTGTTCGCTCGAAAACTGGGCGTTGAGCACAATGCCGCCGAGCACAAGATTCAGCGTAAGCACCGCCAATCGGCTCCAGAATCCGCCACGGTAAATCACAATCAAGGCGAGCAGAAAAGCACCGATCAGATATAGAGCGTATTTGTCGGGCAGATATGTAGGTTGGTCAATCCGGCCCGTGGGTGTCTCTTCAAGAGTCTGGCCGAGAACTTGTGTAGCAAATCTGTGGCCTGACTTCTCAATCGCCGAGAGAACAGCTTCGGAACTTACGGTTGCCCCCGTTACGGCGTGTACGTCCGCGAACGTTTGAGGCTCAAAAAGTTTGTGTCCCTTCAGACCGTTCTGCCAATCGCCAAGCAGATCGAGATAGGCAGGAGTCTCGTTCGAGCTCAGTATATGGAAATTGATTAGCGAGCCGTTTGGGTCCACATAAACAGCCAGATTCATCTTTCCGCCGAAACCTCGCACTTCCGGTGCGAGGTCTTCGGAGCTGAAGATATAGCCGAGCAGTTTGTCGTTGGCATCGCGCACTCTGAAGTGGCTAATTTTATGACCACTCCCGGGAAGGACCGTTGACGCTTGTTCGATGTGCGACTGGCCGGCAAGCGCCTGAGCCGCGTACAGCGGCAGCGATGGCCGAAGCTTTGTGCCCGCCTCGGCAAGCAGATTTGAGCACAGAATAATAGATACAGCGATGCCAAATAAAATGTAGCCCAGCCGGGTCAATTGAAAATCGGAATTTACTCGCTTGCAGGTGCCCAGTGCGACAAGCGGCACATTGGCGAGCATAAGCACAATGAATACAAAGAGCGTTGCTTTTGTCCCCAGCACAGGGACAAGAGCAAGGCCGGTCAGCAGCCCGCCGACCGTGGCGCCGATGTGGTCGGCGGTTTCGAGCTTGCTTCCGACTCGCCCCCTCTCGAAACCGTAATCCGCGAGCTGTTTGGCGGCAAGTGGGAAATAGCAGCCGGCAACCAGACCAAATAAAATAAATGCTGCCGCGAAGAATAAGTGTGTTTGCTGCTGGACCGGCCAAAAGCCGACCCCAGTCAATATCAGCGCATGGACAGCGATCACCACAAATAATAGCCAAAGTAGATGCGAGAACCACTTTACGAGCGACGCGACAAGGCCTGCCCCAGCCGTCAAGCCCACCATAAATAAAGACGAGATAATCCCAACATGTAGGTACAACGAGCCAAAGCGGGTTTGGTACAGGTACATCAGGACAATAACTGCGCCTATTCCTATCAGACCGGCTGAGAAAATCAGAAACATACTGTCGAAGCTGGACGTGCTGGGCTGTTGACCGGCTGTGGATTTGTGGCCTGCGGGCTGTGTCAAGATATAAATGCACCGCACCGCTATCAGAACCAGTATGGGCACAATATAGACCAGCGGTCCTGCCAGGGCTAAGTGTTTAACGAGTCTAGCAACCGGCCCCAGATTGTTTTGCCGCAAGCAATAAGCTGTAAAGATGAGTCAAAGGCCGGGAGTCTTGGTTGACCAGCAAATTCCGGGGCAAATCCGCCTCTGCATAGTTCTTCATAGCAGCATCAGCACGGTCGGGCAGATAAACCGAAAGTAAAGCCTGGGCAGAAAAGACCCGGCTTGCGCTATCTATCCTGGCAAATCGGTCGCGTAAGGTACCTGGCTCACCGGTTATGTCCCCGGATTCCGATGCGATGAACCAGGTATCCTCGCCGGGCACCAAAACCAGGTGGGCAAAAACTTTTTCGAGTGTTATCTTTGTGGATGCACCAAGATTTATTAGCTCGGTGCCCATAATATTTTCGCCGCCTGCTATGCGGACAGCCAACAGTCCGTCAGGCCGCAATGTTTCTTTTACCTGGCGGTAGAATTCGAGCGTGTAATACCGATTCAAAACCGAACTGGTTGCCTCGGGCAGATTGATTATCACTATGTCATAGTATTTTTTCTTTTCAGTTAGTAGCGAGCGGATGTCACCGGCGGCGCGGTGAAATCGCTTGTCGCTGATTCTAAGCTCGGCGGGTATGAAGGCCTCAACTTTCTGCACGTAGTCGCTGTCACAGTGCGCCCAGTGTATGGCCTGCATTTGCGGCAGTTGCAGGAACTGATAGCACAGTCCCAGCCCTGAGCCGACCACCAGAACCGTTTTCGCGGCAGGATTTTGCGATAGACAAATAGCTGCGATTCGTCCGGCTGCTTCCTGGTTCGGCAGAACTTCGCAGGTACTACCTTCACGAACGGCTATCCATTGGCCCTGATAGATGCCGTAGAGGTACTCGGCCTGAGCGGTCTGGAATGAGCCTATTAGTGCATCTCTGGGCAGCAGCTTTGTCCATTTCATAATCCTGACGTGGCGCGTTAAAGTCTTGTCCACGCCTACGGCAAGACAAAGCAAGACAAGAACCGGCAGAAAAAGTATCCACCCACGTAGAGTATACAGATTTCTCCATACCATTTGCGGAATTAGGCGGTATGCGGAGCATACCCTACAGAACTGGACGCAAAGTGCAGAGCAAAACAGGATAAATGCCAGCATAAAGAAAATTCTGGCCGAGCTTACGCCGAGTCCAAGAAGAACTGTTGTCCCCAGGCCGCCCAGAAAACTTCCCGCCGATTCGAGAATATACACACGCGAAACAGCAAACGCCGCATCCTGCTGAACCCATCGGCACGCAATTGGAAAAAGCATCCCGGTTATGATACTGACCGGCGCGCTAGCCAAAAATGCCAGAAGTAGAATGTCACGCACCGACCACAGCGTATACGACGCAATGCCGGCAAGTTCGCGGCGCTTGAACAATCAGTATCCACTCCAGGACGAAGGCCGGCAGAAACGCCAGAAGCAGAAATTCTATATTGTGGAGCAATTTGTCGGCAATGTATTTTGCTCGATAGATTAGCGTCGCCCCCAAGGCAACCCAGCAAAACCAGCACCCGAAGAAAATGCCGACGCTTATATCGTTGCCTTCGAAGGTGGTGACAAACTCGCGAAACAGTAGTGCCTGGGCAGCGATAGTAAAGAGGCCGTAACTAAATATCAAAAAGCCACGGGCAAATTTCATTTATCTTCACCGAAAACGACAGCCTGAAACACTAAAAACTCCGCCCCTTCTTTCCAGGCATCTGGCGGCAGCCCGGCTTTTAGCGACAGACTCGTGAGCGTCTGATTGAGGTCCCAGCCCTGTTCGGGCGCAACCTGAGGAAGAAACAGAGCCGACCGGCCATCCTTATTCAATACAATGCCGTCAACACCAAGCCGGATTTTATTCGGCGAATCAATAGGCTGCGGTGTAGTCAAGGCCGAGATTTCTATGGTAATATCCTTGCATTCCTCCTGCGCCAGCGGAGAAAAACGCGTATCGCTGAAGCCGGCGCGAATGGCGTTGGCAATGACCGACTTATACAAGGGCCGCTGCGGAAGAATATCGCCTATGCAGCCTCTAAGCTGGGAGTGTTTCTTGAGCGTCACAAATGCGGCTCTGGGCTGGCTCATTGCATCGCTTATTGTTGCGGTTAGTTCGGAGGGCTGTGGAAACCGTCGATTCTGCAGAGCGTACAATATTGACTGCCGGGCTAAAATCAAAAGCTGTTTTTTATCTTGTTCAGACAATTCAGGGGTGTTTTTATCCGGTTCAATCTCCGGATGGTTTGCCCACTTTCCCGAAAAGGCAACGGCAAGGTAGCTGACCGAGTTGCCGAAATCGCCGGTAAGCTCGCCGGATGTTGTATATTTTACTAAGTGAGCCTGACTCGGCTGGCTCAGCATCGAAAGCAGCACCGCAATCGGCATATGCCGCAAATCGTGGCGCCGGTTTTCTGCCTGTATTCGAGAAAACCTTCGCTGTCCAGCTTGGCTATGTACTCGTACGCCCCCATATCGAGCTGTCTTAGACGTTCCGGAATGTTTTCCGTGAACGGCACATACTGATGCTGACTGCCATAGTGCACAAAATCCGAGCTTGCGACAACCAGTGTGTTGTCGTCAACCAGGCTGCTTAGAATCTGGCCAGCCTTTTTAATTGCCTCCAATGAGCACTGGCCTGCCACAATCGGCACCAGTTTGAATTCTTTGCAGCGGTACTGCAACAGCGGCAGCTCCATCTCTACGCTGTTTTCGTACTCAAGTGCATGCGGCAGATTCTGGAAG
This sequence comes from Sedimentisphaerales bacterium, assembly GCA_963814265.1. Lineage (GTDB taxonomy): Bacteria > Planctomycetota > Phycisphaerae > Sedimentisphaerales > Anaerobacaceae > JAFNGF01. The sequence goes on along the minus strand of CAWFCJ010000053.1, from coordinate 20,183 downwards.
ACTGGAAACTTTAATAGCTTGTCAATAAATTCGACATCCAGCGGGATTTGCCCCAAAGGCGTTTCGTAATGGGTTGCTCGGGCGCACTAAATACATCTTCCATATAGGTATGATGGCTCGGGCCAATAACGATAATTCGCTTGTATCTCTTGTCGGTCGTTTTTAGGCACAAGGCCGCCGTCTGGCCCGACCACTGGTATCCGGCGTGCGGCAGGATAAGAGCAATAACATTGTCTATCGCGTTAGCATCAGCTTTCTTGAAGAGGTCGTCGAACTGGACAGTAAGCACGTTTGGGTCCGCGGGATACCAACTGCCGGCAAGTGACGAACGCAGTACCAAATCTTTTGCCGGCTTAGCAGATTCTTGAGTTGTTTTTTCCGCTTTTCCCTCGGACGGGATCGGTGCTTTCTTTGCGCACGAACCCGCCAGAGCAACTGCGAGGATGCACTGAAAGAACCCCGCAATGAACCTGTCCTGAGCGAAGCCGAAGGATTGCGGGGCTAAATATTTAGCTTTCATATTAGCCGCTCCATTTGCCCTGTTTAGAAATATCGCCTAACGGCCTTAAAGGCCCCGGATAGTCTCGGACTCGAACAGCCCGGACAAATCTGCGGGTGCTCGCTTTTTTAGCCAGCCACCAGACTCCGATAGGGCACTGTCGAAAAGGCTGCGATCAATTTCTGAAGGAATTTTCTTCGCGTCATTTCCAGACTCCGTGAATCTCTTTTTTGCAATCCGGGCAGCGGCCGTCCTTAAGCCGGTTTTGAAGGATTGTATAACCGCTGCGCTTAATCAGCGGGCCTTTGCAGTCCGGGCAAAATGTGGTTTGGCCCGCCTCGCTAAGTATATTTCCGATGTAGACGTAATCGAGCCCTTCGCTAATTCCGATTTCTCGGGCCATATCCAGAGTTTTTGCCGAGGTTGGAGGCAAATTGCGCATCTTATATCGCGGGTAGAACTGAGAGAAATGCAGCGGCGTTTCGCGCCCAGATTTGCTCTGACCCACCGAGCGAGCTGGCGTATGTGTTCAGCCTTATCGTTTAACGTGGGAATAACCAGGTTCGTCACCTCCACCCACACGCCGCTTGCCTTGGCTATGAGCAAGGCGTTCTGCACCGGCCGCAGCGTTGCCGAGCAAACGTCACGATAAAACTCTTCGGTGATTCCCTTCAAATCTATATTTGCCGCATCGACATATTTGAGCAGTCTCTTCCACGGCTCAGGATTTATGTACCCGGCGGTTACAAGCACGGTGCGAATGTTGGTTTGCTTAGCCAGTTTTGCGCTATCGTAAGTGTACTCGTAGTAGATGATTGGCTCGGTATAGGTATATGCCAGCGAAAGACAGCGATTTTCCTTTACGACATCCACCAGCTTTTGCGGTGGGCAAAATGCCGCGGTGCTATCTTCCGGATTGGCCTGCGAGATTTGCCAGTTCTGACAATTCTGGCAATGAAGGTTACAGCCGGCAGTTGCAGTCGAAAGGATTTTTGTGCCCGGCAGGAAATGGAAAAGAGGCTTTTTCTCGACAGGGTCAATAGCAAGTCGAGCAAGGATATCCATAGACCACCGTGCGCAGAACGCCGTCGATATTTATTCTCACCCGGCAGTCGCCGCTCTGGCCTTGCTCAATAACGCACATCTTTGGACATAATTCGCACTGAACCTTCAACTCAGTCCTCGCTTTTCATCGGCAACCATAAATGCTGCGCGAAGCAATCTCATAGGTCATTTCCCAGTTACTTCCGGGATGATGCCTTTTTCTATGTATATAGGGCGAACTTTCTCCCGTAATGATGGGAGCTTTCTAACAAACATAAGTGCACCTATAATACAGCATGTCCCGCCGAGCAATAAAGTATTCGGCGCACCTATTTTACTTGCTAAACTTCCAGCTAATAAACTTCCAAAAGGCACCATCCCCATAAACGCCATCGTAAACAAGCCCATAATCCTGCCGCGTTTGTCTTCTTCGACAATGGTCTGTAACACCGTGTTACTGGCTGCCATCTGAACCATCATTGCAAAGCCAGCCACACAAATCACCGGCATTGAAAACCACAGAACTCCAGATAATGCAAACGCAATAACTCCCAAACCAAAAAGACCGGAGGCCAACGGAATTATCTTACCCAAACCAATGACGCTTTTTCTGCCCGCAAGATAAATAGCGCCCGTTAAAGCGCCGATGCCGGACATCGCCATCAGAAAGCCCAGGGTTATTGGCCCTCCATGAAAAATATCTCTTGCAAAGACAGGCATTAACACCTGGTAAGGCACGCCCATTAAACTAACCAAAGCCAGAAGGATAAGAATAAACCTGATGGGCTTAAAGTTAAAGGCATAAACAAAACCTTCTTTTAATTCATGTAAAACGTGAGTATCAGGTGGTTTTATTTTCCTTGGAGTGATTTTCATCGCCAATAAAGAGCCGATAACCGCAATATAACTAACACCATTTAACAAAAAACATATACCCTCTCCGAAGGCGGCAATAAGAATGCCGGCGAGAGATGGACCGATTAACCTCGCCGCATTGACCATAGAAGAGTTTAATGCTATTGCGTTACCCAGGTCTTCTCTTTCTTCTATCATTTCCACAGTAAATGCCTGCCGAACAGGAATATCAAAAGAATTCACTAAACCAAGAAATATGCTTAACGCCACGATTTGCCCTACTGTTATACGATTGGTAAGGACAAGTGCTGATAGTATTAATGCCTGTAACATTGCCAGCGTTTGGGTAACAATTAAAACACGATGGCGATTATACCTGTCAGCTATGACCCCGGCGAAAGGCGTTAAAAGAAAAGCGGGAATTTGCCCCGAGAATCCAACAATACCAAGCAAAAATGCGGAATTAGTGAGGCGATACACCAGCCAGCTCATTGCTATCTGCTGCATCCACGTGCCGACCAAAGATATACTCTGGCCGCCAAAAAAGAGACGATAATTTCTATGCCGCAACGCACGAAAAATATGCTTAACACCAATTACATTATTAGAATTATTATTGGGCATCATTATTTATATTATTCGTATCAGTGATGCTCCGGTGAGGTTATTTCGAGCACATCTGCTGGCCCTGAGCGAAGTTGAGGGTAAGAAATCTTCTCTCTTAAGCCAGACCCTTCGCTTACGCGACGTCTCCGGCAGCTTCTTATCGCCACATTATACACGATTGACCCTTATCGAAAATCGCAAATCGAAAATGTTTTGATTCTACCGGCGCACGGATATAATTGAGCCTATGAAAAATGCGGTCCTGAGTGAGCTTTTCGACCAGATGGCCGACATCATGGAGATCCTCGGCGAGGACCAATTCCGCATCAACAGCTTACCGCAAAGTCGCACGAGTAATCGGCGATATGCCCACCGACGTCGAAACCATGCTGGCAAGCGGCAAATTAGCTGAAACGCCGGGTATCGGAAAATCAAGCCTGGCCAAAATCGAAGAATTTGTAAAGACCGGCACGATAACCGCCCACAAGCAATTGCTCAGTAAAATCCCGCCCACGTTGTTGGAGCTGCTCACCATACCCGGGTGGGGCCGAAAGGTGTAAAAGCCGTCTACGAAAAACTTAATGTCACGACCATTGCCGAGCTAAAAAAGCGTGCGGATCGGCTCCGTCGCGCAGTTGCCAGGCTTCGGCGAGAAAAAGGCGGCAGCCATTACAAAGAGGCATCGAGTTTCTGGAAAAATCAACGGGCCGAATCCGCCTCGACCAAGCAATGGAGGCAGCGGCACTCGTCTGCGATTTTCTTGCGGATACATTCCGGCATTGAGAAAATCCAGCCCGCCGGTTCGCTGCGACGGCGAGCCGAGACCATCGGCGATGTTGATATGCTTGTCGCCGGCCGAAAAGGGCGAAGCAAATCATCCAGGCATTTACCGGCGCCGGATTTGTTGCCGGAAGTTCTCGCCGCAGGGCCGACAAAAGGCTCAGCGATAATCCAGACGCAAACCATGCCGGTTCACGTTGATGTTCGTGTTGTGCCAGAGCGAGAGCTTCGGCGCCGCGGCACAATACTTTACCGGCTCGAAGCAGCACAATGTGCGCCTACGAGAAATCGCCGTCAAAGCCAAGTGGAAGCTGAATGAATACGGATTGTTCGAGGGCGATAAAATGATTGCCGGCCCGGTCGAAGAAGAAATCTATAACAAGCTCGGCCTGGATTATATCAATCCGCTTTTGCGGGAAGACCGCGGCGAAGTCGAGGCCGCAAAGAACCATTCTTTGCCTGAACTGATTGAGCTTGGGGACATCAAGGGCGACTTCCATGCTCACACCACGCCTCCGATGGTAAGTGCAAGCATATGCGAGATGGCCGAAGCGGCAAAAGATTTAGGCTATAAATTCATCTGCATCACGGACCACTCGAAATCGTCGGCTATTGCCAACGGCCTGTCGGCCAAAGAGCTAGCCCAGCAAATCGAGCAAATCCGCAAACTCAACGATAAGCTAAAAGGCATCACCATCTTGGCTGGAACTGAGGTTGACATCCTGGCCGATGGCGCTTTAGATTTCGACGACAAGTTGCTGGCCGAGCTGGATTTTGTGATAGCTTCTATACATTCGGGCATGGCAAGCCCGCGTGAAAAAGTAACGACCCGCACGCTCAAAGCGATGGACAATCCATATGTCAACTGCATCGCCCATCCAACCGGCCGGCTCATTGGCCAGCGTGAGCCGATGGATATCGACATTGCCGCTGTGATCAAGCACGCTGCCCAAACACACACTGCGATAGAGGTAAATGCCCATCCGCAGCGTTTGGACCTGAAGGACGTCCACTGCAAAATGGCCATCGAGGCGGGCGTCAAATTGGCCATCGGAACAGACGCTCACAGCGTTGAAGGCCTGGGCCTGATGGGCTTTGGCGTCGCGATGGCCGCTCGCGGCTGGGCAACAAAAGCTGACGTGCTGAATACGCTCTCGCCTGCCAAAATTACAAGCTGGGTCAAAAGTAAAAGACCCAAATAGCTTGCGCAACTATTTCGCAGGCTATCTCGCGAAAGCGAAAGGCAGGAAAGCACGACCTCGCATGTTTTCAGTCGGGGTGACTGGACTTGAACCAGCGACCTCTTGGTCCCGAACCAAGCGCTCTAGCCAAGCTGAGCTACACCCCGGTATAGCAATGCACGACTATAGCACAGCAGCCGGACGATTGCAAGCTACAATAAATTCACAGGGTCTACATCTATCGCAACCTTTACCGCCGGGCGAATCGGCTGCTGCGCTCGCAAGGCACTAAATAAATCCCGCAAAACCGTCGCCTGTGGAGCCTGGATAATTATCTGCATTCTGTGAAACCGCTGGATCCTGCTTATCACCGCCGGCATGGGGCCGCGGACGGCTGCCTTAAGTCTTTTTATGCTCAATGATACTATCCAGACCTGACGCATCCTGTTACACGCCAGCTTCGAGTTTTTCAAAGTTTTGGTCGCGCATAATAACAGCCGCCAATCGCCAGAACGGCGGCAAATTGCAAACCTTACGATGTTTTAATTCCTCCTCGACAAAGCCATCGAAATCCGCCTTGAGAGCAAATTGTATGGCCGGCTGATCCGGCAAAAATGTCTGAACGAAAACCATGCCCTTTTTCTGCGATCGTCCAGCCCGGCCCGCAACCTGAGAAATCAATTGAAAGGTACGCTCATTCGCCCGAAAATCCGGCAGATACAGGCAAGTGTCGGCACTGATAATGCCCACCAGCGTGACATTTGGAAAATGCAGACCTTTGGCGAGCATTTGTGTCCCGGCCAATATATCAATTCGGCCCTCGCTAAAGTCGTTCAGCACCCGGTAATAGTCTCTGCCGGCCATCGAGTCGCTGTCAACCCTCGGCCAGGCAGCCTGCGGAAATTTCCTGGCCAGCTTCTTCTTCGAGCCGTTGTGAGCCAAGCCCGATCATAATCATACGTTTGCCGCACAAAGGACACTTGTTCGGCACCAGCGTCTGCGCCAGGCAATAATGGCACATCGCATAGCCATAATCAATATGCTTTGCCCGGCAGTCAGCAAGCGGTTGGCAAGCGGTGATCCTTCGACCCTGCTGGAGTCTGCGACTTGTGAAAAGTCAAGGTGACATCGCAGTTGCGGCAGTGCAAAGTATATTTACAGGATGGGCAAAATATGAAATTGCTGTAACCGCGCCTGTTCAAAAGCAAAATTGCCTGCTCTTTTTTTGCCAGAATCTGCTCTAAGCTGCTCAGCCAACGGCTCACTTATCAGATTAATGCCATCTCTGCGTGAAACCGCCCTGCCGCAGATCGACTAAGTTTCATCTCCGGCATCGGCAAATCCATTACCCGTTTGGGCAAACGCACAATGCTATAATATTCTTTATGCTGGCAATTCGACAGCGTCTCCAATGATGGCGTGGCGCTTCCCAGAATGCAGTGCGCATTTGCCAACTGGGCCCGTTTTATCGCCACGTCTCTGCCGTGATATCGCGGCGCAGTATCCTGCTTGTAGCTCGGCTCGTGCTCCTCATCAACGACGATAAGTCCCAGGCGTGGAAGTGGGGCAAAAATTGCCGAGCGCGCGCCGATGACCACATCCGCGTCGCCGCACTTTATCTTATGCCATTGAGCATTACGCTGGGCAGCCGTCAATGCCGAGTGCATCACCGCGATTTTTTTGAACCTGGCGCTGAATCGCTGGACGGTCTGAGCAGTAAGAGCAATCTCAGGAAGAAGAACGATGGCAGCCTTACCCTTTTGCAGGGCAAGTTCAATAGCTCTTATATAAAGCTCGGTCTTGCCGCTATCGGTTACGCCGTGCAGCAGTGTAACACCGAATTTGCCGGAGTCGAGCTTGTCCTTTATGTGAGCCATCGCTTTTTGCTGGTCTTCATTCAAAACTACGTTCTCTGCTTTTATTACCATTGCCTTGGGAATGGCGGGCAAAGATTTTAAGGTCGTCTTCTCGGCTATTTTTATGATGCCCTTTTGAGCCAGTTTCTTTATTGAATCGTTCCCGCAGCCGATTTCTTGTAAGACCGTTTGCAGCTCTAAAGCGGTTTCCGGATCAAACGCACCTTTTTCCTGCAAATAATTGGCAATCTGCTTCTGCTTACTGCCTCTAAGATGCGCGACGACTTCATCTGTGCTGTTGTTTTGAATTGCCAGATAGAGATATTTTGCTGTTCGGCGCCGGCGCCTTTTTTCACCGCACCCGGCACCATCGCCGCTAAGACCTGGCCCAATGGACACACATAATAACTGCCAATCCACCGAGCCAATTCCATAAGCTCGGCTCCAACTAACGGTTCTTTATCAATAATCCTGGCAACTTGTTTCAGCTTGAACTGCTTGCCCCCTGCTTGCGTCATTGCCAGCGCAGCGAAGCAATCTCGTTTTTCTACCGCAGTACAGAAGCCAGTCTCAAGTTTGTTCTTTTTGCCGAGTGGAGCTTCGACTCGCTGGCCTGATTCTATCGGCCAAAGCTCATCCGGCACGAGATAATCAAACTCCGTATCCGCCGCCGACTCAAACGCCACCCGAATGATATGATTACAGACAATCTCCTTGCCAACTTCAAGCGCGAACAAGCTTTCTGTTTGATATCTATTCATTATATTTAGCCTGCGGTTTTAGCGCAGGTTAAAGGACTTTGTAGCTATTTCATTTACGTAATCGCCGATGGCCAAAGAGGCTGTCGCCGCCGGCGAGGGAGCATTCAGAGACGTGGATAGAATTTGCCCGCCGCTCGATTCTAAAGTCGTCGATCAGATCGCCGTTCCGGCCAAGCGCCTGAGCGCGTATACCCGCGCCGCCGGGCTTTATGTCGTTGGGGCCGAGCGAGGGAATGAGCCTCTGTAACTGTGCAAGAAATAGTTTCTTGCTGAATGCTCTGGCGTATTCGCCCAAGCCATACATCCAGTGCCGGCGGAAGAGTCGCCAGGTGCCCCAATAAGAAAGTGACGCCCAGGAATCCGACCAGCTAAAATCGGTTTTTCCGTAGCCTTCGCGCTTAAATGATAGAACGGCATTCGGGCCGCATTCAACCGAGCCATCGATCTTGCGGGTAAAGTGCACGCCAAGAAAGGGAAACGCCGGGTCCGGCACAGGATATATCAGGCCCTTGACTTTTTCGCCGGCTTCTTCTGTCAACTGGTAATAGTCGCCGCGAAAAGGCACTATCCTCATCCCAGGATCGACCCCTGCCATCCGGGCAATTCTGTCGCACTGAAGGCCCGCGCAGTTGATGATATATCGGACAGCAAAAGTCCCATTATTCGTCACGACATTTGTATAGAAATCGTGCCTGTCAAAACCCGTTACCTCGTGCGAAGTCAAAACTTTATTGCCGTCGCTTTTTGTTTGTATTAGCTGCACCAATTTCTTCGCAACTTCCGTAAAATCAATTACGCCTGTGCTCGGCACTCTGATACCTGCAATCCCAACGCAGAACGGCTCGATTTCTCTGATCTGCTCGGGGCCAATTTTCTCAATGCCTTCTATGTTGTTTTCTAAGCCGTTCTGAAAAATCTGCTCAAGTTTGGCCAGCTCTTTTTCCTTCGTGGCGACAATTATCTTGCCGGTAATTTTGCAGGGTATCTTGTGCTTCTTGGCAAAGGCTATAAGCTCTTTTCGCCCATCCACACAAGTTTTCGCTTTGTTGCTGCCGGGCTTATAGTACAGCCCGGAATGGATGACGCCCGAATTATGGCCGGTCTGGTGCGCCGCCACCTGTTGCTCTTTCTCCAGCACCGCGACAGAAATATCCGGATGGCTCAGCGTAATCTTGTACGCCGAGGCCAGGCCCACGATTCCGCCCCCTACCACAACAACGTCGAAATCAACCTTCGTTTTCATTGCGCCAATCCCTTAGGCACCAAACCGGCTTTGAAGCCATACGATAATCAACATAGCCAGCGCCGTCAATCCACAAACAGATTCGCTCTGTAACGACCGAATATTCAGGCGGATATTTGGGCGAGCTACATTTCGGGGATGATTTCGGGATAAACCTGGCCGGTTGAGCTTATCTTGAAGACGTAAATAAGGCCTTTTTGCAGCCTTGAATAGACAACGTTGCCGTAGATGGCTTCAATGTCATATTCTTTGAGCCTGCCGGGATCATTTGCCAGGTCCCAGATGTTGGACCAGAAAAGCTCTCTCTGTTTTACAGGCAAGACCTTGAGCAAATCACCGTACCTTTTGGGTTCAGCGCCTGGTTCTTCTATGGCAAAGCCGCTTTCCGGGGCCATTTTCTCGCCATAGACCCTTCGCCACAAATACAGGGCCTTTGCCTTGCCATCCATAACCATTTTGTCGCCGAACTTCACTATCAGGGCGTCAAAATGGACTACATCGCCCGCGATGGTGTATTCCTTCTCCAGAATCTTCTTCAGCTTGTCGTCCCTGGCGGTCTCAACAAACCTTATAGTGGTAAAAAGCTGCCCGTCTTTTGTTTCCAGGGCAATGACCTTGGCATAACCTATCTGCTCCTCCGCGGTAAGATTCGTAATGGCTTGCTTCAGGCGTTTGTTTTCAGCCAAAAGCTGGTGTATCGTAACCGCACCGTAATACAGGCCTCGCGCAAGATATGCAAGGATAACAAGACATACGGCAACCACGATATATATAAAAAGCCTGGCTTTTTTCTGTCTCTCTGCCATTTGCCCGTTTCTTTTTTGCCACAGAGAGCACAGAGAACTCAGAGAAGATATTCTATTTTTTTATCTCTGTGAACTCTGTGGCCTCTGTGGCTTCCTTTCTTAGTTATCTGAGCTTCCACGAAAAAGCCCTCCTCCATAAACCTATAATCGGCTACGTGAGCTAAATTTCTGCACCAGAAACTGGGCACAAATTTCTACAGCAACGAGCAAATCCTGCCGAATGAATATAGATATGAAAGACAGACGCTTTATTGGTTTGGTGGCCTGCACCGTGTTCGGCCTTTTGGGTTTTGCCGGCTGCTACCAGCCGGTTAGCGCTCCTCAAATAGTTTCGGTGCCGGCCCATGTGCCAACCGAATTGGCTATTCAGCGCCAGACCGTGGGTAGGTTGGTCCAGAATCGGCCGATCGAAACTATCGTGCTGGGTCAAAGTTATGATGTAACCCTCGTCCTGGCGGCCATTCACGGCAATGAGCCGGCCGGGGTACGACTTGCCGAACGGCTGGCAGAGCATCTGCAGGGACACCCAGAACTCCTGCAGGGACGCAAAGTCGTTATTCTGCCGGTTGCCAATCCGGATGGAATAGCCCGTGGAACACGTTTCAACGCCAATGGCGTGGACTTGAACCGCAACTTCGCAGCTTCTAATCGGCAGAACAACGCTCAGAATGGATATAGTGCGCTTTCCGAGCCGGAGGCTCGCGTCATCCACCAACTGATCCGGCAGTACACGCCGGACCGCATCGTAAGTATTCACCAGCCGCTGACGTGTATAGACTACGATGGTCCTGCCGGCACACTGGCCAGCAGCATGGCCCAAAATTGCGATCTGCCCATACGCAGGCTGGGCGCACAGCCAGGTTCACTTGGTGCCTACGCCGGCCTTACCCTTCGCATACCCATCATAACCCTGGAGCTTCCCGCCAAAGCCGATCAACTCGACCAGGAGAGTCTTTGGCGGCGGTACGGCCCTGCACTTGTCGCCGCGATTACTTACCGTTAAGATATACAAACGATGGGCATATTCAAACTGAACAACCAGTTTAAGCCGGCGGGCGACCAGCCTAAAGCCATTGAGCGGCTGGCGGAGAATCTGCACGCGGGCAAAAAGTTCCAGACCCTGATGGGCGTTACCGGCAGCGGCAAAACCTTCACTATGGCCAATGTCATCGCCCAGTTCGACCTGCCCGTGCTTGTAATATCCCACAACAAAACTCTGGCCGCCCAGCTATACGAGGAATTCAAAGAGCTTTTCCCGGAAAACGCCGTCGAGTATTTCGTCAGCTATTACGACTACTACCAGCCGGAAGCGTACATTCCGCAGCGGGACATCTACATAGAAAAAGACGCCTCGAAAAATGCCGACCTTGACCGGCTTCGCCTTTCCACCACCACCAGCCTTTCCGCAAGAAACGACTGCATCATTGTCGCATCGGTCTCCTGCATTTTCGGCCTCGGCTCGCCCGAAGATTATAAAGCCAGCGTTGTAGCCATCCGCATCGGCGAGCGCTGTTGACAGAAATGAGCTGCTCGGCAGGTTGGCCGACATCCAGTACACCAGAAACGATGTCGATTTCCAGAGAGGGACATTCAGGGTTCGCGGCGATGTGGTTGAGTTGTATCCTTCTTACGAATCTTTCGCCGTTCGCATCGAATTTTTCGGCGACGAAATAGAACAAATAAGCTATATAAATCCTGTATCCGGCGAGACGCTGGCCACCGAAGAGCAGGTCTTTATATATCCTGCTCAGCATTATGTTATGCCCGGCGACAGAGTCTGCTCGGCGATAGAGAGCATAAAAGCGGAGCTGCAAGAACGCCTGGCCGAGCTTCGCAGCCAGGGCAAACTGCTGGAAGCGCAGCGACTTGCAGGCTAGGACGATGTACGATATTGAGATGATTCAGGAGGTCGGCTATTGCAGCGGGATCGAAAATTATGCCCGGCATCTGGCTGGACTGCCGCCGGGAGCAAGGCCTTATACGCTGATTGACTATTTTCCAAAGGATTTTCTTCTGTTTATCGACGAATCACACGCCACTATCCCGCAATTGCAGGCGATGTGGGCCGGCGACAGAAGCAGAAAAGAAGTCCTGGTCGAGCACGGCTTTAGATTGCCCAGTGCGCTGGACAATAGGCCGCTGCGATTTGAAGAGTTTCAGGAAAACTGGTCGCGCGTCATTTTTGTTTCTGCCACGCCGGGACCGTTCGAGATGGAAAAATGCAACAACGAAGTTGTCGAGCAAATCATAAGGCCCACCGGACTTCTGGACCCGGAAATCTTCGTCTACCCGGCCAGAAATCAGATTCCGCATCTTCTGGGCGAGATCGAAAAACGAGTCAAAGTCCAAGAGCGAATGCTCGTTACCACCTTGACCAAAAGAATGGCTGAGAACCTGTCCGGCTACATCACGAAAAAAGGTTTTAGATGCCGTTATCTGCACAGCGAAATCGACACCCTCGAAAGAATTGAGATACTGCGCGACCTGCGAAACGGCGAATTTGACGTGCTGGTGGGCATGAACCTGCTGCGAGAAGGCCTGGATTTGCCCGAAGTTTCAGCCGTCGCCATTCTCGATGCCGACAAAGAAGGATTCCTGCGAAGCCAGACCTCGCTGATACAGACCATCGGCAGAACCGCAAGAAACGTCAACGCCACCGTCTTTCTGTACGCCGATACCGTCACCGACTCGATGCAAAAAGCTATTGACGAAACAAATAGACGCCGTAAAATTCAACTGGAGTATAATGAAGAACATAATATTACGCCGGAAACGATTCAAAAGGAAATCCGGCGAACTCTGACCGAGCAGGATAAAAGCAAGACAAACCGCCCGCCAGGCAATTCGCTTTGACGAGCGGCAGTATGACAAGGTCGAGCTGGCCAATCAGATCGAGCAAGAAATGCTGGAAGCGGCCGCAGGCCCTTGATTTCGAGCGGGCGGCCTTTCTGCGGGACCAATTGCGAGAGTTGAAAGAACTGCCGGAGCTGGTTCTGGCCGACTCCCGGAGGAGGAAAAGCAGCTATATAGCCTCCAAAAAGTTAGGCAGACAAAAGAAAAAGGTCCATGAGAAAGAAAAAGTAGACATGAGGAAGCTCCACATTGCAGACGTACGACCATTGATTCAGATGGCGATAGAAGAAGACCTCGGACAAGGTGACATGACCAGCGAGCTTCTGTTTCCTGACGACACCATCGCTAAGGCGGACATTGTATCACGGGAGGAGATAGTCGTATGTGGAATGAAGGTCGTCAGAGAAATCCTCAGACTTTACGATCGCAGGCTCAAGCTGAAGGTCCTCGTGAACGATGGTCACAGGGCTCATACCGGCCGTAAAATCGGAGCCGTTCACGGACCTCTGCGAACGATGCTCAGCGCCGAGCGAGTCATGCTGAATTTTTTGCAGAGACTTAGCGGAATAGCCACCACAACCCGCAAATACGTCTGGGCGGTGCAGGGCACAAAAGCAAAAATCTACGATACCAGAAAAACTCTGCCCGGCTGGCGACTGCTGGAAAAATATGCAGTGCGGTGCGGCGGAGGTTACAATCACCGCCTGGGACTTTACGACGGCATCCTGGTTAAAGATAACCACCTGGCCCAGCTCGGCAGAAACTTCCAGCCCAAACTGAGGAAGATCGTTACCGAGGCAAAAAAAGTAGATGGCGTCAAATTCGTAGCCGTAGAAGTCGACCACGTTGACGACCAGCTCAACTACGTGCTGGAGATTCCGGGAATTGATATAGTGCTTCTGGACAATATGGGCCAATGGCAGCTAAAACACGCCGTAGAAATGCGGGACAAAATGTGCCGCAGAAACAAAAAACCGCTGCTGGAGGCCTCGGGCAATATAACCTTGAGCAACGTCTCAGCCATTGCCCAGTGCGGCGTCGACCGAATCGCAGTCGGCGCCATAACTCATTCAGCCGCAGCCGTCGACATCGGGCTGGACAGGTACTGAAAGCTATGCCAAGCGACCTGCTGGACCCTGACAAGATAAAAGCAAATCTAAAAACCAGTCGCATCGGCAGAAAAATCCTCGTCTTTCGTTCTACATCCAGCACGAACGACATTGCTGCTGAATACGCAAAGAGCGATGCAAACGACGGCCTGGTCGTCTTCGCTGAAGAGCAATCCGCAGGCAGGGGCAGAGCTTGTGCCAAATGGCACGGCAACCACGCGGAAAGCATTCTCTGCTCAATCGTTTTGGCCGACTGCAATATGGGCGCGGAACTGCTCTGCCTTACCTGCGCAGTGGCGGTTGCAGAGGCCATCGGTAAAGCCCGCAGCGCACAAGCAAAAATCAAATGGCCAAACGATATAATGCTAAACGGCAAGAAAGTGGCCGGCATCCTAATTGAAAAATTCGAAAATCGAAATTCGAAAATCGAAATCGTCTCTGGCTATGTTGTCGGCATAGGCATAAACTGCCACCAAAAGAAGGACTCGTTTCCAGCGGAATTACAATCAATCGCGACAAGCCTGGACATAGAAAGCCAAGCAGTTTGCGACCGCATCGGCCTGGCGAAAAGACTGCTTACATCAATAGACCACTGGCTCGAAGTGGCAATAAACGCCAGCCAAAAAATTATAGAGCAGTGGCGCAGCCTTAGTGTCCAATTAGGACACAGAATGACGCTATCGTATAATGGCAGAGAATTTGCCGGCAACTGTATCGGAATTGACCCTGAAAAAGGCCTGATCGTGCAACTCGATACCGGCGGCGTAAGAATTTTCCCCGCCGCACACACAACCATTGTAAAATAGGAACACCTTAGATTTGGGCAATCTTACCCAATGGGAGGCTAAGAAACATGAGACAGAACAAATCGGTTGGTTGGCCGCTCGTATCATTTACTGCACTGGTTCTGTGCGTGCTCACAACCTGTCCGGGCAAGCAAATCGGCAGAAAAAATCTGGAAGAACCCAGCGACTATCTCAAAGCCAGCGAGCAGGATGTGCAGCGCTGGCGTGAAATGCGATTCGGTTTGTTCATCCACTGGGGACCGGTCAGCCTTAAAGGCACGGAAATCGGCTGGTCCCGCGGCGGCGAAAGGCGTGGAACCGGCGGCAAAGGCAACATCCCTGTGGAGGAATACGACAACCTCTATAAGCAGTTTAATCCGGTTAAGTTCAACGCCGAGCAGTGGGTGCAAATCGCTAAGGAAGCCGGCATGAAATATCTGGTTTTTACCAGTAAGCACCATGATGGCTTCTCGATGTTCGACAGCAAACTGACCGACTACAAAATCACTAACTCGCCATTCAAACGGGACGTGGTCAAAGAGCTATCTGACGCCTGTCACAAAGCCGGGCTGAAACTCGGCCTCTACTATTCGCCGGTCGATTGGCATCACCCGGATTACCGCACCGAAAATCACGCCCGCTATATCGAGTACCTGCACGGGCAACTGCGCGAGCTTTGCAGCAACTACGGCAAGGTGGACATCATCTGGTTTGATGGTCTGGGCGGCACGGCAAGAGATTGGGACTCCGAAAATCTGCTCAAGATGATCCGGCAGCTTCAGCCCAATGTCATCATCAACAACCGTGCAGGTCTACCCGCCGACCACGACACGCCCGAACAGGAAATTGGCAAATTTCAGATTGACCGCCCCTGGGAAACCTGCATGACTTTGTGCCAGCAGTGGGCCTGGAAGCCGGACGACCAGATGAAGTCACTCAAAGAGTGCATCCATACGCTCGTGCGGGTCGCAGGCGGTGATGGAAATTTTTTATTTAACGTTGGGCCTATGCCGGATGGGCAGATTGAGCCGCGGCAGGTCGCCCGGCTGAAGGAGATGGGCGATTGGCTCAAAAGATATGGCGAAAGTATCTACGAGACTCGCGGCGGACCTTTCAAACCCACATCCTGGCTTGCCAGCACTCACAAAGGCAACGCCATTTACGTGCACATCCTCGCCTGGCCCAGCGACACTATTACGCTGCCTCAGATCTCCAGAAACATCATCTCCAGCTTGCTGCTAACAGGCGGAAGCTCCACCGTCACCGTAAAACGAACCGAAAAATCTATCGAGATCTCGGTCCCGAAGGCCGACCGCCAGGAGATCGACACGATCATCAAACTAGAGCTGGACGGCCCTGCTGCTGAAGTCGCCCCCGTAGGCCTGCCCTCTGCATCTTTGACCGCCGGCAAAAAGACCCTGGCATCAAACGTGTATCAGAGCAATCCTGCTTATGGCGCCGATAAAGCAGTCGACGACGATCCATCTACTCGCTGGGCGACGGATTCCGGCACAAAGCAAGCCTGGCTGGAGGTCGACCTGGGCAGGGCGATGACGTTAGACCGTGTCCAGATTAGCGAGGCTTACGATCGCGTTAGTCGGTTTGAACTCCAAAGAAAAGATGGTGACCGATGGCAGACATTTGCTCGCGGCACAAAGATCGGCGATGAATACGTCCAGCGGTTTTCGCCAATTACCGCTCAGATCGTTCGCCTCAATATCCTTGAGGCGGCCGAAGGACCAACTATTTGGGAGTTTCAGCTTTTCGGGCCAAAAGGGTAATAAGCCCGGCACTTGCCTGCCTAACATCAGGTTTGAAAGCCGGATCGAGGAGGCCTTCGGCGCGACCTTACACGGTCTCTAAAAACGCGTAACCGTTCACACAGCGGTAGACCGGCGTTTTTATGTCATTGCGAGGCCTTTAGGCCGAAGCAATCCTAACCCCTGGCAGTTCTGAGATTGCCGCGCTCGCCCCCATGCTTTCTTGGGAAAGCAAGATCGGGGGCTCGCTCGCAATGACACCAACCATTTCACATATTGCTAAGTACTAGTGTATAACCTTGTTAAGTGGATACGTGATTATGCCTGAGGCGCGGCGCGTTTCAAAGGTGGTCCTGGTGAGCCTTGAACTTTGTCGCCGATAATCAGTCCTACTGCACTTTTACGTCAGGCACCTTCTTTCAAAATTCAGAATCCTTCCAATCCATCTGGTATTCCGCTGACAGCACAATCACGCTGTGAGATCGTCATTTTCGCTATGCGCCAGTCGAGCGACACCTTGCTCCATTTCTGGCCAGTTTTGCTGCTAAATCTTTTAGATCATATTCCTTTTCGGCCATTCTTACTCTAATTTCATGAAGCCCAGCCATCATGTCATCGACTTGGCCTCTTGAATTTGTGAATTCTTTGGCGATGTCATCACGAACATCTATCTGATAATACTCGCTGAAGTAAGACATCAACATCGTCTCTCTAATCAGTTATTAGCATGGCTTGTAGAAAAGAGCAGAGGTCGTCATTTCGAGCGAGCAATAAGCGAGTCGAGAAATCTGCTTTTGAATAAATTTCTCTACTTCGCATCCCTTAGGGACGCTTCGGTCGAAATGACGGTGGGGCTTTTCTACAGAGCATTATTAGTGTATAACCTTGTTAAGTGGATAGGTGATTATGCCTGATGCGCCGGCGCGTTTGAGGGCGGGGACAAGGGAGCGCTCGATTTTATCGTCGATAATCACTTCCACCGCTACGTAGGTGGGATCGGCCAGGCTGGAGATGGTCGGGCTTTTTTCCGCAGGCAATACCCCCAGAATAGAATCGAGATCAGCCTTTTTCACATTCATTTTCAAGCCCACCTTACTGCGGGCTTCAATCGCGGCATTAAGCAATATGGCGATATTTTCTATCTTTTCTCGCTTGAACTTATCCTGCCAGGCCTTCTTATTGGCGATAAACCTGGTCGTGGAGGTTATCACGGTATCAATGACGCGTAGATTATTCGCCCGAAGTGATGTCCCGGTCTCGGTCAACTCCACTATTGCGTCAACAAGCCGGGCCTTTACCTCAGTAGCACCCCAGCTAAATTCCACCTTCGCGGCGATATTCTTGTCGGCGAAATACTTCCTGGTCACATTGACAAGCTCTGTGGCGATTATGCCGCCGGCCAAATCCTCCAGCTTAGTAGCCTTGGATTCATCGGGTACGGCCAACACCCATCTGGTAGCGTTGCTGCTGGATTTGCTGTAAGCCAGTTCGCAGACGTCAACCACGTCGGATTTGTTCTCCATTATCCAGTCGTAGCCAGTGATGCCGGCGTCGAGAACGCCATCGGCGACGTATTTACTCATCTCCTGCGCCCGCAGCATCGTAAGGCTAATCTGCTCGTCGTCAATGCGCGGCAGATAACTCCTTTCGGAGTCCAGAATATGGAATCCGGCTTTGTCAAAAAGCTCAATCGTAGCCTTTTGCAGACTACCTGCTGGGATGCCTAATTTTAACACCGCTTCTGGCATAGTTTTGTGACGGATGGCTCGCTTTTCTGCTGGAGCAAGCTCTCAACTTTCCATTTTGTCGCCCGTTTTAGGTTTGCGAGCCGTTTTTCGCCTCGGTTGTAGCTTAAGCGACTCACTCTCGACCCGCAGCAGAGCATAAAACTCGTATGCGTCTTTGGCTGAAATCTGCCTAGTCAGAAAACCTTCGATTTCCTGCTCGTCGGCCTGCGGCCCGACCAATTCGTTGCTTCTGAGATATTCTACCATCTTTTGCGTGAGCGGTATAGCGTGGCCCTGCAAAGACGTCAGCATACAATAATTGACTGCGAAATGACTAATGCCGTCCAGTTTCTCGAGCACTTGCTTGGCCGGACGCTTGCCGGTTTTCTTTACGCGCTTGCAAGGTGACCGCATTGTACTGATCAAATACGGCAAGTAGAACCCTTGCAAGTGCGGCAGCTACATCGCGGGCAGCAGGTGTATCCCCGCCCAGCACTTCGATAACCTCCTCAGGTCTGGCAACTCGCAAATCGTTCAAATCTACGAAATAGTCCGCAAACCTCTTGCTCGCAGACCTCGCCGCAGCCTCGGTTATCTTCTCGCTCAGGATAGCATAGACAACCGCCTCAACCGGCTCATCATAAGTGACGGCTTCGACCTTTGGATACTGCCGTTTTCAGCGCACCATACAACTTTTGCACTTTCCGAGCATACTCTCTGCTGTTTTTCATAAGAGTTCTTTTTATATCTTGGTGTCAACTGAGTTCGTCTTTCTCAGCTCGCCGGCCGCCTGGTCTATCAGCTTCAAGGTTTCCAACGTTTTTTTGAATTGTTCATCCCTATAAAAATGCAAAACGGGACAGAATCTCACTTGAAGTTTGCCCGCCACCAGCGCCTGTATCCGCCTTTTTGCATGCCCTATGGCGATGTAAGTCCTGTTTTGTGCTGCCTCACTCTTACCGAAAATGCTAACATACACATTCGCCTGCCGCAGGTCCGGAGCTATCTCGACTCTCGTGACGCTCACCAATCCCTCGATACGCGGATCACTAAGATGATTGGCAATAGCGTCACTGACCGCTTCCTTGATCGCGCGAGCTATTTTTTCCCGTCTTCGCGTCGGCATACTTATTCATCGCTCGTTGCTCGTGACTCGTCTCTCGCCTGCTTATGGGGCACGGGTCCACGATCACAGGTCACATTCACAGGGTTCTGGCTATCTTAACGATCTCGTAGAATTCCAGGACATCATCTACCTTGACGTCATCGAACCCTGCTATCTTAATGCCGCACTCCAGACCAGCCTTGACCTCACGAGCGTCGTCTTTGAAGTGCTTCAATGACTCTATACCGAGGTCGTTTCTGAGCACGACGTTGTCACGGATCAACCGTACTTTTGCACTCTTAGCGGCGGTGCCACTGGTGACATAGCAGCCCGCCACCGTCCCGATCCGCGAGACTTTAAATGTCTGCCTGACCACGGCTCTGCCCAGGCTCTCCTCTCGCTCCTCAGGCTCAAGCAGACCAACCATGGATTTATGCAAGTCTTCGGTTATGCGGTAGATTATATCATAGTGTCTTATCTCTATCCCATTGGCTTCGGCCAACTTTGTCACGTGCTCGTCGCCGGTGACGCTGAAGCCGATGATGATGGCATTCGATGCGGCGGCAAGCAGCACATCACCCTCGGTGATTCCGCCGGGTGCCGCGTGCAGAATCCGTATCTTCACTTCGTCAGTGCTCATCTCAGACAAATATTTGGTCAAAACGTCAACAGAGCCCTGGACGTCAGCCCGAATGATAAGGTTCAGCTCCTTAACGTTGCCCGCTTCGATCTGGGTGAACAAATTGTCCAGCGTCACCTGTGCTCGCTGCGCCAGAGCGTTTTCTCTGGAACGTTGTTTGTTTTCCTCGGCGGCGGCTTTGGCGCGATTTATATCGTCCAGACAATAGAATCTGTCGCCCGCCTGTGGGACGTCGCTCAGACCCGTTATCTCTACAGGCATAGCACTGGTCGCGGTCTTAATACTCTTGCCGAGGCTGTTTTTGAGCATTTTCACCCTGCCATAAGCGCAGCCCGCCAGGACGACGTCACCCTTACTCAGCCGGCCTTCCTCTATCAGCAGCGTGGCCACAGGCCCCGCTGAGGTGACATCCTGGCCTCGACGACCCATCCCGTGGCAGGAATAGTATCATCGGCCTTGAGCTCAAGCAATTCAGCCACATAATCCAGATGCTCAAGCAAATCCCGTATGCCCTCGCCGGTAATTGCGCTGGTTTTGACAACTTCGGTCTGGCCTCCCCACTCAGATGGTGGT
>CAWFCJ010000052.1:0-128285 GCA_963814265.1 Sedimentisphaerales bacterium | reverse complement strand
CGTCGCTCGTCATCTGGAAGGCGGCGGCGGTGCATCGCTTGAGATCCATGAGGTCTTCTGGACTGCAGACGGCGGTTGGAAGAGAATCCTGCTTGGCGATGTTGCTAATGGTGGCTCACAAGTTGTTGTGCCCGAGCCGGCAACTATGCTCCTATTGGGTCTGGGTGGATTGGCTCTGTTTGGTAGTCGCAAGAGAAGCTAATCCCGCTCGAGAGTTAGGATTTGTATCAGTTCGGGGCATACGCCGAGCATCGGCGTATGCCTCGGCTGGTCAGTTTGGTATTGATATTTTGCAGCACTGATCGCAGACACCTGTGAAGGATATTTGACAAGTGAGTGTTCAGTTCAGTAGGGTATGCTCCGCATACCGTCAAATTCGTCAGATGGTATGCAGAAATCCGCATACCCTACAGCTACAACTGTTGACTACATCTGTTGACGCTTTGGAGGAGTGTGATATGAAGAAGTTGTTAGTGCTAATTTTAACGTTGAGTTTGTTTGCTAGCGTTGCATCAGCGTCGCTAATCACCGGCGTAGTTCGGTCAAACGGTCAATCGGGCACCAGAACCGACGGATCACCGATCAATGGCGCGTTCACCGGCAATACGGCGCCGGTGCCCATGCAGGCCGGCGGTCTAATGGACGGAAACTTTGTCTTCTCGGATCGCAACTATCCTTGGTCCATGACGCCCGCGGAGGTGAAAGGCGCGGAGTACGTCCTAATGTTCAACACCGACAAGGCCACCAGCGAGACCGACGTCACCTATGCGGTGACTATTTCCAGGCCCTGCACGGTGGCGGTCACGGTCGACGATCGCATCCCAGCCGAATGGAACGGCGGCTGTCACTTCACAACAGACTGCCGTAGACGCAGTGGTAGCTGCCTTTGCCGCTCCAGGAACGTTCCAGGATACGGGCATAAACGTGTTCATCCATGAGAGTGCCACCGTGGACCGTCCGATGAGTGTGTACGCAGCGATACTGCCCGCGGGAACCTACGTGTTCGGTGCGCAGCCTTCGACCAAAAACTTCTACACCATCGGGGCTATTCCTGAGCCGGCAACGATTGCCTTGCTTGGGCTTGGTGGACTATCTCTGCTCGGTGGTCGTAAGAGACGCTAATCGCTACAAGGAAAACCCCCAAATAAATTTGGGGGCTAAATATTTAGCCCCGCAACTTTGTTGCGGGGTTCTATTGAGTTTTGTCCAATTTTGGGGCTTATACCGAACCAAGCGGGATAAGTCCCTTTTTTTATTCCCTCGCGCACGTCTGTATCGTTTATCGCGTCGTCACTACGGCAAAAGATTTTAGATAACCCTTCACGGGGGCAAACCGGCGTTTCTATGTCATTGCGAGGCCTTTAGGCCGAAGCAATCTCGACCTCCCGTAGGGCAGAGATTGCCGCGCTCGCCCCCGTGCTTTCTTGCGAAAGCAAGAGCGGGGGCTCGCTCGCAATGACGAAAAATGGCCAAAATTCAACATATTAGGCCGTGAACGGTTACGATTTTAGATATGTTCCACATACAGCCGATAAAACAATAGGTTTTGCCAAATGTATTTATTGATGCCGTTGTGGCGGCGGGATATAATCGTGCCGGTTGCAAATAACATAATTCTGTCATAATTTGGAGGCTAATAGCATGTTATTGTGGATTTTCAGAGTTATTTTCTTGACCGTTGTGGCGGGGATTCTGTTTGTCAGCGTCAGTTCTGAGCCGATCTCAGGGCCGGCAGACTCCATCAATTTTTGGGCGGTTGTCTGGAGCGGCCTGGGTATGGCGATATTTGTCTTTCTGCTGGACGTCCTGACGCCTAAGGGCAAACTCACCGCGTTGGCAGGAGTCTTTTTCGCAGTGCTGGTCGGGTTGCTTATAAGCGTGGCGCTCTCGCCCGTGGTAAATATGATAAGTGAGACCTACGGCACGGAGATAACTGCCGAAGGCGTCCGCGTAAATAAGATAACTCCCGAAGCGGTTGCAGCAATCAAATGGATGCTCGGAATTTGTATATGTTATCTTACGACCAGTGTTGTGATGCGGACCAAGGATGACGTGCGCTTCGTGATTCCCTACGTTGAGTTTGCCAAACAGACCAAAGGCTGCAGGCCGCTGGTGCTGGATACCTCGGCAATCGTTGACGGGCGAATTGCAGATTTGTGTCAGAGCAAGCTGTTCGACGCTCCGGTGGTGCTGCCGCGTTTTGTTCTTAATGAGCTGCAGCTCATCGCCGATTCGGCTGACAAACTCAAGCGCAATCGCGGCAGACGGGGACTCGACATACTGAACAAAATGCAGTCAAGCCCCGCTATCGACGTCGAAATTGATGACACGACGGTTCCGGAGATTGAGGAGGCCAAAGGCGTTGATCAGAAATTGATGCTGTTCACCAAGAGCTGCAACGGCCGCCTCGCAACGACCGACTATAACCTCAGCAAGGTTGCGCTGGTACGCGGTGTCGATGTGATCAATATCAACGATCTGGCTAATTCCCTGAAGGTCGTGGCGTTGCCGGGTGAGACGATGGAGATCAAAATCATAAGGCCAGGCGAGGAGGCAGAGCAGGGCATCGGTTATCTGGACGACGGAACGATGGTTGTTGTTGAAAGTGCCCGAAACAAGATCGGACGCGAAGTGGTGCTGAGTGTAACCAGCTCTCTTCAGACATCGGCTGGAAAAATGATCTTCGGCAAATTCGAAAGCTTTGCGCAGGAGACGGGCGAAAGTGACCGGCGACCTTCAGACAGGGCCCCGGCTAGAGCGGGTTCGGCTGAGAGAAATAGAAGCTAAGTGCCCGGAACCGGACCAGTTGCACAAGTTTTTTGGCCCAGTTTGTTTCACTTGGACTGCGAGAGACATTTGAGCAAGATCGCGATTGCGCCTATATTGCCACAGGCGAATAGCAGCCAATAGAAGTGTGAGCGAAAATCAGGCTTGCTGGCCGACAGCCCTGCGATGCAAAAGGAAACAGCCACAGCGAGGGCGGCAAACAGCAAGCCCACCCCGTCCCTCATAGTCACCTTGAGCGGTCGAGCCTGAGAGTCTCTGTAGAGTATTATTATGGCAAATCCAAGTAGTGTAATCGAGATAAATACCGGCGCAAGGACCGGGCCTGCCCAGACGGTGGGTATTAAAAATAGCACATCCCACTCCATAATCGAGCTGGGCCAATCGATGAGGAGCTTGAGCCAGACGTAGTAAAAGATGTCCCAGGTCGCAAAGATGGTCAGAAAATAGGCGCACCGCTGCGCGATGCCTCTTCCAAACAGCCAGGCACCGGTAGAAATTAAGACCAGAGTTGCAGCCTCTCTGCCAATCTCGACGGCAAGCATTTGTTTTGCCAGTGGTGTCAGGCCAAAAACTGTCAGAGGGAAGCTGAAGCCGTCCGGATGAAAAATAGTCCGCAGGTAGACAACAACCGCCGCTTCAATGTAAGCAAAAGCGACACCGAAAACGATAACGATCCAGAATTTCCCAAATATCTTGCTAATCGGTTAAATGCCTCAGCAATGTCGGGATGATTTGGTCTACCGGGACTATTGAAATTTTTTGGCCGTTGCGGTAGAAGAAGGCCTTGTTTTTTGCGGCGCAGATGGCAAGGTTGGCATCGGCGGCCTCACCGGGTCCGTTGACGATGCAGCCCATTACGGCCACACGCAGCGGCCTATTAATTCCAGCCAGGGCTTCTTTGACTCGCCGGGCCAGCTTGATTACGTCAATTTCGCGCGGCGCAAGTCGGGCAGACTATCACCTCCGGCTCGGTGCGCTCGTATAGGCCAAGTGCGATCAGGATTTGCCTGGCGATTTTCGTTTCCACCAGCGGATTGCCCGCGGCGCTCACCCTGATAGTGTCGCCGATGCCTTCTGTTAGCAGCGTGCCCAGAGTTATTGCCGACGGTATTTGAGCGTCCTCGGGCAGACCTGCGTGAGTAAGCCCAAGATGGATTGGGTAGTCGAAAGTCCTTGCGATGCGGCGGTTGATTTCGATTGTGCGTTGAGCATCGCTACTCTTTGCGCTTAGAACCAGTTGATCGAAGTTGCGATTTTCAAAAAGCCGCACGTATTTTCTCATCTCGGCCAGCATTAAAGCGGGGCGTTTTTCATAAGGAACGGGCTGTTTTTTGAGGTCTCGGATGCTCGCTTCGTTGACGCCGATGCGGATGGCCGTGTGGTGCATCTTTGCTGCGTCTATTATTCGGTGGATGCTTTCTCTATCTTTTATGTTGCCCGGATTCAATCTGACTTTGGCAGCCCCGGCTTCTATCGCTTCGATAGCACGTTGCGGGCTAAAATGCACATCGGCAACCAGCGGGACATTTACTTTCTGGACGATTTTGGCAAAGGCAGCCGTATCAGCCCGTGCTGGCACGGCGATTCTAACCAGCAGGCAACCGGCTTGGACAAGCTGATTGACCTGTCTAACACATCGGGCAACGTCTACAGTGGGCACTTTCGTCATCGACTGGATGATGACAGGGGCACAGGAACCGATTTGCAGCGGCCCAACGTTGACGGTTCTTGTCTTTCTCCTTTCAATCACGCTGCAAATTGTAGCTTATGCAATCGTTATTTCAATCGCTAATTGATTTAGCCCACTTCAGCTTTGCGATGCGGATGCCGTCCAGAACACCCTGGTTAAGTGCGGCGATGTAATACTGGCCCTTGTAGGAAATGATCTCCGGCGCCGCGACCGGCAATGTGCAGAGGAAATAGCGGTCGTCTCTGATTGATTCCAAACATCGCCGGATCATTGGAGAAGTAAACGCTGGTCTGTGGCAGGTCTCTGATTGCGGATGTTGCCCTTTTTCGAGGAACCGTAGTTTTGCGTTTTGAAAAGGTAGAAGCTATCCGGCTCTAACTTTACAACGTGCGGACACTCCGATGAACCTGGGCCCACCCCCGCCCGACCACCGAAGGAAACAACCCTGGATTCGCTCCAATTCTTGAAGTCTTTTGTCGTGCGGACATAGACCATGCCTTGGCGGTTGGGATACGCGGTGTAATAGGCATACCAGACGCCGCCGTGCTCCAGCAGCATCACATCCCGCGTGTTGTTGCCGGGACCTTCGCTGAACATTCCTGTCTTGCCATTTTTCTGGATTACGCGGGTGAAGTTTTTGCCGTCTTTGCTGGTGGCGTGGCAGATGTTGACCCAGTCGCCATAGAATAGGTGGTAGATGTCGCCGGCCTTTATCACGTGTGGGGCTTGTAGTCCGCCTGGTGTTTCGCCCAGTGCAGGGTCGGCCTCCATAGCAATGCCCATCGGCTGCCAGTCGGCATCGGTCAGTTTCTTGCCTTGCCAGCGGTAGAAGAATCGGGTCTTGCCATTTTCGCCGCCGGCGGTTGTGTTGCGGATACAGGACCAAAGCTGCCAGGTGCCGTCTGCTGCCTGCCAGATGGCAAAGTCAACCGGCTCCTGGTTCTCCTTGGCGTACTTGTGGTCCATCGGATTGCCGGCTACTTGCCACCAGGGACCTTCGATCTGCGGCATCAAAACGTGCCCGCCTCTTTCGCCGGAATGTGCCGCTGCACCAAGTGCCAAAGTGCAGACGAGTATAGCCAACTTGCGCCTCATTGTCCTGTTCTCCAAATGCTGTCGCGGCTCTGCGCTATTTTTCCTCGCCGCTTTTGGCTGACGGTTGTGTTTGCGGCTCGTATTTTCGTTGCAACGCGCCGCGAACCACATGGGCAATGCCTATACCACATAGAACAGAGACCGACAAATAGGTTCGGCACTCCATGAACTCCCACCAGTATGAATGCCAATCCGATGACAATCGCTGCAATGCCAGCAGTGATTTTTCTTATCCAAGCCGCGCCGTTCTGCCTCTGTCGCAGAGGTCGCAGCTCCGATAGCGGTATGCCTTTTTGAATGGCAGCCATAATCTGTTTGTGCTCGAACTCCTTCCTGACAACGGCGACTACACCGATAATGAAGATTGGAGTGGATGCTGCAAGCAACACCAGCATTACTCCAAGGGCTTCTCGAGGATCCATTTTTTTCTCCTTTCATCTTTTAGTTTATTGTTGACCTTGTTTAGTATCTATTTTAAGACTATTGAGCCGCTGCTGGTTTCTAAGCGAGCTTTCCTTTCCCTTCACCGATTTTTCCTTGTATATGTTTTTTGGAGATTTCGCCGGTTACGGTAACCGCCAGGTCTGTTCTTATTGAGCCGTAGCTTGTTTTAAGATCGACCTGGCCGGAAAAATTCGGCGGCGCCGCAAAATCTATACTTCCGTATGAGGTAGCAACCTCAGCGGTGATCTCAGCCGGAGTCAACTGTGAGCAGGTGATGTCGATATTCCCGCTGCCGGACCTGGCAGTCACATCACCGGCTGTAATCTGTTGGCAATTGATGCGTCCATAAGACGTAGAGACGCCGATGGTGCTTGCAGAAGCTGTTGTGACATTGATACTGCCGCTGTCTGAATGTAGTCTAATTGAATCGCCTTTCAATTCGTCAGTGACAATCGAACCGTATGACGTGTGTGCGTCGCAATCGCCGAAAGAGGCTTTTGACAGTGTTATTTTGCCGCTGCTGCTTTTGAGCTTGATGTCCCCGTCCGAGATGTTTTTGCATGTGACGGAGCCATAAGAGGTCTCCAGCAGGACTGCGCCTTTGATGTTCTCTGCTGTGAGTGAGCCGCTGCTGCTCTTTAGTTTAATGCTCTGGCCGACGACATTCCTGCAGGTTACGGAGCCGTAGGACGTATTTAGCTCTGCTGGGCCTTGAATATCCGTGACGTTGATCGAGCCGCTGCTGGTTTTGCCCTTGGCGCTGCCGTCGAGGTTTGCGATTTCAATTGACCCGTATGCGCTTGTGCATTCGGCGTGAGTTTGTTTTGGCACCGTTATCTTGAAGCTCACGCTTACCGAACGGTTGCTTTTCAGATGAGGTTTTTCTGCCCGAACCGTCAAGGTTTGGCCGACCGATTCGAGTTTTACTTTGACTTGCTCAGCTATTTGCTGGGCCTCTTCTTCGGTCGGTGCTCTGGCAGAAATCGTGGCTATTACGCTGCAATCGGTCACATCGGCGCCGGCCACGCTGATAGAGCCGGTAGCGGTTTCGGCGGCGAGCGTTGAGCCCGCGGCCAGCGGTGCTTGCTGCTGAACTATCCGTTCGTATTTGGCCTGCGACCAATCACCTATTTCAATGCCGCAACCGCCAATCAATAGCAGCGAGCAGACGCAGGAGCTTAAAGCCCAGCTTTTCAGACGGTACGTTTTCATTTTTCGCCCTTTCCAGTACTTAAGCCCCTGCCACAAGTGGCAGGGCTAATTAGCCCCCGCCCTTGGGCGGGGGGCTTGTTACCTTATAGTTATTGAACCGTTGTGGGTTTCAAGGCGCACTTTGCCCTGGCCGGCGCCAATCTTCCCGGAAATGCTCCTTTTGCTTACGTTTCCGACGATAGTTATGGGCAGCTCTGTTCTTATTGAACCGTTGTGAGTCGAAGCTTCGACTGCTGCCGACAGATTTTGCGGGCTTGTAAGTTCGATCCCGCCATTGTGGGTAACTATGGATATGCTGCAAACCGCTGGAGCTGTCTCGGCATAGCGCAATTTCACGTCTCCGTTGTGTGTCTTTAGCTCCGCGTCGCCTGATGTGGCGTCACACCGGATTGAGCCATTGTGTGTTAGAAGTTTAGCGGCGCCGCAGACCTGTTCAGTTGTCACGCTGCCATTGTGTGTTGTGCCATCGACCTTGCCTGTGATGTTTGTGACCTTGATGGCTCCGTTGTGGGTGGAAAACTCCAGATTGGTGCGGTTCGGAACTGTCACATCCAGATTAACGGCGATAGATTGGTTGGACACCAGTAGGGGCTTTTCAATCTTGGCGGTCAGCTTGCCGGGCGAAGGTTCCAGGCTTATTTTTGTTTGTTCAGCCAATTTTTGGGCCTCTTCTTCGGTTGCTGCGCGGGCGGTAATCGTTGCCGTCAGGCTGCAGTCGGTTAGGCTGGCGCCGTTAACAGTGATTGAGCCGCTGTGGGTCTGGGCTGCAAATAAGGAACCCTCGGCCAACGGTGCCGACAGTTCGACCGTTCTTTCATATTTGGCTATCGGCAAGTAGCATCCGCCGACCGTTAACAACGAGCACAGACAGACAACAGGTAAGACTTTCCGATAATTCTTTGCCATTTTTGTGCCTCCCAACTTAATTTTGTTCCTTCGTACATATTTTTTACTGCATTTTTGTGCCGATGCACTGAATTACCTTATCCGTACCAGCCCATCGCGAGTTTTAAGATATACTTCGCCGACGCAACACAATTGGCCTGGATGCAGCGTTGTGGCAAGCCTCTTCTTGTTCGGCTTTGGCAAAACTAATACTGGTAGGTCTGCTCTTACAGAGCCGTTATGTGTCCAGGCTGGTCTTAAATAGCAGTTTTCTTTCATTCTTTTATTTCCTTCGGTTTTATACTGTCCTTGTTGTTTTTCGGATTTTTTTGCCTTTTGTCGGTATGTCGCTGGTTCTGTATAATAGGTTTCAAAAATTTTTTTGAAACTTCTTGAATCTTGCCTGCGACTAAGAAATAGAAAGGGAAGCCTTTGGCAAGAGAGTTATGGCAGCAAGAGGCTGACTGGCTAAGTCTGCTGCGGAGCGGTGACCATAACGCTTTTGCCAGGTTCGTTGACAAATACAAAGAGCTCGTGTTCCTGTGCTGCCGGAGGCTGGGCCTGAGAGAAGATGAGGCTGAAGATGCAGCAAGCGAAACGTTTCTGGCGGCTTATAAAGGGTTAGGGCGATATAGCGGGCAGGCTGAGCTGAGCACCTGGCTGTGGAGCATCGCCTACCGGCAGGCCGTAAATCACCTTCGCAAAAATAGAAGACAGCGGCAGCTTGAGGTCGAGCCGGACGAAGAAATCGCCGGTAATAGAGAACAGGGGCCGGCAGCAGCACTCCAGGCCGAGGAACAGCAAGAAATCGTCTGGCAAGCTGTTAATCGGCTGCCAAGACTGTGGGCGATGGCTGTTATACTGTACTATCGCGAAGAAAAAAGTATCGCTGAGATCGCCAAGATAATGCGGGCAAGAGAAAATACCGTTAAGACTTATCTATTTAGAGGACGCGAGCGACTGAAGCAGATGTTGGGAAGAGCCTTTGGGGAGGCTACTGATGCCAGCAGATAGATTAAATGAAGATAAATTTGATCGAATGTTATTGCAAGCTTTGCAAAGACATTCCGAGCCGGTGCCTGCCGGTTTTACGGCTGCGGTCCTCGGGCAGATTAGACATGCGCAGGAGCAGAGGATTCTTGCCCGTGTGGTCTTGCAGGAACGGCTCGCTCTGGCGGCCTGCATCACGCTGGCTGCTTTTGCCGTTCTTGTTGCAGCGGTGTTTCCGCAGATTGTGGCAGCAGCTTTTCGAGGTATCACCACAAGTCTGACGGGACAAGGAGAAGGCTTAGTTGATAGAATCCCCCAGGCGGCAAAAGTCCTGAGCGGGCAGTGGCAACTGTGTTGTGTCCTGGCGGCGGCATTCGGTTTTGCCATCTATAGCGTCGTGGAATTACTTGTGGGCGACAGGGCAACTCGAAACTGAAGACTCAAAACTCAAAACTACGCTGGTGCTCGGGTTAGTAAACCTTACTTTTGGACTCTTCCAGCCGGTCTTTTGCTACTATCTGCAATAAAAAGTCTGGACCTTCTTGTTTTTTTTTCTTGAAAATAGAGCGGTTGGTCTGGTATAAATAAGCTATCCGACTACCGCGGAAATTGTTTTGAGAGACGGACGCTTTTGCAAGGTCTGTCTACTCAACGACAGGAGGAGTTTGGGCGTACAGCAAACCCAAAACTCAAGGCCAAGAACTCAAAACTGATTTTTGAAGGAGGACTACAATGCCCAGAAAATTGATTTGTTTGATTGTTTTTGTTCTGTTGTTAAGCCTGGCTAATAACACTTTTGCTCAGGTTGCCAGGGATCCAAATTTAGTTTTATACTATTCCTATGAAGATGTCGGTTTGATTGTCCCCGACGAATCGGGTAAAGGCCACGATGGCGCCGTGTGCGGCGACGTCTCAGCGTATGCCAGCGGCAAGTACTATGGAGGTGCAAAATTCCTGGGCAAGGGTGGACCGACAAAGTATAGTTATCTCGATCTGAACGGCCCTGGTTTCCCTGACCAAGATAAACCAAAATCTGCCATCACACTTGCCGTCTGGGTAAAGTGTCAGAACTCTGGGGATCATCATGCTACATTGAATGCCAGATCAAGTCCATCTGCCAGCAACACATGGATTATCCACGCTGAGGTCCGCAGTGGGGGCAATTATAGGTGGCTGCTACGTACTTATGACCCGATTACTAACACGAATAGTAACATCTTTGATATGCAGGTCGGTACTGTAAAGTGGGGTGAATGGACCCACTTTGCAGGAACATACGACAAGGCGACCGGCAAGGCGGTTCTGTATATCGATGGGCAAGTAATCCAACAGCAAAATATCACAAATCCTCCAAATATAGCCAATGAGTGGGGGGCGGGTGCTCGCGTGGGATATAATATTGACAACGCAAGGGCATTCACCGGCATTATGGACGAGCTCTACCTGTTCACGCGGGCGCTGTCGCAGGCTGAAATACAGGCTTTACGTGACTCTCCGGGTTTAGTGTCAGAAAAGGCCTCTCATCCCAAGCCGGCAGATGGCTCTGAACTGCCAACCACGTGGGCGTCCCTCTCGTGGTTGCCGGGAGTTGACGCGGTCTCCACATAATGTGTACTTCGGCGAGAATTTTCAGGATGTGAACAACGGTGCCGCCGGCACGTCCCGAGGCAACCAAACCCAGACGCAATTTACTGTTGGCCTTGCTGGCTCTCCTTATCCAGCCGGTCTTGTCCCAGGCACGACATACTACTGGCGGATCGATGAGGTGAATAACTTGAATCCAGCCAGCCCGTGCAAAGGTGACATCTGGAGCTTTTGGCTTCGCCCCCCGACAGCATGGAACCCCAACCCGTCTGACGGCGCCAAATGGGTCGACCCAAATGCGAACCTTAGCTGGAGCCCAGGTTCCGGAGCGGTTTGGCACTTTGTATACTTCGGCGATAATTTTGACAGTGTGAACAATGCTACTGGGGCTGCGCCGCAAACACAGACAACCTACGACCCTGCTGGCACCCTTGGATTCGAGAAGGTTTA
This sequence comes from Sedimentisphaerales bacterium, assembly GCA_963814265.1. Taxonomy (GTDB): domain Bacteria; phylum Planctomycetota; class Phycisphaerae; order Sedimentisphaerales; family Anaerobacaceae; genus JAFNGF01. Next base: position 117,148 of record CAWFCJ010000052.1, on the reverse strand, counting down.
TTACTGGAGGGTCGATGAGTTCGATGGTTCTGCGACGCATACGGGCAATGTCTGGCACTTTACAACTATGCGCTCTGACAGCGGCATCAAAGGACAATATTACAAGGACATGGAATTGAAAACTCTTGCATTGACCCGTACAGACCCTGGAATCAACTTTGACTGGGGCGCTGCTGCGCCGGATGCGAAAGTCCCCGCCGACAGCTTCTCCGTCAGATGGACCGGCGAGTTGGAGGTGCCGTTCACCTCGGCCTGGACCTTCACCACTAACTGCGATGATTGTGTGCGTCTGTGGGTGAATAACAAAAAGCTAATTGACGGCTGGGGTCAGCAGTCAGGCGTTGAATGGACTGGAACAATTAACCTTACCGAAGGGCAGAAATACAGCATAGTAATGGAGTACTATGAGAATAGTGGCGATGCGCGTGCGATACTATACTGGAATAGTCCATACTGGCTGAGTCCATATCAGCCAAAGCAGATTATTCCACAGGGTGCATTTTCGCTGCCACTATGGGCCAGAAATCCCAAGCCGCCCAACGGCGCCACGGATGTCAAACACACACCTAAACTTACCTGGGTGGCAGGAGACAACGCTGCTAAGCACAACGTCTACCTCGGCACAAACGCTACCACGGTGGCAAATGCCACTACGGCCTCGGCAGGCATCTATCGAGGCCAGCAGGACCTTGCCGCTACGAGCTATGTGCCCAGCGAAGCGCCACTTGCCTGGAACAAAACTTACTACTGGCGTATTGATGAGGTAAACGCCGCCAATACCTGGAAAGGCAATCTCTGGAGCTTCACTACCGCCAATTTTATCGTGGTCGATGACTTTGAGGACTATACCGATGATGTCGGCAGCAGAATCTTCCAGACCTGGAAGGACGGCTTTGGCTACACTGAACCGGCACCAGGTTATCCTGGCAACGGTACTGGTTCGGCTGTAGGTTACGCTTCCGCTCCGTTCGCTGAGCAGGCTATTACTCATAATAGTAGCTACCAGTCGATGCCATTAGGTTACGACAACAGCGGAACTGGCGGCAAGGCCCGTTACTCAGAGACCTTCCGAGAGTGGGCTTCACCGCAGAATTGGACCATAAACAACGTTAAGGCATTGACGCTGTACTTCTGTGGTAAGACTGCCAACGCTGCTGAGCAACTATATGTGGCGCTAGAAGATAATGCTGGTCACGTTAAGGTCGTGAACTATCCTGATATAGCGGCTGTTCAGAAATTCGCCTGGCAGGAGTTGAACATCGAGCTGACGCAATTCAGCACTGCCGGCGTGAATCTTGCCGCCATCAAGAAGATGTATATTGGTCTGGGCAGCCGGACCAGTCCCACGCTTGGCGGTACGGGCACGATATTCATCGATGATATCGGGGTATATCCCAGTAGATGCATTCCTTCGAAGGGTAAGCCTGCTGCCGACCTGAGCGGCAACTGCATCGTTGATTACGCAGACCTTGACATTATGGCGAACGAATGGCTTGACAAAGGTGTAGCTGTTATAGCTGACCTGGATGGCGATGATGATGTTGATGTCAAGGACTTTGCTGTTTTGGCTGATGCGTGGCTTGAGAAGGTCTTCTGGCCGTAATCGGACTGTTCATTGTTCACCGTTCATCGATGAACAACGAACAATCACCTATGAACTTTGGGGCCTATCCGGATACACCGGATAGGCCCCAGTTGTCTGAAAGAGAGATACGCTACCTGAGAAACAGGAAAAGGTAAGTGGTCAGCCGGTTATAGCTTTCCAGCTTTGGTTGAGCTCCTCCATCAAGGTGATTACGTCACGAATCATCTGAGGGTCACGCCTTGTGTTGGCTTCGGCCAAACGCCTGTTCATAAAACAGTAGAGCTTACGGAGGTTTGCAGCTATTTCACCGCCTCCGTTGGTATCCAGGACAGCATTGAGTTCGTCAATAATACTCTGGGCTCTACCGATGTACCGACCCTTTGCCTCATAGTTCTGGGCTTCCAACTCTTTTATAGCCAGCTTCATGAATTTTATTGCACCGTCATAGAGCAGGACAATCAGCCGACCTTTGCTTTGGGTCGTGACGGCAGTAGTGTGATATTCTTGGACGGCTTTCATACTGTAACATTTGCCTATAAGCCAGTTTGGTTTATGGGGAGACGGCCGAAGGTTCGCACCGGGTCATCTCCCCTATTCCGCGTTTTTTGAAGCCCCGCGTGAGACGCGGGGCTAAATATTTAGGCTGCGGTTTTACCGCAGGTCCCTCTTGTCTATCTAAGCAGCGTCAATGCCATCTGAGGCAGCGAGTTAGCCTGCGCCAGCATGGCCGTGCCTGCCTGCGCCAACACCTGGGTTCTCGTCAACGTAGCCATTTCGGTGGCCACATCCACGTCGGATATGCGGGATTCGGACGCCATCAGATTCTCAGCCTGGATATCGAGCACTTCCTGAGTACTTTCCAGACGGTTCATCATGTAGCCGAACTTGGCACGAGCAGTATCCTTGCTGCTGATCGCGGTATCAAGGGTTGCCAGAGCCGCCTTGGCGCTGGCAGCGGTGGTAATGGACAGTGAATTCATGCCAAGAGCGCTGCTGGTCATGTTGCTGCCCGCAATGTTAATGAAATCGGTAGCATCGCCGAAATGGATTCCTACAGTAGCAGAATTGTCGAGCATCTTGATGCCGTTAAAATCAGCAGCGCCAGCGATACGGGTGATTTCAAGGGCCATTTGGTCGAACTCATTGTCCATAATGGTTCGCTGTGCGGACGAATAAGAGCCCGTTGCTGCCTGCTCAGCCAACTGTTTCATACGTACCAGGGCATTGTCGATGGTTTGCAGCGCACCTTCCATAGTCTGCAGCAGACTGATGCCGTCCAGAGCATTGCGGGCACCCTGCTGCAGCACAGCGATGTCGCCACGCATCATCTCGCGGACAGCCATGCCTGCTGCGTCATCTTTGGCGCTGTTGATGCGCAAACCTGACGCGAGCCTTTCAACCGATGTGGCCAAAGCCTCATAGTTTCTGCCCACCTGCCTGGCAGCATTTGCCGCCATAATGTTGTTCTTAATTGTTAACATATTCTTTACTCCTTAATGAATACCCAAAATTCTGTTGTCCTCTAAGACGGTGCTCACTTATCCATGAGCACAAAATGACGTTGTGTTCCACGTCTCATTATCGATGAAAACAGAATACACTTAATGGGCTTCTTTACGGAAAATGGCCGTGCGCTGGTTAGACCTGTAATATTGTTCTTGCAGATGCTGAGACTGTCTGCAAACCGCCCGAAACGACAAAAAAATCAGAAATGATGCTTATATGAGCATGTTAATAGAACCGCCAGTAAAGACCAATAGCTGTGCAGACTCATCTTGGTAGTGGTCTTTAACGGTACTTGTCAGCGATTCGTGGAAAGATTCCTCGTCGCTGGTATTGCTGTGGGCAGCCCCAATATGATGGGGGTCGCTGTCGTCCTGTCCGGCAAAATGATGTGGGGACATTTCGCCGTTATTTTGTCCTGGTGCACCGGTGTCAGGCTGCTGCTGGAGCTCGTCGGATCCGCTCGGGGCGGACACTTCCAGACGTCTAACCTGAACTCCGGCGTCCTGCAAGCTGCGCATGATCTGAGGCAGTGCCAGGTCAATCTCGCGTCTAGTTTGCGGCTTGCTGACCTCCAATAGGATGGTTATCTGGTCTTGCTCTTGCTGGAACCTGACAAAAACTCTGCCCAGTTCGGGCGGATTTAGGTGAATAGTAAGATGCGTATCTGCCTGGCGTAGAGAGCCTTCGATAGATGTGGCCATCTGTTGGCTGACGCCTCCAGCGCCATTGCTGCGTGGAGCATCGTTGGCGATCCTTGTCGTTTGGCTTACGGTCGATGATGGGTCTGAAAGAACCGTCTGGGAGTCATGGAAAGAATACAGCCGTTCTGTGTTCACGGCAGGTTTGCCCTTTGAATCGGGGTTACTAGCGGTTTTTGCCTGGGCCGAGCATACAAAACTTTCAATTTTCGACTTACAATTGTCAATAACTTTGTGTCCAGTCGTTTTCTCGGTAGCCAATTCAGATTTTCTCGGACCTTTAAGCTCTCTTCGTTTGCCGTCCAAGTCGTTACGGGGGGCAAGTTCCAAAAGGTTGCTTATCACTGGTTTTTTCGCATTTGCAGGAGCGGCGGAAGAAATGCCCAGTGTCTTCTCTTTCACCGAGGCCGCAGAGGTCGTGGCCAGAACATCACTTGCTTTTCTGGTCTCTGCGTTCTCAGCGTGCTCTGCGGTGGGTCTGGTCCCGGCGACTCTTGCCTGTTGCTTGAGTCCTGCACCGCGCCACTGGAAACATCGCTGGGAATCTGTTTGAGCCCGGGCCGGCAGACGTATGGCTGGCTTGTGCCGGCAGTGGCGGCGGCTTTCGTTGGTTCTTGAGCCCCGGAAGATCGTGACAGATTCAAACCTGAAATGTCCGCCGGCAGGAGTAACTGTGCAGTTGCCTCTATCGTGCCACCGTTTTGCCGCCGTCCCTTTGGGCACTTGATTTCAGATATATTATCGGACGGTGCGCGGCGAGTAGTCTTTTGGCGGATCTCGCGGGTCAAGTCGAGCGGTGATGAGTCAGCAAGCCCATGTTGCGTGTTACCGCCGTTATTATAGGTCTTACGTGTCCGGCAACTATCTGCGGGGCGTAAGTCGTCAACCGTTGCTTTATGGGATCGGCTGGTCTTAATTGCAGTCATCAACCCTGATTGGGCAGAGCGGGAGCCTATGGTATCTACAAACAACATCCCGAACCTGAGAGGTTGATATCCATGCGCAGCCCTTTTACGAACCAGATTCCTAATTAGCAAGCCACGTGCCACAACGCAAGTATGGACAGCCCAGGACGATAAGCGTTTATAAATACAGAGACTTATAAACATTGAGCAGAAGCTGATTCGCGCGGTATGTGTTGCTGGCAGCCGAAGCGCCGGCGGAACATTCCTCATGCAGGAAGATTCTTCCGGTTCTGCTGCTAAGGAAACACGCGCGGTGTAAAGAATCCTGACACTGCTGTGTCATCTATGAAAGTCGAACGCGCTCTTGATCGGCTTTTTCAAGTCAATTAGGCGGTCAATAAGCCCAAAACGCCTCATTTTGCCGCATTTGGCACGACTATTGCTCAATTTGGCGTTGAGTAGAGATTGTTTATACCGCCCCCGCTCCTGTCTTCCGACAGGAAGACGCGGGGGGTCGGGAGCGAATTGCAATGGCCAAGATAAGCAGCATCGTAGACCTAATTGAGGCCGGCATAGAAGCTGAAAGCCTTCGCCAGAAGGCGATCGCCAGCAATATTGCCAATCTTGAGACGCCCGGCTACCGCAGGATTGACGTCCAATTCGAACAGCTACTCGCAGGGGCTTTGAACTCGTCAGAAGACCTGGACATTGGCGAGCTTAAGCCACAGCTCTATCGGCCTAATCGAACGCCGCTCAAGGCCAACGGCAACGATGTCAACCTGGAGACGGAAGTTGGCGAAATGGTCAAGAACACCCTCCGTCATAAAACTTACATTAGGGTGCTCAGCAAAAAGTACAGACAACTTGAACTGGCGATCGACACAAAATAGTGCCGCGTTGTCGGAGCTTGGCAGACTGAAGGAACAAGAAGGGCAAAAGGAGCGACGCGATGGACGGCAACAACATCTTCGGGCCTGTGGACATAGCGATTTCGGGTATGCGGGCACAGGGCAAGAATATGGAGGTGATTTCCTCAAATGTTGCCCACGCCCGCACGACCGATGCCGGCAAAGGTCAGCCGTATCGCAGGCTTGAGCCTGTACTCAAGGCAGAGCCTGACGAGATAGGCGGCGTGATAGTGGACGAGATAGTCAAGGACATGAGTGATTTTCAGACAGTTTTCGATCCTGGCAATCCGCAAGCCGACAAGAACGGATATGTTTTGATGCCCAATGTGAATTTGCCCGTTGAGATGATGAATTTGACCGTTGCTACTCGTACCTATCAAGCCAACGCAGCAGTTCTTAAACGTTACCAACAAATGGTAGAAACGACACTTGAATTACTCCGGTAGACAAGTGAAAAGGGCCACAGAGGACACAGAGTCCACAGAGATAAGAAAATAAAATACTTCCTCTGAGTTCTCTGTGCTCTCTGTGGCAAAAAAAGGGCCAAAGCGATGATTGATTTTAATGCCAACGTTGGATCGGTATTGTCCAACATTAACAGACAATCGCCGCAGGTGGGCAATGCCGCCAAGAAGGTGGACTTTGGTGAGGCTATCAAGGCTGTAGGAAAGTACATATCCAAGGTCGATGACCTTCAGTGCTCGTCAGATATATCCGTGCAGGAGTTGCTGTCCGGAAAAAGCCAGGATATCACCTCGGTAGTCTCGGCGGTGGCCAAAGCTGATATGAGCTTCAAGCTCCTTGTGGGCGTCAGGAATAAGCTGATCGAAGCCTACAAGCAGACGATGAATATGCCCCTATAATTTTCGATTTACGATTTTCGATTCCCAATCGCCAATCGGCAATCGACAATCGGCAATGAGTTATGAGCTTTTTTCAAAAGATAACTGCAGTTTGGCACAAAATAAGCCTGGTTCAGCGAGCTTTGCTGATCGCAGTTCTTCTGGCATGTGGAATCATCAGCGCGCTTCTTGTGTACTGGGCCCGCAGGCCTGATATGAGGATGCTGTATCAGGGATTGTCCCCGGCGGAAGCGTCCAAGATCACCGATAAGATCAGCGAAAAAGGCGTCTCTTACCAGTTGCAAGATGGCGGGACGACCATATACGTTCCCGAAGAAAAGGTCTATCAGCTACGTCTGGATATGGCCAAAGACGGACTGCCTGCTGCTGAGCAGGGTGGTTACCGGATATTTGACGCCGAAAAGATCGGGGTCAGCCCCTTCGTTCAAAATGTCAACCTTAAACGGGCGCTGCAGGAAGAGCTGGCCAAGAGTATCCAAATGATAGAGGGCGTGGTTCACGCGCGGGTGCACATAGTCAGTCCTGAGCGAACGCTGTTTGCCGCCGATGCTGAGAAGACCACGGCTTCCGTGGTATTGCGTCTGAAGCCCGGCTACCGAATAAGTCCACTGAACATAGCGGCAATTACCCATCTTATAGCCGGCAGTGTTGAAGGGCTGAAATCAGAAAATGTAACCGTGATTGATAGCCAGGGCCGCCTTCTTTCCAGTGAGTCGAACCAGGCTCTCGCCAATGGCGCAGGTACGGTTCAAGAGTACAAGGAAAGAGTTGAGCAGAACCTAGCCAAGAAGGTTGAAGATATGCTCACCGCCGTGCTGGGGCCTGGCCGGGCCACGGTAGGAGTCAGTGCTATTATTGATATGAACAGTGTCAGTACGGTCACCGAAACCTACGACCCCACTGCAAAAGTGCCCACAAAAGAAGAGACCAAAACCACCTCTGAAAACGGGCAGGCCACTGCATCAGCAACAGGTGGAACTGCCACGCCGGGCAGCACAAAAAAAGATGAGACCATTCTCACCGAGTATGAGGTGGGCAAAACCGTCAAACAGGAAGTTGTATTGCCAGGCATAATAAGATCGCTGTCGGTGTCTGCTTTTGTTGACTTATCCGTATCTGATGCCAATCAAACAGGACCTGGCGGGGCCGCCGCGGGCGGAGCAATGATAATGCAGTTGTCTGACGTGGAACTGATCATCAGAAACGCACTAGGTCTTAAGGAAACAGACTTGCTTAAAGTGGTCCAAGCTAAGTTTCATCGAGCTGCGGAATTACCAACTGAGGAGGAGCCGTCGAAGTGGCCTATCTACATTGCGATAGCCCGCCACGCCTCTCTTGGCATTATGGCCATCTGTGCGCTGCTCGTCCTTCGGATATTCGGGGGGGCGAGGCGAAAAGCGGCTTTGGCAGCCCAGGCTAAGCTACTATCCGGAGGCGAGGCATCTGCCGGCCTTCTGCCGGCTGGCCAGTCGAATGCAGAGCCGTTGGTGTTGCGTAGACAAATAGCCAGTGCCTTGCAGAGTAATCCTGAACAGGTCAGGCGATTATTTGCCAGTTGGATCGAGGAAAAGGAGTGACAGGCAAGTGGCGTTAACAGGCAAGCAAAAAGCTGCACTACTATTAGTGAGCCTTGATGTTGCGACCGCTACGGAGCTTCTCAAGGGCGTCGGTCCAAAACTGGTTCAGGAATTGGCGGCGGAATTAACCTACCTGGACGCGGCCGGCTACGACACAACCAAGCAGAGCAGCGATGTTGTCCGCCAGTTTTTTAGTTCGTTGAGAAGTGAACCGGCATTTCATCTTAAGAGCTTTGTAAACGAAATGCTCAATAACACCGTTGGGCAGGAAAAGGCACAGCAGATCCAGGCAGAGATACAGGAGTTACTCCATAAGCGAGACCCGTTTATAGCTATTCGTTCGGCTGATCAACAGATGTTGGCGGCGGTTCTTGAAAATGAGCGTCCTCAGGCGGTTGCCGTCGTGCTGTCGGAATTGCCGGCAAAAAAAAGCTCAGCGATTATTAGCCTTTTGGGCGAGGGTATGCGGGTGAGCGCCATAACCAGAATGACCGGCGTCGATACCGTCACCGCTGAAGCAAGGGTGCGAATTGCCGAGACGGTTGGCACCGGTCTGGAAGCCCTCATTGCTGCTCGCGGAGCAAGTGCATCACAGCCCCAGGCGGAGCAATCTTTAAGGAAAGTAGCTGTGATTCTGCGAAACCTCGACAAGGAAGTCCGCGATGGTGTCCTCGTCGCTATGCAGGAAAAAGACGCCCAGGTCGGCGAAAAGGTAACCAGCTTAATGATAGTCTGGGACGATATACCACAAGTAGCCGACAGGTCTCTGCAGGAGGCGCTGCGAGCAGTTGACGGACGGCAGTTGGCCTTAGCGTTGCACAAGGCTGAGGAAGCCGTTACCCAAAAAATAAGATCCAACATTTCCGAGCGAGCTGCAGCTCAGGTGGACGAAGAAACGTCGCTTATGTCCGCGCCGAAGAAAGAAGATATTAAGCAAGCCAGAGAAAAGATCGTCGGTGCTCTGCGCGAGATGAATAGTAAAGGTGAGCTTAGATTTATCGAAGAGTAGCACAATGGCCGGCACGTTTACGATAGATCTCAACAAGCCGATGGCATCGGTAAAGATACTGACCGCGGAGGACGCTGAGCGCGCAGAGAAAGAATCAAAATTGGACTCAGCGGATGTGCCGGACGCGGCGGTTAGAGTTGTGCGAGATTTGGAGAAGGAAAAGGCTGAGACTGTACAGCTTCACCGAGTGCTCAGCAGTCTGGTCGATAAAATCAGCGAGTTCTACGATGAGCTACTGGCCAGGCACAAAGAGGAAATAGCCAAGTTTTCGGTAGAAATTGCCCGAAAAATTTTGATGCAAAAAGTGCAAAAGGGAGATTACCAGATCGAAGCCATCGTCAAAGAGGCGGTAAAGAACGCTCCCGTGCATCAGGATGTAGTGGTGCGCTTAAATCCTGCCGATCTGGCTCAGTTGCAGAAACTGAAGCGCGGCCATGCAGGCGTGGCTGGCAAAGATGATTCAGGTAGTGTTTTGTCTGGTATTGAATTTATTGCCGATTCCAAAATTGGACCGGCAGAGTGTTTAGTCGAGACCCCAAAGGGAATAGTCAAATCGCTAATTGACGAGCACCTTGCCCGAATTAGTGAGGCGCTCGGTTTAGCCGTCGCCGGAACGGAGACGGACCCGCAATAAACCTGTCCCTTCGGCACACTCAGGGCAAGCTCTGAGCCTGGTCGAAGGATTGCGGGGCTAAATAAATAGGTGACAAACGATATGACTGCGAATTCATCTGATAGTTGTTTGATTGATTTTAAGAGATTTCACTCGGCGCTGCAGAAGGTGAATCTGCTAGACTGCCAGGGTTATGTGGTACGAGTGTCTGGTTTGACGGTTGAATCGACCGGACCAATGGTTGGCCTGGGCGAGCTATGTGGAATTCGTATTCGCGATGGCCGACGTGTGCTGGCAGAGGTGGTCGGATTCCGAGGTGACCAGCTCATCCTGCTGCCGCTGGCACATATAGAAGGCATTTCGCCGGGCGATATAGTCACCGCCCGAACCACTCCTCGCTGCATTGCTCTAAGTGAAAATGTCCTGGGCAGAGTCATAAACGGCCTGGGAGAGCCTATTGATGACAAAGGTCCGTTGGTGGGAACAGAAAATAGGCTTTTAGATGTTGGGAGTCCGCCACCTCTATCGCGAGAAAAAATCACCGAGCCTCTAGGTTTGGGGATCAGGTCAATAGATGGGATATTAACCTGCGGCAAGGGTCAGCGAATAGGCATCTTCGCAGGCAGCGGCGTGGGCAAAAGTGTGCTGTTAGGGGATATTGCCAATTCGAGCGAGGCGGCGGTCAACGTTGTAGCCTTGATAGGCGAGCGGGGCCGAGAGGTCCGCGAATTTCTCGAGGAAAACCTCGGCGCTGAAGGCCTGGCGCGGAGTGTAGTTGTAGTCGCCACATCCGATTCGCCTCCGATTCAGCGAGTAAAAGCGGCGTTTGTGGCTGTCACGGTTGCCGAGTACTTCAGAGACAAGGCTAAGAATGTCCTGTTTATGATGGATTCGCTTACCCGCTTTGCCCAGGCCCAGCGTGAGATAGGTCTGGCCGCCGGCGAGCCGCCCGCAACAAAAGGCTATTGCCCGAGCGTTTTTTCACTTATGCCGAGACTCATTGAGCGTCTGGGACGCACTGAAACAGGCAGCATCACGGGCATCCTGACGGTCCTAGTGGAGAACGACGATCTGACCGACCCCGTGGCCGACAGCGCCAGAAGCCTGTTGGATGGGCACATAGTACTATCGAGAAAATTAGCCGACAGGGGACATTACCCAGCTGTTGATATCTTGCAAAGCGTCAGCCGATTGATGCCGGCTGTAGTCAGCAAAGAGCACAGAATTGCCGCTGTCAAGCTTAAGGAAATCTATGCCACTTATGCCGATGCCGAAGACCTGATAAACATCGGCGCCTTTTCGCCCGGCAGCAACCGGCGCATCGATGGAGCAATTAGCTCTGATTGACAGGATAAATGGATTCCTTGTTCAGCCGATTACTCAAAGAATGAGCTTCGAAGAAACGGTTAGTCGGCTGATTGCTATCACCAAGTCGTGGGATGAGTTAATAAGTGCTAAGTAGGTAGGGTGGGCTTTAGCGGCTCGACTGAGCTCGCTGAAGTCCCGCCGAGAGGAGATGGTGGGGCAAGCCCCACCCTACATTGTAAGATGAGAAGCTTTGTATGGCGATTGCAGCGTGTTCTGCAGATCAAAGCTAAGCAGGAACAGACAAAAAGAACCGAGTTGTTCGAGCTAACAGAGAGACTGGCTCAAACGCGAAGCGAACTGATCACGCGGCAAAGAATACTGAAGGACATAATCGCAGATATCGCCGCAAAGAAACCTCGTAGCCGCCTGCGCCAGCAGGAGTTCTTCTTGAAGCACTCAATGACGAGCGACGAGCAGGTAAAAAAGTTAACGGGCAAAGTAATCGAAATGGAATCGCAGCAAAGGGAAAAAATTGCAGAGCTTCTGGAGGTTAGGCGGTTCAGGAAGGGCTTGGAGAGGTTACGCGAGGAGGCAAAAAAACGATTCATAAGCGAACAAGAAAAACTCGAGCAGAAAGAGTTGGATGAGGCAGCGACAATTTGCTTTGCTCGAAAGATGGTGCCGAGACCAGGAGAAAACCGGTGAGTAAGAAACTAATTATAATGACGGCAGCCGCAGGCGTGGTGAGCTTTGCCGGGGCGTTCGTTTTTGCACGGGTGACCAAAAAGGCGCCAGTAAGTCTCCCAAGTGAGCCAAATCAGCCTTTGGTGGTAGGGCAGGAAGTCGAACTAAAGCTGCCGAAGCCGACAGACGACGCGGCGGGTGCGTCGCTGCTGATGATAGCGCTATGAAGAAGGCGATGACGGACAAGCAGCTCAAGTCTCTTGTTTATGAGGTTCAGGAAAAGATGCGACAGTATGACAAGCAACTTGCGAGCCTCGAGACTCGGGAGCACCGGCTGCAGATGACTGCGGATTCGCTGAAGAAGGACATTGAAAACCTGAATAATCTGCGGGTGAACCTTGCCGCAATCGCTGCCAGCGTCAAAGAAGAGCGGGATAAGCTGCTAAAGAGTCAGATAGAAATTGCCCATTCTGAAAAGGCCAACTTGGCAAAAATTGCGGCTACTTATGACAAGATGGATTCCGCCAGCGCCGGCAAAATACTCGGTAGTATGTGCGCCGCCCAAGCGAAAGGCGGTGGTGCCGGAGGTACTGACGGCAATATGGATGACGCCGTGAAGATTCTGCATTATATGACCGAAAGGACCAAGGCCAAAGTGCTGGCTGAGTTAGTCACCTCCGAGCCCAAACTGGCGGCGACTCTGTGTGAGAAATTGAAGCAAGTGGTCGAAAAGTAGGCGGCACCATGGATGTAGCTACCATAGTAGGAATACTTCTGGGTTTCACCGTCATAACCTGGGCTATTATGGCCGGCGGGAGCTGGAGAATATTCGTCGATTATCCTTCAATGGCTATCACCATAGGCGGAATGCTGTGTGCCACCCTTATACATTTCTCGCTGCCACAGTTCCTGGGAATATTCTCCGTAGTCAAGAAAACCATAGTCACCAAAATACCATCCAAGTCCGAATTGATACAGAAGATGGTCAATTTTGCAGCCATTAACAGACGTGACGGTGCCCTGGCGCTCGAAGAGGAAATTACCAAACTGGATGATTCGTTTTTTGCGCGGGTCTGCAGATGATTGTGGATAGCCAGGACGCGGAGGCGATCCGTGAGATTCTATCGATGGAGATTCAATACCTTCAGGCTCGGCATGCAGACGGCAAGAAAATCCTGGAGTTTATGGGCTCGTCGGCTCCCGCTTTTGGAATGATAGGAACGCTGATCGGCCTGGTTCAGATGCTGCGAAATATGACTTCGCCCGAAATGATTGGGGCGGGAATGGCAGTGGCGCTAATTACCACGTTTTATGGTGCGATGGCCGCCAATCTGATCTTCATTCCGCTGGCAGGGAAATTGATGCTTTATTCCAAGGCAGAGACAATCGCCAAGGAGATGATTATTGAGGGCGTTTGTGCCGTCGCACAAGGTGAGGCCCCTACCGCCGTTCGTGAGAGGATGCACGTATTTGTTTCGCAGCGCAACAGAGAAGAAGTAAAGGCTAACATATAAAATGGGGTTCACAAGGAAACAGCCGCCCCCGGAAGAAGAGCCGGGCGCACCGGAATGGATGCTGACTTTCAGCGACTGCATGACCCTGCTATTGACTTTTTTTGTGCTGCTTATAACTTTCTCAGCCCCAGGCAGTGGTCCTGATATTTTGCAGACAAGCAGCAGTTTTCCGCAGGATTATGCCCGGCCTCGGCCGGTCCGATGAAAGGTATCGTAACGCGCTACTGAACATTCAGGGCGTAAAGCCTGCCGAGTACCGTGCAGCCGGCAGCGAAACGCCAACGTCGGAGACAACAGGCTGGGGTAATTTGGCACAGGGCTTCAGCATGAGAGATTTTGGCAACCGCAGAGTATTCTTGATACCATCCGAAAAGGTTTTCTGGGGCAGAGGAACGTTTGTTTCACTGCAAGGCCGCGGTATCCTGCAGACTATGGCGGACCTATTGAGAAGACTTCCAGACCGTGTAATCATAAGTGAAGGAGGATATGCCGGCGGAAAAGAGGATGGCAGGCTGGGTCTGCAACGGGCCTGGGTAGTGCTTGAGTATCTTGCTGCAAAACAACATCTTGGCACAGACCGATTCAGCCTATCGGTTGCAGGAACGGTGCACGGGGAAAATGCCCAGGCGCATGCCCAAGCCGAAAATGGTGCGGCTGGCCCGCCGCCCCGACTCGCGTCGGGAGACGCGGGGGCTGGCCAACGTATGGTGGAGATTGTGTTGCTTGAGCGGAGCTTGTACAATTGAAACGCGAAAGTCACATAACCGAAGAGAGCAGCGCCAAAGCTCCCGCCTATATTGTTACTTTCTCCACGCTGGTGACACTACTATTAGCTTTTTTCGTTGTGCTGGTGAGCATGGGAACGGTACGAGACAGCACATTGTTCGATACCGGTTCGGTCATAGAATTAGTGAAAAAGGGATTCGGGATAAGAGAGAAATTTGATTTTGGCTACACCAAGATACTTCACGCTACTGGTGATACTAGCGAGCAATCGGATGGCAGGTGCATAGATGCAGACGGAGAAAGAATTCGTCGCATTATGGAGAGATTGGCCGAGTACGTAACGAGTATGCCGTCGCAAATAGTTGGAGAAAAAGCGAATTTCATAGTAACGGCCATCCGGTTTGCCCCCGGCGAGTCAACCTTGGACGAAGAGGCGAAAAGATTCCTGGCGAGATTCTGCATAGACTTGCAACAAAGTCCGGATTCTAAGGCTTCAACCATCTACGTGCTTGGCTTGGCTGGCCAAGAGGCATCTGCAAATAACTCCAGCGCAGCGGCGTCCCAAGAGCAGTGGATACTGTCAGCCGAGCGTGCGCACGCGGCGGCAGAGGTCATAAAAGCTGCTTTGCCGGATGCTGCCAAATGGTCTGTTTATTCCTGGGGGGCAGGACCTGGAGGGCAATGGGTAAAGCAAGATAGATTCGCCTCCGCAGATTCACAGATATTAATCGCTGTGTTAGCATGGAGCGATTGATCCGCCTTACGCCTGACGGATTAATTTGTACATCTGTAAAGTTTTTCGACAGGTTCTTTTTGCGGAAATTTGAAATTCTCCGCGCCAATGCCGATTCTGGTCTTCCGGCACGCTATTTGCACACTACTCGCGCGTGGTGAGCAGTAAGTATTTAACCGATTTGCTAATTAACCAGTTTCGTGGCGTGGCGCCGCAGAGACAAATCGTTGTTTTGTTGACGCCGGCTGTGTTATTCGGTGGGGCAATTATGCTCCAATCGGCACACCCGGCTGCCAAGAGCTCCGGGTCGAAAAATCCAGAATTTGATGCCAATTCACCGTTAGTAGGCCAGCGAGATTTCTCGGCAAAGCCGGTTGAAGACCTTGGTAGGGGAGAATTGTTCTTCAAGATGACGTTTTCGGTGGTGCTCGTCCTCGTGCTGGGTGCAGCGGCGGTCTATCTGTCAAAGAAGGTTCTGCCCCGGATAACCAATCTGCCTGGCAAAGAAATCCGTATTCTGGAAACTGCTCACCTTGGGCCGCGTAAAGCAGTTCACCTAATCAGGATAGGTAATCAGCGCCTGCTGATAGGCAGCACAAATGAGAGCATAACCATGCTGGCTGATGTTACCGATCAGGATGAACCTGACTATGCAGATTCATCACCGCAACAGATAGACGCTTGTGTGAGAACAAGAGTTTTGCAAAATGGAGATTAGGCACATATTATTTAAGGAAATCCGCTTCTTGATTTCCTTAAATAATAGAGATAGGTAATTATCTATCAAGCAGTTAATGTTTGAAAAGGAAAAATAAGACAACAAATTTTTCCTTTTCAAAGTGCCTAATCTATCTCAATTTTGCAAAAGTTCAGTGAGAAAATAGATGTCTGCCAAAGTAGCCGCATTGAGTTTTGGGTTTTTAGTTTTGAGTTTTGAGTTTTCATCTGTGTGCCTTGCCCAGAGGCCCGCAAGGCCGGAAATTAAAAATACAATCCCGAGTGTGTCGGGCCGAAATCCCTCAGCTCTGGCCGAGGGTAAGGGTCAGGACGCCATGCCCAGCATCAAAGACCTGATGACCGTGATAGATAAGGCAACCGCTGGTAACAGCGCCGGCAAGGATTGGTCGACGCCCGTCAAATTAGTAATCATCTTTACGGGATTGGCAATTCTGCCGAGCCTTTTGGTGATGATGACGTCATTCACGCGGATAGTCATTGTGCTGAGTTTTGTTCGGCGTGCTCTGACTACACAAACCATCCCGCCAACCATCGCCATCATAGGTCTGGCATTGTTTCTGACGCTGTACACGATGGCCCCCACGTATGCCAAGATCAATACCGTCTCGATTCAGCCGTATCTATCCGATAAGATTGACTTTGCGGTGGCGGCGACCAGAGCCGGCGATTGCATCAAGGAGTTTATGCTTCGCCAGTGTCGGCAGGCTGATTTGGCACTCTTTGTGCAGATGGCTAAGATAGAGCCGCCTGCCAGTCCTGCGGATATTGGTCTGCATATCGTAATCCCGGCGTTTATTATCAGCGAATTTCGGACGGCGTTTGAGATAGGCTGCCTTCTGTTTATACCTTTCCTGCTGGTCGATATGGTTATTGCCAGTATCCTGCTCAGCGCGGGGATGATAATGCTGCCGCCAATGATGATTTCGCTGCCTTTTAAGCTCATATTGTTCATTCTTGTTGACGGGTGGGGTTTATTGGCCAAAAGCCTCAGCCTGGGTTTCAAGTGAATTGACAATTTTCAATTTTCGATTTTCAATTGCTATGGATAGTAGTCTTGCACTTTATCTGGGTCGGCACACATTAGAGACCGCCTTGCTTCTATCCGCTCCGATTCTGCTTACCTGCGCGGTGGTAGGAGTTGTTGTCACGCTGCTTCAGGCGGTTACTTCTATACGCGATATGACCTTAGCCCTAATTCCTAAGCTTCTGGCGGTAGGCATCGTGGGACTGTTGTTCGGCAGTTGGATGCTTCAGGTATCGCTTCGGTTCACCGGCGAAATCTTTGCCTACATCCAAAATATTGGACGCTGATTGCAGGTAGGAAATTTAACCGCAGAGAACGCGGAGAGCGCAGAGACTAAAACAATAAATTACTCGAACTGACCGATTTTTCGGTATGACACTGCTCTAAGTGAGTATTCGACAGTGACATATTGCACTTTGTCATTCCCGCGCAAGCGGGAATCCAGTCAAGCGATATGTCAATGGATTCCTGCTTCCGCAGGAATGACATGAGGAATCGGTCAGTTTGAGTAGATTAGAAATTCTCTCCGCGAACTCTGCGGTCTCGGCGGTAAATGAATAATGTTTGAGAAGCTACTCAGTTTTGCGCTGGTTCTGACGCGGATTTCGGCGTTTTTCATGTTTATCCCCGTTTTCGGCTGGCAGTTAATCCCAGTTCAGATCAAAGTCGCGATGATAGTGTCGCTGGCGATTTTCTTCTCGGCCATAGCACCTTGCGCTATCGACCCGCAGCAGGTTTCTTGGCTGCAGGCGATACTCTTAATAGCTAATGAAGCCACTTATGGATTGGCGCTGGGTTTGGTCGTAACGGTTATGTTTTCAACTGTCAAATTGGCCGGGCAGACTATCGAGCGCGAGATGGGCTTGGCAATGTCGGAGATTCTTGACCCTTTAACTGGGGAAAGCAGCGAGGTCCTGGGCAGCCTGCTGGAGATGATATTTGTTATCCTATTCCTGAGCGCTAATGGGCATCATTTGTTTCTGTTGATTTTCTGCCGAAGCTACCAGGCCTTCCCGGCAGGCACTATTCCCACGATAGCTGTTTTAGCTGGCGGCATAGTCCAAGCTGGTTCCACAATGCTCCTGGCAGGCCTTAGATTAGCCGCACCGATGTTAGCAGCTTTCCTGGTGCTAATGGTCGCGCTTGCTGTTTTAGCACGCATAGTTCCGGAGATGGATATTCTATTTATCAGCTTCCCACTGCGGATCGGTTTGGGACTGCTAATGGCTGCGATATTTCTGCCGTTTCTTGCCGGTTTTGTAGCTGAATTTGCCGATTGGATGGGCAAATTGGTGCCATTATAAGAGGGAACGATGCCGGAGCAGCCAGCCGCTGAAAGGAGTGAATTACCGACTCCGAGGAGGCTTGAGAAAGCCAGGCAGAAGGGTCAGGTGCCGCAGAGCCAGGAACTATCCTCGGTTGCGACACTGGCTGTACTGGTACTGGCGCTGGCTTTATTGGCGCCGACTCTGATGCAGTGGTTCACGCAGGCAATCAAGTCCGCCTGCAGTGGATCGGGCGAGGTTTCCATTTTTTCGGACAGTAAAGCATTTATAGAATACAGCAACGCAAAAATCACCGATACGATGCTTGTTGTCAGTCCTATTCTGGCTGCGCTTGTTGGCGCATCTGTTCTTGCCTGCTTTGCTGTCAGCGGCCTTAATTTCGCACCGGAAGCTGTAAGACTGAGGTGGGACGCGATAAATCCCTCATCGGAGATGCAGAAACTCGTAAGCACGCGTTCTCTGGTGCATCTGGTTACGTCCATTGCAAAACTGTGTTTAGTCTCCATCATTGTCTGGCTTTATCTTCAAAACAAGCTCGATGCGTTTGCGACACTCCGGTGGGCCTGGTCCACACAGTTGCTTGCAGCTATCGCTAAGCTGATATTTGGGCTGTGTATGCGCGCTTGCATTGCGCTGCTGGCAATAGGGATTGCTGACGTTTTCTATCAGAAATGGACGTACACACAGGACCTAAAGATGACGCGTCAGGAAGTAAAACAGGAACACAAAGACCTTGAAGGTTCGCCGGAGATCAAAGCTCGGATTCGCAGAATTCAGATACAGATGTCTATGAAGCGACTGCTTGCGGAAGTGCCCCAGGCCAATGTGATTCTTGTCAACCCGACGCACGTGGCTGTGGCGCTGCGCTACGAGGCGAAAACTATGGAAGCACCTACCCTGGTGGCAAAAGGCGCGGATTATCTGGCAGAAAAAATCACCGCTATCGGACGGGCCTACGGCGTGCCCATCGTCAGGAGACCGGAATTGGCAAGGGCCATATATTCAACGGTAGAGCCGGGCGGTGCTGTGCCGGAAGGTCTGTATGTGGCAGTGGCGGAAGTGCTGGCCATGATTTATCGCCTGCGGCAGAGAAAGAACCCCACGTTAAACGTGGGGCTAAATATCCTTCGACCCGGCTCAGGACAGGTTTAGCTCCGCAACTCGTTGCGGGGTCCGTCGCCCCGTTCGGCCGGACTTCGGCGAGCTCAGTCGAGCCGCTCAGGGCAGGCGTGCCGGCGACGGCTATACTATGCCTAACTAAAGCCTAAAGCAGCCATTTGGCTTTGCAGCAAAGCCAATGTTCTCTCAAGGCGCGTAAAGCGATTTACTAACCTGGATTCTTTCTGAACCAGGCGGGATTCCTCCAGCTCAATTCTTTCCTGTAGTCCCTTAATTGTGTCGCTGACATATTCCTGGTCGATATTTATTGAGCCGGTCGTTACCTTAAGCATTTTGTCCAGGGCATCTTCCAACGCACCGGTAAATCCCTGTTTGACTCTGACCGTAGCTGTGAAAGTCCCATTCTGGCTGAGGTCCACACTAAGGGCAAGGCTATTCTCCGGATACATCGGGTCGCCATCTTCGTCGAACGAGCTATTTCCGGTAACGATATTGCCGCTGTAGGTGGCGTCGCGGTACGTAGATTCGGTAGCAAGTTTGATTCCGGCGCTGGTGATGGCTCCGCCGCTTACTGTCACTTGGACATCGTAAGTGCCCGCTCTGGTATAATTGCTGCTGGCAGAGTAAAACTGGATGGTATTGCTGTTGGTGCTGCCGGTCTTATCTGCGCCAATTACTGCCAGCGCTCCCAGGTAATTCTCGCCTATGGCTTCATAGAAGGCGTTGGTGTCCAGACTCAGCACTCCATCTCTGTCCATCTCCAGGCCGATCTGGCCGGGCATTAGAAACGTGTCAATATCCTCAATGAATCCGCTGGTTTGAGCTATCAGAGGGATGTTAAGCTGGGACTCTATCGTAGAAACGACATAATCTCCCATCAGGACGCCGGCGGTCTTTAGGATGTCATTGTAGCCGGTCTTTTCCTGAATGTAGACGACGGCGGCATTGTAGGCCGCGACCATAGAGTCCAGTTTTTCTTTGACCGACTCGATGTCTCTGGTCAGGGTTATCTCTTGGCCGTTGGCATCGGTTGTGTCGTGCAGGTGCAATGTCACGCCGCTAATAACATTGTCTATCGTGTTTGAACTTCTGTTGATCCAGCCGTCGCTGCCTTTTGTCTGTTCACTCATTACGTAATTTGAGTTGGTGGGAGGTGTCAGGCCGCTGGGATTAATAGAAATCAGACTAACATCACCCAAAGTATTGCTGAACGTGAACGTTGTGTCACCAGTCTCGCTCAACCTATTACCGGTCACCGTTATATCGCCAGCAGAGACATTTGGCAAGGCTTCAAGTGCAGCTTGAATCTGAGCGGTGGTGGCATCATAGGCGATGACTGCAGTCGCGTGCCCATCGTAGGTCAAGGTAAATGTGCCACTGCTTGCTCCGCTCGTTATAGCCAATTTTTGCACCTCAGAAACCGCTGAACTTGAAGGATAGCCGTCTACCCTGATTTTCGAGTCCTGTGCTGACTGTGTCATGGTAAAGTTTGCTGCTGCAAAGCCGGCGAGGTTAGCGGTGCTGCTTCCGCCCTGTGTGGATCGGCTGATCGCCGGTATATTCAGGGTCGTTGCGCCTGAGCCGGGGTCATACGTCAAGGTAAGTTGCATCTGGCTTGTGCCGCATGTGTGGTCGGTAAGGCGAATCTCTCCGTTGACTAAGGCTGCGGTAGCCCGGCCGTCGAAGGCGTCGTTGATTTCCGAAATCAGGTGAGTTAGTTTGGTGTCGCTGGTAATACTCAGCGATCCACTTACGGCATTGCCGTTGTGGTCTTTGCCGCTAATCGTGATTTTTTCTCTGCTGGAAAGCGACCCGCTAAACTGGTCGAGGTCTACGATTTTGGAGCTGAGTGTAGCGTTGTCGCTGTTGACTGTAAAAGCGGATGCCGCTTCCCACAGTTCTGTGTTACTGGCGTTGATAGAGATTCTGTACTCTGTGCCGGCCTCGTTGCCGTTCAGCACAAGATGATAAGCGCCGCTGTAGTATAACAAGCTGGCGGTAACACCCGGATTGTTCGCATCATTGTTTATTAGGCCGGCCAGGTCTTCGAGACTTGTGGTAGCGGTGGTTGTTATTACTGTTTCTTCATCGTTGTACGAGTAGATAAAAGTGCCGGCGCCGACACGGTCTTCGCTGTACTCAACGCCACTGGTGTGAACCCATCGTTCGGCATTAGCCAGACGGTTGATTACAACAGTATGATTGCCTTCGAACGCATTATACGACGCCTCAGCGGTCAGGATATCGCTGTCGCTGGATGCAACCTTAAAGGCGCGAAGCTCGCGGGCGTCGGAAAGGGCTCTTACCGTGCTTCTAAGGGAGTCGAGCTTTGTCTCCAGCGTGCTCAAGCCCTCTTTTTTTGTTCCCACAGCTTCTGGCGGTCTTGGTACATATTCAGTGTGCGGCGCTCGATAGCCATTAGCTGTGCGATGAGTGCGCCGGTGTCGATTCCTGTAGCCAGACCCGGAAAACGCAAAGTTGACATTCTTCGCTGCCTCTTTTGTGCTTACGTACATTTCAAGAATCATCCAATGCGAGCGGCAACCGTATCATTCCGAACATTGTTATCGTCTGAAAAAGGCAAAGCTTGAAAATACTGGCCTCTTATAACGTCAAGTATTGCTCGTGCGGCGTTGGAAAAAGTGTGGTCCTGGCATATCTGGTTGCTTAGATCGGCAAATTCCTTCCTTTCACTTTCATTTTGCAGAAAATAGTCTAACTTCTGTCGCAGGTCTTCCAGAGTTCTGTAGGTGACTATTCCAAAGTCTTCTATGCCTTTAACATAATTGCTGATTTGAAAGGCTTTCAAAGCCGCAAGGTCAAAGGTTCTGTTGTTGACGAAACCAAATTGGCTCATAGTCTCAGGATGGTCATTTAATACGATCTTTGCACGAGAGTATAATTCCGGCAATTTGTGCCATTGTACGAACTCAGCTTTGTAATATTCTTTGTCCAGGAAGCCGTGCCAACCTTGGCCTACGACATGAAGACCATATTTTTTGCCTATATCGAGGACATCCTGAATAATCTTTCTGCGTTTGTCGGTGTAGTATCTATTCCCTACGAACAAAAGATCGATGTCCTTAGGCAGGTTGTTTTTGGAGGGATTGAAAACCTCGTCATCTGTTACCTGGGGTAGATAGATGCATGGGATGTTTATCGCATTTCTCAATTTTTCAAGATAGATCTTCGAAGCGCAAAATACGACATCAAATTGATTTATTTCCTCAAAGGTATGCAGCTCAGGATGATTTATTATCCAGAGTATATTGAAATTATGGGGCTTGGGAGTATATCGGAACAATCCTTTTATATGAATGACAATATCTATATGATGATCAAGCTGGTCCCATTCATTCCGAAAGTGAACTTCACAGGTATAACCAAAATTGGTAAGGGCTCTTGCCAAGCTTTTGGCAAAATATGTGTCCCCCCAACCACAGTCTTGTTTTGAGGGAGTACAGGTCTTGACTGCAAACGTTAATTTCTTGACCGGCAGCCGATCGGCACCTATGTGATAATATTTGACCCATTGAATCAAGGCATTCATATAGCGCGGGCGGGACATAATTGATAATGCATCATTCATGGCATAAGGTTGTATAGCACGTGACATTCCCTCTTGCACTTGGCCGCCATTGACTACTATATCAGCCTCTATCTTGCCCATCCATTTTTCCAGCAGCAGCTTAGTGTTCTGCCTGGTTCTCTTGAAGCGTTCTTCGCCCCCTTTTGATTCATAATGAATGATTACACTTTTGGGCTGATATATATTTTTTTTCCCTCTTTTGAACAGCTTAAAGCATAGGTCCACGTCCTCAAACCCGTTCCAAAAACTTTCATCAAAACCACCTACACTCTCGAAATCAGACTTGC
Organism: Sedimentisphaerales bacterium; assembly: GCA_963814265.1. Classification (GTDB taxonomy): domain Bacteria; phylum Planctomycetota; class Phycisphaerae; order Sedimentisphaerales; family Anaerobacaceae; genus JAFNGF01. Next base: position 94,476 of record CAWFCJ010000052.1, on the reverse strand, counting down.
GAAGTGCCAGGCACGCAGCAGTAACCACTTGAAAAACCATGGGGACATTAACGAGATCACTATCCGACGGTTGTTGTCTAAAAATATGCGTGGCCGATAAAGGATTTCTGCCTTTGCTGTCGATTATTGCTACACCGGCATGTTGAATAGAACCATCTGGATAAAGCAATTTGCTGCCGACGGCCCCAACTTCCGAGTCATTTTCCAGAATTTTTATAAGCTCTTTTAGCCAGCCGGGTTGGACCTTCGTGTCGTTGTTCAAAAAGACAAGATAATTTCCATCGGCAGCAGAAGCCCCTTGATTACAAGCCTTGGAAAAGCCAAGATTTTCATGGTTCGAAATAATCTTTGCGCTTCCGCATAGGCATTTCAGAAACTCATTTGTGCCATCGGTTGAGCCGTTATCAACAATAATAAGCTGGTAAGATTTCTTTGCCGTGTTTTCAACAAGTGACTGTAAACACCGCCTTGTGTACGGCAAATTATTAAGGACAGGTATGATGATTGAAACGGTTTTCGACCGGCGTTCCTCGATTTTATCATTGGTAAGAGCTATCCTGCCCATATCGAAGGTCGGGATTGGTATAGATTCTGTTGGTGCATTTTTACAACTACGAGCAACGCAAATTATGAAATCTTTTTTTTCAGGATGGTCTTCAAGGTTGTGTTCTTGGTAGTTCTGGTACTTGAAGAACTCACACAACAGGCCATTTGCGGATAACCATTGCTGAATTTTTGTCTCATTGATTTGAAATGTTAGATGAAAACCTTTGCTAATTGCTTCCGGCGTCTTTTGCTCCATGTACGGTGTTGACAGAATGAGTGTTCCACCGGGTTTGAGTGCGCGGCGAAAACTCCAAACGATTTAGAGATGTCATCTTCTTTTAGATGCTCAATTGTCTCAAAGCAGATAATATAATCAAATAGAGATTGATACTCCAAATCTAATAGAGTGGCACGAACAAATTCAATATTCTGGATGTTTTTATAACGAAGGTTTATTTGCTTTATGACTTCTTCGTTAATATCTACGCCAATTACTTGTGCAGACTTTTCCGACAGCATAACGCTGCCATAACCGGTCCCACATGAGAAATCTCCCACTATCTTTCCGTCTGCAACGATAGATTTGGCATACTCATATCTGCGGTAGTGATTTTTTTGGTTTATATCTAATTCATCAAACCTGACACCTTCTTTGTAGAATATATCAACGCGTTCTCCGTCGTTGCCTAAGTCGTTTTTGGCAAGATAAAAAGGGTTTTCCATCAGCACAAAATTCTCATTTGCAGATATGCTCAACTTTTCGCCGGAACCGGCAAGCTCATCTAAAGATTCCTCCAGCACCGACTTGTCAAATTGAACAAAGTTCCTTACCAGCAACAAATATTTTCCGCTTGCAGCCGCTGCCGCTATGTCGAAAAACTGCTGCTGTTGTAACAGCCCATCAGCATTTAATACCTTAAGAGGTAGTTGGAACTCGCCTAACTGGCTTTGGTCAATCTGCACGTCCTGGTCGTTAATGACAATTAGTTCATAGTTCTCCGGCAACTTCGCCTCTCGCAAAAAAACCAGGTACGTTTTAAGTGTGGAAGAATCGTTCCCTGCAGAAAAGACGATCGAGCAGCGGACGTTTGCTTCAAGCTGTGTTTGTGCGTCAACCATCTTCTTTTTCCCTATTGAATATTATCATGGTAGGTGGCTATGGTTTTTTTGCCTTTGCGAATATGGTTCAGGCGATCTGCGATGTTAGCTTTCTCTGTTGTCAGAACCAGGCACAGGTCTGCATATAAGCTCTGCAACCGTTCTCGCTGGTCCTTGAAGGCAGGCTGTTCAAGGATTTCTGTCTGGGCGATCTTTTTCGCCAGGGTGCCGGCCTGCATGCTTGCCATCTCAACTGCGCTAACGTCACCCTGATGGGCGAGGTTTATTTGCTTTTCCAGCAGATGTTGCAGGTCGCTCAAGAGGTGCCGCTGTTCATCCAGATTATTTTCAACACTTTTTAGGTTCATAGAATCAAATCGTCTTGGGCGTGGCTTGAGCCAGGCTGTGCTCAACTTCTTCCAGAAGATTGGCTGCCTCCTGGTTGGCAGGATTCAAAGCCAAAATGTCATGGAGAATCTTTTGCGACTGCTCAAGCTGGCTTTCCTTCATATACAATGCCGCCAAAGAGAACATGACTGACGTATCGCCTGGGTGCATGTTCAAATATACTTGGAGATAGTGAATGACCTTTGCGAATGACCCCATCTGGCAAGAAGTTTGAAATAGCCCTAAAAGTGCCGTAATGTTATCGCTATCCAGCTCAAGCGATTTCATGTACAGCTCGAACGCTTGCGGGTACTCTTTCTTCTGCTGAGCAACCATAGCCAGTCCGGCGTAGCCCTTGGCGGAATCAGGGTCCAGACGACAAGCGACTCTGAACGCTATTTCGGCGTCGTTGAGGAGCTCCTGCTGCAGGGCAACTACTCCCAGCCCAACGTAAGGTCCCGGCTCATCCGGCTCCAGCGACGCTGATTTTTCGTAGCACTGTTGGGCCTGGGCGTAGTTGCCGACAGATGCGTAACAATCGCCCAATTCCTGCAAAACTTCGTAGTGCTGGGTACAATTGTGCTCCTGGGTTCCCACCAAGCGGGGCCCTTCGATGCTATTTCTTTCAGTGCTGTTCATAGCTGTTCTTTATCCTCACTTTTCAAGATTTCTTTGTTGTTCTGGGCATCCATTGGTCTCAGCGGCAATTGAATAGTCTGCGCTGCTGAGCAGTATTTGCTCCGCTCTTCGCAGCAGTCCAATAGCCGGATTAAGATCGTTTCTTTCGTGGGCGACTTTCGCCTCTAACAAGAGCGTGTCCACGGTCGGGCGTTGCTGATTGACTTGCTTGCTGAATTCTGCTGCTTTGCTGTGATCTCCAGCTTTGTAAAAAGCCCTCGCAGCCAGTGTTTTCATCCAAAGCTCGTTCTGGTAGTTCTCGGCGATGTGTTCAAACAATTTTCCGGCTTCCATCCAGTTTCCGTCTTTTTCGGCTAACTGGGCTTGTTGGAGCAAGTCGTCAAATTGGAAAGGCAATTCATCGGGACGCGGCTGCCTTAATGCTATCCCGGCTGCCGTCAAAGACTGGCGCACAGGCAACTTTGGAAAACCCTTTCGGGCGTACTGTAAGTCCTCTTTTTTAACCACCGCTGCCCAGGCGGCATCCGTTGAACCCTCCAGCGCAAAGCCTTCTCGGGTGGTTGAGCTGTTAATCAGCGCATAGAGTGGATTCTCTATCCACATTTCTTGTATCGCAAAGCTGCTCGGTATGATGGTGACATACTTGCCGTCGCACACTTGCAGCGCCGCATCTACCTGCTGGGCGTGGGAAGCTGCAGGCCCAAACGGCACCAGTTCCACGTTGGGCATATCGGTCCTTAGCCGGTCGAGGTCAGCCTGATGTAGGGGCAGATACAGTTTGTAGGGGTAGAACGTATGCCTCCAGATTGCCCCGATGGTTTGGCCTGCCTGCTTATCTAGCCTATCTGAGACGAAGATGATTGACATATCGTCGATTTTTGGCCAGGGCTTGGCGGGCCTTGTGGTCCGTATCGCCAGAACATTCCTCACGTACTCGCCCTGGTCTTTGCGATGCTGGATTGATATCCTATCGGACTGGCCGACAGGGCTGTAAAATTCGCCCGTGATTTCGCGGACGTGGCAGAAATCCGAGAAAAAGGCCAATCTGCGAGTCATGTCCCAGTCAATCAGGATGTTGAGTTGCTCATTATACGGCCCGGTTTTCTCTATTAGATCCGCCCGGTGCATCAGGGACACGTGGAGCGCGTGATTGAAGTACAGCATAAGAAAGCGGTCGAAGTCCCGGCTGATTTCGACAACTTTGCCCAGAATCTGCCGGCTGCCGTCGGGCATAATCTTACAATATGCTTTGTATAGGTCTGTGTATGCGACCTGGCAGTTGGTTTGACTTTCCAGGGTGTTCACTAACGTTTCGATATGATCGGGATAGTACAGATCATCGTCATCCAGATAGGCGATGTATTTGCCTTTGCCCGGGCCAGGGCTTCATTGAGTGAGAAGGCTTTGCCGCGGTTGTCTTTTCTATTGATAAAAACGACCCGCGGGTCATTATACGACTCAACGATGTCGCTTACGTCCTGCCCGCCATCATTAACTACGATGACCTGCAAATTAGTGTAGCTCTGGTGCAGGGCACTAGCCAGGGCCTCAGACAGGTATTGCCGCCGATTAAAGGTCGGAATGAGTACACTGACCATCGGCCCAAATCGCGTATCTTGTATGTCATATTTTGCATGTGGCATTTGACTTTATGTCTGCCGATAACTGGATCAAAATGCTATTGATTTTCTTGAGCTGTTCCGCCAAACTGTAGTTTTCTTCGACAAACCTGCGATGTCTTTCAGGCTCGTACTGATCGGAAAGAATCTGCTGACAGAACTGCTCGGAGATATTAAATAGAAACTCGGGCGGAAATATCTGGTTCGCGCCAGGGAAATTGTGAATGACCGGCTTGAGCCCGCAGGCCATTCCTTCCAGCAATCCCACGCCCTGGCCTTGTCCGATGCTGCCGGAGATAATATAGTGTTTATCCTGCAGCCAGGAATTTACATCCTGCTGCCAGCCCTCAAAGAAAACCACGTCCGTCAGCTCCAGTGCCTGCACGATATGTCTGACGTATTGCTGGAGCATCAGGCTTTGAAAACTTCCCGCGAAGAATAACTTGTATTCCGGGTCAATATAATGTAGTTTTTGCATGCATTGCAGAAGGAACATGGGATTCTTATTGATATCGAGTTGCCCCACACAGGCCAAATTTTTGCCGCGAGGTCTGCTAAGGAATTTGAACTTATCGAGGTTGACCCCGCTGGGCATTGTGACCATCCACGTATGGTTCTTGATATTGGGCGATTGCTCGACCAACGCATCCTTTACAAATTGGTTGTCGGCCGTGATCAGGACGTCGATATTGTCCCATTGCACCTGAGCCGGCCATCGATCGTAAGCATCATGATAGCGTACCTTGACAACCATCTTGCAGACCTTCGGCAGTTTTGACGCCTCCACTGCCATATCGCTGCACCCTTCGAACCAGGAGATGTCGCTCCACTTCATTAGTCTGTACATTTCGTCGAGATTCTGGCCTTGGAAAAGCTCTGTTGGAAGACGCATTTTCGTAAATTCGCAAATGTCAGCCAGAGACCTTGCATCGTCACTGTGTCCGCAGAAAAAAGCGACCTTTCCTCTTTGGCTGCGGATGACCTCGATCATGGGCTTAAGAATCTCCTGTTCCGGCCAGAGCCGTAGCGAGTACAACAGCACGTCGATGGCATCTGCTTTGTTATCTTGGTTCAAGAAAACGTTTGCAGTTCTATTAAGTACGTCGGGATTCAATATACCCAGTCGCTCCATGTCGCCAAAGAGCTGCGTCGCCTCGCTCGCTCTGCCATCGGCAAGATAAGCTTCAACCAGATTCCAGGCTATCTCGGCGCAGTTACGCTGCAGGGTCCTTGCCCGCATCAGATGATGAATGGCTTCATCGGAGCGGCCCAGACAGTGCAGGATTGCTCCGGTGTCGTTCAGCGCCTGCGCATCTTCTGGGACTTGCTGCAGGTGCTGCTCAATACAGGCAAGGGCTTCTTCATATCTGCCGGCCTCCGCCAATTCCAGACCTCGCAGGTAATTCTCTGAATTTGTATCCATCGTCATCAGTTTCACTCCTAAATGTCAGACATCTGTGTTGCTCGACAGCCATCTATCCGTTCCTGGCTCTGGCACTCCAGTGCTATTCGATGAAATCCAACAGTGACATGGACATAAGTTTTCCGGCTACAGATAGCGACATCTGGTACAGCGTTTCACGGCGAGAAAGGTCTATTGCTATCTGAGCGATGTCGGCTTGCTGTAGACGAGTCGCCTCATCTTCGGTGTCGTATTTTCGATTTTTAAGACCGTCTTGGAGGTTGCTCAAGAATCCGATTTTTGCCCCGATGGCAACGCCGGTCTGCACCACCAGATTGCTTACCTCGTCCAGAGAATCTAACGAAGTGTCTACCAGCTTCTGCAACTGAGCTGTGGAAAACCCTCTTTCGTTTTGAAGTATGTCTCGGACGCTTATCAGAACGGCGAATATGTCATATGTGCCGGGCACGCTCACCATTTCAGTGCCGGTGCTGTTTATTCCAGTGCTGTCAACATATAGAACCTTCCCTGTACGGGAATCCGTCACAGCCTGATTGGGGTCTCCGCCGATAGGCACGGTTACGTAACTTGCTCCATCGTCGATGGATAGTCGATAGTTGCTGCCGTCGTGAGTCACCGTTAGCCAGGTGTCGCCGGTGACGCTGGAAGTTCCGGTGCCGGCTTTGGCGCCGGTGTCGCCCTGGAAAATGGGGGCACTACGATTACTCGAACGAAAGATTTCGTCGCCTACGTAGAGAGCAGATGATTCGAGCCCAGGCGCGACCTCTATACTTCGACTGTCGGAGCTGCCGCGATAGATTACGCGGGTAATTTTTCCGTCCGTACGCTCCACAATGTAAGGTGGCGATGTGGTGTTGCTGCCTCCGAACAGGTATTGGTTGGTATGTTTGGTGTTGGCCAATGAAACCATCTCCTCCAGGATGTCGTTGATTCCATCAGCCACTCTCTGCCGGCCATCTTCGGTGTAAGTGCCGCTGGTAATTTGAGTTAAGCGTGTCTTCGTCTCAGCAAGCAATGGTTCTCATACGCTCGATGATGGTTGAGGTGACCTCCAGCATACTGACCATTTCCGACAGATTATCTATATAGTTTTCCAAAGATCTTTGCTGGCAGTTTAGTCCCAGAATCTGGTATGCTGTTGACGGGCTGTCGGAGACGCGATTTATCTGGGCTCCGGTAGAGGCTTGCTCCTGCAGGCTGGCGATTTCTCTGGCGTGCAACTGTAAAGCAAAGCTCGCGTTATTGTAAATGTTGCTCAGCGTTCCACTCATTAGACGCCCTTCAATAAGCCCGACCGTTTAGAGTATTTCCATCAAGGTCAAAATCGAAGACTGAGTAGTGGAAAAAATTTGGCCATGGCTTGAAACATCTGTTCAAAAATCAACATTTGTGCAGCTTCATCGTTAATGTTGACGCCGCTTATGTCACTTTGCCTGTTCGTGAGGTTTTGAATCATAGTTTCGACGTTTTCCTGGCGCATCTGTTTGACGGAGACCTGCTGACCTATGTCGGCAGCCAACCGACGGTAGAACTCTCCGGGCGTCATGTCGCCCAAACTGGCCAGGGCTTTGTCCTTTAGGGCTACCAGCCGCAGGGCATTGGCATTGTCGGTTAGCTCTGCGCCCAGCGCCGTTGCTATTTGGCCTGGCGAATTGGTTATCTGCGAACAAACTGCCATATCTACGGCGCTGCGGCCGGAGAAAAATGTATTGATTCCAACCGCTGCCAGCAGTCCCGAAGTGTCGGTGTTGGCAAAGGCATCGATTTCGAAAGTGTCACCTGCATTCAAGTCGCCTGGACTGAGGGATATTTTGATGCCGTCACCTATATCGAGCTTATCGCCGGCGGCATAACCGCTGCCCACGTTGAGCGTGGCAACAACTTCGCCCTGGCCGTCTCTTACTTCAAGGCGTAAGTCACCGTTGCCTACCGAGCCGACCCCTACCACTGTAGCGGTGAAGGTCTGATTCTCGCTGCCGGTGTAAATGCCCGATACGGATATGGCTGGCGGCGATGTCCCTGTAAGGTTGCTTGTTGTAGGCTGCGACAGAACGCAGGGGAGAAAATCAAATTGGTAATTTGCTTCAGCTTGAATTTGCAGCCTCGAAGATGCCGCTGAAGCGCTCAGACCGGTAACGGCGGAAATCTTTGCGGCTATGCTCGCTAACGAATCCGTGGACGCATCCACATCGATTTCGTGTCGTGTTATTTCTCCCGTGGAAGTATTGATGACTCTTATATATATTTTGCCGTTCGTAACCGGCGGGTCGAAATCAACCAGATTCTCGCTTGTCATCCGCCAGCCGGTTAGTTCCGAGAATGAACCCGTCCGAACCAACTCCCTGGACGTGATATTGGTTCATCTGCTGTATTATAGCGCTTGCTAAAGTGTCCAGGTCTGTGTGGATTCCAGCGACAATTTCGTTCTTCAAGGACAACAAGGCCCCGAGTCGTCCGCCTTGGACGCTTGCGTCATAATTGCCGGTGCCGGCGGGGCAAATGCCCAACAGATTATTGTCTGTTGGGCCGACCTGTATTTCAGTAGCTGCCGAACCTGCCACCACAGCCAATCCGGCGATGCTGACATCAACCACGCCATACTCTCTGCTCTGGACGTCTACGCCGATCAATTCAGCCAGTTCTGTTATCCGCTGGTCTCTCTGGTCGCGTAAATTGTTTGCCTGCCCGCCGCTCATTTCCATTCTTTCGATGTTGTCGTTAAGGTCAGCGATCTGGTTTATTAGTGTGTTGATCTGTTCGACGGCGTCTTCAGCTTCTAATGTAATTTGAGTTTCGAGCTGGGTAAGTAGATCCCCTAATGTCCGAAATTGGTTCGCCAGATTCTGGCCGGCTGTTGCGACTTCGCTCTGCCAGATGATTTCGCAGGGATGGGCACAAAGGTCCTGCAAGGTGTTGAAAAACTCCTCTATCAGTTGGCTCAAAGTACCGTCACTGGAAAGCTCGCCAAATGCGCTTTCAACCGTGCGCAGTGTAGTGGATTCCTCCGAGACCTGCTTCAGTGACGATTGCTGCCGGAGAATCTCCATCTCCAGAAGTCTATCTATAATTCTGGTGACGCCGGCAATATCGACGCCGCCGCCCAATAAAGTCGCGCCGACTTGGCCGGAATATGCAGGAGACAGCTCCACTCGCTGGCGATGATAACCCTCAGTAGCGGCGTTGGCGACATTGTTGCCGATGACCTCGAGACCCTTTTGGGCTGCCGCAAGACCGCTTGTTCCTATTGAGTAAGCCTGCACTTCTTGTGTCCCTTCCTTTTCAGAGGTGGAGATTTACAAAGGTCCCGTCCACTTGCCTGTTCGCTGCGCCGTTGGCACGATACGTAACTGTCTCTGTTTTCCCAAGGTCGAATATACTCCTGAGCAACAGATTGTTGAATCTGGCGCACTCTGACAGAAGTATAGATGTGCTGAGATGTTCTTTCTTCAGTTCATTTATCAGTGTCTTCAGTTCGTTCTTTTTGCCGGCTACCTGTGATTTCTTCTCGATTGGCAGGCGATTTTCCAGCTTGGTGAGGGTCATCTGCTCGACGTTACAGTCCAGGGCATTTGCCAGGTCTTTTCGCAGCGTCTGGCGTTTCGATTCATTTGCGGCGTGAAAATCCGCTTTGGCCCGAGCCGTACCGAGCAGTCTATATAGGGCGGCATCGTCCCGCTTAATAACGGCGCTACGCAATTCATTCAGTTGCAGCAGGCTGTCGTGTATGTACCGAATGTCCTCGTCCAGGACACTCAACAACTGATCAACCTTATTCTCTATTGTGTTTGCAGAAGCTTTCATATTTCGTGCCAGATATGTCAGGGCTCCCGCAGCGGGGCCCCTCACGCGTAGCGTTTCATAAACTCGTACAGGTCCTTCCACAGTCCGAAGCCGCCCTCGTTGGCAACGTCACGCGCTAGGTAAAGCCAAAACATCCCTTGTATTTGCTGGGATGCGCCGTCCTGTTCAAAGCCCCAGTGACCGACGGTACTTCCCGCCTGCTCTAATAACTGGTTGATCAAGATGGATTCGAAATCTTTTGCTACTTGTTTCCTTTGCTCGTCCGAGATGTTGTGAATTTCGTCCGCCCGCAGATTCTCGATCTCGTCACCCAACGTGGTCCCGCTTAATCTGCCCAGCGGGATCAGCGATATGGGTTGTATTGACATCAATTCGGTGCTATCCATTGAGATTACTCCTACATTATCTCCAGTTTGGCTTGAAGAGCGCCGGCTTTCTTTAGGGTATTAAATATCGCTATAAGGTCCCTCGGCGTGGCCCCTATGGCGTTGAGGGCTTTTGCCAGTTCTGAGACGGTAACTGCTCGAGTGATAGGAATCAAGTATCCTTGTTCTTCTTGTACTTTAACTGCAGTTTCTGGAATGACTTCTGTAGTCCCGGCGTCAGAGAAAGGCGCGATGGGCTGAGAGACTTTGGCGGTTTCTCTTGATCTTAACTACCAGACTTCCCTGGGAGATCGCCACCGCCGAAATGCTGACATTTTCGCCCACGACGATAGTGCCGGTCCGCTCGTTGATAACTACCGCTGCCGGAACGTCCACCTGCACTTCATAGCTTGGTAATATTATCGATGAAACCGGCTATGTCGGCCTGGGTGATCTCAGCGGGAAGCTTAACTCTGATCGTGCCGGCATCAACTACGACTGCACTATTCTGGTGGATATCATTAATGCCAGTGCTGATTTGCTCGGCGGTTGAGAAGTCACTATTCCTGAGGCTAAGTGTAATGAATCTCTGACCTGCGGCGTGTTCGACGAATGTGGCGATTTCTTCTTTTTCAACTATCGCGCCGCCTGGGATTCGTCCAACCGTCTGGTGGTTCTTGGTGATCGAGGTTTTTTCGCCGACAGCCGCCCAGCCTCCGATCGAGACCCCGCCCTGGGCAATAGCGTAGACCTGCCCGTCAAGCCCTTTCAATGGTGTTGGCTAAAAGCATTCCGCCCTGAAGGCTTTTGGCGTCTCCTATAGCTGAGACATCAACGTCGATTCGGGAGCCTTCGTGGTCGAAAGGGCCCAACTCCGCAGTGACTATGACGGCTGCGATATTGCCGCCGGTCAACCCGTCAGGAGCAAGAACGAGTCCCGAATCTCTCAGAATATTGGTCAGCATTTGGCGCGACAGCAATGTCGTGTCGCCGGTTCCAGCCAGGCCGATGACTAATCCCCGGCCTCGCAGCGGATTGCCGCGAAGACCCTGGATGTCAACGATGTCTTTTATGCGCTCACACTGCCCGGTTTGCGTCAGGACAAGAAATAGATATAAAAAGCCGAATATCAAGAATTTTGATTTTTGCATATTCATTTCTGATTTCTCCAGGTGCATGTTTAGAAGAGCCAGAGAATATCAAATATGCGTCCGAGCCAGCCTGGTTTTGTGTATGGCGCGGAGACGCCGCCATTTCGGCTTGCAATGTGGAAATTTGCCACCTGCTCACTCTTGACGGAGTTATCGAACGCGATGTCGCTCGGCCTGACTATGCCGCTGACCTCGATAGTCTGCGTGTCGCCGCCAATGTCACGGTCGCGCGTTCCCATAACCACGAGGTTGCCGTTCGGCAGAACGTCCATTACGACTACCGTGACGCGGTCGACAAAGCTGCGCTCATCTTTGTAGTCGGCTTTGCTCTTTAGCTCGTTGGTAGATTCGGCTTCCATTGTGAAACCGGGCATGCGCGGCAAAAGATTATGCCCCGGGGTCGTTATTCCCAGCTCTCCGTCAAAGTTGCTCGACTTGTCGGTTTCCTTTTTCAGATCTCTTTTTGCCTTGTTATCGATCTTACTATCCTCGGTGATTTTGATTGTCAGAACGTCGCCTATTCTGTGGGCCACATCGTCCGCGTACAGGTCTTTCATATTCTTGTCTCTCTTGGCCCAGATAGAACCAGCCTGTGAGCATGCAGAGATGCAAAGCGCCAGAGCTGCCCAGACCAGAACTAAAGCTCTTTTGTTCTTCATAGTTTGTCCTCTCAGAGGATCGGTTCTACAGTTCCGTCTTCGTTGACTCTACATAAGATTATGCGTTGCGAGTCTAAGTTTCGCACTTTTATGTGCTCGCCGGTATGGCCGTCCTGCATTGTTTTTCCCATGGCCGTTACGACCAGTCCCGGCATCTCAACACGAATGACAACACTCTCGTTGCGTCCGATGCGAGCCGCGGTCTTTGCCGACTGAGTGAGCGTCACCGCCCGGCGGTAGTTGTACTTGTGCGCAGGGCAACTTCACGCACCGCTAACTCTTTGCCGTCAGCAAGCACAGTAACGCGGACCTTAGCCTGGCTTGTCTGGCCCGTTTCAATCAATTGCGGCGAAAATTTGACGTCCTTAGTTGGGCCGGCTAAGATTAAGTCCGCCGGTATCCGTACCAGCTCCCATTGGCCAATCAAGCTGTTGGGCCGATTATCTTTCAAGAAGGATTTTGCCAGCTCAACAAATCTTTCGCCTTTGATAACCTGCTGCTGTAGTGTCACGGCAGTTGCTTGGGCACCTGTGAATGTCACTTTCTGGGCAGGGATGTCGTTACAGGCTAATCTACTCAGGATGGTAGCCCTTTCCACGATGATTTTCTGCCCCGGGCACCGGAATCCGCCCCAATAGAATGCCGCTGGCTTTAGCTGCCAGCGGCTCATCACCACGGATTATGGCGACCTGGCCTAATCTCAAATCGTTTTCCGTGATGGTAATTTCTCTGGGCAGGTAAATCGCCAGAGTAGACTGTTCATTGTTCGTCGTCCGTTCTTGTGAGTTCGTCGATGAACAGAGAACTAAGAACAATGAACATGTTACAAATGCACAGGTTATAGCCGTTCTTCTATTCATTATGGGTTTCTACCTTACTATACCGGTTGCTGTCCGAAGCATATCGTCGCCCGCCTTTATTGCGCGCGAGTTTGATCTCGTATGCCCGCTGGGCGGTATAAGATTGACCAGCTCGGTTACCATCTGGACGTTGGATTTTTCCAGAAATCCCGACTGGATAGAGCCAAAACCATTTTCTCCTGGTGTGCCGGTTGTTGGCGTGCCGCTTGCCTCGTTCTCGGCCAGCAGATTATCTCCTTCGCTCGAAAGACCCGACGGATTAGGAAATCGGACCAACTGAATATTGCCCACGACCGATTGCGTGCCGGCAGAGTCAGTGACATTTACACCGCCATCTTTTCTCGATACTCATAGAGACAGCTTCCTTTGGAATTGTAATGGCCGGGCTCGATGATATCCGGTGGTGGTAACCAATTGGCCGTTGGCATTTGTCTGCAGGGTGCCGTCACGGGTGTATCTGTTGTCGCCGTTGGGCAGCGTCACCTGGAAGAAAGCCATCACCTAAAATAGCTATGTCGAGTTTTCTGCCGGTATTCTGAAACTCTCCGGGCGTGAAGACCTTTATGGTGGACGCGGCGCGGACTCCGCTGCCTATTTCCATACCGCCGGGAGAATTTATGCCCGAAGCCACTTCCGTGCCGGATTCCCTGAGCTTGACATAAAGCAAATCCTGAAAATTAATCTGGCTTCGCTTGAAACCTGTGGTGTTGATGTTGGCCAGATTATTGGCGATCACGTCCACCATCATTTGCTGGGCCGTCATACCTGTTGCCGCCGTGGAAAATGCTCTTAACATACCATTTTTCTCCTGATTCGCAATGGTCGCATGCGCAAGGTGCTAACCCGTAGCCACGCTGAGTATGCTGCTGGAAGCTTCTTTTTGAGCCGTGATGAATTTCATATTCGCTTCGTAAAGCCTGGATACCATTATCATATCTACCAGTTCGTCAATCATTTTGACATTGGATGCCTCCTGATAGCCTTGCTTGACGACGATATGTTCGGCGGGGACCGGCTGTACATCTTCGGCATCCCTTCGACTTCGCTCAGGGCAGGCCGGTAACAGCTTCGACCCACCGGCACCAGTTTCTTCTGGTTGTCTTCGAAATCTACTAATCTGAATTTGCCTATGGCGGTGCCAGCCGCACTGATACTTCCGTCACCAGAGACATTTAGCTGTGAAAGTCCAATCGTGGTCGGCACGGTGATTGGTCCTGCCTGGCCGGCTACAATTTTGCCGTCAGAATTCACAATCTGGCTATTCTGATTGATATGGAATGTGCCGTTGCGGGTATAGAGCGGCCCTTCTGGCGTCTCTATCACGAAGAATCCTTTGCCGAAAAGTGCAAAATCCAACGGGCGTCCCGTCTCGACGATGTGGCCTTGGGAGAAATCAAAGGCTGCTTCAGAGGTTACGGCACCCTCAGTTTGCTCGGCGCCGGCTTGCTGAGCTTTGAGAGTCTCAGTGAAAACGCTGCACCTGCGCTTATAGCCGGCCGTGCTTACGTTGGCCAGATTATGGGCAATGATATCGAAGTCCTGTAGTAACGCATCTACACTGGCGCTGATTTGCTCTATGCTATCTGGCATTTTAGAGTCCTTGCGTAGCAGCGGATTCGATAAGTTCCTGTTCTGCTACCTGCTTGCTGTCGTCAGGCGCCAGAGTCTTTTTGCCCTGGTCACCTGTTCTCGGCGAAGCTGCATTGGTAGCACGAATCAGTTCATCAACGTCTGAGTCATTGAGTCCCACCAATTCCACTGCTATTGACATACCGTTGCCTGTGGCCTTGGTGTGCCTGATCAGCCCGATATCTTGCACTATTCTTGAGGGCACGGTTTTGCGGCCTTTGGAAGGAGACTCGGGTGGGTTTTCATGTTCATCCAGCCTAAATATCACCAGGACTCTATCGCCCACCTTAGCTTTTAGTGGTGCCTCTACGCACAATCCCGGCCCAGCCAATTCAGTAACGACGGCAGGTATAAATTCAGGTGCTCCCCACGACCGTAGGGTGGGGCTTGCCCCACCATCACTTGTTGGTGGGCTAACCCCTGCCCTACCAATGGCCGAAGCCCGTGTCACTTTAGAAGCGTTTTTGCCATTGCGATCGATCGTCTGTGGCAATATCCTTGCGAACGGAAAATGTGCGATAAAGGCGGGTCTTTTCACCGGGACGCGGAGAAAACGCCGGCGATTGACAAATCTGACATTCTCACTGTGATTGAAAGCCAAGATGTCACCATCGCACCTAATAACAGAAGTATCAAATTCCAGAACCGCGACGCCGAAATAATATCGCACGCGCCAGTATTCGCCCGGCGTGCTCTGCACAGGCATTGCTAACCTGACTACAAGCTCGACCTCGGTGTTCCTTAGAACGATGCACTCGATACTTGCCGAACTACGGGCTTTGCGCCGAGTGACATGGACAGTCTTGCCTACTGTGATTTGCCGGCTGCTCAGTCTCTTCGCATTGCTGGGTGAGCCGACAGAACTGGCAGGCTGAAAGCCGAGCTTTTCACGCAGGAAGGAAAGCTCAGCTCTTAACTGGTCGGCTTCTTCGGGTGGTCGCTGGCTCGCAAGCCTTTCCTCCATCAGTCCAACGGCGCCGCGATCAAATGCGTCCTGCATCGTGAAGATGGCGTTACGTTGTTTGATCCGACTTTTGCCGACCACATCAACGAGAATTTGGCGTTCGTGACCGCTTAGACCTCTTTTCTCGGCCTGTTCAAAAAACAACTGCTTGGCAATTCGTCGCTCCTCCATCAATCTATTGTAACTGACCCAGATAAGCAGGCCGACTAACAAAGCCAACGCTGTCATCGCAGCTATCAGAAACAAGTGCTCAGCGAGGGAATTTGTGTCAAATCGCCTTGTGGCTTCCCACCGCTCAAGCGGCGTTAGCGCCACGAGAATGCTGTTCAGCGCTGTATGGTAATAGTCTCTGTCGTCATCTCTGTTATTGGGTGCTGCTACCTGATAAGGTTGCTCAATTCTTGCAGGATAGCATTAGCGACTTTTATAGTTCGAGCGTTAGCCTGAAAGCCGTTTTGGGCTTCAATCAGATTCACAAATTCGGTTGCCACATCCGTATTGGATTTCTCCAGTGCCCCTCCGTGAAGTGTGCCCGCGCCGCCAGTCATGGCCTGCGTGGCGACTGCCTCTCCGGAGTTGGCTGAGGGGATAAAATAGCCGCCGCCCATATTTTCCAAACCGGAGGCGTTCTGGAACAATGCTATCTGCAGGACGGCGACGGTTTTCTTGATGCCGTTGGAGAACGCGCCGATAACAACGCCTTCGTTATTGACCGATACGGCGGCGAGTCTGCCCGCCCCGTAACCATCCTGCTCTCTGGCTACGGCGGTTGAGGTTCCAGCGAACTGTGTCAGGCCGTCAAACTTGCCCACCGTGCCCAGCGCCAATCTGATGGTTTGCGGACTCCCTGTATCGTGCCCAAATGTCATTACAAACTGGCTTTTATCGGCGTCACTTATGCCGGCAAACGAACCATCGCGGGCGTCAAATCTTATGCCTTCGATTCGCCTGTCTGTTGCGGTTATCTGGTAGACGTTGCCGGTAATGGTCGTCAGCACCATATCCCAGGTGTTGCCAGCATCTGTTCGGACAAATGCAGCGGTCAGAACGTGTTTGGTTCCCTGGGAGTCGTAGACGGTAATATTAACGGTCTTGACCTCTTCTCCGCCAACGGCAGTTATCTCAAAGTACCCTGGGGTAGTCAGCGAACCATCGCCGGAGTATGACAGGCTCACGTCTGTTTTGCTGTAGCCCCCGTTTTCATCCGTTATACAGATATGCCCGTTGACTAAGGATGCAGTTGCACCGGATAGAACGTTGTTGTTCAAATGGTCAACCAAATCCCCAACAGTGGTGTCGGGGTTAACGGTGAAGGTTAGGCCGTTGCTAAACGGCGTGCCATCCGGGTAACAACCGGAAATGGTGATCGTTCCGGACTGGCCAGTGCCCAATTGCCCGTCCATCTCCGAGCCGCCGCTGAATTGGTTTAGTTGGTCAATCTCTGTGGCTTCGGTGGCCGTAGTGCCGCCATTATAGGTGTATACTATGTTGGATGACATTACTTGTTTCTGTGCCGCCGAGGCCGCATCGGCGCTCAGATTGCCGGACACCACAATTTCGGAGGTGGCATTTGCCGGCATTGCCGCGTCGTAGGGCACGTGAATATCGCTGTCACCAGGAGTTTGAAAGCCCTCTACTTCGCCGGCTGAACTGAGCGCTGGACACGATAACCGGTCGCAGGGTCGACCAGAGTGGAGCTCTCGTCAACCGCAAGTGCGCCGCCCGGCTGTAAATGTTCTGTTGGCCGTCACTGAGGACGAAATAGCCTTCTCCTTCGAGGGCCAAATCAAGAGGGTTGCCTGTGCTTACGATGTTGCCTTGTGACATGATGGGTGATATGCCGCTTATCGCGACGCCGCTGCCCATATACTGTGGGTTGGTGCCGCCGACGTTTGCGGTGGGCTGCGATGCCTTTTTTATCGTCTCACTGAGCAGCTCAGAGAAGGTTATTCTGCTGGCCTTGAAAGCGGTGCTGTTGACGTTGGCAAGGTTGTTGCCGGCGACGTCGAGCATTTTTTGGTGGGCCTGCAGCCCTGTGACTCCGGATGACAACGCGAAACTCATTTCAGTTTCTCCTTAATACTTAGCTACCGACCGATATTACATTATCCAGGATGACCGTATGTCCGTTTGCTATCAGAACGATTTCTCCGTCAACGTTGTTGTACACCTGCTCAACGGCGCCCCTCTGAATTTCGTTGTGCCTGTCTGGCTGTCTGCGAGAAATGAAATCTCCTTGCCGACCAATGAACTGGCATAGGTCCGCTCAACGGAGGTGAGAATCCTTGCAAAGCCGCAGTTCATCGTCTCGAGTTGCTGCAGTTGCGAGAGCTGGGCCAATTGCGAGGCCATCTCCTTATTGTCAAGAGGCTCTAATGGGTTCTGGTTTTGCAGCTCTGCCACCAGAAGTTTCATGTAATTCGTTTGAATGTCACTTGCCGTTGATATTGCTGATATTGAATCCATAGGTCTTACCTTCCAACAAGAGCCAAGATTTGAAACTCTTCTTCAGACCGTTCTATGCGAAGCACAATCTTGGCGACTGTAAATTGCTGTAGCAAGTGGTGTGCCGCACCACCATGCGTGATGGTTGCACAGTATGTAACTTCCGTCTAAGGCGGACCTTAGAGCGGTCGAAAAATACTGTGGCTGTCCGTAGAAGACTTTACAGCAGCGCTTTGCAAAGGGACGAATCTTCCTGTGAGTCGGAAGATTCTGCCGAGGTCTGTCGCGGTGGTTCTGCCGATGGTTCCATCTTCTATCCGTTATTCTGAAATGTCGTGCAGTCCTATAAAAACTCATACAATGTTGCTGTTGGTTTTGCCTTGGCGGTGCATAATCACACAGAGCCGTCCCATAAAAGATTAAAGTTGTCTCTATACGCGTGTCGATTTCTCGGTATCTAAATGAATGGAAGTTATGTATTGGGGGATAACGCCTGTGACTTCGGGATGAGATGAGTTTACTCCGCAGGGTTGTTGTAGTAAGCAAGGACGTTGAACTGCAACAATTAGCTCAGCAGGTCGGCCAGGAGATATTCGTGGCGGACGACCTTGCAGAGGCTTTGGATATTGTCGAGGCAGTGAATCCAGAGCTGACTGTCTTTGACGACAGCTTCACTCCAAGTCACATCCGGGAATTCCTTGATAAGCTCGCCCCTTCGGCAGGTTCAGGGCAAGGTCCGAGCGGAGTCGAAGGGACCGATAAGAATTCAAGAAATGTGCCTGTTGTAGTAATCTGGGGTGACGCACGAGATGCCGGGGCACGCACTCAGTTCATACAGATGGGGGCGTATGATTATGTGCAGAAAAGCACGGATTGCAACCAGCTCAGGCAAATCGCAGCGGGCATAAATAACCTGCCCAAAACTGGCGGCCCCGATCCATTCGATGAACTCAGGACAGGCCTCAGCCCAAGTCCTTTCTTCGTTGACGAACATGCTGCTGCTGTTTCTATGGTTGGCCGCAGCAGGGCGTTTGTCAAAACGCTGGGTATGATCAGGCTTGTTGCCGCCAGCAACTGTAATCCGGTTCTGATAGTGGGCGAAACTGGTACGGGCAAGGAGCTTGCGGCAAAGGCAGTGCACACGTTGAGGAGTCCCGACGGGCAGTTTGTAGCCGTAAATTGTGCGGCTCTGACCGCCAACCTTCTGGAAAGCGAGCTTTTTGGACATGTTAAGGGCTCTTTCACCAGCGCCGACCGCGAAAAGATAGGCCTATTGGAGCTGGCCGGCTGCGGAACAATCCTGCTTGATGAAATAGGTGAGATGCCGTCGGATCTGCAGGCCAAGCTGCTGCGTGTGTTGCAGGAGAAGACCTTCCGGAAGGTCGGCGGGATCAAAGACATCTCCTGCAATGCCACTATAATAGCTTCGAGTAACCGCAATTTATACACAGAAATGAAGGCAAACCGCTTCCGACGCGACCTTTATTATCGCCTGAACATCTGTCCGGTTCTCATTGCCCCGCTGAGGTCGCCCGATCGAAGAGAAGATATTCCACTCTTGGCCGAATACTTTCTCCAGGCCTCGACCATTTGTCCGGAAAAAAGCCAGAAAATAATGTGCCTAACCAAGTTTGCGATGGAAGCTCTGGAAAAACATGACTGGCCGGGCAACGTTCGCGAGGTGCGCAATGTCATTGACCGAGCGGTATTATTTGAAACGACAGATAAAATCGGCCTGAGCAGCATTGTATTCGACCCGGGTGAATGTGATGAGTTTGCCGAGAGTCAATCTGGCGTCCCGCGCCAATTGGACTCTCTGCGGCAGTCGCCTTTTAACTGGGCAGACAGGTCTGGCGGTGCCGGTCAATTGGTCCGGGACTTTTCGCTGGCAAAGGCTGAGCGTGAGCTGGTCGCTCGAGCGTTGCAGGAAACCGGCTGGCAAAAGACCCAGGCCGCTACGCTTCTGGGCATAACACGAGCGACCCTCTACGCCAAGGTCAAGCAGTACAATATCAGAAAGGACCTATCCACCCAGCAAGAGCTACCGCGCGATGTGCCAGAGTTATCTCGCTTCCAGCCGGCAACCGCCTGATGCCGCACAAAGCAGAGTGCCTAAAGTGTTGAGTGACTAAAGTGCCTAAAGTTACAACTTTGAACTTTAGCTCACTTTAGGCACTTTAGAGCATTTGAGTGGCGATTAGCTCGATGTCACTTCCCAGCCGAACAGCCTGGTATCCCCTGCCTGATAACCTGATCCTCTGATAGCCTCTGCCCGTCAGATTATGTCAGAAAAT
This sequence comes from Sedimentisphaerales bacterium, assembly GCA_963814265.1. Classification (GTDB taxonomy): domain Bacteria; phylum Planctomycetota; class Phycisphaerae; order Sedimentisphaerales; family Anaerobacaceae; genus JAFNGF01. The sequence continues at coordinate 74,596 of CAWFCJ010000052.1, read as the reverse complement.
CTATCGGCTCGTATAGAATCCTGACACGTCTCAATTTTCAATTTTAGCCTGTGCAGGCGAAAAACCGTAACGCGGAGGCTGCTGCGGGGGTCTGGCACAATTGTTGCTATAACACAGATGGTTGTCAATTTATAGCCGGGAACCTATGGCAAGGAAAAAACGACAGACTGCCCACGCAGATAGCCGCTCGAAGGTGGTAGCGCACCGTCGTCGCCCTGTCCGCAAACTGGCCGGGGGACCATCTAAGGGTCGCCGTTCCCGCCGGCACGGCGGCAAGCTTCGGCCCTGGCCAAGATCAGTGCTTGCGCATGCCCCGCGGCCGGCGCAGCCGCCTGCGGAAGCAACGGCGGTGTCCCAGCATGAAGCGCCGTTGGCAAGTTCAAGTGCTCAGGGAGTTGGGGCCTGCCCTGACCCCCGCTTGCGCGGGGGTGACGTCATTCCTGCGGAAGCAGGAATTGCCGAACGGGAAGATTCTGCTCTCGCTGCTGGGGCTGGCCAATCTCTACCCGCCGCACATCTGGCGGGTGAACGCTCGTCAATGTCGGTCGAGATTGGGCGTTTCTCAAACCTGCAGAAGATACTCATTCTCTGCATTGTGTTGGTTGCCGCACTGTTCGTCTATGCGGTGTTTACAGCTTTATCGGGACATGTTACCGATGTTGGTCCGCCATCTTCAAGTCGCCAAGCACAGGAAAAAATGCCGCAGACAGAAAAGCCCGAAGCTGTAGCTTCGCCTAAAGGGTCGCTCTCATTGACCGTTGCCGAGGCGTTCTATCTGCAAAAGGATTACGATGGGGCCTATGCTGCCTATGACCAGCTTCGCCAGGCTATGGCGGCAAATGAACAGGACGACCCGCTGAAAGATTTCGTACAGCTAAGAATGGCTTTCTGCGTGCAAAAGGCGGGCAATATTCAACAGGCCAATCAGTTATTTAAGACGCTGCTGCAAAGTCCTATCCCGGCAATCAGGGCACTGGCTGCCTATCAGCAAATTTGCACCGAACTTGAGAACAAACAGTACTTGCAGGCCCGTGCTAGGGCATATCAAGCAATTGCTCTGGTCGAGACCATTGATTTCTACAGGGACTGGGCTTTGACCCTGGAGCGAGAGTGCCATTTTTTGGCCGCTGAATCTCTGACCCGAAATGTCCTTTCACTTTGCGATGCCGACAAAGAGCTTCCGCCGCAGTTGTGGCGTCACGGTCTGGAAGCCAACCCTTTCACCAGTGTCAGTGAGTCACAACTACGTTCGCTATTGAACGCAGGCTGCGAACAACTGAGAAAAGCTCTGCTTGGGCCGCAGGTTCGGCAGCTACAAGGCCAGGGTACAACTCCATGCTGGGAGGTTTCCTGCTGCGGGGCACCGATTGAAGAGCTGCTGGCGAGGTTCGCCAGCCACGCTAACCTCGATATTCAGTGGGTGTGTGGATCCGCCAATGGCGGACCTGGCTCGGACCCGCCGCCCCGACTCGCGTCGCAAGACGCGGGGGCAGGAACGACAAAGAGCACGGTCCGAGATAGGCCGGTCAATTTGTATCTGTCCGCCGCGACTGCGCAGCAAGTCCTTACAGTTGCTGCCGGCTGTGTGGGTCTAATATCACAACTGGATGACCAAGGAACCGTCAGAATTTTCAATCCAGCCGACTACTCTTCGTTGTCAGAGCGATTAGCCATGCTCTGCCAGGAAGCAGTGTCACTGTGGCAAAGGTTCTTGGTTACTTCCGTTGGCGACGACCTCATTGTAAACGCTCATTTTGCACTGGGACTTCTGGAGGCTCAGAAAGGCCAGCTACCTGATGCTATTGCTGAGTACAAGCTGGTAGCCAATCGTTTTTCGCAGAGCCCTTTTGCGCCGTACGCTTTGTTACACTCCAGCCGGCTGAAAGTCATACTGCGCGACTACGCCGGCACGCGCAACGATCTAAAACAGCTTACGGAGCTTCATCCTGACAGCGAGCTCTCTGACCAAGCTTGTTTGTATCTTGCCGATGCTACTATGAAAACCGGCCTTTTTGATGGAGGGGCGCGCCTCTTCTGTAAGGCCTACAATCTTGGTCTTTCAGCGGAATCAAAAATGGCCTCTGCTCTGGGAGCGGGCAGGTGTTTCTACGAGCAGAAGGACTATACGGCCGCTGCAGAATGGCTGACCCGATTCATCAGCCTTGCCAAGGACGGTGCAAGTGCGGACTTTAACTTAGCTTGTCTTCTGCTGGGTAAGACCTACCTTGCTCTGGGAAAGCCCGAGCAGGCTACCGGCGCCTTTGAGTATGCGCTATACCCTCATAGAGCCGGGACTCTGGCAGGTCGACTTCCCAGGCAGGAATATATCGAGGCGGTCTCGGCCTTGGTTGACGCCCATACCCAGCAAGGTCATTTCGTCGAGGCGCTGGAGGCGTTGGCGAAGACGCACCCCTGGCAGTTCTCGCAGGAAGAATCTGTCGAAATGTTGCTGCTCAAGGCAAGAGTGCTTCGATCGATGGGGCTTTCTGACAAAGCTATCTTGGTGCTCGCAGATAGAGCCGAATACCTGCTCAATACGCAGCTAAAGGCGAAGGTACTCTACGAGCTGGCCAAGTGCCACATTGCTGAACAATACCTGGAACTTGCCCACGGCAATCTAATCGGAGCTCTGGTTCTGATCGAGCCTGGTCCTTTTGCGCACGAAGTCGGGTGCGAACTGGCTGAGGTTTGTTTGAAGCTCAGGCAGAACTCGCAGGCCGTGACTATTTGCCGGCAGCTTCTGAATTCCGCTCCGTCGGCGCCCATAAGGCAAAGAGCGATGAACATTCTGGCAACGGCTGAGCTTCGGCAAAAAAACTACGAAGGAGCTGCCTTGGCTCTTTTAGGCCAACCACAAGAGACGATAGACGATGGACGATAGACGATGGACGAGTTGAACGCAAACTCGGTTATTCTGCACTACTTTTTGTATGTGGTCTTCTGCGCCGGTTTAGCAGCATCTTTAGATGATAGTGACATTACGCACCGGCTGTGGCAAAGTAGAATTGCAGTCCCGACAGGCGAACAAGACCAAAAGCACAGAGATGAGCTTGCGCGTCTGGTCGAGCAAGTCCGCTCAGTCAAATTCAAGCCGAGGGGTCAAACGCTTGATACTGCCATATATGTTAAGCCCAAGCCGACAGTCCAAGACAATGAGACATCATCCGCCCCAAAGACGTCAGCCGAGCCCGCAGAAAAGCAAACGCCCCCCAAAGCCACCAATCCGTTGCCCTATGAGCCGGTCTCGGAACAGACTCTGCAGATGCTCGAGAGCCTATCGAAGAATCCCGAGCGAGCTGCTGCTCTGCGCCAGGCCGGGTCGGGCAGTCTTTCTGAATTGGCGGACATCCTGTTTCTAAGCGGGTATTTGAAGCAAGCAGCCGTGTTCTACCAGCAAGCTCTTGATGATACGGCTGCGGATAGTCCGGCAGGGGCTGAAAATAGGGCCTGGATTCTATTTCAATTAGGCAACTGCCTGCGGGATGCCGACCCGTCAACAGCGATAAAGACGTATAGACAACTGATTGCAGAACATCCCAGCTCGCCGTGGTCGGATTTAGCCAAAGCCCGTGAGCAGCTTGTTGATTGGTATCTAAAGGATAAACCCCTGACACTGACGGAGCATCGTAGCAAGTGACAGAAGCGTATAACGACAAGCGATCCCGCCAGACCCAGCCTTGGCAGCCGCTTCGGCGGAGTCGGCAAGCTGCAACTGCAAGTGTGCTGGTAGTCGACAGCGACAGGGGGGCGGTCCGGCTAATCCTGGAGATTCTGGCACAGAAGGGGATTTGTGCCAATGTCGCCAACGACAGAAGGACCGCTGTGGAGTTCTTTGATAAGAATGATTGCGACTTGATATTCACCAGCGCCGACATAGACCGCACGAACGACGGGTTTGAACTGCTTGGAGCGATCAAAAAAAGGTCGCCTGAGTTTCCGGTGATCATGCTGTGGTCGCCAACTACCGATCAGCAAGATCAAATCGTTGAGACGGCTGTCAAGGCCATGCGATCAGGCTGTAGTGACTTCATAATCAAGCCGGCAACTCGCGAAAAAATAGAGATGCTGCTTGACACTTTTGTGCCCAACCATAGCGTCTTCACGGCGGCTTCGGCACAGCAGGGCAGTCACTGCCTCTACCAAATCGTGGGCAAAAGTCCGAAGCTGGTTCAAACCATCAGGCTTGCTGAAAGAATTGCGCCTACCTCGGTGCCAGTTCTGATAAGGGGCGAGACCGGAACGGGCAAGGAGCTAATTTCTTTCCTTATTCATCAGAAAAGCAAAAGGGCTTTGGCACCGTATATCAAGGTCAATTGTGCGGCGCTGAGCGATTCGCTTCTGGAGAGCGAGTTGTTCGGCCACGAAAAAGGCGCTTTCACCGGCGCCTATACTCAGCGCAAGGGACGATTTGAAATGGCCGACGGCGGGAGCTTGCTGCTGGATGAAATCACTGAGACGCCTCTGAGGTTTCAGGCCAAGCTACTTCGGCTAATTGAACAGCAGGAATTTGAGCGGGTTGGCGGTAACGAAAATGTCCTGGTCAATGTTCGGATAATAAGCACCACCAACAAGGATTTGCCCGAGGAGGTTCGGCAGGGTTGGCTCCGGCGGGACCTTTACTATAGGCTGAGCGGCGTAAGATTAGAAATCTCGCCGTTGAGGGAACGCCCGGAGGATTTGCCGGAGCTTGTATGGCATTTCGTGAATCTTTACGCACACCAGACAAATCGCCGTGTAACTTCGCTTGATCCTGCGATGATGGACATCTTCGCCAAGTATGACTGGCCGGGCAACGTCCGGCAGTTGCGAAATGTGGTGCTGACATCGCTGATCTTGGGAGTTGGCCCGGTTCTTTCATTAGCCGATGTCTCGTGGCTTTTTGATGAACTGCAGCCCCTGCCCCAGGCGGAGACACGGATGTCCCACGCGAACGCCGGCATTGGTGGAATTCCGCTCGAACAGGTCGAGCGGTGTGCGATCCTGGACACTTTGCGTCAGACAGCGGGCAACCAGACAAAAGCCGCAAAGGTCCTGGGCATAAGCGACCGTACGCTGCGGGATAAAATCCGTCGATACCGGCAGTCCGCACCGCGATTAACCGCGGAGCACGTTGAGGTTCGTGGTTCGTGATTCGTGGCTCGATTCACAATACACTATGCACGATTAACATATTGAGGCGCGAGGTAGAGAATGGTAGAGGACATTGAACAGAGCCGCGACGGTAAGGAAGCGGACACAGGAGACGGACGACGCAGTGCAGACAACATGGACCTGCCCGGCGGTCGGGTAGGAAGGACCATTGGCAGTCATCTGCAATGGATAATAATCGCTGTGGTGCCGGTTGTTTCTGCCGGGCTCGGTTTCGGCCTCGGTCGACTGATCGCATCCTCGGGGACTACCGCCGCGGCGGACTCCACTAGCCAAGCAGTGTCGACTCAGGCACAATTGGTAAAAGGTGACGGTACGGAAAAAAACTCGCAAAAAGGCTGGTTTTTTGACGTGGATCCCGTCGTGGTAAATCTGAATGAGCCGGGCGCAACACGGTATGTTCGTGTAGTCTTGACGCTGGAGATCGGTAACGAGCTGGACCAAAAGAAAACCACGGCTTTCCTCCAGGATAATGCGCCGCTATTGAAGAACTTGCTCACCATCTATCTGGCAAGTCAGACGATTGAAGATATGCGGGGCGACAGGAACCTGCGGCGGATCCAATCGGAAATACTGGATAATTTCAACGAAAAATTCTTTCCCAATAGCGCCCCACGAATCAAGCAAGTTCTCCTTAAGGAATTCGCCATACAATGAATAGCACAATTACCGATAGTTTAAGTAGAGAAAATATCCGGCAGCTTTTAGCTGCCATAGGTTCCAGGCCGTCAGATGCGGCTACGCAGACCGAAGCCACCGAGTATGACTGGCGCCAGTCACATTACTTCGGCCGCGAGCAACTGGCCAGCCTTGACAGCTTTACGAAAGACCTGGCCGCGGCGGTGGCTGAAAAGTTTGCCAAGCTTTACCACAGCGATTTCGATGTCACAACGGTCTCGACCACACAGCACTTTGCCGGCGAAGTCCTTGGTCAAATCTCGGGCAACAAGGCAAGCGATTATTACTTAGCCTTCGGTCCCGACCAGAAGCATTTATGCGGCTTCGTTTCCATACCGGAGCAAACTGCCGCTGCCTGGGTGACACAATTACTTGGTGAGGCAGAATCCGAGGGGACCGGTGGTGGGGGCACGCAAAAGGATGCCGCTAAAGTCTTATCGCAACTGGAAGAATCGCTTTTGCTGGATATCGCCGGCGCCGTTGTGGCGGCACTTTCTGCGTGTTACTCGTACAGCCCTGCCCCTTCGACAGGCTCAGGGCAGGGCCTGAGCGGAGCCGAGGGGTTCGAGCCGGCCAAGACTATCGTCAGAGGTGAGCTGCCGGTTGAGCTGCAGCAACTTGAGGAGCTCTGCAAGGTTGTCTTTGCCGTCGGCAAAGCCGGGTCAGGCAGTAGCGGCCAGGTATCCCTCGTAATACCCTGCAGCGAACTGGCGCCCGTCACAGGCAAGACTCGCTCGGCTGAGCATGAGGTGCCGGCAAGTGAGAGACAAAGTGCGATAATTGAGCATCTACACCGAATGCCGGTCTCTATTACGGCTCAGTTGGCGCGGACGTATCTCACTTTCCAGGAGCTAATGGCTGCTCGGCCTTGTGACATATTGCTGCTTGATAAAGCAATTGATGAATCGGTGGAGTTGATTGTTGGCGGTCGAACATTTTTTCGGGGTCGGCCCGCGAAGTCAGCCGGCCAGTACGCCATAGTAATTGCTGAATCGGTGGGTTAGGAGCCTCTCGACGTAAAGTGTAAAACGGAAAGCTAAAAAGGTAAAACTGCGGAATTGCACAGTTTTACGCTTTGCGATTTAAGTTTTTAGCTGGCCGACCTGGATCGCAGGCAGAAGGGAACCAAATATGGCAAAAACAGCCAAAGCCACGGCAGAAAAGGTTAGCGGAAAGAAATCGCAGCCCTCCTTGTCTTCGCCGGAAGGTGTCCTGGGGACTGTCGCAGACAAAAAAGCGGGCGATGTTTCACCAGTGGCTAAGCCACCAGTTGAACGCCAAAAGCAGGTACAGTCCGTTGAGTTTCCCGAGGCGAGCGGAAAAGGACCTGCCGGCTCACCCAATAAGCTCGACATCTTATTGGATATGAGCGTGCCTGTGGCGGTTTCTATCGGCCGGACAGAGATACCGGTTCGCCAGCTCCTGCAACTTGGGCCAGGCTCGGTCTTGAAGCTCGACAAGGCGATTGATGAACCGGCGGATTTATACTTGAAGGATGCCAAGTTTGCTGCCGGCGATGTGGTGGTAGTGGACGGATGCTTTGCCGTGAGAATAAGACAAATTATAGGTGCTGAGATCGCGTCGGATTAACCGCAGAGGACGCCGAGATGCCGAGACGAAGAATACAAACAGCGTTCTCTCTGCGGTCTCCGCGCTCTCAGCGGTTAAAAAACATTATGGCGATTTCCCAGAAATCAAGGTCATCAGGATTGCCAGGGGTCAGCTTGCCGAATCGAGCAGTTGATCCGTCGGCAGAAGGACCGGATACGTCTCTGGCTCCCACCAGCAACATCATTTTGGCGGTGGGCCTGGTCGTAATCCTGGCTACTCTTTTGGTTCCGCTACCCACGCCGTTAATGGATGTGCTTTTGGCCTGCAGCATATCTTTGGCAGTGGCGATACTAATAATTACCCTCTCGGCGAAAGAGGCGCTGGAACTATCTTCTTTCCCTTCATTACTCCTTTTCACGACCCTATTTCGTCTGTCCCTTAACGTAGCCTCAACCAGGCTGATACTTCTGCAGGGTGACGCGGGCAAGATCATCCAGACGTTTGGTGATTTTGTTGCCGGCGGCAGTTTGGTGGTCGGCCTGGTTATCTTTCTAATCCTTGTTGTCATTCAGTTCATCGTAGTCACAAAGGGCGCCGAGCGGATAAGCGAAGTGTCCGCCCGGTTCACCCTCGATGCCATGCCCGGCAAACAGATGGCGATCGATGCCGACCTGAACGCCGGGACTATTACAGAGACTCAGGCCAACGAGCGCCGGGCAAAGATTGTCAAGGAAAGCGAATTCTACGGCGCAATGGATGGCGCCAGCAAGTTCATTCGTGGCGACGCCAAAGCCGGACTTATAATTACCGCTGTCAACATCATTGGCGGTATAGCTATGGGCTATTCACGCGGTATGGGCATCGCCGCCGCAGTAAAGACGTACTCGATTCTTTCGATCGGCGATGGGTTGGTCAGCCAAATACCCTCGGTAATAATTTCCATGAGTTCGGGCTTTTTGGTGACCAAGATTTCTTCGAGCCAAAGCGTCAGCCAGGACCTTTCTCGGCAGTTTCTGGCCAGCAGCCAGCCGTTGATGATAGCTGCTTCTATAATTGGCGCGATGGCGTTGGTGCCAGGTTTGCCGAAGATACCTTTTGTGCTGTTGGCGGTGGGCACCGCCGTGCTGGGCCGGCTGACCGCTCAATCCGAGAAGCAGCGACAGAAGCTGCCCAAAACTCCGCAAGGCAAGCCCGAAAAAGAACCTGTTGAAGAGCTGCTGGATGTGGACAGGATTTCGGTGCACGTGGGCGTGCGGCTGATTAGCATGGTTGACCCTCGCAAACACAACACCATTTTTGAGCGGATCGGGGCTCTACGGCGAGGATTCGCCCAGCAACTGGGCATCATTATCCCGCTTGTTCGGCTGCGAGATAACATTGTTCTCGAACCCAATGCTTATGAGATCAGGCTTTCGGATCAGCCCGTGGCAAAAGGCCGATTAGAACCCGGCAGGTATCTTGCTATGGACTCCGGCACCGTGCAGGAAAAAGTCATGGGGATAGCAACTGCCGAACCTGTTTATGGCCTGCCCGCTTTGTGGATCACAGCGGAGAACAAGGAAAAGGCTGAACTAGCCGGCTACACGGTGATTGACCCAGAGTCGGTCTTTATTACGCATTTGTCCGAAACGCTTAAAAGGCACGCGGACGAACTGCTGACTCGCGAGGACGTGCAACTTCTTATCGACCGACTTCGCAAAAACCAGCCTGCTCTTGTGGGTGAGATTGTCGGAGCCGATGGACAGGTATCTATTGGATTGCTTCATCGCGTGCTCAGAAATCTGCTCAGAGATGGAATACCGATTCGCGAGCTAACAACCATACTTGAGTCACTGAGTGAAAACGCATCCAAAACAAAAAATGCCACTGCCCTGACGGAATTGGTTCGCAGATCATTGAGTAGAACAATCACCGAGCAGTACAAAGAGGAGGCCGGCAAGATTTCGGCCATAACGCTGGAGCCTGCTTTCGAGCATCAGATGGTATCTACTTTGCGACAGGAAGGCGAGGAGATAACGCTGGCTTTGCCGGCTGAGGTGGTGATCGAGACCAGTAGAAAAATTGCCCAGGCCTGGAAAGCGGCGATGGATAAGGGCAAGGATAAGGTTGTTCTGCTGTGCGATTCCAGGCTGCGCTCGCCGTTGGCGGCCATACTGTCGCGGACTGTGCCGCCGCTGCCGGTTTTGGCTTATGACGAGATCGTGCTCGGCACAGATATAGAGCCGATAGAGACCATAACCGTCCAGCAGGGCGAATCCTCTGTGCCGCAAGAGCAGCAACAAGAAATTCGCTCCGCGTGGATGCCGCAGCTTACTCCTGCTTTGGCAGGTGCGGGAAGATAAATTATGCCGTTAAACGCCCGATACATAGGGGTCGCCGTCGCGGTGATATGCTTCTTCTGCCTGAGCTTCATCAGTTGGATTAGCGGTTTTTCACCATTTATCTGTTGTAAGCGGGCTGTGATCGGAGCGGCAGTCGCCTATGTGGCTGCCAGCTTAGTCGTGAAAGCAATTAACGCTATTTTGATTAGTGCAATGATTACGAGCCAGAAGGGTCGGGCTTTGCCTAACATAAGTTCCGAGCAAGAGGAGAAACGCGGTGGCAGTAAAGACTGAAAAAGGCAGTCCATTGTGCATTGTTCATAGTTCATCGACGAACAACGAACAAGGAACTCAGAACAGCACGATCCAGGATAGTGCCGAGCACCTGAAGGCCCTTGCCGTGCGGACGTACTCCGGACAGAAATCTCGGACGCTCGACGATGAGCGGATCGAACAGTTTCTGCCTATGGTTCACAAGATTGCTTATCGGGCAGTGACATACATTAAGCCGCCGTTATCGTTTGAGGACCTGGTCTCGGCGGGGACTGTCGGATTAGTCAAAGCCGCCCGCGATTTTGATTCTTCTCACCACGCGGAGTTCACAACCTACGCCTATATCAGGGTAAAAGGAGCGATCCTTGACGAGCTAAGAAGTGCATCTTTGCTGCCTGCAAACCTCAGTAAGCAGATTCGCAGCGCGCTGGAGCTCAGCCGGAAAATCACCGAGCAGACCGGTACTGCACCCACTGACGACGAGCTGGCCGAGAAACTTGGAATAAGTACCGACGAGGTTTACGAGCTGTTTGAAAACGCCCGCGCCAGCATTTTGTCTCAATAGACGGCTCCGGTGACGAGCAGCCTTCGTTATGTGATTCTTTGACTGAAGCCCATACAGCTCCCCCTGACCAGCAGCTCGAACGGGCTGAGCTTATAGATAAGCTGACCGAGGCCATACAAAAGCTCGACCAGAAGCGACGGCAGGTCATCTTGCTCTACTACCAGCAGCACCTGACGATGAAGCAGATAGGCGTCCTGCTTAAAATTACCGAATCGAGAGTCAGTCAGTTGCACTCCGGTGCACTGTTCCAATTATCTGTGGAATTAAGGGAGTGGAAAGATGGCAGATAACGACTACAACGTAATAAAGCCGGTGGACGGCTTGCACAATATCCCCGGTATAACTGCGGCAAAAGAACGCGAACGAAGAAAACGCCGGCAAAACTCCCACGGCAAACAAGAGGAAAATGCTAAACAACAGCCTAACGACTTGGCGGACCAGCAGAAACGCGGGCAAGAACGTAGCGAGGTGGAAAACATCCGCCATCCCATAGACTATTGTGCATGACTCGAAAGTGACAGATGCAAAAGGCAGCGGGGCACATTCTGAAAAGTAGTGAGGTTAGGCTCGAAGGCCAAATTAGGCTTGATCCCCGCTGCCTGTCTGCGCAGGCACGAGCTTACCCCCGCCAAGGCGGGGGCGGTGACCCCGACTCGGTCGGGCCGCAGCCGGAGGTGCGTATCCTCGAGAGCCAGCCTGAATTTGCGGTCATCGAAGTTGTCTGCTGCTGCGGCGCGAGAACGTATGTTAAGTGTCAATACGCTGATCTCGCAGCGGGCCAAGGCCAAAGGGCCGGCGGGCAGGTGAGTGAGCAACCAAGTGCCTAATCTCCATTTTGCAAAAGTTCAGATCGAAAGGAGAAAAGTGCGATGCAGGTTGGTAAGAAAATGGGTTTGTTTTTGACTGTGCCACTGTTGCTGCTGTCGGGCTGTTCGACTCAGCAGCAGGCCGGCGTTATTGGGCCGCCGCGGATCGGGAACCCTCAGCAGCAGAATTTGCTCCGCGGCAACTCAGGCGGATCTATTGATCCGCAGGGCAGTTCTATTGCCAAGAGATTCCAAGATGCTGCCCCACAAAGCCGGACTGCCGTGGAGTCTGCCATGGAGCTAATAGAAAAACATACCGAGCTTTCCCAACGAGCCGCCGAGCTGGAGAAAACGAATCAGGACCTTATTGCCGAGAATAGCCGGCTCAAAACACAGGTTACGTCTCTGGAAACCGAATCGAAGCAGGCGCAGAAGGAATTGACTGAGGCAAATGACCTTCTTGTCCAAATGCGTATAGAGCTGAACAACTGGAAGAGCAGCATCTTGGGCTTTCGGGATGAGATGCGGCAAGCAGAAATGGCGCAACTGGAAGCCCTGCTTAAGATTCTGAAGGTTTTGGGTGGCGATGTCGCCCCCGATTTGATTGCGGGCCAGCCAGTAAAAGGCCCCAATGCCGGCGATGCAACTGCGACCAACGCATCACCAGACCAGCCGGGCCAGCTCGCCCCCGCGTCTCCCGACGCGAGTGGGGCCGGCGGGGCCAAAGTCCAGAAGGCTCCGACTCCAGGAGAGAACAATGGATAATTCAGTAAGTGTGTTCATTGTTCGTTGTTCATTGATCTCAAGAAAGGCACAAAGGTACAAAGTAGCAAAGGCACAGAGCAGCTCTGGGCCTATGTGCCTCTGTGCCTTTGTGCCTCTGTGCCTTTGTGCCTGCCTATCGGTTCTTCTGCCCGGCTGCCAGCGTGATACTGTCTGTGCAGGGAAAGCGGACGGCTTTTATCTGAATCCAGACCGGGATTTGTCTACCGTCGGTAGGGGGGCTATCGTTGAATTGGATAACGATTCGAGCTATCCGGAAATCTCCGCCGACGTAACCGAGGCTCTTTTCCTGGCACTGCAGAAGAAGCAAGTCTTCGGCTTAACCGTCGTAGACCGACAAGACGCGGCGTGGCGTAGTTTGCAGTTGGATTTGGACTCAGCCTATACTCTTGACCAGCTATCGGCAATCCGCCGGACGTTAAAGTGCGATGCGATATTGGTAGGGACTATTACCGAATACCGGCCTTATCCTCATCTTACACTTGGGCTTCGAATGAAACTGATAGACGTAGGCAGTGGAGAGCTGTTATGGGCACTTGAACAGGTTTGGGACGCCTCCGACAAGGCAACTGAAGGCCGAATAAAAAAGTACTTTGAGCGTCAAATGCGGTCGGGCTTCGCTGCCTTACGCGAACAGTTGGTTGCCGTCAGCTCGCTCAAGTTTGTCGGATTCATAGCTTATGAGGTGGCCGAGACCTTCAACGGAGATTAACCGCAGAGATTGCTGAGCACGGAGAGCCAAAATGCAGGGAGAAAAGCTCGGCGACCTCTGTGTTCTCGGCGGTGAAAGCACCTCAAGATAATGAGAATTCGACAAAAGGCATTAAGTTTTTTAGAAAACGTGCGAAAACGATTGTAGATTGGAGACTCGGGAGATAAGGGCACAATGATAAATAAGATAGATGCACATCAGATTCAAGATGTTCTGGGAAGGTCGACATCGCAACAAGCGAGCTCCGCCAAGGCTCTTGGAGATGGTGGCGTCGATGTATCGCTGCAGATTGATTATGCCTCTTTGGTCGACAAGGCGATGCTAACCCCGCAAACCGACGCGGATGTCGTCCAGCGAGCCAGCGAGCTCTTACGGTCCGGTCAGCTCGAAAGTCCGGAAAACGTCCGAGCCGCCGCAGAAAACATCGTAAAATTCGGGGTATAAAGACTTCCGGGCATGATTGACCCCCGGACCTGTGCGGAGGGCTAATAGGCAAGGCCCACCAGGATGGTCCGAATACTTCGCTAAGTCGGGAGTTTTACGGATGCGGCGAGGAGGTGTGTACACTTGGCACCCCCACGGGTACTCATACCTCGCCGCTTTTAGATATCCAACTGGGCCTGCATATCAGGAAAAAAAGTGCTGACCGGTATCCTCCGGCAGTCGGACTGGCCGCAAATCGGCGCGCTTGATGTCAAGCGTGTTCGTCAATGATCCGACCCTTTGGAGTTCCGTTTTGAGATGCTCTGACCCTGCCTGAGGAGACGTGGTAGCTGGCTGTATTGATGGCCTCGCCGTCCAGGATGTTGGCAGGAGGGATATCGCTATCCCTGCGGTATTTGTTATGAGCTGGGCGATCCTGAACCCTGCGTTCAATAAATGGGGCGGTCTTAAGAATCTTGCATGGCACTTTTTTCATTGATTCACCACCCAACTATATTGAAATTTTAGCAAATAATCGCTGCTACGCCAAATCAGGCCCAGTCTGCAGATGGATATTTGTTGCTTCTCCGGCTACAATATTGTGTGCAAGTTTCTTTGCCCGAATAGCGTAAGATGGCCAATAGGAGGCCGCCGATGAGGATTATCGCCCAGTGTCCCAAGTGTGGTAATAATTGGCTAATGGATGCCAGTGCAACGGATAGGAGATCGCGGTGTCCAGCCTGTGGTCAGCTATTTAAAGTGCCCAAACTGGAGGATGTGGCGAAGGCGGTCAAAGTGATAAACCAGGCAAAAGGGGCTATCTACGTAGACGAGGCTGGCAGAACCTACGGATAGCGGCCGTTATTCCGTAGTCCATCCTGTCGCCGCCTGGTCAGTTCTTTTATTTTGCCCCAAGGGTTTTTCTTGAATTTAAGGAGGGTAATTTGGTAAAAATATAGTTGATGGTTGGATTCTTTGCTTCTTTGTAACTTTTTTGAAGGAGGTTCGCTATGTGTAGAAAAATGATTTGTTTAGTTTCTGTTGCCTTAGTGTTGGGCCTGCTCGCTACAAATGCGGCCTTTGGCCTTACTTTCGACATCAGAATCGCCACCGACATGGACGATTTTGAACAGCACCTCAGTAACGGCGACATGGATGGAGGCAGCACCGACCTGGAGTTGGCCTATGAAGATGATGCTGATCCTGCCACGGATGAGCAAGTAATCGGCCTGCGCTTTGTGAACATCCCTATTCGCAACGGCACACAGGTTACTAGCGCGTATGTGGAGTTTGAGGTGGATTCTATCAGCAAGGCCGCCAGTGCATACCCGGTTAATCTTATCATCGAGGGCGAGCTGACTCCGAATGCTGCGCCGTTTCTGGACGCCACCAATAACATTACGGACAGAACCTCGCGGACAACAGCGAAGGTGAAATGGTCCATACCCGCCTGGACCGCCGTGAACGCCAAATGGCGCACACCAAACATCTCTCCTATCATCCAGGAGATAGTCAAGCAGGCCGGCTGGACCCAAGGCAATGCCGTGGTGCTGATCTTCAGAGACGACAAGGATAATCCCTCCAGAGGGATTCGAGAAGCTGAATCTTTCGAGGGCGAGGCTACGGCCGCGCCGCTGCTGCATGTGGAATTCGTCAGTCTGGTTGCTACACAACCCACGCCGGCGGATGGGGCTCCAGCCGTAACCACGCCACTGTTTCAGTGGACGGCCGGAGACACCGCCAGTTTCCATGATGTCTATTTTGGGACTAATCCGACGCCGGGTCCCGGTGAGTTCAGAGGTCGCCAGACGTTCGCGACGTATTTTCACGGTCCCGGCCTGATTCCGAAGACGACGTACTATTGGCGGATCGATGAGGTCGAGGCCGACGGCACGACCGTACACACAGGCGATGTCTGGAGCTTCACGGCCGCGCCGCTAAAAGCCTATGACCCTTACCCGCCTGACGGTTTCAAATGTGTGACCAGCGATGTCGTGCTGGCCTGGTCCCCGGGTGCCACCGCGATTACGCACGATGTGTACTTCGGCACCAATAAAAATGATGTGACTAATGGCACCGGCGGCACGTTCAAGGGCAACCAGGCACTTAAAACCTTCAGTCCTGGAACGCTTCTAAAGGGCACTACTTACTACTGGCGGATTGATGAGGTTGAGGCCGACAAGACTACCAAGCATACAGGTGACGTCTGGAGTTTCAAAACTTTGCCCGATATAACCATTTCCGACCCTAATCTTGTCGGCTGGTGGAAGTTTGACGAAGGTTACGGCAGCACCGCCTACGACTGGTCTGGTCACGGCAACGATGGCAGACTTGGTGGCGACCCGCAGTGGGTAGCAGGGATTGTTGAGGGTGCGCTGGATTTGGACGGGTCCGATTACGCTGCAATTGACGGCGTAGTTGATGACATAACAAGCACCAACATCACGCTCAGTGCATGGGTCAAAACCACGCAGGGCTCGACGGGGTACGTCCTTTCTTGTAATGATAGTGCCAGCGATCATCCCCTCTTGTTGGGCGTTGCTGGTGGGAATCCCTATGTGTATGATGCTAGCTCCGGCGTACAGTACCCCCCTGCTGTCAATGACGGCCAGTGGCATATGTTGACGTACGTCAGGAATGGGTCAACAGGCTTTATATACGTCGACGGAGTTCAGCAAGGCACGTATACCGCCACCTTCGATTTATCCACGGTGACACGGTGGTCAATAGGACAGGAATGGGATGACGGTACTCCGAGCAACTTTTATATCGGCATGGTGGACGATGTCCGCATCTACAATGTGCCGCTGAGGCAGGCCCAGATTGTGGAACTTATGAGAGGCGACCCGCTGCTTGCCTGGCGGCCCAAGCCCGCCAATAAGTCGACACCGGACATAGAAAAGGCGACGCCCCTTGGCTGGACGCCGGGCGATAAAGCCGCCCAGCACGATGTCTACTTCGGCACTGACCAGGCCGCTGTGGCAAATGCTACTACCGCTTCAACAGGCATATATCGAGGCAGGCAGCTTGCTGCCAGCTATACTCCTGCCGAAGCTCTTCGGTGGGGCGGCGGTCCTTACTACTGGCGGATCGACGAGTACAATACCGACGGGACTACCAGTGCCGGCACAGTCTGGAGCTTCACAGTAGCTGACTATCTCATTGTCGACGATTTTGAAGACTACACCGACGATGTCGGCAGCAGGGTATTCCAGACCTGGCGCGACGGGTGGGGATTCAACGAACCGCCGCCTGGTTATCCCGGTAACGGCACCGGCTCAGCAGTGGGTTACACGCAAGCGCCCTTTGCAGAGCTAAGCACCGTTCACGGCGGCAGCCAGGCGATGCCGTTGGCTTACGACAACACTGGAACGACCGGCAAGGCCCGTTACTCAGAGACCGTGCGGGAGTGGGCTGTGGCGCAGGATTTGACCAGAAGAGGTGTTAAGGCCTTGACGTTGTATTTCTACGGCGCTCCTGCCAATGCCCCTGAGGGGCTGTATGTGGCATTGGAAGACAACGCCGCCCACGTTAAGGTCGTCAACCATCCTGATCCGGAGGCAGTCCAGAAAGCCGGCTGGCAAGAGTG
This sequence comes from Sedimentisphaerales bacterium, assembly GCA_963814265.1. Lineage (GTDB taxonomy): Bacteria > Planctomycetota > Phycisphaerae > Sedimentisphaerales > Anaerobacaceae > JAFNGF01. The sequence continues at coordinate 57,747 of CAWFCJ010000052.1, read as the reverse complement.
GAACATTGACCTGGCACAATTTAGCGCTGCCGGCGTGAATCTATCTGCGATCAAGAAGATGTATATTGGCCTGGGCAGCCGGACAAGCCCAAAAGTCGGCGGTACAGGCACGATATTCGTTGACGACATCCGGTTGTACAGGCCGCGATGTGTTCCATCGATTGGCAAACCCGCCGCTGACTTTAGCGGCAACTGTATTGTTGATCAGGCTGATGTGGATGTATTGGCCAATCTGTGGCTCGACAGTGGCTTCCAGGTTACGCCGGTTGATCCCGGCACTACCGGTCTGGTAGCGCAGTATCAGTTCGAAGGTAACGCCAACGATGCTGTCGGCAATCACAATGGGACCGCCAATGGCTTGCCTGCTTATACGACAGGTAAGGTTGGCCAGGCGATTCAACTGAATGGTGTGGATCAGATGGTGGATGTTGGCGCGGTTGGCATCAGTGGAGCAGCCGCCAGGACAGTCTCCGGCTGGGCCAAGGCATACTCTACCGCGATGCCTGACTGGACAAACATCTTTGGCTTTACCGGCACTGACGACGCCAATCTGAGCGGTAGAAGCTTCGATATCGAGCTTCGAGGCGGACAGTTGCGGTTCTGCATCCATGTGTACGGCTGGGAGGATAACATCCTGCCGCTCGATCTGGATTGGCATTACCTCGCGGCTACGTATGATGGCACAATGATCAGATGGTACGGTGATGGCCGGTACATCAACAGTTATGAGCGTAGCGGCGCTAACGCGCTAAACACTGAGGACACGGTTCACATGGGTCAACGTGGTGACACCGGCGAGGCCACCAACTTCTTCCCGGGCAAGATTGATGATGTGAAGATCTGAAACCGCATTGACCGCGGCTGAGATTGCCTGGCTTGCCGGCTATACTTCGCCGTTCTCGATACCGGCTGATTTTCGCCAGGACAACGTGATTGACTTCAAGGATTTTGCCGTAATGGCGGACTCCTGGCTTAAGCAGATTCTGTGGCCGTAATCGCATCGTTCATTGTTCACCGTTCACGGTTCATCGATGAACAATGAACAACGAACAATCAACTATGAACTTCGGGGCCTATTTCGGTGTGCCGGAATAGGCCCTCTTGCTATGTAGTTATTGCGAGCAGCACAGCAAGCCTGCCCCTGCGCAGGCAGGGGAAGTAATCTCTCTGGTGCTACAATGGCGGTCACATCATCAAACGACATTTTCAGTATTGATATGAGGGTTTAGTGGAACTAAACCCGCTTGAAACAGAACTCAGGGCGAATATAAACAGGAGTGTAGAAGCCTTAGACCTTGTCATGGTGACGGAGAAACTTGTTACTAATGTTAGTAGAAATGTTAGTAAAGGTTAAAGCTCTACAATCGATTCACCGATAATACCCGACAGATTGGGGGCGTAAAGTTGCAAGTTATACTTGCCTTCGCCAGTGCAGGAACTTAAAAGGTAGAGCAAAGCGAAAAACTATTGAATTCCACAGTTTTACATTTCTACCTTTGGGTTTCACACTATCAGGTATACCTGTGTAATGCGTGTTTTTAGACAGTTTATTGGCTTTTGAAAAAGAATGAAAGGAGAACAAAAATGGCAGTAGAAAAAACGATCGGCTCGTCCAGTCTGGTCGAAGTCATTGACCGAATCTTGGACAAGGGCGTTGTAGTGGATGCCTGGGTAAGATTCTCTTTGGTGGGTATTGAAATACTCGCTATCGAGGCCAGGGTCGTCGCTGCATCGGTTAGACCTACCTCAAGTACGCTGAGGCAATAGGTCTGACTGCGACGGCAGCGTAGAGGTCGGTCCTTTAGCTGAGCCGTAACTATCCTTAATGGGGGCTTATTTTCGGTATAGGTTTCTTGTCGAGCCATCCTTATAACGCCATCGGAAAGGCAAAAAGCATGGTTCGCCAAGCAAACCCTTCCAATACAAGAAAATGGAATTATAGCGATGCTCGCAACCGTGAACGCGGACAGTATTGTTGACAAAATTGCCTCTTCTTACGAGATCGGCATACAGGGGATCGAAGCCTTCCTCGAGACTACCCATCGACTCTTTGGGGACTTTCAGGATCTCGTGTTTGATACGACACAAGAGCGAGAAGGAATAAATGATCAGCTTAGGGAGAACCTTGCCAAAACCGGCTCTCTACGCAGGAAAGATTTTAACAATATGATGAGCGCCATTTCTTCTCAGCAGGACCGACAGGAACAAGAAGTAAGAGATTTGTCGAAAAACTATCTCAATGAACAAACAAGTCTTGCTCGCCAGTTGAGAGAAAACCTGAGAAACTTCCGCGAAGCGCTGACAGCGGGTGAATCTCAGCGGGCTAAAGAATTCCAATCTGTGATTAGATCAATTCTTGCCACCCAGGAAAAAAGAAAGCGGGAGGTTATTTCCAAGCTGAAAGAGTTCCAAGGACAGCAGCAGGAAATGACAAAAACGCTCCAGAATCTTTTGAATAAAGGAAGAAACCTCAGGGTGAAAGACCTTAAACTAATGCTTGGAGAATTCCGGCAACAGCGGGACAACCGAATAGCTCGCCAGAAGGAGAGAAAGGGACAAGTGCTAAGCATGCTCAGCGATTTCAAAAAGGAAAGGATACAAGCAGCGCACAATCGAGCCAGTCGGGCTAGTGAAAACTTAGAGGGAGTATCGGGCAGTATGATAGATGTCATAGGTAGGATCATAAATTTTTCGCAGATGCAGGCTGCTGTGATGAGCATCTTGATGACTAATACTCAGAAAGCGCTGCACGAGTCTGCTCCGTATGAAGAATACATGGCTGGCCCGCAGGACGAGAGGTTGAATAAGTTTTCCAAGAGTGTGACAACCGCGATAAGTGATATGCTCACAAGATTCTGGTTTCAGATAGAGCGTAAGCAAAGAGAACACAAGCCTATGAGTGATAATGAGATAGAAAATATAAAAGGTTTCGTCAGTTTTGTTAGGACCCTGACAGAAAATATGCGGTCGTTGCCAAACCATTTTCAAAGTATTGATAACCGGACTTTCCAGGCTGAATTTGACGAGAAACTCCAAGAGGTGGAAGCCTACACTAAGAAAAGGCTGCAAGAGTTTGACGAAGCTCTCGAGGGGACCGGCAAAGGTTTGAAAAGTCGCTTCGGCAAGTCCGTCCGTAGCGTTCTGAAGCATGTTGGCAAGCCTTTTATGCGCGGCGAATTTCATCCGCGTTAAGTGTAGGTTTATCGAATATTGGTTCGAGGCAAGTAGATCGCCAAACGCAAGGCAGAGGTGCCAGTCAGATGCTGGATAAGAAAGGCCAAGATGATCTGACGCTTTCAGTAGAAGGCACCATAATCGATGTCAGTGAGTACGAGAAGGCCAGGATGTGCATTTGCCGGGAAAATCCTGGAGCGTCAAAGTTCAATGATGCAGGTTCAACCGTTTTTCAAAAAGTCTGAAAAAACTGTTAAAGGAGATCCAAAATGGCAATTGCTGAGGATATGAAAAGACTTACAGAGAACATCATGATTTCCAGCGATGTTCGGCTAAAGGCAGTGGGGGATTTAGTGGCTGAAACCCACAAGACCTTAAAAGGCTTCGCTGCAGATAGGAAGAAAATGGCTGCCGAACAAGCCAAGGATTTGGCCGGTTTTACAAATGGGCTTTCAAAGAATGTGGACAATTTGCTGAAGAAGGCGCAACAGATGATCGCCGAGTTTCATAAAACCAACAGGCAGATGAGCGGGGAGCAGGCAAAGGAACTAGCAGCATTTGTCAATGACCTTACCAGGGATGTGCGTTCCATGCTGAGCGGCTTCGAAAGGCATCGCAGGGAAATGTCAAAGGAAACCAAGGACAACCTGGCCAAAGAAATAAAAGACATTCAGACACAGGTTGAAAAAATCCTTGGCGACGCTGACAAGTTCATCGGTGAATTTAGTGCCGATATGGCCCAGGCAAGAAAGGCATGGAAGGATATGAGCGCCAGATTATCCAAGGCAAGAAAAGCAGGTTTCGTTGCACCTAAGTTTGAAGCTAAGGGCAAGGAAACCAAAGTCGGGCCAGAAGTCACCGGGGGCAAAAGCCGTAAGAAAGCTGCAAGAGACAGTAGAGGCAGCAGGGAAACAGTCCGTGCTGCTTACTAAAGAAGAGCGGTTATGAACGGTGCACGGAAAGCAAGCAAGGAGGTGCTGCAAAATGATTGACGAGATGACGACAGTATTGGAACCGACTCCTCTGCCGGACTTTGTGGAAACAAAGTACATTAAGGATATCACAAGCAGGGCCCTCTCCTACATCAAGGCCGGCTTTCCCGTCCATTTCAGAGGGCCTTCAGGCTGCGGCAAAACGACACTGGCTATGCACGTGGCCAGCAAGGTTGGAAGGCCGGTTGTAATTATTCACGGCGATGAGGAGTTCACAACATCCGATCTTGTAGGCGGTGAATATGGCTACAGGATTAGAAAGGTCGTGGACCGCTTTGTCTCCAGAGTTCTAAAGACCGAAGAGGACATGATGAAGCGTTGGGTTGACAACCGTTTAACGGTCGCCTGTAGGTATGGATTCACGTTGTTATATGATGAATTTACCCGTTCACGGCCCGAGGCAAACAACATTCTCCTTTCCATCCTGCAGGAGAAAATGATGGATTTGCCAGCGGCACGAGATGGCGACGGACCATATCTGAAAGTTGACCCGGCTTTTACCGCCATTTTTACCTCCAACCCGGAGGAATATGCCGGCGTCCACAGAAGCCAGGACGCGCTAAGGGATAGAATGGTGACCATAGATTTGGACCACTTCGACTACGATACCGAAGTAGCTGTCACCCAGGCAAAATCCCAACTGTCTAAACCGCACGTTGAGAAAATAGTCAATATTGTCCGGGGCCTGAGAGAATCCGGCAAGTGCGAGTTTGCACCGACCGTGCGTGGCTGCATTATGATTGCAAAAACTCTTAAGACCCAAAATCTGAACCCTTCCACGGGGGACGGCATGTTCATGCAAGTGTGCCAGGACGTACTTGCCTCTGAAACCAGTCGCGTGGGTTCAAAGACCAATCAGAACAGGGTAAAAGAAATCGTTAAGGAGTTGGTCGAACAGTACAGTTAACGGTTAAATTGACTGATACCAGAAGAGGCTTTTGCAAAATTGCAGATTAGGCATACTTTGACAAGAAAAAATGGTTTTTTGTTTTTTCTTGTTAAACAGTAAGCTGTTCTCTGCCAAATAGTTAAGCGATTATTTAAGAAAATCAAAAAACAGATTTCCTTAAATAATATATGCCTAACCTACAATTTTGCAGAACTCATTGATACCAGAAAGATATGGAGGTCGTCATAAATGAAGCGGCTATCACAAATTGGCGGCATCGCTCATATCAAAAGCGCACATTCTATCGGCATCCGGTCCATCCCGAAGGTTCAAAGGTCGCCTTACCTGGAATTATACGTGCTTCGAAACGAAAAGGACAGGCTCGAAAGGGAAATCTCTGCGCTTGATAAGAGAAAAAACGCCTTGAAAAGGCAGCTTGACTCTAATTCCGCTCGAATTGAAAAATTGCAGGCAGAAGTTGACCAACAGCAAACCATCAAAGTCTGTAAGAGTCAACCGGCGGGGTCGTTTAAGAAAGTAGCTATAGACTATTAATTAGCGAATGGGGATTAAAGGGACCCAAAATGGCCAGAGAAAAAACAAAAAGACATGAAGAAAAAGAAGACCTAAATATCGATCTCGGCGTAGGGAAGCTAAGTCTCGGAGGGATATTCAAAGGCATCGAAAACCTCATCGACCTGGCGGCTAAACTGAAAGAGGCTGGCGGCCAGATAAACAGAGAAGGTGAGGTTGACCTCAGTCATCTCAAAGAAGGTATGAAGGGCGTCTTCGGTTTCTCTGTGAAAACCGCGGTTGGGGGCGAGCCGGTAGTCGAGTCATTCGGAAACTTCAAAAAGACTCCTGAAGGACCCGTAGTTGAGCAAGTAAGAGAGCCGCTAACAGATGTTTTTGACGAGGAAAAAGAAATCCGAATCTACGCGGAAATGCCGGGTGTAAGGCAACAAGACATAAAACTGGAAATCAAAGAGGATATCCTGGACATATCCGCGCAGACAGGGGACAGGAAATATCATAAGGAGATATTGCTGCCGGCAAAGGTAAAAGCCGAAACGATGACTTCTTCGTATAACAACGGCATCCTGGAAATCAAGGTGAAAAAGTGAATGGCCTTGAAAGGGTTGAAAGAGCCTTCGCTAAGGTTAATTCTATTTGGCGGAAAAGGCGGCGTAGGAAAAACAACCTGTGCTTGCGGCACAGCCCTTTATCTGGCTACCCCTGCGTTAAACAGGGGTTTCAAGACAGTGCTTGTTTCAGCCGACCCCGCCCATTCACTTAGTGACAGTTTGGGCCAGAAGATCGGCGGCCAAATTACAGAAGTAAAAGGAGTAGCGAACTTAAGCGCTCTTGAAATCAATGCAGAAAAAGCCCTGGCGAGATTCAAGAGCGAACATGACGAACAAATAAAAAAAATTTTAGATACCGGCACCAGCTTGGACGCAGATGACATCAACTCTGTTCTTGCCTTGCCTATTCCGGGTATGGATGAAGTAATGGGATTCAAAACGATAGTAGACCTGATAGACCAGGCGACATTCGATAAATACGTGGTAGATACAGCACCTACCGGCCACGCCTTGAGACTCCTGGCTTCGCCCCAGCTTTTGGACGACTGGATTAAGGTGCTGGCAAAAATTAGATGGAAGTACAGGTATGTGGTTGAGACATTTGCCGGCAGATATAGTCCGGACCAAGGCGACGATTTTCTCCTGACTATGAAGAAAGCGGTCAAGAAGATAGAAGACCTGCTTCGCAACCAAGATAGAGCCGAGTTTGTAGCAGTCGCAGTCCCAGAGGCTATGGTCATTCTGGAGACAGAGAGGTTGATAGGCGGCTTGAGCAAATACGGGATAAAGGTGAGGCAGTTGGTCATAAACAACGTGCTGCAATCAAGCGGCTGCGATTTTTGCAGGAAGAAAAGGGAGGAACACCAGCGTTATATAAAAGAGATACGAAGCAAGTTTAGCGACTTAACAATAACGACCATGCCTTCGCAAGCTGGAGAAGTCAAAGGAATAGAGGCATTAAGAGCCTTCAGCCAGGAGCTGTTTGGTGAGCCATGAGTAAGATGATAGCTGATGACCGAGTAATCCTCAGGGTGACCGAAGCCCTGCCAAAAGATGTGGGCAGAGCTATCGCCCGAATAGACCCCGAAGATATGAACAATTTAGGTTTTGAAGTGGGCGAAATAGTAGAAGTAGAGGGCAAAAGGAAAACAGCCGCCAAGGTCATGCCTTGTTACGTTCATGACAGGGGCCAAAACATCATTCAGATAGACGGCATCATAAGAGAGAATTCCAAGACAGGCATCGATGAGAAGGTGACCGTTCGCAAAGTAGAGCACAAACCGGCTCAGAAAATTACACTTTCTCCCTTAACCGTAGCAGGAGCGCTTCAAAAAGACAAGGATGCAAAATACATCGGTTCTCTGATTGAAGGATTGCCCGTGACGGCTGGTGATAAAGTCAGGGCCAGATTATTCGGCACCAGGACCTGCGACTTCATGGTCGAGGATGCGGCGCCTGAAGGAGTAGTATTAGTTAGCCCGGCTACCGCAATCAAGGTAAAAGCCAAAGGAGGCGGGGTAGAAAAAGCTAAAGTATCTTACGAGGACATCGGCGGACTCGGCACCCAAATACAAAGAATCAGAGAGATGATCGAATTGCCTCTGAAATACCCTGAGGTTTTCCAGAGGCTGGGCATCGAGCCGCCTAAAGGTGTATTCTTGTACGGGCCTCCTGGAACAGGAAAAACTCTGATCGCCCGAGCGGTAGCTAATGAAACTGATGCTTATTTTACCAGCATAAGCGGCCCGGAGATTATGGGTAAATTTTACGGTGAGTCTGAGGCCCGGCTAAGAAGTGTATTTGAAAACGCCCAGAGTCACGCGCCCGCCATAATCTTTATTGATGAGATAGATGCGATTGCCCCCAAGCGCGAAGATATGGGGGGAGAGAAACAGGTTGAGAGACGCGTTGTAGCGCAGCTCTTAGCTTTACTGGATGGCTTAGAGTCCCGAGGACAGGTTATCGTAATAGGGGCGACAAACATTCCTAACACCATAGACTCCGCGCTAAGAAGGCCAGGCCGATTTGACAGAGAAATCTCTATTCCTATACCGGATAAAAACGGTCGGCTGGAGATACTGGAAATTCATACAAGGGGCATGCCTTTGGCACAGGATGTCAGCCTGGAGAAACTCGCGGAAATTACCCACGGATTTGTGGGAGCTGATTTAGAGGCATTGGGCAGAGAGGCAGCCATGTCGGCGCTGCGAAAGATTCTGCCCAAGATTGATTTTGAGATGTCGGATGTCCCTTACGAAACTCTGCTCAGATTAGAAGTGACAATGGATAATTTCTTAGAGGCTCTGAAGGAGGTCGAGCCTTCTGCAATTCGAGAGGTATTTGTCGAAGTGCCCGATGTAAGGTGGAGCGATGTGGGGGGCCTGGAGCATATCAAGCAGGAACTCAAAGAAGCGATAGAATGGCCGCTCAAATATGCCGATGTTTTTAGAGTGTGCAATACCCATCCCGCTAAGGGCATCTTACTCTACGGCAAGCCTGGGACTGGAAAAACCCTCTTGGCTAAGGCAGTGGCTAACGAAAGCGGCGTCAACTTCATCTCGATCAAAGGGCCTCAGCTTATCAATCGTTACGTGGGAGAATCCGAACGCGGCGTCAGAGAGATATTTAGAAAGGCAAAGCAGGCTGCGCCAACAATACTGTTTCTTGACGAAGTGGATAGTCTTGTACCCCGAAGAGGCTCAAGTTCTACGGACGCTCACGTAACTGAGCGAGTAATAAGTCAATTCCTAACCGAGATGGACGGAATTGAGGAGCTTAAAGGAGTTGTCGTTTTAGCTGCTACAAATAGATTAGATTTGGTGGACCCTGCAATACTGCGAAGCGGCAGGTTTGACCTGCTGTTCGAGCTGCCGCTGCCGGATGAAAGTACCAGAGAAGAGATATTCGGGATACACACCAAGGACAAACCTCTTGCCAAGGATGTTGATTTGAAGGATTTGGCCAACAAAACCAATGGCATGGCAGGCTCGGATATCGAATTCGTATCTCGAAAGGCCTCTATGTTCGCGATAAGAGAATATATTGAATACAAGCGTTTCGAAAAGACCAAAAGCACCGCGCCGGAGCTGAAGATTTCGCGGCGACACTTCGAACAGGCTGTTGCGCTTATGCAAGCCCAAAGTATCAGGTAGAAGGGTTTCTTATGAGCGGGATCGGCAAATATATTTATGGCGTAATAAATTCCGGTCAAGAACAATTCTTCGCTCTGGATCAAATTGTGCCTCCCGACAGCATTTGTCCAGCTAAGAGTCTGCGAACAACCGGAACAGATCCCCCGATAAGTTGCGGGGCTAAACATTTCGCTCCGTGTTCTAACGCGGGCTTTAAAGTTTATAGCATTTCCTTCCAGGATATATCCGCGGTGGTCAGCGATGCAGAGACGACCGACTGTAGTCGTATGCCCAAAGACATTTTGGTTAGGCATCTGCTCAGGCATCAGCAGGTAGTCGAAAAGATTATGGCCGAGCATACCATTATCCCTATGAGGTTTGGAACGTTTGCAGGAAGCAATCAAGAAATCATGGAGATTTTGGCCAAAGGCTACAGAACGATTAAAGACGTGTTTGAGAGGGCAAAGAATACCATCGAGATTGATGTCGCGGCAACGTGGAATGATCTTGATTCGGTGCTCAGGGAGATTTCCGAGGAAGTGGACATAAAACAGCTTAAACAATCGCTCTTAGAGAAACAAGGGGCTGTTACAGTAGACGATCAGATGAAAATTGGTGTTTTAGTTAAGGAACATTTAGACAAAAAGAGATCAAAGTATGCTGGTCAGATACAATCGGCCTTAGGCGAGCTTGCTCAGAGTTTTAAGGCTCACGATCTTATGGATGATAAAATGGTCCTAAACACAGCCTTTCTTATCGAGCAGACCAGGCAAAGTGACTTCGAGCAGAAAGTCGATGAACTCAATAGAAAATTGCAAAACAAGCTGAATTTTAGATGTGTCGGTCCACTTCCGCCCTATAGTTTCTTTACGCTGGAGGTCAAAAAAACGCGGTACGAAGAAGTTGACTGGGCACGGAAAAAATTAGGTCTTACGCATGATTTCATTACCGCGAATGATATTAAAAAGGCTCATCGCAGAGTATCGTTGGCCTGTCACCCGGATAAAAATCCTCAGACGGCAGGCATAGAAAAGAAGTTTGAAGATATGACTAAGGCTTACAAGATTCTTCTTGATTATTACCGTGCTTCTAATCCGACAGGACAGACAAACGGTTGCCACTTCGGTGAGGAATCGTTCGAAAAAGACGCGTTGTTGGTTACGACGATGGACTGATATGGAAAAAGAGGGCAAATATATCTATTGCATTATTGGCACCAGGCAGGACCGGAACTTTGGTCCTCTTGGTATTGGCGGCAGGGGCGACGAAGTCCTGACTATCGGCTATGACGATCTAAGTATGGTGGTAAGTAGCCATCCTCTGGCTGAAGTTGCTGGAACCCGAGAAAATATGGTGGGCCATGAAAGGGTGATTGAAGAGGTGATGCAGGAATTTGACAGTGTCCTTCCTGTTCGATTTGGCACTATCGCGTCCAATGCTGATGAGATTAGGAGTCTGCTGGACAGAAGACGGAAAGAGTTCAAGAACGCCCTGACAGATATGGATCATAAAGTGGAATTAGGTGTTAAGGGAATGTGGAAAAATATGGGCACGATTTTTGACCATATCGTAGAAGAAAACAAGGTGATAAAGAGTCTAAGGGAGCACTTGATAGAAAAGGATAGTCACAACATCCAGGGGAGAACTCAGATTGGACAACTGGTTAAAAAAGAGCTGGATAAAAGAAAAGAAAGACAAGCTGAAGAGATCGCAGACAGGCTCAGAAGGACATCTTTTGGATGTAAGCTCAACAAAGCCATCGGAGACGAGATGTTTATGAATGCTGCCTTTCTGGTAGACAGGGGCAGGGAAAAAGAATTTGACAATATCATGGATGATCTGGATAGTGAATATAAAGATACGGTCGAGTTTATGTATGCAGGACCATTGCCTGTGTTTAATTTTGTGAACATCCTTATCTATCCTGCTGAGTGGGAAAAGTAAATGGGGGCTGATCTAAAGCAAGGTAAGTATATATATTGTATAACCGAGTTAGAACAACCACAATCGTTCGGTCCATCGGTGATTGGCTCGCCGGGTAGCCAATTGTATGCCGTGTGCGTTGGTGACATAGCGGCTGTGGTCAGCGATGCTCCGATAAAAAGATATACTCTTTCGCGGGAAAATACACTTGCCCACGAAAAGGCAATTGAAAAGGTGATGGCCGAGCACCCTGTTCTACCTGTGAGATTTGCCACAGTTGCCCAGGACGAGAATAAGGTCAAGAGAATATTGGAAAAAGAGCATGACCGCTTCAGAGATCTTCTAAATCAGATCAGGCCGAGAAAAGAGCTGGGTCTTAAAGCAATATTCAAAGAAGACGTTATCTACAAGGACATTCTGCAGAAATACGAGCATATAAGGCTGTTAAAAGAAAAAGTTGCAGTGCGCGACCTGCAGAGGGCGCACTATCAGCGTGTAGAAATAGGCAGAATGGTTGAGCAGGCCTTGGAAAAGGAGAGGGAATCTGTCAGGCAAGATATTCTGAATTGTCTTTCGCCTTTGGCAGTAGAGGTCAGGACTAACGACACTTACGGTGAGCTTATGATTATCAATGCCGCCTTTTTGGTTGAGCGGAACAAAGAGGGTGAGTTTGACCTGCACGTGCAAAAGCTCTGCGACCGATACGGCGAGAAAGCAAGATTCAACTATGTCGGTACAGTGCCACCGTTCAACTTTGTTAATCTTGTGATCGATACCGAAAACTATTAAAGATGTTTATCCTCGATGATATATTGCTTGCTCCAGTAAAAGGACTTGTATGGCTGTGTGAGAAGCTTGACGAGGTGGCTGAAAAGGAATTGTCCGATGAAGGGCGCATAAAAGAAGAGCTTATGGCTCTACAACTGCAATTTGAGCTGGACCAGATAAGTGAACAGGAATATAACCAGAAAGAGCAAGAGCTCCTGGCAAGGTTAGACACTCTGGTGAAAGCCAGAGAGAAGGAGCCGTAAAGATGGCTAATATACAACAAGCTCAAGATACGGTTGTGGAATTTCTAAGAAAAACTCTGAACATAGATGAGGTTCGAGTAATTGGGGTAAGAAAGGTCGATAGTGGCTGGGATGCCGAGGCTGAGGTCTACGAGGAAAACTCTTTCTTAAAGTCGCTCGGACTTCCAACCAGGGTGCAGGACAGGAACGTTTACACCGTCAGGCTGGACGATGACTTGCAGGTCAAGTCCTATGAACGCCAGCAAGAACACTCCATGGTGTCGCAGTAATCAGCACAATAGATGTGGATGAAAACCGGCCAGGAGCGATTCTCCAAACTGTTCTTTCGCCCAAGCAGGGCGACAAAAACGAAGGAGTAGTGGACAGGAATGGATGGATTATATCTTTATGGCATCAGAGAAAAAAACGATGGTTCTGCTGCTATTTTCACAAAAGGTGTTGACGAAAAGTCGGATGTCTTTGTTATTCGCCATCGCGGGCTTGAAGCAATGGTGAGCAATGTTTGTTTAGATGAATTTGGCTCTGAGGAGATTCAGAGAAAAGCCCGCGAGGACCTTAACTGGATTAAACAGAAGAGCGTTGCCCACGAGAGCGTTATAGAAAAAGCAATGATAGGAAACGGCACAGTTGTAGCCGTTTTGCCTATGAGGTTTGGCATCATTTTTAAGGATAGAAATGCCTTAGAGAACAGCTTAAATGAAAATTATCCGAGGATCACAGGGGTGCTCGAAAAAATTCGAGGCAAACAGGAGTGGAGCGTAAAAATATACTTAGAAGACAGAAAAACACTTAAAGAAGCAGCAAGGGCACAGAGTAATACAATTAGGCAGAAGGAAAAGGAAATAGCCGCCTTGCCAGAGGGTATGGCCTTTTTTATAGAAGAGGAACTAAGGCAGACTATTGCCGAAGAAGTGGAGAAAAAATTGAACACTACCGTGGAAGTTCTTTTTGAAAGACTAAAGAAACAATCAGTGGATTCAGTCAAAAATAAGGTTTTGGGAAGGGAGTTAACAGGTAAATGTGAACCTATGGTTCTTAATGCGGCCTATTTAGTCGCTGAAGAAAAGGTGGAGAATTTCAAAAAAGGGATTGAAGACCTAAAACACGAAATGCACGCAAAAGGTTTTTGTCTTGAGTATAGTGGTCCCTGGCCTGCTTTTAATTTCACGTCCTATTAAAACTATGGCTACCCTATTAAGCACTACGGCTAATAGAAGTGACAATGTTACGTTAGTAGATGCTTTGGATACAGTTTTAGAAAAAGGGGCCGTTATCAACGGGGACTTAGTGATAACCGTAGCAGATGTGGACCTTGTTTTCCTGGGTTTAAGACTTATCCTTACTTCGGTCTCCAAAGCAGAGCAAGTATCAGGCAGAAGTTTCAGTGATCCTGAGAAAGAATTTACGCCAGAAGATGTAGAGTATATAAACAAATTACAAAGGGAGATTAGAAAGGCTGAAGAAAACATCCCTAAACTTATCGATCTGGGCAGCCCGAAAAAAGCCGAGCAGGGTCTGGCTAAATTAGTCCTGACCTTGGTTGAACTTATAAGAAAACTTCTCGAGAAGCAAGTCTATAGAAGGGTAAAAAAAGGAACGCTTTCCCCAGCGGACATCGAAAAATTGGGACTGAGCCTGAAGGCGGTAAAGAAAAAGATACAAGAGATACAGGCTGTTTTTGAGATCGAGGATGAAGAACTGAATTTGGATTTGGGCCCTTTGGGGAATTTGATGTAATGAAAGAAAACCAGGCAAAGATAGATTGTATGGTATTTCAAGAACGGGAGACTGCTATTGAGGATATTACCGCCTGTATTAACAGAGCCGAATGCGTGGAAGAAAAAGCGGCATTTGCTGCGGAACTCCAAAAAGAAGTAGATGTGCTTCTTTCGTGTGCGGACTACGATCAGAATAGTTTGGATTGCAGGAACTGTCGCTTCATCGCCACCTTACGTAGCAGAACCGCAGGTTTGATAATGAAAGCAAAAAAATTGGCCTAATAGGAACCCGGATAACCCATGTCGGAACAAAAATTAACGCATGCCACTGAGGCCACGAATCTTGCCGATATCCTCGAAAGGGTCCTGGATAAAGGGATCGTGATCGCAGGAGACATTAAGATCCAAATTGCCGATATTGATCTTCTCACCATCAGAATACGGCTTTTGGTTGCCTCCGTGGACAAGGCTATGGAGATGGGCATAGATTGGTGGCAACACGATTCTTATTTGTCTTCGCACGCAAAAAAATCAGACATTGAAGCAGAAAACGATCAACTAAAAAAGAAATTGGAGCGCAACCAAGAAATCAAAAGGCGATTGGAGCGTGCCGAGGCGAAGGCTACTTAAAGAGCATGGCCAATGAGAACTTTGATCTACGTTCCCATCATACATACCGGTGCCGATCTTGGTTCAATAGCAAAGGATGTCACTAAGAGAGGTATTGCAACTTTAGGAGAGGAAATCTGGACAGAGCACCGTACTACAGTTGATCGGTTCTGGGATGCCATATCGCACTATTTTGGTTCTATTGACGCGGCAAATGCAAAAATATACCAAGATGGAATGGTTGCCGAAGGTGAAATAGGAAACAAGATAGTTACAGAAATGTCCAAAGCCGGCAGTAAGAATTACCAGCTCATATCGAGGCTTCTCGAAAGGGGAGCCGTTTTGGTTAAGACGGAAGACTTTGAGCTGGTTAAAGAAGAATATAATAAGTTGCTTGCCATAACACGGGCGGAGTCAACCGTACGGAAGATAGTAGCACTAATAAAATATAAGTTGGCAAAAAGCAGGCTTCTGCGTGAACGAGACATTTTTATTGCCGAAAGAATAAACCAGACGCTTGGAACCGGAGAGACGGGAATTGTTTTCATTGGGGCTGTTCACAAGATCAAAGAAAACCTGCCCAAAGGTATTCAAGTTGCCGAGCTAAAGGACACAGAAAAGGTGAGAAAATACCAACGGCTGTTGCCTTTTCATAACAAACACAAAGAGGAATTTGACGAATTGAGCAATTATCTCGTTTCAGAGGTGAGCCTATGAACGGGTTATAACTGGTAATGAACACGTGAAAGCGCCATGAAATATGCCGGTTAGACCTGCTTTTAGTATTTATCCCCCAGGTTTATCCTGGGGGTTTTTGTTCTCACCGCAAAAAAAGGTCGTTCACACCACAGCCGCTTCCCAGCCCCAAATAGATAATGGCTTCACTACTGTCAAGAGACAGGTTCATTATTGCCCTCCGTTGATAAAGTGCCTTATCTTCTCAAAGTCAACCGCGGCGTCCGCGTGCCGGATGTCCAAATCCTCAAGATAGATATACCCGATTTTCTTGTGCAATCCATCTTTTCGGTTGGCCGGGGAGCCAAGTTTGTTGCGTACTTCGTTGCCGCGCGATTTTGGCACAACCAGATAGAATTCAATCTCTGACTCCGGCGCAGCGGTCAACAGATTTCTGAACCTGTCAATCCCGCTGGTAATAGTGGTTGTTCGTTCAACTTCAAACGCGGCCACAATGCCCTTGCCGCCGTTGTGCCAGATCACGTCTATCTGTTCAATAATATCACGGGCCGCTTTCGGCATTCCCTGTACCCGCTGCGGCAAGTCGCTGCTCATTTGCCTGAAACTCCGCGTATTTCATCTGCTCCGTGCTGACCGATGTGCGCCTTTAGTTTCCGTAAGCCCGCCATTTCCACTAACCGTGCAATCGCAAGGTCATGATCGGACTCCTCGCTTGTAGCCAGCCGATACTCGACATCCGCCCCAAGTTCAGCGAAAAGCTTCTCTCGCTCGATGTCTTCCTTGAGTTTCCAGACCTTTCGCCCTGCTTTGCCCTTGCTTACCTTGCCGGCTGCGGCTTGAGAAATCGGCATTAGCGCTGGCAATGCTGTCTAAGACCTGCTGAATCTCCCTTGCTTCGGCCATGTTCGAGTTTATCAGGTTTTCATAAATGGTATTGAGAATATCGTCCTGCGTGGCGAATCCGCGAGAGTAAAGCAATCGCTTGATTAGATACTCAATCCTCGCCTCCACCGGCACAAAGTCCAATTCTTCATAAGAAGCTTTATAGTGCTGCCTGCTGTATTCTTCGAGTGCCTGCTTCAACTCGTCGCCGGGACTTGCTTTCAGACGCCACTTGCCGTCCTTTTCCTCGAAATTATTGGTTAGGTACGGAACAAGCTCTTTTTCGCCGATCTTGTCGAGAAGATTGTTGTTCAGCAGCCAGGGCATCAGCTTCATATAAATAAGCGATAGCGATGCCCCTTTATGGTGAAGAACCGCCTCGGCAGCTAGCCGCTCTATCTGTCTGCCAATCTCCGCATGCTCAATCTGCCTGAATCCCGGCTGCTTTTCCACCTTCTGAAACGACAAAATAAAATCGCCCAAGCATCGACCCGCTTCGACGGTCTGTATCGTGTGCGTCGTAGAGTTTGTATTGGCGGCTGGTAGATCATCCCATCATGTTCAGCAAGTCTGAATCCTGCATCATGTGCCGCCAGATGAATCGCGTTCCATACCTTGAACTCTCTGTTATGGAATGTCATTACCATCCACCGATGCGGCTTCAGTACTCGATGGCATTCCTTGAAAACCGAATGAAGCATTGAACGGTAATGCCTGAGTTCCTTGGCCCCTTCAAACCCATGATGCGGCGTCGTGATGGCTTCCTTGGATTTGTCGGTTACACCGTCAACATTGATCCATTCGTGCAACCACACGACCCAGAAGTCGGACAGCTCCAGATACTGTACATTTCCACCGTAGGGTGGGTCGGTTATGATGACATCGACGCTGGCATCCGGGAGCGGCAGCTTGTCGGAACTGCCCGTGACAAGAGCAAATTGGTTTTCGTGCGCCGATGTTTCTTTTAACAGATCTGGAATTGAGACACACTTTGCTTGTGGTTTAATTTCATTCTTCGAAAACTTTTTCGCGGACCCGATAGGTCGTAAGCGGCTACGAAAGTTCGACCAAACGTTAGTCTCCATGCTGAGTTCTGGAATCCAGTACGCGGGCTTTGCCCATTCAAGGGGTTTATCGCCTCGCCAGGCCTCGTTCCGGAAAACCATGTTGTTGGTGAACCGCAACGAACCACTGAAAGCCAAGCCAAGAAATTCGCGGATTTCATCCTTGAAATCTGTCGTGAGAATTGCCTTCTTTAGCCAACCGTTGGCAATGAGGTTTCTCTTGGTGAACAGATCCCGAAAGTACGTAATTCCCCGCTTAAACAGAGCATTCTCTCTCGCCATGTTCATGTCAGGGATAGCTTCATCGGGAATCTTGGAAACCCTCGTTACGCACAATGCCTTCGTAGGTTTGCTCCCATTTTTCGGCAAGTTTCTCATCGTCCGCGGTAGGCGAGAAGATTGTCCTCTTTCCGCAGCTTGCACAACTAACATGGATCGCTATCATCACATCGGAAAGACGTTTTGCTTCCAACGGGCTGAACTGCTCCTCGTGGTTCCTGTCTGTGGCCAAGTACTGACCCGGACGCAGTTTCTTGCACTCCGATATAATCGCGCGGATTTTGCGTTCTGGCGTCTCATACGCCTTGGACCACTCAAACCAATCCGCTGGGACTTTTTCGCCGCACTTTGGGCAGGTGGTCAGATACAATTCCTCGATTTTCTCACGGCACGCCGCTTCGACCTGCTCAAAAGCGGCTTTGAGTTCCTCCAAATCAACGTCAATGACTTCCGTTTTCGTAATGAACGTGGCCAGAGGATTTATGTCTACGCCGATGACTTTCCTGCCGAGGCGAAGTCCTTCAACGACTGTAACGCCGCCGCCGCAGAAAGGATCGAGTATGATGCTTCCGGGATTGGAATAGTGTTCGATAAGTGCCCGAAAGACGCTCCAGGGCCGACGGGCAAAGTAACGGTGCATCTTATAGACCGGCGTATGGGGCTTGGCGACCACGGCGTGGTCGATGGGTCTCACGTTGTCCAAATCCTTTATGTTTTCGGGCATGTTCCCCGTATCTCCTTTTATCGTGAGCCTGTCCAATGCATCCATATCCCTCATCTAGACGGGAATAAAAATCAAGCTATCTCAATGTGCGCGAGTTGTCAACCGTAGTTCCTCGATTCTCACTTTGTAAATAAGAAAGGCCCTGTGGGTCGCACAAGGCCTGATAGCGGCCAGAAGCCGCAAATTCTAAGCACGAAATCCGAAATACTAAACAATATCAAAGGACCCAAATTCGAAAACCCCAAAAGATTCGGTCATCCGCCGGATCTGGGATTTGTGTCATTTGGGCATTCGTGCTTGTTTAGGATTTAGATATTCGGGTCCGTTCGACTCTGCTCAGGACAGGTTTAGGATTTATTTGGAAGAGCAGGGCACTGCGCATAAAAAAAGCCCCGCTCGAAGAGCAGGGCTTATCATCAACAAGTCACAGTTAAGCCTTTAGTATTTAGCCCCCAGGTTTATCCTGGGGGTTCTTTGTTCCGCCAAAGAAGGAACAAAGATAAGCAGCGAAAGGCCTGACTTAAAATTATCCTTAAGGCTTCTGCAAAATGCGTTGATTTACGACGGATGAGGTCCGGTTGAGGACTGTTTTGGTTGGCAAGGCTGATTTTTGTGTGGAGAGAGGGCATTTGGGCTTGGCTTATCGGCTTGCGAGCCCATTTTAGGACGTAGCATCCGCGGCGTCTACTGCGTTGCTCTTTGAAAACTTAATCTGTCAGCACTGAACAGGATATCTCAGCCGGTGATGCGTAGTTGCGGCAGCCTGGCAAACGTTCGATAGCATCGCATCTTGTCGGGCTGTCTTAACAGTACGGCGGCGGCTACGGCGATGAGGCTGGCAGTAAGATGTGCAATCGTCATCTGATTGCGTATGGCTGTCAAGGCGTAGTGCGTGGTCTGTTCGACTTCCCTGTCACCCAGACGAGAGAAGTACTGCTCAACAAGTTCTCTGTCCCTGAAGGTTTCCTTGAATTCTCTGGAGTCCCTGGGCACTCGTGAGCGGGCGTCATCGGTGACATCGAGATACTTTGTACAGCCATAGCATTTGCCTGTGGCGAATGAAGGATGGTTTGCCGGACAGGCGTTGTTATATTTGGCGGCAACCTTCTTAGCTGCTTTCAGAGGACAGCGGAATTTGATTCTTTCGCGATTGCCTTCAGTCCATCTGCCGACCGACTTCATCTCAAGTCCTGCGTTGCAGACGGGGCAGCCGTGTGGACCAAAGGTTTTGTCTTCTTTGAGATTTCTGGGATTGATGGGTATGAAAGGCTTTGATTTTAGCTGCTGTTCAACGAAGGTGTAAAGCTCTCTGGCATCGTATGCCTTGTCAGCAAGGAACAAAGAGCCTTTCTTAACTTTGTATTTTCGTTTGAGTTCTTTAAGAAGGCTCAAGGCAGCCTCCTGGTCGGTGATATTGTTTGGAAGGGTTTTTTCTACCAGAGGCATGCCTTCCTTTGAGACGATGACATGGGTTCTGTAGCCCCAGAAGAATATCATGTTTTCCTTTTTGCCGTTAACGACCTGGCAGGAATAGTAACTTAGAGTGGCCGCGGGATTACGTCTGGGAGTTTTGGATTTGTCTTTGGTGTTTCTGTTTGGGTTTTTGAAGTTGTTTTCTTTGGTGGCAGCCATGACGGGTTTTGAGTCGAGGACGAATTCGTCCAGAGCAACGAATGCTTGATTGACCAGCAGTTGATTGAGGCTGTGGTGTATGTCTTTGAGGATTGAGTTTTTGGTGTCGTTCAAGAAGCGGTAGAACTGTGATTCATCCGGCAGGTTGCCCAACTCAAAGCCGCACAGTTCGAGCAGAGCCGGGTATGACTCAAGATATTCGATTAGTTGTGATACTGACTTGATTTGTTCGAGATGCTTGATGATGAACGCCCGCAGGATAGCGTGTCGGGAGTGTCCGGTTCTTCCGGTGCCGTAGTTTCTATCGGGCAGCGATGAGAGGTTGAGGGCCTTAAAGAGGTAGTAGTACTTTCGCAAGAGTGATGAGTTTCGGATGAGTTCTTGGAGGTCATAAA
This sequence comes from Sedimentisphaerales bacterium, assembly GCA_963814265.1. GTDB lineage: Bacteria > Planctomycetota > Phycisphaerae > Sedimentisphaerales > Anaerobacaceae > JAFNGF01. The sequence goes on along the minus strand of CAWFCJ010000052.1, from coordinate 37,523 downwards.
ACAGAGAAGTCTGAAAATGTTGCATGATAAAATCTCCTTAGTTTGGCTTGTAAGTTCCTTTTTGATAAACGCTTACAAAGTACCCAAACTGGAGGAGATTTGCAAGGAAATAATGACCATAAGTCATTGTTTAGCATAGATTTGTATATTTCGCAGAAGGCTTATTATCCTTTAGAAAGGAGGTGATCCAGCCGCAGGTTCCCCTACGGCTACCTTGTTACGACTTAGTGCCAGTCGTCGGACTTACCGTCGGCGGACGCCTCCCTTGCGGGTTAGCAATCCGACTTCGGGTACTCCCGACTCCCATCACTTGACGGGCGGTGTGTACAAGGCTCAGGAACACATTCACCGCGACATAGCTGATTCGCGATTACTAGCGATTCCAAGTCCTTGACACAACTTTTCCTTTGCAGGACATTGCGCGTCAAATAAGACTATCTCGCAGAGTAAATAGAAATTTCTCCTGTGCTTCAGGATTTGTTAAAGTAATTACATCGTTGGCTCAAACAGCATTTGCTACAAAACGGTTTCTTTGACTTGCAAATTATCGAGGCGAAATCAAGGATTGCCCAATTGAATTCTTTGAACTTCTTTTTGGGAAGGACGGCCCTAGATAGTTGTTGCAAGTAGGGGTCATCGCGGATATCAGCGAGCTTACGAGGACCAAAGAACCGTTCCAAAACCCTTGCCATATTAACATCAAGCAAAGGTTGTGGCTGTTCGTGGCAAAACATTAGAACGGCATTCGCGATATATTGACCTACCGCTGGTATTTTTTCTATCTCTTCCCTTGTCTTGGGGAAACGGCCATTCCTTTTAGCCATTTCAGCGGAAAGATTCTTTATTGCATTTGCCCTTTGTGCGCCATAGCCCGATAGGTTTCAAGAAGATTTGTAAGTCTTTTTTCTTGGCCTTTGCCAAGACTTTCCAAGAAGGGAATTTTTGAATGAATCGCGGGTAAAAAGTAGAAACTGTTTCTGCTTTCGTTCGCTGTAATAAAACTTCAGCGATGATCAGTTGGTGTTTTGAACAAATTCTCTTCCGCCACGGAAATCTGCGGCAATTTAATTTGAACCAATGGGTCAGTTGAGTTTGAAACCATCTTGCTTTTAGCTTATTGACCCTTTTGTTCTTGTTTCTTATATTCATGCCACTTGGAAAGAAAATCTTTGATTTGATTAAGGTTTGATACATGTTTCATGAGCAATTGCCTCATTTCCTTGCAGCAAGCCGAATCTATCTTGATGTCCTTATACCCGCTTTTGAGACTTTTTAAGAATATTGTGTTCTTATCGATTATGTGCTCAACGTGAGCGAGCATATTTCTTCGTTGGCAGACTTCGTCATTTAGTTTCTTCGTTATATCGTATAGTGGCTTAAGTTCATCTAACAGGTTTTGCGATATGCTTTTTTTCTCTTTCGGGTTTTTACTATTTATAACCGTATTGAATTCCTTTTTCATCTTTTTTAAAAAGAATTGAGGAAGCTTATTTTTTGACCGAACTCGTTACAACCTTCCCCACTCAATAGCTCCTCAGCTAAAATTCTCTCCCTGCTGTCATAATAATATAAAATAATATCTTCGATCTGGTTCTCAATATCTATCCCCTCGGAAATGACAATCCCCCGCATATTGCTTACGTTCTGTGTCCTTCTTATGGTGATTCTAATAACGTCTTTAATCTTGTCTTCTAAACCTTCCCTATTAGAAATATAAACACCGTCTAAAGTTCCTACTTCTTCATATAAATCTGTACCTTCCTTCTGAGAATACAGGATTATTTCGACCATTTTATCCGATTCACGAATTTTTTCTGCTAGTTGTTTCCCATCTAATTGGTCATGTATGTAGTAATCGGTCACAATCAAATCCAGCAGTGGGTCGTCTAAATATCTATCGATATCTTGACCATTTTCTATCAAGGTTATTTCTGGCCTGAAACCTTGCTCTTTTAAAAACCCTTCGATTTGACTTTCTTTGCTCTTAACAGTTCTAGGGTTGTCATCTATCCAGAGAATCTTATAGTTCAGGCTCATGGTTCCCTCCTAAATGTAGCTACAAATTGTGCTCCACCTTTGTAATCTTGATTATATTCTATATTGCCTTTCATTTCGGTGATGATTTCTTTTACGTGATATAATCCTAAACCCGAACCGCTTGTTGTTGTTACACCTTCCTCGAATAGAGAATCACGAACCGAACTGGGTACACCTCGGCCATCATCCGAAAACGTAATCTTCAACATATCAGTTGTCAGGGACATTATGTTGACAATAAAATTCTTTGCCTTGTTCTTGATTGAGTTGCTTATTAGGTTATCGAGAAGTATTGTTATTTCAATCGGCCTAAATTCACAAATAAACCTTCCCCTGAGCTTCGCTAGTAAACTTGACCCGTATCTCTTTTTTGTATATCTCCGCAGCGACATTCAATAAGTGTTCCCTTATAAAAAGGATCAAATCTTTATTCATTTTGGCACACTCAAACCTAAAGTTGGCCCTGCTTGCAAATTTTGCCAAGGAAGAAATCGTATTCGCATGATAGCTTATATTTTTTATAGCATCCGCGATAGCTTTCTTGTTCACTATTTTGTTGTTTAATGCAACCAATATATCCCTTATGTCATCATGCATACTGTCCGCGTACATCCCTATAGAATGACAAAGGTTGTCTAAAAATTTCACATCCTGAGGTATGGCAGCCTTTAAAAATAGGTTCTGAGTCTCCTTTTGTTCCGCAACTTCCCTTGCTGCCTTTTCGCCTTTTTCAGCTTCTTCTTTTGCTTCTAGGTAAAGACTTGTATAATCTTTGAGCACGCCTAATCTCTTTTGCGATAAGGGGGTTATCTGATTGTTCCGCAACATTTTGCAGATTGCTGAGAATTTTCTTAAGGCCTCCCTCGGTCCTGTCCTGAAGAATATCGATGAGTTTTGGATTATAGTTGATATCAATAATGTTTTCAGATGTTGTTAAATGGTACACGATATCGGAAACTTTTTTCTTCATCTCTGCGGGACTAAGTTGCTCGTGGTCTAGCAAATCACCATCGTTACCCCACTTGATAACCCCTATGGCAAATTTCTCGAGCCTTTTCAGAACGTAATCAAAAAAGAACTTCTCTAGTGCATCGTATGCTGCATTACGTATCAGCCCCCCATCCCGGCTACTTGTTTCTTGGAAAGCAGGATTCTTCCCGTTAATTTCAATCCTGCCGATTATATCACGTGTTCCTATAAAACGAGCTTGGCCCTGCTGCTTCCTGTGATCAATTTTAAGGGTGTCTAGAGCTGGTTCTCCAAATGGATAAATTCTAAAACCATTCTTGTAAAGGAATAGGGAGCCATATTGGACAGCATGTATTCCCATTTTCTTAGTAAAGAGCATCTTGGCTGAATGGTTAAGCACAAACAGGCTAACCCTGATATCTCCAAGTACCCCTTCGTATGGATTTTTCTCAACAATGTCATAAATCAAGGTTCCCCTGTCCTCCAAGGTCGTTTTTATAGTTTTGCCATCGTCAGGAATAACCACATCGATTTTTGTTGTTTTAATGCCGAGGTCTTCAAATATCCTGTTTTCGATTTTGCCGTTTATTACCTCGCGTACTTTCCCATCCCCTTCTTTCTCCTTGTCATTTTCAATTTCCTCTTTAACGTTAAGATATATTGAAAAACCACGTGGATCATTTTCTTGGTTTGGATTTATAAGTTTTTCCAGGGAATGCCTAAGTTTAAGAAGTTTATCCGCGTCCCAACTTTCTCTAAGACTTGTGATTTCAAGTACCGTGCCAAGATTAAAATTTCTGTACGGTATTTCCCGAACGGTACTATATTCAACAGGAATAGTTATAAATTCCTTTTTGGAGTCTTCTTCAAATAAAGTCCAATCTATTTCTAACTTGTTAACCCTTGATTCTTCTGCTTTTTTGGTATAAAGAGTAAGGTTGCTTCCAAGTCTGTCACAAGAAAACCGGCCTATTCCCTTGGCGCCTGCATAAGTTCTTTTAGTTTGAATCTTGTCACGGTAATCCTCTGTTCCTTCCTTCTTTGCAGAATATGCCACGAAAAGCCATTTTTCCACAATATCCGTTTTGTCCATCCCCTTGCCATCATCCTTGATAATAAGGTGTGGATCTCCCGAGTATAGGTTTTCAAAGATTATGTCTACCCGCTTGGCGTTTGCATCGAATGAATTTTTAACTAGCTCGAAAACGGCTATAAAGTCATCGGTGATAAGTTCTTTGCCGATGATTGTCTTCAGGGCTGAGCTAACACGGAATTTAGTCGGGTCAAGATCGGGCATTATCGAGAAGCTCCTTTAAAACAATTCCCGTGAATTCACCGAATAAAGGGGGGATTGCATTACCTATTTGTGTATACCTGGGTACTTGTTCAGCCCTTCGTTTCCCACCAGTTGTGTATGCACCCTTGAACTCGTACCAATCTGGAAAGGACTGGATTCTCGCATATTCCCTAACAGTAAGAGTTCGTGGCTCAGAGTAGTGTATATAATCGTCTGGAATACTCATCAGGGTTGGAGAAGGGAAACACCGGCCGAGGAGGACAGTATTCCTTTTTTTTAGGCCAAGTTTGCCCCTTTCCTCAACACCGATTTTTTTATTTGGTTTGGCTTTGTTAAGCACCTTCTTAAATATCCTAACGGTTTCTTCTGTGTGATTGGCAAACCTATGGCTGTCGGGGTTTTTCCCCCTGTATGATTTACGAAGAAATCTCTGGAAGTTGTTTTTTGGAGGTGCATACACGCCAGACATAAAACCTTTAGAATCTGGAGAGGGTTTTTCCCCATGTACGCGTTCCAAGTCAGAGATAGCAGTACCTACGCACACCCTATTTCTTAATCCTTTTGTAAAAAGAAACTCCGTTCTCCTCTTCCGGAGTAACTCGAAATACCGGTCTGCTTGCCCATCCAAGGTACCGACAATGATGAATCTCTTTCTTCTTTGTGGAATCCCATATTCTGCGAAGTCGATGAGTTTTCCTTTTACATCACCGTATCCTATGTCTTTTAGTCCTCTCAGCACAACTTGGGAGTATGGTTCTCCCTTCTCCTTTTCCCTTGTGAACCCCATGGTAAAGCCTTGCACATTTTCAAAGAAAATGATACGAGGCGTGACTATCTTGACAAATTCAATATAAGAATGGATGAGATGATTTCGCTTATCGCTTTCTACTCTTCGACCTGCTGTGCTAAAACCTTGACATGGCGGTCCACCGACAACCAAGTCAACTTCTCCTGACAGTGATTTTAATTGCCTTCGAAAGTTATCTATAACCTCATCGATATCATGATTCTCGAGAGGTAGCCAACTGGGCCATGAGAAATGCTTTTTTCGGTCAATCAAGTTACTCTTTAGGGTTTCAAAGGCCATGTCGTTTTTTTCGATTGCAAATAGACCTTTCCACCCGGCGTTATATAACCCTAATGATAGCCCGCCACAACCGGCGAAAATATCGATGTAGATAGGCATTATTAATCTTCGCCTCAAAAGATGTATGAGAATGTATTGTCAGCACTTATATAAATTAATCGACATTTTCCTGCCCCCCACATTACCTAACCCCCCCTCTGCCGTCAACTCAATCCCCCCACCGCGCAATAAAAAAGCCCTGTGAGTTACACAGGGCTTCAGTATCAAGAAACAGTTAAACCTTTAGTATTTAGCCCCCAGGTTTATCCTGGGGGTTCTTTGTTCCGCCTTTGGCAGAACAAAGATAAGCAGCGAAAGGCCTGACTTAAATCATATCCTTTAGAAAGGAGGTGATCCAGCCGCAGGTTCCCCTACGGCTACCTTGTTACGACTTAGTGCCAGTCGTCGGACTTACCGTCGGCGGACGCATCCCTTGCGGGTTAGCAATCCGACTTCGGGTACTCCCGACTCCCATCACTTGACGGGCGGTGTGTACAAGGCTCAGGAACACATTCACCGCGACGTAGCTGATTCGCGATTACTAGCGATTCCAACTTCATGCAGGCGAGTTGCCAGCCTGCAATCCGTACTGGGGCGACCTTTTTGCGATTAGCTCCACCTCGCGGTCTTGCGTCGCTTTGTAGCCGCCATTGTAGCACGTGTGAGGCCCTGGGCATAAAGGCCATGATGACTTGACGTCATCCCCACCTTCCTCCGGTTTGACACCGGCAGTCCCGTTAGAGTCCCCGGCATAACCCGCTGGTAACTAACGGCAAGGGTTTCGCTCGTTAAGGGACTTAACCCGACATCTCACGACACGAGCTGACGACAGCCATGCAGCACCTGTGCAAGTTTCACCCCGAAGGGCAGCCCAACCTGTTTCCAGGCGGGCATCCAAGCATGTCAAGCCCAGGTAAGGTTCTGCGCGTTGCTTCGAATTAATCCACATGCTCCACCGCTTGTGTGAGCCCCCGTCAATTCCTTTGAGTTTTAGCCTTGCGACCGTACTCCCCAGGCGGCCTACTTAACACTTTTGCTTCGGCGGTGAAAGCGTCAGAACTTCCACAGCCTAGTAGGCATCGTTTACGGCGTGGACTACCGGGGTATCTAATCCCGTTCGCTCCCCACGCTTTCGTGTCTCAGCGTCAGGACAAGCCCAGTGCACCGTCTTCACCACCGGCGTTCCTCTTGATATCTACGCATTCCACCGCTCCACCAAGAGTTCCATGCACCCCTACTTGCCTCAAGAAAGGCAGTTCGCCAAGCAATTCCCCGGTTGAGCCGGGGGATTTCACAAAGCGCTTACCTTCCCGCCTACACACTCTTTAAGCCCAGTGATACCGAACAACGCTTGCCACCTCTGTCTTACCGCGGCTGCTGGCACAGAGTTAGCCGTGACTTCCTTTGGGTTAGATCAATCCACCGAAGTGGACTTTCTTATCCCTGACAGTGGTTTACATCCCGAAGAACTTCCTCCCACACGCGGCGTCGCTGGGTCAGGCTTTCGCCCATTGCCCAATATTCGTTACTGCAGCCCTCCGTGGAGGTCCGGGCAGTGTCTCAGTCCCGATGTGGCGGGCCAACCTCTCAGTCCCGCTACCCGTCATCGCCTTGGTGAGCCGTTACCTCACCAACTAGCTGATAGGAGATAGGCCGCTCCTATGCCGATAAATCTTTGGTCATCCGCCCATCGACGAATGACGTCATCCGGTATTACCGCCCCTTTCGGAAGTTCACCTTGCGGCGAACGACGCTATCCCGAAGCACAGGGTACGTTACCTACCCATTACTCACCCTTTCGCCACTAACTATCCTTTCGATTGCTCAATTAGATAGTCCGTTCGACTTGCATGTCTTAGCCACGCCGCCAGCGTTCGTTCTGAGCCAGGATCAAACCCTTCAGTTTTGTTCGTCGAATCCCCCTTTTTGCCTTCGTAAGAAAGCAGGGGGGTTATCGTCGATAAAGGCTCAACACTTGGCATACGCACCGAAAGTGCTGAATTGAGAAACAACTATTCTAAGGTCCCTGCAGCAGGGCGTATCCTGCCGCAGAAGCCGCACTTTCGCTGCTTGTTAGGCTTAACTGTTAACTTGTCAAAGAGCTTCTAACGCCTTTCCGGCATAAACCAGCGGTCGAACAACAATCCAAGATTATCACCCGACCGCTTCTAATAGTAATTCTAATCCAAATATTGATATCGTCAAGAGCACAAAACAAAAAAATGAAATTTTTTTGTCTTTTTTGTTTAGTGCTCGTCCCAAACAGTAATAAAAATAGTAAATTATCGGATACGACCGGCAAGGGCCAACGCTTCTGCTCCTATCTATTTCATACGTTGGATTCGCAGAGAGGTTCATAGTTTCGCCCTCTCTTCAGGGCAAAAACGATTACACAGGAGAAAATTTCGCTCAAATGGTCAAGACGCAAACGATAGAAGTCGAGACGGCTGGTAATACTGATATTCACGATATTACCGGACGTGTCAGCGACGCAGTGGCTGCATCAGGTGTTAAAGATGGCATTGTTACGCTTTTCAACGTCGGCTCGACCGCCGGAATAACGACTACCGAATATGAGCCAGGCCTGGCCAAACACGATATAAAAGCGGCTTTTGAGAAGATCGCGCCGGAAAATGGGCATTACGAGCACGAAAAGAAGTGGGATGACGATAATGGCCATTCGCACGTTCGGGCATCGCTTTTGGGTCCTTCTTTGACTGTGCCGGTGGTGGATAGCCGACTTACTCTCGGCACCTGGCAGCAGATTATCCTCGTCGATTTCGACACAAGGCCGAGAAATAGAAGCGTTATATGCCAAATCATTGGTGAGTAGCCCAGAGGTTTGTACTGCCAAGCACAAGTATCTAATATCTAAATCCGAAACAATATCAAATGGCTTAAAACTAAAATGTACAAAACAGACCATGTAATCTTGTTATGTTGATATTTTTGATCATTTGGATTTTGAATTTGTTTAGAGTTTCGGATTTCGCGCTTAGGATTTTTCCGTGCCTTGCCGGTGATTTTTTTGCCTTTTCCGACAATCCAGGCCATAATATTTCTTGTTCCTTGCGGTTGGCCCTGCCACTTGTCGAAATGTGTTTGTTCTGGGGTGGGACAAGGGGCATAATATGGCGCAGCAACATTGAGCAAGCGACTGATGACGGAAGTAAAGATGCGAGTTTTGAGAAGTCGCTGCCCCTGGTATTGACGGATCTGCAATATGGCGAAAAACGATACATCGATAGTCCTGGTCCAGCAGGTACAGAGCAGAATCCTGTTTATGCGCGGTGAAAAGGTGATCCTGGATTCGGATTTGGCGGCCCTGTATGGAGTTCCTACGAAGCGGCTGAATGAGCAGATTAAGCGCAACCACGAACGTTTCCCGCCGGATTTCATGTTTCAACTCACGAAGCCGGAGAAGGACGAGGTGGTCGCAAATTGCGACCACCTCCAGAAGCTGAAATTCTCTCCTGTCTTACCCTATGCCTTCACGGAACATGGTGCCATTATGGCCGCAAGTGTATTGAACTCCGAGCGAGCGGTTCAGGCGAGCATCTATGTAGTCAGGGCCTTCGTGAAGCTGCGTCAGATGCTTTCACCATACAAAGAACTCGTGGTCAAGCTGGATCAGCTTGAAAAGAAGCTGCAAACCCATGACAAACAGATCATTACCATCATCCAGGCAATTAAGTTGCTGATGCCGCCGCGCGAAGACAAGCCGAAAGAACCATTCGGATTTCAGGCCTGGTTCAATTCAGGGTAACAGTTCAAGGAAGTGTTTGCAATAAAACCACCGACTCCTGCCGATAAGAAGAGTAACTAACTGTCCTGGCGAATCGAAAGGAGTCGGTATGGTTACTCAAATTATCGGCACATCTACACCTGAGCAAACACATTTTTCCCCAAAAAAACGTCCGCAGCATTCCGTCTTGGGCCAATCCAGAGAAAGGACCTCTCAGTTCAGGTACTGGCCCGGACCGAAGCGGTCAGCTATTTGGCCCAGAACTATAGGGTCAGCCGCAAATTCCTCTATCAGCAAGCCGCAAAGGCCTCTGATGCGCTCGATGAGGCCTTTATACCCTCGGCTGACGAGGATGAGGTTCTGTTTTACCTGCCGGTGACGAAAAACTGGATTCGCCAGTTTGTTCTGGCTCTGATCCTGATATGCCATAGCAGCTTCCGGGGCGTGATCGAAATCCTCCAAGACCTGTTCGACTATCATAACTTGAGTCTGGGCACCATCCATAACATTGTCAGCCAGCCAGTGCAAAAGGCTCAGCAGATCAACAATGCACAGGACCTCTGTGGTATCAGTGTGGGCATTCTCGATGAGATATTCCAGGTCAGCCAGCCGGTGCTGGTGGGCATGGATGCCAAGTCCACCTACTGCTACCTGCTGGCCGCCGAAGACCAGCGGGACGAAACCACCTGGGGCGTGCACCTGCTGGAACTGGCCCAAAAAGGCCTGCACCCCGATTATACCATTGCCGATGCAGGACGGGGCCTGAGGGCCGGACAGGCCACTGTCTGGGATGATGTTCCTTGTCATGGCGATGTGTTCCATGCCGAGCGTGATCTGGCAAAACTTGCCTATTTCCTTGAGAATCGCGCCGCCGGATGCAGCACGATGCTGCAGAAGCTCCAACGCAAGATGCAACGGGCTAAGAACAAAGGCAAAGGTCAATCAGTTTCCAAAAAACTGGCACAAGCTCGTAAGGCACAGGCCGAGGCGGCCGACCTGGCAAAAGATATCCGCATTCTGGCCGATTGGATGAATAATGACATCCTCTCGGCTGCCGGCCCTGATCTTCGCACCCGCCAACAACTGTACGACTTTGTGGTTGAACAACTGCGTATCCGTGAATCCATATGCCCGCATCGCATTAGCCCCGTTCGTGGCATGCTGGAAAATCACCGCGATAACCTTCTTGCCTTTGTAGATGTTCTGGACGAGAGGCTCGCTGACATTGCCACCAGATTCAAAGTCCCGCTGTTTCTGGTACAGGCCGTCTGCGAACTGCAGAGTTTGGATAAGAACCTTCCTGCGTATTGGCAAAGGCAAGCACAGCTACGAAAAAAACTCCCAGACCGCTTTAACCGCCTGGAAATGGCTGTCTGTGAGGTGCTCTCAGAGACGCCCCGGGCCAGTTCTATGGTCGAGAACCTCAACAGTCGCTTGCGGAACTATTTTTTCCTACGCAGACATATCGGCAACGATTATCTGCATCTGCTGCGTTTCTTTCTCAACCACCGCCGGTTCCAGCGTAGTGATCAGCCTGAACGCATTGGTAAAAGTCCCGCGGAACTGCTGAACGGCCAGGCACATCCTCATTGGCTGGAGTTGCTCGGTTTCCAACGCTTTCAGCAGAACTAATTCCCATCGGCCTTGACACCGCGGTTATTGCCAGTCCTTAGCAATGGTGCTCATTCTCTCACTACTGTTACCCAAAATCAGCCATTTTTGAACCAGGCCGGATTTCACAAGAAAAAGACGAGCTCGAGCAAAGGAATCTATTAGACTAGGCCATAATCTTTTTGTTCCCCGCCAGAGGACGTGCGACGACAAGCTTTCCCGTTTTATGGAGACTGTGTAATCATTATTAGGAGCTTCTGAATCAGCGCCTCGTGAGCCCAAGTGCGGATATTCCCGAGACGGGAGGATTCATACATGCCGAAGAGGTCCTTAGCCAAGAAAGAACGTGACTCCCAGGCGGCCCTCGTGTGCGGCGAGGCTTTCCAGAGGTTGGCAAAGAAATTCATTCCCAGGATAGGCGCAATAAAGGAGGAGTCCCCTCAAACTATGTCGAACGAATTGGGCGATGTGGTGGCCTGCGCGACAAACATAGTGTTTGCCATCGAACTCTACTTAAAAGCCCTCCTAACACAACTGGACTTGCCAGTGCCACAAGTGCACGATCTGCGCGCTCTGTATGACGCGATACCTCAGCCAGTCAGGGCGCTTATCGAAAGCGTTTATGACACGGCGTTGCCGAAACAAGCGCGCCAACTGCATGGCCGCGTGAGCATTACGCTCGCCAAGGGCAAGTGCCCGCTGGAAGAGCCACGGTGGGACGATTACAAAGTATCACTGGCTCTTCCGGATCTGCTGGCAAGATCAAGAGACCTATTCCAGTCCTGGAGATATATATTCGAGTTCAGTCAGCCCGAGCACAGTGCCTATCAGTTCCACCAATTCGAGTACGGGCTTCTATGGTGCGCCGCCGAGTCAATCAGGGCCGGTATTACGGTACGCTTGCGCGGGACGGCGAACCGCCGCCCGTGATGCGTGTTGTTCCGGTGAATCCTGAGCAAGAATTCTTCGACTTCGCTTAAACGGGTCCTCGACCCATTCGACACTTCGGCTGTCGCTTCGACTAAACTCAGGGCCACGGCTAACTCAGTGCAGGCTCTAATGCGTGGATGTGTATTTCGTGGCTCGTATTGGCTGAAATCTGGGGGACGCCATACCAATTTCTTTTTATTGGCGGGTGGCAGCCTCAAGGCCAAAGGACTTTGGGAATATTCTTCAATGTCACTCGAAAAGGTGGGCAAATCTTGATTTCATCCACTGGAGAACCTCTTGCGCTGCCTGCCGTGCTTCGGCAGCATTTTCAATCGTCAAAGTCAACTCATCGCCAGGATAGCGAACCTCTACAGCGTAAGGATTCAGCAAAGCAACCGTCTCTCGCAGGGATTCTGCAAAGCCGTCATACTCAACAACCTTGTCCAAGATGATAAACAGGTTATGTGTTATCGGATATTCGCAGCCATGCGCGACAAGGAAACCTTTAAGCAGTTTCTCGGCGGCCTGCTGGCAATGAAAGCAAACCGTATCATAGGGAACCTTATCAGCAGCAAGATTATTGTCGGCATTTAATAAATCACTTTTCGCCTTATCGAACCATAGTTTGGCATATTCAAGCTTTTTATCCATACAGCTTTTTCCCCTCCCGTAACACGGTGGAGATAAACGAAAGCTCGAACTGGCTCTCTTTTTCAACTTCCTTGGGAGTATAAACAAGAATATCCATCGGGAAAGGATATGGCTTGAACATGAGGTGCAATTTCCGGCTGCGTTCGTGCCTGGGCAGGTCGCTTTCAGCAATCACTAGTAGGTCGACATCACTGTGCTTTCCGGGCTGGTTTCGGGCGTATGAGCCGAAAAGAATAACTGCCTCAGCGTTGATTTCTTGCCCGATTTTTTTCGCGACATTTTCAATTTCATTGAAACTGACCATAACTGCATGATAATTATCTTTACCCGTTATTGCAACAATTTTTGTGTGCCGTTATGTGCAATAGAAAACTTGTGGGCAGGACAACGGTCTAATCTCCAGTCGCAAGTCACACCTCCGGTCCTAAACAAAAATCCGTTACTTCCTTCACTCTGAGCGCCTTAAATATGTAGAGAAGTAAGTGCCAACAACGTCAAAACCAGAATAACAAAGGCATCTGCAAAATTGCAGGTTAGGCATACTTTGACAGGAAAAAACGGTTTTTGTTTTTGCCTTGGCAAACAGTAAGCTGTTCTCTGACAAATAGTTGATCGATTATTTAAGGAAATCAAAAACGGATTTCCTTAAATAATATATGCCTAACCTGCATTTTGCAGAACTCATAGAATAACACGAAAAGGAGTATCGACAATGAAAACGCTCATACTGACCACCACACTTCTGATGCTAACGATCGGACTTACCGGCTGTATCGCCATCTCAGGCCACCATCAGCGTGGGTACGTGAGCCACGAAGTAATTGTGGCTCACCCGCCAGATATAGTCGTTTGGTCGGCCCCACCGCCTCATCCTCACCCTGGCCAGCCTGTGCCAGGACCTTATCGTCCTGGGCCCAGGCACCCTCAGCCGTGAGTTTGACAAGGCGGGGCGAAAAAGTGGCGCACGGGTCGCGCATTAGTCGGGAAAATTAAGAACCGCGAACTGGCCATGATGCTGCCTTGCTGCCTCATCGTAAGCACGGGCGGCGGCCACCTCGTCATCGAAATAGCCGAGCGATTTGGTTTGCCCTTGTACTCTTATCCGCGCACACCACTTGTTTTTTCTTTTGTGCCAGGTCAGGCCTCTGTATTTTGAGCGGCTCTTTATGCGCTGCGATTTAGGACTATTGCAGACGTTTTGCCAATGCAGCGGGGCGAAGGTTGGCTTTGCGATTGTCCAGGCCGCTGCGATTGATATGGTCAACCAAAAGGGTCTCCGGCACATTGAGGACCTGGCGGTGCATCCTGATGGTGGACTCTTTTTTACCGTCCCAGACCTTTCGCTGGGCGTAGTATGTGCTTCTTCCCTTAGTGGCGTGCCATTTATGTTTGGCCAGGCGTGGGTAGTCATCGGGGTCAACGATAGCGTATAGGCCCTGCGTGAGGGGGATGCGTCGGAAGGCGTAGCCGAAGCGTAGGCGTCGGTAGCCCAGAGCGAGCCAGACGGCAGCGCGTGCCAGCCAGGCTGGGATTCTGATTCGGATCACCAGAGTCAAGATGGCATCTCCGGCGGCGGCACACTACGCAGTGCCTCCATAATGGGGCGAACCTGCGCGAATTGTGCGAAATTTGGCCTTTTTTTGAGGGCATCAGTTGAGCGTAAGTAGTTGTCTGGCGGGCAGTAAAAAAATTTTTGGCAAGTAGTGTTTCTTGTTCGGGGCTGTGACCACTTTTGTGCGAAATTGCCCCGCTCAGCCCCAGTTGATATTCGAATCTCGGTAACCGCTCACAAAAGCAAACCTGCGTTTCTATGTCATTGCGAGGCCTTTAGGCCGAAGCAATCTCGACCTTTCGAAGAGCAGAGATTGCCGCGCTCGGCTCTGCCTCGCTCGCAATGACGGACAAAGGCAACAATTCAACATGTTCAGCCCTCAACGGTTGCGAATTTCGCGGTTTCACGCCGTTGCGGTCCCTTGCGTTTTTTTTCTTGTCTTTGCTGTAAGGGCCTCGATAATACTGCCGGCGGAGAGAGATATACGGGCGACCGCATGGCGCAAGAAGAACAAATACTGGTTGTCGAGCGAAAAATCCTGGAACAGATAGGGATGTTTCAGGGGCTGGCGTTTGACGTGGAGCGGTATCTGGGCAAGATACTTGTTCAGGGCGTTCCGCATTTCATGCCCAGGTCGCAGGCGGAAAAAGACCCCACTCATAAACAGATCATTCCGTACGTGATCATGGCTTATAGCGGCAAGTATCTTAGCTATGTTAGGGGAAGGCGAGCGGGCGAGGCCAGGCTTACGGGACTGAGGTCTATCGGCATTGGCGGCCATATAAATCCCCGCGATGACATGCCCTTATTCAATGCCGACTTTTATCAAACCTACGTTGCCGCCGTTGAGCGCGAAGTGGCGGAGGAAGTGTCCGTGGGTGCCCACCACAGCGACCGAATTGTTGCCCTACTGAATGACGACTCCAACGACGTTGGGCGTGTGCACCTTGGGATCGTGCACTATTGGAATCTGGATGCCCCGAATGTTGCCAAGCGCGAGCAGATGATTAGCCAGATGGCTTTTATGAGTTCTGCCGAGCTGCGGGAGGTTCGGGACACTCTGGAGACGTGGTCGCAGTTGTGCCTGGACAATCTCGCCGAGATGGCTAAACGCGCAGAATCTTAGCTACACTTTGCGCGTGTTGGATCGGGCTGTGCCGGTCCTACAAGTTTTTTTCTGTCAACCGATGAGCGAGGACGGACGTCTGTACTGGTAATGCTAACCCAAACGCGAATGAAAGGGGAATATCATGAACTCTGTGAACTACCTGAAAATCGGGGCTATCGTGTTTCTGTTTGCGGCCTGTTCTGCGCTGGCGGAGCCATCTTTAACGATCTACAACCAGGATTTTGCGGTTGTACGGGACAGCCTGAATCTCAATCTGGTGCAGGGAACCAACGAGGTCCGCGTCACGGACATCACGGCGCATCTTGAGCCGGACTCCGTGATTCTGCGCGATCCGAAAGGCAAACACGCCATACAGATTCTCGAACAAAACTATCGGGCCAACCCTGTCTCCGAAGGGCTATTACTCTCGCTATATGAAGGAAAGGAAATTGAATTCCTGGTCACCACTGCGCAAGGCGATGAGAAAATCGTCCACGGCAAGATCATTCGCAGTGGCTACGTCCCACATCAATCGGGCATAAGCCGATATGGGCAGCAGTATGAGGCGCAGCCAAATGCGGTACGCGACAGGTGCGACTGGCCAGCCTATCATAGAGGTTGATAAAAAGCTGCGGTTCAGCCTGCCTGGCAGGCCGCTTTTCCCGTCACTTACCGATGATACGATCCTGAAGCCTACGATTTATTGGCTGCTCCAGGCCGACAAGAAGGCAAGGTTCGATGCGGAACTATCTTATATAACGGGCGGCATGAGCTGGGAGGCCGACTACAGTATGCTCGCCCAGGAAAAAGGCGATGCAATCCAGGTCATTGGCTGGGTGACAATGGACAATCAAAGCGGCAAAACGTTTGACAATGCACGCATCAAACTTATGGCCGGTGACGTCAGTAAAATCCAGCAGCAAGAACCGTGCCCGCGCTTTTGCCCTTGAGGAGTCATATTCTGGGACTGAAATGCGGCGACCGACTGTTACGGAAAAGGCGTTTGAGGACTATCATCTCTACACGTTGGAGCGGCCAACGACG
Organism: Sedimentisphaerales bacterium; assembly: GCA_963814265.1. Taxonomy (GTDB): domain Bacteria; phylum Planctomycetota; class Phycisphaerae; order Sedimentisphaerales; family Anaerobacaceae; genus JAFNGF01. The sequence goes on along the minus strand of CAWFCJ010000052.1, from coordinate 21,453 downwards.
CTGCACGATCGTGAAACTAAGCAGGTCGAGTTTCTACGCTCAGAAGGGGTGAAAACCGAACGGCTGTATGTCTACGATGGCGTCAAGATCGATTATGCCCGCTACCGCAACTCTCAGTCGGAATATATCCGGCAGGAACGCGACTATGGCACGCTGTGCAATCCCAAGGTCTGGGTTATGAGGGAATTCAAGAATTCGCAAGAGAACCATCTGGGTATTCCTTTGCCGCGTGGGCTTGTGCGGTTCTATAGGCAGGATGAAGATGGGCAATTAGAGTTCACCGGCGAGAATTTCATCGACCACACGCCGCGCGATGAAACCGTCCGCGTTTATACGGGCAATGCCTTCGACCTGATCGGAGAAAGGCGCAGATTGGATTACAAGATTGACATATCCCAAGAGTGGCTGGATGAATCGTTTGAAATAAAGGTACGCAATCGCAAGGAGAAAGACGCGGTAGAGGTCAGAGTGGTCGAGCATCTGTATCGATGGCTGAGCTGGGAGATTGTAGAGAAGTCGGACAGCTTCGTGAAGACTGAGAGCCAGACCGTTGAATTTCGCGTCAACATCCCCGCAGGAAAGGAGAAAGTGATTACTTATAAGGTGCATTACACCTGGTAGATAGATGCAGCCCGGGCAGGGCTGTGTGTGACCAGATTTGTGTCATGGCACGTGTCATTGCGAGCCCCGACTTGTCGGGGCGTGGCAATCTCAAAACTATCAATGCTAGAGATTGCTTCGGTCGCTTCACTCCCTCGCAATGACAGTGGAAGATACCCCCCAAGAATACTGTTAGGCAATGCCACAAAAATTAGTCGCACACGCAGGGCTTGACGCGCCGGGCGCAAGAGCGTAGTATTATTATCCGTATGAATATTATCAGGCCGAAAATTTTGTTCGTCCTGGCAGTCCTGGCCGGCTGTTGGCTGACAGCCGGCTGTGGCAGAGCCGGCGTCGGTAAGGCAAAAGGACTTGCACCTGCGAAAGACCTCGGCGCTACTATCGGGTCACTAACAAAAGTAGTGACGCCCGAATCGATCCCGGTCGAAGGGTATGGGCTGGTAGCCGGACTGAGTGGGACAGGTTCGGCTGAATGTCCGCCCCAGATGAGAGCCTATCTTGTGCGATACATTCAAACGCAATTGCCTAAGAGCGGCGTAAACGTTGAAAAGCTCATTAACAGTACTGATACGGCGGTCGTACAGATAGATGCAGTAATGCCGGCGGCGGCCTGGAAGAACCAGTACTTCGATGTAAAAATAACTGCCTTGCCAGGCACGCGAACAACCTCGCTGGAACATGGCTGGCTCTATACTGCTGAACTGAAGCCTAAAGGGACTTTCGGCATTACTACAAGAGTTCTGGCAAACGCCGAAGGGCCGGTCTTTATGGATAAGATCGGCGATGGCGAGGCTGATAAGAGGGTCGCCTACGTTTTGGCCGGCGGCAAAGTCCTTGAGGACCAGAGGCTAAGCCTGGGGCTTGGCCGGCCTGAATTTCGAACCGCCAGCACCATCCGCAATCGGTTGAACGAGCGTTTTGGCCCTGGCACAGCCGAGGCAGTTTCGGCTGCTCGGATTGAATTGACGATGCCGGCTAAATACAGAGGACAAGAGCAGAGATTCTTCGCGATGCTCAGGGCGATGTACCTTGTTCAGACGCCGGAAATCACTAAGGAAAGAATAATGACGTTTGCTAAGGAGCTTGCAGTTTCTCAGGATAAGCAGGCCAGCGAGGTCGCTCTTGAGGCGATAGGCACTGCAAGCATCGATAAGTTAGGCGTATTGCTGGGCTCGGCCAACGAAGAAGTAAGGCTTCGCGCCGCCAGATGTATGCTCAATCTGGGCGGCAATCAGGGCATAGAGACGCTCAGGCAGATTGCCACAGATAAGAATTCCGCATATCGGCTGGAGGCGTTGCGGGCGGTAGCTGTCCAGGCGGGGCGGGACGATGCGGCGGGCATATTCCGCAGGCTGCTGCTCGACAGCGATTTTAACGTCAAGTTGGCGGCATACGAGCAATTGCGGGAACTGGACGACCGAGCCTTGACGCGAGAGCTCATCGGGCGTAGTTTCTTTCTGGAACAAATCGCACAGAGTAGAGAGAAGATGATCTTTGTCTCCCGCAGCGGGCAGCCGCGAGTCGTGCTATTTGGCGCTCCAATATCGTGTCACGACAATATTTTTGTGCAATCAGCCGACGGCGGCATAATACTGAATGCCCCGGCTGGGCAAAAATATGTTTCACTAATCCGCAAGCATCCCAAACGACCGGGCGTGATAGCGCAGGTGAAATGCTCGTTTGAGCTTGCCGATATTATTCGAGCACTCTGTGAGGAGCCTTCAAGCAAAGCTGAGTCTGCCGGGGACGGACGCGCTTTAGGGGTTTCATACTCCGACGTTATAGCCATTTTGAAGCAGATGTGCGAGAAGGGTGCTGTAGAAGCCCAGTTTCGCCCCGGACCCTTGCCGAAAGTCGGATAATTGTCAAGAAATCGCAAACCGTTGGCCGACAATAATGTATGTTGTCTATGGTCAGTGTCCGGCGGCGGTGATTGAAGTTACCACGCCCAGGGTAAGGTGAGAAATCGAGACTGGAAAAAATCGTTCTTGATGGATTCAAAAGCTTCGCGGACAAAACGGAATTTGCCTTCGATTTCTCCATAACCGGCATTGTCGGACCCAACGGCTGCGGCAAGAGCAATATCGTCGATGCGGTAAAGTGGGTCCTCGGAGAACAGAGCCTTAAAAGCCTGCGCAGCGACCAAATGGCCGATGTAATATTTGGCGGAAGCGGCGGCAGAAAACCTCTTGGCACCGCTGAAGTGAGCCTGTTAATCTCCAACCGCGACGGCAGTGGAACGGGCCGGCTGCCGATCGATGCCGAGCAAGTGCAGATATCGCGCAGAGTCTACAAAAGCGGAGAAAGCGACTACCGGATAAATGGCAAAATATGCCGGCTGAAAGATATTCGAGAGCTGTTTATGGATACCGGTGTAGGCACCAAAGCCTACTCGATTATCGAACAAGGGCAGGTTGAACAACTGGTCAGCGCATCGAAAACGGATAGAAGGGTGGTCTTTGAGGAAGCAGCCGGCATAAGCAAGTACAGAGTGCACAAGAAAGAAGCCCTTCGCAAGCTGGAACGTACGGAACAAAATCTGCTGCGCTTGGCAGATATATTGGGCGAGGTCCAAAAGCAGTTGCGAAGCGTCAAACTCCAGGCGGGTAAGGCAAGAAGTTATCTGCAATACGTTCAAAGGCTTAAAGAACTGCAGGTGACTTATTCGCTGGTTGAATACGCCCAGAATGATGCCGAGCTGAAGGAGAAAAATAGTGCCCTTGCCAAGCTCCAGGAGCAACTGGCGCAAGTGACTGCCGAGCTAACCAGCAACGATGCCCTGATGAGTAAGCTCGGCGAAGACAGGATCGAGGCGGAGCACAGGTTAAGCCGCATCGACAATTCGCTGGTTTCCATCCAGAGTAAGATTGACCAGCAGTTGCAGCGGATTGATTTCTTGCGAACAAGGATCGAGGAGCTGGGCCAGAGAAAGGCAAACGCCGGCCTGCACATCGAAGACCTGCAGGGGCAAGAAAACGTCCTGGCAGAAGATTTGTCTGCGAAGAAGTCTGAGCTGGAAAATTGCCAGGGCGGCCTAAAAGAGAAAAGCCTGGCTGCCGACGAGGTGCAGGAGTCTTTGCGCGAAATAGGCCAGCGGGGTCTGTCGCTCGAAACAGAATTGGAAGATAACAAATCGGGCATTATTGACATAGTCAGACGAACCGCGCAATTGCACAATGAAATTCAGAGCATATCTATCTACCGGAATAACTTGGCTGCTCAGAAGGGGCGACTTGCCGGCAGAGCTGAAAATGCAAGCGCGAGCTTGAAAAACTACTTACCGAAAAGGCGCAGTACAACGCCCGCCTGGCTGATATCGAAAAGGTGCTGAGCGAGCTGCACAACAGCCTCGAATCGAAGCGCAGAGATGGCGAGCAGCTCGACACAGCCATCGCCGCAGACAGCAAGCGGCTATCCGACAGCAAAGAGAATAGAAGCACACTGACCGGCGAACAGGCCGTCTTAGCTGATATGGAGAAAAAATACGAGGGCTTAGCGCGGCGCTAAAGCCATCGTGCAGAAGCGGCTAAGGGAAAGCGGCCAGGCCGACTATGTCGAAGGAATTCTGGCAGAGGTTATCACAACAGATTATGAGTATGCCGGCGCGGTTGAAGCGGCTCTGCAAGGCAAAACCGATGCCGTCGTGATAAATAGCGCGGCTAAACTGCTGGCGGACTCCGTAGCGATTGAGCAGCTTGATGGCCGAGTGACTTTTGTTTGCAACTATAATGTCGTAGAGCCGTTTGACGAGGTCAAAGACTTCTCGAACCTGCCCTGCGTCAAGGGCAGGCTCATCGACCTGGTCAGATACGACAGCAAGTATGCGCCGCTTGTCTGGAAATTGCTGGGCAAAACAGTACTCGTTGACGCAGTTGATGCGGCTTTGGCGCTGGCAAAGAATACGCCGCCCGGCTACCGCTTTGTCACCTTAAAAGGCGAACTCGTCAGCGAGGATGGGACAATCGTACTGGGCCCGTTGGGTAGGACAGCCGGCCTAATATCGCGCAAAAGCAGATTGCGCCAGTTGCAGGAGATCATCGACAATATCAACTTCGAGGTCGCTTCGCTCGAACACCAGATTGGGCAGAACAACCAGGCAAAAGCGCATCTGGAGAAATTGTGCAAGGACTTGCGAACGGCGGTCTACGAAGCCAGTACGGAAAAAATGCAGGCAGCCTCGAAGCTGGCCGTCATCGAACAAGGCATAAAACAGCTCAGCCAGGAGCAGCCTCTGATAGCGGGCGAAATCGGTCTATTGGAAGAGCAGATAGCCCAGTCCGTACAGAAAGAGTACGACTCCAAGCAGAAGCTGCAGGAGCTGGAAGCGGTGAACCAGCAGCGCACGGCACGAATAAAGGAGCTTGAGGCAAAATACGCCGAGGCAAAAACGCAGCAGCAATCACAGACGGAGCTGCTTACCGATTTGAAGGTTGCTATAGGCCAGACCACCGAGCAGGCCAAATCGCTCAAGCAGATAATCGTCAGTCTGGAGGGCCAAGTCCAGGCAAACCGGACGGCTGCCGAGGCGGCCCAGCAGGAAATTTTACATTCTACATCCGAAATTCAAAATTTGTCGCGGGATATTCTTAATTGCGAATCGGCGGTGTCGCAGCTTTTCGCCCAGAAAGAAGAGAATCAAAAAAGCAGCAAGCTGCTGTACGAAGAAATAGAAAGACTGGCCGAGGAGCAAAAACGAATCGAAGATCTCGTTCGCCTCAAAGGCGCCGAGAAAACTCAGACTGAGCAGCAAGTCGGCGAGCTCAAGATAGAGCTAAGCCAGTTAGAGTTGAAGAGGCAGAACCTGGTCGAAAAGGTGCAGCAAGAGCTGCAGATTGATTTAGCCGAGGCCTATAAGACCTTCACAGGCAGTGAAATTGACTGGGACAGAATAAAAGAGGAAATAGGCGACCTGCGCGGCAAAATCGAGCGGCTGGGCAACGTCAACGTGGACGCAATCGCAGAGCAGGAAGGTCTTGAGAAACGCCACGAGTTTCTAAGCACCCAGGTCGAAGACCTCAATAAGAGCAAGGCCCAGTTGCAACAACTGATAAGCCGGCTTAACAAAAATTGCAGAGAAAAATTCAGCGAGACTTTTGAGCAAATCCGCGTTCATTTTCAGCAGATTTTCCGCAAGCTGTTCGGCGGCGGCAGGGCCGACATCGTGCTTGAAGACTCGGAGGACATCCTCGAGGCCGGTATAGAAGTTATCGCCCGGCCGCCCGGCAAGGAAACCAGAAGCATCTCTCTTCTCAGCGGCGGCGAAAAGTCGATGACGGCAATCGCACTACTTTTTGCCATCTTTAAGACGAAGCCCTCGCCGTTCTGCTTCCTGGATGAGATTGACGCGGCACTGGACGAAGCAAATAATGAGCGATTCAATCTGCTGCTGCGGGAGTTTGTCAAGGATTCGCAGTTCATCATAATTACTCATTCCAAGCGGACCATGAGCATTGCAGAAGAGCTGTTCGGCATAACAATGCAGACGCAAGGCGTGAGCAAGAAGATAAGCGTCCGTTTCGACCAATATGAGGTAGAGCCCTTCGACTCCGCTCAGGGCGCGCCTGAAACCGCCGCCGTCGCGTAATCGCGCCGCGCGGCGTGTAGCACAGGGAATCTTAGCCTCTCCTCCGCAAAAGGATTGTGCCCAAGCCAAGCAATAGAAGCGAAGCCGGTTCGGGAATTGTCGTTATCCAGCCCTCGGCAAGGCCATCAGGATTTATGCCGTAGCCGACGATGGTAAGGCCGTCAGCGGACATTGCAGTTGCATTTTCTAAGGTCCAGCCGGTCAGGTCCAGACCGTAGCCTTTTTCAAGGACGTCCTTGAGATTGCGCATGCCATTAGCCTGATCCCAGATGAACGCCTCCATTCCCCAGCCTGTCGAGGTGCTGCCAAAACCGACCACGACTGATCCATCATCTGAGACGGCGTACGCACGGCTGAAGAAAGAACCGCCCGGCAGATCACCCAATCCGGTCATGACGCCGTTTTCCCACCGGAATGCTTCCTCGCCCTGAGCGCTCAGGCTCGAGCCCACTACGACCGAGCCACCTGCCGAAACGGCAAACGCAAAGCTGCCGAACGACCCACCCGGTACGTCCCCCAGACCGGTCATCACACCATTTACCCAACGGACTGCTTCGCCGCCGCTGGGTAGGGCGGTGCTCATGCCCACTATGACTGAGCCATCGGCCGAAATGGCGCGGGCAGAGCTGTCGTCGAGTGGGGCTTCCGGGTCACCAAGAAACTGCATGGCGTCAGTTTCTGTCCAGCGGAAGGCGTCCCTTTCGTACTCCCCGACGAGCACCGACCCATCTGCCGAGACATCGTAGGCGTAACAGCCGAGGCCACCGCACGGGAGCACGATTGTTCCGTTTGACTGCGTCCAGTAGAATGCTTGGACCCATACCACCATCAAAGCCAGTGGCACCCACCACTACCGAACCGTCGGCCGAGACCGCGTAGGCTTGGCTCCACTGGTGCTCATCAAGGGGCGGCCAGAGTCTTTGAATGCCGTCAGATTTTGTCCAGCGGAAAGCCTCAAGCTGTTCAGCGCCCATACTCCAGCCCACCACGACTGCTCCATCGGCTGAGACATCTTCAGCCGAGCTGATAAAGCTTCCTCCCGGCAAGTCACCTAAGCCCTGGAAACTTACTGTGTGGCCAAGGCAGGTTAAAGGTGTAGAAGCGAGGGATAAAACAATCATCGCCAAAACTTTAGTCGATCGCCTTTTCATCATTTTCTCCCGCCAACATAATCCCCAGCGTGTGCAGTTTTATTAAATCTAATTATATCTATTTTTTTGGGCTGAAGTCAAGCAAAAGCCAGATTAATCCGTGTGAAATACAACAAATTGTAACATTAACCCGTCTTATAGATTGAGCAGAGGATAACCGTGCAACAGTGCTTCAAGATAGAGACTGATGGGCTGACGCGGTCATGGATGCGGCGCGACCAGAGGATTCTGCGCGACTATCTGGTGCAAGATGTCGAAAACCCTCGCATCAACATTCAGAGCATCCTGACGCGACACTTTCTTATCGAATGTCTGTTCGGCCATAAATTCTCGGCCTTGATGCAACGGGAGTTACGTTTCGCTCTGGTTGTGAACTGGCTGCTGAAGCTGGTCAAAGCATCGGTTAATCGCTGGCAAATGCACGGGCTTCTGGATGGACTGCTCCAGGGGCGGCGCCAATCCGAAGGACTGGCGATACCAGCGTTTCTTTCGCAGACATTTGCCGACCTGTCACTGCCAAACTACATCTGCGATTTGCTTAGCCGGGCCGCGGTTGAGACTACTGACGTGCCCATCCCTGAGCATCTTATGAACACATTTGGAGCCGTCTGGCAAAAACTGCTGCGGCGCGAACAGCCTGGGGACATTTCTGTGTTAGAACCCGCTTGCGGCTCAGCAAATGATTACCGCTTCATCGACGCCTACGGCATTGCTCGGCTGCTGAACTATCAGGGATTTGACCTGTGTGAAAAGAATATTGGCAACGCCCGAGGGATGTTCCCGCAGACGTTCTTCACAGTCGGCAACGTGCTTGAAATTGATGCGCTGGATAAAGCCTTCGATTACTGTTTCGTACACGATCTGTTTGAACATCTGTCGATCGAGGCAATGGAACTGGCAATCTCAGAAATTGCCGTGTCACGCGGCAAGCCGTCTGTATCGGATTCTTCAACATGCACGCGGGCGATGAGCATAGCGTCAAAACCGTCGGCAGCTATCACTGGAACAAACTGAGCCTGGCGAGAACCAAGGCTTTATTCCGGAAGCACGCCCGTCATACATTAGGCGGGCGCATGGCGATTGTTGATGCTATTCACATCGACACGTTTCTTATGTCGCGGTTCGGCTACAGTGGCTATCACAATAAGGGCGCCTACACTCTCATTGTCAGCTTGTGACAGTCTTGGCGGCCAAGCGCCATCTCAGGACAAACCGAAACCGCCGCCGTTGCGTAGTATCACCATCGCTATTTAGGAATACAAGCCGGGTCTTTGGGCTCAACTCTGCAATCGATAAGCCAGTTTGCCGCCATCTTTGCAAAGTCATAAAAGTCTACCTTGCAATCATCATCCAAATCGCCGACAAGTCTGTACTGACACACATCCTCTCTGTCTACTATTGGACCTTGTTCATAATGGAACCGCAGATTCTGCAATATCGCATCTTGCGTAAAGGGACTGTGAAAAACCAGTCTCACATATCTGACCGCCACTCCGCTTCCGGAGGTTGAGAAAATGGCCGGCACGGGAATAGACGGAATTCCACTTGCAGGCATATTTTGGGGCCGGTCCGGCAGAATTGCCTCTGAGTATTTTTGGCCAGCAGATGCAAATTCAACCGTGTAGTTCCAAGGAAGAAATTTGCTGTCCCACCTCAATTCAACTCCTTTAATAGGCAATGGATGGACATCCAGCAGGTCGATAACAACCTCTACTGGCCCAGGGTGTCCTTTGGGAAAATGCCACCGGATAGCCCGGTCATCCGGGAGCCTGTCAATCTTCAACGCGGGCGCTGAACACACTACATTAGGTTCACCCATTTTCCGGAGAAGTTTTGCGTATGCTATAAGCCCCGGAGTGAGTTGCTGGTACCACTTTCCCCAGTCTGGGTCTGTTGCGATGACAGCGTGGATTTTCGGCACCATTTGAACGAGTTGATGGGATATCCAATGTAATCTTGATGGGTCGTAGATTGGTTGGCCTTCAGAATCGAGATCTATCCCAAAACCATATATCTTTTTGTCAGTGCCTATCGCAAGAGAACCCTGAGGTGTCAGCGACAATACATCATCCCAACGACGCGTATCCTTAACTTTGTTGCTGCTGTTGCCCTCGAGAAGGGTAACCTCCACCTGAAAGATGTTTCCGCGAACATCTTTATGGACCCACATCTCATTTATCATGAGGCTGTGATTACCGTCGTCAATCCACGTGTCAGTAGTATCATTATAGCGTCTTATGGCTACATATGCGCCTGGAACAGGCGCCGTTACACCAAGCTCGAAATCCTCGTAGCTCACATCCTCAGCCTCAATCCACCTGCCCCGGCCTCCACTGGCCTCTTCGGTTGTGTACCACTCCTTAAGCGTTCCAACACCGTGAACCTGCCAGTTAATATGCCATCCCGTGCTATACCCCCCGGCATAAGGGATGCCAACTTCACGATGCCAATAAGAAATCGTTTCTGAGCACCACGCCTCCCGTTCGTCTAAACCCGGACTCCATGGCCAAGGCAGGGCCAGTACAAATGCCGTCAAGCTTGCCGCAATTTCAGTGTTGCACCCAAGTACCATTTGATAGTACGGCTTGCCGCCATCAGCGACGCAAGATTCCTCTGTTCCAACTGTCGGAATCGCTACATCCTGAATAAAGGCCACGGAAGGGGGGTTCCATACGCCGATATTAATGAAACAAGGACAATCAGGCGCATCCGGTTCAACGCATAGAGCGAATACGTCTATTGGAGCGATGACCAACACCACCACAAACACAACACTGAAGAACATAATTATTGAATTGTTTTGAACGTTCGTGACTTTCATCATCCCTTCCTTTCCAAAAACGTTCATCTTAGGCTAACATGAACAATATGGCAACTTTACAGACACCTGCAATGTTGCCATGTTATCCAATCCATCACAAGTTGTCAAGCAACTTTTGCCTTCTCCGGGGCTATGCCGAGCATACCCTACCTTCTTACTATGGCCCAAAACCCCGCTGCGACAAAAAGGATCGGGTTTCGGGGATCAGAGTTCAGGTGTCTGAGCCCTGACTACTGACCTCTGACCACTGTTTGAACTTCACGGTTGAAAGGCTTTCGCTTTGTTGTTACAATCCGGCCTCGTCTCAGCAGAGAAGACAGACGACAGAAGACAGAATTCTGACTTCTGAATTCCGACTTCTGAATTCTGAGGAAGCAATGGCAGAAAAACTTGACAGGCACGTATTGAAGAATGGCATGGTTCTTCTCGGCGAGCAGATGGAGGCCGTCGAGTCAGTAGCTTTTGGCTTCATGCTGCCGGCTGGGGCGGCAAGGCTTCCCGAAGGCTGCTGCGGGGCTGCGAATGTTATCGCCGATTGGATCTAGAGGCGCCGCGGATAAAGATAACAGGCAGCTCGGCGACGCCCTTGACGGGCTTGGCCTGCACCGGGCCGAGTCGGTCAGCACCTCACATATAACTATCGGTGCAGCCTTGGAGGCCACAAACTTAGCCAAAGCATTGCAGTTGTACGCCGACATCATACTTACGGGCACTTGAAAGACGAGCAGTTTGAATTTGCCAGGCAATTAGCGGTCGACAGGGTACGCGCTCTGGATGATGAGCCTCGGCAAAAGGTCATGCTCAAACTGCAGGAAAAGTTTTATGCACCGCCTTTAGGCCGCAGCACCATCGGAACGATTGACGAGTTGCAGGCCTTGACGCCCGCCAAAACTCGCCAGATGGTAAGGGACAACTTCAATCTCTCTCGCACAATTTTTGCAGTTGCGGGCAAGTACGACTTCCATGCCATTTGTGGGCAAATGGAGGACTTGGTACAGAATACAGAATACAGGATACAGAATACGGAATTTAGAACTCAAAATGTAGAGCTTAGAACTCAAAACTCAAAATATACGCATATCGACAGCGATTCTGCGCAGGTGCATATCGGCCTGATGACCGAGACGGTTAGGCCGGGCGACGACCACTATTACAACGCCCGCGCGGCGGTGTCGGTTCTCTCAGGGGGAATGAGCGCCAGATTGTTCACCGAGGTTAGGGAGAAGCGCGGCCTGTGCTACGCGGTCGGAGCGCACTATCACGCTCTCAAAGAGGCCGCGGGCATAATGTGCTACGCGGGCACAACGCCGGAGAAAGCGCAGCAGACGCTCGATGTGATCATAGGTGAGTTTAATCGCCTCAGCGAGGGGATAACCCAGGAAGAGCTTGACCGTGCCAAAGCCGGGCTAAAAAGCTCTTTGATTCTGCACAGTGAATCCTCCAGCAGCCGAGCCGGCGGAATCGCCGCCGACTACTATATGCTGGGCAGAGTCCGCAGCCTGGACGAAATCAAAAATAGAATTGAGCAAACCACCGTTGACTCGGTTCTGGACTTTTTGAGGGGGAAAAAGTTCGGCGATTTTACGGTGGTGACAATTGGCCGAAAGGAAGTGGATATTTAACCACGGATTACACGGAGTTCACTGATTCGAACCACGGATTACACGGAGTTCACTGATTCGAACCACGGATTACACGGATTACACTGTTGAGGCGCAGCCGAAACGTTCGGCATGCGGGCGGATTCTTCGCTCCGCTCAGAACGGCGTCTGTGAAATCTGTGGTTTCTTTACATTGATTGTTCGTTTTCCGTGTTAATCGGTGAAATCTGTGGTTAGGTGAGTGCAGTATGGAATTTAAGAGCGAGAAATTAGCCAACGGCTTAGATATAATCGCGGAGGTCAACAAGTCTGCCAAGTCCACTGCGGTTGGCTTTTTCGTAAAGGCCGGCTCGCGTGACGAGACCGAGCAGGTTAGCGGGGTGTCACACTTCTTAGAGCACATGCTGTTCAAAGGCACGGAACGACTAAATGCGTTTGAAGTCAACGAGGCCTTCGATAGAACGGTGCCGATTTCAACGCCAGTACGAGCGAGGAAAATACCGTTTTTTACGCCGCTGTCCTTCCAGAATATCTGGCAGAGGTAACAAAGTTGTGGATAGAGCTAATGAGACCAGCTCTTAGAGACGAAGATTTTGGCCTGGAGAAGAATGTAATCAAAGAAGAAATTGCGATGCACAAGGATACGCCCAGCTTCGATGTCGTGGATAGGTGTAGAAAGCTGCACTTCGGGCAGCACCCTTGCGGAAATAGCGTTCTTGGCAGCGAGGAAAGTATAGACGGTCTGGCATCGCAGCAGATGCGGGACTATTTTCTAGGGCGTTACGCACCCAACAACATGGTCTTTGCCTGCGCAGGCAATTTCGACTGGGGCGCAATTTGTTCAACCGTCGCGGCAGCCTGCGGCAACTGGCAAAGGCAAAACGTCACAAGAGAACTTGATGGCTGCCAGGGCAGCAGAGAGAGGCAGAGAATCCAGAAGGCAAACTTGTCTCGTGAGCATATATGCCTGATGAGCCCGAGCGTGTCTGCTCAGGACGGGCGGAGATTCGCCGCCGATCTTCTATCAGTTGTCATCGGCGATAGTGTCGGCTCGCGTTTTTACTGGGAGCTGGTGGACACGGCTCTTGCCGAAACCGCAGAAATGCAGTTCGGGCCGATGGATGGCACGGGCGTGTTTTGTACTTATATCAGGTGCAGCCCCGGCGATGTCACAAAGGTGCTCGATATTGTCAGGAACATTTTTGAAAGTCTCTCCAGCACCGGCGTAACCGAAGAGGAATTGAGCAAGGCTAAAAACAAGGTCTTAAGTGCGTTGGTTATCAAAAATGAGCTGCCTATGGGTTGGCTGGTTGACCTGGGTTTTAACTGGACGTATTTACAGCAGTATCGCACAGTCGAGGAGGATATTGCCGCAGTTAAGGCCGTTACCGGCGATGATATTGGTGCGCTGATAAGACAGTTCAATCCGGGCGATTTTACACAACTATCTATCGGTCCTGCCGGCTAATTCTTTGCCGTGTGCTTGCGGAGTAGTTCCATAACTTCCTTGTGTCCCCGGCGGGCCGCCTCGCCCATCGGCGTAAGACCGCGGGCGTTTCTCGCATTCGCATCAGCGCCATCGGCCAATAGCAATTCCACGACCTCTTTCTGACCGCGAAAGGCCGCGTCGTGCAGAGGCGTATCACCATCCTTCTCCTTTGCATTGACACTCGCGCCGTGGTCCAGAAGTAGTTTGGTGACACTGCTGTGTCCATAAGAGGCTGCATAGTGCAATGGCGTCGCATCCCTGGGCGCCTTTTCATTAACATCTGCGCCCCGTGCAATCAGAAGTTCGGCCAGTTCCTTGTCGCCATTTCTTGCTGCATTGTGAAGAGCCGTATTGCCTTCTTGATCCTTTACCTTGACTTCTGCGCCGCGGAGCACAAGGCTCTTTGCAGCATCGCGGTAAGCTTGGCAAAGCACAGCGTCCTGCGTGATTGTGTCGCGTTCATTCGGCGTGTAGGAGTCCCTGCGTGTGAGAATCCTCTGTCGTTGCAGATCAAGCCGTACACCACGGATCGCAAGTAATAGAGGAACCTCACCAAGGTCATTTTGTGAATTTACATCAGCACCATGGTCAATAAGCAATCTGGCGACATCGATGGATCCACTACGCAGTGCGCAGAGCAGCGGCGTATCACCTTCTTGCACCCTCATCCAATACGGAACTGAGCGAGATGCTCTTCGATTGACATCGGCGCCGTTTGCGATGAGTCGTTCGGCTAGGCCTTTGAGGTTATAATACGCCGCTGAAAACAGCAGTGCGGTCCTTACATCCGCCCGCACATCTATATCAGCGCCCTTGGCTAGAAGAGGTCCACTACGTTTTGGTAGCCCCATTGAGCAGCCCCCTCTAATGCCGTGCAGCCTTCTTTGTCTTTTGCGTTGACGTCTGCGCCGCTGGCTAAAAGTAAATCCACAATATCCTTATAGCCGCCGTCGGCTGCAATGTGTAAAGGCGTTGTGCCGTTTGGGAGGTTTTTCACATTGACGTTAGCCCCTTTTGAAATAAGGAGCTCGACCACGTCTTTGTGCCGGCTGAAAACCGCTTCGTGCAGCGGTGTACTGTCGTCTTTGTCCTTTGCATTTACATCAGCACCTTTGGAAATAAGTAGTTCTGCGACGTCTTTATGCCCACAGTGTGCCGCCGAGTGCAAGGCTGTGATACCGCCCTTACTTCTTGCGTTGACTTCGGCACCACTGGCTAAGAGCAGTTCGGCAACATCTCTGTGTCCTTCCATAGGCGCAAGGCGTAGCGGAGTGAAAATGCCTCCCCGGTCGTTCCCATTAACGTCGGCACCGCGTTCGATAAGGATGCGGACAAGATGGATGTCGCCTGCCTCGGCGGCCTCGTGCAGTGTCTTTTCGGTAGCAATCGGCTCCTTCTTGCACCGGGCGGCAAGAAGGATGGCTGCCAGGACTAAGCAGGGTCCACGGGTTCTCACTGTTTGTTCCCTCCAAAGCATACACGATTGATCTTCTTTTATTATAAGGCACAGAAAACCACAAAGGTAACACATAGAGGGTTCAAAATCCGCTTCTGCCGGGAATATTATGGTCGGAATTGTCCAAAAGGCAACAAAAAAGTGCAAAAGAGCGTTTAGCCCCCGGACCAGTGCCGGGGGCCAGATACCGCATCATTTTGTCCTTGATTGTGCTGGCTGATTTAGTTACAGTATAAAGGTGTCCGAGGAGACCGTGATGGCAGGCAAGAAAAAAGAACAACGACCGAAGGCCGGAACTCAGCGAGCGGCTCGAGCGACATACCGAAATTCGACCTGGCTGACCAAATTATGGCCCAGCAGCGAAAGATCACCGGCAAAAAAAGGAAAAGACGCAGCGCCGCCGTTTCCAGGCGGTCAAAGAACGCTGAACCCGTCAGCAGGCAGCAGGCAGAGCCGATTAGCCATACGATAGAGCAGCCGGGCGATGTGCCGTTCGACCAGGAGCAAATTATCGCGGACATTGTGGCAAGGGATATTAAAAGGATGCTTCAGGGCGAAGGACGAAACAGGTCTTGAGCGGGTGATTAGCGAATTAGTGAATTGGTGAATTAGTTGCCAATTTGCTAATCAACTAATTGACTAATTAACTTGCAAGTTTAGCCGAACTCGGTTAGATTAGCGTGGGTTGCTTGGAGAGGTGGCCGAGCGGCTGAAGGCAACGGTTTGCTAAACCGTCGTAGGGGTATAAACCTCTACCCCGGGTTCGAATCCCGGCCTCTCCGGTTTTTTCGTTGGATTATAGCCGACGAGCGTGTTCTCGGCTGGAGCGTTTGGGTTTATGGAGGCTTCTGCAAAATTGTAGGTTAGGCATACTTTGACAGGAAAAAATGATTTCCGTTTTTTCCGTGTCAAACAGTAAGCTGTTCTCTGACAAATAGTTAATTGATTATTTAAGAAAATCAGAAACAGATTTCCTTAAATAATATATGCCTAACCTGCAATTTTGCAGAACTCACTTGGGTTTATGGAGAAAGGAGGGTTGTAAAGATGAGGCGAAGGGTCATTCTCGCATTTGTTTTCCTGTCGGGCTGTTTTTTCGCTCTGAGCGGCTGCGACGGCAGTGCGAAGGAAAAAGACGAGCTGAAGAGCAAAGTGGCACAACTGGAGGCTGCTTTGGAGAAGAGTAAGAGCGAAAAGGATAAATTACAGGCGGATGTCACCAGGCTATCGGAGGCGCTCAATAAGACCAAGTCCGAGGTGGCAAACGTTACACAGAGGCGCAACGAGCTGCAGACGGAAGTTAATAAGGTTACCAGCTCGCGCGATGTGCTGCAAAAGCAACTGGAGGAGGTAGCTAAGTCGCGAGACCGGCTGGAAAAGCAGGTCAATGAACTTACCACTTCGCGTCAGGAAGCTCGTACCGCCGCAAACAACGCCCAGGCGAGAATTGACGAGCTTACCGCCCAATTGCAGAGGCAGGGGAAAGTCATAAGCGAGCTGGAAAACCGGACTAAGACTGTGCGGTCGGCCATCGAGCAACTGGAGACGAAGCTCGACCAGTCGTCGGCACGGTAGTTTTGTAGATTGATTGAACGTTACGGCTTGAGCACAAATCTGTGCTTGGGCTTATGTGGGAGATGCAAGATGGTGAATGAAAAGGTTCTGCTGAAAGTTTTGATGGCAACGATGGTTTTTGTTTTATCCTCGTGCGTGCAAATGCCCGGCAGCAGCCATCCGATAGCGCTCGGATGGGAGGATTTGCTGGCGGATAATCTATCCAACTGCACATTTAAGCGCGGCAGTTGGACGATGGAAAAGGGTGTGCTGACGCACAGGGCGGCGGCAACATCTGGACCAACGAGAGTTACGGGGACTTCATCCTGGAGCTGGAATTTAAGGTGGCCAAAGGCACCAACAGCGGCATTTTCTTTCGGACCGAGGACGTCAACGACCCGGTACAAACCGGAATTGAGATGCA
Organism: Sedimentisphaerales bacterium; assembly: GCA_963814265.1. Lineage (GTDB taxonomy): Bacteria > Planctomycetota > Phycisphaerae > Sedimentisphaerales > Anaerobacaceae > JAFNGF01. The sequence goes on along the minus strand of CAWFCJ010000052.1, from coordinate 4,752 downwards.
GATATACGATTCGTTCGGCAGACGGAGGCCCGACAAGTACGACTGCGGAGCGATCTACGACTGTCTGGCGCCGACGGTCAACGCAGTCAAAGCCGCCGGCCAATGGAATCGGGTGACCATCCTGGCAAAAGGCTCAATGATCAGCATCGTAATGAACGGCAAGCGGATTATAGATATGGAGTTGAATGATTGGTCCGAGCCGCACATGAATCCGGATGGTACGCCGAATAAATTCAACACGGCGTACAAAGATTTGGCCCGGCAGGGTGCTATCGGGTTCCAGGACCACGGCAAGCCGGTATGGTACCGCAACATCAAGGTCAGAAGGCTTGATTAGTAACTGAACTTTTGCAAAATTGAGATTAGGCACACTTTGAAAAGGAAAAATTCGTTGTCTTATTTTTCCTTTTCAAACATTAACTGCGTGACAGATAATTACTTAGCTCGATTATTTAAGGAAATCAAGAAACGGATTTCCTTAAATAATATGTGCCTAATCTCCATTTTGCAAAACTCTCATTAGTAACAAGAATTCTGCAAAAGTTCAGTTAGTAATCAATGTGAGATCGCATACATTATAATGTTGATGCCCATTTGGATCGCTTTTTCGTAATTTGGCCTGCCGAACTCGAAGCCCTGACGGTCGCACCAGCCGCAGTGAATATCGGTTGAGCCGAGAAAAATCGTGAGCCGGTCTTCGATGAAGACGCCTCGAAGCGCCGTGGTTTTGTCCGTGCATATAGGGTAGCCCGCCGGGAGCTTGACGCTTTGGGTAGTCCAGTAAAGGCAGGCCCGTGTCACCAAGGTCGTACACATTGTGAAATATCTCGTGTTCCGGCGGTATCCGGGTGACCGCACCTCTGCCGAAAACCTCCTCCAGAAGCTGGTAGGAGCTTTGATAGAAGAAATCGCCGCCGTTGCCGACAACGCAGTCGTCCATCAGCAAAAAGCCCCCGCGCACGATGTACTCTCGCAGATTGTACTTTTGATTCTGAGTGAACGTGTAGAAGTTCTCGCCGGTCATAAAAAGAAACGGATATTTCGTCAGGTCTTCGAGTTTGTCGAAGGTGACCACGGCGTTTAGTTGGCCCGGCTCTGCCCACTGTGGTTCCCAGTTGTTTGCTCTCGTTATTGGTTTAGTTTTGCAGCGAATTACCTTACTGAACTCATCCAGCAGATTTGCATCGCCGCCCGGCCTGACGTTCCAGACGTCGGGGCCGCGGCCCTGACCTTCTCTTCCCTGCTCGACAAATTTCACTCTCGGCATCACGAAGTCGTACTGGTCCAGATCGTTCATCGGCTCGCTACGGCCCATCTGTTCAGCGGACGCAACCACGCTGCCTGCCGCCAAGGTAGCGCTGATAGCTGCGCCGCCGGTTATTCTGAGGAATTCTCGTCGGCTTATTTTGCCAGACTGTCTGCTCATACTTTTATCTCCATTCGTTATTCGGCAGTGGGTTCTGCAAAATTGCAGGTTAGGCATATATTATTTAAGGAAATCCGTCTTTGATTTTCTTAAATAATCGATTAACTATTTGTCAGAGAACAGCTTACTGTTTGACAAGGAAAAAACAAAAACCATTTTTTCCTGTCAAAGTATGCCTAACCTGCAATTTTGCAGAAGCCTTTATTCGGCAGCCAGGAAGAACTTCGAGGCCAAAAGGCCGTCGTCTTTGTCGGATTCAAGTCTCCAGGGCTGCGGGCTTGGGACACCATCTGCATTATCTTCCAGCACCGGCGTCTCAGTCTTCAGTAAGTTCCGCTGCCGGTACCAGTCTTCTAACTGTTTGCAAGCAAGAGTAAACGCCTCCAGAACCGATACTTTGCCGTTGCCGTCCGTATCGCTATTTGGGTCAGCTAATGCGGGCACAAAATAGTCGCCGAATTTGGTGCTGTAACGCTGGTTACCTTCGCAGCCACATATCAGAATCCTGCCTTTGCCCGTGAGGGTTTTTGCCGCCACGCCGGCCCCGGACAATCCAACACTATCATCATTGATGGTGTTTTTATCTTGTTTATCGACTCTGCCAGGCCCTCGTGCGTTATATCCTCGCCGGGCAGATTGAGCCGCAGCTTGCCGGCCACACTATTTGCCTGGCCTGTATAATAGAATATAAATCTATCCGTGGGCTGAATCTTCGCTGCGAATGTAGCAAGTGTCTGGCGCAGATTATCCGCCGTCGATGTCGTTGTGCCTTGCCGCACCGCGCTATCAGCCACCAAGATAGATAAATGCTCAGGTTTGAGCCTGGCATCGCTGAGGAAGAACTTGCGCAGATTCGTTACGGTTCGGTCTTTAGCCAGGTGCTCGTTCGGGTCTTTGTTTATCCCGCTGACAATTAGGGCGTAAGTATTTATGCCGCCAGGGGATATTTGGCCGATTTCAGCAGATGCAAGTCTACTTGCGCATATCAATAGACTCGCGACAGAGATCACCTTTATTTTGGACCTTGATAGTCTCATACTAAGCCAATTGCTCGCCTTAAATACCAACTGATACTCAGAAGCAAACATAAAGGAAGCAGCAACGCCCACGTAGGCCAGACGCTGGTCATACGAATCTGGCTGCCTATTTGCACTTGAGCCTGAAACATTTGTGCAGCATCTTTTGTTAGGTCGTCGACATGAACGTATCTGCCGTTGAGCTTTTTTGCCAGGGCGGCAAGAAACTCCTCATCGAGTTCGGCCTCGGCCATTTCAGTCCGCACGGGCGGCAGATTTACCGCGATAGTCTTTTCGCCGAGGAACGTGCCATTGATTTCCGCCTGGGCCGTTGCCACAATGCTTTGGTCTGCGGCATTTTCTACTTCGGCGGCATAATAGCCGGGACTTGCCTGGTTCATACTCAGGGCCTGGCCTCTGACGTTAAGCAGTACGTTGGCGCCGCTGACCGGGGCAAACGACTTGTCGCATACGTACGCGCTGAACCTGACCTTGTCTGATTCTTCGCCGGGCGCTGGGCAAATAACTCGACGCCGGCTTCGACATTCGCGACTCTACCCACGTAAGATGTTAAGCCCGACATCAATTTGTGCAGCAATCCGCCGTCGCGGTCTTGCCGGTACAGCAAAAAAAGCTGCGAGATGTTAATCAGGCAGACCCTGCCCCTGCCGACTCGGTGCACACAGATAACCGGCGTGTCCCGCACCGTAGCCAGTGTGCTCGCGGCAGGCTTGGTATCGGTTATCCGGCAATATGCCGAGACGAGCTGGTCCTGACTTGTCAGGTCTGCCTGGCTAATTATTTTGCTGTCGATTCCCTCAAAGGTAAGCTCTATATTGGCTGAATTATCGCTCTGGCCGGGCGATTTGTCTGGTTCAACAATGACGGGCATGAGCGAGCGAATTTTCTGGTTCATCCAAATGTCAGGCGTGGGCCCTGCTCTGGCAGGCAGCAGGATAAGTCCGCCACCTCTATCGACAACAAAACTGTATAGGCCGTCGACCTGTGCGGGCGTTAAGCTACCCGCGTCACATGGGCCAAGAATTATGATGTCGTACTTGTAGAGTTCTTCGCGCTTATCGGGCAGTTTTGTATAGCCACACGTTTTCATCGCGTCCTGCGATAGAGCGGGGTTCTTTATCGCATCCAAGCCTACGTCCAATTGAATCTTGTCATCGCGGGCCAAAGCCTGGCGTATTTTGCCCACGTTGAAATTAGCCACTTGGCAGTAGAAGAGCACCTCGAGTTTTTGCTCTTCGGTCACCTGTACTACCGTACTTCGCTGGTTGTTGGCCAGATTCATCTCTTTTTCGAGCGGCTTTGCACGTGCCGAAAGCGTGTGGCTGCCCAGGGTGTCTGCGACGACTGTGAAATCGACTATTATTTGGTACACTTGCGAACGCGATTGAGTTTGTCTGCTTTTGGCCGGGGGAAGTTTAGACGTATCCAACTGGTTGGAATCTATTACACGATCATCGCGGAGCAGCTCGATTGTTACGGGCTGCTCCTTCAATCCTCTGGCGGCGACGGCGACCCGCACATTATAAGCGGTGTCAACTGTAATCCTTGACGGTGCGGTTATCGACTTTATCGCTATGTCCCTTTGTGGCTGCCTGGACCCCACACCCACAAGAACAATTCGGCACTCTTTCCCGTTCGACAATTTAGCCCCGGCTACTGGCCGGGGTACCCCCGCCGAAAGGCGGGGGCTAAGAGGCAGATACGCCTCGATGTTCTTATCCGCAGCTTGACCGTCCGTGAAGATAACCGCTCCTGCAACCATATTTGCGTCAGTATTTCCGTCGCCATATTTATTGAGGAGGGCAAGGGCGCCGTGCAAATCGCTCTGCGAGCCCCAGCGCCGCAGCAATTCGACAGAACCGCTATAATAGGCCTGACGGTCGAATCCAAAGATTCTGTACTGTGGCCCTTCCGATTCGGAAGGATGAAATCTTTCTGTAAAAGCGGCGATTGCCGTATCCAACCGGGTTCTCTGCGCATCTTCGGCGATGGACATGCTCTGGCTGGTGTCGAATAAGGCCAGCACCGAATTTCTGGCGAGTATTTGGTGTTCTTTGGAGCGAGACGGATTCCACGCAACCAATAGCAGCAGAACTACCGCGGCGTATTGCAGCACCATCAATAGTGGTCTCTGGCGTTTGAGCTTTGCCTTTAGCAGCCCGCTCGATCGAAAGGCAAAGACAACCAGTGCGGCGAAAACCACCACAAGCAAGGCTGCAACGAAATGTCCGGGATAATCAACAAGTATCATTTTTTGACGCGTTCCTTCCCTTCGACTTTGCTCAGGGC
>CAWFCJ010000051.1:0-30291 GCA_963814265.1 Sedimentisphaerales bacterium | reverse complement strand
CCTGGTTCAAAAATGGCTGATTTTGGGTAACAGTAGTGAGAGAATGAGCACCATTGCTAAGGACTGGCAATAACCGCGGTGTCAAGGCCGATGGGAATTAGTTCTGCTGAAAGCGTTGGAAACCGAGCAACTCCAGCCAATGAGGATGTGCCTGGCCGTTCAGCAGTTCCGCGGGACTTTTACCAATGCGTTCAGGCTGATCACTACGCTGGAACCGGCGGTGGTTGAGAAAGAAACGCAGCAGATGCAGATAATCGTTGCCGATATGTCTGCGTAGGAAAAAATAGTTCCGCAAGCGACTGTTGAGGTTCTCGACCATAGAACTGGCCCGGCGTCTCTGAGAGCACCTCACAGACAGCCATTTCCAGGCGGTTAAAGCGGTCTGGGAGTTTTTTTCGTAGCTGTGCTTGCCTTTGCCAATACGCAGGAAGGTTCTTATCCAAACTCTGCAGTTCGCAGACGGCCTGTACCAGAAACAGCGGGACTTTGAATCTGGTGGCAATGTCAGCGAGCCTCTCGTCCAGAACATCTACAAAGGCAAGAAGGTTATCGCGGTGATTTTCCAGCATGCCACGAACGGGGCTAATGCGATGCGGGCATATGGATTCACGGATACGCAGTTGTTCAACCACAAAGTCGTACAGTTGTTGGCGGGTGCGAAGATCAGGGCCGGCAGCCGAGAGGATGTCATTATTCATCCAATCGGCCAGAATGCGGATATCTTTTGCCAGGTTGGCCGCCTCGGCCTGTGCCTTACGAGCTTGTGCCAGTTTTTTGGAAACTGATTGACCTTTGCCTTTGTTCTTAGCCCGTTGCATCTTGCGTTGGAGCTTCTGCAGCATCGTGCTGCATCCGGCGGCGCGATTCTCAAGGAAATAGGCAAGTTTTGCCAGATCACGCTCGGCATGGAACACATCGCCATGACAAGGAACATCATCCCAGACAGTGGCCTGTCCGGCCCTCAGGCCCCGTCCTGCATCGGCAATGGTATAATCGGGGTGCAGGCCTTTTTGGGCCAGTTCCAGCAGGTGCACGCCCCAGGTGGTTTCGTCCCGCTGGTCTTCGGCGGCCAGCAGGTAGCAGTAGGTGGACTTGGCATCCATGCCCACCAGCACCGGCTGGCTGACCTGGAATATCTCATCGAGAATGCCCACACTGATACCACAGAGGTCCTGTGCATTGTTGATCTGCTGAGCCTTTTGCACTGGCTGGCTGACAATGTTATGGATGGTGCCCAGACTCAAGTTATGATAGTCGAACAGGTCTTGGAGGATTTCGATCACGCCCCGGAAGCTGCTATGGCATATCAGGATCAGAGCCAGAACAAACTGGCGAATCCAGTTTTTCGTCACCGGCAGGTAAAACAGAACCTCATCCTCGTCAGCCGAGGGTATAAAGGCCTCATCGAGCGCATCAGAGGCCTTTGCGGCTTGCTGATAGAGGAATTTGCGGCTGACCCTATAGTTCTGGGCCAAATAGCTGACCGCTTCGGTCCGGGCCAGTACCTGAACTGAGAGGTCCTTTCTCTGGATTGGCCCAAGACGGAATGCTGCGGACGTTTTTTTTGGGGAAAAATGTGTTTGCTCAGGTGTAGATGTGCCGATAATTTGAGTAACCATACCGACTCCTTTCGATTCGCCAGGACAGTTAGTTACTCTTCTTATCGGCAGGAGTCGGTGGTTTTATTGCAAACACTTCCTTGAACTGTTACCCTGAATTGAACCAGGCCAAAAATTCTTCGCCAAGCATTGACACAATAGGTATTGCCCGATAGTTATTTCGGTGTGGTCTTCGACTTCTGACAGTTTTGCGCTGACGTTTTGAGGGCAACTCAAATGGCCCAAGACGGCAAAATTAACGCGGCCCAGCCTGCGCCGGTTACTCACCTGGCTCGCATCGTGCTGGTGGTCTTTCTTTTGACTTTCATATCAGCCAGGATAATTGTGTTTTTGATTATGTCTCGCACCATTCCAGACCTATACCTGCACCTGGGCGGCACGCATGTGCACCATCTGAACTATGGCATTTTTCTGCTCTCAGCCGTTGCCGGGTATCTCGTGCTGGGCCAACCTGCTGCGCGAAAGCTACAATGGGCGGCTATCCTTTACGGCATTGGTATGGCGCTGACCTTTGACGAGTTCGGAATGTGGATACATCTGGGCGGCAGCTATTGGCAGCGTGCCAGTTGGGATGCCATTATCGTCCTTGCCGCCAGCTTTGCCCTTATTGCTTTTGCCCCCTCGCTGAATAGATTTCGCCCTCGACATTGGCTCGCCGCCGTTGCGTTGGTGTTAGCCGCTGCAATATTCTTTTTTATGCTAATGAAATCCTTCCACTACGCGGGCCAAAGGCTCGCGCCGAAAATCCGCCAGATCGAGTCTACTGCCCCACACTAAACATGCCATCAAAGGTCCATCTTGGGCCCGCTGATCCTGGTCAGACTTCCTTGTCCAGGCGGTTCAGCAAGAACTCCTTGCAGTTTGTGCAGCTCCAGAAGGTGGCCCACGTATTCCGCCGCTTTAGTCCGAGGTTTTGCGCCTTTTTGGGCCGAAGCCACTTTTGCCGCCCTTATTTTTTTAGATTTTGCCATTTCTTTTCAGCTACTTGATTGACAAAATTCGCCTTCGGGTCTAAAATTACGCTTTTGATAAGGTGCTTAGCTTAAATTAAATGCTAAACGCGAAGATTTGCAAGAGAAATTTCGCAAATAAGGGAAAATATGGATGATTCTATCGCAACTGCGATAATTGAGCGAATTAAGCTGCTGCGAAGACAACACGCCGGCAGCCGAGGCAAGAGCGAATTCGCCCGAGCTTTGGGCATAAGTCCTTCTACATACAGCTATTACGAGAGCAACCGTGTTCCCCCCATCCCGGTTTTGCTGAAGATATCCGAGGTAACCGGAGCAGACTTGGATTGGCTGCTTACAGGCCGAAAAATTGAAAAAACATTCGCATCTGGGTCAAACAACCCGCTTTTGGAGCAAATCGATGCCCTGCTCGCCAATAATCCTGAACTGGCGGAGCCGGTTCAGGCGTTCGTCGAGCTACTGTGTGAGAAAAAAGGCCTTGCGAAGGGGCTTTCCGCACTCAAGTCCGCCAAAGTTGCTCGGCCAGGCTGGATTCCCGTGCTCGGACGAACCGCCGCAGGAATAGTCCATTTTTGGGACGAAAAATTTCTGCCCGAACCCAAACAGGCTATCACCGAACTTAACGAGCTGGTCAGACAGCATACGGGCAAAAATATCGTGCGCTCGGTAGACGGCACAGTGGCTATAGACCTGCGTGCACGACCCCTGCTGGACAGCATCAAAGACCGTCAGGTTAATCTTATTCAGGTTGGCGGCGACGAGCATGAGCAAATAGTTGAGTTTGTGCAGTGCCAAGACATCCACAAGCTGTTTCCGGATAGCTTCGCGTTACAGATAGATGGCGATAGTATGTCGCCGCGAATAAATGACGGAGACATTGTGATAGTAAGCCCCTCTGTGCCGGCGGCGCAGGGACAAATCGGGATCGCACGCCTTGCCAACCAGATAGGCGTAACCTGTAAGCTCATAAGAACCACCGATACGGAGGTTCACCTTATTCCGATAAACGAAAGATACGAAACTAAGGTCGTGCTCAAAAAGGACTTGCTTTGGGCATTAGCCGTCCTGTGTCATGTTAGTCTCTGACACATCCGCTCCTATAAGATTGGGCCTATTATAGGACAGGAATCACCTCGCCAAGGCCAAGATGGCAGACGAAACGCGAGCCGAAAATTCTCTTGAATTTTGACGCCTTTTAGGATAAAATATGTCTGCCAAGAGGGCAAGAAAGACCACAGATACGGAGGTTTCGCGGGCAGAGTCCAGATTGGGCTTAGAAGGTATGCGCCTGGTTCGCCGCGAGAAAACACAGCGTACAAGGGGACACAATGAATGCCAGAATAAATCTGAAGTTCGTCCTAATAGCGTCCAGTCTTTTATTGGCGATGGCAGGTGCTACTTCCGCGCGGCAAATCTTTGTTGACATAGACGCCGCTGGAAGCAATGACAGTTCGAGTTGGGCAGATGCCTACAAGCTCCTTCAGGATGCACTCGCTGCCGCCTCGGCTGGCGATGAAGTCCTGGTCGCGCAAGGCACTTACAAACCCGACCAGGGCAAAGCTGTCGCTCCTGGCGACCGAGCAGCAGCGTTTGGACTCAAGAACGGCGTAACTATAAAAGGTGGCTACGCCGGCCACGGCCAAGCAGACCCTAACGCCCGTGACATCACCGCTTACCAGAGCATTTTGAGCGGCGACCTAAACAGCAATGACGAGCCAAATTTTGCCAACTCCGCCGAGGACAGCTACCAGGTCGTAGCCGGCAGCGGTACGGATGCAACGGCTGTGCTTGACGGTTTCACGATTACAGGCGGAGGGATGTACAACAAATCCGGCAGCCCCACAATAATCAACTGCACATTCAAAGACAACTCGGCGTGGCACGGCGGAGCGATGCGAAACTACTATAGCAGCCCGACGCTAAGAGATTGCACATTCAGCGACAACCGGGCAGAGCACGTCGGCGGCGGGATGTACAATTTCAGCAGCAGCCCAAAGCTAACGGGCTGCACCTTCAGCGATAACCGGGCATCCAACGGAGGCGGGATGTACAACCACGCTGACAGCCACCCAATGCTGAACAACTGCACGTTGAACAACAACTCCGCCCAGTATGGTGGAGCGATAGCCAACTACTTCAACAGCAACCCCGTGCTGGCCAACTGCAAGTTCAGCGAAAACTCGGCAGAGTTCGGCGGCGCAATCCGTAATTATAAAAGCAGCCCAACGTTAGTAAGCTGTATATTCAGCCGAAACTCCGCCAGCGGTGAAGGCGGCGCGATGAATAACAATAGCAGCAGTCCCAAATTCGCCGGCTGCCTATTCACCGCCAACACAACACAGGGCTGCGGCGGCGCGATACGCAACTTTGAAAGCCGCCCAACACTGGTCAACTGTACGGTCAGCCACAACTCGGCAAAACAAAGCGGGGGCGGAATTTCCAACCTCAACAACAGTAGTCCAACGCTAACCAGCTGCATCCTTTGGCTGAATAGCGACGCCAACGGAGTGAATGAAGCGGCGCAGATTTTCTCTGTCGACAGTACTGCCGCCATCAACTACTGCTGCATTCAGGATTGGAGCGGCAGGCCGGCGGGAGTCGGCAATATAAGTGCGGACCCGAAGTTTGTTGACGCGGACGCCGGCGACTACCGGCTAATGCCCATGTCGCCCTGCATCGATGCCGGTGAGCCGAACTACGCGGCTGCCGCCGACAGCATCGACATCAACGGCGACCCGCGCGTAATCAATAACCGCGTTGATATTGGCATCGACGAATACAACAACCAACGGCTGGTCCCGACCGCCTATGCCAGTATTCAATCAGCAATTGACGCCGCCATCGAAGGTGACGTTGTCATCATCAGCCCCGGCACATACAAAGGCCCCGGCAACAGGGATGTTGACTTTAAGGGTAAGGCAATCACCGTCAGGAGTACCAATCCGCAAGACCCCAACGTGGTCGCGGCGACAATTATTGACTGCGAAAAAGAAGGCCGGGCTTTTGACTTCCACAGCCGCGAAGGCGCGGGCTCGGTCGTAGCAGGCCTAACTATCATAAATGGCTACGCAACAAATGGCGGCGGAATCTACTGCACCAACAGCAGCCCAACAGTCGCTAACTGCGTATTCAAAAATGACTGGGCCAAGTATGCCGGCGGAGGAATATACAGCAGCAACGGCAAGCCCACGCTGACCAACTGTACCTTCAGTGAAAACTGGGCGTATTATGGCGGCGGCGGAATGCAGAATAATAGCTCCGCTAGCCCGACTCTGATCAAATGCACCTTCATCAAGAATTGGGCGAAGTACGGCGGCGGAGGGATGCAAAATCAAGATAACAGCAATCCAAAACTAACCGACTGCGTATTCAGTCAGAACTCGGCAAATAATCGCGGCGCCGGCATGGATAACTATCAGAGTAGTCCGATCCTGATTAACTGCACATTCAGCGAGAATTCGGCCAAGAGCAACGGGGGCGGATTGTACAATCTGGGCGGCAAACCGCAATTGACTAACTGCACGTTCAGCAATAACTCCGCAAGTGACAACGGGGGCGGTGCGTACAACCTTTACAGCAGCCCCATCCTGACGGGCTGCGTCTTCAACAACAACATCGGCAACGACAACGCCGGCGGCATATTCAACGGCACCAGCAGCCCAACGCTGACCAAGTGCAAATTCAGCCAAAACCGAGCCAATAATAATGGAGGCGGCATATACAACCGTGATGGCTCGGCAACTCTGACAAACTGCATCTTCACCGCCAATCGTGCCGGCACTAATGGCGGAGCGATAAACAACAACGGCAAAACAGTGCTGGTAAACTGCACCCTGATCGGCAATTTCGCCAAAGGTCAGGGCGGCGGAATTTATGCCGGCGACTCTGACTCCAGCAGCCAAAGCACCCTTAGACTAAGCAATTGCATCCTTTGGGACAACAGCGATAGCGCCAGAACAAAAGACTCACGCCAAATTTGTGGCGGTACGCCCAACGCCACGTATAGTTGCATTCAGGATGCTGACCCCAACGATACAAGTATATACGCGGGGCGCAGGCAACATTGATGACGAGCCTCGGTTTGTCCGGCTGGGCCGCTGGACAGACGCTGACAATCCTGATGTTTCAGCCAAACCAGGCAGCTCAAATGCGGTCTGGGCTGAGGGTGATTATCATCTGCTGCCTGAATCACCCTGCATAGACGCCGGCGATCCTAACTACGATTTCTCGCGTGAACCGCAGCCCAACGGCGGCAGGGTGAATATCGGCAGCTTACGGCAACACGCCAGAAGCGACCGCCAAAACATCAAATGCAGCAGAAAACCCCGCAATAAATTGCGGGGCTAAATATTACCGGTTTAGAATCCTTAGCGATTGTTATTCGGATCGGTAACTTTTGTCGGATCACCGTGTTCCGGCGAGACTGTCGAGCGAACATCGTGACGTGCGGCAATTTTTTGCTGACGCTGCGCGACGGTGGGCATATAGGGTGACAGAGCTGCTATGCCGGCCCACGCCAACAAACACGAGGCGACGCCTACGATTGCCCCCACCTTCAGCCACTCTGCGAAATGCACATGTGCGCGGTAGCGTTTTTCGAGCATGCCCAAGGCCACGATGTTGGCGGTAGAACCGATCATTGTGATATTGCCGCCCAGGCACGTCCCATGCAGCAGAGCCCACAATAGGGGCGTCTGTTGCAGCTTGTCAACGATTGGCATAAATGCCGCTACAAATACGATGTTGTCCACGAAAGCCAACCCCATCGCCGAGATGCCGATAATTACCGGCGTTAGAACCGACAGCCGATCACCGAAGACCTGCTGAAAATAGCCGGCAATTTCCTCGGTGACACGTGTTTCTTGCAGGGTGCCAGCTTTGGCAAAGAGCATCATAAAGAATAGAAGCGTCCACCAGTCGACCTCGGATTCGATGTAGTGCCGACACCGCTGGTGGCGCCAGAGCATCAGAAGCCCCGCTATGACCAGCGGTGCAACAATCAGCACGGTATTTGGGGCAAGCCCAAGGTAGTCCTCCAGATGATGATGCAATGCGATAAAGCATATCGTACCGGCAAGAATAGCAAGAACCGCGCTTATAGGGAACGCGCACCAGTGGGCCTAAGCCCAACCCCAAATCTCGCCTTGCTGCAAGACGCTCCGAAAGAAGGCGAATCTCGCCTCTGAAGTACCACATCAGGATAACTGGCGAAACCGTGAGTGTCACTAACATTATGGGGAACGACCAGGTCAGAAAGTCGATAAAGCTAAGAGGTGGCGAGGCGTTTTGTCCTATCAGGATTCCAACGGGGTTGCCGAGCATCGTGCCGCTCGAGCCGATGTTTGTGCCCAGCACTGCGATGATTACAAAGGGAACCGGACGCACCTTCAGCGTGTCGCAGACCTGGAATATCAGCGTGGCAATAAATACGATGGAGGTAACCTCATCCACGGCGCAGGCCATAAATGCCCCAAGGAAGACGATAATGACAACAAACATCGGCCCTGTCATGCCGTGAATCACAATGACGCTCTGGATAATCCAGGTGAAAAGTCCAAGGTCCTTGAGCACGCCAACGATGACCATCATACCAACCAGAAACAGGATTACATCCAGCTTACATTCGCGAATAAAAATAGGTAGCGTTAGGACATTGGTACCCATCAGCACACCAATCCCGAGAAACGCTATGGCCAAGCGATACTGCCAAAACAGCAGGGTGGCCATTATTACCATAATAAAAACCGAGCAGGAGATTACCTGCTGGCGGTTCAGCCCCAATGAATGCGCCAGCAATCCTATCGCAGCGCTGGCGCCGAGCATAATAAGGACACAGACGGCAGTCCTAATTGAAAATTGAAAATTGAAAATTGAAAATTGCCACCGGTCAGCTCGTTGCAGCTTACTGCAAAAATCAGCACCAAGCTGAGAGTTCCCGCTGAAGTCTCTATGCATGGGTCATTCCCGAAGAATTTTGCTCAGAGAAAGTTCCTAACGAAACCACGCCGACGAGTCTGCGGCCGCGGATTACATAAGCCTGGTCAGCCCGTCGCCGGGTAATCTCCTTGGCTACCTGAACCGCCGGCGAGGTCTCCTGCACAGTTGCGTATTCGCTGGTCATTATCTCGGCCAGCCAGGTCTTGCTCTCTTTGCGCAGGATTGCTGCGAATGGCTCGAAATTCAGAACGGGCGTCAGGTCTTCCATCCACAGGATGTAGTCCGGCAGACAAACCCGCAACAGCTCATAAGTTGTCACCACGCCAATAAGTTCGTCGTCCTTGTCTACAACGGGCAACTCATTCAGCCCGTAGTGTACGAATAGGTCGATGGCTCGCTCCAGCGTATCCTGTTCCTGCAATTTGACTTTTACCGGCTCCATTATGTCGCACGCCCGCAGATGGTCCGGCAGAATAATACGGCCCTTATTGAAGAAGCTCCAGACCTCGCCGGAAGTGGAAAGATTTGCCACCATCTCGGCTGTGGAGGGTTCCTGGCAAATCTTGGCAAGAGAACTTATCGCCTGAAGGTAAGCCCCCGGTGCGGCTTTTGGGACAAGGGTTAAGATTATGAGCTTGATCGGGTTGTCGGGACAATCGCGGCTATATATTATGCCCTTCTTTGATGTCGCCACCCCCACCACAATTGACTCGATCGCCTCCAGCCTGGCGTGTGGCATAGCGATACCGGGGCCAACGATGGTCGGCATATCGTTTTCACGTTCCAGAACCGCCCGGTACGCCTGCTCCACGTTTCCGATCCCGTGCTCGCAACCCAACAGCCGAAGCAGAGCCATCAATATTGTGTCGCGGTCTGTTTGCTCGGTCTGACACATCACATGAGATGGACGAAAAAGCGATGAAAACTGCATCTCGTTGTTCTTACGAGCCATAACCTATTTTCCCATTGAGGCAGCCCCCGTTCTTGCTTTCGCAAGAAAGCACGAGGGCACAAACAATACGATAAAGGTTAGTCGATTCATTCTAAAATTGCAACTATTTCAAGCGTTTTGAAGTGCCGCCAATTCTTTGGACAAGTCCTATGTTATTCCTTATCATAACTGCTGGCGCTGTCCCCGTGTGTGAGCACGCGCCAGTACTACTCCAAACAAGGATAGGAAAGGGCTCAGAAATGACAAAACAAACCAGAAGGGAATTTCTCAAGAGCATCGGCTACGCGGCGGCTTCTGGCGGGGCGATGTCACTGCTGCCTAGTTGTACGAGCATCGCCCAGACATTGGGAGCAGAAAAAAAGCCGCCCAACATCATATATATTATGACCGACGACCACGCCTGCACACGCGATAAGCTGCTACGGCAGCAAGATCAACAAGACGCCGAACCTCGACCGGCATCGCCAAAGAGGGTATGCGGTTCACCAACTGCTTCTGCACCAATTCCATCTGCGCACCCAGCCGGGCGGTGATCCTGACCGGCAAATACAGCCACATCAACGGCGTAATGACAACGCAATGAAATTCGACGGCAGCCAGCAGACCTTCCCCAAGCTGCTCCAGAAGGCCGGCTACGAGACCGCCATCATCGGCAAGTGGCACCTCAAGACCGACCCGACCGGCTTCGACTACTGGAACATCCTGCCCGGCCAGGGAGTGTATTACAACCCGCTGATGATCGAGATGGGCCAGCGGAAAAAACACACCGGCTACGTGACCGACATCATCACCGACCTGTGCCTGAGCTGGCTCAAAGAGCCGCAAAGGCGATAAGCCGTTCTGCCTGATGTACCACCACAAGGCCCCGCACCGCGAGTGGGAGCCGGACGCCAAACATACCTGACCTATACGACGACGTCGACTATCCCGGAGCCGGAGAACCTATTCGATGATTACGCCAACCGCGGCACGGGCCGCCAAAGAGCAGGACATGACCATCGAAAAGACCATGAACGACAGAGACCTGAAGCTGTGGCCCCGAAGAACCTGACGGCCGAGCAGAAGAAACTCTGGGACGCCGCTTACGAGCCCAAGAACGAAGCCTTTCGCAAGGCCAATCTCCAGGGCAAAGACCTCGTTCGCTGGAAATATCAGCGATACATCAAGGACTATCTGCGGTGCGTCGCCTCGGTCGATGACAACGTGGGCCGGCTGCTGGATTACCTCGACAATCGGGCCTGGCCGATAATACCATTGTGATTTACGCCTCCGACCAGGGCTTCTACCTGGGCGACCACGGCTGGTTCGATAAGCGGTTTATGTACGAGGAGTCGCTGCGGATGCCGCTTTTGGTGCGGTATCCGAAGGAAATCAAGCCTGGCTCGATCAACAACGATATCGTCCTGAACCTGGACTTTGCCCCGACCTTTCTGGATTTTGCCGGCGTTGCTGTACCAGCCGACATGCAGGGCCGCTCCATCCACCTGCTGCTGCAGGGTAAAACGCCCAAAGACTGGCGAACATCAATGTATTATCACTACTACGAATATCCCGCGGTGCACAGCGTCAAACGGCACTACGGCGTGCGGACCCAGCGTTACAAGCTCATACACTTCTACTACGACATCGATCAGTGGGAGCTGTACGACCTGGAAAAAGACCCGGACGAATTGAACAACGTCTATGATGACCCGGCGTACGCCGATATGGTCAAGAAGTTAAAGGCGGAGATTTCCCGGCTGCGTGAGGAATTAAAAGACGATACCGGTGCTCCAGTTTAGCGGCTCATCAATTCGCCCGTCGCCTTATTCCACAGGGTGGTGCGGACTTTCATTCGATGAGCTTTGCCGTGGCAGTCGGTGCAGTATCTGACGCCGTTCGCCGGCGGCAGAAGTAGAATCTCCGCTGTGCTGGTCAAAGACAGTCTCTGCCCCGGCAAGAATAAGCTCGTGGGCCGCCACACCGCTGATTTCGCCCCTGGGGTGACACATCATACAGGTCGGATTGACCTTTGCCTTGGTGTACATAATCTCAGGCGGCGTAATATTCGCCTCGTCGGAGCGATGACGTGGGGACTCGCCGTGACACCTCTCGCAGCCGATGCCCGCTAATTCATGATTTAGGGCAAGCTCTTCCCCATCAAAATCCTGGTGGCAAACATTGCAGAAAGGATTGGCCACGAATTTCTCGCCGGATCGGGCATAATAGTCGCCGCTGCTCTGCCGGCCAGCCGCAGTTTCAGTACGGTGTTTCTCAAAAGAGCAGCTTGCCGCAACAATCAGCAGCAAGCTGCTCACTATAAGCACAACAATTGTCGCATCCCGCGCTCTGGCGCCGCTCATATCCTACATCCCTCTTTTATACTCAAATTGCGATTTCGAACTTCGGTCCACGTTTAGCCGGCGCCGGCACGGCGACGGTTGAGCACTCGGCCGGCAAACTCAGCACACCACGGATATTTTCGGTATAGTATCCCGGCGTTCTTTCGACTTTGAGCAAGCCCGCTACACGTATTCCCAGTCTTTGAGCCACTGGTAGTCCGCCGGCAGCTTGGCCCACGCCTCGTCCATCGCCTTCTCGAGTTCTTTCGCCTCAGCCGAATCAAGTTCACGGCGCTCCTTGACCGCCTTTACCATATTGTCGACCTGGGCAGTGCTGATTAAGCCGGGGATAGGAGCGGTGATTGCCTCGGTAGCCAGGATGTAGCGAATGGCCATGCGCCCAGCCGATCGTCTTCCTCGGCGCTTGGATTGCCCGGTGAACTGTCGCCCTTGAACAGACTATTGCCGGAGAACGGCTTGATGCCGAAGCAGCCCACCTTGTACTGCTTCAGGGCGTCAAACAGGCTATCCTTTGGCCGGACTTTGCTCTTGGCTGTGTACGGCGTCACGATGACATCCACAACTTGCGGGTAGGTCTCAATCATCCATTTGATGTGCGGACGGTCGTGCGAGGAAAAGCCGGTAAAGCGGGACTTACCTTGTTTGCGGGCTGTTTCCAGCGCCTTCATCATCTCATCCACCTCGGGCTTGGTGTGCTGGCCGCTCTGCTCGTGCATAGTAATCCGCCAGAGGTCCACGTACTCGAGCTTTGCCTGCTCCAGTGCTTTATCCAGCGTTCCCAGCAGCGATTTGGTGGTGCGGAAACTGCCGTTTCGCATTTCCTCCTGATACCAGGAGAAGCCGAGGTACATTGCGTCACGTCTGCCTCTTAGGGCCTCGGCGTAGGTAAGCACCTCTTCTCTGGTGCAGGCGTCGATGTAGTTGATGCCCGATTCGATGCACCGGGTCACAACATCGTAGCGGTTCTTTTTGAAGCCCGGGTTATCCAGGCCGGCACTAAGCCAGTCGCCGCCTTCAAACACCTTGGGCACCACCACGTCGACGCGTTTCCAATGTCCTCCCAGGCACACGGCTGAGACCCATAGGCCGGTTTTGCCCAGCAGTCGATACTCCATCTGGGGATTGTAGCTGCGGGTCTTTTTGACGGCTGCATCATCGGCAAAAGCAGTCTGAGCTGTCATAGCGCCCAGCCCCACAGCCAGACCGGCAGCAGTCGATAGCGCTTTCGCTCATAAATTCCCGCCGAGTCAGGTTATCTGCTTTATTCGATTGTCGTGTCTTTTGGTCCATAATTCTCTCCTTCTATTACTATTATTTCAGTTGTAGGGGGGCCTTGGCCCACCATCCACTTCAGGGTTCACTTTGCCGTAGCACGCGTTTAGATAATCCCGCGCTTGGGCCAGGTTGGCAAATATGACATCAGCCTCAGGATGCCCGTGCATAAAGGGATTGACGTACCTGGAATATCTAATATTCGCCAGAGCCTGTATCCAGGGCATCATATCCGTAGGGCCGAGACCGGGAAGCTGTTTCGACTCAGGATAGCACTGCCAGGCGTAGAAAAAGAAAAGCTGCTTGGCGCAGATCCGGATCGCATCGGGCACGGAAGCATTCAAGGCCTGAAGGTGATACGGTGCCAGCGCAATGCCCAGCCTCGGCGAAGTATTCAGCTCAACAAACGCCTTGAGCGAATCGACAGAGTCAAGCAACGCCTGCCCGTGATTTTCAATAGCAAGATAGGAGTTGTTCTTTTCAGCAAGTTCCACCAGAGGCTTGAGGCCCTCGATAAACTGCCGCATTCGGACGGTTAGTTCTTCGGGCTTACAGGGGGGCGCACTGCCTTGAATAGCCAAGCCGCCGCCCACTTTTCCGAGCAATTCTGCGTACCGCGAGTAGCCGCCGCTGTAGACCGAAAATGCAGCCAGCTTCAATTTCTGCCTGGCCAGCAGCTCCTTCAGGCCTTCTGCTCCCAGGCGTTTTGCCGCGTCATCCAGATGCGGGCAGCCCTCGTGAGCAGACCAGATGTCGATTGCTTCGAAGCCCAGCTTGGCAATCCTTTCGCAGGCTTGCTCAATGGGCAGTTGCATAAAGTGGATTGATGAGGTCGACAATCGCATGCGCCACTTTCGCCTGGCGGCATTATCCTGCGTCTCGCCCTGCAGAGTAAGTGCCCCACGCCCTGCCACGGCGCTTAAAGCTGCAAATTTCAAAAAATCACGGCGATTGAAACTCACATCCGTAGTATACTGGATGACACTGGCGTTTGTCAAACGTTTATAATGTCGGTTGCCGGGAGCAGCGTATGGGCAAAAAGGTGTTAGTTCCGATTGCGGACGGAATAGAAGAGATAGAGGCCGTTTCTATTATCGACGTGCTCAGGCGGGCAGGCGCAGAAGTCACTGTTGCTTCGGTCGACAAATTACAGGTGACCGCCTCTCGCGGCGTAAAGTTAGTAGCGGACAAGTTAATTTCGCAGTGCGTCGGCGAAACATACGACTTGATTGCCCTACCCGGCGGTATGCCCGGAGCAGAACACCTGCGCGACTGCAAAGAGCTGGAGGCAATGCTGAAAAAGCAAAGCAAGCAGAATCGCCTTTTTGCAGCTATTTGTGCCTCTCCTGCCGTTGTGCTTTTGCGCCACGGTCTTTTGGGTCAGCGTAAAGCAACCTGCCACCCGAATTTTGTCGAAAAAATTCCTAACCCCGAAGCGGTCGAGTCAAGAGTCGTTGTCGATGGAAACCTTGTGACCAGCCGAGGCCCAGGAACGGCTTTGGAGTTCGCATTGAAACTGGTGGAGCTGCTTTTTGGCAAAGATAAAGCCGGGCAAACTGCCGCCCCAATGCTGGTTAAGGTTTAGCCGTCGCCGGAACGGCGACGAAACCAAAATAACTTTATGCTCGACAGTCGCCCTGCTATAATGCTCAGAAAATATCGAGTGAATTACCTATCAAAACCTCGTACATTGGAGGCACTGTCATGCAAACGTCCTACTCTCGCCGCAAATTTCTAAGAACCGCCGCGGCCAGCAGCGCTGCGCTGGCCCTATCTGCCGCAAGTTACGCCCGAGTGCTCGGCGCCAACGACCGCGTCTCGATCGGCATAATAGGTTGTGGCGGCCGGGGACTCGGCGACCACATGCCGGGCGTCAACGAGCACGCCAAGAGCCAGAACGTCGAAATCACCGCGGTCTGCGATCCCTGGCGGCTTCGTCAGGAAGAGGCATCCGCCAAGGCAAAAGAATGGTACGGCCGCGAGGCACGAAAGTTTTCATCCTACCGAGACCTGCTCGCCCTGAAAGATGTTGACGCGGTGATGATCGCCTCGTGCGACCATCAGCACACTACGCACCTAAAGGCTGCCGCCGAGGCCGGAAAAGACGCCTACTGTGAAAAGCCGCTGGCGATGACACTCGATTCGCTGCAAGGATGCCTGCGATGCCGTCAAGAAAGCTAAGACGGTCGTTCAAATCGGCACACAATTGCGGAGCCTGCCTTCCTTTGCCGGATGCAGGGAGCTTTACAGAACGGGCATCCTCGGCAAGGTCGGGCGAATCGAGCAGTGCCGTAACGGCGAAATCCCCTACTGGTACGGCTACGTCAAAGACGTCAAAAAAGAAGATGTCGATTGGCAAGAATTCCTTATGGACCGACCGGCGAGACCCTTCGACCCCGTGCTCTATTCAGGCTGGTACGGCTACCGGGAATTCTCCGATGGGCCGGTGCCGGGATTGGGCAGTCACTTTATCGACCTGGTGCACTATATTACCGGCGCAAAGTTCCCCAGCAGTTGCGTCTGCCTGGGCGGGACTTTCACCTGGAAGGACGAGCGCAACTTTACCTGTCCCGACCATGTCCAGGCGTTGTGGATTTATCCCGAGGGCTTTATGGTCAGCTACTCGACGAACTTCGGCAACGGTAGCGGAAACAGCTTCAAAATCTTCGGCGACCAGGGCGTACTGGATATGGTGGAGTGGAATTCTCCGATTTTGACCGCCGAAGGGGCAAACAGTAAGAAAAAAGGCCCGATACGCGGCAAGAATCCGGTCAAAGAGGTTCCTC
The DNA here is from genome assembly GCA_963814265.1 of Sedimentisphaerales bacterium. Lineage (GTDB taxonomy): Bacteria > Planctomycetota > Phycisphaerae > Sedimentisphaerales > Anaerobacaceae > JAFNGF01. The sequence continues at coordinate 14,412 of CAWFCJ010000051.1, read as the reverse complement.
ATGCCGGACCACTTCCTCGATTGGCTGCAATGCCTGCGGACACGCAAAACGCCCAACGCCTCTATCGACGCCGGCTACCAGCACGCGGTCGCCTGTATAATGGCGATGCAGTCGTACGACACAGGCAAAAGAATGATCTACGACCATGAGAAACGCCAGATTCGCCCAGGATAAACAATAAGGAGAGATTTCCGATGACGCTACTGGACAAACTTTCCCGCCGAGCTTTTCTTGAGCAGAATGCACAGGGTGACAGCCACCGGTCTGGCCGGCTCATACGTTACTTCGCTGTCGGCATCCGCGAGCAGACAATCTACCGACGGCCCCTGGCAGATCGGCTGCTACACTCGCCCGTGGGACAAATACGATTACCTCACGGCCCTAGATGCCATTGCCGAAGCCGGCTTCAAATACGCCGGTCTAATGACCACCAAATCCAAGACTGGGCTGGTGATCTCGGCTGCCACCTCGCCTGACCAGGCTCAGCAAGTCGGCGAAGAAATCAAAAAGCGAGGCCTGAAGGTTCTGTCGGTCTACGGCGGCGATATTGCAGTGGCGAAATCACTCAAAGCGGGCATCGAAGAGCTAAGGAAACTTCTCGATAACTGCGCCGCCTGCGGCGCAAAGAATCTGCTGATGGGCGGAACGGGTGACAAGCAGGTTTACGAAGCGTACTATAAGGCAATCGCCGAATGTTGCGACTATGCCGCCGAGAAAGGCATCGGCATCAGCATCAAGCCACACGGCGGCCTCAATGCCACAGGGCCTCAGTGCCGAAAGGCCGTCGAGCTGGTCGGGCATAAAAGTTTTCGCATCTGGTACGACCCGGGCAACATCCTTTATTATTCGGATGGCCAACTGGATCCAGTCGCCGACGCTGCCACTGTGGACGGCCTTGTCACCGGCATGTGCGTCAAAGATTACAGACACCCCAAAAACGTTGCGGTGACGCCGGGGACAGGCCAGGTGAACTTTCCGGCGGTTCTGGCACGCCTTAAAAAAGGCGGATTCACCGGCGGGCCGCTGATCGTGGAGTGTCTTGAGCCGGGGGATGTCGAAAAAATGCTCGGCGAGGCGAAAAAGGCCCGGCTGTTCCTGGAAAACCTAACCGCGCAAATGCCGCAGCGCGCTGCTGCCGGCAGGCCGACCGCAGAACTCCGCGCGGGCGTAGCCGTCATCGACATCACCCCGCCCATCGGCTATCGGATGAGCGGATACTTCTACGAGCGCCTCAGCACGGGCATAAAGAATCCCCTGCACGCTAAGGCCATCGTCCTTCGCCAGCAAAGCCAGAGTGCCGCCCTTGTTTTCTGCGACCTGATCGGCCTGTCACGTGATGTGTCATCGCGCGCCCGAAAACAGGCATCGGAGAAGACGGGCATCCCGCCGGAGAATATTCTAATTGCCGCCACGCATAGCCATACCGGGCCGCTGTATTTTGGCGCCTTGAGAAAACACTTCCACGACGTAACTGTGGCTACGTACGGCAGCGATCCCTGCGAGAAGGTCGATTACGCCAACGTACTATCTGAGAAAATCGCCCAGGCTATAGCGCAGGCCGATGCCGGCACAAAGCCCGTGCGGCTGCAGGCCGGCGTTGCCCAGCAGCAGGGCCTTTCTTTCAACAGGCATTTCCACATGAAGGATGGAACCGTCCGCTTCAATCCCGGCGTACTGAATCCCGACATTGTCCGGGCGGCAGGACCTATCGACCCCGAAGTGCCCTTCGTGTTCTTCCGCGGCATTGATGGAGATAATATCATCGCCGCGATGGTCAACTTCGCCCTGCACCTCGATACTACTGGCGGAACTGAATACGCAGCAGATTATCCTTACTACCTCGAGCAGTCGCTGCGCGAGACCTTCGGTGAAGACTTTGTGCTCCTATTCGGGACAGGCACATGCGGTGACATAAACCATATTGACGTCACCAAAAAAGACCGCCTCAAGAGCGACTACATCGGCCGGACACTTGCCGAAACGGTAAGGGCACAAATTCATCTGATTAGCCCTGCCACCCGTGGGCAGGGCCGCCCGGCACAGGTCCGGGGGCTAAAAAACGACACCGTGCCCGCACTTGCCGTGCGGAGCGAAATTGTGGATGCGCCGTTACAGCATTACAGCCCTGAGAAAATTGCCTGGGCACGCGAGAATATCAAAAAGGTTGGCACGCCGGAACTTCCGTTTCTCGAACAGGTCGAGGCGTATAAGATTCTGGACATCGAAACGATGCCGGGCAAGAACCCTCCCGCTGGAAGTCCAGGTTTTTCGGCTGAGCAAGGACGTAGCGGTGGTCGGCCTGCCCGGTGAGGTCTTCGTTGATCTGGGCCTGGCGATAAAGCGCGCCAGTCCCTTCCCGGTGACGTTAGTAATCGAGCTGTGCCAGGATGACCCCAGCTACATCCCCACCAAAAAGGCTTTTGCCGAAGGCAGTTACGAGACCGTCAACTCGCGGATCGCACCCGGCGGCGGCGAAATGCTGGCCGAAGCAGCCGTGCGACTGCTTAAGGAGACACTGACAGAACACTGACTTAAGTCAGACACGGATTAACACAGATTTACACTGATTAAAAAGAAACCACGTTCCCACAGAGAACCGATAAGAATGCCTAATATCGAAGAAGAAAGATCGAAGTTCGGAATTCAGCGTTCAATATTCGATATTCGTTTCTTGCTCCGTGTCCTCCGTGGCCGTCTATGGTGCCATGCCTGCTAGCCAGTTCTCAGATAGCACCGCAAGGTCGAGGAAATTGACGCTGGCATCCTGGTTGATATCCGCTGCTGAATACTTGCGCAGATACGGGTAAGTCTGATTCTCTCCGATACCCCAGATATTAACAAAGTCCCAGCCCGCCCCGGCGGGCAAGCCGGCATCGAGGAAGGTGCTGGCCGTCTGCATCTCGGCCGTGGTCTTGCCTGTGCCACCGTCACTTGTGGTCTGGCCTGAGGTCTGGGTGTCCCAGAAAGAGCCGGTCACAACGCTCGGCCAGAGTATACTCCCCACCAGCCCGCCGACATCCCATCCAGTCCCGCTGACCGCACCGGTACTGTAGCACTGGGTCACAGTACCGTAGTGGTGACCCCACGAGGCCGCCGACATACGAACTGCCCCTAACCGGGCCGGTGCTGTAGCACTGGATCACATGACCACCCCAGTTCCACCCCACCAGGCCGCCGACACGATCACCGTGCCGCTGACCGCGCCGGTGCTGTAGCACTGGGTGATAGCACCACTGTTGTACCCCACCAGGCCGCCGACACAGCTGTTGCCAGTGACCGCACCGGTGCTGTAGCACTGGGTCACATGCCACCCTAACATTTCCCCCCACCAGTCCGCCGACACCCTCAAGTTACCACTACCACTGACCGCACCGGTGCTGTAGCAGCGGTTCACATGACCGCCGTTGCTCCCCACCAGCCCGCCGACACTCCCACCGGTCCACTGACCGCACCGGTGCTGTAGCAGTGGGTCACAGTACCATACGTGTTGTCCCCCACCAGCCCGCCGACGTAGTCGCCTGAACCGGTTATATTGACATCCACTACCCCCAGGTTCTTGACCTCGGTGCCGCGGTCCAGTACATCGTAGCCGTAATTCGCAGCCGAACAGGCCCACGGATAGTCCTTGGACCTATGATCGTCAGATGCGAGATCGTGTGGCCATTGCCGTCGAAGACGCCGGTGAAAGGAGTGCCCTGAAATTCCACGTGGCATCGTTAGTATCCGGAGCGATGACGGCCTTGTCGAAGACCTTACGGCCGGGAGGTTGGGGTCCAGGTCGATGTCGGCGGTCAGGATGAAGTGCTTGTCGTAATCGTCGGGAGTCTCGCCGAGGGCGATCAGATCCGCTGGCCGTAGCGATCTGGTACGGGTCGTTCGGCTCGTCCCGCTGCCCCCGCCGTACTTTCTCTGGGCAACGGCGTCCAGATTGAAGATGAAAAAGTCGGCGCTATTGGGCGGTGGAGTCGTCTGGCCGATAAGGTGGGCTGAACCATCCTGGAGAGTGACCGTGATATTAACATCGCTGTCGTCGGGAGCCTTGCCCGTGAATTTGAGCGTGGCATTGTCAACAACCGTGCCAACCAGCGAGGTCATGTTGAACACGTGGTTTAGGTCCAGGGTGTGTTTGAACTGGCTGTCGTCAGTCGCATTGGCATCGACATGCGTGAACGAAGCGCTGCCTGCATTCGGATCGACGGCAAGCTGGAGCTTCCCTTTGATAGTATAGGTACGAGGTACGCCGACGATCCCGCCTGTCCGAACCACCGTACTTTGTTCGGGCACAAACACGTAGGTACTGGTCCCCGCGGAAGCCGCCACGCCGACCAGGCAAACCGCTATAATTAACGGGATTATCCGCATGATCGGTGAATTTATCAGCGCCGCCATTTTCAGTCCTCCTTCGCTTATCTTTGGGGCAACAACATAATTGACCGCATGGGCTAAAGCCCATCCTACCGCTGCCGTAAGTCGGCATTTAATACTGACATATCACACTTTTTCATTCCCGCGCACGCGGGAATCCACTCAGGCGATGTGTTAATGGATTCCTGCTTCCGCAGGAATGACACGACGAATCGGTCACTTTGAGTAATATATCAAATGCAGATTGTGTTGTCAATTACATCTCGCGGAGAAGCCATTTTATCGCGGCATCTGGAGCATCCTGCGTTGTGACGTCAGAGACTGTTAGGCTGTTCTGGGCACCAGCCATCTCGTAGAATCCTTGAATGCTCTCGGCCTTCCCCTCGCCAGCCAGCCAGAGCCTTTGGGGGGCATGCAGACAGATAATGCCGGGCAAATCGCCATATTTGGCGCCGCCGGGCAAGAAATCCACATCGCGAATATCCAGTATTTTGCCGAACCGAAAGCCCGCGGTTTCAATCACAGCAAGATCAATGGCGCCGCTTGCCTGTGCTCTTGCCGCGGCCGCCCAATGCCCCGCCCCTTTTAGTCCCACCAACGCCAAGACTTTCGTTTCGCTGTTGCGCTGCTTGATGTATTTGACTGCGGACAGAATGTCGTGGACTCGCTGAGCAAACAATGTGTGGTTGTATCCAAATGTATAGGCGGCTGACTCGCGTTTGTTCTCGACCCGGCGTGTTTGAGCGACGGGCTTGCCCTCGGCAAGAAACTCGCCCTGGTACAAAAGGTCGATCCCAAGAACCTCGACGCCCGCGTCAAGCAGCGTCCGGATTTCAGATCGCAGCGTTCCTTGCTGGTCGTAGAGTCCCGATTTGCCCTGGGCGTCGACCCAAATAACAGTCTTGCCTTTCCAGGATGTGGGCTTGAGCAATACGGCTGGTATTTCCTCCTGGTAAGTCTCGTTCCGCAACAAGCCCAGGCTTTCCTGGTAGCCATCAGCTTCCTTCTTGCTCGTTCCCTTGAAAACTACGTCACCTGCCTCGGACAGACTTCGGCCAATAATCACACCGATGGCGCCGCCGACGAGTTCTCGATAGGCAGCCGGTGACTTGCACGCCTCGCGCAATTGTTTCTCGCTGTCATCGGTTATCTGCCGCAGCAATCGGCGCTTGAAGCCTGGGCCTCCTTGCGGCTGGGGATGTTCCTGGTCCCAGACCGACATTTCTTCTTTGGTCAGGCGCTTGTAGTCTTCCTCGACGATGGGTTCCTGCCCGCCCAGCCTGAGGTGCTTATTGAACCACTGATACATAGCCGCTCTGCTCACGTAGTTGTAGTTGTGGCCGAAATGAGTCAGCGATTTAAGCATGACGTTGTGCGGCGAACCGAGCATCTGATAAAGTTTCTGCAGCTCCGGAAAGCCTTTGGTTGTCATTTCTCGCGTCCAGTCGTCGGCGGCGGTCAGACCAAGCGGCTTGGGCGCAAATAGAGCCGCAAACTCGACATTGCCCGTTCCGATCCGGAGCAGGCAGGCGTTTTCGCACGTGCAGCCGCCCTGCATCGCCGTAGACACCATCACCGCCGGGAAAGCCACTGTTGGTCGCGGAACAATTGCCGCCAGAATGAAAGTCTGTGTGCCGCCGCCACTGGCGCCGGTGACGCCAATCCGCTCTGGGTCAACATCGGGCAGGCTGAGCAAAAAATCCAGAGACCGAATCGAATTCCAGGCTTGCAGCCCCATCACACTTTGCAAGTGCGATTCTGCCTGCGGGCTGTATAAGCCCCAGTTCTCGACCGTGCTCATCTCCGGCCGCTGCTTGGCGAAACCATGCGCTATGTCACTGGAGATTTGCCGGCTGTCCGCGTAGCCGACCATATCGTAATGAAACACGACGCATCCCATTCTGGCGAGCTCAACGCAGCGGGATTGCAGCGGACTGCGGCCACCTTCCTCAAAACGTTCGGCGCCCTGGACGATTTCCTTGCGGACATTCTCTAGGCCCGAATCGTGGAATCGGCCATTCGCCCAATGACCGTGAGGAGACAGCACACCCGGTCGTTTGCCCGGTGCACCTTTGGGACGATAAAGACTGCCGGTTACGTAGAAACCCGGATAGCTCTCGAAATACACCTTCTCAACAGTGTAATTTTCGCGGTCGATTTTGCCGTGGATAACGGCATTGAGCGGCGTCCTTGTGGACATTGGCCACAGTCCCAGCGCTACCCGCATTCGCCGGCGGACACGCTCGGCGCGCTCGTTCCATTCGTCGACCGCTTTGGGCGGACTAAAAGGAAAGTAGCCGTCCAGGTCTTTGAGCGGCCCAAGGCGTATGTCCTTTGGAACTTCACCCGGCGGCAGAACACGCAGCGCATCTGCGAATGCAGCGTTCGATGTGCAGGTGACAACGCCCAGCGTGACAATAAATAAAGACAGTCTGAATCGTCTAGTTCCGCGGCAAACACGGCAAAGTGAATTCCTCATATTTTACTCCTCACCAGCAAGAAGAGATGTTTCAGTCATATCAAGTCCGGCAGCTTTTTGTTCAAGGTAGCAATCTGACCATAATTGACAATCGTAAATTGACAATTGAAAATTCCACCTGCCTATTTCCTTTTGCGCAGCAATGCCTCGATCTTCTTCTTGGCGTAATCTGGGTTATCATCGTACGCATCATCGTAATAACAGAGCCCCGGGATAAGCTCTCTATCCCCATACTTGAAATTCGGCCAGGGCTCATTAAAATCCTTAGCATAGGCTTCTACCCCCAAATGGGCCAGTCCTCCGACCATTGCGAGCATCACGCGTCCACCGATGTATTCGTCAATGTAGACGTAGGTTGGACGAAGATCGAGAATCGGTTGCGGGAAGGTAGAGGCCTCTGGTGCCGGATCCATAAAGACCTGATACCTGCCGGGCTTTATTTCCCCTGTTGTAGCCCGCGTTGAGAGTTCCCTGCAGGCCTCCAGAAGGACCTGATGGTCCGTCTCGCACAATAGGCGTACACGCGCGTGTTCTGTATACCAGGCCCCGCTAAGGATGAATCCGATAGTGCTTGGTCTAGGGATGAAGATGGCGAGAGGAATACCGAGAGCAATAAGTAAAGCAATAACAATTCGCTTGCGTTTTTTTCTCTTATCTCCCTCCATTTTGAAACCTTTCCTCAAACAGTAGCGCCTTGTCTAATTCAACTCGTGCAGCTTTTGGCTCAAGATAACGATGTGGCTCATCTCCTCTTTGATTATCGCTTCCACCTTGTCTTTGCCGGCTTTGCGAGCGACGCCATCTTTGAGGCCAACATAAAAGGTGATGGAGTCTTTTTCCAGGCCGATAGCCGTCTTCAGGATGTCCTGCGGGGATTTTTGCTCGGCCAGCAGTTTTGCAGGGTCGATCCTAACATTGAAGACGTGCCCATCCGCCATCACCCGCAGATACGCCTGTGCCTGACCATCTGGGTCGAAAACAAGTGGCTCTTTTTCCGAGGTGGAAAGCTCCGCCCGCATTGCTGCAAAGGTCTTTTCGTGCACATCTTCCATAGCCGCCAGGTCGAGCAACACCTGCCCGACTGCCGGCATTTTTTTTGCCGCAGCACGGTAGAACTTCGCCCCATTTCTTTCAATTTGCTCAGCCATCTCAAAGATTTCATCTGCACTAAAAGGCATGCCCATCATTATTCTCCTTGGAGTACCGGTTATCCTAAGATTAACCACGGATTTCACGGATTAACACGGAGAATCCGAATCAATAAAATCTGCGTAATCTGTGGTTCAAGATTTTGACCGCACCAGCGCCCTATCGAGGTCGGCAATCAGGTCCTCAACATCTTCAATTCCAACGGAAAGTCTAAAAAGCGTGTCGGTAAGACCTAACTCGTACCGTGCTTTTCTGGTGTAGTCATAATAGCTTACCATCGCAGGATGCGTTATTAGTGATTCAACGCCGCCCAGGCTCGGACCAATGTAGATCAATTTCAGGGCATCCAGGAAACGTTTTGCAGTCTTGAGATTTCCTTTTATTTCAAATGTCACGACCCCGCCGCCTCCCGTCATCTGCTGCCTGGCTATTTCATAATGGCGGTGATTCTCAAGAAAGGGATAATAAACCTTTTGCACCCGTGGATGACTCTCCAGAAAGCGGGCAATCTTCAACGCGGATTCGTTTTCCCTCTCCACACGCAGGGGAAATGTCTTAAGTCCCCGCAGCAAAAGATAACAGCAGTGAGGATCAATGCATCCACCCATCGACTTATGCAGGTTTCGCACCTTTTCGACCAGCTCTTCTTTGCCGAGCACCGCGCCGGCTAAGATGTCATTGTGCCCCGCCAGGTACTTTGTCAAGCTGTGCAGAACAACGTCCATCCCGAATTCTATTGGCCGCTGGTTGAAGGGCGTGCTGAATGTGCTGTCTATAAGCGTCAGAACATTATGTTTTTCGGCAATCTTTTTGATTCTGACCAGGTCAAATATATTCAGGTAAGGATTTGTCGGCGATTCAGAAAATATGAAACGCGTGTTCTTTTTGATAGCCTTCTCCAGAACCCCATAATCGCCGAACGGAACGATGGTACACTCGATGCCGAACTGCTTGAGGTAGGACTTGCAAAACTCCAGCGTCTTTTTGTAGCTATCGTCGGTGATGACAATGTGGTCGCCGGACTGTACCAGAGAAAGAATAGTCGTGGTTATCGCGCTCATGCCGGACGAGAAAACCACACAGTCTTCCGCGCCTTCGAGGTTGGCAAGACGGGCCTCGGCAATTTTCGCGGTCGGATTGCCGTACCTGCCATATTCGAAGTGCTCTTTGCCCTTCTTGGTGTAATCCTCGATTGCCTTACTGTTTTTGAACGTGAATGTCGAGGTTTGAACAATAGGGGTCGTCAATGAATCGGCGTATTTTGTCCTCGACTCGCCGGCATGTATGGCCCTGGTCGATAAAGATTTGCTGCCTCCGGTAGGATTATTTTTCTTTCGCGATTTAGGCATCACCTACTCCCTTCGTTAATGAGCAACCAGGTGCCGGTTTTGCCCGAAACAGCGATGTCCGGCCGCCCATCACCATTAAAGTCCTGGACGCATATTTGCATGCCCGTGCCGACCCCGCCACCGGGCGGACTGATTGTATGGCGGATGAACTTATTGGCGGCGCTATCCCAGGTGTAATAAAACAGGCACGCCGGCTCCATCGCACCGGGGTCACGCTCAGCGTGGCCGCGGACTCGCTTGCCGGTAATTAGCTCGCCCTTGCCGTCTCCGTCCAGGTCTGCCCAGGCCATACTGTGAGCCTGCGACCATGACTTGTCAACAAGATGCTCTTTCCAGGTCGTTTTTCCATCGGGTTCCGGCTGGCCCTGCTCCCACCAGTACACGCCGTAATCGTGACCCTTGCCCCATATCAGGTCGTTGCGGCCGTCACCGTTGACGTCGACAACCAAAAATGGAGAGCTGGCACCCGGCAAGACTATCTCAGGATGCAATTTCCACGGCTTGGCGAACGGGTCACCCGCTGGTTTCTCATACCAGCCTGCTCCACAAAGGATGTCTTCTCGCCCATCGCCGTCGATGTCACCGAAGGCATAGCCATGCCCGCAACCGCTTTCTCCTAAGACGATCCGGCTCACCGTTGGCTCGCCGGTTGCGGTTTTGCCGAACTTCCACGCCACCAGTGGTGCATTTCCTACCCAGCAGAAGACCACGATTTCCGGCACGCCGTCACCATCTATGTCGTGCAGGCTAAAGGCCTCGTTTTCTGCCCGCGCCTTGACTAAGAGGTGCGGCTCCCACTTCCAGCCCTTTTCAAGGGCATCCTTGCCGGGGTTTTTGTACCAGTAAAGCTCTGCCTCTGTCCAGCCGCCCGATATCACATCCAGCCAACCGTCGCCGTCGACATCGTAAATATGATCGCCGTTGTTGGCGTAGAAGTCCAGGCTGCCGAATCCGAGCGACACCTGCGGGATGTCACGAACCGGGCGAGGGATAAAATCCGGCGCCGCAAACCAGTGTGTCCCCGCGACGATATCGGGCTTGCCGTCTCGATTGACGTCAGCGACGGCACAACCCTCGTTCGGGCTGACCATTAAACATCGCCTGGAGAATTTCAGACCCGCAGTTTCGGCACCAGCGCCGGCGCTAAACACAGATTTGCTAAAGCAAGAATGGTAGTAACAATACGCCCGAGTACACGCAACCGCTCAGAATTCCGAATTTCCATAACAATTCCTCCTATTCCAATATTTTACGAATAACGCCGCTGTTCAGCCGTCGCCGGTACGCCTGCCCTGAGCCTGCCGAATGGGGCGACGGACCCCGCAATAAATTGCGGGGCTAATTATCCGGGCTTGCGAATTATCGTAACTGAAATTGCCGCCAGTGCAACTGGATTCGACAGGCTCACCACAAGATTTTTTGATGGATTTGCGATGAGTGACGAGCAAACCGCCACAGGTGTAATCCGGACAAGGCAGAACTCACCGCAGAGTAGAAGTTGCCTGATTTTTCAGAAGCTGGTAGAATAAAGTGGTGCACGATCACTCGATGTCGGTCAAACACCTACGTTGGGAGAACGCGGTGGGGCATTGTGTGATATGCACCGAAGGACATCCCGATGAACAAGCGGAAGAAAATGGTTGTCAAAATCGTTGCGGCGGTGGCAATCATCTGCGCTGTTAGCTTGATATTGCCTGTAACATGCAACCCGTGGCTTCCGGTAGGAATTATTACTATGGGGTACCAGGCCAACCGAATGCGCGTTCGCCTGTTGTCTGAGACCGACCATAAGGTCCTCTTGGAGGCCTGTAGGGAAGTCATGAAGCGGGGCGAGCTTGAGCCTGGGAGGAGATATTGGGTCCGTCCTCCTCGGCGCTCTCCAGAGGTATCACGGTTCCCTCGGGCAATTATAGATCTCGAGCCGTCTTACGTGTGTATAAACGACCTATTTGGATACATGGTAATCGTAATGCACAGAGGCATGGCTAATTTTGGGGTGAATGCGTATCCTGAGAATTTCCAGAAGCCCTTCCCTAATTATCGGTACGGTAACAAGGAACTTGTTGAAGGACTCTGGTATTTCGACGACGGATATGGACCCGGAACAGGTCCGGCGTACGACCAGAAGATTGAGGCATTGCTAAAAAAACGCAAACAAGCGCATTAGCATCAGTGCTCACAGTCGATGAGTAGCCATTGCAGCACGATCCATGGTCCTGGCTGACAGCAACGCCGTCTACCATACCTCCGGCGGGCAAGGCAGAACTTACCTCAGCGAGTCCCGATCAAGTGGGGCAAAGGAAAAATCTAAATTGAAAATCTGAGCGGACTACGCGAACTCTGCGGTAAAGAAGCGAAATTTGCTTATAGAAAAAGAAATTGTTTGTAACAAATAGACATGTCTGTGTATCATTACTTATAGAGCAAGCAAAAAAGGGAAAAGAAAGTGAGCCAAAAAAGATTCACGAAAAACATCGCGGGATTAGTCCTAACGTCAGTCATCGGTTTGTTGGTTTTGGCGCAACTATGCGCAGGCAGGCACCGCCGAAGACCCAAAACTAAAAACTCAAAGCCCAAAACCAGAAAATCGCCCACCAACCGGCAGGATTACTACGGATCCTTCGAGGTTTTCACAGAATATGCCCTTCGGCGAGGCAATTGATATCCTGCGATATTCGACCAACCCTCCATTGAATATAGTGGTGCTCTGGCGCAACCTATCAGAAAAAGCAGACATCGACAAAACCACGCCCATCGGAATGGACGGCGTCTCCGGCATACCGCTGGGCAAGCATCTGGAGCTTTTGCTGTTGTCGGTTTCCGCCGGCAGTAGCGCAAAATTAGGCTACGTCGTTGACAAGGGACTAATCATCATCGCCACAACAGAGTCTCTGCCCAAAAAAGTGCAAACGCGAGTCTACGATATCACTGATTTGGTTGCTGAGCCTGCCAATTATTCCTGGCGCAACATGATGGGGCCTATGGGCTCTTATGGCGGGTCTTATGGAAACATGGGCTACGGAGGCTATGGCTCCGGCATGCAGGGATTCGGATATGGTGGAGCGGGCTCCTACGGGGGAACTTCCGGAGCCGGGCCTTATGGCGGCGGCGGAGGCTATGGCAACTACTCCGGATACCCGTATAGCTCCGGCGGCTATGGCTACAATAGAGGCAGCTCGCTGGGCAACATGATAGGCACGCTGTATGGACCCTCCGGCGCAAGATATTACGGTGGACCCGCTCCTCGCGAACACGAAGCAACAGCAGAACAGGCCAACATAAGTAAACCGCGACATTTCTCCGCGCCAGCATGCTAACGATGTGATCATATCCCGGTCAAGTCATCTCGCGTCCCCCTGCTTTCGCAGGGATGTCTCGGCAGCCGTACCAGACAGGCAAGATTTTATTGCGTTCCCAAGCGTTAAAACGATATACTTAATGGCGTGAAGTTCGTTACGCTCGTGCGTCCGGCGCATATACATCTGAAATCTTTGCCGCCGAGAGCGCAGAGGACGCTGAGATTTTCAGTTTTGATTTTTCCTCTGCGGTCTCCGCACGCTCTGCGGTTAATCCGCTTCGGAGTGGGCAAAAACAATGAAGATATCATTGATTTCGGCGGTTGTTTTCTTGGCGGCTCTGGGCGGAAATGCGGCGACAAGTACAGTGCCCAAGCCTCTTTGAAAGCCGCGCTGTTCTGACGCCCCGGCAGCCAAATCGACAAACTGGTTTTCGGCAGGCTGGAGCAGTTGGGCATTCAGCCCGCCAATATCTGCTCGGATGCCGTGTTTGTCCGCCGCGCCTATCTGGACGTGATTGGCACGCTGCCCACCGCGCAGGAGGCGAGAACGTTCATGTTGGACCAGGACCCGAACAAACGCAGCACCCTGATTGATCGTCTGCTGGAGCGCGAGGAGTTTGCGGATTACTGGGCGATGAAGTGGAGCGACCTGCTGCGGGTCAAGGCGGAGTTCCCCATCAATTTGTGGCCCAATGCGGTGCAGGCGTATCACCGCTGGATTCGGGACTGCATCAAGGAGAACCTGCCGTATGACCGGTTCGTCCGGGAGATGCTCACGGCCAGCGGCAGCAATTTCCGTGTGCCCCAGGTCAACTTCTACCGCGCCATCCAGAGCAAGGAACCGCAGGCCATCGCGCAAGCCGTGGCGCTGACGTTCATGGGGGTGCGGGCGGAGAACTGGCCGAAAGACCGGTTGTCAGGCATGGCGGCCTTCTTCTCGCAGGTCGGCTACAAACAACCGCGGAATGGAAGGAGGAGATCGTTTTCTTCGATCCCGAACAAAGCTTGCCACGAGCGACTGCCGACCGGTCGACGAGCCGCAGGGACGTGCAGCTACCGGCGTTTCCCGGATCGGGAACCACGGCCCGGCTGTCCCCGGACCAGGACCCGCGCGAGGTTTTTGCCGACTGGCTGATTACTCCGAAGAATCCCTGGTTCACACGCAACATCGCCAACCGCATCTGGTCCTGGCTGCTGGGGCGCGGCATTATTCATGAGCCGGACGACATCCGCCCAGACAATCCGCCGAGCAATCCCGAACTGCTGGCCTTCCTGGAGCAGGAGTTGATCGCGGCCCACTACGACCTGAAGCACCTCTACCGGCTGATTCTGAACTCGCAGACCTACCAGCTTTCCTCCATTCCCAGGACCGACAAACCGGAGGGCGAGGCCAATTTCTCGCACTATCCGTTGCGCCGGCTGGAGGCGGAGGTGCTGATTGACGCCCTGAACCAGATTACCGGCACGACGGAGAAGTATTCCAGCGCCATTCCGGAGCCGTTTACCTTCATTCCGGAAGAACAGCGCTCGATTGCGCTGGCGGACGGCAGCATCACCAGCTCCTTCCTTGAATTGTTCGGGCGTCCGCCGCGAGACACCGGCCTGGAATCGGAGCGCAACAATCGTCCCACTGCCGCCCAACGGCTGCACCTGCTGAATTCGAGTCATATCCAGCGCAAGATCGAACAGAGCCGGAAGCTGCAATCTCTGATGCAAGCCAAAGGCAAGCCGGGAGAGCTTGTAATCGGACTTTACCTGGCGATTCTTTGCGT